>NZ_JAHZMP010000300.1 GCF_020748465.1 Terrisporobacter mayombei
GGATATGCCTTCTCGCGTTCAGCGTTGGTTGCGCCCGGAAGCGTTGCGTACTCATGACGCTATCGACGGTAAACCATTCAGCGGTGCCGTGCCGTTTGGCAGCGCCAAAAACGATTTAGTCAAAACCAAAAGTTAATCCTGTTGCCCGGTCTATGTACCGGGCCTTTCGCTAAGGGAAGATGTATGTCGTTACTTGCACAACTGGATCAAAAAATCGCTGCTAACGGTGGCCTGATTGTCTCCTGCCAGCCGGGTCCGGACAGCCCGCTCGATAAACCCGAAATCGTCGCCGCCATGGCATTAGCGGCAGAACAGGCGGGCGCGGTTGCCATTCGCATTGAAGGTGTGGCAAATCTGCAAGCCACGCGTGCGGTGGTGAGCGTGCCGATTATTGGAATTGTGAAACGCGATCTGGAGGATTCTCCGGTACG
>NZ_JAHZMP010000301.1 GCF_020748465.1 Terrisporobacter mayombei
GCAGAACACTGACTCTTGATTACACTGAAACAGGCAATCCGGGTAATAATATTGTTACGCTTGCCAGAAAAGCCGGATATGAGACGTGGTGGATATCAAATCAGGGCTCTTTAGGGCGACATGATACGCTGATTTCTGTCATCGCCGCCAATGCGGATAAGAAATATTTTCTTAAGGAAGGGAGCTCTTCTTCCCGTCGCATTGATGATGAAGATATGCTTCAGTATGTCAGGGAAGCTGTTAATTCGTCTTCTCCAAAAGTGATTTTCATTCATATGCTGGGGTCCCATCCTAATCCCTGTGACAGACTTTTTAATGATGCACAGCCGTTCAGGGAATTATTCGGAAATAAAGTATCCTGTTATTTATCAACATTGCTTAAGCTGGATCGGTTTCTTCAGGCAATTTATAACATGACGACAGAGCATGG
>NZ_JAHZMP010000302.1 GCF_020748465.1 Terrisporobacter mayombei
GTTGATCTGATCCAGGGTCAGTTTTACCCCACTCAGGGCTGGAATGTTGTACACCACCATCGGCAAACCATCCGCCGAATCAATAATTGCCCGATAGTGATCGCAGTGTTCTTCAAAGCTGAAAGGATAGTAGAACGGCGTGACGGCGGAGACGGCATCGAAGCCATAACGTTTAGCCGATGCCGCAAGTTGTTGGCTTTCGGCGGTGCTGACGCAACCGACGTGGGCGATGAGTTTAATCTTACCTTTCGCCTCTTCGGCGACGATTTCCAGTACCTGTTCACGCTCGGAAAGGCTTTGTACAAAGGCCTCGCCGGTCGAACCACCCACGTATAAACCGTCGATGCCCTGCTGAATATTGAACTGAACCAAGCGACGCAGACTCGCTTTATCCAGTGCTTGTTGTTGGTCAAAAGGAGTCAGGAGTGCA
>NZ_JAHZMP010000303.1 GCF_020748465.1 Terrisporobacter mayombei
GCTGCAACCCTGGCGGAAGGCACCACGATTATTGAAAACGCAGCGCGTGAACCGGAAATCGACGATACCGCGAACTTCCTGATTACGCTGGGTGCGAAAATTAGCGGTCAGGGCACCGATCGTATCGTCATCGAAGGTGTGGAACGTTTAGGCGGCGGTGTCTATCGCGTTCTGCCGGATCGTATCGAAACCGGTACTTTCCTGGTGGCGGCGGCGATTTCTCGCGGCAAATTTATCTGCCGTAACGCGCAGCCAGATACTCGCGACGACGTGCTGGCGAAACTGCGTGACGCTGGAGCGGACATCGAAGTCGGCGAAGACTGGATTAGCCTGGATATGCATGGCAAACGTCCGAAGGCTGTTAACGTACGTACCGCGCCGCATCCGGCATTCCCGACCGATATGCAGGCCCAGTTCACGCTGTTGAACC
>NZ_JAHZMP010000304.1 GCF_020748465.1 Terrisporobacter mayombei
CGAAAAATGTCCCGGATAACAAACTGATGTGGTACGTCATTATCCATCTGACGTTTGTGCTTTCTGCATTTGTGATGGGCTATCTTGACCGACTGACTCGTCATAATCACTGATCTGATTCGGGCGCGGTTCGCGCGCCCGTTATTAACAGGTCATTTATCGGAAGACGCCTGCCACAGATTCAGCTCGCCATCGGCGATATGCTGATCAATCTGCGCCAGCTCCTTGGTGCTAAATGTCAGATTATTCAGCGCCTGCACGTTCTCCTCTAGTTGCTCCGCGCGGCTGGCACCAATCAATACCGACGTCACGCGATCATCTTTCAGCAACCAGCTTAACGCCATTTGCGCCATTGATTGTCCACGCTGCTGTGCCATTTCATTCAATAAGCGCAGGCTGTTGAGGTTGGCTTCGGTAAGCATTTTCGGT
>NZ_JAHZMP010000305.1 GCF_020748465.1 Terrisporobacter mayombei
CTTGGGATGGCCGAAGAGAAATTTCACTATTATCTCGATCTCAATGACCGCTATGTCTATTTTTATGAGTCGGTTAATGTTGAATACTTTGCGATGAATAACTGGTCCTTCCTGCAGTCAGGAAGTATTGGCATCGATCGCAAAGATATTGAAAAGGTATTTACCGGGCGTACCGTATTGTCGAGCATTTACCAGGATCAGCGTACTAAACAGAACGTGATGAGTTTGCTGACGCCGGTATATGTCGCAGGGCAGCTAAAAGGGATTGTGCTGCTGGATATTAACAAAAACAATCTGCGGAATATCTTTTATACTCATGACCGCCCTCTCCTCTGGCGTTTTCTCAATGTCACGCTAACCGATACCGATTCGGGGCGCGACATTATCATCAACCAGAGCGAAGATAATCTGTTCCAGTATGTCAGTTAC
>NZ_JAHZMP010000306.1 GCF_020748465.1 Terrisporobacter mayombei
CCGGATCGGGCTGAATGTTGCTGTAGACATCGCCATGTTTTTCCATCACCGCGAACATGGTTTCGTCGCACAGCGTGCCGCCGCAGAACAGGCCACGAATGTATTTCTGCTGCGGTTGCAGACGCGCACGCACATCCGCAATCAACGGCTGGTTAAGCGTATGCAGGTCGAGATTTTCCTGTTTCACGCCGGAGAGCATCACCGCTTTTAGCGCTGCCTCTTTGGTGCCGCGGGCAAACTGTAGCCCCTGCTCATCCACTGGCGTTTCGCCACGATCGAGGAAGCAGACGACCACCGGCTTGCGGCAGGCGCGCGCACGTTCCAGCACTTTGCGGGCCACCGCAGGCGCAGGCGGTTTGGAGATAAGCGCAATGATTTCAGTTTGCGGATCGTTTTCCAGCATCCCGATGGCGTCGAGCATCATCAGGC
>NZ_JAHZMP010000307.1 GCF_020748465.1 Terrisporobacter mayombei
ACTGGGGTGAAGTCGTAACAAGGTAGCCGTATCGGAAGGTGCGGCTGGATCACCTCCTTTCTAGGGAGAATTAACCTACTGTTTAATTTTGAGGGTTCTTTATGAAAACTCAAGATATGTTGAAAAATCAACATGGGGGTGTAGCTCAGCTGGGAGAGCACTTGCCTTGCACGCAAGGGGTCAGGAGTTCAATCCTCCTCATCTCCACCATTAGTACTTATTTATTAAGTGCTTTAGTACTTTGAAAACTGCATAACATTTAGTGATATGACATTATACAAGAAGAAGATAAACTTCTTAAAAATATCAACTTTAATAACTGGTCAAGTTATTAAGGGTGTAGGGCGAATGCCTTGGCACTAGGAGCCGATGAAGGACGCGATAAGCTGCGATAAGCTTGGGGGAGTTGCACGTAAACTTTGAT
>NZ_JAHZMP010000308.1 GCF_020748465.1 Terrisporobacter mayombei
GCTTATCGCAGCTTATCGCGTCCTTCATCGGCTCCTAGTGCCAAGGCATTCGCCCTACACCCTTAATAACTTGACCAGTTATTAAAGTTGATATTTTTAAAAGTTATCTTCTTTATATGATATATTTCTTAAGAAGTTTATCTTCTTCTTTTATAATGTCATATCACTAAATGTTATGCAGTTTTCAAAGTACTAAAATGCTTCGCATATCGCCACCGTCTAGCCATTCACATTCGTTCATGTCTATCCCGTTTCTCAAAGCACTAATTTTGAGTTTTCATAAAGAACCCTCAAAATTAAACAGTAGGTTAATTCTCCCTAGAAAGGAGGTGATCCAGCCGCACCTTCCGATACGGCTACCTTGTTACGACTTCACCCCAGTTATTGAT
>NZ_JAHZMP010000309.1 GCF_020748465.1 Terrisporobacter mayombei
CTCACAGCCGGCTTGGAAGGCCGGAACTCTACCATTGAGCTACACCCGCATGGTGACTCATAGGGGAATCGAACCCCTGTTACCGCCGTGAAAGGGCGGTGTCTTGACCGCTTGACCAATGAGCCATCTATGGAGCTGGTAATAGGACTCGAACCTACAACCTGCTGATTACAAGTCAGCTGCTCTACCAATTGAGCCATACCAGCATTTTACGTGGCTACGTGCTACTCTCCCAGGGAGTCGCCCCCCAAGTACCATCGCCGCTCAAGAGCTTAACTTCTGTGTTCGGAATGGGAACAGGTGTATCCTCTTTGCTATAATAACCACATAATCTTTATTAAAAATTACATATCGCCAACGATATAC
>NZ_JAHZMP010000030.1 GCF_020748465.1 Terrisporobacter mayombei
CAACTAACAGGCGCGAGTTCAATTTAAAGACATTTAAATTCAATCACATAAAATTGTGTCTGGCCGGGATAGATGTCAGCAATGACTTTTTTCAGTTCAGTCAGGGTCATATTTTCCTGCTCTGCATGTTTTTCAGTCAGCGTATCCAGCGTTACGGTTGAGGTTGCGGTGACTTCAATCGTGCAAAAATAACCGTCATCTTCAAAACGTCCGACACGAAGCACATCACCCGTTTTGAAGTGCGATTCAGACTCGTCGCGGATGGTGATGGTTTTACGCCCAGCCAGAATGTCATCCTGGAAACGTTGAAAAAAAGTGATGTCGTTTGGCTGCATGGTACTATTTCCTGTAAGAATTGACTCATCTGGAGCCTATGATAGTGAAAAAACTCACCTTACCGAAAGATTTCTTATGGGGCGGCGCAGTTGCCGCTCATCAGGTCGAAGGCGGCTGGAACAAAGGCGGAAAAGGGCCGAGCATTTGTGACGTTCTGACCGGTGGCGCACACGGCGTGCCGCGCGAAATCACCAAAGAAGTCTTGCCAGGAAAATACTATCCAAACCATGAAGCCGTTGATTTTTATGGTCACTATAAGGAAGACATCAAGCTATTTGCCGAAATGGGCTTCAAATGTTTTCGTACATCCATTGCCTGGACGCGCATTTTTCCAAAAGGCGATGAAGCTCAGCCAAACGAAGAAGGGCTGAAGTTCTACGATGATATGTTCGATGAACTGCTGAAATACAACATCGAACCGGTGATCACCCTCTCCCACTTTGAAATGCCGCTGCATCTGGTGCAGCAATACGGTAGCTGGACCAACCGTAAAGTGGTTGATTTCTTTGTACGTTTCGCGGAAGTG
>NZ_JAHZMP010000310.1 GCF_020748465.1 Terrisporobacter mayombei
GAAATCAATAACTGGGGTGAAGTCGTAACAAGGTAGCCGTATCGGAAGGTGCGGCTGGATCACCTCCTTTCTAGGGAGAATTAACCTACTGTTTAATTTTGAGGGTTCTTTATGAAAACTCAAAATATGTTGAAAAATCAACATGGGGGTGTAGCTCAGCTGGGAGAGCACTTGCCTTGCACGCAAGGGGTCAGGAGTTCGATCCTCCTCATCTCCACCATTAGTACTTATTTATTAAGTGCTTTAGTACTTTGAAAACTGCATAACATTTAGTGATATGACATTATAAAAGAAGAAGATAAACTTCTTAAAAAATATATCATATAAAGAAGATAACTTTTAAAAATATCAACTTTAATA
>NZ_JAHZMP010000311.1 GCF_020748465.1 Terrisporobacter mayombei
TCAAGTAAGCTTTTTCATGACCTAACTCTAAAAATATATAAAATAATATTTTTAGGAGGACACATAATATGTGTGGAATAGTTGGATATTTAGGAAAAAGACAGGCAATAGGAGTTTTAATAGAAGGCCTGTCAAAATTAGAGTACAGAGGGTATGACTCTGCAGGTGTTGCCGTAAATACTGGTGACAAATTAGAAATAAGAAAGTTCAAAGGTAGATTAGCTATATTAGCTGAGGATCTAGAAAAAAATCCTATTGATGGACATTTAGGAATAGGGCATACTAGATGGGCAACTCATGGAGAGCCATCAGATGTAAACTCACATCCTCATTACAATATGGATAGAACTATAGCTG
>NZ_JAHZMP010000312.1 GCF_020748465.1 Terrisporobacter mayombei
TATTAAAGTTGATATTTTTAAAAGTTATCTTCTTTATATGATATATTTTTTAAGAAGTTTATCTTCTTCTTTTATAATGTCATATCACTAAATGTTATGCAGTTTTCAAAGTACTAAAGCACTTAATTAAAAGCACTAATGGTGGAGATGAGGAGGATCGAACTCCTGACCCCTTGCGTGCAAGGCAAGTGCTCTCCCAGCTGAGCTACACCCCCATGTCGATTTTTTCAACATATCTTGAGTTTTCATAAAGAACCCTCAAAATTAAACAGTAGGTTAATTCTCCCTAGAAAGGAGGTGATCCAGCCGCACCTTCCGATACGGCTACCTTGTTACGACTTCACCCCAGT
>NZ_JAHZMP010000313.1 GCF_020748465.1 Terrisporobacter mayombei
TGTGCCTTACCGACTTGGCTAATCCCCAATATATAAGTGGTGAGCGCACAGGGATTCGAACCCCGGACACACGCCTTAGAAGGGCGTTGCTCTATCCAGCTGAGCTATGCACCCACATATATTGTTTATTTTTTTGGAGCGGGAAACGAGATTCGAACTCGCGACTTCAACCTTGGCAAGGTTGCGCTCTACCACTGAACTATTCCCGCATCTTAGGTATAGTTAAAAAGTGGTGCGGATGAAGGGAGTCGAACCCCCACGCCAATGGCGCTAGATCCTAAGTCTAGTGCGTCTGCCAATTCCGCCACATCCGCATACTTCTTTTGGTGGAGGATGGTG
>NZ_JAHZMP010000314.1 GCF_020748465.1 Terrisporobacter mayombei
CTTGACCAGTTATTAAAGTTGATATTTTTAAAAGTTATCTTCTTTATATGATATATTTTTTAAGAAGTTTATCTTCTTCTTGTATAATGTCATATCACTAAATGTTATGCAGTTTTCAAAGTACTAAAATGCTTCGCATATCGTCAACGTCTAGCCATTCACATTCGTTCATGTCTATCCCGTTTATCAAAGCACTTATTTTGAGTTTTCATAAAGAACCCTCAAAATTAAACAGTAGGTTAATTCTCCCTAGAAAGGAGGTGATCCAGCCGCACCTTCCGATACGGCTACCTTGTTACGACTTCACCCCAGT
>NZ_JAHZMP010000315.1 GCF_020748465.1 Terrisporobacter mayombei
GGGTTTACGGCCTGTGGGATTCTCACCCACATCTCGCTACTCATGCCAACATTCTCACTTCTATACAGTCCACATCTCCTTACGGTAATGCTTCAATCCGTATAGAAAGCTCTCCTACCCATCATAATGATGCCGTAGCTTCGGTAGTACGTTTTAGCCCCGGAAATTTTCGGCGCAGGATCACTCGACCAGTGAGCTATTACGCACTCTTTAAATGAGTGGCTGCTTCTAAGCCAACATCCTGGTTGTCTGTGCAATCCCACATCCTTTACCACTTAACGTACATTTAGGGACCTTAGCTGACGA
>NZ_JAHZMP010000316.1 GCF_020748465.1 Terrisporobacter mayombei
AAAACTTCACTGGTTTGGCCTGTTCCGCGTTCGCTCGCCGCTACTTACGGAATCGAATTTCTTTCTCTTCCTCCGGGTACTTAGATGTTTCAGTTCCCCGGGTTCCCCTGGCATGACTATGTATTCATCATACCATACTTAGACATTACTCTAAGTGAGTTTCCTCATTCGGAAATCTTGGGATCAAAGTTTACGTGCAACTCCCCCAAGCTTATCGCAGCTTATCGCGTCCTTCATCGGCTCCTAGTGCCAAGG
>NZ_JAHZMP010000317.1 GCF_020748465.1 Terrisporobacter mayombei
AAGCTGTAGGAGCACATTACTTGTGTGACTGCGTACTTTTTGTAGAACGGGCCAACGAGTTACGTTACCTAGCAAGGTTAAGCACTTAAGGTGTGGAGCCGCAGCGAAAGCGAGTCTTAACTGGGCGCTTAGTTAGTTGACGTAGACCCGAAACCGGGCGACCTATCCATGGGCAGGTTGAAGCGAAAGTAAAATTTCGTGGAGGACCGAACCCACGAGCGTTGAAAAGCTCGGGGATGACCTGTGGATAGCGGT
>NZ_JAHZMP010000318.1 GCF_020748465.1 Terrisporobacter mayombei
TTTCACTTCTATACAGTCCACATCTCCTTACGGTAATGCTTCAATCCGTATAGAAAGCTCTCCTACCCATCATAAATGATGCCGTAGCTTCGGTAGTACGTTTTAGCCCCGGAAATTTTCGGCGCAGAATCACTCGACCAGTGAGCTATTACGCACTCTTTAAATGAGTGGCTGCTTCTAAGCCAACATCCTGGTTGTCTGTGCAATCCCACATCCTTTACCACTTAACGTACATTTAGGGACCTTAGCTGACGA
>NZ_JAHZMP010000319.1 GCF_020748465.1 Terrisporobacter mayombei
ATCCTCCGCATTTATGGAGCTGGTGATAGGAATCGAACCTACAACCTGCTGATTACAAGTCAGCTGCTCTACCGTTGAGCCACACCAGCGTATTATTTAAAGAAGTATTATGGCGACCTGGAAGGGGTTCGAACCCTCGACCTCCAGCGTGACAGGCTGGCATTCTAACCAACTGAACTACCAGGCCGCGTTTGTGTTTTTATGGTGGGACCAACAGGGCTCGAACCTGTGACCCCCTGCTTGTAAGGCAGGTGC
>NZ_JAHZMP010000031.1 GCF_020748465.1 Terrisporobacter mayombei
CAGACTGCGGAGGCCGACCGTACCAAACAGGTTGCCCTGATTGCTGCTGCTCAGGAAGCTGAAACGAAAGCGGTTGAACTCACGGTTCGCGCACAGGCTGAAAAAGAAGCAGCCGAACTCCAGGCAGCAGCAATTATTGAACTGGCGGAGGCCACCCGTCAGAAAGGTCTGGCAGAAGCAGAAGCACAGCGCGCACTGAACGATGCCATTAACGTGCTTTCGGATGAGCAGACCAGCCTCCGCTTCCGTCTTGCCCTGCTGGATGCATTACCTGCCGTCATAGAGAAGTCCACAGAACCAATGAAATCCATTGACGGTATTAAAATCATTCAGGTGGATGGTCTGAATGGCGGTGTTACCCGCGGTAAAACAGCAACAACCGACATAAGTGGCGGAAATCTCGCTGAACAGGCAGTAACCGCCGCTCTGGCTTACCGTACACAGGCTCCGCTCATCGACTCCCTGCTGAAAGAGGTGGGTTTATCCGGTGAAGGACTTACAGCCCTGACACGTCCACTGGTCATGCCTGCCCCGGAAAAGGTTCCGGATGTCAGCGAACCGGTAACCACCCCGGATAACTCAGAACCACAACAGGTTTAATCCCCGTGCCGGAATTTTTCCGGCATCTTTTTCACAAAGAATGCCCTCACGGGATATTCTGGTTTAAAAGAGGTTTGAAAATGGCCGCAGAAAAAGTCAGAGTTGTCATATACACCAATACATGTGAAAAGAAAGTCAGTTATATGCCTGCAACAGAAGATATAAACATCGCTATAATGCCATTTCAGACGGCAGACAATGGCTTAATTATTGTGTGTCAGAACTCCCGTATAATACGACGCAAAGAG
>NZ_JAHZMP010000320.1 GCF_020748465.1 Terrisporobacter mayombei
CAGACAACCAGGATGTTGGCTTAGAAGCAGCCACTCATTTAAAGAGTGCGTAATAGCTCACTGGTCGAGTGATCCTGCGCCGAAAATTTCCGGGGCTAAAACGTACTACCGAAGCTACGGCATCATTATGATGGGTAGGAGAGCTTTCTATACGGATTGAAGCATTACCGTAAGGAGATGTGGACTGTATAGAAGTGAGAATGTTGGCATGAGTAGCGAGATGTGGGTGAGAATCCCACAGGCCGTAAACCC
>NZ_JAHZMP010000321.1 GCF_020748465.1 Terrisporobacter mayombei
CTTTCTATAAATAGTTTTAAATCCTCTTCTCTTGTTTGATTTAGCAAGAATTTTTTAATAGGGACTTGTGCCTTTTCTACTGCTTCCTCAAATTTTATTTCTTCATTCATATATGGCTTAATAGCCTTTTGTTCAAATGCCTTATAAAACTCATTTAAGGCAATTGAGATTATTATAGCTTCTCCTATATATAAAGGTGTTCCTCCAAATATTATAAGGATAAATAATGGAACTAATAATAATCCTGCTAT
>NZ_JAHZMP010000322.1 GCF_020748465.1 Terrisporobacter mayombei
CGTACCGGTTCGATTCCGGTCTTCGGCACCAAATTAATATCGCGGAGTGGAGCAGTTGGCAGCTCGTCGGGCTCATAACCCGAAGGTCACAGGTTCGAGTCCTGTCTCCGCAACCATTTAAATATATATGGCTCATTGGTCAAGCGGTCAAGACACCGCCCTTTCACGGCGGTAACAGGGGTTCGATTCCCCTATGAGTCACCATGCGGGTGTAGCTCAATGGTAGAGTTCCGGCCTTCCAAGCCGGCTG
>NZ_JAHZMP010000323.1 GCF_020748465.1 Terrisporobacter mayombei
ATCAATAACTGGGGTGAAGTCGTAACAAGGTAGCCGTATCGGAAGGTGCGGCTGGATCACCTCCTTTCTAGGGAGAATTAACCTACTGTTTAATTTTGAGGGTTCTTTATGAAAACTCAAAATTAGTACTTTGAAAACTGCATAACATTTAGTGATATGACATTATACAAGAAGAAGATAAACTTCTTAAAAAATATATCATATAAAGAAGATAACTTTTAAAAATATCAACTTTAATAACTGGTCAAG
>NZ_JAHZMP010000324.1 GCF_020748465.1 Terrisporobacter mayombei
TTGCCGGCTTGGAAGGCCGGAACTCTACCATTGAGCTACACCCGCATGGTGACTCATAGGGGAATCGAACCCCTGTTACCGCCGTGAAAGGGCGGTGTCTTGACCGCTTGACCAATGAGCCATATATTTAAATGGTTGCGGAGACAGGACTCGAACCTGTGACCTTCGGGTTATGAGCCCGACGAGCTGCCAACTGCTCCACTCCGCGATATTAATTTGGTGCCGAAGACCGGAATCGAACCGGTACG
>NZ_JAHZMP010000325.1 GCF_020748465.1 Terrisporobacter mayombei
TT
Organism: Terrisporobacter mayombei; assembly: GCF_020748465.1. Taxonomy (GTDB): domain Bacteria; phylum Bacillota; class Clostridia; order Peptostreptococcales; family Peptostreptococcaceae; genus Terrisporobacter; species Terrisporobacter mayombei. The sequence continues at coordinate 3 of NZ_JAHZMP010000325.1, forward strand.
TTATTCCACCAAATCTTCTATCTCGATTTTGATATGTAAAAATAGCTTTTTGGAGCTCTTTTTCATCAAAATCAGGCCAATGAACATTTGTGAAGTAAAATTCTGCATATGCAACTTCCCATAATGACTAGTATTATTCCAGACATTATTGTTGCAATAATAAGTCCATCAATTCCGTAGGTTTTTACAATTTCATAAACGATTACAACAAAAGCACCTGTGGGTCCTCCTATTTGTACCTT
>NZ_JAHZMP010000326.1 GCF_020748465.1 Terrisporobacter mayombei
AACTTAAAAATGTCAGTAAAATTACAGTGTAGTAACTAAATTCATATTATCTAAACATATTGAAATTTCAACGATATTCTTCGTTTATGTTATTGACAGGATTGTATTTTTCTTAATTATACCTTAACTAATACAAAAAAATAAAACTAGTATTTGCAACATTTCTAAACTTTATATTTTATATAATGTCAGTTTTTTGTCAGTACAAATAAGTTATACACAGTTTAATCAACA
>NZ_JAHZMP010000032.1 GCF_020748465.1 Terrisporobacter mayombei
GCATATGTAGAGGTAGGTAATGCCTATCTAAATCAGGGAGTGAATTTTGTGAAAATAAAAAGGATATTGATGGTTTGCTTTGTGGTAGTTTTTACAATTTTTATATTAGCTATATGTAATTTTGATTTTGGGTTTGATAAAGTAAATAAGAATAATTCTAATATAGATAGTGCTAAATCAAAACAGAGTGAGTCTAAAAATGTACCGACTTTAGCAGAAAAGGATAAATCAAATAGTAAAAGTAAGAATAAAGAAGATGAGACAGAAGATGATTTATATGTAAGAAAAACTGTTGGAGTATTATTAGATACTGAAAACTTAAATAATGAATCATATAATAATAATGTACTATCAGCCTTAAAAAGGGCTGACGAAGATTTTGATTAAAAAATAGCTACGCACACTCGTGACTTTAGTCATGAGTTAGTAGCTAAAATAGTCAGCATATAGGGAAACCTATATGTAGAGATAGGATAGAACCTATCCAATACTACTTGAATTGCTAAAAACCCCTAAAGCTAACCAAACTAAAACATAAGGATGAAATAAACCTAAGTGTGAAAGTTACGAAAGTAGAAAAAATTGGTTAGATGGTATACGGTTAAATCCTAAGTACGTTACAACGGACATTAAGCATGTAAGCTCCGAATAGTAGAAACTTCAACGAGTATTCCTATAGAGGGAAGTAAAATACAATCTAATGGTAGTGGAAGTGGGTAGACCTTAACGGATAATGCCTAAGGAAAAGATATAGTCTGTGCTTACATGAAAGTGTAAGAAGTTCATAAGAGAACTGCATAGGTAGTAGCGAACTTATGTGAACGAGAAC
>NZ_JAHZMP010000033.1 GCF_020748465.1 Terrisporobacter mayombei
AAAGATGCAGAAAAAGAGGTGAATGTGTTCGTAACTCATGAGTCATGATAAGCGTCGTATCAGAATTGTATGGATAAAACCACGGTCCTCAATGATATTAATTGTGAAGTATTCCTTTCAGGCCAGCTTATGTGTTTTTTGCAGGCTGCTGGTAACCAGCAGCTTCAATTGCTCCCCAAAATCAGGGAAACGGGGTTTGGGGAGCAATGGAACAGTAAACGCCGTTAAGATGTCAATTTAAATAGCCAAAAATTAACTAGCCAATTTACATTGCAGGTTGTAATTTTTAACCACCTTTTTTACGATAGCCAAATTACCTATACTCATTTTGGCTACAGTAAATGAAAATTGCTCGCATCTATGAGAGAGTCAGTACATCAGAGCAGGATCTGACACGCCAGGCTGACATCGAAAAAACGGCCATTGCCAGTGGTTTTTATATCGCCGGTATTTATCGAGAAAAAGCATCGGGTGCCAGGGCTGACAGACCTTAACTTCTCCGCATTATCGCTGATCTTCAGCCTAGTGATGTGGTGACAGCCGAAAAAATTGACCGTATCAGTCGGCTCCCCCTTCCTGAAGCTGAAAAACTAATTGCTTCCATAAGAGACAAAGGTACCCGGCTGGCTATTCCTGGCATAGTGGATTTGTCAGACGTGGTAGCAGAAAATGATGGTGTCTCCCGCATTGTCCTTGAATCTGTTCAGGAGTTGTTGCTGAAACTTGCTCTTAGCACAAAGAGAAGTTCCCCTAGCGAATCTCTGGGGTGGTGGTGAGGTCGCGTCAGCCGATGGTATGCGAT
>NZ_JAHZMP010000034.1 GCF_020748465.1 Terrisporobacter mayombei
CAGACGCTTCCACTAACACACACACTGATTCAGGCTCTGGGCTCCTCCCCGTTCGCTCGCCGCTACTGGGGGAATCTCGGTTGATTTCTTTTCCTCGGGGTACTTAGATGTTTCAGTTCCCCCGGTTCGCCTCATTAACCTATGGATTCAGTTAATGATAGTGTGTCGAAACACACTGGGTTTCCCCATTCGGAAATCGCCGGTTATAACGGTTCATATCACCTTACCGACGCTTATCGCAGATTAGCACGTCCTTCATCGCCTCTGACTGCCAGGGCATCCACCGTGTACGCTTAGTCGCTTAACCTCACAACCCGAAGATGTTTCACTTCAGAGTTGCGAAAATTTGAGAGACTCACGAACAACTTTCATTGTTCAGTGTTTCAATTTTCAGCTTGATCCAGATTTTTAAAGAGCAAAACTTCGCAGTGAACCTTTGCAGGTACACTCTGAAGTATTTTTTATTTAATCACTACAGAGATGGTGGAGCTATGCGGGATCGAACCGCAGACCTCCTGCGTGCAAAGCAGGCGCTCTCCCAGCTGAGCTATAGCCCCATAACATGTAGTTAAAACCTCTTCAAATTTGCCGTGCAAATTTGGTAGGCCTGAGTGGACTTGAACCACCGACCTCACCCTTATCAGGGGTGCGCTCTAACCACCTGAGCTACAAGCCTGTAGAGGTTTTACTGCTCATTTTCATCAGACAATCTGTGTGAGCACTGCAAAGTACGCTTCTTTAAGGTAAGGAGGTGATCCAACCGCAG
>NZ_JAHZMP010000035.1 GCF_020748465.1 Terrisporobacter mayombei
TTCTGCCACGGTAATCTCAACATGATCAATGGTGCGATTGTCCCAGTTATTCACAAACAGGGAGTTAGCAAAACGCAGCGCCAACAGGTTCAGCACCGTTTCTTTACCAAGATAGTGGTCGATACGGTAAACCTGGCACTCCTCGAAGTATTCGCCAACCTGATCATTGATTTCCTGCGAGGTCGCCAGCGACGTCCCCAGCGGTTTCTCCATGACTACGCGTGCCGGTTTAGCATTCAGTTTTGCCTCGCCAAGCCCTTTGCAAATTGCGCCAAAAGTGCTGGGCGGCATGGCAAAGTAGTTAATGGTGATACGATTTTTTTGATCCAGCATCGCGCCGAGACGGTTGAATGCAGCAGTGTCATTGACATCGAGATTACAAAAATCCAGACGTGCACTCAGGGTGTCCCATAAACCTTCATCAATGGTTTCTTTCATGAAAGTTTCGAGCGCCTCGCGGACAACTTTGGTATACGCCGCTTTATCCCAGTCAGCACGCCCTACGCCGATAATCCGGGTGTCCGGGTTGAGCTGACCGGCTTTTTCCAGTTGATACAGGGAAGGCAGCAATTTACGACGCGCAAGGTCGCCTTTCGCGCCGAAAATGACCAGGTCACAGGCCTGGGCTGTTTGCGTTACCGCCATGTCATTCTCCTTAAGTTAACTAACCCGGTACTTAAGCCAGGGTATACTTGTAATTTTCTTACGGTGCACTGTACTGCTTTTACGAGCTTGCGAAAAC
>NZ_JAHZMP010000036.1 GCF_020748465.1 Terrisporobacter mayombei
ACGTCTTGTTAAACAGTAGCGAACAGGCGCTGAGCGATCAGCAAAATCAACAGTTAACGCAATCATTTTGCGATGTGGTGGATGCTATTATTGCTGGTGGTGGGATGGTTGGTGGTCTGGGCGATCGTTTTACGCGTGTGGCGGCAGCTCATGCCGTGCATAACGGTCTGACCGTGCTGCCGCAAACCGAGAAGTTTCTCCACGGCACCAAAGTCGCCTACGGAATTCTGGTGCAAAGCGCCTTGCTGGGTCAGGATGATGTGCTGGCGCAATTAACTGGAGCGTATCAGCGTTTTCATCTGCCGACTACACTGGCGGAGCTGGAAGTGGATATCAATAATCAGGCGGAGATCGACAAAGTGATTGCCCACACCCTGCGTCCGGTGGAGTCCATTCATTACCTGCCAGTCACGCTGACACCAGATACGTTGCGTGCAGCGTTCAAAAAAGTGGAATCGTTTAAAGCCTGACGTACAAATTTAGCAGCAGCGCGCGCCGCCTTTTCCACCGTAGCGCGCGTCCTGCCGCTAACGGAAAAACTCTTCGTAGGTCATCGGCGTTTGATCGGGATGGTGAACCCGCATATGTTCGACATAGTTGTCGTAATCAGGCATCCCAATCATCAGCTTCGCCGCCTGACCTAAATATTTTCCGGCTTTTGCCAGTGAATCAAACATCTTGGCCTCCGCTAACCATGTTGCTGAAAGAGTGCCGGATGCGG
>NZ_JAHZMP010000037.1 GCF_020748465.1 Terrisporobacter mayombei
GGGTCAGACTCCAGAGGGAGAAAAATCATTAGAAGAAGAAATAGTTATAGAAGAAATGAGTCTAAAGCAAGATATTGATAAAATTCTTGATATGACTTTATCTCAAATAAATAAAATAGTATATAACTTTTGGGAAGATGAAGAAAATGTAAAGTCAGATGAACAATCAGAAATTAACCAAGTCTTTACTTCAAAAGACTCATTTATCAGCTTATGGTATGATAAAAAAGCAAAAGTAAAAAATACTTGTTTACTAAAAGAAATAGATGGTTCAGACAGACCTTATCATGATTTAAGATTTGATGATATTACAAAGACTTTAACTTTTGACTATGTAATAAAAGGTCTTGTAGGAGCAAGCTCAAAAGATAACAAATACGTAATAGAAGGTGAAGATGGAGAGCAAACTGCATTTTGCTACAATAACCATTTAAGACCACCAAGTAGTAATGGAAAGAGTCCATATTTACCAGCAGAAGAATGTAGTGGTCAAGAAAACCAGAATGAAGATGCAGTTAAATCTATACTATATGCAGGTTCTGAATTTGATGGATTTGGATATAAGCAACAATTTAATCTAGGCGGAGAAGAAAATGACATAATGACGTACTCAGCCACGTAAAGTGCAATGTGGATTGTTCTTGGACAAGGTATATAAGTAGCAGTACTTCAGAAGTATATCGGACTAGTCAATGTTTTTGGT
>NZ_JAHZMP010000038.1 GCF_020748465.1 Terrisporobacter mayombei
ACTGTACGCTGAAAATCATCACTGAGTTGCTGCTGAAATCCCGCCAGCACGTCCGGTTTTATCCCCGGCCACTCGTCACGAGCACTAAAACAAGGTGACGACGCCACGGTGACCAGCGCCTGAACGCGCCCGGGATGGGTTAACGCAATCTGGCTTGCCACCAGCCCGCCCAGACTCCAGCCTAACCAAATGGCTTTATCAGGTGCCTGTTGCAGCACGGCTTCGGCCATATCAGCAAGTGACAGCGCACCAAATCCCCGGCTACGCCCGAAGCCGGGCAGGTCAACAAGGTGCAGCGTAAAATGCGAGCTAAGTTCCTCGTCAATGCAACGCCACACTTCGGCATTCAGTCCCCATCCGTGCAGCAGCATAAGATGAACATTCCCCTGACCTTTGGTCTGCCACCAGATGTTATTCATCCGCTATTGTTCTCTTTTGACTTACAAGGATGAACATATGCTAACAGTACCGGGATTATGCTGGCTATGCCGAATGCCACTGGCGTTAGGTCATTGGGGGATTTGTTCGGTCTGTTCACGCGCCACCCGCACAGATAAAACGTTATGCCCACAATGTGGATTACCCGCCACACACTCCCATCTTCCCTGCGGTCGCTGCCTGCAAAAACCGCCGCCCTGGCAAAGACTGGTCACGGTTGCCGACTATGCGCCGC
>NZ_JAHZMP010000039.1 GCF_020748465.1 Terrisporobacter mayombei
TCGTAATGACGCCTTACCTTCTGAACCTGACCAGAACCACTTCAGGGCTAACGGGGCTTCAGAGGGATTTCCCTTCAATCCATCCGGGCGATAGAAAAGTTTTATACGTGTGCGAAATGCCAGTTGCAGCAGGCTTTGATTCGCGACCTTTTCTGCATCTGGTTTTGGTGGAACTTCCAGTACGTTAAACCAGAACACGCTCTCTCTGTCTTTAGGCAGTGAGGTGCTGGCTGTGTACATTAATTTGATTGTTTGCCCACGTTTGGCATCAATACGCGATACTGGCGGCGTAGCAGTAAAAGGGACTGTAATACTGCCAGGCTCAGCGTTGTCATCGCCAGTATCTAACCAACTCTGGACAAGCAACGGGTTATTCCCTTTATTTTCCAGACGTACGTTGACACTTTTTTGATCGCTTTTATATATTACGCGAGTACCCGAAATGACAATGTCCGCAATAGACGATGAACTAAAAGCCATACAGGTTACGAAGCATAAAGCTGTTGTATGTTTGGTGTTAAAAAACATAAACCATCCCTGATAGAGTTAATTAAAACAGGGAATAATATAAAATAGAAATTATTATTCCCTGTATATTCATTCAATCAATTTAACTGGTGAATACTTACTGATAAGTAATGGTGTATTCAGTGTTAGTTTTTACATAACC
>NZ_JAHZMP010000003.1 GCF_020748465.1 Terrisporobacter mayombei
CAGCTATAGTTCTATCCATATTGTAATGAGGATGTGAGTTTACATCTGATGGCTCTCCATGAGTTGCCCATCTAGTATGCCCTATTCCTAAATGTCCATCAATAGGATTTTTTTCTAGATCCTCAGCAAGTATTGCTAATCTACCTTTAAACTTTCTTATTTCTAATTTGTCACCAGTATTTACGGCAACACCTGCAGAGTCATACCCTCTGTACTCTAATTTTGACAGTCCTTCTATTAAAACTCCTATTGCCTGTCTTTTTCCTAAATATCCAACTATTCCACACATATTATGTGTCCTCCTAAAAATATTATTTTATATATTTTTAGAGTTAGGTCATGAAAAAGCTTACTTGAGTTTTCCTTTGTCCACAGAATCACTTCTATGATTTGAAAAAACCTTAACGATGGTAAACACACCGCAGAGCATCCGCCGAAAAATCGATTAACTCTGTCCTCGTCAACTTAACCCCCAATACTACTAATAAAAAATCATGTTATTGTTAAGTTCTGGCGCTTAGTATTTATATTTGACCTTACTCTTAATTAAACTAATTTCAAAATAAATTTTTTAAAATTAAATTAACTATATTATTTTATAAGTACGATACTAATATATAATAAAGACTATGTCAATCTATATAAATAATCCTACCCATCATAATTTTTTTATCACACAACATAATTGTTTTATTTTACTTGATCTCAAGGCACAGTAAATATAATTAAATTTAATTTTTAATTAGAATCATACATAAAAAAATCGCCTAAAATATTTTTTAGACGACTAATATCTTTTTTTATTAATTATTTAATTCCTACATAATCTTTCATAGAATTTTTAATTGTATATGGTAAATATCTAATTACTAATACTGCCAATAAGCATGTCCCTAATTTATCTATTAAATTATTTCCCACCTTTGCAATAAATGATGCTGCAAATATACTGCTACCACTACTTCTTAACCACATAACAATTACATCAGATGCTGTTCCTGTTAAACCTCCGTAAATCGCAACCCCTATTGGAGTTCCTATTAATGGACAAACTATACTAAGAATTAATCCTGTTATAAACGCAGTTACATATGTAAATTTAAATCTTTTTGCAACAAATCCTACTATAAGTGCCACTGCCACATTGACTAATAAGAATGGAATATCTTTTATACTATACATAAATCCTGTTATTATATTTGTTAATGCTCCTACTATGACCCCTGGCATCGGGCCCATAAGTGCTGCAGTTATAACTGTTCCTAGTGTATCCAAATAGAATGGCAACTTAAGTGCACTTGTAGCTATACCCAGTACTATATTTACTGCTATTGCTAAACCACAAAAAGTTATCATTCTTGACTTACTACTATTCATGATATCATCTCCCTTTTTATTACATTCCAGTTGAATTATATCATGGTTTTATTGAAGTTCAAACGAATCGCTATCATATATATAAAAATACAATACTGCTTATTAATTATAAATTTTTTAAATGAATAATTTCATCTTTTAAAGTTCTAATTGGTATTTTTATATTATGAATATCCAATAGTTTTTTTAATTCTTCTATAAATACACCTGATTCATTTTCTAGAGCTATGCTTTCTATTTTTTCATTCAATGACCTACATCCCCCAAGTTCCCCTCCATAATTACCTTTACAAGTAAAGTTGTATCCACAACTAGGGCTACCATCTATAGCCACAATACCTACTATTTCAAATTTTTCTTTATTTGTATAATACTCTATTAATTGTTCTATTATAGGCTTTAATATAGTATTACAATGATTTTTAAAAAATGGATTATCAAATTGATTTTTTTCATGTCCCCAACGCTTTGAACCATACATTGTAAACTCTGGACATGGTAATTGTAATAGTTCTATATCCTTTTTAAAAACTTCATTCAATAATTCTTTTCTTAAATCATTTTCTTCGTTAATTTCTTCCATATTATAACTTTCAACTTTTGATGCCCTATTTAAAATGCAATGTGTTACAACTAAAATTCTTTTCATAATTCCCCCTTATTTCATTATCAATTATTATTTTTATTATATATTAAAAAAGCCATGGTATTTTATTTTTACCATAGCTTTATATAAAATTCTAAATTGTTTTACATCATAAAGAAGAAGTATGCTAATAAAATAATACCAAGTATTATTCTATACCATCCGAATACTTTAAAGTCATGTTTTTTAATATATCCCATAAGGAATTTTATTGACCATACAGATACTACAAATGATACTACAGTACCCACACCTAGTACAATTAATTCAAAACTTGTAAATGCAAATCCAAATTTCAATAACTTAAGTAAACTTGCACCAAACATTACTGGTATAGCTAAGAAGAATGTGAATTCTGCTGCTATTTCTCTTGATACGCCTATTAATAATGCTCCAACTATTGTTGCTCCTGAACGAGATGTTCCTGGGAAAACTGCGGCTATTAATTGGAATAATCCTATAGTTATAGCCATTTTATATGTAAGTTGATTCATATTTGTAACTTTAGGTATTTTACCCTTGTTATGATTTTCAACTACTATAAATAAAATACCGAATATAATAAGCATAGTAGCTACTGTTTGGAAATTATAAAATAGTGCATTTATTTGATCATCCCATAGTAGACCAACTACTGCTGCAGGAACACAAGCAATTACTATTTTAATCCACATAATAATTATGTCTTTTTGTATAAATGGTTTTCTATCAAAGTTAAAAGGAAAAATCTTTTTCCAATATAAAATTACAACAGCCATAATCGCACCTAACTGTATCACTACAAAGAACATTTCTTTGAAAGCTGGCGACATGCCTAATTGTAGAAATTCATCGACTAATATCATATGGCCTGTACTACTTACTGGAAGCCATTCTGTAATTCCTTCAATAATACCCAATATGGCGGCTTTAAATATTTCTATCCATTCCATGTTTTCACCTCATTTATATTTTCTTTATTTGAATAAAAAAAACCTAATTAATATTTAGGTCTTTTTCTAGTATACCATATAAAGTATGACTTAGCTTCATAATTTTATACTTACCATTTTGTAATAAAATCACAAATTTCCAAAAAATAAAAATCTAATTTGCCTAAATCATCTAATACAACTACACCTAATACGTATAACTATTTTCAATGTAAAAAAAGTTATCTAAAATATTTTTAGATAACTTTCTCTATATTAGGTAGTTAGCTATGCTATTTTTTCTGATTTTCCTTTATTACTTTTAACTCTAGGAAGACCTAGTCCTATAGCAACCATACCACACACAAACATTAATATTGGATAGTGTAAGTACCCAATTATTGCAAATGGTGATATTCCAGCCAAGCCTGCTGCAGTTAATAGTTGTGCTCCATAAGGAATTATTCCTTGCCATACTGATGAAAATATGTCCAATATACTAGCCGATTTTTTTGAATCTATTGCATATTCATCAGCTATATCTTTAGCAATTGGTCCAGCCATTACTATAGCTATAGTATTATTTGCAGTACATAAGTCTACAATACTGACTAATGCTGCTATTCCAAATTCAGCGCCTTTCTTATTTTTAATTTTACTTTGTATAAAATCAAGTACAAAATCTATTCCTCCATTAAACTTAATAAGTTCAACCATACCACCAACTACAACAGATATCATGCAAAGTTCAAACATTCCCGCCATTCCTTCTGATACCGCTGTTATTACTCCAAATAAATCTAGAGACCCTGTTATTATTCCTATAGTTCCTGCAAATATTACTCCTCCACCAAGAAGTAAAAATACATTTGCTCCAAGGACTGCACCAAGAAGTACAAATAAATATGGTAAAACTTTTACTAACTCATAGTTATATGTTTCATTTGATACACTTACATATCCTCTACTCATTACAGTTAATAATATTATAGTAATTATAGCTGCTGGCAGTACTATTAAAAAGTTTACTTTAAATTTATCTCTCATTTCACAACCTTGTGTTCTAGTAGCAGCAATTGTTGTATCAGATATCATTGATAAGTTATCACCAAACATTGCTCCACCTACTACTGCACCTAAAACTAAGGCTACTGGGATTCCAGTTTTTGAAGCAACTGCTACACCTATTGGACCTATTGCCGCTATAGTTCCTACTGATGTTCCCATTGATATAGATATAAAGCATCCTATAACAAATAATCCTGTAACTAATAAGTTGGCTGGTACTACTGATAAACCTAAATTTACTACTGAATCAGCTCCACCCATGGCTTTTGATACACCACTGAAAGCTCCTGCAAATAAGAATATTATAAGCATTAAAATAATATCTTTATTTCCTCCGCCTTTGCAAAATACTTCCATCTTCTCGTTAAAATCAGCTTTTCTATTAAATAAAAATGCTACTGCCGTTGAAATTATAAACGCCACTAAAGTAGGCATTTTATAAAAATCTCCACTAATGACTCCGCTGCCAATAAATAAAATTAAAAATATACCTAATGGTAATAATGCCAATGCACTACCTTTTTGTCTTTCCTTACTCATAATTATTCTTCCTCCCCCATGTAATACTTACTATCTGTTTAAATTTTTATTCTTAAGACTAAAAAAAGCTTGAGAATAATCTCAAGCTTTTATAAACTACGTTATTCCTCATCTTTCAGCCTTCGCTGCAGGATTTAGCACCTTTTTATATATAAATATATATCGGTTGCCGGGTATCATAGGGCCTGTCCCTCTACCACTCTTGATAAGTAAGTAAATATTTATTTTTGTTATAAGTAATATATTAGAATATTTTTTATTCACTGTCAACTTCTTTATTATTTGACATTTATTTTTTATGAATAATTATCATATATCACTTTCTTTTATTATTACACGTTTCATAACTCACCTCTATTAAGTGAATAAATAGCTTATATTTTTTTCAATAATAAAAAAAGGAATTATTAAGATTTACTTAATAATTCCAATATGCACTTTTTCTTTTCGATGATTATAAAACTCTTCTTGCATTTACATAAGCATTTACATAGTATGAACTATTCAGATCATTTATAACAACTCTTCCTTGACCTGATGCAGCATGAATTAATTGTCCATTTCCTATGTAGATACCACAGTGAGTAACTCCACCATTGTTTGAACCAACAGTGTCAAAGAATACTAAGTCTCCTGGTTTTAAATTACTTCTACTTACATAAGTTCCATAGTTACTTTGTAAAGATGATGTTCTAGGTAATGTTATTCCAGCAGCATTTTTAAATACATAGTATGTAAACCCTGAACAGTCAAATCCACTAGGTCCTTGAGCACCCCATACATAAGGCTTCCCTAATAATGTTTTTGCATAAGAAATTATCTTACTTGCTGAAGCGCTAGTTGAAGTATTTGAATTTGAAGAACCCCCTGATGATGGTTTCGTACTAGTTAAATATGTGCTAGAAACATATCCTGTTATACTTCCACTAGTTATTTTCGACCATCCATTACTTGTTGATTTAACAGTTACTTTTGTTCCATGATTTAATGTAGTGATTACTGAGTAGTTTGTTCCTGCTCCTTTTCTTACATTTAATCCAGCCTTTGAGTCTACATATTTAGTAGTTGATGTTTCACTATTTGAATCATTACCAGTACTTGGCTTACTACTACTTAAATATGAACTAGAAACATATCCTGTTATACTTCCGCTAGTAATTTTTGACCATCCATTACTTGTTGATTTTACAGTTACTTTTGTTCCATGACTTAATGTAGTAATTACTGAGTAGCTTGTTCCTGCTCCCTTTCTTACATTTAGTCCAACACTTGCATCTACATATTTAGTAATTGATGTTTCATTGCTATCATTATTTGAAGTGTTACCTGAACTCGACGATTTACTACTTAAATATTGATTCGAAACATATCCTGTTATACTTCCACTAGAAATTTTTGACCAATCACCACTTGTAGTTATTACTTTAACTTTAGTTCCATTAGTTAATGTTGCTATCTTAGCATAGCTAGTTGATGGCCCTTTTCTTACATTTAATCCAGCTGAAGTATTAACATATTTCTCACTTGTTGAAGTTGATGTTCCCTCTGATATATAATCCTTGTGAACATAACCTGTTTTTGAGTTATATTTTATTTTTCTCCAACTACCATTTGAGCCTAAGTAAGTAACTGTTTTTCCTTTTTCTATTTTACCCATAGAATCATACTCTTTGCTTGGTCCAGTTCTAAAGTTTACTCTTCCTGTTATTGTTCTTGTATCATCTGCATGAGAGTTCGTTACATCGGTCATTGGCGCTACTAGCGCTGTAGCTAGCATACCTGCCATTACATATTTTTTATTTATACTCATATTTAATCGATTTTACAATTTTATAAATTGTAATTTCTATCCCCCTTCCAATATGTAACATATATGAGACATATTTACTTGGTATTAATACTATTATTACATTTTTACATTAGTTTGTCTATATTTCGACAGTAAAAAAAATACAAATTTGTAACTTTTTCGTAACTTTTTCTATTTAAAATTATAATCTCTTCCCTAATTTAATTTTAATAAACATTATTTATGGAAAACAATTGTTTTTTTGTAATTTTTATCCAATATGACAAAAAAATAAAATGGTGAATCTTATCAGATATCACCATTTTATTTATAATAAATTTGTTTATTTTTATAATTGAGCTTCTATCTTTGCTTTTATATGTTCTTTTGGAAGGAAACCTACCATTTTATCCACTGCTTCACCATCTTTAAATATTATCATTGTTGGAACAGTTGTTATTGCATATTTTCTTGCAACATCTAATGCTTGATCCACATCAACTTTAAAGAAGTTAACTTCATCCATTTCTCCACTTAATTCTTCAAATACAGGAGCTAACATTTTGCAAGGTCCACACCAAGTTGCAAAAAAATCTACTACACATACTCCCTTTTCTATTGATGTATTAAAATTATCGTTATTAAGTATTTGTGCCATTAAAATATCCTCCATATTTTTCTATATTTTGTTTGTCATTTATATTTTATTACAATAACAAATTTATATCCATATTATTATTAATATATATACCCACTTTTTACATAAATACACATTTTTTATATTTATATAAATAAGTTTAGATTTGATTCTTCTGTTGCTCCTAAATAAGATGCAACTCCTCCTATTTCTACACCATCAATAAATTCTTCTGCTTTTATACCCATAAGTTCCATACTCATGGAGCAAGCCACAACTTTTACACCCATATCCATCGCATTTTTTATTAATGTATCAATATCATCCACATTATGCTTTTTCATAATTTGTTTTATCATTTTAGGTCCCATACCACCCATATTCATTTGCGATAAAGGTAGTTTATCTGTGTTCGATGGTAACATCATATCAAACATTTTCTCCATAGTATCTTTTGAAACAGATGGCTTATTTTTACTTTTTAAGATATTAAGACCCCAAAACGTGAAGAACATAGTTACTGGTTTTCCCATAGATGCAGCTCCTGTTGCTATTATAAATGATGCAATTGCTTTATCTAAATCACCGCTAAATACTACCATTGTAGCTCCATCTTTTTCATTATTGCTTAAAGAGCAAGAAGGATTTACTTTTACATCCTTACTTCCTTTTTGTATATAAGCCACAAAAGCTTTTTTATTTTTGTCAAATTCAGATTTTAATAAAGTGTTTCCTGTTTTATCACACCATGAGTCAATATCTTTTGTAAAACCAGGATCACTTGCCTTAACTTCTAGTATTTGATTTTCTTCCATTTTATTAATTTCTTCAAATACTCTTCTTATTGGACCAGGGCATTGAAGTCCACAAGCATCTAAAGTAACATGGGCATCCACATTTTCCTTATTAAAATCATTTTTATTCATTTCTTTTTCCCCATTATTCTTACTGATATTTTGATTATTTAAAGCTTTTTCTGCTTTTTTAACAGCTAAATAAGTTTTTATTCCACCATCAATATTTACACAATCAAAACCATTTTGAGATAATATTCTACAAGCAATATATCCTCTAAGTCCTACTTGGCATGTGACATAAATCATTTTATTCTTAGGTATTTCATTTAATCTATGTCTTAAAACTGTTAAAGGTATATTAATAGAATTTTCTATTACTCCTGTAGCTAATTCAAATTCTTCTCTTGTATCTAAAATTATAGAATTATTATTGTCTAATTTATCAACTTCATACCATTGAATAACATTTACATTATTTTCAATTATATTTTCAGCATAATATCCTAGCATGTTTACAGGATCTTTTGCTGAATTGTATGGTGGAGCATAACATACTTCTACATCTTGCAAATCATATATAGTAAGATTACCTTTTATTGCAGTAGCTATTATATCAATTCTTTTTTCTACCCCATTTATTCCCACACCTTGTGCTCCAAATATCTTTCCATCCTTAGGGTCAAAGGTCATTTTATATGAAATCGGAAAAGATCCAGGATAATATGATGCACTTGATGATGGATGAATATGAATTACTTCATAATCAATTCCTAATTTTTTCAAAGTTTTTTCATTATTTCCCGTTGTAGCCACAGTATAATCAAAAACTCTTGCTACAGATGAACCAATGCTACCTTTGTACTCTGATTTTTTACCACAAATATTATCTGCAACTATTCTACCTTGTCTATTTGCTGGCCATGCAAGAGGAATCATCGTAGGTTTTTTATTTACAAAATCCATAATCTCCACTGCATCACCTAATGCATAAATATTATCATATGATGTTTTCATATGTTTATCAACTACTATAGCTCCACGTTGATTTAATTTGAGTCCACATTCTTTTGCAATAGTTGTTTCTGGTTTCACTCCTATAGATAGAATTATCATATCTGTATTTATTTCTTTTCCACTAGCTAAAACTATCTTTTTGCCATTATTCTCAAAAGAATTTACACCATCTTTTAAAATAACTTGTATTCCTTTATCTACAATATGTTCATGAATTATGCTTGCCATTTCTATATCTAATGGTGCCATAACTTGTTCACTAGCCTCTACTAATGTAAGGTCTAATCCTAAGTCATGCAAGTTTTCTAGCATTTCAAGACCAATAAATCCTCCACCAACTACAGTTACATGCTTTGGTTTATTTTCATTTATAAAATTCTTGATTTTATCTGTATCTGGTATATTTCTCAAAATAAATAAATTATCACAATCATTAATTCCTGAAATTGGAGGCTTAATAGGGCTCGCCCCTGGCGATAAAACTAAGTTATCATAATTTTCTACATAAGTTTCATTAGTTTTGTGATTTTTAACTGTTACTATTTTATTTTCCTTATCTATTTTAACAACTTCACTAAAATTTCTTATGTCTATATTAAACTTATCACTCATAGATTCTACACTTGTAACTATTAGCTTATCTCTTTCACTTATTGTTCCCCCAATATAATAGGGAAGTCCACAGTTTGCAAAAGAAATATATTCACCTTTTTCAAACATTATAATATTTGCATTTTCATCTAATCTTCTAAGTCTAGCTGCTGTAGATGCACCACCTGCTACACCACCAACTATGATTACTTTCTTACTCATTATAAAAACCCTCCTTTTTATAAATGCAACTTATACTTACAATATATAGGAAGAAGATTTTTTAGACTGTAACATTGTCACATAAAACTAAAATTTTTTTATTTATTTTTTATATCATGAAGGTTGCAAGTAATAATAAATGGGTAATTATTTTGTATATAGATTTATATATACAATTAATATATTAATAAAATTGCGAAATAATAAAGAAATGTGACTATCTTTCTTATTTCATAATATTTAAAGGAGATTTTTCAATGGAGATATACGAAGATATAAGTTCATCAGAGCTAAATAATATGATAAATAATAAAGAAAAACTTATCTTACTTGATGTTAGAACAGAGGCAGAATATAATACAAGTCGCATTCCTAATGCTATAAACATTCCTATAAGTGATTTAGATTCACAAATAGATCACTTATTGCCTTATAAAGACGAAAAAATTATTATTTACTGTCGTTCTGGAAAAAGAAGTATTTATGCAGCCCATTTATTAGATGAATATGGATTTAGTCATTTATACAATTTAACGCAAGGTATTATTGGTCATTTGAATTATTTATAATAAAATACCCACATGAAATATTTCATGTGGGTATTTTATTATAAATTTCTTAAGTATTTCTTAATATTTATAAGATTTTTAATAGTATTTGAAATTTGTTATATAATAATTATAAGGTTACATATACTTTATTTGAAGTAATGAATTCAAATAATTAAACGAAAAGGAGAATTAATATGAGAAGAATATCTTTGTTTATTGTTATTAATGCAATATCTTTATTTATAATTTCAAATTTAATGTCTAGTGTATATATAGGCTCTTTATCAGCTTTAATAATACTTACTATAATTTTTGGTTGCCTTAACTTGATAGTAAAACCTATTATACAATTTTTCTCATTGCCTATAACTATTTTAACCTTAGGGTTATTTTCATTAGTTATTAATGGTATAGTTTTATACTTAGCTTTCTCTATAGTACCAGGTGCAGAACTTAATGGATTCTTAAATTCAATTTGGGCTGCCATACTATTATCTATAGCCAACGCTATATTTTATAATATTTTTGATTAATAACATTATTTAATGATGTTTTATTGCAATAAAAAATCTGTAAAGATATTTTCTTTACAGATTTTTTAATTTAATCCAATTCAAGCATTTCGCCTTTAATAGAGTATATTATCATTTCACAAATATTTGTTACATGATCTCCTATTCTCTCTAAAAATCGACCAACTAGCAGTAATCTTACTGCTTGAGGTATGTTTCTTTCATCTCTTTTCATTGCAGATATACAATCTATATATACTTCATTATATAAATCATCTATTATATCATCTTGTAAAGCAGTTTTGTGAGCTAGTTTTACATCACTATTTATAAAGGCTAATTTTGCACTTTTTAACATATCCATACTTACCCTTTTCATTTTGGGTATATCTATTAACTCTTCAACGTACTCGTCTTCACCTATTTTAATTGTTTCCATAGCAATATTAACAGCATAGTCACCAATTCTTTCAAGTTCAGTAGACATAGTACTAAGTGCATATATAGTTCTTAAGTCCTTCGCCATTGGTTGTCTAAGTGCAATCAATTCAATAATTTGCTCTCTTATATATCCTCTTAAATTATCTATATCATCATCTAAACCTATTATTTCTTTAGATTTTTCTATATTTTTTTCAACCATTGCATTTACAGCTTCTTCAACAATATTTTCACACCTATCCATCATTTCTATGGAAATTTCTTTTAAAGAATTTATACTTAAACCTAAGTTATTGTCATTTTTTTTCATTTAAACACTCCTTATTTTTATCCAAATCTACCTGTAATATAGTCTTCCGTTCTTTGATCTTTAGGATTTGTAAATACTGTTTTCGTGTTATCAAACTCCACTAAATCACCACTTAGAAAAAATGCTGTTTTATCAGAAATTCTTGCTGCTTGTTGCATATTGTGCGTTACTATTACCACTGTAAATTTTTCCTTCATTTCTTCTATAAGCTCTTCTATTTTTAATGTGGAAATAGGGTCTAGAGCTGAAGTTGGTTCATCCATAAGTATAACCTCAGGCTTAAGGGCAATAGTTCTAGCTATGCAAATACGTTGTTGTTGACCACCAGACAGTCCAAGAGCTGAAGATTTAAGTCTATCTTTAACTTCATCCCAAATAGCCGCACCTTTTAAACTTTCTTCAACAATTTTATCCAGTTGTTTTTTATCTTTTATACCCTGTACCCTTGGACCATACGCTACATTATCATAAATACTCATTGGAAATGGATTTGGTTTTTGAAATACCATACCCACCTTTGTCCTAAGCTCTATTACATCGTCATCTTTATAAATATCTACTCCATCTAACTTAATTTCTCCAGTTATTTTTACATTATCAATAAGGTCGTTCATTCTATTTAAAGTTCTTAAAAATGTGGATTTTCCACATCCCGATGGACCAATTAAAGCAGTTACTTCGTTAGGTTCTATATCTATATTTATATTTTTTAAAGCTTTATTATCACCATAAAATAATTCTAAATTTCTTACACTTATTTTAATATTTTGCGACATTTTAACACCTCTCTTTAGTAATTAGCTTTATTAAATTTCTTGCTTATTAGTTTAGCAGTATAATTTAGAGCTAATATTATTACTATTAAAACTATTCCAACTGCACAAGCCTGATTTATATCTCCATTTTCCTTAGTTACTAAATATGCTTGTACTGTTAAAGTTCTTGCACTATCAAATAATGAGTAAGGCATTTGTGCCACAGTCCCTGCCGTAAGCAATATAGCCGCAGATTCACCAATAACTCTACCCATGGCTAAAATTACGCCAGACAAAATACCTGGTATTGAACTTGGAATAATAATTTTATATAGAGTTTGAAACTTTGTTGCACCTAATCCTAAAGACGCTTCTCTATAACTGCCAGGTACAGTTTTTAAAGATTCTTCTGTAGTCCTAATTATAATAGGAAGAATTATAATAGCCACGGTAAGTGACCCTGATAATATTGAATAAGAATAATTAAGAGCTACTACAAAAAATATGCCTCCAAATAATCCATAAACTATGGATGGTATTCCTGATAAACTTTCTGTAGCAAATCTAATTATTTTAACTATCTTTCCTTGTTTTGCATATTCTTGCAGATATACTGCTGATAATATGCCAATAGGAGTTGCTATTAATATTGATAATAATACTACATATAATGTAGTTATAATCATTGGCTTAATTCCTCCACCATTAGATGAATAATTTCCAAATATAAAGGATGGACTAATCAATTTTATACCATTTAAAAATATGAAACCTACTATTAATATAAGAACACTTATTGTAAATATTGCACACAAATATACTAAAGCATTCAATATGTTATCTTTAGTTTTATTCATATTATTCTTCCTCCTTATTAGAAATCATACTTAGTATTAGGTTAAGTATAATAATAAATATAAATAACACAATTCCTGTTGCAAACAACATTTCTTGATGTGTTCCAAAGGCGTATCCCATTTCTAAAACAATATTTGTAGTAAGAGGTCTTACGCTATCCATTAATGAACTTGGAATTGCTGGTGAATTTCCTGCTACTAGTATAACTGCCATAGTTTCACCAATGGCGCGCCCTACTCCAAGTACTACAGCTGCTAAAATTCCTGATTTTGCTGCTGGAAGAACTATATTAAAAGTAGTTTGTGTTTTTGATGCTCCAAGCGCCAAAGATGCTTCTTTATATGATTTAGGTACAGCCCTTATTGCTGTTTCTGACACAGTAATTATAGTTGGCAACATCATTACTGCTAAAACAATAATTACCGCTAGTAAGCTTTGACCTTTTGGTAAATTAAATATTTTTTGTATTTTAGGAACTAGAAATGCTAAACCAAATATTCCATATAATACTGATGGAATTCCTGCCAATAACTCTACAGCTGGTAAAATTATTTTACTCAAGGATTTTGGGGCAACTTCTACGATAAATGTTGCAGTTAAAATACCTACAGGAACACCAATAATTAAAGAACCTAAGGTTGCATATACTGAGGCTAATATCATAGGTAATATACCAAATTTATCTGCAGATGGTACCCATTCAGTTCCTAGTAAAAAATCAATAAAAGAATATCCTTTAGATATAAATGGTATGGAACCTTTATAGAAAACAAATCCTATTATAAGTAATAAACTTATTACAGAAATAAATGCACTTAGTAAAAATATCTTTGATGTAATACTCTCTATTAAATATTTATTTTTATTTGAATTATTTTTCACTCGATTAATATTTTCGTTCATAAGTTTCTCCTTAGATGTATAAAATCCTCCTTAGATTAATAAAGGAGGATTTATTGAGCATATTATTTTATTCTTATTAATCCATTTTCTTCTACAATTTTTTGTCCTTCTTCACTTAAGATAAAATCTATTAATTTATTTCCATTATCTTTTAAATTTTCTTCTTTATATATTAATAAAAATGGTCTTGATATTTTATAAGATTTATTTTTTACATTTTCTGCCTTTGGTACTATTTTATCGATGTTTATAGCATTTATTTTATCGTCTACATATTCAAAAGATATAAATCCAATAGCATTTTCATTACCAGCTACTGTTGATTTTATATTTCCTGATCCATCACCTATTTGTGCGTTTTTAGTAAGTTCTTCTGATGTATATCCTACTATTTCTTGAAAAGCATCTCTAGTTCCAGAACCATCTTCTCTTGAAACAACAACTATCTCACTATCTTTTCCACCTAATTCTTTCCAATTTTTAATTTTGCCAGTATAAATATCTTTTACTTGTGACATTGTAAGGGATTTTACATTGTTAGCTTTATTTGTGATTATAGCTATTCCATCGTAAGCAATCTCAACTTCTGTAAGACCTTCTGCTTTTTCTTGATCTTTCAAGTCACGAGATGACATACCGATTTGAACCGTTCCATTTATTGCATCTTTTATTCCTGCCGAAGAACCTAATTGATTTATTTCAACTTTCATTCCCGAATTAGCTTCTTGAAATTTTTCTGCTTCTTTTTCCATAAGAGGTCCCACGGATGTTGAACCTGACACAGTTATACTACTAGTACTAGAATTAGTACTTTTATTACTTTCACTTTTTCTACAAGCTGTAAACATAAGCATTGTTGTTAAGCAGAAAAACAATGTAATTAATCTTGTTTTTTTTGACATATGTCATACCTCCATTATTATGTAATAAATATTTTATCATTTTAAATTACCATTAGTATAACCATGTAAAAAGATTAATATTTAAAAAGTAAAAATCAACTTTATTCAAAAAAATAAGACCTCCCTCGATGTCTTATTGTATTTTTAATATATCATCAATTTCATCAATTAAATTTTTCTTATCAATATCAGAAATGGACTCTTTATCATAAATCTTTTCTTTAATGCCTTCTATTTTCTTGTCTTTTTCATTTATTTTTTCTTTGAATTTGTTTTCTACTTCTTGTATACTTTGACTTAGTCTATTTATTAAGGATGCCATTTCGTCAGAACTTCCCGCTATTCTATTTAGTAACATTAAATTTTGTCCTAAAAGTTCTGGAATATCTTCATGAGAATATCTAAGTTGATGGTCTATTTCTCCATAACCTTCTTCAAATATAGTTCTAACTTGAACTTCAGTAATAAGTTTTTTATTAGTTGGATAAGATTCTATTAAGTAATGAACTGATCTGTATCCTGACGGTCTTGAGCAAACAGCTATTCCCTGTTCATCAAATTTTCTAGTGTCATCTCCTTCTCTTACATTTGCTACTATCTCCATTACATCCCACATATTAGTTATAAAATTATTTATTTCTTCCCAGTCTTCTTTAAATATATGTATTACTCTTATTCCAAGCAAATCTGTTATTTCATCTTTGTAATTTTCTGCTGTAAAATTAAATTCTTGCCCATATTTAGCTCTTCTCTCAGGCGTTTTTCTAATAACTTTTTCTATTAAATGGCTTACATTTTTTACCCTAGTTTTTACTGAGTGAACCTTGGGCTGCGCTCTAAGTATATTAGCAATTAAATCAGCCTGTGTTTCGTAACTTTTTTTAGAATCAATAAAATCATCATGTATTTCTTTTAAATCTTCCCAACTTATATTTTCTTTTTTAAGCTCTTCCTCATCTATTTTATACATATTAAAAAACTGTTCTTTATTTATCATTTTGTCCTCCACTAATTATATCTATTTTTATTTTACCTTATAATTATGCATATTTATATTTTTTTTAATCCTTACTATTATATTCTTCATTCATATGTTGATAAATTAAGATATATAATGGTATAATTTGCTATGAAATCATAAAAAAATATTTAAATCATTAATTTTATCTATTATGATAGCTTTTACTATGTCTATTGCTCCTAGTCTAAACACTTTCAATACTGAACATGTAAGCGTTATAGAGGCTGCTACAAAGGAGACTTTTTCAAATTTTAAAGTTAACTCAGTATATAGTTCATCTTCTTCGAAATATGCTTATGTTAATGGAGGATCTTCTACATCTAATATTTATCCTAAAACATCAAAAGAACATAATATGGAAGGTGCTATAAGAATAAAAGAATCTCAAGCAAAATCAAAAGGCTATGGAGCTTGTAAAAGGCGCTGAAGATAATACATCTATGAGGCATTATCAATTTTGGTAATGTTTTTTTGTAACTTTATCACCGAATAAAAGTGTATAATATGATTAAATAACTCTAGACAAAGTTTTTGCTTAAAATAAATTATAAAAATAAATTATTGGAGGAAAAATGTTTAATAAAGAATATATTTTTGAAGAAACACTTCCTTTTTTTAAAAAATTAAGTGAAGAAGAAAAGAGTGAATTAATTTTAAAAAGTTCTGTCGTAAAATATGAAAAAGGTGAAATTGTTCACTCCAAAAATTCTTCTTGTACAGGTCTATTAGTTACCATATCTGGTAACTTTAGAGTATTTATCTCTGCACCTAGTGGAAGACAAATAACACTATTTAAATTATATGATAGAGACGTTTGTATGTTATCAGCATCTTGTGCTTTTACAAACTTAACTTATGATGTGAATTTAGAATCTCAAAGTAATTCTGAGGCTATAATAATCGATAGTTCTTTAATAAAAAAATTATCTTCATCAAACTTTGAAGTTATGAACTATATCTTAAATCTAACTCAAGATAAATTATCAGAAGTAATGTATATCCTCGAACAAGCTACCTTCTTCAGCTTAGATGAAAGAATTACAAATTACTTATTGGAACAAAGTAGATATACAGATTCCTGCCTACTTTATATTACTCATGAAAATATTGCCAATGAATTAGGATCATCTAGAGAAGTCATTAGTCGAATACTTAAAAAATTTGAAAAGGAAGGAAAAATAGAAGTTTCTAGAGGCAAAGTTAAGCTTATTAATTTATAGTAATCAAAGAAGAGTTATTCCAACAATTATAATCATGTTGAGATAACTCTTTTATATTTCTAGTGCATTAATCCTACTGGACTATGCTTCAATGTTAAGGCCATATGTATTAACATTATGGAAATCATAGAAGCAGTCAATATTGATATTTTCGCTAAGTTAATAACATTCTCGTCATATGCAAAAGCTAGTTCTGATACAAATATTGACATTGTAAAACCAATACCTGTAAGTAGTGCAACTTCTGTTATTGATATCCATGAATCTTTTTCTGCAATATGCAGTTTAGTCGCTATATAGCTAAATGATACAACACCAAGTGGTTTGCCAATAACTAAACCACATATTATTCCCATTACTAAATTTGAAGCATCTGTTACATTTATATTTAAATTTAGTACTATAGATGTATTAGCAAAAGCAAATAAAGGTAATATAATTAAATTACTTAATTTACCTAATTTATGCTCTAACTTAACTGCAGTAGATTCCTCTCCATCTGTTTTTCTAGATGGTATAGTAGCTGCAAGCAATACTCCGCTAATTGTGGCATGTATTCCACTACTATAAACAAAATACCATAATAATAAACCTACAAATAAGTATACATATAAATTATCTACTTTAAATACTTTGTTTAGCGTCATTAGTATTAATAATATAACAACCGAAATCATTACTGCTGTCATATTAATTTTTGCAGAATATAAAAATACTATTGCTAAAATAGAAATTAAATCATCTACAACTGCTAAAGATAATAAAAATATCTTTAAATTTGAATTAAGTTTAGATTTAAAAAGCATAAAAATTCCAATTACAAATGCTATATCTGTTGATATAGCTACACCGACGCCTGGTAAGTAGTGAGTATTTCTGTTTATCATCATAAAAATTATTGCTGGAACAATTACTCCTCCAAGTGACGCAATAACTGGGAAAGAAGCTTTTTTAAAGCTTGATAATGACCCCTCTAACATTTCCTTTTTTATTTCTAATCCAACATATAAAAAGAATATTGCCATTAGAAAATCATTTATAATAGCATGTAGATTAAAATCACCAATCAAATTAATATGGTGAAAAATTTTATCATATAATTCCTTTGCATTACTATTAGCAATTACAACAGAAATTACCGTTACAGTAATAAGTAATATGCCTGGTAAGCACCTCTGATTGTGCTACTTTTTTAATTTTGCCCTTCATTACAATGACCTCCCATATTAGTTCTGTATACAAAGTACTTGCTTAGCATATTCGCAAAACATGTTTTAGTCAACGTTTTTACGCAATAAAGTTAGATTTTTACATGTTTTTTACAAAATATATATGAAAAAGTCATGTCATTCTTTTATTTAGCTTTATTATTTAAATCTAGGCCTAAATAAATTACATCTTTTATGGGACTATTATAATATTCCTTTATTTCCCTAAAGCCTAGTTTATAATATAAATCTACAGCTCTTTCCAAATACGAGAATGTATCTAATACTATTAAGTCATAATCTAATTCTTTCCCAGCCTTAATTATGTATTCCATAAGTAATTTTCCTATATCTAAGCTTCGAAACTCATTTCTTACATATAATCTTTTCACTTCACAACAATAATTATCTAATGGTCTAAGTCCAACACACCCGGCAATTTTCCCATCATACTTTGCAATGTACAATCTTCCCTTTGGTAATGCATATTTATCCTTTAAAGTATCTAGCTCCTCTTGAAAGCTTACAAAACAAGAACATACCCCTTCCACGTCCTTATATGTTTCTACTAACATATTTCTATATTCTGTAAATAGCTCTTTTATTGAATCAATTTCGTCATAAGCCAATTTTATTTGAATTTCTTGTTTTTTCATAATAACACTTCCTTTTTGCTCATTATTATATATTTATTTCATCATGTTAATGATAATTTCCTCTATTAATGTAAAAAACGTATTGAATTAACAATACGTTTTTTAATCTTTTATTTTTCTTCATGCACATTTAAATCAATAATCACTACATCTCTTGGCACAAATCGGTCTCCCATAAATTCATTTAACATTTTACAATATTCTTCTACCCATTGAGTCTTTGATATGTTTTTGTACATATGATCATCAACAATATTTAGAAAAACTAATTTAACCTTATATCCCTTTTTCATAAGTTGGTGCATAAAAGTAAACCTATTAGCTATTTGGTAATAAGTATCAAACCATTTATTAAAATCACCTTTTATTCCAAGCTCGTCATAAGTTTCTTTCATTGAATCTAATATTAATCTTTTATTATTCTCATTTGTAGATGCTAACTTACTTCTTAATTCTTTAATACTACTTTTATTTTCTACTAAAATTATCATCTTTTCCTGTGAATCTTTCATAGTTGCCAAACCAATTCCATCCCAAACAGGTTCTCTTTGTGGCCAGAAACTCAAATCTTCTTTTTTTAATGTAAATCCATTATTGTTTAGCTTCTCTAGTAGAGAAGGTGAATTTAACATATACTCTCTAAAGTTCTCATTTTCTAGAGGTGATAGCCACTCCATAGATTCAATTCTTGTATCTCTATTAATTATTCTTTCATTTAAGACAGATCCATTATTCTCTTTAATAATTTTTCTTATCCAGTATTTTCCACTTACTTTTTCATTTAAATCAATGCTCACTCAAATTCCTCCTCATAATTGTATTTCTATACAATGAATGATTTATTTATGGTCTAAGTTTTAAAAATAGACAATAAAATTCTTTCCTCATATACTTTTATATGATTCCTTCATATTAAAAGTGATTAAATAAGATATATTTACTAAGACTTCACCTTATAATTATCATAATTTGACTTGAAATGTTCATTTTTTACCCAAAGTTCCTTTGCCTTTTCTACCCATTTTACAGAATAATTTTTATACTTATTCCAAATCCTCTGTTCATATTAAATCTGTTGATTTTGCTTTACACTTTTTCACCTTTTACACTTATATAAAGGTAATTTCTACCTCCTCAAATCTTTCTATGCTAATCGAATCTTTCTTTCTCATTAAAGGATCTCCACCTGTATACATATAAAAATAAATTCACAACTTTTTTCTTTGAGTGGTTATATTATCTAAAACTTCATAAGATAAATTTAAATTATGACTGTATTTAGAGCCCAACATCCTTACATAAGCTTGCTAGGTACATTAAAATTAACCACGGCACATTACATTGATGTTAAACTCTTTTTCGTCTTGCTATTTTTATTCCACAAAATATTGCTTCATATCCTAGATTCAATGCAGTAGTTTTAATAACGTTTGTCTCAATCTCCTCTAGAATTCTATTAATATATTGCATCCATTTTCCATCCTTTTATTTGATTAAATCTCTAACTGCTTAAAACTGCTTGGTTCATATAAGTCTCCTACTAATTTTTCTGACAAATCAGCTAATTTTAACAAGCTCTTCTCTCTATCTAGCTTACATACTTAATAATTCCATCAATGCCCTTACTTACTAGCTCTTTTTCCCCCTTATGCACTATTGACATATTCTCCACCCCCATTTCTTATAGTAAAAACTAATTGATAATATGTAACAGTATTTGAAAATATTACAATTGTTAATATCCAGTTTTTATAAAATGTATTTACTACGTTCACAAATTAAAAATCTGTCAATTAAAAATTGACAGATTACATGAATTGTATATTTTATTATAAACTTTTTATCTCACTATCAGTTTTTAATAAGTCTGATAAAGAGTTGGAAACGATTATTTCAAATACTTTTGCCACTTCAATCTATTTTAGTATTATGTAAGCATTGGAGTTGGCATAATAATTTGATAAATTTTCTGATGTAAGAAAAAAGCTATAATTATGTTTTTGCTATAATTTATTTTCAACACAAGGGTTCTAAAACTACTTACTAATAAATCTGTAGTCTTCTCTCTTTTCATCTCCTTTATTTTTAATTGTATAATTAAATTTTGGCATATAAAAATCGTATCAAAATTAAATTGATACGATTTTTAATGTGTTAATCTCTTTTCTTAGCTTTATGATAAAGTTTTTCAGTTTTAGTTTTATTTGTGCCACAATCTCTAGCACCTATTTTTTGTCCATTTTCTATTCCAATGTCTGCTCCATGTTCAGAATACATTTTTCTAAGTTCTGGATTTGATTTTGGTCTGTCTTTCATTCTATTTTTATTGTTATCCATAATGTGATTCTCCTTGATGATATTTTAATTATAATTTATCCAATAAAAATCACTTCTATTCTTTTAAAATTATTTCCTATTTCTTAAAATTTGTAAAGATCCTTTAATATAATGTTTATTTAGCAAATCTACAAATCCTTGTATTGATTTACGGTTTATTGCTCCTCTAGTTACCATAGCCATTAGCCTAAAAGGTTGATCATTTAACGATTCTTTTACTGTAATTTCCATTGCTTTATCTCCACTTACAAACTTATATGCCTTTTTATTTATGGCAGATATAATTAAATCACCACCATAAGTATTTTTAATATCATTTATTGTAGAATTTGTAGTAAATGGATAAATTTGATTCGCGATAATTGGTAGCTCCTTATTATATATATTTTCAAATTCTGACTCTGTTGGATTTAGTTTGTTTTTATATATTTCATAATAAGATGGAGATTTTGCTTTATAATCAATAGTTTTTACACTATTTCCTCTTTTATTTACCACTGTAGAAAATTTAATATGTCTACATGACGAACCAATACTTATACCATATCGTCCTTCTTCAACTTCATATTGATGACTTTGAATATTATAATAAGCAAAACAGTCTTCATCTAAAATAAAAGTTACTTCTTTACTTTCCTTAGGTTTTAAATTTATTTTATTAAATCCTTTTAATTCTTGTTTTGCTCTAAATAATTTTGAATATAAACAAGAAATATAAAGTTGAACTACTTCTTTTCCTTCCATATTACCTATGTTGGTAACAGTTATGGATACTTCCATATTATTATCATTATTATATTTTATTTTCATATTGCTATATTCAAAAGTTGTATAAGAAAGCCCAAAACCAAAAGGATACTTTACATTAATATCTGCACTATCAAAATATCTATAACCAACAAATATACTTTCTCTATATTCAACATAATTATTATCTCCATGATAAAATTTCATTGATGGATAATCTTCTAAGGTATTTGCATAAGTTTCACTTAACTTGCCTGATGGATTTTTATTTCCTAATAGTAAATTTACTGTTGCATTTCCTCCTCTACAACCGCTTAAATGAGTTAGTAATATAGCTTTAGGTATATTACTCCATGGCATTTCCATAACAGAACCACCTTGTAATATTACTACTATGTTTTTATTAACTTTGCTAATTTCATAAACTAAATTATCATGAGACTTTGGCAATTTTAAGTTTTTGCGATCATATCCTTCTGCCTCATAATATTTAGGAAGGCCTATAAATAAATATACTATATCCATATTTTTTGCCACTCCTATAGATTCTTTTAGCAAAACTTCATCAATTTCATCATTTTCTAAAGAATATCCATCTGCATAATTTATATTACAACTATTATCTACAAATACATCATACGCGCTGTCTATAGTATTAGGGTTAACATGTGAGCTACCCAAGCCTTGGTATACAGGCTCTTTTGCAAGTCTTCCTATTATTCCAATCTTTTGTAAATTATTTCCTGGGAGAATGTTATCATCATTTTTAAGTAATACCGCACTACTTTCGGCTATTTTCTGTGCCAAATCAATATGTTCTTTAAAATTACATTTATATGGTATTTTTTTACCTTCTTTATATTTTAAAATTAGTTCAATTACTTTTGTAACAGACTCATTTAATATTTTTTTATCTAATTGATTATTTTCTACAGCCTTTTGTAAAACCCTATAGTAATCATCTTTATATCCTGGCATTTCTAAATTTAATCCATTATTTATACTAGAAATAATATCATTAACACCTCCCCAGTCACTAATAATACATCCTTTATAACTCCATTCATTTCTAAGTATATCTTGCATTAAATATTCATTTTCACAACAATACTGTCCATTTAGTCTATTATATGCCATCATCACAGACCAAGGGTGAGCCTCTTTTATAGCTATTTCAAATCCTTTCAAATATATTTCCCTAAGAGCCCTTTCATCAATAATTGAATTAATAGTCATACGATATTTTTCCTGATTGTTTCCTGCAAAATGTTTTAAACAAGCTGCTACACCTTTGCTTTGTATTCCTCTTATAAGTGCTGCTGACATCTTCCCACTTAAATAAGGATCTTCACTAAAATATTCAAAATTTCTACCACAAATAGGTACTCTTTTTATATTAATTCCTGGGCTTAAAAGTACTGCCACATCTTCTCTTCTACACTCCTCGCCTAGTGCCTTTCCCATACGATTTATTAATTCTTCGTCAAATGTGGAAGCTAAAGCTGTAGCCGTTGGAAAGCACGTTGATTTTATAACTTTAGGACTGATAAACATAAGGCTATCTGGATCCTCTTTTCTAAGACCATGAGGTCCATCACATAAAATAATTGATGGGATGTTCATTCCATCTATTCCAAATGAATGCCAGAAATTTACTCCACAACAAAATTTACACTTTTCCTCTAAAGAAAGGTTTTTGACTATGGAAGAAGCTTCTTCATACAAGTTCATACTCTCCCCCCCAATACAACTAATTTTGACTTATGTTATATTTTATGTTTGTGACTATAATAGGTTGTTAAATTTATTTTTATGAACATAAATATCCCCTTTCCTCAAACCACTGGTTGATCTCTACACCTCATGTGACCAACGATGTATCATTTTTCCATAAAAAAAGAGATATAACTATTATTTTATTTTGTTATATCCCTTTTAATATTTATATATTTTTATTTATACAATTTCAGATTTACTATGTAATTGTAAAGTTTTATTAAATGATAATTTAATAAAGAAATAACTTAAAACAATTCCTAATACAACTATAAATATTTCATTAAATTTGCTAATAAAATCATATAATACCCATGTATAATCTTTGGTTAAATAGCTACCAACCATACTATTAGCAAATATTAATACTATCCAAGTTAATACTCTTTTCCCTTTTATTTTATTATATTTTGTAGGAATCATGATACTAATAGTAGTTACTGCCATAAATAATTCTACTAGAAACCTGACAAAATAATTTGCTTCTATACCATTTTCTTTTACAATATGATTACTTATCCAAGATATTAAAAACATATCTGAATTTGAGTTAGAAATCTTTTCTGATAATAGTATTACAATAGTAGCAATTAAAAACATTATTATTATAAAAATCAATTGCATAAATGAAGAAATATATTTATAAGAAACATATTCCTTATTGTTTATTGGAAGAGTTTGTAGTAAGTTGTTAACTTTTTTATGGCTCTCATCAGTTTCAAGTCCATAGTAGAAAACTAGCATTAAAAATCCCATATTAAATGTGGTATTACCAAGAACAAATAACGTAATTATAAATACAGGTATGTATATCTTATAATACTGTTTTAAAAATTTCAAATCCAATCTTAATAATTTTTTTATCGCTGTCATTACTTTTTCCCCTTATTAAATATTAATATATCTTCCATTTTAGTTCTTTCATATAAAACTTCTTGCCCAAATATGTCTTCTGCTTCTTTTTTATTATTAGAAATTCCTCTAAATCCAAATTCATTTTCCACTACCTGTTGGAATACTTTTTTTGTTTCTTCATTTAATAGTTCTTTTCGTCCCTTTACAATAGTATAGTTATTTCTTGTATTTTCACTATTTTCATTAAAAATAATTTTACCTTTATCCATTGCAACAAAGTAGTCTCCTATTTTATCTAAATCACTTGTAATATGTGTACAGTATAAAACTGTAGATAAATCTTTTTCCATTTGTAATTGAAGAACTTCTAAAAATTCTGACCTAAATATTGGATCTAAATTTGCTGTAGGTTCGTCTAAGATTATTAATTTGGGATGATAAGACAAAATCATGGCTAAATCAAATTTCACTTTTTGTCCTTTTGATAAATCCTTATATTTATCTTGAATATTTAGATCAAAGTCTTCAGTGTAATGGTTAAATAATTTTTCATCCCAGTTTTTATAAAATATGCTTATAGTTGATTTTATATCTTCTAATGTGAAATCTACTGGATATAGTGTATCATGGCCTAAATATCCTATTAATTCCTTAATATGTTTTTTATCTTTATCAAAATCTTCACCGAATATTTTGATACTCCCCTCATCTTGATTTAATATATTCATTATTAATTTTATTAAAGTAGTTTTGCCAGCTCCATTGGTACCTATAATACCTGTAACAAAGCATTCTTTTATATCTAGTTTTTCTATATCTAATTTAAAATCTCCAATAGATTTTTTTAAATTCCTAATTTCTATTGCATTCATAATACCCCCACTTAATCACTTAAATTGTATAGTTCTTTAAAAATCTCCATTCCCTCATCTAAGGAAATATCTAGTTCTTTAGCTCTCTTTACTATTTCTTCTAATTTACATTCCCACTCATATATGGCTAACTGTCTCATTTTTTCTGTGTTTTTTGCTGAAACAAAGCTACCTTTTGATGGGACTGTTTCAATATATCCTTCATTTTCTAAAATCTCATAGGACTTTTTTACAGTTATTATACTTACCTTAATTTCTCTTGCTAAAGTTCTAATTGAAGGTAGAGGTTGTCCTGGCAAAAGTTTTTTAGAAACAATTTGAGATATAATTTGATTTTTTATTTGCTCATAAAGAGCCACTGGTGATGAATCTGAAACTATTATATCCATATTTTATCCTTTCCGTTATATTCTGTATATGTTGTATATATACAGAATATAACACTATATATCTAAGTGTCAATATTCTTTTTATAAAAATCTAAAAAAGGAATTGCAAAATTGTTTGCAATTCATTTTTATTTCTTAATCTGTAAATTCAATTATTTTGACATTACTTCTATTA
This sequence comes from Terrisporobacter mayombei, assembly GCF_020748465.1. GTDB lineage: Bacteria > Bacillota > Clostridia > Peptostreptococcales > Peptostreptococcaceae > Terrisporobacter > Terrisporobacter mayombei. The sequence continues at coordinate 26,081 of NZ_JAHZMP010000003.1, forward strand.
ATAGAAAAGTTACTTCCCAAATCCCTACCAAATAAAACTAAAGGTGGAACTGAATTTCCTTCATTAAAATCTTCCATCCAATCTATTAAAGATCTAAAATTTCTAACATTACTTTCTTCTACTATTCTTTCAAAATTATTATTATATAGTATTCTTATTCTATCTTTTTTCAATTATCTCATCTCCTAGCCACTTAACTAAGTAATATTATAATTTTATTTTTGCTATAACTCAATGACCTTATTAATATTACCCAGTTTCACAATAATATAATCTGTGTAATAAGTTGATATAACATATTATTAATAATATTAACATAAGGTAGTTTTACTTCATAAATTAGAAGAAGATATAAATTTAATGTTGATGGGGGTTATTATGTCTGATTCTAATAATAAAGTTGTTATAGACAGTTTGTCTGCGAATATAGTTGATAAAAAATCACAAGATAAAGTGATTTTATTAGGCGTTTTTCCTTATGAAAACAGCTCTTATAGCCAAAACCTTGAATTAGTTGTAAAACCTGAGGTTGGATATCCAGTTAATATACAATTATCTTATTCAGGTTATGATATGCAGCTATTTTGTGGAGATTTTACAAATGACGGTAAAGATGAAATTATGGTAAGAGGTAGTTTTGGTGGTTCTGGCGGGTTCGAAATTGGAGTAATATACAAATTTGAAAATAATAAAATCAAAGAAATTTTTAATCAAGATGATATTTCAAAAAACAACCCTTGCAGTGCAAAGTTTAAGGATAATTACAAGGTCCATGTAAGTTGTGGTGAGAAGAAATATTCTATTAATCTAGCGACTAGACCAAAAGATTATTTAGAATTAGCTTATGATAAAGACGGAAAAGTGCTTCCTGGTGTGGAGGCTTATGTTGACGCTCCCAGTGCACTTTTTCCAATAAAAGACGTGGATAATAGTTACTATGAATTACTTATACAACAAAGAATTGTTGGAGTAGTTAACGCGGATACTTTGGGTATTATTCAAACCCTTTGTGATTTTTTAAATAATAAATTTAATGTAGTTACTAAAGGATTGTACTTTACCTTCGACTCAGATAACAAAGAAAGTTAATAAAGAAAAGGTTGAACTATTACATAGTTCAACCTTTTCTTTATCACAAATTTTGAACCTTTTTATTCACTTTTAATTTAACAAAACTTATAATAAAAAGTATTATTGATAAAATAATCATTGCATTTAGATATGTATTTATAGTACCTAAATTATTAGTTCGTTGTAAGTTTTCTATACAAATACTAACCCATCTAGTCGGCATAAATACCCCTATTTCTTGAAATTTTTCAGGCATTATATTGAAATCCCAAAATACTCCACTTAACATACAGCAAGGAACTGTTATAAGTATATTTAACATTGATGATGTATATCTACTTCTGGTAAAACTAACTATACATAAATTAAAACTTAGTGCAACAAGATTTAGTAACAGCATAACGACTAAGAAGTTTATACTATTCTCCATACCGAAGTCTATATTAAAGATTCTTAATAAAACATAGTATATTAAAGTTGTCATGGAAGACATTATATAAAAAACAAATATTAATGAAACATAATATTTCCATTTACTAATTCCATAACTAAGTGTCTTAATTTTTGTTTTATTTTCTTGATCCTCTATTAAAAAATTTGATATATTTCCAGCTACAATAAATATGATAAATATAATTAGTCCCAATGAGCTTCCTATTTCTGGTCTTTTTTCATTAACATCATTTAAACTAAGTATTGTGTTTTTATCATTATAATCTTGGTTTATTTTTTTAAATTTATTTATATCTCCGTTGCTCATTTTTCCAATCATAGACAAGTCTTCACATTTCATATCTATCATGGACTGAACAACTAATTTTACATCATTTTCATTAATAGTTTTGATTTTTATTTCATTATCTTGTGAGTTTAGCAATTTATTTTGAAAATCATCATCTATGCTCACAGTCATTTGAATTTGCTGTGTGATCAATAAAATTTCATAATCTTCTTCTCTTATTTTTATACTTTGAATACCTTCCAAATCATCAATAGTTTTTATTATTTCCTTCGACGCATAGGAATTATCATTGTCTATTACACCTACTTTGAATTTGTATTCCCCTGTAAATTCAAAACTAAAAAATATAGCTATAAAGACAGGTACAATGACTCCAACTATTACATAACTTTTCTTTTTCATCAATACTCTCATTGTATTTATTATTAATCTAATCAAAACTTCTACCTGCCTTTAGTTTTGACATTAAACTTCCTATAATCAACATTAACACTGATAAGCTCAAGGAGATAAATATGGAAATAATATAATATTTTGTTTTCATATCATAACTTAAGCTAAGTATAGATATGTTTGCCCAATAACTTGGCATAATTTCAGACAGAAAACTTGTGGCTCTCACTGATTTTACTAAACACATAGGTACGTAAGAACCACCTAAAAACCCCATAATTATAATTAGTATATTATTTGCTATATAACAAGTTTTTTGATTTGAGAAAATCATAGACATAAATATTCCAAATGCAGAACTAAATATTATAAGAGAAATTAATACCATAAAAATATATAATAAATTTCCTCCCCAACTTACATTGAAGAACTTAGTACTAAATATATAAACTATGATTATCTGTAAAACACCTACAATTATTCCTAAAGATACCTTTGATAATAAGATACTGATTTTCTTTGTGTTAGATATTTTAGGTCTTGTCATTGTATGTAAAGGTCGCTCCTTATACATGGATATGGACGTAAGGATGGATATGTATAAAATAATTAAAATAAGTTCTGCGAAGGTGTAATATGTAAAGGAGTTTACTTGTTTTTTATTTATATTTTCATCTTTTAACAATATTTTAATTTCATAATCTAAAACATCTTTCATTTGTTGCGGATTTGATTTATAAATTGCTTGTAGAAAAGTATATTTTTTCATATATTGCTCGTACAAATTTCTAAATACTGTGCTTTCTGTACTCTCTTTTTTTTCATTTCTAAAATAATTAATATCATTATCATAAATGTCTATAAGACAAATTGCTTTATTATTATTTACATCATTTATTGCTTCTTTATAATTATTACTTTCTATAAACTTAACATTTGTGTTTTTTTCAAAATGAATCATGAAATCATAGAAACGTTGCAAGTCAACCTCATTTTCAATTGGGGCATTGACTCTATAATATATAATCTTATTGTTAAATATATTTTTATCCATGTTCATAGGTTCATTGAGGGATTTTCCCATTATAAAAATAAGGATTACTGGGAATATGATCATCATAATTACGTTAATTTTACTTCTAAAAAACAGCTTAATTTCTTTTTTTATAAGAGTTAATAGAATCAAGTTTTGTCCTCCTTATTTACTAAGTTTTTAGATTTTTCCCAATAAAATTTAAAATACTTTTTCATAAGTATTAATATCATTTTATTTTTATGTACTATTAATATTTATGAATTTATAAAGTTGTCTATTACTAGTAAATTTATGCATTTCTTTTATTCTATTTAAGCACTTCTTTTAAGTAATCCGCTTTATTATTTGACTCTATTTCATAATACAAGCTATCTGATTCTTCATTGTTTGTGCAATCAGGTATTAAGTGTAAACAAATATTAAGTATTTTTTAATCTGGCTCATGTTTTTATTAATATAATAACGGTTTAGATTTTAATTTTTGGACATAAAAATAGAAATTGTTAAAAATCTAAAATAGTTACAACAATCCTTTAAGGATTTAGATTATTTATTAGTTGTAAATTTGATATACAAGATAAGAATATTAGTAATATAATAATAAAAATACACCTCTATTTTAAGAGGTGTATTTCAACTACTACTCCATAATATTTATCTTAATAAGCTTTTATATATTATTTAAAATATCTAATATCTATAAGAAATTTATTTTCTTCTCTATAAAAATTCCCGTAAATAGTTATACCTTTTCCTTCATATATATTTTCTATATATTTAATACATTTTGGCGTAATATCATATGCCACAGCTTCTAGTTTATATGTATCATTACCTTTTAGTTTCATTCTTAAAATACTATTTTTTTCGTCAAATTCAACATGTGATATTATTCCTTTTAGTTTTATATATTTACACTCATATTTTTTATCTGACCAATATTCACTTTTTTTATAGGCATCTAATAACTTCTCCACATCTACTTCTATCTTTACTTTTTACTTAAACTAAAGATATTATTTATGAATATGAGTATTATAAATGTTGCAATACAATAAGGTATAATAATATCCATAATACTACTATGAAAAAATATCATTGCTAGAAATATTAATACGGATGAATATATTATTTCCTTTGAATCTGGTAAAATATTTAATTTACTGCACCTAATTATTTTTTGCAAAGCATTCCCTCCTCTTAAAATAAATTTGACTTCTAGTAACAATTAAAACTCTAGTTTTTGGACATCTTTTAATTTATTGTAATTATCATAAGTATTAAAAAAGTCCCTTATTATGTAAAATAACATGTTAAGGGACTTTGTATTTTATTTAATTTAAAATTCTATGCAGTAACATCTTGTGAATCAGATTTAGAATTAGAGCTATTTGATTTAATAAAGAATCCTATTGCTGATGCAACTAATACTGGTACTATCCAGTTAAATCCTAATGAGTGTAATGGTAAACTGTTTATTACTGGAACTTTCACACCAAAACCAACCAATATATTTAAGAATCCCATTACTAGTGCTGTATATGTTGCAAATTTAAATATATTATTATTTTTAATAAATTTTCCTAATAAAGTAAATACTACTAACACTATTGTTGGTGGGTAGATTACTGTTAATATAGGAGCTGAGAATTTAATTATTGTATCAACTCCAAAGTTAGAAACTACTAAACTAAATAGACATACTACAATTACTATTGTTTCGTACTTTATTTTATTATTTGAAAGCTTTGAAAAATATTGTCCAGTTGCAGATGTTAAACCTATTGCTGTTGTTAAACAAGCAAGAGTTACTATTATTCCTAATATAACTTTTCCTGGGAATCCTAATAAATTCTCTGTTATAGCAACTATTAGCCCAGCTTGTGATACGTTTGAGTCAAACATAGTTGATACTGTAGCACCAAGGTAAGTAAGTCCACCATAAACTATGAATAATCCTGCTGCTGCTATTAATCCTGCTTTAAATGTTATATTTATTTTTTCTTCTTTTTTTGTATATCCCTTATTAGCTATAGTTGTAAATATTACAGCTGATAAAGATACTGCTCCTAGAGCATCTAATGTTTGATATCCTTGGAATATACCTTCAGAGAATACACCATCTATAGTTGCTGGTTCTATACTTCCTAAAGGATTAAATACTCCTACACCTATTAATGCTAATAATGCAATTAAAAGTGCTGGTGTTAAATATGCTCCGATTATATCAACCACTTTTGATGGTCTTATTGTTAATACTAATGTCACGCCGAAGAATATTATTGAAAATATTATTGAACTGAAACCACTAAATATTGGTTGAACCCCCATTTCAAATGTTGTAGCTGCTGTTCTTGGTATAGCAAGAAGTGGTCCTATACAAATCATTATTGAACATGCTAGCACTAGTGATATCTTGTGGCCTGCTCTTGAAAATATTCTATCAACATCTCCATCGCATTTTGCTATTGCTAGTATAGCTAAAAGAGATAAACCTGCATCTGCTAATATAAATCCTGTAAAACCAGTTATCCAACTGCTTCCTGATATAAGTCCTAAAAATGGTGGGAAAATTAAGTTACCTGCTCCGAAAAGCATTGCGAACAATGCAAAACCTGTTATTATAATATCTTTATTCCTTTTATTCATTGTGACCTCCTAATTTGAATCCGTATTTCGTTTCATATCTGTATTATATACGACATCTATTTGAATAGTCAATAAAATTATAATTTTCTGTATATTCAAATTATAAAACCAATATTAAAATTGAATATTTATTCTGAAAAAAAGGTAATTTTCAGAAAATTTAGATTAATATTTATATTCTAAATTATTTTTATATTTTTTTTTTGATTTTTTCAACAAAAAAAGACTTGGTAAAACCTCCAAATCTTTTTTTAACATATATTTAACATACATTTATTATAACATAATAATTTTGACATTCATAATTATTTAATATATATAAATCCTTTAACTGATTTTACTTCTACTTTTTTTCCTAAATATACTTCTAATGCATCAGAATATTTTTCGAAGTCTGATTTCCCAAGGCCTATGGGGCACCATATTTTGTAAACGTTTTCTTTTTTGTTTAAAATAGTTTCCACCACTGTCGGATATTCTTGATCTTTATTGCAAAGGCCTACTTTGTTAAAAAATATATCCAATGGTTCCTTTTTTTCTTCTTTTTTTCTAAATGCCTTGACTATAATTTCTCCAGTACCCCAAATTCCATCAAATATAATTTGAAGCAAATTTCCACCGCTACTCATTGAATAATCTCCCCTTCACAAAGTAATATGAAATATTCATGATAATTTTTTCTATATTTCTAAATATTCACAATTTACTTTCTTTTAAATTTTCACAATAATTGGAAAATGATCTGAATAGAATACTTGGTCAACTTCATAGGATTTTATATTAATTATTGAGCTTACAAACACATAATCTATCCTTGAAGTTTTAAATGTTGGATAAAAATCTTTACATAAATATTGAGCTACATCTTTATAAGAGTCTAAACTAATATTTTTTTCATTAAAATCACCACAAATCACAATATTTTTTTTCTGTATTTTAGCAAAATCTAAAATTTCACTTATTTGTGTCTGCCTTTCTTCCATATCCAATCCTAAGTGAGTATTTATAATAGTTTTATCATCTATGTCTATGCTCAATAATCCTCTTTGTTCTTTTTTGCTGCTTAGCAATACATGAGAGCTATAATTTATTTTATTTTTACTTAATATACATATACCAAATTTCATTTTCTTATTATTTACATGCAATCCAAATACTCCATCCATCTTTAACAATACTTTCATAAGTTGAAATTGATAATATAAAACTTCTTGAAGACAAATAACATCACAATCTAAGGATTTTAAATAGCCTATAAGTTGAAATAAGGTAATTCTTCTAAATTCGTCCATACCTTTATGTATGTTGTAACAAGCTAGCTTCAAATTTTTTCACCTCCTAATCATAGGTTTATTACAAAATAATATTCATAGAATTAGATAATTATCCTTTTAAATTTTTTTATAATAAAAAGAAGACAAATAAATTGTCTTCTTTAATATATACTTATTTCATAAATTAAAATCTAAAATCACGTTCTCCATCTTCAATTTTAATTAATCTTTCTTCTACTATTTCTCTAACTTTATCTTTAGGTATTTTTTTAACTTCTTTTTTTATTAAATTTTCACCAGATTCTTTTGTAGATTTTGATGCATAGTCTTCTAAATATTCCTTTAAAGTCATAATAGCATTTGGCTGACAACAATTTGCTATTTGACCATTTTTGCATAGCGCCATAAATCTATCTCCTGTTCTTCCTTCTCTATAACAGGCAGTACAGAAACTTGGTATATAATTCATATCTAGTAGCCAGTTTACAACTTCATCTAAAGTTCTATCATCATCCACATCAAATTGAGCACTTGTTATTTCTTCCTTTATACCTTTCGCTCTATCTGCATATCCGCCAACACTTGTTGATGATGCTCCACTTATTTGTGACACTCCTAAATGTAATACTTTTTCTCTAGTTTTTTGAGATTCTCTTGTTGAAACTATCATTCCTGTATAAGGTACTGCTAAACGAATTATTGCCACTATTTTTTGGAATATTTCATCTGATAAAGCTTCTGGGAATTCAGATACATCTATATCATCAGCTGGGCGAAGTCTTGGTACACTTATTGTATGTGGTCCAACTCCAAATGCAGCTTCTAAATGTTCAGCATGCATTAATATTCCTACTAACTCATATTTATAAGTGCTAAGTCCATATAGTACACCCAAACCTACATCATCTATTCCAGCCTCCATAGCCCTATCATGAGATTCAGTATGATAATTATAATCATGTTTTGGACCTGTTGGATGAAGTTTTTCATAAGATTCTTTATTATAAGTTTCTTGGAATAGTATATATGTACCTATACCTGCATCTTTCAATTTTTCATAGTTTTCTATAGTTGTAGCGGCTATATTTACATTTACTCTACGAATTGCTCCATTTTTATGTTTTATACTATAAATAGTATTTATAGATTCTAATATATATTCTATTGGGTTATTTTTTGGATCTTCCCCTGCTTCTAAAGCAAGTCTTTTATGACCTAAATCCTGTAATGCTATTACTTCCCTCTTTATTTCTTCTTGAGTTAATTTTTTTCTAGCTATTTTTTTGTTTTTTAAATGATAAGGACAGTATACACATCCATTTACACAATAATTTGATAAGTACAATGGAGCAAACATTACAATACGATTTCCATAAAATCTTTTTTTAATATCTTCTGCCATTTTAAACATTCTTTCGATTAATTCTTCATCTTCACATTCAAGTAAGGTTGCAGCTTCTCTGTGAGTTAATCCTTTTGCTCTATTGGCTTTATCTAATATTCCTTCGATTAATTCTTTATTTCCTTTATTTGATTTTGCATACTCTAGACTTTCTAAAATCTCCTCATGATTGATAAATTCTTCTGCCTTTCTTGATTTTGGATCATAAACCATACTATTTCTCCTCCTAAAAATGTTTTTGCTGACAAATTAGAAGACATATATTATTAAGCACAAAAAACCTTCGCCCACTGCGAAGGTTATCATAAACTTAATATATCACTGTCTTTTTACTTAAGATTTGTCTTAGTAATCAGACTAATTTTACATTATGATTACCTTCCCCCTCAGATGATACTTTAGGGTCAGCCTAATTAAATAATATCACTTTTTACATATCTTAGGTGGTTTTTATTCGATTTTTAATTAAATAAATAAAGCACTCCTCATAACTCTATGGGAGTGCTTTATTTATCTATTTACATACATAATTTCTTTTTGATATTTCGTAGTTTGAATACATTGAATCTTTTGTTACATCTGCCTTTATGTTTAAAAAGTCCGGAAGTAATATCTTTCCATTTTGATCTGTAGCTTCTATTTCCAATATTCCATATTTTTTATCATTGTTAAATACGTCTAATTTAAAATATTGATTTTCATATACAAAACAGTGACGAGTCTTTATTATTGTGAATAATTGGTTATCTATTTCAGATAAATATGTTAAATATAGTTTATCACTTATCTTCTTTTCTTTTCTAAAGGTTCTATAATTATTAACTCTTTCCTTTTCAGTATAGTAATATGAATAATTTTCTCCATTTCCTATTTGTCTAATCCTTCTTTCCACATCTTGATTAGAAGATTTTAAGTAATGCTGAACTATATCCATTTTTTCTGAAGTATTTATTATATTGTTTATGTCTATATTTTCAACATCTACTAAGTATTTGCGTATAGTTCCCGTTGGCATATGTTCATCTAAATCATTGTAGATTTCTTTTAATACTCTTTCTACTTTTCCTTCAAAATCTGTAGAGTTATCAAATATCCTTAAACGAGGATGTCCTACCCAAGCATTTAATGTTAATTCATCTATTTGCCTTGCGTCCTCTAATGATTCACTTCTAGCTGCATTATTAGCTAATGTGTAATGTTCTTCTGCTCCATTAGCAGTTGTTACTAAATGTAGTACTAAATCATATCTATCTATTAATTCATTTTCAGTTGTTCCAAATTTATCTAATATTACTTCAAATTCTTCCTTTGATACGTAAGCTTTATTGTCTAATAATCCTCTATCATAAAGTATTATTATCTTTTCAGAATCCATTTCTTTAGCTGCTTTTTCATAAACTTCTTCTTTCTTAAATTGAAGGTTTAAAAGATAGTCCTGAAATATGAACATGTTATCCTTACTACCAAGTGGTGAAACACCACCTCTCATTAATTCTGTTGCTGTTTCTGAAACTATTAAAACTTTGTACCCTTTTTCTTTAAAGGTATTCTCTATTAAATTAAGCATTGTACTTTTACCAGAGCAAGGGCCTCCAGTTATTACAATTTTTTTTATAGCTTTCATTTTGGTTCCTCCAATATTTTCAGATATCTTGTTATATTTATATATAAAACATTTTCTGTTTTTGTAATCTTAAAAAACGACACTTTTCTATTATATTGCATTTTTGTAAAAAGTGAATAGTTTTTTTGTTTCCAATTTTATTATTCATATTAATATAATTTTCCTACATATATTATTCTTTATAATTTTCTACAAATTATTATCATATTTCCTACTTATTAATTACAAATTATCTACCTATTATATAACGTATAAACATCAACAATTAAAAACCTTGAATCTTTTTATCCAAGGCTTTTATTATTTTAATTTATATTATTGTCTTGATTTTATTAACGCTTCAACTTCTTCAACCTACGTCATTGAATGTATGATGCCTTTTCTTAATGTTACTATTGATGCAGTTGCACTATCAAAAGATATTATTTCAACAAAATCTATATGTACATGACGTTCTTCACTACCATACCCGCCATTAAAATGATTATAGCAATAATAATATTACCAAACAATACAAATAATACTATTAAAGAATTCTCTAATACATTAGGAAAGGATTTTATATGAAAAAAATTGGAATGAGAAACATAAAAACTGGTATTTCCGTTTTCTTTGCCACTTTAGCTGGATATTTAGGCATAGTTGAAACTCCAGTTTATACAGTATCTGTTTGTGTATTTTCTATAAAAAACACTATAAAAGGTTCTATTAAAGATTCCTGGTCTAGAGTTTTAGGCACCTTGCTTGGTGGTTTAATTGGCTTTTTATGTGCACTTTTTTTTAAAGGGAATATTATTTCAGCTACTTTAGGAGTAATTTTAATTATATATATTTGTAATATATTAAAAATTTCTGATTCCTCTGCCATAGCGTCTGTAACCTTTATTTCTATATGTTTAGGCGTTGGTAATAATCATCCACTAAATTATTCTATTATGAGAACTATAGATACTTTAGTAGGAGTAATTATAGCTTTAGTTGTTAATTATGCTGTAAGTCGCAAAAAATATATAAAATACTTATGGTCATCTTTCAACGCTGCTTATAATGACTGTTTACATATTATTCATTCCATGGTAAAAAATACAGATTTTTCTTCATTATATATAAAACTTAATAAGAAACACTCTGAACTACAGGAATATTACAATCAATTAATAGATGAAATTCCTTATTCTAAGGAAACTCATGATATAAACACTTTATATTATAAATTTGACATCGCAGAGCAATTAATACACCATATTCATGGTCTATATTTAATAGAAAAAAAAGTTTCTTCTACGGATGCTGTTTTAAACGAATCCATATATAAATATCACAAAAATAATATTTTATCACTTATGGAACAATCCAAAGAACAAAAATAAAATCCAGGAAAAATCATAATTTTCCCTGAATTTATCCTTTATTTTAATGCTTCTAATGCTTTATCATAATTTGGTTCATTTGTAATTTCTTCTAAATATTCCACATATACAACTTTGTTATTTTCATCTACAACAAATACTGCTCTAGATAAAAGTCCAAGCTCATTTATATAAACTCCATAATTATTTCCGAATTCTCTATCTTTGTAATCTGAAACTGTTTTTACTCTATCTATTCCAGCACCACCACACCATCTTCCTTGAGCAAATGGTAAGTCCATAGATACTGTATAAATTGTTACATTTTCATCTAATTTCGTTGCTTCTTGGTTAAATTTTTTAACTTCCATATCACAAACTGGAGTATCTAAAGATGGCACTGTTAAAAATACTCTTTTTCCTTTTGTGTCACTAAGTTTTAATGGATTTAAATCATTATCTACAACAGTAAAATCAGGAGCCATATCTCCTACCTTTACTTGAGTTCCTTTTAATGTTAATGGATTTCCTTGAAATGTTACTTTCATAATAATACCTCCTACAAAAATTATTACTATAATTAGTTTTAAGTTTTACTATATTACTTATACCCATATTTATTTTAATTAAATTAATAATTTTAATTTACATAATAAAAAATGGATAAACAAAATAAATTGCTTATCCATTCCATAGATATGTATAATTTAAGCACTAAGCTTATTATCTTTATTTCTCTTGTTGTATACCTTTGTCATATAGAAGTATAATGGCACAACTAAAATCATACCACCAAGTCCCCATACTATTTTCATAGGTGCATCTATTCCTGCTTTTACTAATAATACTACACTTAATAATGTTGCAAATACTGGTACAAATGCTCCACCTGGTATTTTAAAGCTCACTTCTTTGCCCGCAAATTTCTTTCTTAATATTAATACAGCTAAACAAGTTGGTATGTATTGTATAAATCTAGATACAACACTTATTTGAGATAATGTTGTAAATGAACCAGACCAAGCTATTAAAAGTGTACCGATTACAGATACTATAACTGATACATAAGGAACTCCTTTAGAGTTAGTTTTTCCTAAAAATGCTGGCATTAGACCTTGTTCAGCTAAAGCTGCTCCTGATCTTGGTGTAAATATAGAAGATGCTATATTTATACCACCAACAGATATTATAGTTCCTATTGTTATTATATATCCACCAGCACTTCCCATAATTACTTTAGCTGCATCTGCAACAGGATTTGCCGCTCCACTTAAATCATTTCCTAAAATACCTATACTTACTGCTAAAACTAAAACATATACTAAAGACACTATAAGCATGACTACTGTTAACGCTCTAGGCACATTTTTTCTTGGGTTTTCCATATCATTAGCAGCTACAGCCAATGATTCAAAGCCTGTAAATGCATAGAATAAAGAAATTGCAACAGCAACAAATGCTGAAGATGTAGTTTTTCCTTCTGGTATTATTACGAAGGGTTGGAAGTTACCACCTTTTATAAAAAATATACCTATCGCAATAAAGAATACTAATGGAACAAGCTTTCCAATTGTCATTATATTATTTAATATTTTTGATGATTCAACACCCATTAAACTTACACAACCTAAACCAACTAATAAAATACCTATAATTACATTTTTAATAAATGGATCTGCCGCTTGTGGCCAAATTGATGATAGAACAACTGCAAAGAAATTTGCCATTGTTGCCCAAGCTATCATACTTACTGCCCATTTCATCACTCCAACTTGAAAACCTACGAAATCACCAAATGCTTCTTTTGCATAAAGGTAAGGTCCCCCATTTTCTTCAAACCAACTTCCAGCTTCTGCAAAACATAGTGCTATAGATATTGCTAATAACATACAAAAACCTAGTACCAGTATACTTGATGGCCCAACTTGAGAATAAGCTTCTCCTGGTAGTCCAAATATTCCTGTTCCTATTATGGCATTAATTCCTAACAGTACAATACTTCCAAATCCCATTTTTTTAACCGTATTTTTACTCATGGTTAATCCTCCTAATTAAATAATTATCTTGTTTTAGAGTTTTTTATTACTTCCGTAAACTGCATTAATAAAAGTATTATTTTATTTACAAGCTTCTTCTACTAAAGCTGTAAATATTTTTTTCATTACTGTATTTTCTTTAGCCATCATTTCTGGATGCCATTGAATACCTATTACAAATTGTTCTCCTTCTTTTTCTATTGCTTCCACAACTCCATCTTTGGCATTAGCACTAACAATATATCCTGGAGCTACTTTATTCACCGCTAAGTGATGGAAACTATTTGCTAGTACTGTAGTTTCATCTAATATTTTATGTAATCTTGTTCCTTCTTTTATTTCTACTGTATGTGTAGCAACATTTGATAAATGTTGTTGGTTATGTTTTATATAGCATCCTTCAATTAAGGATAAATCTTGATATAAACTTCCTCCTTCTGCAACATTTATTATTTGCTCACCTCTACAAATTCCTAAAATAGGCTTATTCATTTCTAAAGCAATTTTTAATAACTTTATATCAAATTCATCTCTTTTAGGTAGAATACCACCTAATTTACTATGTGGCTCTTCTCCATATTGTAATGGATTCACATCGTGTCCACCTGATAATATTAAAGCATCTAAGTTTGATACTTGGCACCTTATAAGATCTTCATTATTTATCATTGGTACTATATAAGGTATTGCATCACAACTTGCTACAGTTTGAACATAATCATTATTTACATAAGCTCTTTCATAACCAGGAAACATTCCACCTTCATCCACAAGTATGCTACCTGATATTCCTATAACTGTTTTTTTCTTCATATAAATTTCTCCATTTCTTTGATATTATAAACTTTTTTACATTCCAATATATTAGCAATTTGTGTGCCAACTTTTTAAAATCATCATAATTTTTTAATTTCATTTTATATTTAGTAATTTCACATTAAAATAGTTCAATTCTTAACAATTCAAAGAAATATTTTTCTTTTTTTATTATCACATATTGTTTTGTATTTACTTTTATTTGAATTTTATATTTAAATAATAAAATAGGTAGATAAATAGGTTTAAAAACAACCTATTTATCTACCTATTTTATTTAGTAATCTTATACCTTTATTAGTTAGTTCACTACCTTTTCTTCCAGCTTCACTTTCTATAATATCAAGTTCCTTTAATGAAGCAAGTATATTTCTAACTTCACCTTCACTAATAACAACTTCCTTCTCTTTTAATCTATTCATTATGCTGCTTCTTCCAGCTGATTTGTTTTCCAAATTAAAATCTCTAATTATATCAATTACTTCTATTATTTTATTCAATCCAAATTTCATTTGTATATTTTTAATATCTTCATCTAGATCATAATTTAAAAGATAATAAGGTAAATTTTCTATTGTTACTTTATTATTTTCTACCATTGTATCTATATACAGTGCTACATTTCTCAACTCTCTAATATTACCCGGCCAATCATATTTATTTAAGATATTTTTTACTTCATCACTTAATTCGCGTTTATTTGGTATAAATGATTGTAATAGCATAAGTATATCTTCTTTTCTATCTTTTAAAGCTGGTATATTAATAGGTAAAACATTTATCCTATAATACAAATCGGATCTAAACTTTTCTTCTTTGACCATCTTGAATAAATCTCTATTGGTTGCAGCTATTATCCTAACATCAATATTTATTATGTTGTTTGATCCAATGCGCATAACCTGTTGTTCTTGTATAACACGAAGTAATTTTGTTTGAACATATACTGGCATATCACCTATTTCATCTAAGAATATTGTCCCATTATTAGCTTGCTCAAATAATCCCTTTTTACCTCCTCTTAATGCACCTGTAAATGAACCTTCTTCATATCCAAACAATTCACTTTCCATTAAGCTTTCTGGCATGGCTGCACAATTTACAGCAATAAAGGGCTGATTAGCTCTTAAAGATTCATTATGTATCGATTGGGCCATTAATTCTTTTCCTGTACCACTTTCTCCAGTAATTAATACAGTATGATCAGACTTTGCAATCCTTTTCGCTAACTTTATAGTATTTTCTAAAATTAGAGACTGGGTTTTAATGTCATCAAAATTATATCTAGCTATTTGTCCACTATATCTTAACTTTTTACTAAGATTTTGCTCTAATTTTTTAATATGAGTGATTTCTTGAATACAAAAATAAGTACCAGTATTTTTACCAAAACTATTTATTTTATATTTGTTTATATTCAAATATTTATTCTTGAACTTAACTACTTCATCCTCAGCTTCTTTTAATTCAAAAATTTTTTTTACTTCTACATTATCTATATCTGTGACTTTCATACCAACTATATATTCATCCATATCTAATATATTTTTTAAGCTTTCATTACATATAGTTATCTCATTTTTATTTGAAATTAATATCATTCCATTTTGAGATAAATTTATTATAGAGTTCAATTCTTCATTTATAATAGTTAAATGCTTATATGTGTTGTTAATTCCAGAGTATAAGCTTATAACTTCATCACAATATTTAATTAGATTTTTTGTAACATCTTTATCTTCAATTTTTAATTTAGTCATTATTTGAATAAATGTTGAACTATCTATATATCTATGCCCTAGATCAATTATATTTTCTATATAATTTGGAACTAAATTTGACTCTCCAGGTGTAACTGCAACTTTAATATTGCTTTGATCTATGTTTTTATTGTACAAAACGAAGTTAAGATGATTTACACCTAAACCATACAAACTTGATATGGTTTCTATTATAGTATGTTCATTATCATTTACAACTAAAACATCCATACCTTCTGGTAACGCAAATAATTTATAAATATCCTTTTGTCTAATACTTCTATTTATTTTTATAATTTTACTAGTATCATCTACATACTCTTTTACTTTTACAACCCTATCATTAATCATAACAAGTATTACATCGTCATCTATTAAATGATTTTTTTCAAGATTTTTAAACTGATAATTATTTATTTTTACTTTTTCACCAAATATTAATCTAATATTTTCATTTAAAAATATTTCTAGTTTTGTTACTCCATCTGTAACTATTCCTATTGTTTTCATCTTTTCCCCCAGCTATTAATATATTTTTAGCTAGATTTAATTTTATCATAAATTTATAATCTTAAAATTACCTTTTTTATTTTTACTCAAATTATATATTTAATAAATTTTTCTATTTTCCTTGTTTAAGTTCATCAATGCTTAAATTCAAAAGCTCTTTCAATTGTTTTCTTCTTTCCACAACATCATCTGCATTATTTATTATAATCTGCCTAGTTTCACCCAGTAAATTTACATACTCTTCATAACTTTCATCATAAACTTCTTCTAATTCTTTTCTTATTTTTGCGGATAAAGAAGGACTTTTTCCACCAGTAGAAACACTTAATAATAAGTCTCCTCTTTTAACAAAAGAAGGTACTGTAAAATTAGATATATCTCCATCATCAACTACATTTACTAATTTCCCATATTCTCTACAATAAGTTCCTATTTGATGATTTACATCTTTATTATTAGTAGCAGCAACTACAACAAAAGCTTCCTTTATATATTTTTCATTATAGCTATCCTTTATAATTTCTATTTCATCTTTTATATTTTCAAACTCTTTTATAAATTCTTCACTTACTGCTACTACTTTTTTGTTAAAAGCAAGAAAGTTTATGCATTTTCTATATGCTACCTTTCCACCACCTATTACAACAATTTTCATATCATCTATTTTTAAATTAATTGGATAATACATAACATCCCCCCCATTCTATAATTATGTAGTTCTAATTATATTTTAATATAATCTTTAATAACTAAAAATACCTTAAAGAAGTTCTATAAACTAACTTTAAGGTATTTTTAGTTTCTACTTTATTGAAAACCTATAACTACTTTCTGGTTTAAAATCATCTTGTTTAACTTCTATTCTATAATTAAATATAGGTCCATCTACTACAAATGTATGATACTCACCATTTTCTCCGCAAGGATCTGAACCAGTAGATTTAATCTTTTCTACCAACTCTTTTGTTAGTGTTTTTCCCAAGAAATCTTCACTCATATAATCTAAGTTTACTTTCTTAATTATAGCTTTAAATCCATTATCTATAGCTTCATGAACAAGTTTTTCTCTATTTTCTTGCCATAAAGGAAATTCATAGTTCAAACCTGTATTTATTGCTCTATCTACGCCCCACTGTTTATGTAATTCAATATCAATATCTCCATATACCACTGAAGTTGCACCCATTTCCTTTGCCACCTTAAGTTTTTCTTCAAACTTAATTTCGTATTCTGAAACATCACATTCTGCATAAATAACAGGTATTTCTAAGCTTTTGCTAACTTGCTCTAGTAAATCATAGTTTAAACCATGAGTCCAAGTTTCACAAGCAGATTTTTTTACAGTAGTTAAAAGGGCTACTGGAATACATCCTTCTTGTATTTTTCTATATAAAGCTAACATACAATCTTTTCCACCACTATATGATAAAACAAATTTATTATTCATAATCTTTCCTCCAATATGTTTTATCACTTATATTAACTAGTTGTTTTTTAACATTTTAGCTATGTCTTTAGCAAAATAAGTGATTATTATTGTAGCTCCTGCTCTTTTTATAGACATAACTGCTTCATAAATAGCACTTTCATTTAGTAATCCTTCTTTAACAGCTAATTTTAACATCGAGTATTCTCCGCTTACGTTATAAGCCGCTATTGGTAAATCAAAGTTATCTTTGAATCTTTGTATTACATCTAAATAAGATAGGGCTGGTTTAACCATTATTATATCAGCACCTTCTTCAACATCTAATTGTCCTTCTATTACTGCTTCATTTGTGTTTGCTGGATCCATTTGATAAGTTTTTCTGTCACCAAATTGAGGTGCAGAGTTTGCAGCTTCTCTAAATGGTCCATAGAATGATGAAGCATACTTAGCACTATAAGCCATTATAGCCACATTTTCAAATCCATTATTATCTAAAACTGCCCTTATTGCTTCTATTCTTCCATCCATCATATCAGATGGTGCAACCATGTCAGCTCCAGCCTGTGCATAGCTTAAAGATATTTTTGCAAGGTAGTCTAAAGTTTTGTCATTATGTACATACCCAGTATCAGTTAATATTCCACAGTGACCATGGCTAGTATATTCACACATACATACATCACATATAACATCCATTTCTGGATTTATTTCCTTTATTTTTCTTACTGCTCTTTGAACTCCACCTTCTGGATTAAATGCTTCACTTGCACAACAATCTTTTTTCTCATCATCTGGTACACCAAATAATAATATGTGCTCAATTCCAAGTTCTGTTAATTCATTTATTTCATCATCTAACATATCAACTGAAAAATGATAAACTCCTTCCATTGATGATATTTCTTTTTTTATGTTTTCTCCATCTACTATAAATAATGGATAAATTAAATCTTCCACTTGTAATTTTGTTTCTCTAACTAAATTTCTTATAGCTTTACTACTTCTTAATCTTCTTGGTCTTCTTAACATGTTAGTTCCCCCATTTGCATTTTTTCATTATTTGATATTGCATCTATCATACTGTCAATTGTCGCTACTTCAGCTTCTCTATAAACTTCTAATCCAAAATCCTCTATGGTTTTACTAGTTATTTGACCTATAGATATTATGTTTTTGTTTTTTAGTTTTTTGAGATTTTCTTCACCTATTAAAGTTATAAAGTTTTTAACTGTTGAAGAGCTGGCAAAGGTAATATAATCTACTTGTTCATCTTCTATTACTTCTATGGCAAAATCTTTTTTATCATTATCTATAACTGACTCATAAGTAATAACTTCTTTAATATAACATTTCTCACTTAATTTATTAATTAAGAAATCTCTAGCATTTTTAGCCCTTGGAATTAAAATTTTATCATTTTCATTGATAATATCTTTTAATTCTTCATAAAGTCCTTCAGCCACATATTTTTGTGGAACTATATCTGCGATTATACCTCTTGATTTAATAGCTTTTGCAGTTTCTCCTCCAACAGCACAAATTTTGCTATTACAAAGGACTCTTGAATCATATCCCATTTCATTTAACTTATCAAAGAATATATCCACTGCATTTTTACTACTAAATAGTATATAAGTATAATCTTTTATTTTATTTATTTCTACTTCTAGTTCTTTATTATCCTCAACCTTTTGGATTTTTATAGTTGGGATTTCGATTGGATTTCCGCCCATATCACTAATTTTCTCAGCTAATGCACTACTTTGTGTTCTACATCTAGTAACCACAATATTTTTCCCAAACAATGGCTTTTCCTCGAAAAAATTCAACTTTTCTCTAAGGTTTATAACACTTCCAACTACTATTAAAGTAGGTGGTTTAACATTTTCTTTAATTGCTGCTTCATGAGCATTTTCTAAAGTAGCTGTTACAACTCTTTGATTAGATCTTGTTGCCCAACTAATAAAGGCCACTGGAGTATTTTTATCTTTACCTTCTTTAATTAGGTTTTCGCTTATATTCTTTAAGTTGGCAATTCCCATTAAAAACACTAAGGTACCTTTTACATTCGCTAGAGCATTCCAATTTATTTCCTTTGTTTCTTTCCCATCTTTTCTAGGATGGCCTGTTATAATGTGGAAAGATGAAGCATGGTCTCTGTGAGTTATAGGAATACCTGCATAACATAAACCTCCTATTGGAGAAGTTATTCCTGGAACTACTTCAAAATCAATATTTTCATAACGAAGAAGTTCTGCTTCTTCTCCCCCTCTACCAAATACATAAGGATCTCCACCCTTTAATCTAACAACAATCTTTCCTTCTAATGCCTTATCAGCAATCAATCTGTTTATGTCATCTTGTGGTAATATATGATTACTAGATGCTTTTCCTACATTTATAAATGTACAGTCTTTCTTTGCTTCTTCTAAGTATTTAACGTTAGCTAACCTATCGTAAACTATTACATCTGCATTTCTTATACATTCTATTCCTTTCAGAGTTATAAGTTTATAATCTCCAGGCCCTGCCCCCACTAAGTAAACTTTTCCCTTCATAGTTTTCATACTCCTTAAATTCACTATAACTTGTTGTATTCCTTAAGAACTTCTTCTGCCAAATCAAATCCTATTTTTGCAGAGTCCTTAACACTTCCTTCTATTGATTTTACAACTAGTTTTTTACCTTCTTCATCTCCATAAATACCTGTTAATATTAATTTATCATTATTAATCTCACAATAAGCCCCCATAGGAACATGGCAACTTCCGTTAACTCCTGTTAAGAATCCTCTCTCTGCTGCTACTTGTATTTCTGTTGTTTCATCTTTAATATGAGAAATTATTTCTTCCATATGTAAATCATTTTCTCTTATTTCCAGAGCAAGTGCTCCTTGAGCAGGAGCTGGTATCATTATATTAATAGGTAAATAGGAACTAATACGTTGTTCCAAACCTGCTCTTAATAAGCCTGCTGCTGCTAAAACAATACCATGAAGATTTTCATCTTCTATTTTTCTTATTCTAGTATCTATATTTCCTCTTATAGGTACTATTTCTAAGTCAGGTCTATATTTAAGAAGTTGATATATTCTTCTTTTACTTCCTGTACCAATCCTTGCTCCATGAGGTAAGTCTCCTAATGTTTTGTAGTTTTCCTTTAAAACAAGAATGTCTCTAGGATCTTCTCTTCTTGGCACATTTGCAAATTTTAACCCTTGTGGAAGAATTGATGGCATATCCTTCATACTATGTACAGCCAAATCTATTTCTCTATCTAAAAGTTGTTGCTCAATCTCTTTTGTAAATAACCCCTTATCTCCTATTTTATGCAATGGTAAATGCGTTACTAAATCTCCCTTTGTTTTTATTACCTTGATTTCAAATTCAATGTCTGGATTAGCTTTTTTTAATTCTTCAACTACCCAGTTAGTTTGAATAAGGGCTAATTTACTACCTCGCGTTCCAACTACTATCTTCATATTAATTCTCCTTATTTTATAGGAATTCTGTTTTAATAAGATATTATCTTTTGTTTCTATTTTTATTTACTAATATAGTTGAAAAATATGATATCTTCTCATCAATATGTTCATCTCTTAAATTAGTAAATACTTCTTCTTTATCTTGAGATGAATTACTAACTAGTATAGCATGATCAATTAAATCATGTTTTTTCAGTTTATCTATTACCATATTTATTTTTTTGTAAACTTTCATTAATACTAAACAATCATATTTTTCAAGAGCTTCGTCTATTTTATCCTCTTCCATAGTACATGGTATTACTATTAATGGATCTGTGTCCATTACTAGAGGAAAATTTTGGTTTGATGCTATATTAGAAAATGATGAAATACCTGGTATAGTTTCTACTTCTATATCGTCCATTAATCTTTCCATTACATATACATAAGTGCTGTATATCATAGGATCTCCCAATGTTACAAAACCAACATTTTTGCCTTTTTTAACATCTTCAACTATTTCACCCGATATTGAATTCCATACTTGTATTTTTTCTGTACCATTAAAATTCATAGGAAAATGTCTAGATTTTATTTCTAAGCTTTCTGGTAAATACTCATCAACTATTGATAATGCTAAGCTTTCTCCACCTTTTTTAGATTCTGGTGTATATAATATATCTAAATTTTTTAGTGTATTAACTGCCTTTACTGTTACTAATGAACTATCTCCTGGTCCAGTTCCAATTCCATAAAACTTTGCCATATTAATTTCCTCCAATTATTAAATGCTTACTTCTTCTAGTTCTTTCATACAATCTAGTGCATGGTTAGCAAATTTCTCTTGTATGTAAGGATTTTCTCCAAGTCCTTTTACATGAACTTTTACATTAAATCCTTTATTTTCTAAAATAGTTTTCCATGAATCTTCCTCATCACTGGCCATATCATTTATAGCATGATCACCTGCTACCAACATAAATGGCATTAAGTCTACTGTTTTTACATTTCTTTCTTTTAATAACTTAATTACTTGGTCAATTTCTGGATATCCTTCAACCGTCCCAACATAAGCATTTATTCCATAATCTCTAAACATATACTCTATGGCTGGATAAGACGCATGACTTTCATGTTCTGTACCATGTCCCATAAATACTATGGCTTCATCTATATCCATTTTTTCAATATCTTGTTTTACAGATAAAACAGTTTCTCTATAATCATCTATATAAGTTAATAATGGTCTTCCTAAAGAAATTTTTTCAAATTTATCTTTAAATCCATCTACCATTTCTTTAAGTTTGTTATATTCTTCTCCACATATAATATGAAGGGATTGTACTATTACTTCTTCATAACCTTCATTATAAAGTTTCTCTAAAGCTTCTACTGGATTATCAATTATTAAATTATCTCTTTTCTTTAATTTTTTTATAATCATGCTTGAAGTAAATGCTCTATAAAAATCATATCCTTCAAAGCTCTCTTTTATTTTATTTTCACAAGGCTCTATAGTTTTTTTTCTAGTTTCATGATAGCTAGTACCGAAACTTACTACCAATATAGCTTTTTTCATAACGTCTCTCCCTTATACTAAATCTAAATATTTACTATATTAAATCAATTATATCTTGAATTTTTCCAACAGTATTTGGATAATTCATTTCTTTTCTTTTTATAATAATCACAGAAATATTTAAGTTTTCACAAGCTTTGATTTTTTCTAAAAATCCTCCTGCTACTCCACTTTCTTTTGTAATTACTAAATCAATGTTATATTGTTTGTATGTGGACTCATTCATTTCAACAGAAAAAGGTCCCTTCATAGCTATAATATTGTCTGCATTAAATCCTAATTCTTCACAACTGATTAGCACTTCACTCGTTGGAAGTACCCTAGGAATCAAGTTTTTATTTTTTATTTTTTCTTTATATAGATACAAGTTTTTACTTCCTGTTCCAATAAAAATATTATGACCTATTTTATTGGCTATTTCACAGGCTTCTTCTATGTCATTAACTATGTACTTATTTTTGTAATTTACCTCTTTTATTAAAGACTCTCTTTCAAACCTAATATATTTTATATTTGTAATTTGTGAAGCTTTAATAGCGTTTCTAGATACTTCCACAGCATAAGGATGAGTAGCATCTATTATTTTTGTAATGCAATTTTCATTTATAAAATTAACCATATCTTCTATAGTTAACTTTTTTAATATAATTTTATTTGAACATTTCTTTGCTAAATCCTCTCCATAAGAAGTTGTTACAGAAACTATATAATCAACTTTTTTTTCATTTAACTTATGACATATTTCTATACTGTCTGAAGTTCCACCTAAAACTAGAATCATACTTCGTATCCCCTCGGAGTTATAATTAAGCCATCATGAATATAAGTTGCTTTATTTCCTATGATAACCATAGTAGTCATATCAACTCTTTCAAAATCCATAGTACCAAATGTGCATATGAATTTTTCTTCCTTTTCTCTTCCCACATCTTTTACTATTCCTACTGGAGTTGACTTATCCTTAAATTCTCCCATGATTTCAAAGGCCTTGGCTAAATGTTCACTTCTTCCTTTACTTCTTGGATTGTATAAACAAATAACAAAATCAGCTTCTGCTGCTAATCTTAATCTTTTTTCTATAACTTCCCAAGGGGTCATCAAATCACTTAAGCTTATATGACAAAAATCATGCATTATAGGTGCTCCAAGTACTGCTGCAGCGCCTATGCTTGCTGTAACACCTGGTACAATTTTGACTTTTATATCAACATTTTCTTTTGTTACTAACTCTAGTATAAGTCCTGCCATTCCATATATTCCAGCATCTCCACTACTTATAACAGCAACTTTTTTACCTGTTTTTGCAATTTCTAAAGCTTGCTTACATCTTTCTATTTCTTTTCTCATTCCATTTTGCACAATTTCTTTATCTGCAATAAATTCTGTTACTAAATCAATGTAAGTTTTATATCCTACTATAACTTCAGCATCTTCTATTGCATTTATTGCTTCCATAGTCATCAAGTTTTTGCATCCTGGTCCAATACCTACAACATATATCATATATTAACTCTCCCTACTGAAAATGTAATTCCATTGTATTTATGTTTTTCTATTATTAAATTTCCATTACTTAATAAGTGCGTCACAGGTTCTGCCACAGAGTGAACACCCACATTTTGTTTTACCCACTCTGACTTGTCATATAAATGCTCTACCTTTGATATTTCATCAGCTGTAAATGTTTTAAAAGGAACATTTAAATATTCACTTAAATTTATCAAGGCTCCTTCATTCTTTTTAATATCTATACTTCCTATCTCTTTTACTGCATTTATATCAATATTTTGCTTATGTAAAAAATCAGATAATGAATTTATCATATATTCTTTATCAATATTTTTTCTACATCCAATACCAATTACAATATTTTTAGGCACAACTTTAAGAATGTTATTATTTATCAAGTTAAGATTTTTCTTATTACTTATTACTACTACTTCATCTAATTTATTTATTTCATCCTGTTTACATATATTAAATCCTCTAGTATCTATGTTGTAATCTCCATCTATAAAAAGATTAACAACTTCATTGTTAACTAACATAGAATTTATTTTTAGTACTTTATTTCTAAAGTCGTAAATATGAGCATTCAGTTTTTTTGCAATCATATCTAATGATGATTTGTTGTTAACATCTGTAGCCGTAGTTATAACTGGATTTGAATTTAATAAATTACCTATATATAAAGTCATTTCATTGGCTCCGCCCATATGCCCGCTAAGCAAACTTATAATGTTTTTTCCTTTTTCATCGCTGACTAAAATAGCAGGATCCATAAATTTATCTTCTATCAACGGTGCTATAGTTCTTACTACAATTCCGCATGCCATTATAAATATAATGTAGTCATATTCACCAAAAATTTCTGGCACAAATTCCTTCAATTTTTTGTTTACATAAATAACATTATATTCCTCTTTAACATCATCTTTTTTTACATAGTATAAATGAGCAGTAGACATATTTCTTTTTATTTTTAATCCAAGCTCTTTCCCATTTTTAGTAATGGATAATATGGCAATTTTCTTATCCTCTGTATTCATGAACAAAGTCCTTATCATATAATTTTGAATTATTATATTCTTTTCCTAAAAATTCTCCTACCATTATTAATGCTGTTTTTCTTATATCAGCTTCTTTTACTTTTGTTGCTATGTCTTTTAACGTTCCCTTTACTACTTTTTCATCTGGCCAAGTTGCCTTATATACAACAGCTATTGGTGTTGTTTTATCATATCCACCATCAATTAGTTTTTCTACAACTTTTTCTATTTCTTGAACAGAAAGGAATATTACCATTGATGTTTGGTGAGCTGCAAAAGATTCTATTGATTCCTTCAGTGGCACCGGAGTTCTTCCTTCCATTCTTGTTATTACCACTGATTGAGATATTTCTGGAACTGTATATTCCACACCTAAAGCTGATGATGCTCCAAGGAAAGAACTAACCCCTGGTGTACAATCATAATCAATGTTCAATTTTGCTAAATCTTCAACTTGCTCTCTTATTGAACCGTATATTGAGAAGTCTCCTGTTTGAAGTCTAACAACTGATTTTCCTTCTTTAATTCCTTTTTCCATAACTTCTATTATTTCTTGTAAGTTCATATATGCGCTGTCATGAATTTCGCATCCTTCTTTACAATAATCTAAAAGCGCTGGGTTAACTAATGATCCGGCATATATTACCACATCTGCATTAGATAATAATTTATATCCTTTTAATGTTATTAACTCTTTGTCTCCTGGTCCTGCTCCAACAAAATGTACTTTATTCATGTTCATCTTCTTCCCCTTTTTCGCATGATATTATGTAAATAGGATTATGAGGCTTAAAATAATCTCTTCCTCCTAATTTTTCTAGCTTGCTTATATTTAGTAGTGATACATCTATATTTTTAAAATTATGTTTTTTTAATAGATTCGTTGTGTCATAAAAATTATCAATTAATATAAAGTTAGCTACTAACCTTCCTCCTGGTATTAATAAACCTTTTGACCATTTTATTATTTCTTCCAGGTTATTTCCTGTTCCACCTAGAAAAATTCCATCAGCTTTTTCATTTATTTCAATAGGAGCATAAGCCTGTATAACTTTTATATTTGATAAATTAAATTTTTCCACATTCTTGTTTATTAAATCTATAGCTTCATCGTTTCTTTCAATAGCTATAACATTTAAATTATCATAAGTTTTGGCTGCTTCAATGGAAACACTTCCTGTTCCTGCACCCACATCTATAAAAGTTCTGGCTTTTTTTAAGTCTAATTTATTTAATGAGATGGCTCTAACTTCTTCCTTTGTTATAGGAACTTTTCCCCTAATAAATTCATCATTTTTCATCTAGTATCACCACCACATTCATTTCAAATTTTTCAACTTCTAATATTTCTTCAGCTTTTCCTATAGTTATTCTTTCATTGTCATAAGATAAATTTTCTCCTACAACAATAACCTTGTTTAAGTTTCTTTTTTGTATTTCTTTACAAATTTTATGAGGTCCTATTTTATCATCAGTTACCATACATACTTTTTTATGAGATAATATGTAGTCAAAATCAGGTGTTTTTCCATGGCTACTTGTAATATAAATATCGTTCATATCTACAAATATTTTTGAGAAAATATATTGTAATGAACTTATTCCAGATACTATATTTAAATTTTTATGATCTATATTGTTTGATAGATACTTTCCTATACCATATATGGATGGATCTCCTGATGCTATAACGCTTATATTCTTATGTAAATTTTTTTTAATATACTCTAAAACTTCTTTAAGATTAGTGGATAATACTATCTTCTCTCCCTTAAAATCTTCTACAGATTCTAAATTTCTTTTTCCACCAATTAGAATATCTGAAGAATAAATTAATTTTTCTCCCAGTTTAGTTATATAATCAAACTCCCCCGGTCCCAGACCTATTATATTTATCATCTAAAATCCTCCATTAATAAATCTGCATTTTTTGATTTTCCAAGCAGTGATTTATCCATTCTAAACATATAAACTTCTACCTGGATATCTTCATTTAAATATTCCTCAGCTCTTTCTTTACACTTATTACAAAGTACATTGTATATTTCTGTGTACTTACTTTTATCTATTATTTCAACTGCACCTTCTGCTGTTACACATTCATTTATTTCTTTTAGAAAATCTAAATCTGCTCCCATTAAGGCTAAATTTGCAATCATTATTTCATTTCTAGCATCACATACTTTACTATGAGTATTAAAAATTCCTGCAGATATTTTTATAAACTTACCAATGTGACCTGCCATAAGTATTTTCTTAAATCCAAGTCTTTTTGCTTCGTTTAGCATATATCCTATAAAGTTACTCATTCTAACACAGTTACTCATATCAATTTTTAGATAGTATCTTATAAATTCTTCTCCATGGTTTCCTGGAACTAAAATAATTTTATTCACTCCTTGTGCTTTTTTCATTTCAAGTTCTATGGATAAAGATTTTTTCCAACCCTCTTCGCTCATAGGCTCCACAATTCCAGTTGTACCAAGTATAGATATTCCACCAACTATTCCAAGCTTTGAATTAAAAGTTTTCTTTGCTACTTCCTCACCTTTAGGTGCAAAAATAGTTATTTTTAATGATTTGTTATTTAATAAGTTGTTCTTTCCCCCTAAAACTTTTCTTACTTCACTTTTAATCATTTTCATTGGCACTGGATTTATAGCATGCTTCCCAACTTCAACACTTAAACCTTTTTTAGTTACTATTCCTATTCCTACTCCACCAATTACAATAATATCTTCAGCCTCTCTATTTACTAATTCAGCTTTTGCAAATATATCCATAGCATGTGTTGCATCTATATCATCACCGCCGTCTTTTTCTATGGAGCATATTGAATAATTATTTTTAATCTCAACATTTTTAACTTCTAATGTTAGAGGTATCCCCTTTGGCGTGTCTATATTTATACTTCCTATACTCTCTTTAGTCAAAAGCATATGTACAGATGCTTTTGATGCTGCTGCTGCACAAGAACCTGTAGTATATCCTCTCCTGTATTTTTTCCCCTCAATATATACATACTTTTCCATAAACACTACCTACATTGCATATAAGATAGCATTCATTATGGCTGCAGCCACATTGCTACCACCTTTTCTTCCTTGTACTACTATGTGAGGAATAGAAGTTTTTTCTAATTCATATTTAGATTCAGCTGCCCCAACAAATCCAACTGGTGCACCTACAATAGCTTCAACTTGTCCTCCATTATTAACCATCTCTATAGTCTTATAAAGAGCAGTCGGAGCATTTCCAAATACAAACAGCTTTTTACCTTCTTCATTCATTGCAATTTCCACAGCAGCCATAGATCTTGTTATTTCCTTTGCCTTAGCCAATTCCTTAGTTCTTTCATCAGCTACTAAACATTTGTATTCACACCCAATGGCATTTAGCTTCATTTTATTTATTCCACTAAGCGCCATATTTGTATCTGTGTAAATTGTGCATTTACTGTTTAAAGCATTTATTATTGAGTCCACTGCTGTATCTGATATTTTTAATATATCTAGATATTCAAAGTCAGCACTTGTATGTATGCAACGCTTTATTATCTTTTCTTCTATCCCGTTTTTAAATTTATATCCAGGTCTAATATCATTAATTATACCTTGTATAATTTCAAAACTTTTTACCTCTATCATCTTAGGGTCTTTAACGTATTCCACTCTATTTCCTCCCTTTCTTTATGTCCTATAATTTTGGATAAATGTATCTTTTTATAATAATCATTAAAAGATTTTTCTTTCAAATGATTTATTATTCTCTCATGATCCATATGATTATCAATTAATATTCCAATAACTGTACCACTATGAGCAATATTAACCCCATAAGCCCCCATCTTATTACTGATTTCTATAATCTCATTTAAATATGGCTTTTTATGTATATTTTCATTTGCCAAACTACTCAGTGTACAGGCCTTGCCTATTAACTTTAAATCATTTTCTCTTAATCCTTCTTCTAATAATTCAAAGGATTTATTTATAATCACTTTATTTTCTAATTTAATATCTAAATAATTTGGATTGCTTCTTATTATATTTGTTTCTAAAATTTCATCTGGTTCTAAAATTATTACTTTACCATTATATAGATTGGATAAATATTTTTTTACCTTACCTTTAACAGGATTAAAAATTGAGTTTTTATATAATAAAATAGAATCTGTTGGTTCTATTTCCGAAGCAATACGAGATATTTCTTCATTACCTAAATCTTTATTTATTATTGATAATGTCGCCTTTATAGTTGCTCCTATATCCGCTGTAGAGCTGGCCATTCCCTTTCCTATAGGTATATTGCTATTAATTTCTAAAGATATATTTTCACATTCCATTAGTGAAATATTAAATCTTTCAAATACTTTTTCTATAGCTTTTCTTGATTTTTTAGGCCCTAAATTAATATTCTCTTTTTTTTCTTCAAGGGTAGCAACTGAAAACATATCAATTGCATAAGAAGATAAATATTCTTCACTATCTAATATACCTTGAACAAATTCTCCACAAGATGCGGGACATATTCCATAAGATTTCATATTATTCTCCCAATAATTTATTTAATTCCTTCAAAATCAATTGGTTTTCCTCATGACTTTTAATTGCTATTCTTATGTGTTTTTCACCTAAACCTATAAAGTTAGATGCATTTCTTATTAAGATATTACTATCCTTAAATAATTTAAGCTTTAATTCATCCGACCTTATATCTTTTAATTCAATTAATATAAAGTTTGTATCTGTATCATATACATGTATATTTTCAATTTTTCTTAATTCATTTATCATATATAATCTTTCTTTATGGTAATATTCCTTGCTAGATTTTATATATTCTTTATCATTAAAAATATAATTGGATAAGGTATCAGCAAATGAATTCACTGTCCAAGGCTCTTTATATCTATAAATATCATTTATAAGCTTTTTATTGCTTGTAATACCATAACCTAGTCTAAGTCCAGGCATTCCAAAGAATTTTGTCACTGCTTTTATAATAAATATGTTTTTATATTTTTCCACGTATTTCATTAAACTGTAATTTTCTTCTTCATGTACAAACTCCATAAAGGTTTCATCAACTATTAACAACTTATCATTTTTTATTATTATTTCTAAAAGTTCTTCTATGTTTTTTACCTTTCCATTTGGATTGTTAGGATTACATATAAATAAACTGTCAAAATTATTTATATTAGCTTCTATTTCTTTTAAATTTACACTAAATTCATCATCTTCATTTAGCATAAAGTTTATCAATTCTAAATTGTTTAATTTAGCTCCTCTTTCATATTCTGAAAATGTAGGATTCAATATTGCCAATCTTTTCTTAATATTTTTCATAAGAAGGTATATTATTTCTGTTGCTCCATTGCCCGGAATAATATACCCGGGATTAATATTTATGTAATTCCCAATATTTCTTCTTAGTTTTGTGTAATTAATATCTGGGTAACTTTTACACTTACTTAAACCTTCCAAAATATATTTTTCTAAATTAGGAACAACTTTTGGATTTATATTTGAGCTAAAATCTATTATATCTTCAGTATTTTTATTAAAAGTTTCTGCCATGATCTCCACATTAGCTCCATGTCCTAAATCTTTCATAACTGCCTCCTTTCTTTATTTACAAACCAATTAATATATAATAAAGAGTTGTAAAAATTATTATTGATATTATTGATGAGGAATACATTATTTTGTTTGTTCTTACAATATCTTCAATTTCTATTTCTCTTTTTTTATCTCCAATAGTTGGTTTATATACTTCTTTTCCGAAATAAACATTGGTACCACCAAGTTGTATTCCTAAAGCTCCAGCTACTCCACCTTCTGAAAAAGCACAGTTAGGACTTTTATGATTTTTTCTATCTCTTATTCCAATTTTTAAAGCATCTTTAAAATTAAATCCAACAAATAAACTTCCAAGAGAAAGTAAAATCACACCTAATCTTGCTGGTATGTAATTTGCAATATCATCTATTTTTGCTGATGCAAATCCTAAGTAATAATACTTGTCATTCTTATAGCCTACTGTTGAGTCTAAAGTATTAATAGCCTTATATGCCATAGCAAGAGGAGCTCCTCCTATAAAGCCATAAAACAACGGTGCTATTATTCCGTCTACAGTATTTTCTGCCACAGTTTCAACTGTAGCTCTTACTATTTCTTTTTCACTTAAATTTGTTGTATCTCTTCCTACTATGTATGAAAGCTGAATTCTTGATTTTTCTAAGTCTCCAGTTTTCAATACCTTATATATTTTTTCAGATTCATCTTTTAAACATTTTGTAGCTAGTGTTGTATAAATTAATATGGAATTTACTAAAAAATAAGCCACTTTATTAAACTGAAACAAGCGTAGTACAATAGAAGTACTACCTAGTGTTACTCCTACAACGACAAACCAAAGAATGAACCCAGCTATTTTTAATCCTTTATCACTTGTAGCTATCTTTCTTATTTGCTTTTCTATAAAACTAATAAGTTTACCAATAAACCTTACTGGATGAGGGAATGAATATGGGTCTCCTATGATTAGATCAAGAGCATATCCTGTATAAATGGATAGAAGATTCATATTATTCACATCCTCTTTCTATAAAATTAGATATGCAATCTAAGTTGTTGTAAAAATGCGTATGTAGATATGTGGCTAAAGTATTATACTTGCTGTAGCCGCCTTCCCATTCATCAATAACTTTGTCATTCTTTAATTTTCTCATATAATAAGCACATTCTTCTTGGCTATCGAAAATTGAATGATGAAACTCATGCCCTTTAATTATTTGTCCTTTTTTAGCTAGAATAGTATCTTCCTTAGCCTCGCCTAAACAATATCCAAATCTCTTAAGAGAAGGTGTCATTTTGCTACATCCTTTAAAAATCCCAACCATGTTATATATATAATTATTTTGATCTTCTAATTTTTCTCCAAGATACATTAATCCACCACACTCCGCATATATGGGAGTATTATTGTGATGAGCATTCATGATAGACGATCTAATTTCTTTATTTTCATCTAGCTCTTTTGCAAAGATTTCTGGGAATCCTCCTCCTATGTAAACATAATCACACTTTGGAAGTTTTTTATCACTAATCGGGCTAAAGAACTTTATGTTCATACCTAACTTTTCAAATAATTCTATGTTCTCTCTATAATAGAAGTTAAAAGCTTTATCATAAGCTATAGCTATTGTTTTATTGTTAACCTTATTTTTTTCTATGAAATCTTCCAAATCAAAGGAAGTATTAAAATCTTCAGTTTCAGATATTTCAATTATTCTATCAATATCTATATACTTTTCTATTTCGTCCGCCAAGTTATCAAACTTAGCTTTTAAAGAATTTATCTCAACTGAAGGTACTAGTCCTAAATGTCTAGACTCTAAAGAAAATTCTTTGTTTGGAGGAAAATATCCAAGCACCTCCACACCAGTATATTTTTCTATAGCTTCTTTTAAAGTATTATAATGGGATTCACTTTTCACATTATTTGTAATAACACCAGCTATATTTACATTTTCATCTAACATTTTATATCCCAGTACCATAGCAGCAGCAGATGTTGCCATTGCCTTTGCATTTATAACTAAAATTACTGGTGTTTTTAACATTTTTGAAGTATATGAACTGGTACAATCATCTAAATCAATTCCATAGCCATCATATAGTCCCATTACACCTTCAATAACCGAAATATCTGCATCTTTTGAAGAATTTTTAACTATATATTTAATTTTTTCATCTTCAAGCATATATGAATCTAAGTTTCTTGAATATCTTCCAGTTATAAATGTATGATAAGAAGGGTCTATATAATCAGGTCCAACTTTATAAGGTTGTACTTTTAGATTTCTTTTTGTCAATGCTTGCATTATTCCTAGGGAAATTGTAGTTTTTCCTACGCCGCTATTTGTTCCTGCAATTAATATTTTTTTCATATTATCACCTAATTGTCACCATTTTTTATTATTTCATATATTTTTTCCATATCTAAGTGTTCTCTTAAAAAATCAGCTAATTTATCATATTCTTTATTTTTAAACTCATCAAATGACTCAACTTTACTTTCAATAGATTCTAAATTTTTCATTTTCCTTATGTTATTTAAAATAGTTCTCGTAAAATCTATATCATCAAATACTCCATGAAGATAAGTTCCAAAAACATTACACTGATTATTTACACTACCTACCTCATAACTTACCATCTCACCTAGTTTTTCTGTTACGGTTGCAAAATCATCACTATTTTCTCTTCTTGTTGTCATTCCCATATGAATTTCATATCCATTGACTTCTTTTTCATTTAAATTTTCAAGGTAGCTATGTAAGTTATCTCCTAATAGGGCTTTAACTTGAGTTGTAGTTTTTTCTAGTTCAAAAGTCGTCTCTACATCTAAAAGTCCTATACCTTCCACTTCTTCTAGTTCATTTTCCACATGATAAGGATCTTTTAAAACTTTTCCTAACATTTGATATCCACCACAAATGCCAATTATAAGTTTCCCTTTTTTATGAAGTTCTTTTATTTGATTTTCCAAACCATTTTCTCTTAAGAACATTAAATCATCGATGGTAGATTTAGTTCCTGGAATAATTACTATATCAGGATTTCCAAGAGATTCTCCATAATCAACATACCTAAGACTCACATCTTCTTGTGTTTCAAATATATTAAAATCTGTGAAGTTAGACATATGAGGTGTTCTTACAACTTCTATATGAATATCCCCTTTGTCTACTTTTTTCTTAAATCGTGTGGTTACACTGTCTTCCTCTTCGATTTTTATGTCAGTATAAGGTACAACTCCAAGAACAGGAACTTTTATAATATCTTCAAGCATTTTTACACCAGATTCTAAAAGTTCTTTTCTTCCTCTAAATTTATTAATTATTACTCCCTTAACTCTTTTTTTATGTTCCTCAGGAAGTAGTAGCATTGTACCTGCTATTGATGCGAATACACCACCTCTGTCTATATCACCAATTAATATAACTGGTGCATCTGCAATTTGCGCCATTCCCATATTTGATATATCTCTATCCATTAAGTTGATTTCAGCACAACTACCTGCACCTTCCATTACAACTATGTCAAATTTTTCCTCGAATTCTTTAAATATGTCATCTAATATTTTTTCTAACTCTAATTTATACTCGTAATATTCCTTCGAGGACATATCTCCTATTACTTTTCCTCTTACTATAACTTGGCTTTTGTTATTGCCATTTGGTTTTAATAATATGGGATTCATATCTGCAATAGGGTCTATTCCGCAAGCTTCAGCTTGAGAAACTTGAGCTCTTCCCATTTCCAAACCTTCTTTTGTTATAAAAGAATTAAGAGCCATATTTTGAGATTTAAAAGGTATTACTTTATAATTATCTTGTTTGAAAATTCTGCATAGTCCCGTAGTTATTATGCTTTTTCCCACATTTGATGCAGTTCCTTGAAGCATTATTTTTTTTCCCATAGCATTAATCCTTTCCATTTTATATTAAATACCAAAAAATCCCAGCTCAAATGGCTAGGATTTTACTATGTAACATAAAATCAAATCTTCACCCCGAGATTTTCTATATATAATTAGTTTAGGCAGGTATCCTGGCTTAACATCATTTTACTCCCATACCTTCCCATCAACTTGACAGTGGTAATTATGGTTTCATCCGTTTTACAGTAGCGGGGGCTGCAAAGGCTTTTACCTTTTTCCCTAAAACCCAAACTAATTTTATTAAATTTTACAATTCTCTTCTTACTTTCATAAAAAATTTATATATCTTAATTATAGTTATTTTTACTATGGTACAAAACATATTAATATTTTTTATATATATAAATATAATTAAACATTCATTTTTTTGTTATTTTTGTTAAAATTTTAATTTATAGATTATGAATTGCTCTCAAAGATTCATAATTACACGTTATTGTATATTCAATATCTTCATCACTATGAGCATAAGATAAAAACATAGCCTCAAATTGACTCGGCCCTATTAGTACTCCTCTATCTAACATTTCCTTAAAGTAAGCATTATATTTTTCTACATTACTTTCTATTGCATCATCGTAATTTTCTACTGGACCTTCTTTAAAGAATAAACAAACTAAAGAACCAGCTCTATTAACTGTATAATTAAGATTTAATTTTTTTAGGTTATTTTTTATTCCTTGCTCTAGTTTATCTGCCTTTTCATTTAATGCTTCATAAATTTGTGGATTGTCTCTTAATATTTCTAAATTTCTTTTTCCTAAATACATGGCAAGTGGATTTCCTGATAAAGTTCCCGCTTGATAAACAGGCCCTACTGGTGATACAACTTCCATTATTTCCTTTTTGCCAACATAAGCTCCTACAGGCATTCCTGCTCCTATGATTTTACCAAGACAAACCATGTCAGGCTTTACTCCAAAATATTCTAACGAACTGTTATAAGATAATCTAAATCCAGTTATAACTTCATCAAAAATTAAAACAGTTTTATATTCATCACATATTTTTCTTAAAAATTCTATAAATTCTTGCTTCCCTGGTACAATACCCATATTTCCACCAATAGTTTCTACTATTATGGCTGCTATATCTTCTCCATCTTCTTCAAATACTCTTTTTATATCTTCTATATCATTGTATTTACATACTAAAGTATTCTTAACTATATCTGTGGGAACTCCAGGGCTTGTTTGAACTCCAAAAGTTATTGTTCCTGATCCTGATTTTACTAGTAAACCATCCGAATGACCATGATAACACCCTTCAAATTTTACTATTTTATTTCTTTTAGTAAATCCTCTAGCAACTCTTAATGCACTCATAGTTGCTTCTGTTCCTGAGTTAACCATACGAACTTGATCTATTGCTGGATAAGCATCGACTATTAATTTTGCCATTTCAACTTCAATCTCAGTTGCTAAACCAAAACTTGTTCCACTGGCAATCATTTCTCCTATGCCTTTAGATATCTCTTCGTTACTATGACCTAACATTAATGGTCCCCAAGAACAAATATAATCTATGTATTCATTATCATCCACATCTGTAATTCTACTTCCATGTGCTTTCTTTGCAAATATTGGACTTATCCCAACAGAATTAAACGACCTTACAGGGCTATTTACTCCTCCTGGTATGTATTTTACAGCTTCTTTATATAACGCTTCAGATTTAGTGTGTTTCATATGTCTCCTCCTAAGTAGCAAATAATTCTTCTATCGTCTTTATATATTCTTCTCTTTTACCTTTGTTTTTTGCTTGTTTTAAATTAATAATTGGTTCTCTAATTAGTCTTTTTAATGCTGAAGTTAACATTTTATCAATTATTTTTTGCTCTCTTTGATTTAACTCAATTTTCCTAAAAATATAGTCTAAAGTATCCTCTTTTATTTCAAAACATTTGTTATTAAGAGATTGAATAGTTGGATCTATATTGGAAACATCCACCCAAAGAATAAACTCTTTTATTTTTTCATTGATTATTTCATAAGCTTTTTTTGATAAACTAATTCTCATATCATCATTTTTATGCTGTATCTCTTTTAAATCATCAATACAATAAACTTTGGCATGTTTTAATTCATCAATTTTAAAATCAATATCTCTAGGTAATGCTAAATCCATAAAATAAATATGATTATTTATAGTAGGCATATCTTCACCTTTAATAACTAAGTGTGGTGCTGATGTGGCACTTATCACTATATCTATTTTATTATCTCTTAAAACATTGTATCTATCTTTGTATTGCACATACTCTATGTTATTATATTTATTTTGTATTTCTTTAAATTTATCTACACTTCTATTGGCAATATAGATGGTACCCACCTTTTCTTCTTCTAAGTGATTTATTGTTAACAGGTTAATTTTACCTAAACCTATTATTAATATATTCTTATCCTTTAAACTCCCTATTTTTTCTTTTAAAAGCTTTATACCTATATAACTTATGGATAAAGGTTGTTGTGAAATTTTAGTTATTGTTTTAACTTCTTTTGCTGTTGTAATGGCTTCTCTAAATAGTTTATTTAAAAGTTTTTTCGTAGCTCCCAATTTCATGGCAAACTCATGTGAATCCTTTACTTGGCCTAAAATTTGGTCCTCTCCAAGAACTACAGAGTCTAACCCCGAGGTTACAATAAACAAGTGGTTTATTGCCTCTTCACTTTTTTTGCTAAATAAATAATCTTTTATATTATCCAATTCAAAAAATTCTTCATAAAAATTTTTAACTATTTCAACACCCTTTCCGAAATTTTCACAGCTAATATAAATTTCACTTCTATTGCAAGTAGAAAGTATCACTATCTCGTCAATACCCTTATCTAAAAGTATATTAATTGCTTCTATTTTATTCGCATCAGTAAAGGATACTTTTTCCCTAATACTAATAGGCGATAAATTATGATTTATACCTACGACTGCAATATTCATTTTCTACCTCCATATTTGTTTCTTTATATATTAGAGAGTTAAATTCTAACACGAAAAATAAAAAAATCCATATTTATAGCAAAATATGGATTTAATCTATTTTTCATATCGTATTTTTTATTCAGCTATTTTATTTAAATGACTTCCCATATTTTCACTCCAATAATTATATAAATCTTCCTCTTTTCTAAACAAAGGTAAATTCATATTCTTATTAAGTTTTACAAGCCATGGAAGTTCTAAACCTGCTTCTTCTATTTTTTCTTCATTAATAAATACTTTTTCTACATTACCTTCATTAATTATTCTTCCTTGATTTAACACATATACATAATCACATATATCATAAATCAAATTCATATCATGACTAGTAATTACTATTTTCTTTCCTTTTTTGTACATTGATTTAATTATATCTACAATTGCTCTTGTGCTTTCTGGATCTAAACCTGCTGTAGGCTCATCTAATAAAACAAGGTCATTTTCCATAGCTATTACTGATGCAATTGCCACTCTTTTTTTCTGACCAAAGCTTAAACTATGTACTGGTCTATCTATAAATTCTTCACCATTAACGGCCTCTAGAGCTTTACTAATTCTTGCTTTTATAGTTTTTTCATCTGTACCTATATTTCTAAGAGCAAAGGCCAAGTCATCATATACCATGGAATAAAAAATTTGTTTCTCTGGATCTTGAAAAACTATACCTACTTCTTTTCTTAAATTATATAAACTTTTCTTATCATATTTAAGCTGGCTGTTTTTATATAATATCTCTCCTTGTGTAGCTTTCAAAATCCCCATTAGATTATTAAATAATGTGGACTTTCCAGACCCATTTGAACCTATTATGCCAATAATATCACCATTATTAAAATCCATAGTTATATTATCTAAGGCTTTTCTTTTTTTGTCATATTGGTATGTTAAATTATTTATTTTAAACATTATTAATCTTCCTCTACAATATAAAATGTGCCATCATAAAGCTTCATATCTAAAGCTATACTCATCTCATCATATCTTATCATCATCCTTTTAAATAACATATTTACTAATAATCCAAAGGAGTTATATCCATTTTTTAAATTTATATATCCAAATCTGAGTTCTTGGGATTTTCTTATATCTGCAACTTCCTCCATAAATATAAAGATAAATCTATACATTAACATGGAAATTTCTAAAACTATATCTGGTAAATGTAGTTTTTTGAATACAAATATTAATTGATTAAAAGGTGTTGTAAGCATTATAAAATAAATACAAGTTAAACATGATAACGCTCTAAAAAATAAGCGTGTTGATGATACTATTGATTCATTTGAAACACCTATGTATAAACTTCCTATATTTATACTGTATAATAATGATTCTTTATCTTTAGAGAAATTTAAAAGTATCATAATTATACTGACAATTAAAAATACCAATGGAATTTTAATAAAATGAATATAATCTTTAAATTCAATTTTTGCAATTCCAACTATAACAAAGCTCATTATACCTATAATCAATAAGGATATATAATTGTAAGGATTAATTAAAGATAATATTAGTAATAGCATACCTATAGCAAATTTCACATTTGGATTTACTTTATACAACTTATTTTTATAAGCATAATCATCTATTATCATTTAATCTTTCATCTCTCATTTTTTTCTTAGTTCTAGTAGTTCCAATATAATATCCTATTATTCCTGCTCCAAGAGCTGCTTGCGATGCAAATAGTAAACTTTCAATTTCGCCACTTGCAGGTTCTATTAAACTACTAAACCATGGCTCATACTCTGGATTTATTTCAGTTATTACACCTTCAGCCTCTCCATCTGCTCCTCCGAATTCTGCACCTTTTTGAGTTATTAATGGAACAATAATTATAGCTAAAACTAATAGAAATAAAATCACAGTTAACTTCATATTACTAGATTTTTTTGATGCTGAACTTTGCATTATGCTAACACCTCTCTCTCTTCATTTTCACTTATAAAGTTATAAATTATAACTGTAAGTAATCCTTCTGCTATTGCTATAGGTACTTGAGTAACAAAGAATACTCCTAGGAATTTTACCGCTGAAGCCATAAATCCACCTGCTGGGTCTGGGAAAGCAAGACCTAATTGGAATGATGTCACTGTATATGTTAATAAATCTCCTAAAGCTGCTGCTAAGAATACTGCAACTTTTTTATCCATTTTATCTTTACATAGTTTCCATATTCCAAAGGAAACTAATGGTCCTACAATTGCCATCGAAAAAGCATTTGCTCCTAAAGTTGTGATTCCTCCGTGAGCTAATAATAAAGCTTGGAATAATAATACTATTGTACCTAAAACAACTGTCGCACTAGGTCCAAATAATATTGCTGCAAGTCCTACACCTGTTGGATGTGAACAACTTCCTGTAACTGATGGAATTTTTAATGCTGATAATACAAAGACGAAGGCTCCGCAAAGTGCTAATAATAATTTCTTTTTAGGTTGCTCCTTAACTATTTTAGTAATATTTTTAAGTCCTACTACGAAGAATGGAATAAATATTACCCACCAAATTATGGCCCATTTTACTGGTAAGAATCCTTCCATGATGTGCATTGCGTTTGAGACTACCGGTGTGATCATTAGCATAAATGCTGCTATTAATGACCATTTCACATTACTTTTTTTCATACTACATACATCTCCCTTTTAATTATTTTTAGGGTGTATATCTTATTATTTTGTTTCATTTAACTAAGTCTTCTTGTTGTAAATAAATATTATGTTTCCTTATTAGTTGATAATTAAAAAACCTAACCAAAAGGTTAGGTTCGTATCTTTTAATTTCCAACATAAAATGTTTTCTAATAAGATACTTCCTTCACCCCGAAGAAATTTCTTTTGATATTTTAGGCAGGTATCCTGACTTAGTTTCATTCTACTCCTCACCTTCCCATAGTTTGAACTACAGTGGTTTACCGAGTTTCGTCCACATTACAGTAACGGGGGTTGTAGAGGTTTTCCACCTCTTTCCCTATTAATCGTTAAAGAACCTAAAATATTTTTTATTATTCTTACAATTTAATTCTATACCAAATTATGCATATAATCCATATAAAAAATTTCTTTTCATAAAAATTTGTTAAAAATTTATCTTTAAGATTCTTTTAAGGTTAAATTATTATACTCATACTATAAAATACATTGCTAAATATGTGAGAAATATGATAATAAAATCATTCAAACGATATGAGAAAAAATTTTTAATAACAGAAAACCAATATAATGAGTTACTTCCAAAACTTTTTGATTATATGAACCATGATAAATTTTGCCAAAACAACAATACTTATAGTATATATAACATCTATTATGATACGAAAAATAGTGATGTCATAAGGCATTCCATATCAAATCCATTAGTACATAAAAAAAGAAGAAACTTAGTCCTTCTTTTTTTAGTCATTTATGCTTATATCTCCTGTCTTTACATTTGCTATAATCTTATTCACTGGATCATTTCCATATTGTCCAGTAAAAGAATCTGATGATTGTGATACATTATTAAACTTTAACCCTGTATCTAAATCTCCAAAGTTCTTATTACCTTCAAAAATAAAACTTAAATTTTTATTTGTATATAACTCTACGTCTCCAACTTTTGATTTAATGCTAAAGTCTCCATTTAAATTTTCTATATCACAAGTTATATCTCCAACTTGAGATTCTATGCTACCTTTTCCACTAAATTTGTCTATATCAATATCTCCAGTTTTTCCTTTAATAGTTACTTCTTTTCCATATAGATAATTAAAATTCACATCTCCAACTTTGTTGTTTATATCAATTTTATTAGAATTTATTCTTTGATTTCCATCAATATCTCCAGTTACAACATCAATAGATAGATTATTTAAATTTAAATTTGAATCAAAAGTTATATCTCCTACTCTGTTGTTAATCGTTATATTTTCCTTATAAGATTTCGGAACCTTTATTTCCACCTGTAAAGAATATCCATTAAATATGCCAAATATATTTCTACTTGATTTATTATTAAAATCCTCAATTTTTAATGTATCTGAGTTAATGTCCGCATTTATATACTTATTATTTTTTAAAGTTTTATTACATTTCACAATTACTTTTATATTATCTTCATTATTTTCAGTAATAATTAAATCACTGGCGTTAAAATCAGTTTTTATATACTTAATATGATTTATATCATCAAATTTTAATTCTTTTACTACTTTCATATTTGAAATTGTAAAACTTCTATTAGAAATATTACCTGAAAATATATTTCCACCCCATCCTTTTATGCCTACTGCTAATACTAATGCTAATAAAATTGCAACAATAGACCATAGGATCATTCTAAGTTTGACCCAATTCTTATCATTCATTAATCTATCTCCTTATATTCAAAATAGGCTCTTATTACTTTCTCTATGGCTGCACCTATTATAAACATTATCCATGTTATATGCCATGCACCTGTTGTAAAGCTTATTAGCAAATATATTGCTGTAATTATTGCCCACATTGCACTTTCAATAGATTTTCTCACTCTTCTACTTTTACTAGTAGTACTTTTCCATTCTTTAAAATCCTCTACTAAGGTGTCATCCTGTTTCATATATTGTGGCTTTGTCATATTATTATAAATTAAAAGACCTGTAGCCCCCGCTATTAATAAGAACATTATAACTACTCCTAAAGTTTCAAATCCAAATCCTTCAAAAACTATTACACTTACAGGGCATAATATATACATCATTACTGATATTGCGGTAATTTTTGCACTTTTCTTCTTATCCCAACTTTCCTTCGTAATTTCTAAAGGATCTTTTTCAAATAAATTATCAATATTTCCTATACTTGATATAACCTTATTATAAGCCATTTCATCGTCCATATTACTTTGTAATAAATCATAATATTTATCTAATAAATTTGCTAATAATTCTTCTTTAAACTCTTCTGTT
Source organism: Terrisporobacter mayombei (assembly GCF_020748465.1). Taxonomy (GTDB): domain Bacteria; phylum Bacillota; class Clostridia; order Peptostreptococcales; family Peptostreptococcaceae; genus Terrisporobacter; species Terrisporobacter mayombei. Next base: position 69,191 of record NZ_JAHZMP010000003.1, read on the forward strand.
CTTCTATTTTGGGGTGCATTTTCAAATAATTCTTGTACATAATCCTTTATTTTTACTTCAAAGTTTCCTATCATGATATACCTTCCTCCTTAAATTAAACTATCAATTATATTTTTAGCTTCTTCCCAATCCAACTTATTTTGATCATAAATTTGTCTTCCCATTTCAGTGATTGAATAATATCTTCTTCTAGCTCCACTTCCTTCATTTCCCCAATATGATGTAATTAACTCAGCTTTTTCCAACCTTCTAAATGCTGAGTATAATGTAGCTTCTTTTAATTCATAAAGATTATTTGTCTTTTCTTTTATTACTTTATTAATGGCGTATCCATAACTATCGCCTTTCATAAGTTCATTTAATATTATGGTGTCTGTATGTCCCCTTAGTAAATCTGATGTAATTGACAAGAATAGCATCTCCTTTTTCCTCATTTTACTATTATAGTAACTTTATATACTTCGCCTGTCAATGTATATATGAAAATATAATATGTTTTTTCTTAGAATATGTTAATAATAAAAAAATAGTAACTACATTAAATATATATAATATAGTTACTATTAACATCTGTTTATATTACTCTTGTACTTTTATGTCGTGCTCAAGCGCAAAATTCCTTATACGCCCATTTTTCTTATTTTTTTATGATTAATTAATTAAATGTAAATCCTTATAGAAACAATAAATACACAGTAAGCCTACAACATACTTTCATACAAGCAAAAAAGAACTCTAATTGCTAGAGTTCTTCATATACAATTATCTTATATTTTAGATAACTCACTTAGGTTTTTATCTATAATTCTACTTTCCATAATCCATGAAGATTACAATAAGCATATGCTTCTAATACTTTATCATCTTCAGTTAAAGCAAATTCTATAATTGGATCACTATCTATTTCTAAATGTTTACGTTGCATACCTTGTGTAGTTAGCAGATATATCCAACTTATATGATGCTCTTGTATCATAGGATGTAATGTGCTTCCAACTTGTACTTTTACTTTGTCTTCATTTATATTTAATACTGGTATATGTTTTTCTACTGAGGCTTCTGTTGTATTTGCCTCTAGCTCATTCATTGTTTTACCACAACATACTACTTTAGGTCCTTTATGGTCTATCATTTCTATTAAATTTCCACAAACACTGCATATAAAAAATTTTTTTGAATTGTTCATTCTATAACCCCCTCCATATTAAATCCTCAACTATTAATAATTGTGATTATTTTATACCCTCCAGGTTGTAGCCCCTTAGGTAATAATACAAGTATAATTCATCATATACTCTTAATTTTATCTTATATATAATTATAACTACTGTCAATCTCAATCATTCTATCTTCCTACTTTCCAAATAATCATTTAAAAGTTTATTGCTTATAGTAAGCATACCAATGCACTGTTTCTATTAAGTTAAAAATCAAATGAAATAAATAAAACCTTTTTATAGTACTTGTTGTTATATTTTGTTAATTTTACTCATAAGACTTTCCATTACTATAAAAACAAAAAAAGTTGCTATGATTATTTCGCAACTTTTAAATAATTTTAAAATTTATTTAATATTTTTGACTTCATACTAAGCTTTGTATCTTCATCAATTATATTCCTCATTAATTTAATCTTCCCATTATCTTCAAAATACTGTGATCCATATTTCAAATTAAATTCATAATCAAAATCATCAGGATTTTTCCCTTGATTGTGTTGAACTATAGTTTCAAGTTTATCCATAGCTTTTACAAGCTTAGCTTCTTTTGTACAACACTCATTATATTCTTTCCACAAATCATATATTTTTCCACTTAAACTTTCTGGTAATGTTGTTAACATTCTTTTCATAGCTCTCTCTTCCATATGCGATTTATTATCATCTGCACTTTGCAGTTTTGCTGATATATCACCATCATAAAGCTCACCTAAATCATGAACCAAACTCATCTTTATGGCTTTATTAATATCAACATCTTTAAAGTCCTCTTCTAAGACCATTAACAACATTGCCAGCCTCCAAGAATGCTCTGCCGTAGATTCTCTTCGACCAGTTTTTGTCCAAGCAGTTCTTGTAACTGATTTTAAATTTTCTATTTCTTTTATAAATTCAATAACTTGATTAGTATTATTCATAGCAACTCTCCTATATATATGTTAATTATACTTTATCATAGACATATTATTAATTTACATGACATATGTCATTCATACATATACATTATATAGCCATATTAACTCAGTAAATTTTATTTCACGGGAATATAAAGACCAAAATAATCAATAGGACTTTCATCTTTATATACAGTTAATAACATTTGTCCAAGTATGGGACCAGATACATTAATATTATTTTCTATTACTATTTTCTCACATATCTTATCCAATTATCATAAGCCTTGTCATCTAAAGCTATTACAGTATACATATATTGTTCTTCTGATATAAATTCAATACTTTTGCTTTCTATGTTATCTTTTATTTTTTCAATATTATCTGTTATAGTAAGACCCCATTTGATCTTTTTCTCTGCATCATTATCAGATAAATCACCTTCATCTATTAAGAAAGAAAAGTTTATATAATCAAATATATATTGATCTATATTTTGAATTTTTTCTACAAGTTCTATAAAATCATTGAACTTATCTTCCTTTGTGATTTCTAAAAGGAAGTAGCTTTCTCTTTCATCTTTTACTATCTCTACTTTTTTAGAGTCATAAATACACTCTTCCACAGATATTTTCATCATTTCTAGTCTTCGTTGAACCTTCTTTAATTTTTCGATTTCTTTATGTATGTATATTTCTTTATCTTTAATAAGGCTTAAAACTTGTTCTGGAGAAGAGTCTTTCATTACCTCATCAATATCATTTAAAGAAAGATTTAATGTTTTATAAAAAATTATATCTGTTAAGCAATTTAAATCTTCAATTTTATAATATCTATATCCATTATTTTTATATTTCTTAGGACTTAATAAACCTATATTATCATAATGCACCAAAGTGTCCCGGGAAATGTTGAACAACTTACTTACCTCTCCAATTAAATATTTATCTTTCATATATGCCATCCTTTTTTAATCTCATATCTATATTTATATATTAGAAAAGTATTTAACATAATGCAATAAGTAAGTAAATTTGTAATCTCTCAACATAAAAATAAACTACTTGGCATATGCCAAGTAGTTCATTTTTTACTTGCTTCTAACTGGGGTTTCATATATTAATGTTATCATCTATTAAGCTATATTTTGTTTATTACCTTCAGATTTTACTTTTCTTACTTTATTAAAGAATATAACTGTGAAAATTAAACCTGCAACTAAACCTATTCCATTACCTATTGCTGGTGATAATTTAAATCCTTCTGGAGCTTGCATTATATAACTAAATGTTACTACTGTCATGAATATTGCTGGTATAACAGTTATAAAATAGTTTTTATTAGCCTTAAGTAAGAACATTGTTCCTGTCCATAACATTATCATAGCTAATGTTTGGTTTGACCATGCAAAGTATCTCCATATTACGTTGAAATCTATAAATGTTAAAGCTACACCTACTGCAAATAAAGGTATTGCTATCATAAATCTATTTTTAATTGCATCTTGTTTTATATTAAATGTGTCAGCTATTGTAAGTCTAGCACTTCTAAATGCTGTATCACCTGAAGTTATTGGACATGCTACAACTCCTAGTATTGCTAGTCCTGCTCCTACTGATCCAAGTAAAGCAACTGACATTTCTTGAACACCTACTGCTGGATTTGTTCCATAAAGCGCTTGTAATTGTGGCTCACCATGGAAGAATGCCATTGCAGCTGCTGCCCATATTAAAGCTATAATACCTTCTGCTACCATTGATCCGTAGAATACTGGTCTTATTTCTCTTTCATGCTCAACACATCTAGCCATTAAAGGTGATTGTGTTGCATGGAATCCTGATATAGCACCACAAGCTATTGTTATAAATAAATATGGAAAAATTGATTTTCCACCTGGATGTAAGTTAGTTAACGTTAATTCTGGTATATTGTAACCTTTTACTATTAACCCACCTGCTATACCAACAGCCATTATTATAAGTGCAGCTCCAAATACAGGATATATCTTTCCTATAACTTTGTCTATTGGAAGTATTGTTGCTAATATATAATAAACAAATATTACTACTACCCATACTGATGTATCAATTTTAGTTAAGTTATTTAGAAGTCCTGCTGGTCCAGTTACGAATACTACACCTACTAAAACTAATAATACTACACTAAATACTACCATCACTTTTCTTGCATTTTCCCCTAAGTAAATACCAACAAGTTCTGATGCCGATACACCTTTGTTTTTAAGTGATAAATAACCTGATAAAAAGTCATGTACACCACCTGCAAATATTGTTCCAAATACTATCCATAAAAATGCTGCCGGTCCAAATAATGCCCCTTGAATTGCCCCAAATATTGGTCCAAGCCCTGCGATGTTTAAAAATTGAATAAGGAATATTTTCTTCCAATCCATTGGAACATAGTCAACTCCATCTTCTAAAGTTATTGCTGGAGTTTTTAATGAATCATCAATTCCAAACGTTCTTTCTACAAATCTTCCGTATAAAAAATAACCTAAAATTAAAATAACAATTGCACTAAAAAAAGTAATCATAATTCCTACTCCCTCTATAGTTTTTTGTAGAGATTTGTATTTTTTTATCATTTTTAATCTCTATACCAAAATAATACTATTTCTAACGCGGAAAACTATTTCTTATGTACGAATTGTCATAAATTATACATGAATTGCATTTATATATTCATAAGTTGCCTAAATAATTTAACCCTACCCCTACTTACAGTTATCTCATATTTTCCTTTGTTTAGTTTTAATATATATGTATTGTTAAACCAAGGTATTATCTCTTCTATTTTTTCTAAATTTACCAAATAAGATCTATGGCTTCTAAAAAAACTATCATTATTAATTGTTTTTTCTACTTCTGATATACATTCTCTTATTTCATATTCTTCATCTTTAGTAAAAATATGTGTATATCTTTCTCTTGCTTCACAGTAATAAATATCATGCACATCAACTATGTGAATTTTATCATTTTTCCAAAGGCTTATTTTATTACTAACCTTTTGATACTCAATTTTATCTTTACAATTATCTTCAAGGATAGCATTTTTTAGTTTATCTAACATTGAAATTATTCTTTCATCAGAATATGGTTTTAAAATATAATCAAAAGTATCTAAATTAAATGCCTCCACTGCATAATTATCATAAGCAGTTATAAAAACTATTTTTGGTTTTCTTTCAAATTTATTTATGGTTTTTGCTAAAAGCATTCCATCTAATTTTGGAATATTAATGTCTAGGAATATGGCATCTAATGTACTTTCTTGTATAAAATTAAGTACATCTAATCCGTTATCAAATTCATCCATAATCTCCATTTCTGTATATTTTTCAATAAAATATCTTAACTCTTTTCTTGCTGGATATTCATCATCAACTATAATAACTTTCATTTCTTACCTCCCCACATAGAACTCTATTAAGGTTCCACTGTCTAGTTTTTTTATGTCTAATCCTCTATGATAATATAATTTTAGTCTTAAGTGTACATTATAAAGTCCTATTTTATTTTCAGGCATATTCCCTGAATACAAATCTTCTATAACTTTATCATCTATTCCTATGCCATCATCTTCAACAGATACTTTAACCTTTTCTCCTAGATCCTTAACAGAAACAATTACTTGTCCACTTTTATTTTTCTCCTTACTTAGAATTCCATGAATAATGGCATTTTCAACTAGTGGTTGAATAATTAAACTTGGTATTTTAACATCCACATCATCTATATCATAAATAACCTTTAGTTTTTCACCAAATCGTGCTTTTTCTATTTCTACAAAGGACTTTACTTGATCTATTTCTTTTTTTATACTTATGGGTTTATCGTTAAATTCTAAGTTATGTCTAAGATAAGTAGATAAGCTTATTATAAGCTCTCTTGCTTTTTGAGGGTCAAAACGTATAAATGATGCTATTGTATTTAAGGCGTTGAATATAAAATGTGGATTAATCTGTCTTTGAAGAGATGTTATTTCTGCTTTTTTTCTTACCTCTATCTCTTTTTTATCTTTTTCTATTACTTGTACAATAGACACCATAAAACCTATCCCTAATTGTCCAACAATAAGAGGTAAGTATATGGCCCTTATAATATCAATAGCTAAGTCTGTGGGTTTTGAAATAAAATATATTAAAAGTATTGTTATATTCTCTGAAATCATACCAATTAAAATTCCCCAAAAAGCCCTTGATGATTTTGGGATTTTTTTATGTGCAATACCAGATAATATTCCTGCCATGATACTCGATATAAAACAAGGTACAGATGTCATTCCCCCTGAATCAATAAAATACCTATGCGCTCCTGCAATAAATCCTGCTGGAATACTAACAACAGGTCCAAATAATATTCCGCCAGATACTATAGATATTATTCTTGTATTTACAATAGATCCTTTATAATGAATTCCATTATATGTTGCCATTATTGCCAAAGAAGTAAATATTATAGATATAACAGCTAAATCTTTTTTACTGTATTTTTCTTTTTCAAAAATGCTTTTAAATGTATTTAATCTACTAATTAATAGAAATAGCATTACTAATAAACTTGTCTTTTCCATTAATGCTATTAAATAATCTGTTTTCATATGATTCCTCCTTTGTCCTCCACGTTAAGTATATATTACCACTTTATTTTATTCTAAATAAACAATCAATTAATATATATAATTTATTTCATCAAAAAAGGGCATATCAAAAATGATACTACCCTTAATAAGTTTAAATTTTATAATAATATGTTTACTTCTTTTAATTCCTTTTTTATTTCTTCTAAAGTATTTTCATCTGTTACTTCTATTGTGTGAACATGATAATTTTGTGTTAAACTTGATAATTGTTTAAATCCATTTTTTTTACTATTTTCCATAAATATTTTAAGGTCTCTATTTGATGCAAGATTTAATTCAGCTTTTATAGTTCCATATGTAGGGTGATCTACTATAACATCCTTCACCTTTCCACCTAAATCAATAATTGTTTGTAATTCTAATAAAAGATTCTCATCATTGTAATGATTCTTACATTTTATTTTAAATTCTTGATTTCTTATAGTGTATATTATATATCCAGTAGATGTAGCTAATATATCAATTCCAGAAGCTCTTAATAATGCAATATCCTTTACAACAATTTGTCTTGTTACATTAAGTTCTTTTGCTAAATCTACACCTTTAACTGGTCTATTAGATGTTTTTAGTATATGTAGTAATTTTTCTCTTCTTTCATTGCTATTCATAACACACCTTCTTCTTAAATAATCAGTTTATCTATCTTTTTACTATTCTATATAGATTTTTAATATAAATCAATAGGTCATTTATTATACTTACTTTACAATATATCAACATTGTATATTATTAAGTTTTTAACTATTGTATTTTTTGTTGTGTAGTAATAACTGCGGTGTTATAATGTTTTTACAAGTGTATATACACTTGTAAAAACATTATAACAGAAAAGGGTGTAAATATGAGGAATATTTTAAAAGAAAATATTTTACAGTTAAAAAAAGAAAAAAACGCTATAATACTTGCTCATCTATATGAGCCTGATGAAATACAAGAAATCGCTGATTATGCTGGAGATTCATATTATTTGAGCAAAATTGCTCGTGATTGTGAAGAAGAACTAATTATATTCTGCGGAGTAAAGTTTATGGGGGAAAGTGCTAAAATTTTATCTCCACACAAAAAAATTATCTTACCAGCTACTAATGCTGGATGTCCAATGGCTGATATGGCTAATGCTTCTGATTTAGAAGAAATGATAGAAAAATATCCAAATGCTTTTAAAGTATGTTACATAAATTCATCTTATGAAGTTAAAGCCCTTTGTGATGTTTCTGTTACTTCATCTAGTGCTTTAGATATTTTAAAAAATGTGCCTAATAAAGAAATTTTATTTTTACCAGATAGAAATTTAGGTGGTTACATAGCTGAATTTTTCCCTGAAAAAGAATTTATTTTATGGCAAGGCTTCTGCCCTACTCATGAAAGACTTACTTCTGAGGAAGTATTACAGGCTAAGAAATATCATCCAAATGTGAAAATTTTAGCTCATCCAGAATGTAACAAACCAGTTAGAGACTTGGCTGATTATATCGGAAGCACAAGTGGAATCATAAACTATGCTACAAAATGTGAAGATGAAGAATTTATAATTTGTACAGAGGAAGGTATTTTGTATGAATTAAATAAAAGAAATCCTAATAAGAAGTTTTATTTCCCTGAAAGAATGATTTGTCCTAACATGAAAAAAACTTCTTTGGAAAAAGTTTATGATGCTTTATGTGGAAAAATAGATGAAGTTATTCTAGATAAAGAAATATCAGAAAAAGCTTTAACATCTCTAGAAAACATGCATAAATTAGGGGAGATGGTTCTTTGTGGAAAATAAATATGTAGACGTTTTAGTAGTTGGATCTGGTGTAGCTGGACTATATTGTGCACTAAATCTTCGCCAAGATTTAGATGTAATGGTAGTTTCAAAGGATAAGATAGATTGTACTAATACATCTTTAGCTCAGGGTGGTATTTCTGTAGCTAGAGGTTTAGACGATGTTCCATTTTTTACAGAAGATACTTTAAAAGCTGGTAAATATGAAAATGATATTCATGCTGTAAATGTGCTAACAAATGAATCTATTGAAAACGTAGATTACCTAGTCTCTTTGGGACTTGATGTTGATAAAGATGAAGATGGTAATTGGGATTATACAAAAGAAGGTGCTCACTGTATAAATAGAATTATACACACACAAGATAACACTGGAGAAAATGTTGAAAAAACTCTTGTAAAAAATGCTTTTCGACGTAAAAATATAAGAATTTTAGAGGATACATTCCTTGTTGATATAATTGAAAGAAACGACAAATGTATTGGTGCTATATTATTAAAAAATAAAGAACAAATCAATGTATTTGCTAAATTTGTAGTTCTTGCTTGTGGTGGAATTGGTGGTTTATATAAAAATTCTACTAGTCAAAGAATTTTAAGAGGAGATGGTTTAGCTGTAGCCCTTAGACATAAAATAGAACTTAAAGATATTAATTATATTCAAATTCACCCAACTGCTTTTTATGATGAATCTGGGGATGAAAGAAGATTTTTGATATCTGAATCTGTAAGAGGTGAAGGTGGAAAACTTTACAATATTAATGGAGAAAGATTTGTGGACGAACTTCAACCTAGGGACGTGGTGTCTGAGGCAATTTTCAATGAAATGAAAAAAACTAATACACCTTATGTGTATCTTGATATTAGTTTCTTAAATGAAGAATATCTTAAAAATCGCTTCTCTACTATTTATAATAAATGTTTAGAAAAAGGCACTGATATTACAAAAGAGCCTATAAAAGTTTCTCCTGCTCAACATTATTTTATGGGTGGTATAAAAGTTGATTTAAGTAGTGAAACTTCCATGAAAAATCTATATGCTGTTGGCGAAACTGCTTGTACAGGAATTCATGGTGCCAATAGACTTGCTAGTAACTCTTTACTTGAAGGCCTTGTTTTCTCTAAAAGAGCTGCCCAAAATATTAATGAAAGTATAGATGAATTTAATCTGACAAAAGTGGATATTGATGAAATATATACTAGCAGAGAAGAAATAGAAGAAGAAAATGGACTCATAGTTGTGAATGCTATTAAAGATAAGGGTGGAGTTATAGATGATTAATTTTTTAGTAGTAGATAAAATAATTAAAGATGCTCTTGTGGAAGATATCCCAGGAGAAGATATAAGTACAAATTCTGTAATTAGTGAAGATAGTAATTCTACAGTAGATTTAATTTGCAAAGAAGAAGGAGTCATTGCCGGACTTAAAGTTTTTGAAAGAGTTTTTAAAATTCTTGGTAATGTGGAAGTATCTTTTCTAAAAAATGATGGAGATAAAATTTATCCTGGCGATAAAATAGCTCTTATAAAAGGCAATACTCGGTTCATTCTCCAAGGTGAACGTGTTGCTCTAAATTTATTACAAAGAATGAGTGGTATTGCCACACTTACTAATAAATATGTTAAAGAAATTGAGCATACAAATGCTAAATTATTAGATACTAGAAAAACTACACCTAATTTAAAGATTCTTGAAAAGTATTCTGTTAAAGTTGGTGGTGGTCACAATCATCGATTCAATTTATCTGATGGTGTTATGCTAAAGGATAACCATATTGCAGCAGCTGGTGGTATTACTAATGCTGTTAAGCTTTGTAGAGAAAATTCTTCTTTTGTTAGAAAAATTGAAGTTGAGACTGAAACCTTAGATATGGTTAAAGAAGCTATTGAGGCTAAAGCAGATATTATTATGCTTGATAATATGAATTTAGAAGTAGCAAAAGAAGCAATAAATATGATTGGTGATAAAGCCATTATTGAGTTTTCTGGTAATGTAAAATTAGAAAATATTAAGTCTATTGCTAAAATTGGTGTTGATTGCATATCTGTGGGTGCTCTTACTCACTCCGTTAAAAATCTTGATCTTAGTATGAAAAACTTAAAAAATATATGATCTATGAAAATGAAGAGTAATAATTTAGATAAAAATTATCTAAAATTATTACTCTTTTTATTTATCAAATAATTATATATATTAAGCTAAATTTAATACTTGACAACTATAGTTGTCAAAGCTAATATTTAATTATGACAATTATAGTTGTCATATTCATAATGTGGTCAGTTAGGAGGGTCATATGCCGTTAAATAATCGTTTAAAAGAATATCGAGCTAAGATTAATGTAAATCAAACTCAGATGGGAAACCTAATTGGCGTGTCTAGACAGACAATTAGCCAAATTGAGCGCGGAGATTATTCTCCTTCAGTTACTTTAGCATTAAAAATAGCAAAGATTTTCAATGTAAGCGTAGAAGATATTTTTAGTTATGAGGAGGATGGGGCTATTGAATAATATTCGTGAAAGTGAAATAAAAAAGGAAGATAAGAAAGCTTTTAAAGGCTTCGCTATAGTATTAGTTATATCTTTTATTTTTGGGGCCATTTTAGGTGAGATGTCTGGATATTTAAAAGAAATTCTTGGAGATAGTGTTCCTAGTCTATTGATAAATATACTTAATGTAATTACGCCATTTGCAAGTCTTATATTTTCTATATTACTAATAATAGCATATAAAATCATATATACTAATTCAAGAAAAGAATATGAATTGTGGAAACAAACAAGTGAAGATGATAATACAATAGATAAAATTGAAGAAAAATTATCTTATATTCTATTAGTTACTTCAATAAACATGATTCTTGGATTATTTTTCTTCGGAGTAGGTACTATATTACTACCTTTTGATGATATGAACGGTGAACTAAGCATTATAAAAGTTATTTGTTACACTATAGGCTTTATAATATGTATTGTATCTTCTATATTGATTCAAAATAAAATAGTTAATTTAGAAAAGGAAATTAATCCTTTCTTGAAAGGTAGCGTCTATGATACAAAATTTAGCGAAAAATGGGTAGACAGCTGTGATGAGGCTATAAAATTATCTATATATAAAAGCGCTTATAAGGCATTTTCGTCTGTATCTACAACATGTGTTATACTTTGGATATTTTGCGTTTTAGGCTCTTTTTTGTGGGATTTTGGACTTCTTCCTATTACAATGGTAACAATTATATGGCTAGTTCAAACAGTTTCTTATTGTATGGAATCAATTAAATGCTCAAAATCAAAGTAAAAAACTTCAGAAATATGGAGGTATCATGAATATAGATTATTACGGAAAAATATTGTGGAATTATCATAAGTTGAATCAAAAATCTAAAAGTGCTGAAATTATCTTAGGATTTGGAAGCCATGACTTACATGTTGCTAGAAGATGTGCTGAACTTTTTCTTAAAGGATATGGTGATAATATAATTTTTACCGGTGGTTTTGGTAGAATTACTAAAGATATATGGAATATGACTGAAGGAGAAAAATTTGCAGAAGTTGCTATAAATATGGGTGTTCCTAAAAATAAAATTATTATTGAAAATGAAGCTTCGAATACTGGTGAAAATATAAGTAAAACAAAAAAACTCTTAAATGATTTAGACTTGCACCCTTTCTCTTTTTTAGTAGTAGATAAACCTTATAGAGAAAGAAGAACTTTTGCTACCATAAAAAAACAGTGGCCAGAAATTGATTTTATTATAACATCTCCAAAATATTCTTTCGAGGAATACTGTGAGTTTTATTCTAATGGTGAAATTTCTAAAGATGAGTTTATTAGCATTATGGTTGGTGATTTACAGAGAATTGATTTATATGGTAAAAATGGTTTTCAAGTTGAACAAGAGATTCCTCACAATGTCTGGAATGCTTATAATAATTTAGTTTCTTTAAAATACAATAAACATTTATGCAAATAAATTAAAAGCCATTAATAACATTTTATATTAATGGCTTTTTCATATTTATATATCTAATTTAATATCGTAAAACTTCATCCAGTTATTAAATTGAATTAAGTAAGCAATAACTTGTGGACCAGTCATCAATTGGCCATACCAAGGTTGCTCAAAAGATGTTCCTCCTGTATCAATCAATCTAGAAACAAAATTATAATCCACAATTTGATGAATTGGAGAAGTTTTGTCTTCTAAAATCAATCTTAACATTTGGCTAACTTCTTTAGTATACTCAGGGTTATGAGTTTTTGGATAAGGACTTTTCTTTCTGTCTATAATTTCATCTGGTACTAAACCTCTTACAGCTTCACGTAGTAGTCCTTTTTCCCTGCCATTTAGTAACTTTACATCTTTTGGCAAATTAAAAGCATATTGTACTAATCTCTTGTCAGCGAAAGGTACTCTACCTTCCAAACTATTAGACATGGTCATTCTATCTTTTCTATTAATTAAAGTAAGCATAAAGTGCTTAATGTTGATATAAGATAATTCTCTTATTATTCTATCTTCGTGACTTTCTCCTGGTAATTTTTCTACTCTATTTATACTATCTCTACAAGTTTGCTTTGCATATTCTTCAATAGGAAGTGATTTTAAATCATCTTTTAAAATATTTTTTCTGTAACCTATGGAGTTTGCCCAAGGAAATATTTCAATAGAGTCGTACTCTCTTGTAAACCAAGGATATCCTCCAAATACTTCATCGGCACATTCCCCTGATAAAGCTACTGTAGCATATTTTCTTACCTCTTTTGCAAATAAGTATAGTGATGAGTCTATATCTGCCATGCCCGGTAAATCAGCAGCTCTAGTTGCATTATCTAATGCATGTGCCAAATCAATATTATCTAAAACAATGCTATGATGATTACTACCTAAGAAATCTACCATTCTTTTTACATATTCTGAGTCAGAGTTTGGTTGATATAGACTTTTCTTAAAATATTTATCATTATTTTCATAATCTATAGAAAAAGTGTTTAGAGTGTCAAATCCCTGTTCTTTAAATTTATCAAAGGCAACCTTTGAAATTATACTTGAGTCAAGTCCTCCAGATAAAAAAGTACATACAGGAACATCACTAACAATCTGATTTTCTATGATTTCTACTAACAAATCTCTAATAGTATTTTTTGTTTTTTCTAAATCATCCTCATGTTCTCTTACTTCTAGTTTCCAGTACTCATTTAAAGTCATGCCTTTATCATTAAATATTAAATAAAATGCTGGTGGAACTTCTTTTATATCTTTAAATATTCCACTACCTAGATTTCGTCCCGGTCCTAAAGACATAAGTTCAAGCAAACCATCTTTATCTACTACTGAATCTACATTTGGATGTTGTAATAGAGTTTTCATTTCCGATGCAAAAACTAAATTACCATCTTTGTATGAGTAAAAAAGTGGTTTAATCCCCAGTGGATCTCTACATAAAAATAGTTCTTGATTATATTCGTCCCAAATTCCAAAGGCAAAAATACCATTAAGATATTTTACACAGTTTTTACCATATTCAATATATGATGTTAACAGAACCTCTGTATCACCATAGGAATTAAAAGAATATCCTTTTGCAAGCAAGTCAGCTCTTACTTCTTCTGTGTTATAAAGTTCTCCATTATAACAAATAGTGTATTCTCTATTACCTATTTTTTTTGTCATAGGCTGAAGACCTCCAGTTGGGTCAACTATAGCAAGTCTTCTATGACCAATTAATGCATGATCATAAACTTTTAATCCTTCTGAGTCAGGTCCTCTAAGCTTAAGTGTACTAATCATTTTGTTCATTATATGGGAGTAATCTCTTATATTATTTTTAAGATTAGACCATCCTACAATTCCACACATAATATAGCCTCCATTTGTTCAAGATGTGTTACTATATGATGAATACATAATTTTTGATACATCTAAGGTTTATTTTTTTTGTTCAAATTTCAATGCGGTTAATTTATTTAAATGTATACTATACAATTAGGTATTTCCCTTATTTTTTAAATTTATTCATCCTTTTAAATCATGCTTAAAAGTAATTTTAAAATGTATAAAATTATCATTTATTTCTGTTTTTATACTACCATTCATCTTTTCAATTAAGAACTTAGTTATAGTAAGTCCTAATCCAGAACTTTGATTATTTCTTGATTCATCTTTCATATAAAAACGGTTAAATAGTTTTTCTGCATCTATTTCTTCTAGATTTTCCACATTATTACTAAAAATTATATCAATATTATCACTTGATTTTTTTATAGATACTTTAAAGGTATCCTTTGTATATTTAATTGCATTTTGAATCAGGTTGATAAAAATCCTTTCTATAATTTTCAAATCGCCTTGAATTATTATTGCCTCATCACCAAGGTTCAATTCTACATCTATATTTTTTTTATCAAAATCATTATAAAAAATCAACAATTGTTCCATTAACTCTTTATGAACATCTATATTTTTTATTTCCATTTTATATTCATCAGCTTCTAACCTAGATAAATCATAGAAATCTTGAATTAAATTTTTTAATGCTCTAGATTTTTTCTCTACTATTGAAACATATTCATATTTTTCTTCATTACTTATTTCCTCATCCTTCATTAACTCCACATAACCTAATATGGATGTTAATGGAGTTCTTAAGTCATGAGATATGTTTTCTATTTCTTTTCGTAATTCTTTTTCTCTTCGGCTACTTTTAATTTTTTCCATTTGTGTTATTTCTAAATAATTATTCATTTCCTTTAATAGATTTTCCATATCCTCATTTGGAGAGAACAAAGTAAGTCTTCTATTTCTTTCTATATCTTCACAAATTTCATTTAAATCATCTTTTGCTTCTCTAACATTTTTAGAAAGTAAAAAAAAGCGTGCAGAAAAATACACGCTTGTAAAAAATAAAACTATCACCATAAATATCATAATCTGCACACTCCCTTTTAATATTATTTTATTTCAACTTTTTCAAATAATTTCATTCCCAATAAATAGAATACTATTGTTCCAACAACGCCTACTATAAAGCAGTTTATTAATCCTTGTTGACTACTCCAAAAGAATATAAGTTTATGAGCTCCACTTCCTTGCGTAATATTTTTTACTATATTCCATGGCATAAACTGTGCTATTTTTCTTAATATTTCTACCCTAGCTCCTAGTAACTCAATAACCTTCGGTATTATAATAATCACAGATGCCCACCAAACCACAACTGTAGTTTCATTTTCAAAAATAAAGTAAAAGCAGTGAGCAACAGTGGCACTAATCAAGAACAATGGCATACATGCAATTAATGCTCTTATTAACTCATTTAAATAAACTGAACCACTATTATCAAGTAATATTAAAGCACTTCCAATATAAACAGCACTAATAAAAATTAAGTTAATTAAAGCTATAATTAATAAAACTATAAATTTCCCAAAATAAATTTCACTTCTTGGTATACCATAAGAGATAGAATTTTTTAAAGTATGGCTTTTGTGTTCTTGCCCAAATACTACTGCTACCATAGGTAGACATAAAACTAGTGGTATCCCCATACTTGTATATAATGATGAAAAGGAAAACCAAGTACCTGCATAAGGAAAGTTCGGTGTATTATTGGCAAAAACAGCAAGTACCCCATTTAAAAATATAACAAATGACATACACCCAAATAAAAATATATAATTCCCCTTAGAATGTAAATTACGATAAAATTCACTTTTAATGTAATTAATCATGTTGAACACCTCCAATTAAAGACATATAATAATTTTCAAGATTTAAAGATTTTTCTTCCATAGCTAATAATCCTATGCTATTAGAAACAGCTAAATTACTTATTTTCTCTGGCTTATCAATTTCTTCAAATATTTGTATTCTATCTTCTGGCAATACTTTGTAATCCTTATAGCCTAGCTCTTCTTCTAGCAATGCCGACATTTTTTTAGGATTACTTACCTTAATTTCTAAATAAGTTTTGCATTTTTCCTCAAGTTCTTTTGCTGATAATTCTTCTATTAAATGGCCTTTATTTAAAAATCCATAACAAGTTGCCACATTTGATAATTCAGATAATATATGACTTGATATTAGAATTGTTATGTTCTTTTCTTTATTAAGTTTTAAAAGTAAATTTCTTATTTCTATAATTCCTGATGGATCCAATCCGTTAATAGGTTCATCCAGTAATAATAATTCTGGCTCTGTCATCATTGCCAATGCTAATCCTAGTCTTTGTTTCATACCAAGAGATAGATCTTTAAATTTCTTTTTCTTTGCATCTAATAAGTTTACTTCTTCTAAAACTTTATCTATTTTGTCTTTGCCAGGTATTCCTCTTTGAATTCTATAGTACTCCATATTTTGCTCTACTGTTAATTTTTCATAAAAGCTTGGTGATTCTATTATTGTTCCTGTTCTACTTCTAGCCTTATTTAATTCTTCTTTTGATGTTTTTTTAAATAATTCAAATTCACCGCTACTGGCTACACCTTGACCTGTTAAAATTCTAAGCAATGTAGTTTTTCCAGCGCCATTATTCCCTACTAAACCATAAATATCACCTTGATTTATAGTAATATTTATATTTGATAACGCAAAATCTTCACCGTATTTTTTACACAACTTATGTGTTCTTATAACTGATTCCATCCTTAATCTCCCTCAACTTTTTAATTCTTTTAAGTTTTAATTAACTTTATATTTTTAATTATACAAAAATATTTTTAATAAATATTCAAGAAAGTCTAAAGAAAGTTTAAAGATTACTAATTATTATTTAATTTAAAGCCTATACCCCAAACTGTTTTTATGTACTCATCTTCTTTTTCTACTTCTTTTATTTTCTTTCTTATATTGCTCACATGCACATTTACAGAATTGTCTTCTCCATAATAACCACTTTTCCATACTAATTCGTATAAAGCTTCTCTTGAATAAACCTTATCTGGATTTTTTATTAAAATATATAAAATATCAAACTCATGATTAGTCAAATAAATATTTTTATTTCTAATCTTAACGGTCCTAGACTGTTCATTTAGTAATAATTCTTTAAATTTATATTCATCTTTATTTTCCAAGTTATAATTAACTACATTTCCAAATTTTCTATATCTTCTTAGCTGAGAATTTACTCGAGCTAATATCTCCTCTAGTTCAAATGGCTTAGTTAAATAATCATCTGCACCTAAATCCAATACTTTAACTTTGTCTTCCAAGGAAGTTTTTGCTGAAATAACTATAATAGGCATGTCCTGTTTTTCTCTAATTTCTTTTATTAATTCTTCTCCTGTAATTCCTGGTAACATTAAGTCTAACATTACTAAATGAAATTTATCCATAGACAAGCGAAGATTAGCTTCACTTCCAGAAAAAGCTTGAGTAACTCTGTATTTTTGTTTTTGCAGTGTTTTAGCAATAAGATTATTTATATCAGCATCATCTTCAACTACT
The DNA here is from genome assembly GCF_020748465.1 of Terrisporobacter mayombei. Taxonomy (GTDB): domain Bacteria; phylum Bacillota; class Clostridia; order Peptostreptococcales; family Peptostreptococcaceae; genus Terrisporobacter; species Terrisporobacter mayombei. The sequence goes on from NZ_JAHZMP010000003.1 coordinate 87,189, forward strand.
AAAATATGTTCTTTATTCATAATCCTTCTCCTTAAAATAAAAAGTTTTTCTCCATATACAATTATATTAGTTAATTTATTCCATTTTAACAAATATATTTAAGTTATTATAATTCCCAGGAATAATTTTTTACAGAAATGTAGAATATATATTTAATCCTAAAGGGTGAAATAAAGTTCAAAGAATATATTTTAATGATTAAATTATTTGGAATCCTAAAAGTGAAAGATTTAGAATAAAATAAGCTATTTATCTTCATAGATAGCTTATTTTATTATTTTTAATAAATATTTATTACCATAGTAATAATTATTTCAAAATACTTTGTAAATATTTAGGTTTTGTGGTATCCTATAATATCGTCAAAATTATTTTAATTAAACTCGGAGGAATTAAAATGTCATTTTTACTTTTAATTATAGGTTTCTTTTTCCTTATAAAAGGGGCTAATTTATTCGTGGAAGGGGCATCATCTATAGCAAAAAAATTTAATGTTCCTGCCATGGTTATAGGTCTTACAATTGTTGCCATGGGAACAAGTGCACCAGAAGCAGCTGTAAGTATTACATCATCATTAGCTGGCCAAAATGATATGAGTGTAGCTAATGTTGTTGGATCAAACTTTTTCAACATACTTGTAGTTCTTGGTGTTTCAGCCATAATCACTAAACTACCTGTTCAAAAAGGTACAATAAAAAAAGATGCACCTTTTTTATTATTAGTTAGTTCTTTGCTATTAATATTTGGATTAAATTTAAATATTAGTAGAATAGAAGGATTAATACTACTAGCAGTATTTGCGTATTTCTTAATTGATACAGTAAAATCTGCTAAAAAAGGTGGTCAAGAAACTACTAACGAGGCTGCAACAACTATGGATGTAGAAGTTGCTAGAGAATCATCTATGTCAAAAACTATTTTATTAAGTATAATTGGGGTTGTTGGTATAGTATTAGGTGGAGATATGGTTGTTAATTCTGCTACTGATATAGCAACATCTTTCGGTATGAGTGCTAACTTAGTTGGATTAACAATAGTTGCTATTGGTACATCTTTACCTGAATTTGTAACATCTGTTGTTGCAATAAAAAAAGGCGAAACAGAAATAGCAATAGGAAACATTATAGGGTCTAACATCTTTAACATCTTATTTGTTTTGGGGTTGGCTACAACTATAAGCCCTATAACTATAAGTACATTTGCCTTAATAGATATAATATTCATGGTTGCTATAACTGTTCTTTTATACTTTTTTATGAAAAAAGACAACTCACTTGTAAAATCACAAGGTATTATATTCCTTGTATTATACGCGGCTTATATGGCTTATACTATTATGAGATAAATAACTAATAAAAAGTAGCTGTCGCACAAACAATAAAAAATTGTTGTGCAACAGCTACTTTTTTCTTATATTTCCTTTATCATAGCTGATGATAGTACATCGTTTAAGCCTTCTGTCATAGTTGGATGTGCATAAATTCTGTCTCTTAAATATGTGTATTTTAATTTCATATCTATTGCTAATTGTAGTAAATGAATCATTTCACTAGATTCATCACATATAATAGTTGATCCTAAAATTTCTTCTGTATCTTTATCTATAACTATTTTAATAAAACCTTCTATTTTTCCTATTTGTTTTGCCCTAGGTATATTTTCTGTTGGCATTTTAGCAACTAAAACTTCATGTCCTTTTTCTTTTGCTTGTTTAATATTTAATCCCACTCTAGCAAAAGATGGATCTAGAAATAAAGCACTAGGTATATTTTCTCTATCACTAACTTTTCTAGTTTTATCTCCAAATAAATGATTTACAACTATACGATAATCATCTAAAGAAATATAAGTAAATTGAGGTCCTCCATTTACATCTCCAAGTGCCCATATATGTTTTGTTGTAGTTAGTAAAGTATCATCTACTTTTATAAACCCTCTATCATTTAGCTGTACACCTGCTTTTTCAAGTTTAAGATTTTCTATATTTGCTTTTCTTCCAGTTGCCACTAAAATTATATCACCTATTAATTCCTTTTCTTCATTCCCATCAGTGTACTGTATTTTAGCAGATTTATTTTCTTCTATTATCTCTTTAATTGAAACTTTATTTAGTATCTTAACTCCTCTTTTTTCAAGTATACTTACTATTTCAGCTACATCATCTTCATCTTCTTTAGGAAGAATAGTGTCATGAGTATTTATTATTGTAACTTCACTACCAAAAGAGCTATAAATACCTGCAAATTCTAGTCCTATAAATCCAGCTCCTATTATAATCATTTTTTTAGGCAATTGTTTTAAATTCATTAAGGTTTTGCTCGTATAAACTATGTTAGTATTTTCAATGCCTTTAATACTTGGTATAAAAGATTGTGAACCTGTATTTATAAATATTTTTTCACCTTCTAATATTATTTTTTCACCATTTAAAGTATTTACTTCCACTGCATTTTCATTTACAAAAGAAGCCTCTCCCGTAAATATTGTTATGTTTTCATTTTTATCTAATTTATTAAAATTAGCCATTCTTAGTTTTTTTGTTAAAGCATCTTTTTTTTCTATGGCTTGTTCATATTTTAATTTTATTTCACTAAAATCATTAAAGTTATGTCTTCTAATTTTACTAGCTTTATTTTCTAAAGATTTCGTAGGAATACATGCAACATTTATGCAAGTTCCTCCATACATTTTTTTAGATTTTTCTATTAAGGCAATTTTTAAACCTTTACTTCCTAAGTCTCCAGCTAAAGTTTTTCCGCCTTTTCCAAATCCTATTATTATAGCATCATACTTATTTATCATATTAAGTCCCCCTGTTATCTCTTTTATTATTCTTAATTAAATAGTATCAAGATTATTAATATGACTCAATTAGGCACTTTTTTGTAACTACTTACTCTCTTTGTCGCAAGATAAATTACTATTACTCCAATAAATCATAGTCTCCATAATAGGAAGTAGTTTTAAGCCACTATCACTTAAGTAATAACTTGACTCCATAGTATTATTAATAGTCTTTTTATCTTTTATAATTATTTTATTTTCAATTAGCAACTCAAGTTGCTGTGTTAGCATCTTTTTACTACATCCTTCTATTCTTCTTTGTAGCTCTCCAAATCTTATTTTTTCACTTTGTATTTCCCAAATTATAACCGCCACCCATTTTTTACCTAATATATTAGATAAGGCTTCTACAGGGCAGTCATAAATTACTTCATCTATTTTAAACATTTTTTATCCTCCAATACATATTTATTCACTTATTATACACTATAAAAAAATACCTACGAAATATATAATTATATAATTTCGTAGGTATTTTTTTAGGTATATTAATTTTTATCTGTTCTTCCAAGTTAAAATAGGTTTTTTGACTGCTCTTGCATCATCAACTCTACTAACAATAGTATTATGAGGTGCTGAAGTTAATAGCTCTGGATTTTCTCTTCCTTCTTTTGCTATGGATTTCATAGCTTCTATAAATTTATCTAAAGTCTCCAAACTCTCTGTTTCTGTTGGTTCTATCATTATTGATTCTCTGATTATTAGTGGGAAGTAAAATGTTGGTGGATGATAACCATAGTCTAACATTCTTTTTGCAATATCCATTGTGTTATATTCTCCATGAGATCCTCTTAATACAAATTCATGTTTACAAATTTCATCTATTGGTAAATCATAATCTTCTTTTAAGTTTTCTTTTAGGTAATTTGCATTTAATACAGCTATTTCACTAGTTTTTTTAAGTCCATCCCTACCCATAGTCAAGATATATGCAAAAGACCTAACCATTACGGCAAAGTTTCCATAGAAATTTTTAATTTTTCCTATAGAGCCTTTTTTACCATAATTTAATACATATTTGTCATCAACTTTTTCTATTATTGGCACTGGTAAATAAGGAATTAAATCTTTTTTCACTCCCACTGGGCCACTTCCAGGTCCTCCTCCTCCATGGGGTGCTGCAAATGTTTTGTGTAGATTCAAGTGAACCACATCAAATCCCATGTCTCCTGCTCTAGTTATTCCCATAATTGCATTTGTGTTTGCTCCATCATAATATAAAAGTCCCCCAGCTTCATGAACTAAATTTGCTATTTCTTCTATATTTTTTTCAAATAATCCTAAAGTACTTGGATTAGTTAACATTAATGCTGCAACTTCATCATTTAATACTTCTTTTAACTTATTTATATCAACAGCTCCATTTTTAGTTGATTCAACTTCAATAATATCAAATCCGGCCATATTTGCACTAGCAGGATTTGTTCCATGGGCAGAGTCTGGTACTATAACCTTAGTTCTTTTTAAATCCCCTCTACTTTCATGGTATTTTCTTATCATCATAAGCCCTGTATATTCTCCATGTGCTCCTGCTGAAGGCTGTAAAGTTACTTCATCCATTCCTGTTATTTCACCTAACATTTTTGATAAATTGTACATTAGTTCTAAGGAGCCTTGTGATGTTTCAATTGGTTGATAAGGATGCATATTAGTAAATTCACTAAGTGATGCCATATCTTCATTTATTTTTGGATTATATTTCATAGTACAAGATCCTAGAGGGTAAAATCCTGTATCTACACCAAAATTCTTATTTGATAATAAGGTATAATGTCTTACTACGTCTAATTCGCTTAACTGTGGTAATTCTAAATCAGTTTTCTTTATCATATTGTAATCTAACATTTCATCTAGTTTAATTTCATCCACGTCTAGTTTTGGAAGAGAGTAAGCTTTTCTTCCTTCCTTAGAAATTTCAATTAACAAGCTATTATATTCTTTCATTTTACATTCCCTCCATAATTCTCATTAATTTATCTATTTCATCTACACTTCTTTTTTCAGTTACACAAATCATAGTGCATCCTGATAATTCTGGATAATCTTTGCCTAAATCACATCCGCCAAGTATATTATTTTCTAACAATTTTTTATTTAGCTCATCTATTTCAATTGGTGATTTTACAACAAATTCATTGAAGAATTTTCCTTTAAATAGTAGTTGAAATTTTTCACCTTCACTTATTTTCTTAGCTGCATAATGCGATTTTTGCATATTTTGCATTGCCACTTCTTCATAGCCTTTTTTACCCATAGTTGCCATATAAATTGCTGAATTTAATGCACACAAACCTTGATTAGAGCATATATTTGAAGTTGCCTTTTCACGTCTAACATGTTGTTCTCTAGTTTGAAGAGTTAAACAGTAACATCTATTTCCATCTCTATCTACTGTTTGGCCAACTACTCTACCAGGCATTTTTCTTATTAAACCTGATTTTATAGCTAAAAATCCCACATAAGGTCCACCATAGTTTAATGTATTTCCTAAAGGTTGAGCATCTCCAACAGCCACATCTGCACCCACTTCTCCTGGAGATTTTAACACACTTAAAGTTATTGGATTTACACTTAATACATACATGGCTTTTTTGTCATGAGCTATTTGACCAACTTCATCTACATCTTCTATGACACCAAAAAAGTTGGGGCTTTGAAGTAGTACACAAGCAGTATCCTCGTCTACTACTTCATTCAATCTATTTAAATCCGTCATACCTAACTCCCTATCATAATCAACTTCCACAACTTCACAATCATTAAATTGTATATAAGTTTTTAATATTTTTCTTGTTTCTGGATGAACAGTTTTTCCTACTACTACTTTTTTACGTCTAGTTTTTGAAACTGCTAGTAGGCATCCTTCCACTGCTGCTGTTGCACCATCATACATAGATGCATTTGCTATATCCATTTTTGTTATTTCTGATATCATTGATTGGAATTCAAATATACTTTGCAATGTTCCTTGACTTATTTCTGCTTGGTATGGTGTATATGCTGTGTAAAATTCACTTCTCGATGTAATATGTTTTATGATTGAAGGAACATAATGATCATAAGCCCCTGCTCCTAAAAAACAAGTTAATTGTTCTGTGCTAATATTTTTATCTGCTATGTTTTTTACTATTTGAATAACTTCTAATTCTGATTTTGATTCCTCTAATTCTAAATCTTTTTTTAATTTTAAACTGTCTGGGATATCTGAGAATAAATCGTCTATTGTATTTACTTTACATGCTTCAAGCATTTTTTCTTCATCTTCACGAGTTGCTGGTATATATGAATATTGCTTATATTCTTCCTTTACTATCTCTGTTTTTTTATATTGTTTTTTATAAAAAGGTCTTTTTACTATTACTGCACTTACAAGTTTTTTTCTTACTCTTACTCCTATTTCACTTCCAATTTTGGCATAATTATTATCTATAATTGCCATTCCTATAAATTTATCTAAAGTAGGAGATTTAAGTCCAGTAGTAACAAATCCTATAACTTTATCATCTATTTCTATTTCATAGCCACTTCTTACCATACCTTTTCCTTGCATTTCAAAAGCAACTAATTTTTTTTGGGTTTCTTGTGATTTTAAGCCAATTAAAGCTTCTTTTCCTATGAAATTTTGTTTATTTAGTTTAACAAATACACCTAAACCACCTTCCATAGGAGATATCTCTTCACTTATTTCATGGCCATAAAGAGGTAAATTCACCTCTGCTCTTAAAGTATCTCTAGCTCCAAGGCCTGCTGGTGTTATATTTTGTTTTCCTACTTCCAAAATATCATTCCATATTTTCTCTACTACATTTTCATCACAGTATATTTCAAATCCGTCCTCACCAGTATAACCTGTTCTTGAAATTATACATTTTTCTCCACAAATCTCTATATTATTTTTAAATTTGTAAAACTCTATATCACTTAAATTTATATTTACTAACTTAGATAGTATTTCTTCAGCTTTTGGACCTTGTATTGCCAATTGAGAAACATGATTTGATATGTTATTTATATTTACATCAAATTTTTCACTTTGTCTTTTAATCCATTCATAGTCTTTATCTATATTACCGGCATTGATTACTAGTAAATAATTTTCTTCTTTTATCATATAAACTAGTAAATCATCTACTGTCATTCCGTTTTCATAACACATTGGTGAGTATATAATCTCTTCTGCTTTCAGATTTGTAATGTCATTTGTAATTAAATACTGTATAAAATTAAATGCTTCTTTTCCCTTAACTTCAACTTCTCCCATGTGAGAAACATCAAACAATCCCGCACTTCTTCTTACATAGTCATGTTCTTTAGTTGCACTTATATACTCTAGTGGCATTTCCCATCCTGCAAATTCAAACATTTTTGCATTTAACTTTTCATGTGTAGAAAATAATTTAGTTCTTTTTAATTCCATGCATTCTATCATTTTCTTACTCCCCCATCACATTATTTTATTTAAACATAAAAAAGAGGATATGCGGACACTACAAGTAGTAGCCACATATCCTCTGTTCATTTACCTGAAAGTTTTAGCGAGAAAATCTCATTTTCTTCGTCGGTGACTTTCACTCCCCAGAGCAAAGTCTTTCCAGAGTCCCATTAATTTACGATATTCTTGCCTGAAAGTTTCTCTTGAAAATTTAATGGCGATTTTCAGATTGCTTCTTCGGCCTTTTTACCTCGGTAAAAACGTCTCTCGTAAATATCATTTGGATTTATTTAATTCTAAAATCATTGTATGTGAGTTCATAATATTTTTCAACCGTTTTTGTTCATTTTCTTATATATTTTTTCGACAATTCAAAATCATCAGATAATTAAATGTAATAAGTATACAAAAGTGCTTATAAAAATTATAAGCACTTTTATCGTACATTAAAGTTACTTAATAAAAATCAATAGACTTTCCCCAATATAGCCATTATAGTTTTGGTATGAATTGCTAAACAACCATTATTTTTAATCTAAATTCTCAGTGGTTGAATCTGCTACAGATGAGTATTTCTTATATAGCTTGTGAAAATTTAGGTAATTTCACTATAAATTTTTTCCAAACGACGCCTATTGTTGTAACTTTTAATGGTATCATAATAGCTTCTTTAAGTAAACGTGTTGGTAATAATCCTATAAATCCTTTACCCATTAAAATAGATAACCAATAAGTATCAAGACCTAAATTTAAAATTATATCTATAACTAAAACAGCGCCTATTATTCTTGTCCATGTAACTGGCTTATTATGTAAAAATACTCCATATACTACACCTGCCAAGATTGCAGTAATTGTAAACCCTGGGAAAAAAGCTCCTGTTGGAAATAGTACAACTCCTATAATATCTGCTATACCATTTGCAACACCAGCCCATATTGGCCCATACATAATAGCAATTATAGCCACTGGTAAAAAACCAAATCCTATTCTAACTATGGGTGTTTGTATAGAACAGAATCTAGTCAATATTATTTGTAATGCAACTAATAAACTTGTCTGAACTAGTCTTTGAACATTAAATTTTTTATTCATAAATTTCCTCCTAAATTTGGCTAGCACATAAATAAGTGATCCATGTGTGGAGTTATCAAAAACGATAAATTCTTTATATATATTTTTATTATCCTTTATTGATTAGTCTATCTATGAAATTTAAATAACTTAATTAAATTGTAGCACAAAGGTTTTTAAAATAATTAGATTATTAACTTTTTCATAATAAATCTAATAAATACTTTTATATTAATAAAAAAAGACACATAAAATAAATATTTACATGTCTTAATTATTCTTAAATTATATAATTCTAATAATAGTATGGAGAAGAAAACATGAATAAAAATGTTCCTAATGCACCTATCAATAATAAAAATCCTATGGTAATTATGGATAATATTATTGGTATTACTATATTAACTCCACCTTTATCTAATATTAATCTTTGCTTTATATCATCATCCATATTTGTAAAAGAAATTAATTGTTTTTGTATATACTTTAAATAAGCTATATTTCCATATAGCCCTGAAATCACGGCTATAGCTATACTTGCAATTAAGGATAAAGATGGTATTAATAATCCAATTACTACATCTGCTATAATAAGTCCAAAACCTATAGCATACATTTTTCTATATAAAAACCACCATGAATTAAAGAAAAATGCTGCCCAGTTCCAACTGGTCGATTTGTATAATTCTTGGATCTCCTTAAATTTAGGTATATAATATTCTTCTTTCTTTTGTATAAAATTAACCATGTCTCTATTGTCGAAGTCAGATCTACAATTTTCATCATAACTAGTATCTGCAAAACTTTTATATGTTTCGTTATTTTTTATAGCATCTTTAATATTTTCAGTCGTATTTTTTATACTATCCTCTATTGTTATTAATTTATTTCCACAATTTGTACAAAACTTAGTATCTTTTGAACTTTTCTTCCCACATTTTGAGCAATATATGAACTTATTTTCTTCAGCCATAATTTTCTCTCCATAAATATTTTTTAATAAGTATTTTTATTGTACTATTATTAGTATCTTATTACAATAAAGTATTATAAGCCAAAATATTATATTAGTACTTTGTCTTTATTTTTTGTAAGTATAAAAGTCAGGAGATTCCTCTCCTGACTTTATCTAATCATTCTCAATAAGTTTATATAGTTTTAATTTATATATTTTATTACGTCACCATCTTTTATAGTGCTTACTTTGATATATTCACCATCCTTGCTAGTACTTCTATATATCTCGTATCCTTTTGCATATTTAGCATTTTTCCAAGATACTCTAACAAGTCCTGAGCTTGATGTGCTTAGTTTTACTTCTATTTTCTAGGGCAAGTCTTTATACTATCTGAATATGAACCTAAGTAAATATTGTCTTTTATTTTTTTGTACGCCTTTACTTTATAATAATAGTTTTTACCACTTATAAGTTTCTTATCTGTATAAGTAGTTTCTCCATTTTCTTCTACTTGATCTATCAATTCATATTTTTTATTTTCCGAATTGTATCTGTAAATTCTATAACCTTCTGCTCTACTTACTTTATCCCAAGATAAAGTTATACTAGTTGAAGTTCTATTTTTAGTAGTAAGCCCTTTAACCTTCAATGGTGTAGTTGCTGTAGTTAATACTGTTGAGTGTTGTCCATTATATATATTTTCACCTATTTTTTTATAAGCTCTTATTGCATATTTATATGTTGTTCCACTTTTTAGATTTTTAATCTCATAACTAGTATTATCATTTTCTGAAACTGTCTTTAAATAAGCATAAGTTTTATCTGATTCATTGTATTCATAAATTTTATATCCTTCACAATTTTCAACTTTACGCCATTTAACTTTCATGCTAGAAGTTGTTCTATTTGTAGTAGTCACACCTGTAACTTTATTTGGATAAGTCGTAGTTGTTAGTACAGTTGAGTATGGACCAAAGTAATCATTTTCATTTACTGTTTTATATGCTCTTACTGCATATTTATATGTTGATCCATCTTTTAATGAACTTATATTGTAACTTGTATTGTCATTTCCTTCTACTGTACCTATCAGTTTATAAGACTTATTATTCGAATTATACTCATACACTTTATATCCATCAGCATCATTTATTTTATTCCACTTTAACTTAAATCCTGATGTTGTTCTCTCAGTTGATGTTAATCCTGTTACCTTAGACATATCTGGATTCATAATTTTAAATTCTTTTATTATAGTCCCAGTATAGTTTGCTTTACCAGTTATAGTTATAGTAGCTGTTCCTGGTTTTATGTTATTGGAGTATTTAGCATCAAAATCTTTTTCACTTTCTAATCCGTCAATTGTTACTTTTGGTTTTTGCTCTTGACCATCAAATTCTACTTCTGTAGAGCTTAGTTTAACATCCATATCTTCTATAGATTTAGCTCTTATTGTATATTCCACATATGCCATATCTGCATAAGTATTTCCTCTTGCTTTTACTCTTACTTTTGCTGTACCAGCATTTGTATTATCCAAATATGAAATTGTATAGTGTTCTTTATCTATAACTTCTCCTGTTTCTTTATCCGTTATAGTTACTGCTGGAACCTTTTTATTTCCATTGTAAGTTGTTTTTGTATAGCTTAATTTAATATTTTCATCACCTATATATTTACCTTCTGCTCTACAGTTATATTCTGTGTGGCTACAAATATATTTGTATGAGCCATCCTCTAGATCAATTCTTTGGAAATCATGTCCTGGTGCTTTAGCCCCTATATAAGTTTTACTTATGTTACACTCTGCACATGTTACTATTTTTTCTCCTCTTTGTGTACAATTGTGCTCTTCAGTAATTTTGCTATCTACATTATGAGATATACCATCTGTTCCAAAATGGTATACTTCGTCTTTTCCATAAGTAAACCAACCAGTTTGGAATTGTCCTTGGATAAAGTACATTTTCTTATCGGTATTTCCTACTGTTGCAAATCCTGTGTAAGTTCCTAATTCCTTAGAAGAACCACATTCTTTACAAGTTAAATATCCATCTTCATAAGAATAATCGTGACCATCTTGGCAGCTACCATTCTTAGTTTTTGTAAATGAATCTACTAATGTTCCATTACTTTCACGTGCTTCAATTTTAAATTCACTTCCATTGGTTGAAGCCGTAATATATAGTCCATCATAGTCTGATTCTAATTTTGCAAAATGGAAATCTTTATTATCTGTTGGAGCATACGTTTTATCACCAGCTGAACCAGCTACCACATATACTGTTCCATTTTTTTCATCAACTTTTCTGTTATTTAAAGGTTTTGTTCTTGCATATGCATGATCATGACCTGAAAATACAAAATCAAGTCCTACTTCATCTGCTACTGGAGGTAATAATTCATTTATTATTTCATTTCCTCCTGCAGTATTTGTATAGTATGGCGGAGAATGTGTCACTAGTATTTTCCATGTTGCATTACTTTTTTTAGCATCTTCTCTTAACCATTCTAAATCCTTTTCAAGTTGTGCTCTAGATGTAGTATAGTTTATTACTCCTACATATACATTTCCATACTGTGCTGAATAATGACGTTTGTCTGGTAAACTATATATATTCTCAGCTATGTCAGCATAAGAATCACCATAGTGTTCATGGTTGCCTGTTACAGTTACAAAATCAGTGCTTCCAATTTTCGATAAAGAGCCTAAAGTTGTATTCCAATCTCCATATATATCAGCTTTATCAACTAAATCACCAACTTGTATTCCTGCATTGTAATCTACACCCGATTCGTTAAGTCTATCTACTATTCTATCTAATTTAGATGTGTTTTGTTGCTGTATATCTCCAATTACAAATAGGTTTGTATCTGTTCCTTTTCTTTTTAATGTAAATGTGTCTGTTTCTGACCATTTTTCTCCATCACCAACACGATAAATATATTTTACATTTGGAGTTAAACCTTCTGCAACTACGTTATTTATTCTAGCTGCTCCATTTTCTGCTGCTATAGAAGAACCAGTAAATGATTGTATTTTTGATGTACCTGGGCACTCTTTAAATGCTGCTTCTCCTTTTGAATCATACTCTTCTTTTTTAGCTATTTGCATTATAGCCTTAGCTTTAGATGTTTTTGGATGTGCAAACCATGATACCTTTTTGCTATTAGTAGAGTTTGATGTTGCATTATTTATTATATTAAACGGCATACCATCTTCTTGACCCGTCGAACTTACACAGTGGAAAGTCGTAGAAAAAGAATATTTACCATCTTTTTCTGCATAAATAGAATATTTAGCCGGTTCTTTACATAGTTCAGTAGCATCTACCTCACCATTTTTATCTGTTTGTCCAATGTTCTTGTCTTCTCCATAATAAACAGTAGCTCCTTCAACTGGATTACCATTTTCATCTTTTACATATACCTTAGCACTTTCTCCAACTATTAGTGTATCTGCCTCTACTGTATAATCACCTTGTACCTCTATACTCTCCATCTTACTTGAGAATGTTCCAGATGCGTTATCTTCTGATTCTGTTGAATATTCTATACTTCCTTTAGTTACTCCATAAGAATATTTAGATCCTTCTTTTAAGTTTCTCGGTATTTTAGAAGTTATTGTTGCTATACTTCCTTCACCAGAATTAAATGATAAGCCATCTTTACGAGTTGCATTTAGTTTTATTTCATTGTTCTTCTTAATATATTCAAATGTTCCTTCGTAATTATCATCAAACTTTACATCATGTTCATTAAAGTCACTTCCTACTTGTATCGTTGCAGAAACCGATTTAACGTCTTTTACTTTATTTGATTTTAATTCTAGTTCGTAATTTCCATTTAGCTTTGGATTTTCTAATGTTTTTGGTTCTAAAGAAACATTAGTGTATTTATCATCACCTTTTATTGTAAATGTTCTACTTAAAGTTGCCTCATTACCAAATCCATCACGCACTAGTACTTCTACTGTATGGGTACCGTTTGCTAATACTAAATCATTTAGGTAAAGTGTATTATCTCCTTTTTGAAGAACGTAATTAGGATGTTCAGTCATATTTTGTCCGTCTACAAAAATATATACTGTATCATGATCTATTCCTGTTGTATACTTGTTTTCTATATCATGGAACATTGATTTGAAAGAAACTGTATTTGTTTCTATCATATCACCATCTTTTAAGTCTTTTCCATTTAGTTGTAAATTATCTACTACTGGAGCTTCTGTATCATCTATATTTGCACCGTAAACGAATCTTAAGTTATCTATATATATACTACCTTTACATTGAGATTTCGGAATTCTAGTTCCATCTGATAAGAAATCCCCATTACTTCCCTCTGCATTGTTAAGGTGCATTAATCTTATAGTTTCTCCTGCACTTAATGTAAATGGTCCTGTTAAGTGACTTAAATCAGCTTCGACATACTTCCATCCAGTCCAGTTGATTCCTCCCAGATTGCCATCTTTCATTTGCTCTGTAAAGTTTAAAGTTTGAAGAGCACCTTTGCCATCTCTTACACGTATACGTAACCATAGGTTTGGTGTTCCTTCTGGAGCATATACCCACATACCTATAGCTGTTGGGCTTCCTTCTATCGGTTTTGCATCTTCTGCGAATCCTATACAAGCTCCTTCCGTTCCGTTTATTTCAGAGAAGTCGTAATTAAGTTTTAAGGAGTTATTACCAAATCTAACTGGTTCTCCACTAGCTATATCAACTATTTCTGCTGATTCTTTTCCCCCTCTTTTGTCATCTGGATTAGAACCGTTAAAGTAGTGGCCAGTAACTAATTTAGTATCTGTACTATCTATTTTATTTCCATCTTTATCATATAATTGCGATATACCGCCAGAAACTGCTGCTCTAGTAAAAGTCCAATAGTCTTTTGCTGGTGTAACTTCTCCTGTTTCTGGATTTTTGTAATCCTCAAAGTCCATAGCAATAGAAGGTAGTCTACCTATTATTGCATGTATTTTTCCACTTACACTTGAGTTATATACTGAGGTAGCTGTAATATCTCCATTTACTGTTTCTGAATCAGAAGATGTAAATATATTCCCATTAAATGTTCCCATTCTTTTATCCGATAAAGTCCAGTTAAAGTCTCCATCTTTATATATTACATCTCTTCCTTTATATTTAACTATTATTCCTAAGTTACTACTTTTATCAAATCCTAAACTTATTTCCTCATTACTAAAAGAAATACTATCTGGTTTCGCTATGGTTATATAAGTTGTTCCAACAACTTTACCACCGCTAGTTAAGTTAACTTTAATATCACCAGTTTTTCCACTAGATGTAAATACTCCTTTGTCATTTATAGAACCAAGTTCTTTGGATTTCTCATCTAATTCCCATTTTATATCACTTGGAAGTGATGCTGATCCACCTGCAGAATCAACACCTTTTGCAGAAAACTCTACTGAAGAGTTTGGTGTATATACTGTGTTACTTGGTGAAACTGAAGCATGATCAAATTCACCTGTTGGCTTAGCTGTAGAAACTATAAGTAGAGTACTACTTACTTTTCTTTCCGTTCCATCTGATGGATTGTTTCTAATATTAAACTCATCACTACCCTCATATTGCGATGCGTATGTCGCTGATCCTCCACCATCAAGATTTAAAGCTGTTTCACACCCCAAACCAACTAGCATTTCTGCCACTTCTTGATATGTACGACCAGAAGACACTGGATAGTTACGTCCATGAGTTGTAAATGTAACAACTGTTCCATCTGGCTTAATACCTACTGCACATCTTGTAGATATATAATTACTATCAAGATTAGGAGATACTTTTCCATCCTTAACTAATATTGAATCCCCTCCGATAGCCGCTTCAACATCATCAAGAGATACTTTTCCATCTCTAATTACTGCGCTACCGTCTTTTAGTACGGCAAAGTAAGGTGCATTATTAGCATGGTGATAAGCTTTTCCTTCCATAACTAAGGCACCATTTGGAGCACCATTTGACATATTATAGAAATCGCCATTGATACCTGCAACAACATTTAATCCTGTTGCTTTTTCAGCTGATTTAACTTGGTTTGTTAATTTATCCATCTTCCATGAAGTTGCATCATAACCACCATAACCAGCTATAATTTTTGTTGTTGAAGTATTTTTTAAATCTACTTCACAAACATAGTCGATATTTTGTTTGTTTCCACTTTTGTTGTTTGTAATTATTTCACTTTCAACAATACCCGGTGCAATTTTTTTCGTATTATTAGATACAACATATGTGTCTTCTGGTACAACTATACTTGCTGCAAAAGCAGAAATAGCCGTATTACTGGCCATTATCGCAAGTACCATAGTAATAGCTAATACTTTAGTAAAAAAACTACCCATGTTTTTCCCTCTAAACATTTACTTCCCCCCAGTTTTATAAATTGTCAGATTAGCAATTTTAATTTGTTTAATTTGCTAATTTTTGCTGTTACAAGAAATAATTATATACTATTTTTTAAAGTTATGGTATCGTTTTTCTAAAAAATAAGCACTAATTTTCAATCTTTATACATTTAAATATAAATCTGAAAATTAGTGCTTTCTTCTATTTATTATCTAGTTTTTATATACTTTAATATCACTATAGTAACTATTAACTTTTTCTTCATTTTCTTTTTTCTCATTTACTAACTTATAAGCTCTTATTTTATAATAATATGTTCTTCCTTTAGTAAGGCTTCTATTAGTATAACTTGTTGTGTTACCATTTTTTATTGTAGCTACTTTTGTATACTTTCCATCTTTACTAGTTGATCTATATATTTCATAACCACCCGCATATTTAGCTTCGTTCCAAGATACTTTTACAGATGTATATGAAACTTGACTTGATTTTATGGTCTTGTACAAGTCTTATAAGTATCTGAGTATTCTCCTAAGTAAGTATTCTTACCTAATTTGCTACATGCTTTTACTCTATAAGAA
The DNA here is from genome assembly GCF_020748465.1 of Terrisporobacter mayombei. GTDB lineage: Bacteria > Bacillota > Clostridia > Peptostreptococcales > Peptostreptococcaceae > Terrisporobacter > Terrisporobacter mayombei. The sequence goes on from NZ_JAHZMP010000003.1 coordinate 103,452, forward strand.
TAATTTTTACCACTAGCTAACTTCTTATCTGTGTAAGTAGTTTTTTCTTTTCCTTCTACTTCGCCAATCAACTCATACTTTTTATCTTCTGAGTTATATCTATATACTCTGTAACCATCAGCATTAGATACTTCTTTCCAAGATAAAGTTATACTTGTAGATGTTCTATCTGTAGCTTTCACAGCTTTAATTTTTAATGGACTTGTACTTGTTGTTAATGTAGATGAATACTCTCCATTATAGGTACTATCACCTATTTTTTTGTATGATCTTACTGCATATTTATAAGTTGTTCCATTTTTTAATCCAGTTACATTATAGCTTGTATTTCCGCTTCCTAATATAGTTTTTACAAGTTTATAAGTATTATCTTCTGAATTGTATCTATAAACTTTATATCCATCGCAATTTGTAACTTTACTCCATTTTAACTTAAATCCTGAAGTTGTTCTATTTGATGTAGTAACTCCAGTTACTTTTGCTGTATAAGTAGTTGTTGTTAATACTTTTGAGTATTCTCCCAAGTATTTATGCCCATCTGATTCTTTATATGATCTTACCGCATATCTATAAGTCGTTCCAACTTTTAAATTTGTTAAGTCATAGCCTGTATTTTCATTTCCTGATATATCTTTTACTTCTTTGTAGCTCTTGCTAGATGGATTATATTCATAGATTTTGTATCCATCACAGTCTGCAACTTTATTCCATTTTAATGTCATACTAGAAGTAGTTCTATTTTTAGTAGTAAGTCCTGTTACCTTTGATGGTGCTTTCACTACACTCATACTAAATACATCAGAATATGCTCCACTATAAGTAGATTTTCCTACAGCTTTATATGCTCTTACTGCATATTTATAAGTTGTTCCAGCCTTCAAATCTTCTACTTTATAAGCAGTGCTATTTTTTCCTTCTAAAGTTTTTAATAAAGTATAAGACTTATCCTTTTCATTGTATTTATAAACTTTATATCCTGAAGCACTGCTTACATTATTCCATTTTAATTCCATACTCTCTGATGTTATATTATCAGCATATAATCCAGTTACCTTTCCTGGATAAGTGCTTGTTGTTATTACATTTGAATATGGACCTACTTGACTATAATTGTTGTCTAATTTCTTATATGCTCTTATAGCATATCTATAAGTTGTTCCTTCTTTTAAGTCTTTTAGTACATAACTTGTATTATCTTTTCCTTCTACTGTATCTACTAATTTATAAGTTTTATCAGTAGCATTATATTCATAAACTTTGTATCCATCAGTATCTTCAACCTTGTTCCAACTTAATTTAAATCCTGTTAAAGTTCTATCTGAAGATTTTAATCCTGTTACTTTATCTAATTTTTCTTCTGAAATTTTAAATTCTTTTGTTATAGTTCCAGTATAATTTCCCTTACCAGTTATAGTAACTTTAGCTGTTCCTGGTTCTATATTATTAGAATATTTAACAGTAAAATCTTTTCCACTTTCTAGCCCTGATATTGTAACTTCTGGTTTCTGCTCTTCACCACTGCAATCAATTTGTGTAAAGCTCAGCTTTGCATCCATGTCTGATATAGATTTAGCTTTTATAGTATATTCTACATAAGACATACCTGCATATGTGTTCCCCTTGGCCTTCACTCTTACTCTAGCAGTACCTGCGTTTACATTATCCCAATAAGATACTGTATAATCTTCTCCTTTTACTAGGCCATCAATTGTAACTGCTGGTGACTTTTTATTTCCATTGTAAGTAGTTGTTGTATAGCTTAATTTAATTTTTTTGTCACCAATATATTTTCCTACTGCTTTACAGTTATATTCTTTGTTTCCACAAATATATTTGATGCTACCATCTGGTTGTTCTTCTGGTTGGAAATAGTGTCCTGGTGCCTTAGCTCCTGTGTATGTTTGGCTTATATTACACTCTTTACATGTTACAATTTTTTTCCCTTGTTGTGTACAGTTATGTTCTTCAAGTATCTTAACATCTAAGTCATGAGCTAAACCATCATTACCAAAGTGATATACTTCATCTACTCCATAAGTAAACCATCCTGTTTTGAATTTACCACCTATGAAATACATCTTTTTATTAGTTTTTTCATCTTTAGCAAATCCTGTATATTCTCCTAATTCCTTAGACGAACCACATCTTGAACAAGTTAAATATCCATCATCATAAACATAATCATGTCCATCTGAACAATCTTTTGACGTTTTTGTTTTTGTGTAAGTATCTATTACTGTACCGTCTGCTTCATGAGTTTCTACTTTAAACTCGCTATCTGTAGCTGATCCTGTTAAATATATGGCACCAAAATCTGTACTTGGAGGATTCGCAAAGTGGAAGTCTTTATTATCAACTACACCATAAGATTTTTCACCTGTAGAACCACATATATAATATACTGTACCATCATCTTTATTGACTTTACCTTCTTTTATAGGTTGTGTTCTAGCATAAGAATGATCATGTCCTGAGAATACAAAATCAATTCCTGCTGCTTCTGCTACTGGTGGAACTAATTCATTCATCATTTCATTAGAACCTGATGGGTTTGAATAGTATGCTGGTTGATGTGTAGTAAGAACTTTCCATTTAGCTTTACTATTTTTAGCATCTTCTTTTAACCATTCTAAATCAGATTTAAGTTGACTCTTACTATTTGTATAACTTATAGTTGCAACATAAACATTTCCGTATTCCACAGAATAACGTCTAGAATTTGGTAAATTGTAAATATTTTGGGCTGCATCGCCATCTAAATCTCCCATAAATTCATGATTTCCTAAAACATGAACCATGTCTACTCCGCTTAGATATGAATCACCAAATATATTTAGTACGTCTACCCAGTTACTATAAACTGAAGCATCATCAACAGAATCTCCTGTTTGAATACCAAAACTATAATTTCCTTTTGATAACTGTTGAGAAATCTTATCTACATTTTCTTTATTTGCTATTTGTGTATCTCCAATAACAAAGAAGTTTGTATTTGTTCCTGAGCGTGTAGTTTTAAATTCTTTCACTTCTGACCAGTTTTTACCATCACCTACACGATATGCATATTTAGTATTTTTATTTAAATTAGTTGCATTTACCTTATTTACTCTTACAGAATAGTTTTTACTAGCATCTGAAGATCCTAAGAAACTTTGAAGTTTACTTGTTCCCTCTTTATTAATAAATGCTGCTTCTCCCCTTTTATCATATTCTGCTTTAGTAGCATATTGAATTATTGCTTTGCTGTCAGATTTTTGTGGATTTGATATCCAAGTTATATTTTTGCTACCTGTAGCATTGCTTGTTGCATTTGATATAACATATTCAGGTAGCCCATCTTCATTACCTGCAGAAGTTGAACTTTGAACATTTATTGAGTAAGAAATATCTTCACCTTTTTCAGCATAAATAGTATATTTTCCTACTTCTTTGCATAATTCATCAGTCTCAAGATAACCTTCTTTATTTGTTTTTCCTAAAAGAGTTCCATCTGATTTATAAATAGAAGCATCCTCAACACCTTTTTCTTCTAAATCGTAAACATGAATTTTTCCACTAGACCCTACAATCATAGCTTCTGATTTAACAGAAAGTGGTGCCACTACTTCTAAGCTTTCTTGTGATGTGGCAAAAGTGCCACTGAATCCTTCTTCTTTTTCGCTGTTATAAGTAACTTTACCCTTTTGAGCGCAATATGTAAATTTTGATCCCTTTTTCAAATCTTTAGGTACTTTAAAACTTAATGTTGCTATATTTGCTTCACCTTTATCTGAAAATAAACCACCTATTAAGGATTGTTCTTCTTTTCTAGTTGCATTTAATTTTATAGTCCTTGCCTTAGAATCGTATGTAGCAGTACCTTCAAATCCATCATTAAATTTGACTTCATAATCTTTAAAATCATTATTTATTTTAATTTCTGTTTCTATAGATTTTATATCTCCTATATTGTCAGTAGATAATCCCAGCTCAAAGTTTTTATTTAAAATAGGATTACCTTCACTTATTGGTGAAAGAGTTACATTTGTATATTCTTTATCACCTTTTACAATAAAGTTTCTTGTTTCTATTGTTTCATTACCGAACTTATCACGTACTAAAACTTTTACATTATGTGGTCCATTTGAAAGTTTTACATCATATAAGTTTATAGCATTATCTCCAGGTACTAAAACACAGTTCTTTTCTGAAGACATGTTTACACCATCTAAATAAATACGAACTGTATCATGATCTATTCCACTAGTATTTTTATTTTCAATATCACTAAATAAAGATTTAAAACTAATAGTATTTGTATCTATTGTCATTCCATCTTTTATTTCAGTATTATTAGCTGTTATACTATCTACTTTTGGATTATCTATATCATCCTTATTGGCACCATATACAAATTGTAAATTATCTATATATATGGAACCTTTACGTTGAGCTTCTGGCACTTCAACCATTTCATAAGTTCCATCTTCTTTTGTTGGACCTTTTGTATAGAAGCCTTGTTGTGTTCCAGGCACATACATTAATCTCATAGTTTGACCTTTCACTAATGAGAATGGTCCAGTACGTCCTTCCAGACTAGCCTCAACATATTTCCATCCATTCCAGTCAATACCACCCATTTTTCCTTCAGAAATTTTAGCTTCCTCTGTAAAATTCAGTGGTACAAGATTTCCATTTCCATCCTTTAAATATATTCTAAGCCAAAGGTTAGGTGTTCCTTCTGGCGCATATACCCACATTCCTATACCTGTTGGTGTTCCTTCTATTTTTTTAGTTTCTTCAGTAAATCCTAAGCAAGCTCCTTCTGTACCTGTAATTCCACTAGAAAAATCATAGTCAAGTTTTAATGAGTTGTTGCCAAAACGAACTGGTTCTCCACTATCTAAATCAACCAACTTAGCTGATTCTTTACCTCCACGTCCATAATTTCCAAGTAATAATAAAGACTCTGTATCATTTGCCTCTCTTGTTATTGTATAAAAATCTTCAGCCTTTGTAGTAGTGCCTGTCTCCTCATCTACAACATCTTCAAAGTCTAGCATAACTGAAGGTAATCTACCGATAATTGCATAGACACTTCCTGACACTGAAGAATTGTATACAGAAGTTGCTGTAATATGACCATTAATTGTTTCTGAGCTTGATGATGTAAATATATTTCCATTAAATGAACCCATTTTTTCATTATCCATAGTCCATTTAAAATCACCATCTTTATAAATTACATCTCTACCTTTATATTTAACAACTAATCCTAGATCACTACTTTTATCAAAACCTAAACTTACCTCTTCACTACTAAAAGAAATACTATCTGGTGCTGCTATTGTAATTTGCGTAGAACCTACTACTTTTCCACCACTTAATACATTTATTTTAACATCTCCAGCTTTTCCATTTGATGTAAATAAACCTTTATTATTTATTTGTCCATAAGAAGAGGATGAATTATCTAGTTTCCACGTTAAATCACTTGGAAGTGTCGCTGCTCCTCCTGATGAATCTACCCCTGTAGCTTCAAACTGAACTTTTGAATTTGGTGTATAAACTAAGTCATTAGGAGAAACTGAGGCATGATCAAATTCTCCTGTTGGTTTTGCAGTAGAAACTATAAGTAATGTACTACTTACCTTTCTCTCTGTTCCATCTGATGGACTATTTCTTACTTCAAAATTCTCACTACCTTCATATTGAGATGCATAAGTTGCAGAACCACCACCATCTAAATTAAGAACTGTAACACATCCAAGACCTATCATAAGTTCAGCCATTTCTCTGTATGTATGACCATTAGACAATGGATAGTTACGTCCATGAGTAGTAAAAGTAACTACAGTTCCATCTGGTTTTATTCCTATAGCTTGTCTAGAATATAATATGGTTTGGTATGAGTTATTATCATCAAGATTAACTACTTTACCATCTCTAACCATAATTACATCTCCACCAACAGCTGATTCTACATCATTTATTGGTACATTTCCTTCTCTAATTTCAGCTTTACCATCTTTAGTTATAGCAAAATATGGATTAGTCCCCTTGTTATATGCCTTCCCTTCCATGATAAGCATTCCTAAAGGTTGGCCATTTGACATGTTATAAAAATCAGCATTAATTCCTGCTACCACATTTAATCCTGTTTTTTTCTCAGCTGCCTTAGCTTGATTTGTTAACTTATCCATTTTCCAAGATGAAGCATCATAACCAGCATATCCAGAAATAATTTTTGTCGTCGATGTACCTTGTAAATCAATTTCACATGCATAATCAATATTTTGCTTTGTTCCCGACTTATTGTTTGTTACAATTGTACTTTCTTCAATACCTGGAGCTACTTTTTTTGTAGTATTCGATACTACATAACTGCCTTCAGGCACAGTAATATTTGCTGCAGCAATCATAGACAAATTGTTCCCCACCCCTAAGGCAACAATCATTGTAAACACTAACACTTTCATTAGTAACTTGGTCACTTTACCATTTCTATCCATAAGACTCCCCCTATTAATTTACTTTCAATTTGTAATTATGCATATATTTTAATATATTCTACCAATTACATTTAATTCCTCTATATTAGATTAAAATATGACAAATTTCTTCATTTATTAATAAATTTTTATATAATATAAAACGAATGTATCGTAATTTATCTATTTTATCTTACAAAGTTTAATCTAGTGCAGTTTACTATCAAAATAAAAAGCCAGAAGTTTTATCTCCTGACTTTATTTATGGCTATTATATTGCATCAGAACTTCCAGTAAAAGTTTCTTCTTTCCCCCTACATAGTAAATAGGACAAAACAGCTATTATTCCACAACCTATAACCCACGCTAACTTTATATCAGCAAGTGGCATTTTCAAATAAAAACTGTCAAATATGCCCAAGTTCCATCCGCATAAATAACTATATGTATGAACAGCATCTAATATGCCATATATGAAACTTACAATCATCGTACATTTGGCAGCAAATAAAAATCTAACATTTTTAACATTAGGTATTAAAACATAGTATAAAGTTAAAATAATCAAAGGAGGTGACATGGAGTCTAAAAGCGGTCCCACATATGCTAATATATTTTCCAAACCTAATGCTCCCATAATAGTGCTACTAACACAAATTATAATTACAGACTTTTTATAAGATAATTTTTTATTTGAAACATCTTCAAAAAACTCTGCTGCAGCTGCTGTAATACCGACTGCCGTTGTCAATGATGCTATGGTTAATGCTATACAGTATAAAACTCCACCTACATTTCCTAAAAGTAAAAAGGCTACTTTTGTGTAAAGTTTAACATAAGTTAAATCTCCTGTTGGACCAGAAATTCCCCCTGTTGATGCACCTATAATCATGTGACCAAGATGACTCAAAGTTAACATTCCAATTCCAAGTATACCTACTTTTATAATATTTTTATTCATCTTATCTGGTGTAACACCTTTGACTTTTAAGTTATTTAGTATAACTATTCCAAATACTAATGCACATAGAATTTCCCCTGTTGCATAACCTCCCGTAAATCCGTAAGAAAAGGCTGAATTATCATAAGATTTTGGTGCCCAAGTTGTAGATATTGGTGTTAATAATCCTTTTCCAATTATACAGATAACTATAATTACCAATACTGGAAATAAAATTTTACTTATTTTATCCATAGTATCCGAACGTCCAGATAAAAACCAGTAGGTAATTAAGTAAAACACTATAGAAAATAATATTATTGGTATTTTACTATTAGTATTTAATCCTGTAGCTTGAACTATCCCATCCCAAGAAGATGCGCTCATTCTAGGAACTGCATATAGTGGACCTAGTAATAGTATTGTCATTGTAGTAAATACTGGTCCAAATTTCGGCATAATATTCTTAGCTAAAGAATTGTATGTTCCATTACCTCTTACTAATGCTACATAAGCAAGAAGAGGCAATAATAATGCGGTTAAAAAAGCTCCTGCAAAAGCTACAAATACTGAACTACCACTTTCTTTTCCCCAGTTCATCGGCCATGTCATACTTGCAGATCCAAAATGCATGGAAAATAAAGCTGCTCCCATAAAAAATAGTGTTCCAATTGATAAATCTCTCTCATTTTTTTTCATAAAGCCCTCCCTTATAAAGGTTCTTTTGTAAACGTTTACACAGTCAATAAAAGTGTATAATTACAATAAGTAGGCATATCTTAATTAAATAAAATATAACATTTTTGTAAACGTTTACATATCCTTATACTTTATATATAGTCTGTTTTATAGTGGTTGTCAATTATTTTTCTTTCTTAGTTTTTATTAACAAAGTCACAGATTATTTTTCTTATTTGTCGATCATATTTAGTAGAAATTTAGGCCATATGACATAATTTTTTTCTATTACTAAAGTTTAAAATAATATTTATTTAATATGTTAATATACATAAAAATCACACTTCTTTATCTGAATATAAAAGATAATCTCTTAATCCACTCCAGTATATACTTTTAGTCAGTTCCATTATCTCTTCATCAGAAAAGTTTTGACCTTTAATGTTATTGTTCATAAAATTATTAATGTTATATCCATTTTTAATATTACCATTTTAAAAACACTTGGTTGCAATGCTTTATTAGGACAATAGTATAAACAAGCTGTACAAAAGTTACACATAAATTTAGGTTTCTTGTTGCTCATTATAATGTTTCCACAAGAGCATATTTTCTCACACAATCCACACCCACTACAGTTTTTATTTACTTTTATTGTTTTTCCTAAAATTTTCACACCTATTTTTTCTATTTCAAATACTTTAGAAATACATTTATCTATTATAGGAGGGTTAATTTTTCTTATCTTTTCATTAACTATATCATCTATAATAAGATCTATTTTCTCAGGAAGAATATTAAAAAGTGCTCTTGATAAATAATCTGGTGTAGGAATTAGAAAATTACTAGGCATAATCAGTGAATTTTCATAAAAAACTTCACAATCTTGTTTCTCTGATAACTTTATACTACTTAATCTCCCCGCTCTATTAAAAATAACTTTTCCTCCTGCTGATATAGATATAATTGCAGCCTTAGTTTTATTTCCCTTAGGTAAATTTTTGATCCACTTATATACTACTTCCGGTGCATTGGCTCCATGTATAGGAAAAATAAGTATAATTAAATCACAACTTTTTTGACTTACTAGATTATTCTTAGATACTTTCTCAAAAAAAACATCATAGTTCATATCTATTAACTTATTATTTATAAGTTCTGCTATAATCTTGCTACTACCAGTACCTGTATAATAAATTATTTTAATTTTATTCATCAAAATCCCTCCCAGACTTTAAACATATTCACTATTATTTATTATATTTAATAATATTCTTCTATTATTAGGTATATTATTAATTTGAGTTTTATCATTAAATTTTTACAATATAACATAAGCCATATTTCATCTAATCTAATTAAATAAAATATGGCTTAATTCATTATTTTGTTAAAGATATATATTTTTTTGAAGTTAATAAGTAATAAATCAAATAAATTACTGAGAAAATAATAATTGTTACTATGGTAGAAAATCTTCCATCTTGATTAAACAAATTTGTTATTGCGTAACTAGCTACAGTGCTATGGATAATAGCTACTATCGCTGGAAATAAGAAAAATATCCCAACCTGTTTATAAATAGATTTATTAATATATTCTTGATTCGTTCCTATTTTTCTTAATGTATCAAATCTTGGCTTATCTTTACTTGCATCAGAAATACATTTAAAGTACATAATACTTCCTATAGATACTATAAATACCAATGACATAAATAGACCTATAAAGTAAATTGCATTTATAAAGTTATAACTATCTTCATTGAAATTATCTACACTATAAGGTTTCATATTACTGTTTTTCTTTATATCTTTCACTATATTTGTACTATTATCAAAGTTTTCTAAGGTGATACAAGATATACTTTCTGTATCCTTATTTGAGTCTTTTTTCAAAGAATTAAAAGTGTTATCATTTACAATAACAGATGGAAGATTCCCTCTAAAAAATCCAAATAAATTCATTGCATAATAGTCAATTATTTTAATATTTCTATTACCTAAATCAAAATCAACTTTGAAATCAAAAGCATTTATTAGATTTTTAGGAATTATCAATATGGCTTCATTATCTTTTAACTGTGTATTTAAAAATTTATTCTCGTTATCCAAGTCTCTATATTCACATACTTTTTTTACATCTGAATATTTAATAAAATCCATATTACCTGTAAAAATGAATGGTGATTCTTTTTTACCATTTTCAGTAATATCTATATACATAAGCTCAGTTTGTAGTTTGAAGTCAACCTTTTCATCACTTTTATTTAAAGCTTCTTGAACAATTTTATCATCTAAATTTCCTTCATACATTATACTATAAGGATATTCAGATTCTTTGCCTTCTGAAAAAATAGTTCTAGTTGCAATAGATACTATTATACAAGTCAAGCAACAAGTTATTAGTACTGCGATTTGACCTAAAACTCTATTATTATCTCTTATTCTAAAAATTATATTATTGTAACTTAAAATATTAGTATTTTTATATAAGAAGTTTTTATTATTAATTAATTTTGAAACTATAAAAGTAAAAAATCCTTTAAACAGTAGCATTGTTCCTATTATAACCATAATTACTGTGGCAAATATAGCCGCTGGAAATGGTATATTATATCTTTTGTAATATAAAATTATAACATAAGCTAAAACTATAACCATTAATCCTAAAATACCTTGTAAAGTTTTATTTTTACTATTATCACTTTGATATATATTTGTTGCATTAATAAGTTTTGTTATATCTGCTTTTAATAAAACTATATATTCTTTAATAAATACACAAATTAATATGCATAAAAAAATTAAACTAGTTATTAAAATAGCCTCTTTTGAAATTTCAAACTTCATCACGGTGCTTACTTTAGAAATTTTAGCTAATGCCATTAAAAATAATTTATTAGTTAAAATTCCGCCAAGAATTCCACCAATTAAAGCTATTATACCTATCAATAATCCTTCCTGAGCAAATAGTAAAGCTATTTTATTATTCTCAACACCCATAAAAGTGTAAATCCCAAATTCTTTTTTTCTTTGCTCTATAAAAAAACTACTTGAATAAGAGATAAAGAATACAAAGAATAAACACAATACTAATGCACAAACACCTGCCAAAGATGATATTACATTTAAATCCTGTATCTGCCTAAATTGTTCACTAAACATCAATGTTATAAAGTTATAAAAAACTACAATGGAAAATACCATAGAGAATATGTACATTCCATAGTTTTTTAAGTTCTGTTTTAAGTTCATAAATGAAAGTTTAAAGAAGTTCATTTACTTCACCCCCCATGGAAGTAAGTAAATTCATTATGCTATTGTAAAATTCTTTTCTATTTCCTGAGCTATCTATCCTAGCATTTAGTTTTCCATCTTTCATAAAAATAACCTTTTTAGAATAACTTGCACTAAATGGATCATGCGTAACCATAATAACTGTCACATTAAATTTTTCATTCATATCTTTTAAACAGTTTAATAGTTCTGATGATGATTTTGAATCTAGTGCTCCTGTTGGCTCATCAGCAAAAATTATTTTTGGTGATGTTATAAGCGCTCTAGCTGCTGATGCTCTTTGTTTTTGTCCTCCAGATAATTCATAAGGATATTTTTTAAGATGAGCTTCTATTCCAAAAAATTTAGCAAGCCTCATAACTTCTTCTTTTATTCTGCTTTGTTTTTCATTTCCTATTACAAGAGGTAAAGCTATGTTATCCTCTACGCTCATGCTATCTAATAAGTTATAATCCTGAAAAATAAATCCAATATTATCTCTTCTAAATTTAGATAGCTCTTTATTGTTCATTTTACTTATATCTTTATTTTCATAATATACATTTCCTGATGTAGGTTTATCTACTGTTGATAAAATATTTAGCAAAGTAGTTTTTCCTGCTCCAGAAGGTCCCATTATGGATAAAAATTCACCTTCTTTTACGTCTAAATTAATATCTTTTAATATCTTAAATGTATTTTTATTATTTTTAATATCTTTTTTCAAATTAATAGTTTTTAACATATTACCCTCCAAATTTCTAATATTTATTATACTTATATTTTATAAGTTTCAGATATTTGCTTCCATCTCTTAACCTAACACTTTGGAGATAATATGTGTCATTTATGTCACATTGAAGTAATCTGATAAATTATAGAAGGTAATATATACATCACAAAATTCATTTGGAGTTGATATTACATTTATATCATGACTTAATTTATTTAAGATTTTCTTTGATATATAAAGTCCCATACCTGTTGATTTTGTTTTCTTTCTTCCATTTTCTCCAGTAAATCCTTTGTCAAAAACTCTTTCTATATCTTGAGGCACAATTCCCATACCATAGTCTTTTATATGAAGTTCACATCCTTTTTCATTTTCCTTCAAATAAATTTCTATTTTTCCACCCATATGACTATACTTGATTGCATTATCAATTATTAGCTCAATTATATGAGTAATCCACTTTTTATCAGTAAGAACAGTTTTATTTAACTGATTAACATTCAAATCAATTTTGTTATATATAAATTGATATTTATTTTTCTTTATTACTTCTTTTACTGCTTGTTCCAATTTTACTTCATTTATTATAAAGTCTGAATTATAGTTTCCTGCTCGACTTGAATACATTGCTTGTTCTACTAGTTTATCTATACGACTAACTTCACTGTTAATTTGCTTAGATAATTCCCTGCTATCATCAATTTCATTTACTCTTTTTCCTATTATTTGGAGAACTGAAATTGGAATCTTCACTTCATGAATCCAGTTTGTCATGTAATCGTTTATATCTTCTAATTCATTTCTTAAACTATCTACTTCTTTCTCATTCTCTTCAATCAAATGTTTTACATTCTTATAAATATAATCCCTTTCCAAATCATCATGTTCTTCTCTTATATTATGGATTGAATTTATAATTTTTTTTATTTTTTTCTTATAATTGCCATATCCAATAAAAATAAAAATGACAACAGATAAAATTGATAAAATATTAATATAAATTAAAGTATCAACACTATTACTTAAATTAGGATCTAGTAGCATAGTAACATCAACTATTAACATTATAAAAATTATTAAAATCAAAAATACTTTTACTTCTCTTAAATACGTTAGTAAACTCATCTTATTATATATCCTTGTCCTTTTTTAGTTTCTATAAAGTCATTTATTCCTATTGAATCTAGCTTCTTTCTCAACCTATTAACATTTACTGTTAAAGTATTTTCGCTTATAAATTCATCTGTATCCCAAAGTTCTTCTATTATTTCATCTCTACTTACGATTTTTTCTTGGTTTTCCATTAATATTTTCATTATTTTTAACTCATTTTTAGTAAGTTCAGTATTTTCATCCTTAAAGTATATCTTTCCATCTACTATGTTCAGTGTTATATCTTTAAATTTTATTATTTCACTTTTTAAATCATTGTTATAAGAGTAAGTTCTCCTAAGTATGGCTTGAATTTTTGCAACTAAAATTTGTGGCGAAAAAGGTTTAGTAATATAGTCATCTCCCCCCATATTTATGGACATTATTATATCCATATCATTATCTCTAGAAGAAATAAATATTATTGGTACTTTCATAAAATTTCTAATTTGTGAACACCAATAAAATCCATCATAACAAGGTAGGTTAACATCCATTAAAATTAATTTTGGATTACATTGTAAAACCTCATTTGTTATATTTTCAAAATCATTCACTTCACAAGCGCTGTATCCCCACTTACTCAAAGTTAAGCTAATTTCTCTGCTTAAAGCTTTATCATCTTCTATTATAAAAATATCCATTATTATATCCCTCTTTATTTTTTATTTTAAAATCAATATTATTATATATTAATTATAATCCATTCTATTGTTTTTCTTTCAAATTGTATATCCTTAAGATTTGATTTTGGATAATATTTAGCTTATTTTATTATTTTTATGTAAATAATAAATAGAACTATTTAAAATAATTGGAGGTGTATTTTTTGGATTATAAAAATACCATAAATCACAATTGTAATATTAAGTGCCCTAAATGTAATCATACATATTCATATGACTTTAAATTTGAAGATTCGAAAAAATCTACTAATAAAAAAAGGTCTGTTGAAAATTCCTATGAATTTTTAACTTATTTAATTTGTAAAAATCCACTATGCAATTACGATATTGAAATTAAAGGAGAATTTATTGTAAATTCTTCAAATGCTCCAGATTTAATAAAAATTACTTCTATTAAATAATATAAAGAGCTCATAAAATATGAGCTCTTTATATTGATATTTTATACTATTAAATTATTTTATTTTTAATCTGTTTTCAAAGCATCGTCAAATGCCACGTCTGATGGTGAAAAGTTAATTTTATTTGTAAATTCACAGGCCTCTGTTGCTCCAAATACTCTTTCCATTCCACTATCTTCCCATTCAATTGATAATGGTCCATTATATCCTTTTTCATTTAAGATTCTAATTATCTCATCAAAATCCACATCTCCATGACCAGGAGATACGAAGTTCCATCCTCTACAGTAGTTACCAAAAGTAATATGAGAACCAAGTATACCATTTCGTCCATTTAAGTTTAATTTTGTGTCTTTTATATGTACATGATATACATACTCAGCATAATCATATAAGAATATACCTGGATTTACCCCTTGCCAAATTAAATGACTTGGATCAAAGTTTATGCCTAGAGTTTTTCTATAATCAAATACTTCCAATAATTTTTTAGTAGTATAATAATCAAAAGCTATTTCTGTAGGATGAACTTCCAAAGCAAATTTTACATTACATTCATCAAAAACATCAAATATTGGTGACCAAAGCTCTTTAATTTTTTTATATCCCTTATCTACTATTTCTTCTGTAGTTTGTGGGAAAGAATACCACATTTTCCAAATTGGAGAGCCCATAAATCCTGTTACAACATCAACACCTATTGCTTTTGCTGCTTTTGCTGTGTATTTCATTTCTTCTATTGCCCATTCTCTAATTTTATCTGATTTTCCTGCAAGTTCAGATGGTGCAAATCCATCCAGTCTTTCATCCCATATATCTCCCACACATTGTCCTGTTAAATGAGCTCCTATTGCCCAGCATCCTAAGTTATATTTATCAAGTGTTAATTTAATTTCTTTTACATACTCTGGATCTGTTGCTGCTTTTCTTATATTTAATTGTCCCCATGTTGCTATTTCCAATCCTTCATATCCCATTTTACTTGCTAATTCGCAGATTTCTTCCAAGTTAAAATCAGCCCACTGTCCTGTAAATAATGTAACTGGTCTTTTCATAATTAATTCCCCCTAAAAATTATTTCTAATTTTTTAAATCAATCCATACATTCCCATTCTCACTACTTTTCAGACATGCTTCTACAAATAAAATTCCTTCCAATCCATCAATAATTGTTGGATAATCAATCATGCGTTCTTCAAAAGTATTATCTTTTTTTGCTTTAATACACTCCATAAAACTTAAATATAAATTTGCCATAGATTCAAGCCATCCTTCTGAATGACCGCTTGGAAGTCTTTCATATTTAGCCGCACTTTCACCAATAACCCCATATCCTCTATGAACTTCATTAATACTTCCATCTTCTTTAATTATTGCTACTTTTTCTGGAGTTTCCTGAAACCATTGAATGCTTCCTTTACTACCATATATGCGTACTCTTAAACTGTTGTCATGTCCTATGGCAATTTGAGAGGTCCAATACATTCCTGTGGCACCATTTTCATATTCAACAAGCACCATATCATTGTCATCTAATTTACGTCCAGGAACTACTGTATCCATCTTTGCTAACACCTTCTTTATCTTAAGTCCAGTCATAGTAGCTACTGCATTTTCAACATGAGTACCTAAATCACCTAAACAGTTAACCTTACCTGATTGTTGTGGATCGCATCTCCACTCTCCTTGTTTTCCACCACAATCATTTTCATGTGCAAGCCAGCCTTGAGGATATTCGGCCATAACCGTTCTTACTTCTCCGATTTCTCCATTTTTTATTATCTCTTTTATATGTTTTGATATCACATGACCCATATAAGTATAAGTAACCATAAATAATAAATTCTTTTCTTTTGCCAATGATTCTAATTCCATTGCTTCTTTTGATGTGACAGTTACTGGTTTGTCACAAGATACATTAATTCCAGATTCTAAAAAAGCTTTGCATATTTCATAGTGTGAATTATTTGGTGTAACTATAACAACAAAATCAATGCCATCCTCTTTACTAGATTCACTTTCGGCCATTTCAAATGCACTTTCATAACATCTTCCTTGGCAAATTCCCAGTTCCTTACCCATAAGTTCATTTTTTTCTTTTGTTCTAGAAAAACATCCTGCAACAATTTTAGCTTTTCCATCTAAGTTGATGGCACGTCTATGTGCATCACCAATAAATCCGTCTGGTCCTCCACCAACCATACCATAATTTAAAACTTTTTTCATATCTATGGCCTCCTTAATATATATTTCCAATAGAATTAAATAGTTTCATTTTATTAATAACAGATTGTTTTATCATTTCAACTTCATAAGGTATCATATCCGTTACACATTTCTTTCCATCATCAAATGCACACTTAGCGCCAATAGCTGCAGCTTCATTTATATCTGTAAAAATATTCACCTTACTTATTCCTCTTTCTATTGATTTTTTAAAATCCTCATCTGACAAACCAGATCCTCCATGAAGTACTAAAGGTATATCAATTGTATTTGAAATAGTTGATATTCTTTCAAAATCCAGTTTTGGCTTAAACTTATAAGCACCATGAGCAGTGCCTACAGCAATGGCTAAAGCGTCTATTTTCGTTTCTTCTACATATTCTTTTGCCTGCTGTGGATCTGTATAAAAATCTCCCGGATTAACCAAAAATGAATCACCTTCTGCAGAATTATCATTATCACCCACATGACCTAGCTCTGCTTCTACAGTTGCCCCAAATTGATGTGCAATATATGTAAGTTCTTTTACTTTCCTTATGTTTTCTTCATAAGTATCAGTTGAGCAATCATACATGACAGATGAAAATCCTAACTCAAGAGCTTTAACACATTTTTCAAAGGTTAAACCATGGTCATAATGAATAACTACTGGTACTTTTGCTTTTTTAGCCATAGGAACAAGAAAATAAGATAATTCCTCCAATGGTCCATAAGGTAACAATACTTCTGCCGTTCCCATAATAACTGGTGAGCCAGTTTCTTCTGCCCCTTGTATAATCCCCCTAGCAAGTTCTAAATTTACTGCATTAAATAATCCAACAGCATATTTATTCTTTTTTGCTGGTAATAAAACTTCATTAAGATTTACTAACATATTTAATCCCTTTCTCTAATTAAATCTTGCTTTTTCCAACCTCTATTTATAATTTTTTCCAGTTCATTCAATGATTTAATTCCACTTAAAGCATCATAAGTGCTTACACAAGATGCGCCTGTAGCTGTAGCTAACTGCATACATTTTTCAAAAGAATCTCCTCTTAACATAGCTGTAAGAAAAGCTGCTATGCTAGTATCTCCAGCTCCTGTGCCTGATACTACTTTTTGAGGCTCATAACTTTTTTCAAATCCCTCCCTATCTGACCATGAGTTCAAATTTAATTTTATATTTGAACTTATTGAATATAATTTATCTTTATCTCCTGTTTTATAATAAATTCCTGGTGCTCCACATTTTATTAAGATAACTTTTGCACCCATATTTATAAGCTTATCTGCTAAAGCCTTCACATCATTAATAGATAAAATACTTGTAATATCTTTTCCACTGGCCTTTATAATCCACTCATCATATTTTTCTCTATCAATAATAAATGCCAATTCCTCCACACTTGGAACAAAGAAATCCACATAAGGAAGTACTCTTTCCAGTATAGAATTCCAATCTATACTTCCAGCTTCTGATAAAGGATCAATAGCTGCCATATCAAGGGAAGTAGTTATATTGTGTTCTTTCATGTTTTTGAATATTTTTAATAATTCTTCTCCTTGATTTTTATAAATATTCTTCATCAAAGGAGGATATCCAAAGTGAAATAAGGATACATCTTTTAACATATCTTCACTTATATCCTCAGCTGCAAAATCATCATTTGCCCCTGAATTATGTAAAAAAATTCTATCTACTCCTGGTGGCGAAATGACTATGGAGTAGGATGTGCTAGTATTTGGCGAAGAAATCATTTTTTCTGATACATTATATTTATCTAATATATTCATAATTAATTGTCCAAAAGAGTCCTTCCCTATTTTCCCAACTAACTTCACATCTGCTCCGAGAATTTTCATTGCTAGTCCAGTGTTAGCAACAGCCCCCCCTGTATGAACATCTGCTTCATCCACATTAGTTAACTTACCTGGTGTTAATATATCTTTAAGTTCTTTTCTTTGATTTGAAGGGAAAATAGGAGTGATATCCAAACAAATATGGCCTGCTACGATTACTTTTTTATTATTTTTCAACATGTTCTTTACTCAATTCCCATTAAAAGGTTCATAACGTACATTTCTAGACCTTCAAAATCTCTATTTTCAACACATTTTCTTTGGAAGTCATAATCAAATCTTGAAGCTTTTTCTTCTAAAGCTTTAGTTATTTTCAAACTATTTTCCAAATGTTTATATCTATCTTCATTTTTTGTTGTTCTCATAGCTTTAACATCAAGACCTATATATTCACCATTTGAACCATAATTATTTTCCATTAATACTTTTATTTGATTAAATGCTTGTCTGAGATTTTCCACACCAAAAGTCTTGTCTTGATCAAATTTAATTCCATTTTGGTCATTTAAATGAACTCCCCAAAGTTTCCCCATTGCAAGTCCAAATCCAATTTCATGAGAAGGATCTAATCCTGCCAATATGGCATGAGCTGATTCAAGTAAACCACCTACTCTAGGTGGGTCAATCGTTGCAGCAGAAACTCCCATTACATGTCCAATAGTTCCACATATACTTCTATCTATTGGCTCATTTGGCTTTGGCTCAATTAAGATTTTTATTTTTTCATCGTACTCAAGCATTTTATTTATAGCATCTATTAATTGCTTAGTTGCCCAAACTGGACTTTTACTTTCTGCACAAAGTGTTCCTTCTCTTGCCAACCACAGCACAATTTTGTCACAGCCTAATTCATTTGCTATATCAATAGAACGATATGTCCTCCACATGGCAAATTCTCTATCTTCCTTACAAGTTGACATAAATCCACCATCAATTGTATGGGGATCCATCCATAATCTTGGTGCAACAAACTCTGCTGATAAGTTATATTTATCTAAAATAGCTTTTACTTTTCTCGCTTCTATTTTAATTTCTTCTTCACTTAATTCATTCATATTAGGAACTGCATCATCGTCATGAAATTGAACTGCACTAAATCCTATTTCTGCAAATTTTTTAACTTTCGCCTCAAAATCAACTTCATTTCTTGTTGCAGGTCCATAAGAATCTGCTCCATCATGTATATTCCATGGCCCAACTGAAAACTTAAATCTAGACATTTTTATTTCCCCCTATTTATAATTTTTTTTTCTAACTTAATTCTATATGAAATGCCTAGTTTATCTCTGTCATAATTTGCTATAAATATCAGACTATTTAGCTTTTTACAAAACAATTGCAAAGTATGAAATAAAAGTATATAAGTATATTAAGGGGATAATTTTATTATCAAATTTAGCTATATATAAACTTTTCAATCTGAAAAATAAGGGGTAAGTAAAATGAAAAATGAATTTGAAATCGTAGAACATTCTCATATTAGATATTTAAATGTTTTCTTAGTTAATATGAATTATCGTAGTCCTCATTTACATAGAGAATTTGAATTAATTTTAGTTCTTGATGGTAAAATTGCAATCAAATCAAAACAAGAAAGTTACAATCTTTCATCTGGTTGTTCCGTTATTTTTAATCCTAATCAACCTCATGAAATTAAATCTACCAGTAATAGTTCTTTGATTCTTTGCGTCCAAGTCTCACCAAAGTTTTGTAGTGATTATTTTCCTAACATGTCAAATCTAATTTTTGACTCTTTCAACATTAAGCAAAATGCTTCTAATAAAACTTATAAATATATTCAATCACTTGCTCTAAAATTAGGACACTTATATTATGAAAAAAGAAATGGATATGAGTTTTCTTGTATGAGTATTATAAATCAGCTGTTTAGTATCTTTTTAAATATCTTACCTTATCATATTATTTCCGATGAAGAAAAAAGATCTAACCAAATAAAAATAGAACGTTTAAATAGAATCTTAAACTATATTGATGAGAACTACATGTATAAGCTTAAATTATCTCATATAGCACAAGAAGAGAATTTATCTGTATCTTATTTGTCTCATTTTATTAAAGATAATTTAAATCAATCATTTCAAGAATATATAAACAACCATAGATTTAATCAAGCTAAAAAGCTTCTTCTTACTACAGGTATGAAATTAATAGACATTTGTATGGAATGTGGATTTTCTGATTATCGTTATCTTTATAAAATATTTAAGGAAAATTATGATTGTACCCCAAAAGAATATACCAAATTATACAGTCAAATTCCTCATGAGATGAAAACTCATTCTGATGAATCCTGTGAAAATTTTTATACAAGAAAAAATGCTTTGAATATTTTAGATAAGTATAAAGTAAATAATGATTTTATCATAGATGACTGCATTAATTCATTAGTGTAATCATAAATTTATAAATACAATTCAAAATAGCTATAAATTAGTTTTTTATTAACTAATTTATAGCTATCTTTTAATTAAATCCATATAAGCTGTAGTATATTAAAAATAAATTTACTACTTTTCCATAACTTGCTGTACCTTCTTTTACTCCATTGGCTTTTAAGTAATTATTATTCATTTTGTCTGATACTTCATTTACTTTTCCTTCATATTGACTCCAAAACTCACTACTATTATTTAAGTCATTTTTTACTGATTGAGATAAATTACTACTTAAATCTTTAAATTTATCATAGTCTACTTTTGCAAGAGCTGATGCCGTGTATTTAAGAGCTAAAATATATCCTGAGTATTGAAAATCAAAGTCCTCATTATTTATACAAGCTATATAGGCTAAAAAGTTACACTCATCTTCACTTCCATAACCCCTTTGGTGAGCCATTTCATGTAGTGTGGTAAAAGGAATATAAATATCTGGTGCAGCGATATTTACATTTGCTTCTCCTGTAAAAGGTGAGTAAATTCCTGTTATTCCTGTGTAACATAATAAATTTGAATTCAATATTGCTTTTGCATGAGCATAACTTCCTCTTTTATTTAAATTTAAAATACTAACATTTTCATATCCATTGTTAGCTCTTTTTAAAACTTCTTTGCGATTTGTATTACATTTCATTACATTTTTATCATCTTCCAAAACTTTAGCCCTTGTATCATTACATTTTTCAACTAAAAACTTATATAAATTTACTAAATCATCTTCATCGTAATTAACTTCTTTAATATTTTCATTATGACTTATATTATAATCTGCAATTAAAGAATCTTTTAAATCCATACGATTGTAATTTATTCCCCATAATACAACGAAAAGGAAATAAACTATGCCTACTATTGATATTATATTTAATATTGAATTTTTTAAGTAAACAAAAGTCTTTCTAGGATTTTTAACAATAAAATAAATTGAGTAAATCAAAAATATTAACATAGATAATACTGCAATATAAATTAATATTTCAAATAAAGAAAAAGGAAAAACACTAAAAATCTTACTCATGAATTTTCCAATGTATATGTTAATTCCATTTGAATAATATTTTTCCACCAAGTTTGGCACATTTTTTGTGATTACATTAAGTAAAATGCCTGGTATTAACAAAGAAATCGATACAATTCTAAACTTTTTTATTACCATCACCACCTTTATCCCTAATAGTTATATTATAAGTTAATTTTTGAAACATTTGCAAAAAATAAAGAAGCAATAGAAAATAGTACAATACTAATTCATTGCTTCTTTATAAAATAAATTCTAAGCTTTAATACATTTACTCCACAGGACAAATGCAGTAACTATTAAAATTATGCTATATACTATTAATGCATATACATTAAATAATGCCAAATAATTTATTCCTACTCCTACTCCTAAAATAACCATTCCTAATAAAGTATTAATTAAGTTTTGACTTTTATTCACTTCTCCAAATTTTATTGTAAAAGGTAATGTATTTTTTCCTAACATATGTTCAATAACTATGAATACTAATAAAAATGCAAAAGCAATAATTAAAATTGGCAATACTTTAATCCCAAAAATCACTATAAAAATTATACTTTCAAATAAATATAATGGTAATAGTATATTGGATAATAATGCTTTATATGCACCTTTGTATATATTAGATTTATCACTTATATAGGCTGTTTCATAGATCCATGCCGCTTTATAATCATTAGAATATTGTAATGTCATTAATAATGTTGGAACCATAAAAATAAACCAATAAATATTTAATGACATATGTAAAGATATATTTTTTATTTCACTTATGGAATCCATTGAATACATAAATATGAATAATAGTGGAAATACAATATCAAATCCTAAGCCAGGATATGTCATCAATTTAAACTCTCTTTCTCGCTTTATTATAGAAGTAGAAAGATCATAAACTGCTTTTTCTTCATTATTTCTGCATGTCCATTTTCCAATTTTATAAAATAGTCTATTTTTCTTTTCTTTTTCATTATCTTTTGCAATGTTTAATTTTGAAAGAGAATCTTCAAACTTAGATGTATTCTTTATGTATAAACTAATAGCTATTATTGGTACAATAAATGCTAATACAATTAAAATAATTATTATTTTATTAATTTCTCCTCTATCAATTACATATAAAGGTGATGCAAACCACATTGGTGGTAAAAACAAATTCCATATGTTACTTTTGTATACTATGTTTATATCAACTATATCGAACATTCTACCTAAGAATTGATAACCTATAGTCATTATTATTGTTAGCCCTATTTGGACAAAATTTATTATATCTTTAACTTTTTCACCATCAAAAAATCTTAAAATCAAAAGATATAATAGTGCAGTTATTACAACCATAAATATATCTATTATCATTAGTTCTAATATAAAAATAATACCTATTAAAATACCTGATTTAAATGAACCTATGATTGCAAGCCAAGACAGCGCCAATGAAGTTAGAAAAATATAATAACATATATGTGTTAACTTTGCTGCGTTAATTGTCTTATTATCAATACCTTTAGTTCCTATTATATTCTTATCTCTCACATCTAAAAGAACACTTGAAAAGTCCGAAATAAAAATTGTTAATATAAAAAACATAAACATACCAAAAACTATAGTATAGGTATACATACTATTAAATGGAAACATTGTTATTATACCAATAAAAATTCCCATAATTGCATACATGATTAATGCTTTATTAAATGAGTTTTTATCCTCTTTGTCACCTTCACTACTAGAGTTTTGCATTACTGTAGATGTTCTTCTACTATCAAGAGTCAATTTCATACTTAAAATTAGTCTCATACTTTCATAATCTACACCCATTTTAGTATATATGCTCTTAAATTTATCTAAAATATTTAAAAATTTATATTCTTTCATATTACTCACCTACTTAATTGCCATTGCAATTTTATCTGCAATTTCTTTGTGATTGTTAAATCCAGTCATTTCATTAAATATTTCTTCCAGTGATCCTTCATGAGAGTTTTCTTTAAGTTCTTTAAAGCTTCCGTCAGCAACTATTTTCCCATTATTAAGAAGAACAATTCTATGACTTATTTTCTCTACCACATCCATAATATGAGATGAATAAAAAATAGTCTTTCCTTCCTTTGCAAAAATTTCAAGAAGTTCCTTAACAATCATTACAGAATTAGCATCTAGTCCACTTAATGGCTCATCTAAAAATAATATATCTGGATTATGAATAATACTAGAAATGAGTATTAATTTTTGTCTCATTCCTTTGGAGAATGTTGATATCCTTGCATTCAAATAATCTTCTATTCCAAATAAACTCATAAGTTCTTTTGCTTTTATTGTTGATGTATCCAGGTCTAAATCATACAATTGACCAATAAAATTTAAATATTCCATTGCAGTTAAACTTTCATATACGTCTGATACTTCTGGCACATAACCTATCTTCTTTTTATATTCGCCTTTTGTATTTTTAATATTTTTATCAAATATTATTACATCCCCTTCATATCCATCTACAATTCCAAGCATAATTTTTACAGTTGTACTCTTACCTGCACCATTAGCCCCTATATATCCAATAATTTCTCCTCTCTTTACTTGGAGGTCAACACCTTTTAATACTTCTTTTCCTCCAAATTGCTTTTTTAAATTTCTTAATTCTAATATTATTTCATACATATCTCAATCCCCTTTTTTTATGTATAGATTCAAAACTTTTTATAAGATCATAAAAATTATTATATATTAACTAACAAATATTAATGTTTTGTAATTACTAATTATTTTATAAGACTTATTAAACCTAGTCTATAATATATAAAGATTAAAAAAGTATCTTACGCAATTGTAAGATACTTTTTTAATCTTTATGCTTATCCAAATAAACTTAGTAAAATACCTGCTGCTACTGCTGAACCTATAACTCCAGCAACATTTGGTCCCATAGCATGCATTAATATAAAGTTCCCTGGGCATTCTTCTTGAGCAACTTTTTGAGATACCCTAGCTGCCATTGGAACTGCTGATACACCAGCTGAACCGATTAATGGATTTACTTTCTCCTTACATATTAAGTTCATTAATTTAGCAAATAATACACCTGCTGCTGTTCCTACACCAAATGCCAATACACCAAGGCCAAATATCATAAGAGTTTGAGTACTTAAGAATATACTTGCTTCTGCAGATGCACCCACTGATACTCCTAAAAATATTGTAACTATGTTCATTAATGCATTTGAAGCTGTATCAGATAATCTATCCGTAGCACCAGACTCTTTAAGTAAATTACCAAACATAAGCATACCTATTAATGTAGCAGCTGATGGTAGCAATAATGATACGACAATTGTAACTGCTATTGGAAATATTATTTTTGCTTTTTTAGAAACTTGCTTCGATTGAGTCATAACTATACATCTTTCTTCTTTAGTAGTTAAAGCTCTCATTATTGGTGGTTGAATGATTGGAACTAATGCCATATAAGAATATGCTGCAACAGCTATTGGTGCTAATAAGTGTGGTGCTAATTTAGTAGTTAAATATATTGCCGTAGGTCCATCTGCGCCCCCTATTATACCTATTGATGCTGCTGCTTGTGCTCCAAATCCTAATACTAAAGCGCCTAAAAAAGTTGTAAATATACCAAATTGTGCTGCTGCACCTAATAATATACTCTTAGGATTTGCAATTAGAGGTGCAAAATCTGTCATTGCTCCTACTCCTAAGAAAATTAATGGTGGAAATATTCCTAGTTCATCACCTAAAAATAGATATTTTAATAATCCACCTGTTGTTTCTGTATTTATATATGCTGAGGTACCTTCCTTTAATGCTTCTACTCCTTCTGGTGATATAAGCTGTATTTTAGAAACTGCTTCATTCATAACTCCTGATAATGGAAGGTTTGATAGTAACATCCCAAATGCTATTGGAATTAATAATAATGGTTCAAATCCTTTAGCAATAGCTAAGTATAGTAATATACACGATACCACTATCATTACTATTTGTTGCCAAGTTATATTGACAATCCCCATTGTTTGTATAAAATCTATTATAACCTCTCCCACGGGTTTTTCCCCCTTTTATATATATTTAAAATTATCCTATTGTAACTAATAGATCTCCTGAGCTAACAGAAGAACCTTTAGTAGCTTTTACTTCTTTTACTGTACCATCAGATGGCGCCAGTATTTCATTTTCCATCTTCATAGCTTCTAGTATTAATAAAATATCACCTTTAGAAACGCTTTGACCTACACTTACATTAACATTACTTATTGTTCCTGGCATTGGTGCCAATACACTTCCGCTTCCTCCTTCAGGCGCTGATGCAACTTTCTTTGGAGCTACCGCTTTTTTTGTAGTAGGTTGAGAAGCTACTTGCGCTTGTAGTCTTGCAATACTCTCCGCACTTGCCCCTAATTCCTCAACTTGAACTTCATAAGCATTTCCATTTACCACTATATTATAGTTTTTTATCATTATCAGTACCCCCTATTTTATACCTCTATATTATGTGTTTTTTCCCAGTTACTTTGAATGTTATTTGTTCTGCTTATTCTTTTTACAACTATATTTTTATTCCCAGAAGCAACAATTGCTGCCGTTATTATGGCAATTAAATGATCATCATTTTCTGTCATTGACTCTTCTAAACTTTCTTGATTTTCATTAAATTTTATTTCTGCCACTTTATCTTTCTTATCATTTGGAGCTACATTTACTATTCTTATAATTAACGCTATTAAAACTAATACTATAAATACTGTTCCCATAGATAATAGTGCTGTAGCACACCCGCCTAAAAGACGTTCACCCATTGGCATTGATGCAGCATCTACTTTCAATGCCTCTAGTAATTGACTTATACTCATTATTTATCACCTTCCTATAGAGGTATATTTCCATGTTTCTTAAATGGTCTGCTTTCTCTCTTCGATGCCAACATATCTAGAGCATCAGATATTCTTATTCTACTAACTTCTGGCTCTATAACATCATCTATATAACCTCTTTCAGCAGCTTTATATGGTGTTGCAAACTCATTTGTGTATTCTTCAATTTTTTCTGCTCTCATTTTTGCTGGATCTTCTGCATCTTTTATCTCTTTCTTAAATACTATATTGGCTGCACCACTTGGTCCCATAACTGCAACTTCTGCAGTTGGCCATGCTAATACTATGTCTGATCCTAAGTCCTTAGAGCACATTGCTAAATAAGATCCTCCATAAGCTTTTCTTGTTATCAATGTAATTTTTGGTACTGTTGCTTCACTATATGCATAAAGCATCTTAGCTCCATGTCTAATTATTCCTCCATATTCTTGTTCTGTACCTGGCAAAAATCCTGGTACATCTACTAAACTAATTATTGGAATATTGAAAGCATCACAAGTTCTTATGAATCTTGCTGCTTTATCTGATGCATTTATATCTAAACTACCAGCCATGGCATTTGGCTGATTTGCTATTATACCTATACTTTCACCATTTATTCTTGCAAATCCAGTTATTATATTTTTTGCAAAGAAAGGTTGAACTTCGTAGAAATAATTCTCATCGATTATTTCGTATATAATATCTTTCATATCGTAAGCTTTATTTGAACCATCAGGAATTATAGTATTTAATTTATCTAATATTGCATTTGGGGAGTCATTTGTTTCAACTAATGGTGTCTTTTCAGTATTATTAGACGGCAAGAAACTTAATAATTCTTTGATTTGATTTATACAATCTTCATCATTTTGAGCTATAAAGTGAGCTACACCTGAAGTTGTATTATGAGTTGATGCTCCACCTAATTCTTCTGCACTTACTTCTTCTCCTGTAACTGTTTTTATAACTTGTGGACCTGTGATAAACATTTGACTTGTTTGATCTACCATATATATAAAATCTGTTAGAGCTGGAGAATAAACTGCTCCACCTGCACAAGGTCCCATTATTGCAGATATCTGAGGAATAACTCCCGAAGCAATTGTATTTTTAAGGAATATTCCACCATATCCTGCAAGAGCATCTACAGCTTCTTGTATTCTTGCTCCACCTGAATCATTTAGTCCTACTACTGGCGCTCCCATTTTTATTGCTAAATCCATTACTTTTACTATTTTCTTAGCATGCATTTCTCCCAGTGAACCACCAAGAACTGTAAAATCTTGAGCATATGCATAAACTAATCTTCCATTAACTTTTCCATAGCCACATACTACACCTTCACCAGGAGCACTTTGTTTTTCCATTCCAAAATTTGTACATCTATGTTTTACAAAAGCATCAACTTCAACGAAAGTATTTTCATCGAATAATAAATTTAATCTTTCTCTTGCTGTTAATTTACCTGATTTATGTTGTTTTTCAATTCTTTTTTCTCCGCCACCAAGCTCTATAGTTTCTCTAGTTTTCTTAAGCAAGTTTAATTTTTCAACAGACATCTGTATCCCTCCAAGACTTATTTTCTTTCACTTAGTTCTAATAACATTCCACTTGTACTTTTAGGATGGCAAAATGCTATACTAGCATTTCCTGCACCATATCTTGGCTTTTCGTCAATCATTCGATATCCTTTTTCTTTAATTTCTGCTATAGCTTCTTCTATATTATCCACTCTTAAAGCCACATGTTGTATTCCGCCTCTTCCACCATTTTTTTGAATAAACTTTGCTATAGGACCATCTTCAGTTGTAGATTCTAAGAATTCCAACTCTGCTTCACCTATTGGTAAAAATCCAACTTTTACTTGTTGATCTTCAACAATCTCAGTTCCTTGACACTCTAAACCAAGTACATCTTCAAAGAATTTCAAAGCTTCCTCTAAATTAACTACAGCAATACCTATATGATCAACATTTTTTACATTCATTTTTAAATCCCCCTTATTTTATAATACTTTCAAAGATTTTTTCTCCAATTGTATATGGATCTACTTCCTTAGTTATTGTCTTAGATAACAATGTATCTACATCTTTAGTTGACTCTATTTCATTAACTTTCTTTTCAATTCTTCTATGAACAATTTCTTTAACTTCTAATTTATTTCGATTTAATCTTCGATTATAAATTTCTTTACTCTCATAAAGATACTTTCTATGTTTAGTTATATTTTCAAATGCAGTTTCTACCCCTTCTCCATTTTCTGATATAACTAAACTTACTGGAGGTCTAAAATCCCAATCATGTTTAAAATCAAGCATCATTTCGATTTCTATAGATGTTTTCTTCGCTCCATCTTTATCAGCCTTATTCACTACAAATACATCTGCAATTTCCATTACTCCGGCTTTTATAGCCTGTATATCATCACCAAGACCTGGAACCATAACCATTATAGTTGTATCTGCAGTTTTAACTATATCAACTTCAGACTGACCAACGCCTACAGTTTCTATAAATATATAATCACATCCATATGCATCAAGTACTTTTATAGCTGCTTGAGTGGCATTTGATAGTCCACCTAAACTACCCCTAGTTCCCATAGAGCGTATAAATACGCCTTTATCTGTATTTAAGTCATTCATTCTGATTCTATCTCCAAGTATGGCACCTTTAGTAAAAGGGCTTGTTGGATCTATGGCAATTACGCCAACCTTTTTGTCTTTTTCTCTTAATAATTTAACTACCTTATCAGTAAATGTAGATTTCCCTGCACCGGGAGGACCTGTTACGCCAATAACATAGGCCTTCCCAGTATATTTATATATTTGTTTTAGGAAATCTTCATATCCAACAACCTCATTTTCAATCATAGTAATAAGCCTTGCACATGCTCTTTTATTACCTTTAAGAAGTTCTTCTACGAGATTTTCCATAACACTCTCTCCTAATCATTTAGTGCTAATTTTTTTAAGTTTTCTTTTATAAAATCAATAGTTACAGATGTTGAAGTTCCAGGAGTAAATATTTCTGCTACTCCTTTTTCTTTTAAATATGGTATATCTTCTTCTGGTATAACACCTCCACCTATAACTAATACTTCATCATAAGCGCCTTCTTCTTTTAATAAATCAACAACTTTTGGAAGCAAATGATTGTGAGCTCCAGATAAAATACTCATAGCTACTACATCGACATCTTCTTGTATAGCCGCTTGAACTATTTGTTCTGGTGTTTGTCTAAGACCTGTATATATAACTTCCATTCCCGCATCTCTAAGTGCTCTAGCTATAACTTTAGCACCTCTATCATGTCCATCAAGACCTGGCTTTGCAACTAATACTCTAATAGGTTTCATTATATTTCCCCCTCAAAACATCTATTTTAATTTCTTTAATTTTTATATCATTACAGTTTGTTTATACTCACCAAATTCTTCTCTCATAACCCCACATATTTCTCCCAATGTAGCATAACTTTCTACTGCATCTAATATAAATGGCATTATATTTTCATTGCCATCGCATGCTTTTCTTAATGCTTCTAAGCTTTCTTTTACTTTTTCATTATCTCTTTTTTCTTTAAGAGCTTCTATTTTTCCTTTTTGTCTTGAACCTACTTCAGGATCAACTCTCAATAAACCTTTTGGAGATTCTTCTTCTACTTGAAATTTATTTACTCCTACTATTATTTTTTGATTTTCTTCTATTTCTTTTTGATATTTATAAGCACTATCCATTATTTCTTGTTGTATGAATCCTTTTTCTATTGCTGATGGTGCTCCACCTAATTCATCTATTTTTTCTATTAACTCTATTGCTTCTTTTTCTATCTTATTTGTCAAACTTTCAACGTAATAAGATCCTGCAAGTGGATCTATAGTATCAGCTGCTCCACTCTCATATCCAACTATTTGTTGAGTTCTAAGAGCTACTCTAACAGAATCTTCTGTCGGTAAAGCTAAAGCTTCATCCTTAGAATTAGTATGAAGAGATTGTGTCCCACCAAGTACAGCTGCTAAAGTTTGTATTGCAACTCTTACTATATTATTTTCTGGTTGTTGCGCTGTCAAAGTACAACCAGCTGTTTGAGTATGGAATTTAAGTGCCCAAGATTTTGGGTTTTCAGCCTTAAATCTATTTTTCATTATATTAGCCCATATTCTTCTTGCTGCTCTAAACTTAGCAACTTCTTCAAATAGATTGTTATGTGAATTAAAGAAGAATGATAATCTTGGTGCAAAATCATCAATATGAAGTCCTGCTTCAAGGGCTGCATTTACATATGCGATACCATCAGCTAAAGTAAATGCAACTTCTTCTACTGCATTTGCTCCAGCTTCTCTTATGTGATAACCTGAAATACTTATAGTGTTCCATTTAGGTACATTTTTTGAACAATAATCAAATATATCAGTTATAAGTCTCATTGATGGCTTAACTGGGAATATATATGTTCCCCTTGCTACATACTCTTTTAATATGTCATTTTGAATTGTTCCTCTTAATTTATCTGGTGTTACACCTTGTTTTTTAGCAACTGCTATATACATAGCTAATAAAACAGAAGCCGGTGCATTTATAGTCATTGATGTTGATACTTTATCTAATGGTATCCCCTCAAATAAGATTTCCATATCTGCTAAAGAATCTATAGCAACTCCAACTTTTCCTACTTCACCTTCTGCTACTGCATCATCTGAGTCATATCCCATTTGAGTTGGTAAATCAAATGCAACTGATAATCCCATAGATCCTTGATCTATTAAAAATTTATATCTTTGATTAGATTCTTCTGCTGTTGCAAAACCTGCATACATTCTCATTGTCCATAGCTTTCCTCTATACATAGTTGGTTGAACACCTCTTGTATATGGAAATTGTCCTGGATATCCTAAATCTTTTTCATAATTTACTTCTGCATCAAGAGGAGAATATAATCTTTGTACTACTTCTCCTGTATCAAATTTAAATTCTTCTTTTCTTTCCGGGAATCTAGCTAAACTTTTCTTTACTTTCCCTTCTTCCCATTTTTCAAAGGATTCCTTAATATTTTTATTTTCCATAGAACTTCCCCCTATTTAGTAATCTTCATTTATTAGATATATTTTAGTATTTCTATCCAAATTATCATTTAATTATCATTATTATAATATAAAGAGTTTTATTCTCATCTCAATTATAATATCCTTCTGTTTTTAATCTGCGTCCTCCAAAGCAAATTTCTTCATAGTACCTGTTTTTAAAAATCTTTCATGCCAAGAAAGTGCTTCTTCTAATATGTGAGGTGTGTGTTTAAATTTGCCTTCTTGAGCTTTATTAAAGTAATTCCATAAAGCATCTTTATAATCCGGATGTGCACAATTTTCAATTATACATTTTGCTCTTTCTTTTGGTGATAAACCTCTTAAATCGGCTACTCCTTGTTCTGTTACTATAACCATTACATCATGTTCCGTGTGATCATGATGACTTACCATTGGAACTATGCTTGAAATATCTCCTCCTTTTGCTATAGATTCAGTAGTAAATATAGTTAAATATCCATTTCTAGCAAAGTCACCAGAACCTCCTATACCATTCATCATTCTACTTCCCATAATATTAGTAGAATTTACATTTCCATATATATCTACTTCTATAGCTGTATTTATAGCTATAACTCCCAATCTTCTTGCAACTTCCGGATTATTGCTTATTTCTTGCGGTCTAAGAATTATTTGATTTTTATATTCATTAAAGTGTTCATAAAAATCATCTAATCTATCTGGTGATATTGTAAGTGATGTTCCTGATGCAAATTTAACCTTTCCTGATTTAATTAAGTCAATTACTGAGTCTTGTATTACTTCTGAATAAACTACTAAGTCTTTAAATTTAGAATTTTCTAATCCAGCTAAAACAGCATTTGCAACACTTCCAACACCTGATTGCAATGGAAGTAAATTCTTTGGCAATCTATTTTCTTTTACTTCATTTTCTAAAAAAGCAATCATATTTTGAGCCATTTTATTTGAAACTTCGTCAACAGGCGATACTAATCTAGTTCTATCTTTTAAATCAGTAAAAACTATTGCTGCAATCTTATCTAAATTGCATTTTATATAAGGTTCACCAATTCTATCTTCTGGATGAATTAAAGGTATTGGTTCTCTTTCTGGAGGATTTTTCAAGTCATAAACATCGTGTATTCCTTCTAATTCAATTGGTTGAGAAATATTAATCTCTATTATTACTTTATCTGCTACTTCAGCAAATACATTTGAATTTCCAATTGATGTAGATGGTATTATATAACCTTCCTCCGTAATACTAACCGCCTCTATTAAAGCTATATCCATTTTTCCTAAAAATCCATACTTAACATATTGCGGTGTATGACTTAAATGCATATCACAATATTGAACACTATCATCATTTATTGCATTTCTCATTGCTCCAGTAGTTTGATATGGATATCTTCTTTTTACCACTTTTGATTTTGTCAAAGCTTCATCCAATTCTGGTCCAACTGATGCTCCAGTTATTATTGTCAAATCTATTTTGTCCCCCGCATCTGCCCTTTTTGCAATTTCAAGTGGAATTGCTTTTGGGTATCCAGCAGGAGTAAATCCACTGGTGCCCACAATCATATTATCTTCAAATAACATTGCCGCTTCTTTTGGAGTCATTACTTTATCTTTTAATTTTTCACATCTTAATCTTTCCATAATTGCCCCCCTAAATATTATTTATATATAAATACTACATAGGCAGTTTGTGCAGTATTATTGTAAATATAACCATTCCTAATAAAGCAAATGGGTATGTTGCACCATATCCTGCAGCTGGCTCATCACTTCCGGCTGCTTCTATTGCAGCTCCAAGACCTGGTGTAGAAGTCATACCTCCACATATTGCTCCAGATAACATTAACCAATTAATTTTAAATACATATCTTCCTAGTAAAAATCCTATCATCATACCTACTATTCCAATTACTAAAGATATTATTGCTAAAAATGCTCCAGATCCAACTAAGGCATCTATTGCTTTGTATCCATATCTAAGTCCTACTATTGCAAGGAAGAAAACTAAAGATACATCTCTAATTACACCTAATATTTTTCCATCCATTCTAAAACTAATTTTGCCAAATTTACCTATATAACCTACTATTAATGATCCAATTAAAACTCCTCCTGTAGAACCTAGACTAAAATATCCTACAAATGGTAGATAAATATTTATATTTCCTATTAAATATCCAAATATACATGCTATAGTAAAACCTAACATATCAAATTTTGTTTCTGGAATTTCTTTACCTTTAGAAGTTTTTCTAGCATCTTCTAATTCTTTTCTATATTGCAGTCTTTCTTTTTCAACATCAATTTTAAATATAGATGGCAAGAAGTTAACAGCTAGTATTACTATAAATACACCAAATGGATATCCTATAGCGTGACCTGCACCTATACTTGCTTCTGCATTTGTAATAAACTGTTGTTTTATTTCATCTGTTAATTGAAAAGCATTTACGTCTTTCGGTATATCTTTTTCATCCACACCAGCCATTTCTAAAAACTTAACTTTTTCTTCATCTGTCATACTTTCATAATTTAAAGTCTTTTCAGTCGCATGCCCTCTTGCTGTTTCTATTGCTGCTGCAAGCCCTGGAGAACTTGTTAATGCACCAGTATAAACACCTGATACTTCATACGTATTTGAATCTTTACTAAACCAAGTTGCCATATAAGTTGTAACAGCACTAGAAAACGTTATTACAAGGCCTAAAATAACAAACTTTGCTCCATACTTTCTTAATACAACCCCCATATCTTTAGCTGCAAGTAAACCCACTGCCGCAACAAATAGAATTAAAAATATGTCAAAGAATTCGCTAGGTATAACCCCAGACTCTAATAAACTCTGTGCTGCTTCATATGCTCCACCATTTCCTGGTATACTTGATGCATATTTAAATGCTACCCATCCAATAAACAACCCTGTGAATAAAGCTCCTGATATACCAAAACTAAACTTTCCAAACTTTATTTTTCCAAAAAGAAGCCCCGTAATAATAGCTAAGAACATCAGTATGTATGGGCTTAAAAAAACACTCGCAAAATCAAATCTCATACATTTCCCCCTCAACAATATTTTTTATTAATTTTTCGATTTATATAAATCATTTTTTTTAATTATATTGTAGGTTTTTTATCAAGACTTGTATAATATATATATATATATATATCTTATATACTTTTGGGTATAAAGGTTTGAGGGAGTTGATTTAATGGAGTTATTGCACTTAAAATATTTTTTAACAGTTGCAAAAACTGAACATATGACTAAGTCTGCTAACGAACTTCGAATTGCACAACCAGCTCTTAGTAAAATTATTCGTAATTTGGAGAAAGAATTGGAAGTAAATCTCTTTGATAGAAGAGGAAAATCTATTATTTTAAACGATGCTGGAAAATACTTTTGTGAAAAAGTAGAAGAAGCATTAGTAATTCTCGATGGCACAGTCAATGAGGTAAAAGAATTTGATTTAATTGAAAAAAACAAAAAAGTAAGGTTCTTATCCCTTTGTGCCTCATCAATTATTTCAGACATACTAATCGATTTTAAGTCTGTTTATCCAGATATTCAATTAGAATTAACTCAATCATTGAGTAATTTAGATAATAACTTTGATAGTTATGATTTATGTTTGTACTGTACTAATAAGCCTAATACTTATAAAAATTCCTTATGTTTGCTTGAAGAAGAGATTTTACTAGGAGTATCACCTAAACATCCTTTAGCAAATAAAGGCACTATCAGTTTATATGAAGCTAAAAATGAAAATTTTATAGCACTCGGACAGGGTCATCTAAGAAATTTAATTTATGATTTTTGTAAAACAGCTGGATTTAAGCCGAATATAACTTTTGAAAGCACTAATAATTCATTTATAAGAGATCTAATTGTATTTGGTCAAGGTGTTGCATTTATTCCCGAAATTTCATGGAAGCTTGATAATTATAATGGAATTAAATTCTTACATATAAAAAAACCTTTTTGTAATCGATCAATATATCTTTATTCAAAATGTATAGATAACCCGCCAAAAAATGTTCAAATATTCAAAAATTTTATTATTAATCATTTTAAAAGTATACAAATGTAATATTTTATGTTATTTACTTAACTATTTATGTTATTTATTTAATTATTAAAAAATACATCTAGCTTATTATTATCATTACATATATTCTTATAAGTTCAACAAATTTATTAATTTTTATTTTACAATAAATTAATTAAGTTTATAATTATCAAACTATTTTATTAATTTTTAATTATTAAAATATTTTATCAATTATTTAATATTTTCATAAAAAAGAGTTGTCTATTTTTAATTTTTCAAAATCATTTTAAGACAACTCTTTTTATTTCTATTATATTAACAAGTAGCTCCTCCAACTAAATGAAGTTCTGAATTTATTATTTCTTCTTTTCTCTCAAACAAATCATTTGATAATAATTGTTTTTCTACATTTTCAAAACCTAAACGCTCTATAGTTGAAGCAAAACGCTCACCTGTTTTTCCTTGTTCTCTATATAATAATATTACTTTTTCTATCACATTTAAAGCTTCTTCCTTGCTAGTAAATACCTTATTTAGATCCAATCCATGATTTATTTTTTTGCCCCATCTTCCACCGATATAAATTTTGTAACCGTAAGTCCCATCTTCTATTGCATCAAATGGACATTTGCCAATGCAACGACCACAGTGATTGCATCCCTCTTCATCTATTTCTAATATTCCATCAACAACTTTACAAGCATTTATTGGACATAGTTTTTCTATAGCGCATTTTTTACATCCGTTACATAAGTGCTCATCGAATTTTGGTATATATTGTCCTATTATTCCTAAGTCATTTAAATCCGGTTTTACACAGTTATTAGGACATCCCCCTGTAGCTATTTTAAATTTATGAGGTAACTTTACTTTTGCATAACCTTTATAAAATCTCTCATGAATTTCTTCTGATAATTCAAATGTATCTATTAATCCATATTGACAAGTAGTTCCCTTACATGATACAACTGGACGTAATTTTGAGCCTGTTCCTCCTGTTTCAAGACCTTCTTTAGCTATATACACTCTAAAATCTTCAATTTTTTCATATGGTATTCCTTGCACTTCTACTGTAAGTCGAGTTGTAAATGTTACTATTCCATTTCCAAATAACTGTGCTGCTTCTCCTATACATTTTTGCTGTGCTGCTGTTATTTTTCCATTTACAGTTATTATTCTCCCCGAAAAATTATCAGTACCTTTATTACTCAAAAAACCTAAAGCTTTTACTCTTTTTTCATCTTCCTTACTAATTGTTAATGTCGCCATTATTTTTCCCCCTTTTCAGTAACACTTATTTATAATTATTCTTCCTCCTCATCTATCTCATTAAAAGTCAATCCACCTTCAAGAACTTTCGTATTATTATATCCATAGAATTTCAAACGATTTTGTAACATATATGCACGTTTTCCTTTTGCACATATTAATAGTAACTTTTCATCAATATCATATTCTGGAAGCACGCCTTCAACCTTTGTTAAATCTATATATGGAGCAGCTTTTAAAGTTGGTGATATAGATGCATCAATTATTTTATAATCTTTAGCTTTTCCTTCTTTAAACTCCAGCGGAGTAATAGTATCAAATTCTTTATTCATTTTATTTTGTAATATATTCAGTGTATGAGCAAAAGGATGTATTGCTGTAGAAAATGGTGGTGCATAAGCAAAATCCAAGTTTTCTAAATCATCTATTGATGCATTTAATGATATGGCAGTAACTGCTATATCAATCATTTTGTCTACATCCCCACTTCCTAGTACTTGTAATCCCAGTAATTTTTTTGTATCTTTATCAGCTATCATTTTTACAATGAAACTGCCTGCACCTGGATAATAATGAGCCTTATCATCTACAACACTTATAACGCTAATTGGATTGTATCCAGTTTCCTTAGCAGCAACTTCAGTAAGCCCTGTTCTTCCTGTATTTAGGTTTGGCAATTTACAAACTGCAGTACCAAGAACTCCTTCATAAGACTTATTTTTGCCTAATATATTTTTAGCAGTAAGTCGTCCTTCTATATTTGCAGAAGATCCCATTGGCGACCATTGAGGTGATTTTGTAATTTTATTTACTACGCATGCACAATCTCCAATGGCATACACATCTTCAATGTTTGTTTGTAAATATTCATTTACCTTTATAGTTTTATTTGGCATAAGTTCTACTCCACTATCTTGTAAAAAAGATGTATTTGCACGAATACCAATAGATAAAACTACTGCATCTGCCTTCATGGCACGTCTAGAAGTTTTAACTTTTTCAACTCTATCAGTCCCTACAATTCCCTCCATTTTTACTCCTGTAGCAGTCATTATTCCATTTTCAGCTAAATGATTTTCTATATATTCGCTCATCTCTTCATCAAATCCTGGAAGTACATGCTCTGCCATATCTATAACAGATACTTTCACTCCTTGTTTAGCCATATTTTCTGCAACTTCTAGACCTATAAATCCAGCTCCTACAACTACAGCTCTTTTAATTTCATTTTTTTCTATTGATTTTCTTAATCTAATAGCATCTTCAGGTGTTCTCATAAAGAAAACGCCCTTTAAATCTAGACCTTCAACTGGTGGTTTTATAGGAGATGCGCCACTGGCAATTACTAATTTATCATATCCATAATCATATCTTTCATTACTTTGTAAATTTAATACTCCTACAGCTTTTTCTTTAGGATTAACTTTTATAACTTCCATTTCTGTTAGTACATTTACACCCGTTAACTTCTCAAATTTTTCTGGTGTATTTACAATTAGCTGTTCTTTTTCTCTTATAACATTTCCCACATAATAAGGAAGACCGCATCCCGCATATGAAATATCATTATCCTTAGTAAGAATAGTTACGTCTAAACTTCTATCTTCACGTTTTAATTTTGCTGCAACCTTTGTTCCTGCTGCAACACCTCCAATAATAAGCACTTTCATACTTATCAACCCCTTTTTTATTTGTATATTCAAATATAAAATTTACATTTTTTTCATATAATTTAATTTTATTGTAGCACTTGTGATATACTATTAAAAGTGATATTATCTTATGAAAATCATAGGTAAAACCTATAGATAATCAGTATCATTTAACCATATTTATTAATAAAAAAGGGGGTATTCTATGACAATCAGGCACTTGCGAATTTTTATTGAAGTAGCAAGGACAGGTAAAATGAGCTTAGCTGCACAAAGATTATTCATATCTCAACCTACAGTGAGCCAAACTATTCGTGAATTAGAGGATCACTACGGTCAAAAGCTTTTCGAAAGGTTATCAAAGAAGTTATATATAACATCATTTGGAAAAGAACTTTTATCATACGCTACTCAAGTAGTTGAACAATTTGATAATTTAGAGAAAACAATGAATGACAATCTTCATATAGAAAATTTACGAATAGGTGCTTCTGTAACTGTTGGAACTTGTCTTCTATCTAAAATAATAAAAGAATTTCATAGCGTTGCCCCTAGAGTAAACACTTATGCTTATGTTAATAATACTACTATGGTTGAAAAAAAATTATTAGAATCTGACTTAGATATCGCTATTGTAGAAGGAGAAATCCATTCTCAAGATTTAGTCACTACTCCTGTAATAGATGATTATCTTGTTCTTTTATGTAATAATAATCATCCTCTTTCAAAAAAAGAAAAAATAACATTGTATGATTTAGAAAATCAAAGATTTGCTATGCGAGAAGATGGCAGCGGTACAAGAGAGTTTTTTGAACAAATTTTACAAAAGTATAAAGTTCAGATACAACTAGTCTATGAGGCTAGTTCAACAGATACAATTAGAAGGGCTATTTTAGATGATGATTGTTTATCACTTTTATCTATACATACTTTTGAAGAAGATATCATATGTGGTAAAATCCATATTATAAAAACTGATTTAAATACATTAAAAAGATCCTTTAAACTTGTTCATCATAAGGATAAAATCATGACTCCATCAATAATAACATTAAAGGAAATTTTGAAAAAATATAAAACATCTGATTTTATGAAAGATTTGTACATAAAAAAATAAGTATAACTTATTAACTTAAGTTATACTTATTTTTTTATGTATGTATTATATAATTCTCTTGCTAATCTGCTTTAGACATATGCATATAAATAATACAACTCCCAATATGCCCGTAAATGGATATACATTTCCCACTAATTTTTCAAATGGAAATAAACCAAAGAAAAATGCTAAAACAGAAATAACAACAGCGATAATATTTGCATTGTACTTTCCTTCCTTTGAAACTTTGTCACATACCGTCCAAAAATTTGGTGCGGCTGTTGAAAAAATACCACATAATAAGACAATAGAAAAAACTTTACCAAATATAGGTGATATGGATTTTGCAAAATATAAAGTTGGTATAGATAATTTATAAATATCCTTTATTTTTGATAGCAATGCAAAATTCATAACTAAAATAACTATCATCAATAATAGGCTTCCAACAATAGCTCCATACTTAGCTTCCCTTCTAGTATCTGCACTGTTTCCAAGAGAAGTAAAGAAAAATAATCCACTTACCATGTTATATGATGCATATAATATACCACTCTTGACACAGTTTCCTCCTGCTTTTTTAAGATTAACATCCTCCACTACTTGTGAAATATTATTTAATCCATCTAAGTTTTGAATCAAAACAGTAAATCCTACAACCAAAGAAAAAATAACTATAACAGGACCAATAAAAGCAATTATATTAATAAGACTATCTAAACCACAAATAAAAGCAATAAGTACTAATATCGTCATCATAGCGCAACCAACATAATAGTTTAATCCGTAATATTCTTGTAGTGTTGCCCCAGCCCCTGATATCATAACTATAACGCTTATAAACAATAACACTGGTACAAAATATTCATAAAACAGTCCTACCTTATTTCCACAAAAATATTTGTATGGTCTGTATTTTTTATAACCTCCGTAATCGTATCCAGCTTCCATAACAGTACTTCCGAAATATGTAAATAAAATCAAGCTTATAACTATTGATACTAAACTATTTAAACCATTAGAAGTAAAAAACTGCATAATCTCCTGTCCTGTTGCAAATCCAGACCCAATAATAAAAGCTATAAAAGCACCTGCAAATTTCATCACATTTAATTTGTTGATTTTTTGCCTCATATATAATACCTCCCTATGATAAATATTTAAGGGCTAGTACTAAATATATGTATATATAAACTTTGTATGACTCCTTATAAAGTGAATAAACGGTTTTAAAATCTCATAATCTTAGTAATTTATTATTTCTTTATAAAGATAATTATAGAAATATATCAAAAGAAATTTTCTTTGGGGAACTAGGATTTCCACGAAAAGATTATGCTGCTTTTCATCCTTGGGATAGTCAAGTTTCAAATACTTATAATAATGCTGAACAAGGAAGATGCTTTAAAGCTTATAGGAATGTTTTCGAAAATAAAGGTTATATAAAAGGATTTTCA
Source organism: Terrisporobacter mayombei (assembly GCF_020748465.1). Classification (GTDB taxonomy): domain Bacteria; phylum Bacillota; class Clostridia; order Peptostreptococcales; family Peptostreptococcaceae; genus Terrisporobacter; species Terrisporobacter mayombei. The sequence goes on from NZ_JAHZMP010000003.1 coordinate 144,794, forward strand.
GTTTTTGCTCTAGGACAAAAATACAATGATAAGAACTTTTATCCTTCTTCAGAAAGTATAGATCTTATCTCTAAATGGTATTAATAGATCAAACACTAAACTAAGCAAAATTGAACTTTGTTTAGCTTAGTGTTTTCTTATAAAATCTATCATTATTACTAATTAACTCCTCTATTGTGCATGGTTCAAAATTATTAATTTCTACACATGCATTAAATAAATTTTTTTCTTTTTTAATAATGTGAAATTCTTTAGTAAAAGAATCATCATGCATATGACCAAAAACATGATATGATCCTTTATTCTTTCTATACCATAAAAGTATTGGATAATGACAAAGCTGAACCCATTTATTATGGTCTCTTATTAGCTTACTTTCTTCCACTGTTTCGAAATAATCTAAAAATACATGATTATTACGAAACTTATAATCATGATTTCCTAAAATCAGATGTAAGTGCCCATTAAGTCTTCCTACTGTAATCTTAAGTTTCTCTTCTAAGTCTTGTTCCTCGCATACTATAATATCTCCTAATATGTAGACATGATCATCAACTTTAACTTTATTATTATGTTTTTTTATAATTTCTTCATTCATCTCATTAACATTATTAAAATATTCGCTTCTACTTCTTTTTAATGCTAACTCATGAAAAAAATGATAATCAGATACATAATATATTTGTGACATAATTTTTCATCCTTTCTTTTAAACACCTTTCTATCTTATATGTATATAAGTTTTTTAATTTTTATTCTTGTATATTTTACTTTTTATTATTAGCTTTTCCATGTTTAGAATATTCCTCTTTTACATAATATAGATATAACTAACTTTATTATTTACCATGACATCTTAAGGAGGTAATTTCATGGAAAATGAGTTTAAAGCTGACAACAAAAAAAATGTACTACGATTAGCATTATTTATTGGTGAACTTATGCTTACTAACGGTGCAGAAACATATCGTGTAGAAGATACTATCATTAGAATATGTAAATCTAGAAACTATAATCATGTAAATGTATTTACTTCTCCAACTGCTATAATTATATCCGATTATAGGTTTGATGGATATTCATTTATGAGGACAATAAAATCTAGGTCCATAGATTTGAATAAAATTTCCATGTTAAATAATTTTTCGAGAAAATATGTTACTAACACTGAATTAACTGTACAAGATGCTATGGAGGAGCTAAAAGAAATTATAAATACTACATCTTATTCTCCATTAGTTTTAAGTTTTTCTACTGGAATAGGATCTGCTTTCTTTGCAACTTTATTGAAAGGAAACAATATTCCTACTTTTATTTCAACTTTTATTACATCCATATTGGCAGTCATGATTTATAAAAAAACAATGAAAATCAGTACTATTCCTGCATTTTCTTCACTAATATCGTCAACTTTTATAGCTCTTGTTGGAGTTGTTTTATCTCAAATAAACATTCTTCCCACACCTGCTTTATTAATAGTTGGTTCTATTATGCCTCTACTTCCAGGAGTATCTTTTATAAAAGGAATTAGAGACTTAATTGCTGGTGACTTAATTTCTGGAGTTGCTCGTGCTTTTGATGCTGGTGTTACAGCTGTAAGTATAGCATGTGGTGTGGGTATTATTTTAGATATTTGGCTTAGATTAGGAGGAAGTTTATAATGACAGATATGCCCTTATATTTACATTTTATATATTCATTTATTGCTACTGTTGGTTTTGCTATTTTTCTAAATGCACCTAAATCTACGCTTATATCTAGTGGACTTGTGGGTGGGCTTGGATGGTCTTTATTTTATTATTTAGTAAAATTAAGTGGAAATGATATATTAGCAAACTTTATAGCTGCTTTACTAGTTTCTTATATTAGTGAAATTTTAGCTAGAAAATTAAAACAACCAGCAATAATTTTTGTAATACCAGGTATTATTCCTTTAGTTCCAGGTCTTGGAATGTATAATACTATGCTTTATTTAGTACAACATGACTATAACAATGCAATTGCGAAAGGTGCCGATGTTCTATTTGTCGGTGGTGCCATTTCTTTGGGAATTCTAGTTGTAACATCTCTAGTTAAAACCTTACATATGTTATCCATAAAAAAAGCTGCTAAATAGCAGCTTTTTTTATTTTACAGGTAAAATTATTGTAAATTTTGTACCTTTATTTTTTTCACTTTCAACTTTTATTCTACCCCCATGTAAATCAATTATATGCTTTGTAATTGTAAGGCCTAATCCACTTCCGCCTTTATTCTCACCATGTTCATCTACAATTTGATTAAACCTATCAAAGATTATATTATGATATTTTTTTTCTATTCCAATTCCTGTATCTTCCACAGTAATCTTAACAAAATCTTTTAAATCTTCTATATTAACTCTTATGCTTCCACCTTTTGGTGTGAATTTTTGAGCATTACTAACTAAGTTAACTATACATCTTTCTATATCATATTTATCACAGTTAATTATTTTTTCCTCAACTTCAGTATCAAATATTAGCTCTATACCACTAGATTCTATACTTTCTTTTAAACTTAAAGTTGCTTCTTCCACAATATAAACTATATCTTTCTCTGCTTTGTTAAGCTTGTATTTTCCATTTTCAATTTTAGATGTATCTATTATATTGTTTATTAAATTTAGTAGCCTATCTGTATTACTTTTCATAATATCCATATAACTTTCTAATTTTGATTTTGTTAACTCTTTTTCTGAGTTACAAATACTTCTTATTAATTGTTCAATAGAGTTTATTACATTTAATGGTGTTCTAAGTTCATGTGATAAATTTATAAAATAATTATTTTTACTTCTTTCAGCTTGTATAACCTTATCAAATAAAACTTTGTTTTTATTCATCTCATCATTTAACTGTCTCGTTCTTTTATTTACTAGCTTATCAAGCTTTTTCATTTTATTCCTATTATTATATAATAAAAATATGATTATAATAACGTATAAAATCATAGCCATATTACTTTTCCAAATAGGAGGCTTTATTGTAAAGCTAACACTATTTTCTTCACTCATTTCCCCACTGTTATTTCTGCATTTTATTCTAAATTTATATTTTCCAGGTTTTAAGTCTCCAAATATGGCTTCATTATTTTTTACAAGAACCCAATCATCATTAGCTCCTTCTAACTTATAATAATATTGAATATTATTATTTTTTCTATAATCAGTAAGAAAATATTTAATTCTTATAAAATTTTCATCATATTTAAAAACTTTACCGTCTATATTTGTATAGTCTTCACCTTCCACTTCAAAGCTATCAAAATTAACTCTTCCTTTATAATCCGTTTGTAAAACTTCCTTTGGATTAAAAATATTTAATCCTTTAATTCCACCAAATACAAAATCACCATTTTTACATTTATATGCTGAGTTTCCATTAAACTCGTTACTTTGAAGGCCATCTGTACTCCTTAAATTAGTAAATCGATTATTGTTAATATCAAATTTTGAAATACCATTATTAGTACTCATCCAAAGATTTTTGTCCTCATCTACTAATATTTGATAAACTATATTATTAGCTAAACCATCTTTCTCCGTATAAGCTTTGAATGTATTTTTATCTTTGTTGAATTTTAATAATCCATCATTAGTTCCTATCCAAAGATTATGATTATCATCTTCTACTATATTTCTTATGGCGTTTACAACGGCTTCATCACCATCTTCTTTTTTATAATTATTAAAGGTTTCAATTGTATTTTTTCTTGGATCAAGTTTAATAAGACCACCAGAAGTATACCCTCCAATCCAAAAAATTCCTTCTTTATCCTCATAAATTTCTTGAATATATGGATCTGATATTCCAGCTTTTATTAATTTATCTGTCATTCCAAAAACTTCTTCAGATTCTATATTTAAAATACTAAGCCCTTTTGGTGTTCCTATCCATAAATTATTTTTGCTATCTATAAATAGAGACTTAATATTATTGTCTACTAATCCATCCTCTGTAGTGTACTTTTCAATAATCATATTTCGTTTATCTATTTTGTTTACGCCATTCCTAGTTCCTACCCAAATAATATTTCCTTTTCCCTTAATAACACTTATGGCATTTGTACTTAAATCATATTTAGTATTTCCTTCATAAATATGTGTTATGTTATCTTTTTCTTTATCAATTATATTTAAACCTTTATCTCTAGTACCTATCCATAATAATCCTTCATCATCTTCATAAACACCCATTACAACATTATTGTCTAAAGAATTTTCATCTGTAGGGTCACTTTTGTATATTTGTATTTTATTTCTTGAATCAAAGATACTTACTCCTGTATAAGTTCCTGCCCAAATTAATCCACTGTCATCTTCCATAAGTGTAAATACAATATTATTAGCTAAAGTGCTATTATCATAGTCTTTATTCTGATAGGTAACAAATGTATCTTCTTCTATATATTTACTTAAGCCTTTTTCAGTTGCTATCCATATGTTTCCACTACTATCTTGTAGTATTTTTCTTATAGCATTGGATTGCAATTTGTTAGTATCTTTTTCATCCATATTAAAAGATTTAGCTTTATTATTTTTCAAATCTATCTTTTTTAGGCCCTGTTCCGAAGTTCCAACCCACATATTATCCTTATTATCAAAAACTATAGACGAAATTTTTCCCCATTGAGTAGTTTTTATATTTCCAACAGTATATTGTGATACTTTATTTGTTTTGTCATCTACTTTGTTTATTCCTTGGTCAGTACCTATCCATAAGTTACCTTGTGAATCTTTATTTATTGAGTAAATATTTTTATCACTAAGATTGTCATTTAAACCTAGAATCTTGTCGAAGTTATCTTCTTTTTCATCATAAAGATATACCCCATCATTATTTCCCATATAAACCTTACCTTTATCATCTACATAAATAGTTAAAATAGCATAGTAAGGCTTATCTTTATTATTTTTATAATAGCGATAATTTTTTATAGAGTAATCAGATAAATTTATTTTACTCAAACCTTCATCTGTTCCTACCCACAGATTTCCATTTTTATCTTCTCCAAGAGATGTTATATAACTACTTATAATACTATTCTTAACATCCTCATCATACTTAAAAACTTTTATATCTGTTCCATTATATCTGTTCAACCCATCATTTGTACCTATCCATATATACCCTTTACTATCTTGAATTATGGTTTCTGCTGTTGCTTGAGATAATCCATTTTCTATTGTTAGATTTTCAAAATTCATCATTTTAGATGCATATATATTTTTAGGCAATATACATATTAAAATTGTTAAAAGAATTAATGTATATTTTAATTTATTCACTATAAGTCTCCTTTATTGTCTAATTCACATAATAAGTATAATATATAAGAAAAAATTTTCAATATCATTTTAATTATACATTAAAAATTATTTTTTATTAAAGCCTTACATCATACTCCATACTTATTGTACCTTTTTTATTAACATAATAACAACAAATCAAAAAAATTACATGTTCAATTTTTTTTATATAATATAAAGCAAAATATTTTATTAATAACAAAAAAACTAATAGGCTAATTGCCTATTAGTTTTTAAAAGAATGTATTGGGGCTGGAATTATTCTTACTGCAGTTTTTTTATTATTCATCATTCCTATGGCAGCCTCACCTGCTATCATATCTAATCCTACTGAACATACTGCAGTCATTGCTTCTAACTTTTCTAAATTTAAAGATCCTTTTATTACTCCATCAATCATTCCTGCATCTTCAGATACTGGTATAAGCGCTCCACTAAGGCCACCAACTCTAGAACATGCCATTACTACACCTTTTTTTACTGCATCATTTAAAAGAGCAAGTGCTGCTGTAGTACCGTGGGTTCCTACAGTTTCAAGTCCCATTTATTCTAAAATATTTGCTACTGAATCACCGATTGCAGGTGTTGGAGCTAGAGATAAATCCACTATTCCAAAAGGTACTCCTAATCTTTTTGATGCTTCTTGGCCAACTAATTAACCCATTTTTGTTACTTTAAATGCTGTATTTTTTATAGTATGTGCCACCACATCAAAAGATTCTACTCTTACTTTTTCCAAAGCTCTTTGTAACCAGGTCCGCTTACACCCACATTTATAACTACATCAGCTTCACCTATACCATGATAAGCTCCAGCCATAAATGGATTGTCTCCTACTGAGTTACAAAATACAACTAACTTGGCACATCCAAATCCCTTTGCATCTTTTGTAGGTTCAGCCATTTCTCTTATGATTTTTCCCATATTTTTTATTGCATTCATGTTTAATCCACCTCTAGTTGATCCAACATTTACAGATGAACAAACTTTGTTAGTATAAGCTAATGCCTTAGGAATAGATTTAATTAAAATTTCATCTCCCTTTGTACAACCCTTTTCAACTAATGCTGAAAATCCTCCTATAAAATCAATTCCCAAATTTTCCGTTGCTTTATCTAACGTTTTAGCAAATTCTACATAATCTTCATCATTTGTAGCTCCTGCTATTATTGAGATTGGTGTTACTGATACTCTTTTATTTACAATAGGTATGCCAAACTCATTTTCAATTTCTTTTCCTACTTTAACTAAATCCTTTGCACAGCTCATTATTTTTCTATAAATATTAGCTCTGCACTTTTCTCCATCAGAGTCTATACAGTCTAGCAATGATATACCCATAGTAATAGTTCTTATATCTAATTTTTCTTCTTCAATCATTCTTATGGTTTCTAATATATTATTTATATTCATAAAAACCTACCAAACTATGTGCATTGAGTTAAATATTTCTTTTCTTTTTATATTAATAGAATTGTATACAATATGAGAGGCCTTCGCCATATTTTTTGAAATAATAAAAAAACTGCTTTAAAAAATTAAAGCAGTTTTTTAATCTATTCTAAATTATCAGCTAATCTTTGTAAGAAATCTTGTGCATTTGATATCATTGTTCTAACGCTTAAGCTTCCTCTATCTTTTAACTTGTTAACAGCAAATTCTGAAGTATCTACTGTATAGAAGTATGTTGGTCTTACTTCATCATTAACAACTCTATATGATGGTGTCATGTTTCCTGTAGCAATTGTGTGTAATTGAGTTGCCATACAAATTACAGTTGTAGCTTTTCTTACTTGATTTCTCATTTGCTCTTGAGCTTCATATACATCTGCTATTACTATAGGGAGTGGACCATCATCTCTTATAGACCCTCCAAGTACAATAGGCACATTATTCTTTACACAAGAGTAAATTAATCCTGATGTTATATTTTCTTCTTCTATAAGTTTTTCTATTGTACCATATTTTCTTGCTTTATTTAATAAATCTAGGTGATGATAATGACCATCTTTTATAGAACATTGAGTATATATATCTTGTCCTAATGCTGTATTATATACTCCTGCTTCTAAGTCATGAGTTGCAACTGCATTTCCACCTAAGAAAGCATCTACATATCCATTATTTATTAATTTTGTTAATGAATCTCTAGCGCCCTTAGAAAATACTGCTGCTGGTCCCATTACCCAAACTACATATCCATTTTCTTTTTCATGTTTTAAAAGTTCAATTAGTTGATCGTAGTCCATAGTTTGAGAAGTTTCTCTTGATCTACTTCCTCTAAAAGCAAAAGCTTCTTCTTCAACTTTTTCTTCTTCAAAACCTGTTGTGTGTAAATATATTCCCTCACTACCATCTTCAGTTCTTCCAACAATAATTTTATCTCCAACTTTTAAATGTCTAAATTCTACTACCTCTATTTCTTTATCCTCTGTTAGTCTTGCAACACAGTCCATTCTTGATTCTTTAGCTAATTTCCATTCACCCTCAACTTTAAAGTACTCCGGAAAAATAGACATTGCATGGTAGTTGTCAGGTGCAACTCTATCTTTTTCCACTAATACATATTTTGCATCTGGCGCATTTTCAAATTTTTCTTTTTGAAAATTTGGATGAGTATATTTTGGCATTTCGAAATTCATAATTTCTTCCCCCTGTCTAAATATTGATTATGCTGACAAAGTAATTATAACACTAAAAAAAAAATATTATGAGTTATCTTTATTTTAAGCGTTTTTTAATTTTTTTTATATATATTAAACCCTTATCTATAAATCACTTTCATTATTATTATGATTTTCATCAATTTCATGTATTTCATTTATATTGTCAATTATGGAACTAATGTGATAGTTATAAACAGCACTTGTATTATTTTTTATTTCAATATCTTTAGATAAAGTATCATATATACTTTTAGATTTAATATAGTTTTCCTTATTTAGATAACATTTATCCTTCATTTGCTCTAGAACTTGAAGATGTAAGTAAATCTGTTTGCATCTTTTTATAGTATTGTTAATTTCATTATTCTCAACTTCTTCATTACTATACTCTAATTCTTCTAAAAAGTTTTTGTACAATCCTTCTAATCTTGTAATTTCATTTTTTAAAGATGAAATATCTGCGTGTTCACCTTTTTCTATTTCACTCTTTAGTAGTTTAATTGATGTTTCCTCAATAATTCTAATTTCTTTATATATACTTTCTAAATAGTCTGGTCTAAATATAAAATAATTTACAGCCACTCCTACAATTACTCCTATAGATGTGTCTAAAATTCTAAATAAAGAGTACACTATTGGGTTTGCATCACCTATATTTAAGTTGATTGCACAATATACAACGCAAGCAATAGTTATAGATTTATTTATTTTTAAAATATTACAAATATAGATAGTTGTGATTATTCCTAAACAAGATATTATTGGATCACCTGGATGAATAAGTACAAATAGAAATCCTATTAAACCACCAATAAATGTCCCTTTTAATCTATTTAAACCTACTGTTAACGAGCTTTTAACAGTTGTTTGCATGGAAACAATACAAGCTATTGCTGCATAAAAAGTACTATCTATTACATTCATTTTCCCAATTAGTACGCATATCATAACTCCTATACCTGTTTTTATATTTCTCATTCCTGGTTTTTGTAATTTCAAAATGTCTCACTCCTGTCTTCTTCTTATAATACCATAAAAAAGTAGAGATGTTAGTTTTTATCTAACATCTCTTTACAGACCTCTTACCATATTTGGTTATAAATGTTTGGTGTTTCAATATTACTGTTCAAGATTTTGTGAACATAGCATTATCCATGCGATTTGCTGCATCATAAATGCAGCATTTTACTTCGTTTGTTACACTGTCTAATTCTCTTATCTGGTTTTCATTTATATCATAAATATAAGTATACTACAGCTTCTAAGAATCCGATTGTCTATCTCTTCTACTACTTGTAATCTAATTATTAGTATCTATTTTATTTAATTTTAATTTATCTATATTTAAGTCTGTATATTTACCTAAATATGGAAGTAAATTAGATATTATCTTGTCTATTCCGCCTATTTCATTCGATTCTATATTTAATGGTAATAATGGTTCATGTAGTGATATCCTTAATAAGAACCATCCATTTCCTCTATTTTCTTTACAGAATACTTTTATTCCTTCATAGTTATTTTCTGATAAATACCATCCTTCGACTTCATTTACATATGCCTCTAATTCACTTATTACAGTTTCTCCATATGTTTTAAAGTCATTTTTATTTATTCCTATTCTAACTTCTTTACTTTCTTTTGCTTTTTTTAATGAAGATATCAGGTCTGTTACTTTCCTTCCTTCTTCATGAAATTGTGCCATTTTCACTAATATTTTAGATATTAAATATGCTCCATCATCTAAAAAATAATTTTCTTTAACTGCAGCATGTCCTGATGTTTCTATAGCTAAGTGAGATTCAATACCTTCATAATTTAATCTTTTTGATTCATTTATTACATTTTTATAACCTCTTTTGAATCTATGATGCACACCACCTTTAGATTCTATGAATTCTTTTAATCCTGTTGATGTTATTGAATCAGTTACAATTGTGCTATTTGGATGATCCTCTAAAATTATTGCAGATATTAATGCTATTAATGAGTTCCTGTTTATTTCTAGACCATCATCTCCTACAATAGCAGATCTATCTACATCTGTATCAAATATAATTCCTAAATCTGCATTATTTTTTATAACAGCTTCTCTTATAGATTTCATAGCTTCTTTATTTTCCGGATTTGGTATATGATTAGGGAATAATCCATCTGGATTAAGAAATTGACTTCCATCTGTACATGCCCCTAATTGCTTAAGTACTTTATCTACAAAAAATCCACCAGATCCATTACCTGCATCTACTATTATTTTTAATCCTTTTAAAGGCTTACAATAATTTGTTTTTGAATTTACATCCCTCCTTATGAACTTAACTAAGTAATTTGAGTAATCATCTATTAAATTAGCTTTTTCTACCTTTCCACTCCTTATAAATTCATTAGTTTGTTTATACGTAGCTAACTCTATTATTCTTTTTATATCTTCGTTTTCGCATCCACCTTTTTTAGTAAAAAATTTTAATCCATTATAGTAATAAGGTAGATGACTTGCTGTTATCATGACCGCACCATCACACTCATAGTTTTCTAATACTGTCGCCATGAACATCGCTGGAGTAGTACTAATATCACAGTCATATACAAAACAACCTGTTTTTGATATTGACTCTATTAAAGTCTTCTTTAATTTTGGACCAGATATTCTCGAATCCATACCTATTGCTATTTTCAATTGATTACTATTATTTTGTTCTTCTTTTATCCATTTTATGAATCCTTGTCCAATATAATAAATTTCTTGAGCTGTCAAATTTACTTCTTTATCATTATTTTCAAGTGCAATTCCTCTAATATCCGCACCATTTTGTAGCTTTTTTAGCTTTCCAATCATATTATAATACCTCATATTTAATTTATAGCAATTTTAATAGATACTATTTGTTAAATTCCTCTTTTATAACTTGCTTTATATTTTTAGTCGTTAAACCATAATACTCTAATAATTCATCTGGCTTTCCTGATTGTCCAAACATATCTTTTATTCCTATTTTTATAACTTTTGTTGGAGATTTTTCAGCCGTCACAGCACAAACCCTATCTCCAAGTCCTCCTATTACCGAATGTTCCTCTACTGTTATTATAGCCTTAGTTTCACATCCTGCTTTTATTATTATTTCTTCATCTATCGGCTTTATAGTTGGCATATGTATTACTCTTACATTTATATCTTCTTCTAATTCTTTAGCTGCTTGCATTGCTAGATTAGTAGTAATCCCCGTTGCAATGATTGTTATATCTTTACCATCTTTTACTTGTGTTCCTTTTCCAATTTCAAACTTATAAGTTTCATCGAATATGTCTTCAGCTGCAAGCCTCCCTAGTCTTATATATACAGGTCCATTTATTTTTGTAGCTTTTTCTATAACTTGCATAGTCTCAGTTTCATCCGCTGGAACTATTACTGTCATATTTGGTAGTGATGACATTATTGCAATATCTTCTACTGATTGGTGTGAGCCACCGTCTTCTCCTACAGTTATTCCTGCATGTGTTGCTGCTATATTTACATTTAAGTTTTGATAACATATTGAATTTCTTATTATTTCAAAAGCTCTTCCGCTAGCAAATACTGCAAATGTACTAGCAAATGGTATTTTCCCATATGATGCAAGCCCTGCAGCCATCCCCATTAAATTTTGCTCTGCTATTCCTACATTTATAAATCTATCTTTATTTTCTTTGGCAAAATCTGCTGTTTTAGTTGACTTTGAAAGGTCTGCATCTAAAACAACTATATCTTTATTCTCTCTTCCAAGTGAAACTAATGCTTTTCCGTATGCTTCTCTAGTTGCTATTCCCATATGTATTTATACCTCCTTATTCTCTAACTCTTTTAATGCTTTATTTCTTTGTTCTAGACTTGGAGCATTCCCATGCCACCCTGCTTCATTTTCCATAAATGAAACACCTTTTCCTTTTACTGTTTTAGCTATTATCGCAGTAGGAAACCCCTTTGTTTCCCTAGCAACATTTAATGCTTTTTCTATTTCAAAAAATGAATGTCCATCTATTTCTATAGTATTAAAGTTAAATGCTTCTAGTTTTTTCTTTAAGTTATTTATATTTAAAACATCTTCATTTTTTCCATCTATCTGAAGTCCATTGTTATCTATTATTACAACTAAATTATCTAGTTTATAGTGAGCTGCTGCCATAAAGGCTTCCCAAACAAGTCCTTCTTGTACTTCTCCATCCCCTAATAAACAATATACTCTTGAGTTACTAGCATCCATTTTCATTCCTATCCCTAGTCCTACCGCATTAGATATACCTTGTCCTAAAGATCCCGTTGAAATATCTATACCAGATAATTTTTTACTATCTGGATGACCTTGCAGTGGGGAGTTTAGCTTTCTTAAGCTTTTTAATAATTTTTTATCAAAAAAACATTTTTCTGCTAATGTAGCATAAAGTACAGGTGCTGCATGGCCTTTACTTAACACAAATCTATCTCTATCTTGTTTCTTCGGATTATTGGCTTCTACGTTCATTTCTTTGAAATATAAATACGTCAATATTTCTACTGCTGATAATGATCCTCCTGGATGACCTGAATTTGCTTCATAAATCATTTCTACTATATTCTTTCTAATATTATTAGATATTACTGTTAAATCTAACATAATAATTTCCTTTCTCTTTACATGATGTATAAATTTATATAAAACGGTATATAAATTATATTTTTATTAATGGCTCTATTTTGAACGTTAATTTTCTTCAAAATTTTAAATTTGCCTATTAATCTCCTTAAGCTTGCAATATTTTCAATATGTAATAAAGGTTTCATATTTCTTCATATGAAACCCTTAATAATTTTCTATTTGTATTTTATTATATCAGTTACTGCACTTTGAGCTAATTCACCAATATTGCATGTACTAACATTATAATCAGAGTGATTAGTCACTATAACTGGAGTAACTAAAGAATAACCTTTAGATTTAATAAATTCTCTATCTACTTTTATAATAGGTTGCCCTACCTTAACTTCTGTTCCTGCTTCAGCTAAAATTTCAAAACCTTCTCCTTTTAAATTAACTGTATCTATACCTATATGAACCAAAACTTCCATTCCATTTTCTGATTCTATAACAAATGCATGTTTAGTCTCAGTTATTAAAGCTAGATTTCCTTTAATAGGTGAAGATATTATGTCGCCTATCGTATCTATTGCAACTCCTTCTCCCATTATTTTTTGAGAAAAAACATTATCTTCAACTTCTGATAAATCTATAATTTTTCCTTCTGTAGGTGATTTTAATATTTTTTTATTCTCTTTCTTTAAAAGCTTAAACATATACTTGATTCTCCTCTCTTGACTTGCCTAGTTAACTGTTTTTAATTTTTCACCTAAGCTCCCACCTGGATGATATTTGTAAAAATCTGATGAAGTAAAGTTTTTAAGCTTAGATACTGTACATGCTATTGCATCTCCCAGAACCAAAGTCATTGTAGATGATGAAGTAGGTGCTAAATTTAAGTGATCTGACTCTACTTCTTTTGGATATATTAATGCATAATCACATCCTTGACCTAATTTTGACTCTTTACCTGAAGTAATTGCAATTGTTTTAGCTCCTATATTCTTTATAAAAGGTATACAGTTTACTACTTCCATTGTATTCCCACTATTTGAAATTAAAATTACAATATCATCTTTTTCTATCATTCCTAAGTCACCATGAACAGACTCTGTACCATGTACAAAGAAACTTGGTGTTCCCGTACTAGCAAAAGTTGCCGCTAATTTTTTTCCTATATGCCCTGATTTACCTACGCCTAGAAAGATTACTTTTCCTTTACAGTTTAATATTTCATCTATTATAATTTCATAATCTTCATTCACATATTCAATTAATGATTTTATAGCTTGCATCTCTTTATTCATTACATCTATAACTATTTCTAAATATTTCATAATACTTCTCCTCTTACAATTTTATATAATCTATAGTCTTTTTTAATCTATCTAATCCATCTATAAGCTTGTCTCTAGAACATGCTACATTTAATCTCAAGTAAAACTCGCACTCTTCTCCATAAACATGACCATTCATTATCGCCACTTCTCCAATATCAATCAACATTTTTTGAAATTGTTCTCCAGGTATATTTAATTCTGAGAAATCTATCCAAGCAAAGTAGCATCCTTGTGGCATTTTTAATTTTAATTGTGGTAAATATTCTTCTAAATATGAAATTGTGTATTTCAAATTATTTTCAAGATGATTCAATAATTCTTCAATCCAGTATTCACAATCGTTGTAACAAGTCATTGTTGCTAATACAGATAGAATTGCAGGCGAATTTACAAAGTCTCTATATCTTACTATATTTTCAAATCTATCCCTTGTTTTAGCCTCTGGTATAATTACATAAGAGCCCGTTAATGCTGGTATATTAAAAGATTTTGATGGTGATGTACATATATATATTGAATCTAAATAATCCTCAGCTACCTTTAGTATAGGTGTCATTCTCGATCCATACACTATGTCCATATGTATATCATCAGAAATAATTTTTACATCATACTCTTTACAGATATTTATCATTTTTATTAATTCTTCTTCTGTCCATACTCTACCTGTAGGATTGTGTGGATTGCATAGTATAAATAACTTTGATTCCTTACATTTTTCTTTGAAATCCTCAAAATCTATTGAATAATGTCCATTCTCATTTTTTAGAGGAGATTTAATAACCTTACGATTATTAGTTCTTAATACATCATAGAATGCATTATATGCTGGTGTATTTAGAAGTACGCCATCTCCATCTTTACTAAATATTTCAATTAATTTACTAATTGAATACATTACACTTGGACTATAATAAATCCACTCTGAATCAATATTACAATTAAATCTTTTTGAGTACCAATTTTTTATTGAATTTCTAAAGTCATCATGTTTCCATCTACTATATCCCAGAACCCTATGATCTAACCTTTGTTGAAGTACTTGTGCAACTTCATCTGGATATTCTAAGTCCATATCTGAAATAGTAAATGGAAGTAAATTTTTCTTACCAAATCTATCTTCTACATAATCCCATTGGGTACAATATGTACCCAATCTATCTACTTCTTTGTTAAAATCAATCATTTATATTCCTCCATGCACTTAAGTTTTAAGCCATTACTGATTCTTATATTGCCCCATCAAGTACTTTGTCCATTTGCTTTCTAAGTGCATATACTTTTGTTCCTACTATTACTTGAATTGCATTATCATTTAACTTTACTACTGCAATTCCTCCAGCTTGTTTAATTGCTGATTCATTTATTTTAGATACGTCTTTTAAACCTAAACGAAGTCTAGTTACACAATTGTCTAGAGAAACTATATTATCTCTTCCACCTAATGCAGCTATCATCTGTTGTCCTTTATAAGTTGATAGTCCGTTGAAATCTGAACCTCCGTTATTTCCTATTTCAATATCTTCATCTTCTCTACCTGGAGTTTTTATATTAAATTTAACAATAGCCCACTTGAAAACAGAATAGTATATTACGAAGTATAGAGCTGCTACAGCTACTGCCATTGGCCAGCCTGTCTCTGTTCCTCTTAAAACTCCAAATGTTAAAAACTGTATTAAGTCTCCAGTGAACCCCATATGTACTCCAAGATATGGTAGTATCATATTTCCAAGACCATTCATTACAGTATGGAATGCAAATAATGCAGGAGATATGAATAAGAATAAGAATTCTATCGGTTCACTTATTCCACCAATTATAACTGTTAGTACACCTGAAATTAAAAGGCCTTTTATAGCTTTTCTCTTTTCTGGTTTTGCTGTACGATATATTGCTAATGCTGCACCTGCTAATCCATATTGTATCATCAACTTACCTTGTTCCATCTTACCAGCTAAATCTAAAGGTATAATTTGATTGTTCTCTACATAAGCCATAAACATATTTAATGTTCCAAAATATTCTTGTCCACCTATAACTGCACTTCCTCCTATTGGAGTGAAACGGAATGTAGATGTTACTAAGTGATTTAAACCAAATGGTATTGTAATTCTCTCAGCTGCTGCGTATGCAAAGTATCCTATCGGTCCTGACGATGAAATCCAAGAACCTACTGTTTGGAATCCATGTAGTACTGGTGGCCATACTATGGGAACTATTAATCCAACAGCTCCCATTAGTAATAATGATACTATTGGAACTAATCTAGCCCCACTATAAAACCCTAATGACTCTGGCATTTTAAAATTAGTAACTTTATCATGTATTGCATATATTATTAAACCTGTTATGATACCACCTAAAACACTTGTATTATATGATTGTATCCCCATGATCATTGCTTGACCATTTATGGCCATATCTTCAGCTGGTACTAATAACCCTGCTTGATTTAAATAGAAGTTTGTTCCTAAGTGCATTGCTATAAAACCTACTAAAGCACTAAATGCTCCTATTTCTTTTTCTTTCTTAAGTAGCCCTAGTGGTATTGCCATTGCAAATAGTGCTCCCAAGTTGCTAAATGCAAATAAGCCTAATGATGTCATTAATTGAAGGAATAAGTTAACATATTTATTTCCTAAAAAAGGAATCATTCCAATCATATTAGGATCTGTAAATCCTGCTCCTATACCTAACATCATACCCGAAATACTAAGTAATGCTATTGGGAACATAAATGTTTTCCCCAGCATTTGGAAGAAATTCCAAAAATTTGTTTTTTTACCTTTGCTCATAATTTTATCTCCTTTTTAATTTTAAAAAATTATTATCAGCGAATCAGTTCGCATATAAACATTCTAGATACAAAAAAACCTAAACCACTGAATTAAATATATATATAATATATTTAGTTCAATGATTTAGGTTTTGCCTGCCTAGCAGTTACAATCCTAAAATTCATTGGTAGTTATTTTATTTATATGTATCATCAAATATAATTCCTCAGAACTACTTATATCGTATTCAAATTTTTCTAATACTAGTTTAGATATTTCATCAATGCATTTTTTAGAGTTAATAAATCTCTTATTGATTATTTTATACATACTATCCATTCTACTATCTTCATAACTCTCTTTTTTTAAAATTCGTTGTACAAAAAATTTCAAATGAGTCATAAGTCTCATATAACCCATTGATTCTTGATCTAATTTACATTCATAAATATTTTCAATTATATCAACTACCTCTTTTGAAAATTCTAAAATACTAATTCCCTCATTTTCTTTAGTATTTACTAATCCATTAATTATATGAATAGCTATATACCCTGCTTCATCAACTGGAAGTTTTATTCCTATTACATTATAAATATGGTCAATTGCCCATAATCCTATTTTAAACTCTTCTTTATATAAATACTTAGTTTCATTCAAAATTAAATTAGGAAGTTTTATTCCCTGTTGTTCTCTCTCAACTGCAAACTTAATATGGCTTGTCAAAGATATTATTATAGAATCATCAACATAATTTTCCAACATATCGTTTGCTTTTTCTATTATTTCCTCTGATATTCTAAAGTACTCAATAGAAGTATCATTTAATATTTGATTATATCTATATCTTTGATTGTCTTGTATTATATAACTCTTTGATATTAAATTTTCATCTATGAAATCCCCTGGCTTTTTTTTAAAACCAACCCCAGCTCCTGTAATTATAGCTTCTGTATTATTATCTAATATCGTCAAGACCACATTGTTATTAAATATTTTTTTAATATACACTAGTTACTCCTCCTAAAAAATATTTATATAAATAAAACATAAAAATTATTACTTTTTTATAAATTATAAAAGCTGTTGTGATTATTATTAACTCCTAATTTTTTAATATTTAACATAATTATTAGCAAATTATTTTAAATATTAAAAAACCTAAATCACTAAATACAATTTATATATCAAAAATATATAAACTGTATTTAGTGATTTAGGTTTTGCCTGCTTATCAGTTACAATCCTAAAAGATTTTACTATTATTTTATTTTCATGAATAATTAAATTATTAATATATATTTAATTATTTTAAACAAACATTAACAATTCATAAAGTAAAAAACGTTATCTTGTCGTTTATTAATATTATTATATTTAGATATTATATCATTTCTTTTTTAATGTCAATACTTTTTATTTCTACATTCGCTTTATCATGTCGATAATAAAATATATTTTTATTTAATTTAACTTAAATATACACTTTCCCAAAACTCAATAATATAATCAATACATACAGCTACAGTAACTTGTTATAAGACACACTTAGATATATATAACCTGCAAATTTGGTTTACTTATATCTACCCTAACCTAAGTACTCTAATATTTCTCCTGCATTTTTGTCAGTTTTAACTTTGTTGTACACTTTTTCTATAATTCCATTTTCGTCTATAATATATGTTGTTCTTACCACACCCATACTAACTTTTCCATATAACTTCTTCTCCTGCCATACATCGTAAGCCTTTATTGCTTCAAGTTCAGGATCTGATAGTAATATAAACGGTAGTTCATGCTTTGTAGCAAAATTACTGTGTGATTTTACACTATCTTTGCTTATTCCTATTACTACTATATCCTTTAATGTGAATTCTTCATAACTATCTCTGAAAGCACATGCTTGCTTAGTACATCCAGGCGTATTATCTCTTGGGTAAAAATACAATACTACTTTTTTATTTTTAAAATCAGATAAACTTACTTCATTTCCTTCCTTATCTTGTAATTTAAATTCAGGCGCTTTTACTCCTACTTCTAACATTTTTTTCAACTCCTACTTATATATATTTATATTACATATTATACCAATATAATTTTATTTAAAACATAAAAAGATAGTATAATAATATACTATCTTTTTCTTCCCTAGATTCTAATTACTTCACTAGAGGAACCATTTTTATAGCCTCTAGTCTAATACCAAATACAGTCATAACCTTTAAAGTCTCCTCTTGCTCTAGAAATAAATGTATCACTATTTATAGTACTTTTAATAATTTTAACAAGCCCATTTTGATATAATTTTATATAATTCAGCTTTTTTATAATTTTTTATTTATTTTTTCTACTATATTGCTTAAAATATTTTCTAATTCTTCACTTATTTCTTCTGATCCCTTATGAGTAATTTCCACAATTTCTCTAGTCATTGGTAATTCTCCTAAAAGATCCAAATTCATTTCTTCCAAGAATGTTTCTGTTTCTTCTCCATCAAATAACTTAATCTTTTTATTACAATCTGGACATTCAATATAACTCATATTTTCTACCACACCTAATATATTTATATTTAGTGTATTTGCCATATTTACACCTTTTGCAACTATCATGGATATCATATCTTGAGGAACAGATACCATAATCATTCCAGTTAAAGGTAAAGATTGCATAACTGTAAGAGCCACATCTCCTGTTCCAGGAGGCATATCTATTAATAAATAATCTAACTCTTCCCATATTACATCTTTGTAAAACTGTTTTATTGTATTACTTACTAATGGCCCTTTAAATACTACTGGCTGACTTTCATCATTTACCATAAAGTTTACTGACATGGTCTTTATATTTTCTTTAGTTATTATCGGATAAATATCTTTTCCATTGTTTGAAAATGCTCTTTCATGTTGTACTCCCATAAGTCTTGGAATACTTGGTCCTGTTATATCTGCATCTAATATTCCTACTTTGTATCCTTCCTTACTAAGTTTTTTCGCTATTAGTGATGTTATCGTAGATTTTCCTACTCCACCTTTTCCACTCATAACACCTATTATATTTTTTATTTTATTGTTTGGATTATTTTCTATTGTACAAGTATCTTGTTTATTACAATTATTTTTTGATGGACATGAATTACAATTTGCCATTTTATTTTCCTCCGTAGATTATAATTATTAGTTTATTATTTATTAATTTTTATATCATCAACAATTTTGATAAATTCGTTTTATAATTAGTATATACCCACAATTTCGTATTCTAATGTGTCATCTTTAATAAATATTTAAATATGTACTAGTTATCTATGGGTATATTATTAATAAAAATATATAAGGAGGACAATTATGAAAATATATACTAAGACAGGTGATAAAGGTAAAACCTCTCTATATGACGGAAGTAGAGTTGATAAAGATGATATGCGAGTTGAATCTTACGGAACTTTAGACGAATTAAATTCTTACATAGGTCTTTGCACAAATTATGCTAAAGATGAAGATAAAGAAATTTTAAGAAGCATACAAATAAAATTATTTGCTGTATCTGCTGAATTAGCAACTAAGGAAGAGGGAAAATATAAAACACCTATAACTGATGATGATGTAAGGTCATTGGAAAAAATTATAGATTCTTATATTTCAAAAATTGATAAAATGAATGCTTTTATAGTTCCTGGAACTAGCTTAATTTCTGCTAATTTACATATAGCTAGAACAATTTGTAGAAAGGCTGAAAGAAGAATTTTTTCTCTTAGTAAAGTTGAAACTGTCAATCCACAGTTATTGAAATATGTAAACAGACTTTCCGATTTAATTTACGCTATTGCTAGATATAATGAATCTGAATTAATATATATTAAATATTAAAAAAAGCCTCTTAATTTTAACTTTATAAAATTAAGAGGCTTTTTTAATTTTTTACTTTGTAAAATAATCTTTAGTTATTTAGAACAGTAAATTTCAATGGCTTTTGACATTAATTCAGCTGTTCCTTCCCCATTTTGATCAATATTTTTTTGAAATCTCTCATCATTTATATACATTAAACCTAAGCCTGATAAGATTTCTTTTGTGCAATTATAAAAACTAGACGAAATATGGTTTTTCCATTTTTCTACTAAATCTTGTACTTCTGCACTTCCTGGATCACAACCTATATGCTCTCCAAAAGCTTTTAAAATTTCACTACTTTCTTTATTAATAACTCCCCATTGATTTTCACTGTAGCTATTTGTTTTTTCCTCACATTCTTTGTATGCCTCTGTATTTCCCCAACGCTCTTTTACCTCTTTAGCATATTTATTTTTACTTTCTTCTATATCTTTCATATCAAATTCTTTAAAACTCATATTATCCTCTCCTTCTATAGTATTATTTATTAGTCCAATCAAATTATCTATTCGTTGGCGTTTTTTTACTAGCAATTCTTTTTGCTTGTTTAAAGCTTCCATTTTATCATAACTGGGATTTGTCATTATTTCTTTTATTTCATTTAAAGGAAAATCTAATTCTCTAAAAAACAATATTTGCTGCAAAGTTTCAAGAGAATCTTTAGAGTACAATCTATATCCTGATTCTGTAATTTCACTAGGCTTTAGCAGTCCTATTTCATCATAATAATGCAAAGTCCTAACTGTTATACCTGTCAATTTTGCTACTTCACTTATCTTCATTCTTCAACCTCCTTTCTTCAATTCCCTATTACACTTATAACTATATTCTATAACGTAGCGTCAGAGTCAATACAACTTTTAATATTTATTTTAATCATGAAAAACAAGGAAATTAATATTAAAAATTTAATTTAAATATTAAATAAAGCAAATTAGTTGGATTTTCTATAAATATTGGTTATCATAAAAGTTACAGGATAAATTTGGAGGTAAAACTTATGGAATCAAAATTTAATGATGATATAGAAAAAAGAAAAGCAAGTATATTAGAACATAACAAAACTACTAATATAATATCTGTATTCAAAATGGCATTGTTTATTTTAATATGCTATAACATATACAAAATATATGTAAATCATTATCCTTTAAAATTAATTTTACTTTTAATTGTGGAAATAGTTATCTTTATTATTGCATCTTTATTTCATAAAACTATTTATGAGCAAATACATAAAGCTGAAGGAGTTATAAAAATTAATGAGGCTAATATGAAGAGAATTTCTGGTGAATGGTCTGACTTTACAGATATTGGTGAAGAATTTATAAATTATGATCACCCTTATGCAACGGACTTGGATATAGTAGGTAAAAATTCTTTATTCCAAATGATTAATAGTACTGGTACTTATTATGGAAGAAGAAGATTTGTAAAAGACTTGCTAAGTCCTAATTTTTCAGATAAAGAAATTCAAAATCGTCATGAGGCTATTGCTGAGTTAAGCAAGAATTATGATTTTTCTGTTGAGACAGAGTATGATTTTTCTCTTATAGGTGTCGATGAGGATTTTGCCAATTTAATTTCACAACTTCAAGATAAAAAAAGATTTATTGAAAGTAAATTTTTAAAATTATTATTTAAAGTATCTAGTATCGTAACTTGTCTTGCTTTGCTTTATGCTCTAGTAACTAAAAATACTGATGCTTTTATTGTTCTTAACTGTTTAATTATATTTCAACTATTACTATGGGTTATTGGTTATTTAAAATCAAATAGTTATGTTGGAACACTTAAAAAGTTAGCACCTAAAATTAGTCGCTACGACGATGTTATTAATAATATTACAAAAGTAAAATTTGCTTCTGATAAATTAAATGAAATTGAAAAGAATATAGAAAAAGCTAAAGTTGGAGTTAACAAACTATCAAAAATTGCTTCAAGTATAAATCAGCGTAATAATGGTGTTATGTGCATTATTTTAAACTCACTATTACTTTGGGACTACAAAAACGCTATAGATTTAGATAATTGGAAGCAAGAATATTCTGATTCAGTAGAAAATTGGTTTCATACTTTAGGAGAACTGGAAAGTTTAATTAGCTTTGCCAATCTTCCTAGAATTTGTAACAATATGTGTCTTCCTAATTTTACTGAGGAAAACAACATCATTGAAGCTACAAATATGGGTCATCCTTTAATCGCCAATGATAAACGTATTTGCAACAATTTTAATCTAGATAATAATATTTACATTATTTCTGGTTCTAATATGTCTGGTAAAACTACTTTTATGAGGACTGTTGGCATTAATGCGGTTCTTGCTTGCTCTGGAAGTTATGTATGTGCCAGTAGCATGTTATCATCTAAAATGGATATAATTACATCTATGCGTATAAGAGATGATTTAAACGAAGGAATTTCAACATTCTATGCTGAGCTAAAAAGAATAAAAAAAATAATTGACCAATCTCATGTTAACTCTAATACACTATTTTTAATAGATGAGATTTTTAGAGGTACAAATTCCATAGATAGACTTAAAGGTGCTGAAGGTGTCCTAAGAGAATTGTGTAAATATCATGTTTCAGGGATGATTACAACTCATGATTTGGATGTTTGTAATTTAGAAAATGAAAATCCTAATATTATAAACTATAGTTTTAATGAACATTACATAGATAATGAAATTTACTTTGATTACAAACTTAAAAAGGGAAGATCTCTTACTACAAATGCAGAATTCTTATTGAAAAAAGTTGGTATTCTTTCCTAAATTAAATACTTTTATTTTTATATAAATAAGGCATGAATTATGCAAATATAATTCATGCCTTACGTTTTTACTTTTAGACATCTTCTTTCATATAGCTACTTAAAATTTTATCTTCTTTTCCTACTTTCATAACAAAATAATTAACCAAATATCCCATAGCAATAACCCCAACAAAATCGATTAACAATCTATAAAAAGTAAATTTATACCCTAATGAACTTATTTCAAATAGAAGAGTAGAAATTTTTATAACGCACCAAGCGTTCATAAAAATAATCACATTAGTAAACTTTACACCTTTTTTTAATAAAACAGCTGTAAATGGAAATGCGGCATACATTGGTCCTGCAGCAAAAGCTGCGAAAGTTATGGCGATAGCAATTCCCATAATTCCAGAATCATCGCCCATGTACTTCATCATGGATTCTCTAGATATCCACTCATCCATTAATCCTAGAATAATCATAATAGGTGGTAGTACTGATAACATCTGAAAAAAGCTATCTTTTACACTATTAAATGCCCTCAGACCAGTATTTTTTTCAAATATAATAACTAAAATAAGAATAATAAAAACAATAAGAAAAAGTTTATATCTCTTTACCAAGTAATAAATTTTCTTCTTCACCCTAAAATCACTCCCATAAAGAAGGCAACTACAACTGAAAATAGAAATGCAAAAAAATTTCTATAAAAAGCAGCCTTTTTGCCAATATATTTAGCTTCCAGCGTAAAAGTCATTATGCCTACAAAAGTTAAAGTTGATACTAATGCTGCTACTTGAGCATAACCCGCCCCACTATTTAATAATGTATTTGCAGTTGAAAATGCTACAAAAGTCGGAACCATTACAATAGATCCTACTGCTGCGGAAAATAAAACTCCTAAAAATCCTGATTCATTTCCTATTAATTTTGAAATTGTATTAGTATCAATAAAGGCTAACATTAATCCTACAATTACTATTATGTATAAGAATTGAGGCATGATATTTTCAATAGATTTGCAACCTTTGATTAAAGCATTTTTTGTTCTTTCTTTATTTTTCAAGTAGGATATAAAGCACATTATAGCTGCCAATGTGTATAGAATATATGTTGTCATATAATCCCTCCTAATTTTATGCTTATATATAACTATATGAATAAATGTTTTAATACTCTCCAAAAAATATCTTATTTATTTGACTTATGCATTTTATAAAAAACAGGTATGTATAGTATAAAAGACATTGACATAAATATTCCACACACTAATATTAAGAAGTTTGCTCTATCATTATTCATTCTCTGGAATAACATTAACATAAACATTACTATGTATAATATTGCCGTACAAAGCTTTCCAAACCACTTTGCCCCATCTAGTTTCTTGCCTTTTCTAAGCATTATAATTCCCATAATTGCCATAAAGCCTTCTTTTATTATAAACAACCCAACTAAATACCACATTAATTTATATTTAAATGATAAAGCGAATACAAGAGCTGCTTGAGTTAACTTATCTGCCAAAGGATCTATAAACTTTCCCCATTCAGTAATCATATTAAACCTTCTGGCTATAAAACCATCTAAAAAGTCTGTTATTCCAGAAACGCATACTATACCTGCTACAATATAATAATCCTCCACTGATGTTGCATTATAATAAACATATAAAAATACAGGTATTAAAATTATCCTAAAATACCCCATTATATTAGGTATTGAAAATACTTCTTTTTTTGAAATTTTCATCCTTAAACACCTTCTTTCATTTATTTTCAAATATATTATAAATAATAACACATATTCATATCATACTTGCCTTACATTTACTTTATATAGGTTTATATTATTAATGATTATGATATATCATATAATCCTTAGAAAGTTTATATTCATTACCCATAGGGTATAAAAAGAAAGTCAATATTTAAAAAATAAAGGAGATTAATATGTGTGATTTTCTCTCTAAAAATAAAGATTTATTTATAAATTCAATTGATAATAATGAAAAAATGCTGACGGATACTTTACATCATGCTCAAAGTATATTCGGATATCTACCAAAAGATGTACAGATTTACATTTCCAAAAAGTTAAATCTTCCTCTTAGCAAAGTGGAAAGTGTTGTTAATTTTTATAGTTACTTTGTTACTGATCTTAAAGGTAAATACAAGATAAAAATTTGTTTTGGTAATGCTTGTAGCAAGGATAATAGCTCTAGTATTCTTCATGAGTTTGAAAAATTAATAGGAATTAAATCTGGCGAAACTACCAAAGATATGAAGTTTAGTTTAGAGTCAGGTGGATGTGTAGGAGTTTGTCGTAGAACACCTATTGTAACTGTAAACGGACGAGTTTATGAAAGTGTAACAATTGAAGATATTCCTTCAATCTTAGAAAATTGTAATTAATAATTAAAGGCTGCTTTATTGCAGCCTTTTGAATTATATTTGTTATTTTTAATTTATCAAATTATATATTTTAATTTATTTAAAAATATTATTTACCATGCAACATCACTATAAGAATACTTATTAAGTTTTTTAGAACCTATAAAAAACTCTATTGGATGTGTAAATCCCGAAGCATTTGTTTCATTTGAAGAGCCTGATATTAAGTAACATTTTTCATTATTATAAAACTCATCATATGTAGCATCCATTACAAATATACCATAACCTACATATTCTTTTTTAATATATGATTCTACATATTCTCTAGTATAACTTCCATCTGAATTTCGATCATTTGTTGTAATTTTATTCTTTTTAAATTTACCTATAGCACTATTTAAATTAGTTAGAGCTGAGTCTATTTCTGTTTGATTAGAGGATGAGTTGTTATAAATTTTTTTGGCATAATTTATTGTACTTATAAAAACTGATTTTGTCCCTGATTTGTATTCACCTACATTACTACCTTCTATAGAATTATTGTATAATGAATTAGCTTGTGAAATAGCCGATTCTAGTTTTGACTTATCTATCGGTTTAATTATATTATCATTAAATAAGCTAATCCCACTTTCTATATCTGTTTTTATATTGCTTGCATCTTTATAATTAATAAAGTAATCATTTAATAAGTCTTTTCCTTTATTTAATATATTTTGAAGTTTCTCTTTATCTTCTTTAGATATATTTCCAATTTCACTTCCCACAGTAGTATTATTGATTAGTGATTCGCCTTCAGAAATACTTTTTTTAATCTGCTCTATTATATCTTTATCAATTATATATTTAAAAGTTTCAACATCTGTACAGTCTCCATTTTTATTGTACCCTATTATTTTTATATTTGTGCTTTTTGATATGTCTATCTTTCCAGTATATTTAGATGAGTTTTTATTTGGGATGCTTCCATCCATTGTATAGTAGTAACTATGGCCAACTGTCATTATCTCATCTAACATTTTTAGCTGTAATGAATCTACATATTTTCCTGGCTCTATATTTACTTCTGGATTTAGTAATGCCTTGTTTGCTGAATTAATTATTTCTTGTATTTTAGGTGATATATTAGATTTTTGTACAACTTGTACGAATGTATCCAAAAATTCATATGCTAAATCTCCATCTATATAAGTTAGAATTTCTAATATTTCCATAAGTAGTTTTTCATTAGCTATATCTAAACTCTGCGCTTCTTTTAATATGGTAGTTGCTTCTTCTATTTCATTATTTAATATGTATGTCTCTCCTAAATAAATTCTTGCATAAGTACTATTTTTCTTAATTTTTATTGCTTTTTGGAAAGATAATATTGCATCTTCATATTTCTCATTTGTTAAATAATTTAACCCTCTACCCATATGCTTGTCATAAATTTTAGATGAAAATAGTCCACTGTACATGATCAAGCCTAATACTATAGCAACTGCCAGTATTATAAATAATTTACATTTATTCTTTTTTTCCATCGTTAACCCTCACTTAAAGGTCATGAATTTTATAATGCTTTTACATTATACATATAAATAATTATATTTGGTATCATTTATATTAACATAATATATTTTCCATTTAGGTAATTTTATTAGAGGTTAATTTTTAAAAATTAACAAAAAAGAATAAAGTCGTCCCATTTTTAATAATTTTTCATAATATAAAGTATCTCGACACTTTTGGAGGATTAAAAATGGATTTTATAGACAGCATGATTTCAGAAAGACTGGGCGATTTATCTTTCTTCAATACAGCTACACGATTATACAAATTTGAGAAACTAAAAAAAATGACTAATGATGCTAAAATAAATAATCCTAATATACCACTTATTAATATGGGAGTTGGTGAGCCTGATAAAATTGCTGACTCTTCAATTGTTGATGTTTTATGTAGAGAATCACATAAGAATGAAAATAGATTTTATGCAGACAATGGCATATTAGAGTTTCAGGAAGCAGCTTGTAGATTTATGAAAAATGCATATCATATAGACAATTTAACTTACGAAAATGTTATGCATGGTATAGGCTCAAAATCTATTTTAGCCATGATTCCTATAGGTTTTATAAATCCAGGTGATGTTTGCTTAATGACTGTTCCTGGCTATCCAATTATGGGTACTTATACTAAATTTCTAGGGGGAGAAATCTACAATCTACCTCTTTGTGAAAAAAGCAACTTCTACCCTGACTTAGAAAATATTCCTGAAGATATTTTAAAAAGATCTAAGCTTCTTTATATTAATTATCCGAACAATCCAACTGGACAAATTGCTACTAAAAAATATTATGAATATTTAGTTGATTTTTGTAGAAAAAATAAGATATTTATAATCTCTGATATGGCTTATGGTACTTTGACTTATGACGATCATAAGCCTCTTAGCATTTTAAGCGTTGACGGTGCTATGGATCTTTGTTTGGAAATCCACTCTTTATCTAAAAGCTTTAATATGACTGGTTTTAGAATGGCTTTTGTAGTCGGCTCTCCTAAAACTATTAAACTTTATTCAACTATTAAAGGTCACACTGACTCTGGACAATTTATTCCTATACAAAAAGCCGCTTCATTTGCTCTTGATAACTATGAAAAATTCATTTCAGAAAATATAGAAAGATATTCTAGACGTTTTGATTTACTAATTGATGTTCTTAGAAAAGTTGGATTTAAAGTGGAAAAGCCTAAAGGTGGATTTTATCTTTATGTTCCTATTCCTAAGGGAGCTGGTGATGTAGCCTTTAATAATGCAGAAGATGCTTTTGCTTATATTTTAGATAATGCCATGATATCCACTGTTCCTTGGGATGATTGTGGTGCTTATTTAAGACTTTCCGTTACTTACGAAGCTTATAGTGAAGAAGCGGAAATGATCTTTATGAAAGAAATTTACAATAGACTAACTGCCCTTGATTTAAAATTTTAAATGAAAAAATAAGGTGTAAACATTAAAATTATGTTGTTACACCTTATTTTTTATTTAATAAATTAATACTACTTCATTTTGTTTTAATGCAAACTTTTTTAGGTATATATATTATTATTAATTATTTAGCGGAGGTAGGATATGCAAAAATATTTTAAGATTTCAACATTTTATCTAATTTTAGGATTGGCACTAGGAGTTTTTTATAGAGAGTTTACAAAAATAAATAATTTCACAGGAGTAACCTCTTTGAGTGTAACTCATACACATACGTTAATACTTGGATTTATATTTTTTATAATTGTATTATTACTAGAAAAAAACTTTAATATTTCTAATATAAAAGGTTTTAAATCATGGATTATAACTTACAATATAGGTCTTCTATATTTAATTTCTACATTAGTCTATAGAGGAATATTACAAGTTAATAATAGTGACTTTGCTGGTCTTAGTCATATATCAGGTCTTGGACATGCTATTTTAGGTATATCTTTAGTCTGGTTTGTTGTTATAGTAAATAAAGCTATAAAAAATTATGATAATAAAATTTCATAAAAAATTAAGGTATTATGAGATGGAAGTTTTTAATTTTCATCATATAATACCTTTTTATATTAAAGACTATTTATAAATTTATCATATTCATTTTTCTTATCATCAATAATTTCATATAAGCTTTCCTTGCTATCTTTTAATTTTTTTAGAATCATATCAACATCTCTTTGTAATTTACAAATATCATCATAAGAATTACTTATCTGGCTATTCACAGATATATCTGTAAATATATTATCAAAAAATATATCAAAAGTTTTCATTGTAGTAGAAAAATTTAAGCTATCTATATTAATATCTTTTAATTCCTTATTAAAATTAGATAATAAATTTGATATTCTTATAAATTGATTTTGAGCTTGATCAACTTTTTCATGCTTTGCCATTGATGAAATAAAGTCTCCGCCAAATAAATCAATAGTTCCCCAGTTTTTTGCAGACTGTAATATTTCTTTTGTGTATGAAATCTCTTCATATAAAGTATTTCCAGATCCTATAGATTCTTCAACTTCCTTAAGCTCTTTAAAATAACTATCCAGTTCTTTTTCCATGCTTAAAATTCTATTTTTCTGATTTGTATCTCCATATATATTTATCAACGATAATTTTGTATCTAATAACTCAGCATACCTTTTTTCACAATCTTCTAATGAGCTTAATCTATCCTCTATTCTTAACTTGCTGTTTTTCAATGAAGTAATTCTAGAAGAGCAATTATCATATTTAAGTTTTGCTATTAAATATTCCTTTTCTTCTTTCTCTATCTTTTTTTCTTTATTTCTCATAATCGTGCATATAATACTTGATAGGGATATCTTCTTTAATTTTTCAACATCGTGTAACTCTTTATTTAATATTTCTTCCAGATTTCTCAGTTCACACTCATACATAGAAAACTCTTTCTCCAAATTATTGAGCTTTTCTTCTAATACTTTTTTCTCTGCAACCTGTTCTTTTATTTGATTTATTTTTATATTTATATCTTTTAACATAATATGCCCCCTAAAATATATTGACTATATTATATACCATTTTTTAACTATACAGCCTTTTTATTATTTTTTCTAATAATGAGTCATCTTAATTTATAAAATTATTAAAATAAAAATCACCCATTCTAATAAATAGATTGGGTGACTATAATTTTATATTACATATTCAAACACTGAGATAAAGTGACATAAACTCCCTAAGAGTATAAATATATGAAATATCTCATGAAATCCTAAATTTCTAAATTTAAGTGCAGGAGGCTTAAGTCCATATATTACTGCTCCTATGGTATAAAATATACCTCCCATAAGTAATAGAAGTATTCCTCCAAATGGTATAGAGCTATAAAGTGGTTTTATCATAAATACTGATATCCACCCCATGCCTATATATATACAAGTAGATATCCATCTAGGGCAATTAAACCAAATCATTTTAAATAGAACGCCACAAACTGCTATTGTAGCAACAACTGTAAATAAAATCCAACCTTTGTGTTCTTTTAATGCAATTAAGCAAAATGGAGTATATGATCCTGCTATAAGTATAAAAATCATAGAATGATCTAATTTTCTTAAAAATGCAATTACCTTGTCTGGTGCCATTACTAAATGATATGTGGCTGATGCTGCATAAAGTAAAATCATACTTATTCCAAATATGATTACTGCAGTTAGATCTATAGCAGATGCACTTGTTAATGTAGTTTTTATTACTAATGCTAAGAGACCTACAAAAGAAAGAATTGCTCCACCTAAATGAGTAAATCCATTAATAGGTTCCCTAATATATGTTCCCATTAAATACCTCCTTATTTCTTGTCGGTCAATCGACCGATAATAATTTTATTGTAACTCTAATAACAATAAAAGTCAACTTACGTAAATAAGTTTTAACATTCTGTTAGCCATTTTATATATCTTTTACAATATTATTTGCCCATTTCTTAGATAAGGCTCTTGGTACTCCAAATATAAACTTAGCTACTTCCTCTGTATAAGTTAGCGCAACTAAAATATAAATAGGAACACCTTTGTAAGCAGCTAAGAATGTTAAAGGTAATGATACAAACCACATACATCCCATTTCTAAAGTTAAAGCATATTTAGTATCTCCACCACTTCTAAGCACGCCTATTATTATAAAGGTATTAAATGTCTTTAATGCCATTAGTACTCCCATTACAATAAATATCTTTTTTATATCTGGTGCAAGACCTGGGCTTACACTAAACACTTTTAGAAGTGCTGGAATTGATAAAATTAGCAATCCACCAAAAACTACCCCTGCTAAAGATACTAGTCTGGCAAACTTCTTTGAATAGCTAACTGCCTTTTCTATATGATCCGCGCCTAATTCATTTCCTATCATAATAGATGATCCAATAGCTATACATACTGATGTCATTATAAAGAAATTTCCTGTACTAGATGCAATTTGACTGGCTGCAATAGCTGACGTTCCTGCTTTTGAGTAAGCCACTGCATATAGCACTGTTCCAAATGCCCACAAAGTATCATTAAAAAATACAGGTATTGTTTTAGATATAAATGCCTTAAATAAATCTTTATTGATTAATTTTATATCTTTAAGAGTAAATCTTAATTCATAATCATTTTTAATAAAATAAACATAACTAACTAACAAGATTAACTCAACTATTCTTGATATAACTGTTGCAAAGGCTGCACCACTAGCACCCAAAGCTGGCATTCCAAATTTCCCAAATATAAATATATAGTTTAGAATTATATTTAATCCTAATGATATGGAACTGCAAATCATTCCAAGCTTAGGATTTCTAATACTTCTTGAGCCCATACTAAATACATTACTAATTGCAATAATAGGATAACAAAATCCTATTATTAAAAAATAGCTTACGGAAATTTCAACTACACTTTCATCAAGAGAAAAGAAATGAATTATAAACTTTGGAGAAAAAATTGCCATTGTGGCAAATATTATTCCTAAAATTAAAGCAGATAATGCTCCCAAAGCTGTAATTTTTCTTATATTTGCTTTATCATTTTTCCCAAAAAATTGGGCAATAAATAAACCTGCTCCTCCTATAATTCCTGATAAAGCCATATTGTATAGAAAGAAGTATTGATTAGCTATGCCGATAGCTGCCACAGATACTTCTCCCAGCCCTCCAACCATAATTGTATCCACCATATTTATTAAAGTTGATAATAAGTTCTGAATTATTATTGGAGTACATAAGGTAAGCAAGGTCTTATAAAATATTTTGTTTTCTTTGTCTAATTTAAATATGTATTGCAAAGTTTCACCTCATTTTTCTTTCTTACTTAATACTCTTATATTTTTACATATACTTCTTAATAATATCATATTTTTTTAATATTTTGACCATATAAAAAGGGTATTTCATTATTGAAATACCCTTAGTTTGTTTATAATTTTTATATATATACTATTTCTACACCTGCAAAACTAGCTCTTCCTATTATAGTTAAAATATTATCTGAATTTCCCATATTTCTATTTTTCTCATCTACACCTGCAAAAGATGTGTTAACCCTATTTTCTACAGTCCAAGTCTTAGGTATATATAATTCTACTCCAGAAAATGATGCATCTATTCTAACTACTCCACGCCCATTATATAGCTTAGTATTATCAAAATATACCTTCATTGAACCAAAACTACAGTCCAAATCTGCTTGCTCAAATTTATCTGAATTAATATATTTGATACTTCCACCAAAACTAGTATCTAATTTTATATGACCCTCATCTTCAATATTAATAGTTTCATACTCATCATATTTCCAATCATATTTATGTTTATAATGATGCCATCTTGATCCTTTGTAAAAAATCATTGATAGGCCGAAACTACCAAGAGCAGCTGCTATTAACACAGTCCATGGTGTAATTGCTGTGATACCTAGTTGATCATCAAATATGATACAAATAAAAGCTATTGGGAATAATATTCCTGGAAAGCTTCTCCTAAATATACTTTTTACCATAATTCCCAAAAGAAATACTGTTAATAATACACTAAATACATTTATGTTGGCAAAGTAACCAAGTTTGTTAACTATTAAGGCAACACTTCCTAATACAAGCAAAAGACCCCAGAAAATTCTTTCTTTTTTCATTCTATCTCCTCTTTTCTAATAACTTAAATTTTAGTGGTTTATAATAATGTCTTGAAACATACACTTGTTTATGTGTATCTTGGAATTCAACGATACTTGATGATGTTAGGTTTCGTGTTATGGAGTAAATGTGATTTATATTTAATATAGTAGATTTTGATATTCTCATAAAATTATTTGGTAAAATCTCTTCCAATTCATAAAGCTTGTACTTAACCTGATAAATATTGTCACCTGTATGAGCACTAATATTAGCATCTTCTGTTTCAAAGAACAAAATCTTTGCCAAAGATATATAGTACTCCACATTATCTTTATAAAAAGTAATTTGTGTTTTCTGTGATATTATTTCAGTTATAGCTTTTTGAATATTACTCACTTCTTCATTTAATTGACTGCACCTAACTATTACTTCATCTTCTTCAATTCTTTCATCAACTTCAATTCGTATTTTCATATCTTCACTCTCCACATTATCAATTATAGTCATTAGAATTTCTTTGTAAACGAATTTAGAGTAAGTGGTTAATTTATCTTTGTAAGAGGTAGGTTTTTAATTCTTAGTTACAAACACTTTGTTCAGGTATTTCTATTTCTGATATTTTAAATTGTCTATTTTAAAAATAAAAAGCTGTATTACACCTTTTATTAAGTGTAATACAGCTTTTTTAAATTATTATTTTTATGTTAATTAAGCTTGTTTCCCAAAGTATCTTTCTAATAATCCTAAGAATGCTTTACCATGTCTAGCTTCATCTTTACACATTTCATGAACTGTATCATGTATAGCATCTAGTCCTAATTCTTTAGCTCTCTTAGCTATTTTTAACTTTCCTTCAGTAGCTCCATATTCAGCTTCAACTCTAGCTTCTAAGTTTTTCTTAGTATCAGCAACAACTACTTCACCTAATAATTCAGCGAATTTAGAAGCATGTTCTGCTTCTTCAAAAGCTATTCTTTTGTAAGCTTCTGCAACTTCTGGATGTCCTTCTCTATCAGCTTGTCTTGACATAGCTAAGTACATTCCTACTTCTGTACATTCTCCAACGAAGTTAGCTCTTAATCCTTCAACTATTTCTTCGTCAACTCCTTGAGCTACACCTATTCTATGCTCATCAGCCCAATTCATTTCACCTTTCATTTCTTCGAACTTTTCAGCTCCTACTTTACACACTGGACATACTTCTGGAGCAGCTTCTCCTTCATATATATAACCACATACTGTACAAACAAATTTTTTCATCTTATATTCCTCCCTAATTTTTATATAAACTAAATATTATATACTGTTTAATTTTAATTTTTTATTATGCTATATTAATACCACGTATTTTTAACCTTAAACAGTTTTTTTAAATTTTTTTATTATTTTTAACCTTCTATAATTTTAACATAAAATTTTCTATTTCGTGGGCCATCAAATTCACAAAAATAAACATCTTGCCAACATCCTAATATAATATCTCCCTTATGTATAATAAGTGTTTGTGATGCTCCCATAGTTGATGATTTCATATGGGCATGAGAATTTCCTTCAAAGTGTTTGTAATTATTATCTTGAGTTGGATATACTTTTTCAAATCCGTAAATTAAATCTCTTACCACATCTGGGTCTGCATTTTCATTTATTGTTATTCCTGCTGTTGTGTGTGGGCAAAATACTATAGCTACACCTTCTTCTATTTTACTTCTTTTAATATCTTCTTTTATGATATGTGTTATATCTACCATATTTTGAGTTTTTTCAATTTGTAATGAATGTTCAAATAAATTGCTCAAATTATTTCCTCCTTCAATCGCATATTTATATATTAGTTAATAATGACTTTTTGTTTTAAACAAAAAGTATATCATTCTTTTAACAATAAATACTTTTTCAATTAATTTAAACTTTAAATCTGAAAATTTATTATTTATCTTGTGTTTAATACTTAGGAATTTATATAATAATACATATATAAACTATCTTATCAAAGGAGATTATAATGTATTTATCAAAATTTACAGACTATAGCTTTCGAATACTAATGTATTTAGGTAATCATCCAGATAATCTTTCTACTGTTGATGAATTATCATCCATTTTAGGTTTATCAACTCATCATATAAAAAAAATAGTATATAAATTATCCAAAAATAATTATATATCATCATCAAAAGGAAGAAATGGTGGTATAAAATTGGGTATGGAGCCTAAGGATATAAATTTGGGCAAGCTTCTTGAAATAACTGAAGATAACTTAAATATTCTTGAATGTTTTTCTCTTGAGAATAATACTTGCTCTATAAATAATTCTTGTAAACTAAAACCTATTATAAATGATGCTTTGAATTCATTTAAACTTACTTTAAGTGAATATACTTTAGAAGACATACTTTAAAAGGATGGATTACCTATTGGCTATCCATCCTTTATCTGGCTAATTTATGATTAAAATTTATTTTTCTGCATACATATCTTTTTCTGCATCAATAAATACTTTTGCTATAACATGATAAGCTTCACCCCATGCATTTAGAACCTCATCCGTTGCAGTATCTCCTAAAACTTCCTTTATTGCTATTAATAAGTTTTTACCTACTATTGGGTAGTGCTCTGGTTTTACATTTGTATTAACATGTACTTGCCCTATTTTCTTTACTGCTGGTAATAGTACTTCTAGATTATCAATATTTTGAGCAGCTGCTAAGACTGTCATAGCTAAAGCTTTTGGCTGTTCTCCTGATTCTTGCTTATCCATGTTAAACATTTCTTTTACTTCTGGATTGTTTTCAAACATTGTTTTGTAGAAAGTTTTTGTTATCTCTACTCCATTCTCTTTTAATGTTGGTACCGTACTCTTTACTATATCTATTGTTTTTTGACTTAACATATTTTTATCCTCCATTTTTAATGTGTATTTAATATGCACATTTTTTACAATATACTAATACCTTCTTTTTTCATCTTTAAACATTTTTTATGAAAATTAAACGAAAAAATACCCATGTATAAATAAACAGTTGCAATTGTTTACTTTACATGGTTTAATTTTTCTTCATTATATTATTTATATTGTAAAATACTACTATATATTTTCTATTGTTTATTACTTACATTTCTTTATTATATTTGGATCTGTAATATATCCCATAAAATACTACAAATAAATAGGCAAATACTAGTAATATCAGAACCACCATATCTACTCCCATAAGACCAAAAGAAACGATTAATGCTCCAAATACATAAATCATCATTTCATATGCCTTGGCTTTTGCAGCATTGCCAATTGAAATGTTTCTTTCATCATTTTGTTCTATTTCCAATTGTTTTTTTATATCAGGATTATTTTTCATAGCCCTTTCACCTAATATATTACCCATGCCATGACCAAAAATCCCACATCCTAACCCCACACAAATATATGGTAGAGTTTGCATAATACCTTGTGGATTTGATATGGATTTTATAAGAAATAATCCTGACCCAAGTAACAGTATACCTAATATAGTAAAACTATAATCAACCAAACTCTTTTTCATTATCTATACCTCCTTACTAAATATAAAAATTATTTTTTCTCTTCATAAATAAATATCTCTTCAATTTGCATATTAAAATATCGTGCAATTTTAAAAGCAAGAATAATAGAAGGATTATATCTTCCCTTTTCCAAAGAACTAATAGTTTGTCTTGAAACCTCCAGTGCTGTAGCTAGCTCCTCTTGTGTTATTTCTCTTTGTTTTCTAATTTCTTCTAATCTATTGTTCATAAATAGTGCACTCCTTATTAGTCTATGTTAAGTATGCTTTACATATTTAAATAGTATCAGATTATAATTTTATGTCAAGTACACTTTACATTTTTATAATTTCACCTATAAAAATGTAGCTACCAAGCTCATAAACTTAGTAACTACACTTTAATTATTATACAAATTAATAACCCCTTACCAAATCTTTCACAAAATCGTTTTGTGGCTTTTCTTTGATATGACAAGGAGATGAATATTGAATTATTTTGCCTTCATTCATTACTGCTACTTTCGTTCCCAATTTTAAGGCTTCTTTTATGTCATGAGTAATAAAAATTATTGTAACACCTAAATTTTTATAAATATCAATTATTGCCTCTTGTAATATTCTTCTAGTAATCTCATCTACTGAACAAAAAGGTTCATCCATTAACAAAATTCGGGGACTTGAAACTAGCGCTCTGGCTATGCCTACTCTTTGTTTTTGACCTCCTGATAATTCACTTGGGTATCGTTTTAATATATCATAATCCATACCAACTAGTTTTATTATTGCATTTACCTTCTCTTTGATTAATTTCTTGTTTTTTATTTTTGATAAATTCAATACATATGATATATTTTTTTCTACATTCATATGAGGAAAAAGCCCTATATCTTGAATTACATATCCAATATTTCTTCTTAGCTGAATCTGATTGGTCTGCAAAATGTCATCACCATTGACAATTATATTTCCTTTTTCAGCATATATAAGGCCATTTATTAATTTAAGGACTGTAGTTTTTCCACACCCTGAGCTACCTATTATTGTTAAAAATTCTCCTTTTTTTATATCTAAATTAAAGTTTTCTAATACAACCTTATCTTTATATCTTTTACTTACATTTTCAAATTTTATAATATTATCTTCCATGCGACTTCACCGCCTATTCTATAAGTCCTTTTTCTTGTAAGAACTCCTTGGCTACTTCTTTTTCGTCTCTATTTTTGCCCTCTACTTCATAATTTAATTTAGCCATTTCACTCTCATCAATAATATTATCCATTTTAATTAACACTTTTTCTAATCCATGATATTTTTCTAGAGTTTCTTCTCTTACAACAGTAGAGCAATAATAAGTATTGTAAAAGTGTTTATCATCGTCTAAAACTACCACATCTGAAACTGATAGTTGACCGTCTGTTGTGAACATATTCATTACATCTATTTCTTTTGAATTTATTGCATCATATTTTAATCCTATATCTATGTCTTTGGTATCTTTAAATCTTAATCCGTAAGTTTCACACAAAGCATCATATCCATCGTCTCTTTCATAAAAATCATATTCCGCTCCAAAGGTAAGTTTTGGAGCATATTTAGCTAAATCGGAGTAAGTTTTAATATCATATTTTTCCGCTAAATCTTTTCTTATTACCAATCCAAAAGTATTATTAAATCCATATAAGCCAACCCACTTAAAATTGTATTTTTCTTTGTATTTTTTTTGCAACTCTTTAAGCAAAACTTCATCATCTGGAATTTCTTTTTCTTTAAGTACAAAACTCCATCCTGTTCCAGTGTATTCTGGATACAAATCAAATTCTCCCTTTTCCATAGCTGGCTGAATATTACTTGTTCCTCCACCAATACCTTTAGTAATTTCAACTTTCAAATCTGTATTTTCTTCTATTAATAAACCTATCATCTCACTTAAAATAAACTGCTCTGTCATTGGCTTGGTTGCTATTTTTATAGTTCCTTCAGATTTTTCTTTTTTAGAGCATGATATACCTGTAGTAATACTTATGACCAAAATCATTAAGACCATATAAATTTTTTTGAAATATTTCTTAATTTTCATCTTACCCTCCCAACTTAAATTTATCTCTCATTAATTTAATTTCCATTTTCTTTTAATGAATTTTTCTATTGTTCCAATAATTAAATCAACTACTAGTGCTAATACTGCAATTAATAAGCTCCCTGCCACAGTTAAGGCTGCATTATTGGTTGTAATCCCTCTATATATGGCTACTCCTAGTCCTCCTGCACCAATAAATGATGCAATCCCTCCCAGAGCAATTGTCATAACAACCATATTTCTAAGACCAGACAATATAACTGTTGTTGCTAGAGGAAGTTTTATCTTATATAAAATTTGATAATCTGTACTTCCCATCCCTTTTGCTGATTCTATTACAGCAGGATCTATAGTCTCAATCCCTGTATATGTGCTTCTAACCATAGGAAGTAAGGCATATATTGCTAAAGCTATAATAGCGGTTTTATCTCCTATACCTGATATTGGTATAAAAAATCCTAATAAGGCTATAGATGGGATAGTATAAATAAAATTTACTAAAGAAAGAACTGGAGAGGTAGTTTTTTTGAATTCACTAATAATTATTCCAAGTAAAATTCCTATAATTGAGGCTATCACAATAGCTATTCCACAAATCGCCATATGTTGTAAAAGAATTTCTAAAAAAAAATCACTTCTATCTATATATAATTGAAACACTTCTTTTAATATCTTTATCACCACCAACCTTTGTATTTAACATCTTCTCATACATAATCCTATGAGTTTTTTCATATAGATATGATGAATAGACTTGATATTTAGTTGAAAAACTATGTGTAATGGTAGTTTATACTTATTATTTTTTATAGGAGAAACTTATGATATTCGATAAAAGTGTTCTTTTTACTAAGAAAGAATTGAGAGTTTTTTGTACATATAGATTATTATTTGGGATATTTTACTCTGTTATGATTCCTATTATCCCACTTTACTTAAACTCATTTGGAATTGCTACTGTTATGGTAGGAACTATTCTGTCTTTTTATGGGGTAGCAAAAACATTAATTCAAATGCCTTTTGGTATAATTTCTGATAAATTTGGAGATAAACTTACCTTAGTGTTAGCTATTCTTTTAATGGCTGTAATCCCTTTTTCTTATACTCTCTTCAAAACTGGACAAGCTGCAAGCTACCTTTATATAATTCAAGGTGGTATACTTGGCATGGCTGCGCCTGCTACTTATTCCATATTATCACGCTCTCTTGATGAGAAAAAAAGAGGTGAGTGTACAGGCCTAGCAGCTGCTGTTTTTACATTGGGAGGAGGTATTGGTAGTGCCATTGGTGGTTTAATCGTTACTAAATTGAATAATTATAATTTAGCCTTTTACTTATCATCTATTGGAATATTTTTAACTGTGCTTTATATAATTTTTAAAATTAAAGGTGATAATCAAAGATGTTTTAAGAATAAAAATAAAAATGCTACAAATAAGGTGAAATTTAAAGACATGCTTTATGAAATCAAAAAATATAAATTATTCCATAAAATTTTAGTCCTTGGTAGCATAGCTTTTTTAGG
Organism: Terrisporobacter mayombei; assembly: GCF_020748465.1. GTDB lineage: Bacteria > Bacillota > Clostridia > Peptostreptococcales > Peptostreptococcaceae > Terrisporobacter > Terrisporobacter mayombei. The sequence continues at coordinate 185,315 of NZ_JAHZMP010000003.1, forward strand.
TGACTATATTTATGGATGTGTTGTAGCATTAATTCATTTTTATGCAAAGAGTATACTTAATACCTCCACAGCTTACTCTTCTGCTATTATTTCAATCTATTTAATGGTTTTTGGTATTGGTGCACCAATAGCTGGTTTTATTGCAGATAAAATAGGTAATAATAAACAACTTATCTTATCATTCTTTGTTATGGATATAACTTTATTATGTCTTAGTTTTATTAGAAATGTACCTACTTTTACTGTAGTAATTATTTTATATTTTTTAGGCGCTACTTTTTTAAATGCAGCACTTCAAAGTTCTCTAAGTGAATTTGGCAATTCTCCTAAAATAAAAGGAATTGTTTCTGGCTTTGTCGGAGGATGCGAATCTTTTGGGTACGCTGTTGGACCTTTAGTATCTGCTTACATTTATAATATAAATCATTCTTTTCTATTTTTAAGTTTACTAGGAGCATCACTTCTAATTTCTCTAATTTATTTTATCTTTCATAAAAAGGCAAATATTTAAAAACTACAATAAAAAATAGGATGTTTTAAAACTATTCAGTATTTTAAAATATCCTACTTATTACTTATAACATTGGTTGTTGATTATTCATAGAGTATCCATCAATTCTAGTATCACTCATATCTATAATTTCTTCTTTTACTTCCACTTTACTTAATTTTTTTACAGCTCCATAAGGTTTAAGTACAGAAAGCTTATCTCCTCTTCCAGATATAACCCATAAAATATTATACCCTCTTGGTACTACTTTAAGTCTTTCTTCGCCTTTTCCATCAGTAAAGTATACTAATAAGTTTAACTTTTTATTATTTGCATATTGAAAAACTGGTGAAAATTCTGTTCCTCCACCTGTGGCAATTCTGTCTTTCACATCTTTCACTGATTTTACTTTGTATGTTCTTCTAATTTCCTTGTCGCATTCTATTATGGTAATTTCTTGATTGTAATTTTTAACAATGCTAAGAACTTCTTTAATTGCCTGTTTGAATTCTTCATCACTTATACTTCCACTGATATCAATGGCTACAGCAATTTCTGCCTTATGACCTCTAAGCTCTCCTCTAAGGTCTAGTCTATTAGGTTGTCTTCTGTTTCTTCTTGTTATAGTCTTCTTTTTATTAGCTTCCACGGTTCCCATTAGTTTTTTTACGTACAAATTCCAAGGAAGTTCTCCTTTGATACTTTTTAAAGATTTTATCATTCCTTCTAAGTAATTGGGAATACTTCCTTTTTGTGAATTATCAGCTATTTTTTCTGTGAATTCTTTTAAAGTTTTTTCATCTATTTCATCAGACTCATCCCAAGAATCGTGGGTTTTTTCTATATCAAACTCTACAGCCACATTTTCATTACTATCTATTTCTTCACCTTCATCATCTTCTTCTTGTAACTCTAGTTCCGTTTGAATTTTTTCCAAATAATACTCAAAAGTTTTATAAGGCTCTAGTTTTAAGTCGTATTTCACATTTATATACTCTAATGTAATTGCATAGGGTGGCAAGTAATTCAAATATTGATTTACAACTACATCCATTGCCATATTAATTGCTAAAGTAGTGTATTTATCTTTTAAATCCTTCCCTCTAACTAAGTGTTGAGATACTATATGAAGAATTTCATGCTTTATAGTAGTCTCCATTTGCTTTATGTTAAGTTCCAAGAAAATAATCGGATTAAAGTAAATCACATATTTTGCACCTTTAAAACTAACGGAAGTTGCACTTGTCATATCAAATCTTATGACTTTTTCCATTTGGAATAAAAAGTAACCATAAAAATTATCTTTATCTTCCATTAAACTTAAATTTACCTTTTCAACAAGATCAAAAAATTCCCTATTATATTCTTCTTCCATTGTTACTTCATATTTTTCACCTTTACGATAGGCTTTCAACATTTCGCCTGCATTAACTACTTCCATAGCTTTTTCATAAAGGTATTTTCTTTCTTTTTCAAAATAAGTTTCCATAATTAGCTCCTTATTGAATTATACGCTTGAAAATACACGTCCACAAAATTTTCATTTTCTATAGCTTTTTTGTATACCTCGTTATAACTAATTTTCATATCCTTCATAATCCCCACCATTAAATCTATTGGATATTGTCCTAAAAATTCAACAAATCTATTTACAAGGAATGTATTATTTTCATCTTCTCTTATTCTATTTTCCAGTGTTTTTAATATGTTCATAGCACTTATATAAAGTCTTGTATGACTTTCATTTTTTATTCTTTCTATTAAATTTCCATCTAAATTTTCTTTATAAAAAACATCGTCGAAAGATATTAATGGACTGTAATTAGACTCCACAAAACTTACAAACTCTTCTGCAATAACTTTTCCCACATTACCTTTTATAACATTTACAAATACTGATCTTGGTATAGTATCTTGCTGTTCTTTGTACATTTTATAAGTTTTAGATACTCTCTCATAACTTCTTGGAGTTGCTCTAACGTCCTCATCGTTTATTTTGTGTAAATACTCCGGGAATGTGGAAATAAATTCTATAACCTTAGTCTCTAACCCTGCACCTATAGCCCATTTTATCCATCCATTATAATCAGACTCCATATTTAACCAAACAAATCTATTTTCTTGTGCAGCATCCATATCTACAACTTGATAATCAAAATCTGAGCCATATTTACTTGATGGGTTCATCGCTGCTAGTATCTTCACATTTTTAGGTAATTTATATCCGTTTATTTCTCTATTTAAAATTAAATTCATAAGTTCTTGCTGAACTGTATGTTCACAACGGTTTATTTCATCTATAAATAAAAGTACACTTTTTCCCTTATTTATATCTTCATCAATTTCCCTTAATTTATTGTGAACAGCATAAATAGTAGTTTTCTTTTCAATTCTACTTCCATTATCATCTTTGCTTTCATAAGACTCAACTGTTGGAAGTCCACCTATTTCACCTTCTTTAAGAAGGTTTCCATCAATAGTAACTAAAGTCCAGTTGTTATCCTTTGCAAGCTTTTTAGCTAAAGCTGTTTTTCCTATTCCACTTTCACCTACTACTAAAGGAACTTCTTCAGTAGATAATACTAACTCAACACTTTTTAATGTATCTATAAAATTCATAGTCTCTCTCTCCTACATTATCTTTAGCTTTTCATCTACAGCTATTTTTTTTGCTTTCTTACTTCCATATTTATAAATAAACAAAATCTTGTCCATTGCAAAAGTCTCACTACTTCTGTCTATAGCTGTACAGTTTAATAAATCTCTCACATATTTTTCTTCTACATTTTCATTACTTAATACTTCTTTTAGTATTTCTTGTAACTCTTCTAAGTTTATTTTTTTTTGTATATCCCTTGGTATATGTTTAATCACTAAAATATTTATTTTTAAAAATTCAATAGCTTTATCTTTATTCATATCATGTATAAGTCTTACTGATGACTCATTACTTTTCACAGCTAATAACTGAGTATTAAAGCTTGGTGATTTAATATGTCTTAGTGCATCATAACTAATTTTTACAGATTCTTCTTGCACTTCTTCACTTGGATTTTGTATATATTTTATTGAATCATAATTTTTTCTTACTGCAAATAGTTGTAATTCTTCACTTGGATTTTTTATATACTGGATTGCCCATCCTGACTTATCTATAGCTAATCTTATTACTTTATCTGTTGGATTCTTTATATAATCTAAAATACTCCATCCTTCATTTACAGCCTTTATCATCATTTTCTCACTTGGATCATCTATATATTGAATTGACCTTACATTATTTTCTAGAGCAAGTTCTTTCATCTCGTCTGTTGGATTTTTTATACTTTTTAATAAAAGGCCGTTTCTTCCTAAGGCTAATAATTTCATTTCATCTGTTGGATCATTTATAGTCGTTATAATAGAAGGATTTATCTTTATCATTTCAATAAGTCTTGATTCTTCCATATGCTACCTCCCTATCTATTATTATTTTTTTAGTTATTTAAAATTATAATTACTTTTTATTATAATTTATATACTTTTTGTGTCAATTTAAACAGTATAATTATGGAAATAAATAGAAAAAGTAACTAATTTCAAAATTTTAATTTTTTATAATTATAAACTTTGTAAATTTAACATATTTATACCATAATTCATAATCTATATTAAATCTAAAATCAAGAGGTTAAAATTATGAATAATATATTTGGTTATAAAGTTTCAGATTCTCAGTACCCACAGATGAAAATTATTGAAACACCTAGATTTATACTTAGACCAGCAACATTACAGGACGTACCTGATATTTATGAATATCTTAGCCAAGAAAAAGTAGTACAATATCTACCTTTTAATTCACATAAAACTATTAATGATACTAAAAAATTCGTTCAGGTATTTTTTATTAATAATTACAAACAGGGTAAAGTAGGTAATTATGTTATTTATCATAAAAATGATAAAAAAGTAATTGGAAACATAGGAATTAACAATATAAGAACTAAATCAAAAGAAGGTGAAGTAGGCATTTGTATAAACCCTAAATATTGGGGTAATGATTATTCTACAGAATTGACAGTAATAACTCTTATTACTGGCTTTGAACTTTTAGATTTAGATAAATTGGTAGCATTAACATATTCAGAAAATAAATATACACCAAACTCCCTAGATAACTTAGGATTTAAATATGTTAAGACATACAAACCTAAAAGAAACCTCCAAGTATCTCATAGATTTGAACTAACAAAATCAGATTATTTGCAATTGAAGAAAGAATATTTGCCTAAATTAGTAAAAGGATTTTATTAATACAATTAAAAAAGTATTTATCATAGCAAATCATATTATAATAATATTAAAGGGGGAATAAGTATCATGTTAACTTATTATATAAATTTAATATTATTTTTCATATCATTATTTACACTAATTTACTTCGCATATAAACCAAAGAAGAATTACGCATTTATTTTTAAAACTATTACTAGTATTTTATTTATCTCAACAGGGATAATATGTCATATGAAATCACCAGGAGATAATTATTATTTTTTATTAATAATAATCGGCCTGATTTTTTCTTTATTTGGAGATATGTTCCTTGCACTTAAAATAAATCATAAGGATGGTTCTTTAAATAAATACTTCCTCTATGGAGTTATTAGCTTTTCACTAACTCATGTAATGTATATTTTGGCTTTTGTTCATTTAGGTTTCTTTAATATTATTGACTTACTAGTAGCTGCGGTTTCAGCCTTTGTTGCTATTTCAATATTAAAATCCAATAAAAATATAGATTTTAAAGATATGCTACTACCGGCAAGTATTTACTCTTTTATCATTTGCTTGATGACCTTTGAATCTATAAAATTAGTATTTTTATTAAAATTTGACATGGGAACATGTTTACTTTTAGTTGGTGCCTTATTATTCATATTCTCAGATATAGTCTTATCTTTTATATTATTTGATAAACACCATAAAAAGTTTTTGTCTGCAGTAAACTTAATTACTTATTATACTGGTCAATTTCTCATTGCTTCAACTTTGTTGTTCTTTTAATATTTTGAACATAATAAGGGACATATCCTTCTTGATATGCCCCTTCCATATTGTAACTTGCAATATTACTCTAAATATTATTAGTCCATCAAATTATATTCCTCATATAAAGGATATTTTTCTGTAAGCCCAATAACTAGATTTCTAGCCTTCTCTTCTAAATCATAAGTTAAACATAAGTCTATAGCCTCTGCTATAACTGCCATGTCCTCTTCTTTCATTCCTCTTGTTGTAACTGCTGCAGTACCTACTCTTATTCCACTAGTTACATTTGCTCCATTTGGATCAAAAGGAATTGAATTTTTATTTGTAGTAATGTAAGCTTCGTCTAATCTCTTTTCAGCTTCTTTTCCTGTTATTTTTTTATTAGTCAAATCAAGTAATATTAAATGATTATCTGTGCCTCCAGTTAATAATTTAAAATCTCTTTTCATTAGTTCTTCAGCTAATTTCTTGCAATTTTTCACAACTTGACCTTGATATTCTTTGAACTCATCACTTAAAGCTTCTTTAAAGCAAACAGCCTTGGAGGCAATTATGTGTTCTAATGGACCTCCTTGAGTTCCTGGGAATATAGCTTTATCTATAACTTTTGCATATTTTTCTTTACAAAGAATTACTCCTCCACGAGGTCCTCTTAAAGTTTTATGAGTTGTACTTGTTACAAAATCTGCCACTTCACAAGGATTTTGATGAAGCCCTGCTGCTACTAAACCTGCAATATGAGCCATATCTACCATTAACAATGCTCCAACTTCGTCAGCTATTTCTCTAAACTTTTTAAAATCAATTGCTCTAGGATAAGCACTTGCCCCTGCCACTATTAGCTTAGGTTTCACTTCATGAGCAACTTTTCTCACATTATCATAATCAATAAATCCATCTTTAGTCACTCCATATTCATGGAACTCAAAATATTGTCCAGATATATTTGCTGGAGAACCATGAGTTAAATGCCCTCCTTGAGATAAATTCATTCCCATTACTTTATCTCCTGGTTTTAATATAGCAAAGTAAACTGCTATATTTGCATTTGCCCCAGAGTGAGGTTGTACATTGGCATGTTCTGCACCAAAAATTTTCTTAACTCTTTCTATTGCCAAAGTCTCAACTTCGTCAATATGTACACATCCTCCATAATATCTGTTTCCGGAGTATCCCTCTGCATATTTGTTAGTCAAATGACTACCCATAGTTTCCATAACTGGCATTGATACTATGTTTTCTGATGCTATCAACTCTATATTTCTTTGTTGTCTAAATAGTTCTCTTTTCATACTGTTATAAACTTCCATGTCAGCTTGTTTTAAATTTTCAAACATTCTCTTCATCCTTTCATTTATAACCTACTGTTGACAAATCATAAATCTGTAAGTTCCCTACTATAAATATAGCATTTTTTTAGCATAATGTAACATATAAATTGAATATATTATTGATATACTTTTTATTCTAAACTGATTAGATTTATACTATTAAGTTATCATTTAGTCGAGAAAATTTCTTGGACTTACACTCCAAACTTTTAGTAGGGTATCATGCGTTTATTATTTAATGAACTTTACATAGATGAGACAAATAGACTTTATTAAAATTATTTAGATAAGATTAGAATAGATGTAATGTCTGAACTTTTTAACGTATATGATTATGAATTTGGAAATCACTTAGATAATAAGATTATTTATTAGTCATTTAAAAATAAGCTTACATATAATGAATTTCTTTAATCATTAAAAAGTAGTTACTATGTTCAAATACCTAGTAACTACTTTTTATATTTATCTTATTTTTATTTACTATATATTTAGAATAACAGTATCTTTTGATACCTCATCCTTATCCGTTTGGAAGTTTAAATTTTCAAACTGATCTGAATTAGTAACAACTATAATAATCACATCATCAAGATTATTTTCTTTTATTAATTCTCTATTAAAGGTTATTAGCTTATCACCTGTGTTGACTTTGTCTCCTTTTTTTACAAAATTTTCAAAGCCTTGGCCCTTCATTGATACAGTATTTATTCCCACATGTATTAATACTTCCATATTATTAGACATTTTTATTCCAAGTGCATGTTTTGTCTCTTCCATTACTGAAATAATCTCACCATCACAGGGAGATATTATCACATCTTCACTAGGATAAATTCCAATACCTTCACCTAGAATTTTTGCTGAAAAAACACCGTCATTCACTTTTTCAATAGGTACAATTCTTCCAGATACACAAGAGGTAACCATCTTTTGTTTCTTTTTCTTTTTAAATATTGAAAACATATAATTCTCCTTGTTTATTGCTCAATTTATTGCATATATTATAAATCTTGTCCGTTAGATTTTATAATATTTTGATACCAGAAGAAACTGTCCTTTTTGATTCTTCTTAAATCTTTAAAATCATGATCTTCTCTATTTATATAAACAAATCCATAACGCTTTTTAAAACCCTGGTGAGAACTTAATAAGTCTATTACTGACCATGGGCAATACCCCATTAATTCAACACCGTCCTCTATTCCTTTTCTACAAGCATCTATATGGTCTCTTAAGTAATTAATTCTATAATCATCATGAACTCTTTCATCTTCTGTTAAAACATCTGCTGTTCCCAGACCGTTTTCTGTGATTATTAGTGGAAGATGATATCTTCTGTAGTAGTCATTTAATGCTATTCTCATACCTATTGGATCTATTTGTGCTCCGTATTCAGTGGCTTTTAAATTAGGATTTTTTTCTATCTTGAAATATCCATATAAATCGTAATCTATTTCATTTTCACCACGACTACCTCTTTGATTTTCATCAGTAGCTTCAATATGTCTAGCACATAATGTACGATAGTAGTTAAATGCTATAAAGTCCATTTTAGCATTCTTTAAAACTTCTTTATCTTCCTCAGGCATATGAGGTACTATCCCTAATCCCCTTAAATAATTCATATAGTATGCTGGATATTCTCCATTAAAATGCATATCTAATAGATAATTAGTTTTAAAGTTGTCATTTAATTTAGCTGCCCATACATCTTCTGGTTTGTTTGAGTATGGGTAAGTTACTGTAGCTGATATTGATGGCCCTATTTTCCCATCTTCTATCATTCCATGACAAGCATTAGTTGCAAGTGCATGAGCTAAGCACATATGATAGTCCATTGTTGCTCTCATTTTTTCCACTTCATAAGCATCATCCACATATATATTCATACGTTCTTTTACACGCATCATTAAATTTTGCTCATTATGTGGTTGCCAATACTTTACTCTGTCACCGAAGTTCTCAAAGCATACTTTTGCATATCTTTCAAAAGCAAAAGCACAGTCTCTGCTTTCCCACCCATTGTATTTTTCTACTAATGCATAAGGTAAATCAAAGTGATATAGAGTTACAAATGGAGTTATGTTGCATTCTATAAGATAGTCTATAACCTTATTATAAAAATCTATCCCAGTTCGATTTATTTCTCCATCACCATCTGGAATAATCCTTGCCCATGATAATGAGAATCTATAAGTTTTTAAACCTAGTTCTTTCATTAAATCTATATCTTCTTTCCAATGATGATAAAAATCACTAGCTACTTTACTATCGGCTTGCATTGCTGACTTTTTAAATGAATTAAAATCAGCAACTGTTTTTCCTTTTCCATCTTCATCCCATCCACCTTCTATTTGAAAAGCTGATGATGAAGCTCCCCATAAGAAATTCTTTGGAAATATATTTGTCATATTTTCTCCTCCTAATGTCAATTATAATTATGCTGATACTTCGACTTCTAAATGAGACTCTTCTTCTTTTATATCTTCAAATCCAACTATATATGTAAGTACTGCTGACCCGAAGAATGCTATAGATATACCTATTAAATAAGAAGCAAATCCCATAACACCTGCCTGTGCATATACTGGAATTGTAAGTAGACCTTGGTTGGCAAATGCTATACCATAAGCTCCTCCATACCCCATAATTCCACCACCTATGGCACCACAGATTACTGCACATATCATAGGTTTTTTAAGTCTTAAGTTTACTCCATAAATAGCTGGCTCTGTTATTCCAAATAAAGCTGTTATACTTCCTGATAAAGCTACTGTTTTTAAAAATTGATTTTTTGATTTTAAAAATACTCCTAAAGCTGCTCCTGCTTGCGAAAAGTTTGCAGCCCCTGCAAATGCTAATAAATTTTGACGCCCAGTTACAGCCACATCATTTATAGCTATTGGTATAATTGCTTTATGTGCTCCAAATATAACTAGAACGCACCAAAGCCCCCCTATAAATGCACCACAAAGAATTGGACTAAAGCTCATTAATTGGTGATATGCAAAGTTCACACCATTACCTATATAAATTCCAATCGGTCCAAATAATAGAAGTGTAGCGGGAACCATTATTAATAATATAAATGTTGGAACCATTATAGTTTTGATTACTTCTGGAACTACTTTATTTAAGAATTTTTCCACATATGATAATACCCATACTGCAATTATTATTGGTATTACTGATGATGTATAGCTTGCTTTTGTAACAGCAATCCCAAATAATGATATTACTCTTTCTTCTCCCATTAAAGCTACTATGGCTGGATAGCAAAGCGTTGCTCCAATTACCATCGATATTATTTCGCTAGCTTTAAATACCTTTGCTGCAGTGTAAGCAAGTATTATTGGGAAGAAATAAAATACTGCATCTGATGCAGCACTAAATATTATATAGGTATCGTTAGTCTTAATATCAATACCATGTTTATTCATATAGTACATAGATAAAACGGCAAGTATACCTTTTATCATTCCTGATCCAGCTAAAGCAGGTACTACAGGTGCAAAGATTTTTGACATAGCTGAAAGTACCTTATTAAATAAATCACCTATTTTATTTCTTGAAGTATCTTCTTTCTCCTTTGAAGCTTCTTTTTCATTTTTAGAGGCTTTTATGTCTGATGATTTTTTTTCATTTTCCATTAATACTACTAGCTCCTTGTGAACTTTGTCTACAGTACTTCCAATTACTATTTGTAATTGATCCATACTTTCTTGTACAGTTAAAACACCCTCAATTTTTTGAAGATTCTCCTTATTTATTTTATTTTTATCTATTAGTGTGAACCTTAGTCTAGTATAGCAATGTATAACTTCTTTTATATTTTTTACATTACCAACATTATCTAAGATTTCCTTAGCCATTTTATTGAAATTCATAGATATCCTCCTAATTTGTATTTTTAGCCTTTTAAGCTGCTATTTCCTTATTACCCACATATAGTATTAAATAATCAATTCTTCAAACTTTGTAGATTATTTCGACTTTTTTCTCATATAATCATATAAAAATAACAAGTAGTTACTAAATTTATTTACCTAGTAACTACTTGTTATCTAATTATTATTTATTATAAAAATATTATACTTAACTTAAGCATACTTCATCTTCTATTCTCATATATTCTCTCATCATTACGAATACAAACCTTATCTATATTACTATCAATGATTTTCTATTTAATTACAAATTCCCAAGAATTTTCTAAATAATCTCTCAAAATTTTCTTTACAGTTTCTTTGTCATTCTTTATTTCTAGATCTATAATTATATCCACTCTATTATTTTCTCTATTCACATATTGTTTAGAGAATCTATTTTTAAATAAGACTTTTTATTATTTTTTATTTGAGTTTTGAGAATTATTTATTTCAATTCCCTCTTCCAATCCTTTTATTATGATCATGATTGATAAAATCATTCATATGAATATTGAATTCTCCTATATAAAACATATTAATAAACTTCCAACTGTTATTAACACTAGGATAATTGTAATGACTTTTCCTAAAGTATGAGCCATATTCATGCCCCACCCCATACCTAGTCTTTTTTCCACCATAAGCTTTGGATCTTCTTTGTTGTAATAGATAAAACCATAAATCCACTTTTCATCATCATTTTCAACAGTATATATATTTCTACTCTTAGGTTTTATATTACTTAACATAAGATAAAAGTAAATTACAGGCACTACTATAAAAATTGGTACTATACATGATCCTAAAGTTAGCCACATTGGCATATTTTTTTCTTGTACCATAAATATTGGTATTGTAGATGTAATAGATTGAATACTAAGAGTTAAGGCAAGAAAAGAATATCCTATGCCATTTAAATATTTTAGAGCTTTCTTCCTATTTACTTCTAAATTTTTATCATCTATATAAGTATTTCCAGCTATACTTCCTACACCTATTACAGAAAATAATAGTACCATAGATATATCTATAAAACTAGTAAAGAACACGTTTAGTATATTTTTTTCAGAGTATCCATCTGGTTTTCCATATGCTCCCCAGTGTGTGATTATAGTGTCTGGCATATTTTTATAGCTTAACAAAACATATACAAATGATGCCAGAGATAATACTATACATATTCCAAATAGTATTTTAAATTTTTTTATTAATTTTTTCTTTTCTTCTGCAAGAATTTCATCCTCTTTTATAATTACTCGTACAGGTGCTCGTTCTTTATTTTCATTATTACATGATTGTAAATTAGCTAAATAAGTATCTTTAATATATTTAACTTTTTTATATTCAATTGTTAAAATTAAAAAGAATAAAGTAAGATATATGGTAGTGCAAATTATAATATTAGCGCCTATATTTAAATCAAATATACTTTTTAACATTAAATAGATCATAATACTTAAAAGCAGTGATATATTTAATTTTCTTTTAAAATCTTTATTTATTTTAATTTTCAAATCTTCTTCTATAATTATTTCGTTTATGTATACTCCAAAAAAGTATTTCCTACTACTTAATGATTGTGTGCTTAAAGCTATTAAATGTGTAAATAAAATTGTCAGTATAAATACTATATAGTTTAGAAAAAACATAAGCTCCCCCTCCGTCTTTATGCTAATTATAATTTACTGTCCCTGAAATTTTTATATAAATAGGATATAAAGATTTTAAATTTCTATTTATATGTTTTATATTATATGAACTTAAAATAAAATATCAATTACTTTTCCTGAAGTATAGTTTTTTATGCGTAAGTTACATTTAAATATTTTTATAAAAACCTAAAAATAAAAGGTCTTTTCAAATCCACAGCCTTTTTAGGACATAATTCATGACAGCAAAAACATCTTATACAATTGTCCAAATTTATATTAGGACCATTCTCATTCATATCTATAACTTTTGGTGGGCAAACTCTGCTACATACTCCACACTTCACACATTCTTTATAATTTATTACTGGTTTTCCTGCCAGTTTTTTATTTATAAAAATCTCAATATTTTTAGGTACTTTACCTCTTAAAAAGCTAATACTTTTATTTGAAGGTATTTTAAAATCCTTAATTACTTTATTTTCTAATTCCTCTCCTAATAAACAAACATCCGAAAAGTCTTTTTCTATTAAGTTTCTTTCAACACACCTTTGTACTGTTGGAACCTTAAGTGGATCTAAATTTATTAGTTTGCAAGCAATAATATCTATAGCATAAGGACTAGGAGAAGCTAGTAACATACCTATTTTTCTAGGTACACCTGCAGTTGGACCTTCACCTTCCATACCTACTACACCATCCATAATAGTAAGGGCTGGTGATACAAAGGCACATATATCAACTAATGCCTCTGTAAAATCCTTAACTTCGGGCATTTTAAAATGGTACTCAGCCTTTTTCACCCCAGGTATTACTCCAAATAAATTTTTTATCCCTCCTGTAAAGGTTGCCATGGCATGAGTTTTTAATTTACAAATATTTATAACATGATCTACTTCAACTATAGGCTTTATTACTGTCATATATTTTAGTATTTTACCATGTGTATTTTCTACTTTTATTTCTGAAGTGTCATAATTTAGTTCAATATTAAGTTCTTCGCATACTTTTTCTATTCCGCAAGCTTTGTATACACCTTTTAAAGATGATTTTGTGTAAGGTCCACCTGGACTATCGCCAACTATTACCCTGCATCCAAGCTCCAAAAGTTGTTCAGCCATAATTTTCAAAATCATAGGATGAGTAGTTGCCATTTCTTCTGGTAGTTTTTTTGCAACAAGATTCAGTTTTATAAATACTGTACTGTTTTTCTTTACATACTTTTCAAGTCCACCTAGATCCTGTAACAATTTTTTAAATTGGGACTTCACTTCTTCATATTTATAACTATCACAACTTCTTAGTGACACTTTTTTCATGTTATATCTCCTTTTTATAATATTCCATTTTTAATTACTCAATTAATTATATCATTTCATAATAAGAGGTTGGAAATTAAAAAAACTCCTAAGAAATAAAAGCATTTTTATTTCTTAGGAGTTTTTTAATATCTAATTTAGTATATTTTAATTTTTAAAAGTAGGACAACTTTTCATTATTCCTTCCCATAATGCATTTATGTGAATCTCAAAGGTATCATAATCATGCTTAAATAACGCATCTGGTAAAGTAACTTGTACAGATTTAGCAATAACCAAAATTCTATTATAAAAATCATGATACTGATCATATTTAATCATTTCCAGTAATCTTAATATTTCTAATTCATGTAACTCAGCTTTTTCCCCAATATCATACCCTACATTACTTATCATCTTTATTTCTTCCATAGGCGCACCAACTTCCATAATAATATAGTTTTTCAATAAAATTATAAAAATAAAAGCTTAAAAGATTAGTCCCAATTAAACAAAAAACATGAAGCTACATTAATTATTTTAATTAATATAAATCTTCATGATTTATATACATTGATATTAGATTTTATTATTTTTAAATTTTTCACCTTAGCATTAAATACATTATATGTGATTTTCACAGTACAGACAATCTATTTTAAACGACATTTTATCTGTATTTTCAACATTATTTAGTAATTATATAATCCTTACAATTGGTAACTCCATACCACTCACATTCTTTACAAATATCATCAAATATATCTTCTGTTATATTGTTATATACTAAGTCTTCTAATTCACTATAATTATAAAATCCCTCTTTTAAATTAAAATGCTTAGCTACTTTTAAATCAAGTAATTTTACTTTGTCTTGAGACGAGCAAAGATTTTCATCTAATTTATTAGGACATTTTTCACAAATACTATCTGTATGAAAAACTAACTCCACTTCATTCATTTCTTTTTTTAAATTATCTACTTGAAGAAATTTATTATAAGCTTTAATTTCATTTATAATATTTTTCATTTTAGCTTTAAATTCTTCACTGTATCCATTTCCACTATAAGCTCTCATACAAAGTACATGATGCGGTCTTATTCTTAACATTTACTTACTTTTAGTCCTCCTTTTAAAATTTTAATTTATATATCCAAAACCTTGAATTTTCCATATATTCATAAGATTATTATAGTATGAAAACGCTGTGTTTTATAGTATAATATTAATTAATCTTAGTTAGTTTTAATTTTAAATTTCCCCATTATATAGGAGGAAATTTATGAAAGAATTAGTAATAGGAAATTTAATTGCAAAAGTGCCTGTAATACAAGGTGGTATGGGTATAGGTATATCTAGATCATCTTTGGCATCTGCCGTTAGTAATGCTGGTGGAATCGGGATTATATCTGGTGTTAACATTGGATATGATGAAGATGATTTTGAAAATAGCACTTTAGAAGCAAATTTAAGAGCTTTAAAAAAGCATCTTAAAATAGCTAAAGAAAAATCCAATAATGGTATAATTGGTGTTAATTTAATGGTAGCCATGAATTATTACGAAGAACATGTTAAAACAGCAATAGAATCTGGCTGTGACTTAATAATCTCTGGAGCTGGGCTACCTTTGCATTTGCCTAAATTAGTGAAAAATAGTACAACTAAAATAGCTCCTATTGTATCATCATCTAAGGCAGCACAAGTTATCCTAAAAATGTGGGATAAAAAGGACAAGACAACTGCTGATTTAATAATTGTGGAAGGTCCCAAGGCTGGTGGTCACTTAGGTTTTAGTAATGATGAGTTAGACGATATAAAATCAATTAATTATGACGATGAATTTATTAAGATTCTAGACATAACAAAGAAGTACGAAGAAAAATACAATAAAAAAATACCAGTAATTGCTGCTGGCGGAATATCTTCTGGACTTGATGTAAAAAAATATTTAAATTTAGGTGCTAGTGGTGTTCAAGTAGGTACTAGATTTGTTGCTACTCATGAATGTGATGCCCATGATAACTTTAAACAAACTTATATTAATGCCAAGGAAGAAGATATTAAAATAGTTAAAAGTCCTGTTGGACTTCCTGGAAGAGCAATAAAAAATAAATTTATTGATAAGGTATTATGCTCAAGACCTAAAATTACTAAGTGCTATAATTGTTTAGTTCCTTGTAATCCTAAGGACACACCTTATTGTATTTCAACTGCTTTAATAAATGCAGTAAAAGGTAATGTGGACGATGCTCTATTATTCTGTGGGGCAGATGCATATAAAATAAAGGAATTAAAATCAGTAAAAGAAGTTATGGATGAATTAACTTGTGAGATATAATTTATAAATTAAGAAAACTGGCTAACTCCGTTGGAATTAGCCAGTTTTTTATAATATTTAATATTTTATTTTTCATAATCTACTTCCATTAGAGTTAATCATTTTTTGTTCTTAAAATTCTATTTTTCTATAGTTTCATCGCACTCAAAACTACCCATTTTTCTAAATTTATCATATCTATTCTTTAATAGTTCATCAGAATTTATATGAATTAAATTGTTTAGATCCTTCAATATATATTCTTTTATATTTTCAGCTGCTTGAAGTGGGTTTGTATGAGCACCATTTTCTGGCTCCATAATAATATCATCTATTATGCCAAAATCTTTTAAATCATGGGAAGTTATCTTCATTGCTAAAGCTGCCTTTTTTGCCTTGCTTACATCTTTCCATAGTATAGATGCAAATCCTTCTGGAGATAAAATAGAATAAATAGAGTTTTCCATCATATATACTTTATCACCTAAGGCAAGGGCTAGTGCTCCACCGCTGCCTCCTTCTCCTATGATTATAGATATTACAGGAGTTTTCAAGCTACTCATTTCTAGTAAGTTTTGAGCTATGGCATAACCTTGCCCTCTTTCTTCCGCTCCTATACCACAAAATGCTCCAGGAGTATCTATAAAACAAATTATAGGTCTTTTAAATTTTTCTGCTTGCTTCATTAACCTTAAAGATTTTTTATATCCTTCTGGATGAACCATGCCAAAATTCATATCTATATTTTCTTTTGTGTTTTTTCCTTTGTTGATTCCAATAACTGTTACATTTATATTATTTATACTACCAATTCCACCAATTATAGCTTTATCATCCCTAAAAGATCTATCACCATGAAGTTCAATAAATTCATCAAATATGTTCTCTATATAAAATTTAGCATTTGGTCTATCTTTATGTCTTGCAAGATTAACCTTATCCCATATTATATTTTCATTATTTTGCATTTTCTCTCACCCCATGTAATCTTAAAACTTTATATAAATAGTTTCTTAAATCCCTTCTTTTAACGATAGAATCTATAAATCCTTTTTCCAAAGCAAACTCTGCACTTTGGAAATCTTCTGGTAATTTTTCATTTATGGTATTTTCTATTACTCTTCTTCCTGCAAATCCGATTACTGCATTTGGCTCACTTATTATTATGTCACCTTCCATGGCAAAGCTGGCTGTAACACCACCTGTTGTAGGATGAGTTATTACACTAATATATAGAAGCCCCGCCTCATTATGTCTTGATATTGATAGAGAAGTTTTAGCCATTTGCATAAGTGAAAATATACCTTCTTGCATTCTAGCTCCACCAGATGCTGTAAAAATAATAAGAGGAAGTCTATTCTTCGTTGCATACTCCACAATACGTGTTATTTTTTCACCTACAGCACATCCCATACTTCCCATCATAAAGTTACTATCCATAATTGCAGTTGCTACCTTAAGAGAATCGATTTCACCAGTTCCTGTTATGACAGCTTCCTTTAAACCAGATTTGGCTTGATTTAATTCTAATTTATCTTCATATCCTTCAAAATTTAAAGGATTTTTAGTTTCTACCTCTTTAAATAGTTCCACAAATGTATTTTTATCAAATATTTGGTCTATTCTATTCTTTGCAGAAATACTAAAATGATGACCACATCCTATACATACCTTGTAATTTCTCTCTAAATCTTCTTTATAAAGTATGTTTTTACATTTAGGGCAATTAGTCCATTTTCCATTAGGTATATTGGGAGTATGTGAACTATCCTCTAAATTTCTAGTGCTTACTGTAACATATTCTCTTTTTCTAAATAAATTTTTAAGCATTATTATTCACCAACTTATTCTCTATAAAAGAAGTATTATAATTTCCATTTATAAAATCCTCATGTTCCAGTATTTCATATTGAAAATCTATATTTGTTGTAACTCCACCTATGGCAAATTCGTCTAAGGCTCTTTTCATTTTAATTATGGCGTTTTCTCTGTCATCTCCGAAAGTTATAAGCTTTCCTATCATAGAATCATAATATGGTGGAATTTCATAACCACAATAAATAGCACTATCAACCCTAACTCCTAAACCTGATGGAGTATACAATTCTGTTATTACTCCTGGACATGGTCTAAAATTATTTTTTGGATCTTCTGCATTTATTCTGCACTCTATAGCATGACCAGATATTTTAATATCTTCTTGGTTAATTTCCATCTTCATACCTGAAGCTATCTTTAACTGTTCTTTTACTATATCTATATTAGTAACCATTTCTGTAATAGGATGCTCAACTTGAATTCTTGTATTCATTTCCATAAAGTAAAACTCACCACTATCATCCACTAGAAATTCTATAGTCCCTGCATTTTTATAATCAACAGCCTCTGCTGCTTTAACTGCAACTTTCCCCATTTTTTCTCTTAAATTATCATTTAGAAAAATAGATGGAGCTTCTTCTAGCACTTTTTGGTTATTTCTTTGCATTGAGCATTCTCTTTCACCTAAATGAACTACCTTGTTATATTCATCAGCCAATATCTGAAATTCTATATGTCTTGGATTTTCTATAAATTTTTCAATATAAACCTTATCTTCGCCAAAACAAGCTTTTGCCTCTAATTTGGCAGCTTCAAAATTATGTTTGAATTCCTTAATATCTCTTACTATTCTTATTCCCTTGCCTCCACCACCGGCAGCTGCTTTTATCATCAGTGGAAATCCTATATTTTTAGCTAAATCTAAAGCATGATCATATGAAAGTATTTCACCTTCATATCCTGGTACAACAGGAACATTTGCTTTTTTCATTATTTCTCTAGCTCTTGCTTTGTCTCCCATTAGCTCAATAGTTTCATAATCTGGACCAATGAATTTTATATTGCATTCTCTGCACATTTTCGCAAACTTAGGATTTTCTGATAAAAATCCAAAACCGGGATGTATACCTTCACACCCCGTCAAAACACATGCACTTAAAATATTTGTCATATTTAAATAACTATCTTTACTAAGAGGTCCTCCCACACAAACAGCTTCATCTGCCATTTGAGTGTGAAGTGCATCTTTATCCTGCTCAGAATAAATAGCCACAGTTCTTATATTAAGCTCTCTACAAGCTCTAATTATTCTTACTGCGATTTCACCTCTGTTAGCTATAAGAATTTTTTTTAACATAATATCACCTACCCAATAGCAAACATTATCTCGCCTTCACAAACTAAATTTCCATCCACAGTAGCTTTACCTTTTCCAACACCAATATTTCCTCTTAGCTTTACTATTTCTATTTCTAAATTCAATTTGTCTCCTGGCATTACTTGCTTTTTCCATCTTACTTTGTCTGCCCCAACTAAGAATCCTATTTTTCCTTTAAATTCATCCTGTGACAGTATACATATTGCTCCCATTTGAGCTAAAGCTTCTAAAATTAATACTCCTGGCATTACAGGATACTCTGGAAAATGTCCATTGAAAAAGTTCTCATTTATAGTTACATTTTTATATCCTTTTGCACTTTTTCCTTCTAATACTTCTTCAACTCTATCTATCATTAAAAATGGATATCTATGAGGTAAAATATCTTTTATTTCTTTAACAGTTAACATTTATACTCTCCTTACTTTGAATAATGGTTCTCCGTATTGAACCATTTTTCCATTTTCACTTAATACACTAACTATTTCACAATCAAATTCCGCACTTATTTCATTCATAAGTTTCATGGCTTCCACAATACAAACTACTTCACCTTTGCTTATTTTTTGACCTATACTCGCAAAAGGGTCATCATCTGGTGACATAGCTTCATAAAATGTTCCCACTATTGGTGAAACTATTACTTCCATATCAGCATCATCATTATTTTGTGAAACATGATTTTCTTCAATATTTTCTTTAACTTCTGTTTTTATATCATCATCATTACTTAAATCAGTAATGGCTAATTTATTTGAATTATTGTCACATAAATCATTGCTGTTAGATACATAATTTCTTGTAATTGATTTATCCATTTTTATAAACTCTTTTTCATCTCTCATTTCAAAATAAGATAAATTGGAGTTGTTAATAAGTTCAATAAGTTCTTTTACTTCATCAAATCTCATATTTACCTCCTATTTAGTCCCACTTTTTGAATAAAAGTGTGGCATTGTGACCGCCAAATCCTAGGGAGTTACTTAGAGCATATTTAAGCTCCTTTTCTCTTCCTACATTAGGAACATAGTCTAAATCCAATTCCTCTTCACTTTCACTATAACCTATAGTTGGATGTATAAATCCTTCTTGTAAAGACTTTATGCACGCTATGGATTCTATTGCTCCAGCTGCTCCTAACAAGTGACCTGTCATAGATTTAGTTGAAGAAATAGGAATGTTTTTTGCATCTTCTTCAAATACTTTTTTAATTGCTCTAGTTTCAAATAAATCATTATATGGTGTTGATGTACCATGAGCATTTATATAAGAAACCTCACTTGGGTTGATACCAGCTTCGTCAATAGCATCTTTCATTGCTTTTGATGCACTTATCCCCTCTGGATCTGGAGAAGTTATATGATATGCATCACAAGTTGATCCATATCCTACTATTTCGCATAGTATATTTGCTCCTCTTTCTAATGCATGGTCCAAACTTTCCATAACTAATATACCTGCACCTTCACCCATAACAAATCCACTTCTATCTTTGTCAAATGGTATAGATGCTCTTTCAGGTGTATTTTTAGAATTTAAAGCTTTCATATTACTAAACCCAGCTATAGCTATGGTTGTAATAGATGCTTCACATCCTCCACTTATCATTACATCCGCATATCCATGTTTTATATGTCTAAATGCATCACCTATATTATTAGTTCCTGTAGCACAAGCCGTTACAGCTGATGTACAAGTTCCTCTCGCACCATATTTAATGGCAATATTAGCAGCTCCTGCATTAATTATAGTCATAGGAATATACATTGGAGATATTCTTTTAGGTCCTTTTTGGTATAAATTTCTAAATTCATTTTCATGAGTATGGAAACCTCCTATACCTGAACCTACCATTACACCAACTCTATTTTTATCTATTTCATCCACATTTATACCTGACTGTTTTATAGCTTCTTCACTAGCTATAAGTGCATATTGTGTAAACTTATCAAGTCTTCTACATTCTTTTTTATCTAAATAATCTTCTATCTTTAAGCCTTTGACTTCTCCAGCTATTTTTACGTCTAGATTTTCAACGTCCATTGACTTAATAAAGTCGATTCCTAATTTTCCATTTTTAGCATTAGTCCAAAATTCTTCAGCGCTATTTCCAATTGGTGTAATAGCACCAACTCCTGTTATAACTACTCTTCTATTCATAAAAACCTCCTACATTGCCATGCCGCCATCCACATGGATGACTTGACCTGTTATATAATTAGATTGATCACTACCTAAAAATAATGCTAAATTAGCAATATCCTCTGCCTGACCTAATCTTTTAAGAGGCACTTGAGACATTATATTTTTCTTTTGGTCTTCACTTAGTACTTTTGTCATATCAGTATCTATAAATCCTGGAGCAATAGCATTTACATTTATATTTTTGCCTCCAATTTCACGTGCTAAAGATTTTGTCATTCCAATAAGACCTGCTTTTGATGCGCAGTAATTAACTTGTCCTGCATTACCTATAACACCAACAACTGAAGACATGTTTATTATTTTTCCAGATTTTTGTCTTATCATTATTGGAGTTACTGCTTTTAAACAGTTAAATGCTCCTTTTAAATTAACATCTATAACACTATCAAAATCTTCTTCTTTCATTCTAATTATTAAATTATCTTTTGTTATACCAGCATTATTAACTAATATATCTACTCTACCAAAAGCTTCTTTAGCTTCTTTTATTAATTTCTCAGCTTCTTCAAAATTACTTACGTTTGCTTTGAAAATCAAAGTATCAGATCCTAATTTATCTAATTCTTCTTTTAACTGAAGAGCTTCTGTTTCACTATTTCTATAATTAAGCACTATATTAGCGCCTTCTTTGGCATATTTTAGAGCAATTTCTCTACCTATACCTCTAGAAGCACCTGTAATTACTGCACATTTTCCTTGTAACATTAACTTTCCTCCCGTTATTCAAAGCTTAAGCATCAATTTTTTCAAGCTTTAAACTTTCAACTGTTTCTTTTAAAGATTTTAAATCTTCTACATTATAGATTTTTACATCTTTATTTATTTTCTTTACAAATCCACTTAAAGTTTTACCTGGACCTAATTCTACAAAAGTATTTACTCCTTTATTAATTAGATCTCTTATACTCTTTTCAAAAAGTACTGATGACATTATTTGTTGTCTTAATAATTCCTTCACATCATCACTTTCTTCATAAGGACTTCCTTTTACATTAGAGTAAACTGTTTTTTCAAATTTATTTATATTTGCTTTTTTTAACTCTTCATAAAATTTGTAACTAGCCTTTTCATATATAGAACTATGGAAAGGTCCACTTACTTTTAAAGGAACTACCATTCCTTTTAGTTCTTTTCCTATTTTCATACTTGCTTTTATTGCCTTGTGTTCCCCTGATATTACAACTTGACCAGGACAGTTATAATTTGCACCTTCCACAAGTCCGAACTCACTAGCTCTTTTTATAAGCTCTTCAACTTTGTCATTATCAAGCTTTAATACAGCTGCCATAGTACCTTCCTCTGGGCTTACCTCAGAGTCCATGATCTGAGCTCTTGTCTTTATAAGCTTCATTCCATCTTCAAAAGAAAGCATTCCACCATATACTAAAGCTCCATATTCTCCTAAAGATAATCCTAAAGCATAGTCAGCTTCAACTCCTGCCTCCTCTAAAGCTTTTTCACATGCTAAAGATGTTAACATTATTGCAGGCTGGCTATTTTTAGTTCTAGTTAGTTCTTCATTAGATCCATTGAAAATTAAATCCTTCATAGGCATATTTAGAATTTCTTCACCTTTATCAAATATGTCTTTGCAACTTTCTATATTTTCATATAAGTCTTTCCCCATATTTATATATTGTGACCCTTGACCTGGAAAAAGAAATGCTATTTTATTGCTCATTGGAAACCCTCCCAAATACTGAATCTAATTCACTCATTAATTCATTTATGATTTCTTTACAACTTTGTTTTTTACTAACAAGTCCTGCTATCTGACCTGCCATAACACTACCATTATTAACATCACCATCTACTACAGCTTTTCTTAAAGCTCCTTTTCCTAAAGCCTCTATTTCTTCTGGGTCTGCATTAGTTTTTTCAAGTCTTATATATTCTCTAGTAAGTTTATTTCTTAAAACTCTAACTGGATGAGATGTACTTGTTCCTGTAACTTCAGTATCTATATCTTTTGCGTTTAAAACTCTATCTTTATAATTTTCATGTACCTTGCATTCTTTCGATACTAAAAATCTAGTCCCCATTTGAACTCCACAAGCTCCAAGCATAAACGATGCTGCTATACCTCTTCCATCACCTATACCTCCTGCTGCTATTACAGGGATATCCACTGCATCCACAACTTGTGGTACTAAACTCATAGTTGTCAATTGGCCAATATGACCTCCTGCTTCCATCCCTTCTACTATAACTGCATCTGCACCGAATTTCTCCATTCTTTTTGCAATTGCTACAGAAGGGACAACAGGTATTACTTTCACATTGTGTTTTTTCCAATCTTCAATGTATTTACCAGGACTTCCTGCTCCAGTAGTTACTACAGCAACTTGTTCATCACATACTAACTTTGCAATTTCATCAATATTATCTCTCATAAGCATTATATTTATGCCAAAAGGCTTTTTAGTAAGTGATTTAGTTTTTCTGATTTCAGTTCTAACATCTTCTGTATCGCCTACTCCACTTATAATTCCCAAGCCTCCTGCTTCACTAACTGCTGCTGCTAAAGTAGCATCTGATATCCAAGCCATACCGCCTTGAATTATTGGATATTCTATATTAAGTAATTCTGCTATCCTTGAAGTTTTCATATTTCCTCCTGTAACCATATCTTATTATTTTGTCTTTTCTTCTATATAGTTAACTACGTCCTTTATAGTTTTCATACTTTCTGGTGCTTCTACTTCTATTCCAAATTCTTCTTCTATCTCTATTATTAATTGGAATGTATCTAGTGAGTCTATTCCTAAAGATGCAAAAGTGCTATCTAATTTTATTTCATCTCTCTCTATTGATAAGTTTTCTTCCATTATCCCTTGTAATTTTTCAAATATCATTTTTTTATCCTCCATAAATTCTAATAATTTTTATTATTTTTGTAATCTTAATTTACTTTCTTACTTTAGTTATCTTAGTTAGTTCTTTAATCTTAGTTAATCTTGTTAATTTTAAATTTCCTAAATTTTTATTTATTTCAAATTAAATAGCCCAATTTATTAAAGTTGCTCCGTAAGTAAGACCTGCACCAAATCCGACTAAAATAATTTTACTATCTTTTTTTAATAATCCTTTTTCACTCATATCACTAATTGCAATTGGTATAGATGCTCCTGAAGTATTTCCATACTCCTCCATATTCATATAAAACTTATCCATATCCACTTTTAACTTTTTAGCAGCATATTGAATAATTCTTACATTTGCTTGATGTGGAATTATATAATCAATATCATTAATATCTAAATTATTTTCTTCTAGTATTTTATTAATTGAATTTACTATAACAGAGGTAGCAAACTTAAATATTTCACCACCATCCATTCTTAATTTAGAATCTCTAATGGTTTTGCTTTCTACAAATGGACTATCTACATCATTACCTCCAATTGTTAAGCATTTATATTTTTCTCCTACTGATTTGCAAAAAGAGCTCATAAGTCCTAAGTTATCACTTTTTGACAAAACAGCTGCTCCTGCACCATCACCAAATAATACACATGTGGATCTGTCTTCCCAGTCAAGTGACTTTGAAAGATTTTCAGCACCTATAACTAGGGCATGTTTATAATTATTTGATGTCATCATAGCTTTAGCCACATCTAATCCATATATAAATCCAGAACAAGCAGCACTTATATCAAAGGCAAGGGCATTATCTGCACCTATAATACTTTGAACTATGCATGCAGTAGATGGAGTAAACATATCTGGTGTACAAGTTGCAACTATTAATAAATCCACATCCAATGGACTTATATTTGCATTTTCCAAAGCTTTTTCACCAGCTTTTGCTGCCATATAAGATGTATCTTCACCTTTAGAAATATATCTACTTTTTATGCCAGTTCGTGAATAAATCCATTCGTCACTAGTATCAATGATTTCACTTAACTGATCATTAGTAACTAAATGGGAAGGTGTATATTTTCCTAAACCTTCTATAATTACCTCTTTCATAGATTTCTCCTTCTTTTATCTTTGACTTTAAAATATCTTGATTGTCAAAATATAATATTCAAAATAACCTAAAGTTATTAATAAATTAATAATCCAGCTTTCATTTTGATATTCAAACTATATTACATCCAAAGGAATAAGTCAACCTCTTTTGCATAATTTTTTCTCTTGTAATTAATTGTTATTTTTCTCTTATTATAGTCATAGCGTTGGCGATAGCATAGTCTTGACCATGAGATATTGATACTTTTATTTCTAGGACATTGTAATTTCTACATATTTCTTCTAAGTTATTATGTGTTATTACTATAGGCTTTCCTAATTCATCTCTTAAAATTTCTATATCTTTTAAGTTATAACCCCTTATGCCTAGCCCTAAAGATTTACTTATAGCTTCTTTAGCCGCAAAATTTCCAGCTACCGTCTGCGAAGCATATCCTTTTGATTTAAATAGTTCTATTTCATTTTCTGTAAATAATTTTTTTAAGAAGTTTTCATTTTTGTTCATATATTGTTTTATTCTTCCAA
Source organism: Terrisporobacter mayombei (assembly GCF_020748465.1). Lineage (GTDB taxonomy): Bacteria > Bacillota > Clostridia > Peptostreptococcales > Peptostreptococcaceae > Terrisporobacter > Terrisporobacter mayombei. The sequence continues at coordinate 211,271 of NZ_JAHZMP010000003.1, forward strand.
TTTCCACAATATCTATTCCTATATCCAAAATATTCATAATTTCCTCCATTAATAAATGTGCTATCTATTTTTGATTATAATTATATTATTTATACATTTTAGCACTAATTTCACATAAACTGTAAAGTTATTAAATATCTTCTACCAAGTTCATTTCATACTAAAAAGACATTGCTGTTTAACAATGCCTTCTCATTTATTATTAAATTTTAGATTTTATATAATCTATATCTTCAATTAAAATATTAACCTTTTCTCTATACTCTAAGACTAAATCTGCTTTATCAGTGTATTTTATATATATTTCAATAAAATTTTCTATACTTAACCTTACATAACTTATTGAATAATGTCTATCTTTATCACTATTATTGTTATGTAAATCATAAGATACTATTTTTCTTTTAATCCTCTAATAATATAATACAAATCCCATCTATTTGTAAAAATATGATCAATATCTATTAATTTAAATTATTTGTTATTATTTCTGCTTCATCTCCAAAATTATCATAACCATATTTATTTTTAATATCACCAATGTTATTTATCTAAAAGTACTCCCTCTAATGAGCCTACATAGTAATATAAATCTTTATCTCATATATAAATTGCTTTAAATACAATATTCATAGATAATTTTTATATTGTAGTATTAACAAATATATATTTTTTAAGAAAAATAAGCTAAAGGTATAATACCCCCAGCTTGTTAATTGACTACTTTCTATTTACTATCTTCCCTATAAAATAAACTAACATTGCCAAGATTACGTAACTTATAAAAACTGTAATTTAATAAAATTATCAAGTTACAGCTTTTACTTTTATATTAAAGGTATAACTATACTTTTATTATTATAAGTTTTTACTTCTACAGGTACCTTATATACCTCTTCAATATTTTCAGGGGACATTATCTCTATTCCGCCATAATTATATATTTTTCTATCTTTCAGAAAGATGAATTTATCACAATATCTTAATGCTAAATTTAAATCGTGTATTACAATAATTACAGAAATATTGTTTTCATGGGAAATCTCATTAACAGTTTTTAATACCTCAAGCTGATTTTTTAAATCTAAGTTACTTGTTGGCTCATCTAGTAATAAAACCTTCGGTTGTTGTGCCAAAGCTCTAGCCAACATTACCTTTTGTAACTCTCCTCCACTAAGTTCGTCTAAATACCTTAATGAAAAATCTTCTAATCCCATTCTTTTTATTATATCTTCAACTATTTCTATATCTTCTCTCGTTTCACTAACTTTTATATATGGTTTTCTTCCCAATAATATAGCATCAAATACAGTGAATTTAGTGGCCTCGTTTTTCTGAGCTACATAAGCTATCTTTTTCGCAATATCTCCTTGTTTGAGCTGAAGTACATCTTCTCCTTCCACATAAACACTTCCATGTTGTGGGGAGATAATTCTATTTAAACATTTTAGCATGGTACTTTTTCCTGCACCATTGTTGCCAAGTATAGCTATGCACTCTCCATTTTCCACATCAAATTTTATACCATCTAAAATTTTAGCATTATGTTTATATGAAAATTTTAAGGAATCTATTTTTATCATTATTTCTCAACTCCTTTAAATAGAATATATAAAAATAGTGGAGCTCCCATGAAAGATGTTATAGTTCCTATTGGTAAAATAATTGGAGATATAACCATCCTAGCTATAGTATCACTAAATAACAACAAGAAGGTTCCCAATATTGCTGATGCAGGTATTAAATATCTATAGTCATTTCCTACAAATTTTCTCATTATATGAGGAGCTATTAAACCTATAAAATTAATTATTCCAACAAAAGATACAATAACTGATGCTGTCAAAGAGCTTATTACCATACCTACAATTCTCATAGTTGATACATTTACCCCTAACCCTTTTGCTGTTTGTTCTCCACTTTCTAATGCATTATAGTTCCATCGATTATATATAAAATATATAAGTGCCAGTCCAGATACTACTGTTACAATTAATATTTCTCTCCAAGAAGCCCTACCTAAATCTCCGAATGTCCAAAAAACTATGGCTGCAACTTGAACATCATTGGCGAAATACTGAATTAAAGCTGTAGCTCCAGAAAATAATGAACTTATGGCAACTCCAGCAAGGACCATTGTTTCAGGAGTTACTTTTTTAAACTTAGAAAGTAATAAAATAACCACTGTGGCTCCCATAGATCCAGTAAAAGCACATATACTTGTCATATAAGGATTACTTATTGCTACAGCATCTGCTGTATTACTTTGTATGGAACCTGCTCCAAAATATACAATAGCCATGGCAGCTCCAAAGGCTGCCCCTTGAGATACTCCTAATGTTGATGCTGATGCTAAAGGATTTTTCAAAATACTTTGCATGACACATCCTGTAATAGCCAATCCTACTCCAGATACTATTGCCATAGCAACTCGTGGTAATCTTATATTATATAAAAGCATATTACTCTGTTTGCTGCCTTGTCCTATAAGAGTTTTAATTACTTCTATTACAGACAAATTAGATGATCCAACACTGATTGCATATAGCCCCATTCCAACTGTAAGTAAAAATATAATAAATAATATTAACCTTTTTTTGTAAACATACTGATTATAATTACTTAATACTCGATGTTGTTTAATTGCTAACATCTAATCACTCTCCAATAGTAATAGACCCAAATCCTAATCCTTCTTTTTCAAAATCACTATATAACTTTTTACCTAAGAACTTTTGGTAGATTTCATCAGCTTTTTCTTCAACATTTACATCTTTAAATTGCTCTGGGTATATTATAGAACCTGCATAGTAAGCATCTGATATGGCAATTTCCACATTAGTTGTATACCAGTTATAAGATGGTTGCGAATAAACTTTCTTATTTTTTACAGCACTTAAAGAATTATAAAAATCAGGATTTTTCTTATAATCTTTATTTACTAATTTCATATTTTGAGGATTTAAGAATATTATATCTGGATCCCATGTAGATACTTTTTCTAAATCCACCAATAAAGCTCCCTCTTTCTTAGTTTGATCAACTACATTTTTTGCATTTATTGCCTCAAAAGGAGGATATTTTCCGTAAGTTCCTTCAAATCCATGCTCTCCTCTGAAACTCACTGCTCCAGTATATACTGTTGGTTTATCTTTATCATCTATATCCTTAGTTCTATCATCTAAATCTTTTTCTAATTCATCCATATATGTAATTAATTCTTTAGCTCTATCTTGTTTCCCAATAACTTCACCTATTAATTCAAATGATTTATCCATATTTTTATCAAATATACCATTATAAGAAACTGTAACTACAGGTATTCCAGTTTTTTCAGTAAGATCTTCTGCCATATCTTTATCATAGGCCGTTATGATAACATCTGGTTCTGCTTTTATTATTTCTTCTTGATAGGCAGTGCTACCATTACTTCCCCCTTCACCTACTACAGGTAGTTTAGCAAGGTCTGGATAAACATAACTATAAGGTCTAGAAATAGCTATTTCACTTTCCAGATTTTCCACCCCTACTACCTTATCAGTTCCTTGCATATAACATACCATTCTTAATGCTCCAGCACCTAAGGCTACAATAGAATCTGATTCACTAGGTATTTCTACTTCTCTTCCTAAAACATCAGTTACTTTTTTCGTTTTAGATTCATCTTTTTCTTTTTCATCGGAAGTTTGACTGCATCCTGTAATAGACAACATTAATATAAGTAGCATCGGTAAAATACGTTTAATAATCTTCATTTTTTCCCCCTCTTTTTATATCCTCTATTTGTATATTTTAACTTTTACCATCCTCTGTTATATGGATTAAAGCAATCTTCGCATACAGTTTTACCACCTTGTAAATGCATTTTATGCTCTGGTGCCTTTTCCCTACAACATTCACATTCTACACTAGTAAAAATACGTGCTTGCTCTGGTAAATCAAATTTAGGTACAGAAAAATCAAATACTTCATCTATAGGTCCTTCTAAAATAAATTTTTGCTTAGCATCTCTATCATCTATATGACTTACACCTTTAAAATAAAGACGTAATTTTTCACCATTTCTTCTATTAAAAAATGAAAATGCTTGTTTTCCTGTTCCTCTATAAATCAAGTTTCCTTTTCCTATGGAACACCCTAATAAGGATTGAATTGCATCTACTCCACAAGCATCATTTTCGGTAATACAAACTATTTCTTCATCTTTTGAAGTTCCAATCCCCAATTTTTCTATTGCTGCCTCACAAGCCCTTACTCCTATTGCAAGACCTGGGCACTCATGTCCATGAAAACCTACTGCTTTTTCCCATAATTCTTTTCTCATCTCATATCCTCCTATACTTGCCAATATATAGTTGCTATAGTTGTATTTACTTCTTCACTAACTATTTTATCTTTACATATTGACTCTAAATATTTTTTTATAATTGCTTCTTCCTCTAATGTAATTTCCTTATATGATTTAACTCTGTTTATATATAATCCAAAAGCTTCTTCAAGTGTTTTTTCCATATGCCACACTTGTTTTTCATATTCTACCTTTGGTTCATATCCTTGTAGCCATAACATTTCAAATGCATAGGCAATGTCCATGTCACAACTTTCTTTGTTTTTACTTATACCTACAAGTTCTTTTACTTTGTCAGATACTGGGTCAGTTCTTCTTGTAGGCTTACACAGTACACAATATTTTCTGCTAGCCTTTGACAGTTTTTCAAAGGTTTCTGCATTGTTAACAGCTGGTGTCATATGAGCAAAAACTAAATCAAAATCACTCCAGTCTTCACAGTAAAACTCCGCATTACTTGCTTTATATGCTTCTTTGTTATTGTTTGCATTTTCAATCATCTTTGGTGATAAATCAATTCCTGTAATATTTTCACACAAATTAGATAAAGCAATTGAATACCTTCCACTGCCACAACCCACATCTAAAACTTGAAAGTTAGAATCTATCATATTATTCTCCCATACAATCTTTAAAAATTGGCTATCTTCTGCTGTAGGCACTGTAAACTTATTAAAACTTTCCGCCATAGAGTCCCATAAATCCATACTTGCTTTTTTATTAAAATTGCTATTTTTCCATTTATTACAAATATTATTTATTTCCATCTAACCCCTCCATATAATTTGTAATCCCTTAAATATAAAAAAGACGCCATTAAATTAGCGTCTTCATAACAATTTTTTTAGCCTTCAGGCTAGATATTATTTCATTATTAAATTTTTAGATTATCTGTTTAAATAACATTATTCAATATTAATAGTAATTAAGCTATTTAAGTTTATGTGTTGCAAATGTAACACTTTTATGATTTTTTCAAAAAAATTGATGTTTTTTAATGAAAATTAATATAAGATTTAAATTAGTAAGGCATTTAAACGAATAGGTGGTGAATATGATGATTGATTTATCTAGGGATATAAATTTGCTTACTAAGTTTAGTATATTTTCAAAATTCCCTCTAGATCATTTAGAACATCTTTTAAACTGTTGTGGTGCATATTATAAATCATATGAAAAAAATGAAATTATTTATTTTCAAGGAGATGATATAAATTTTCTATGCATAATAATATCAGGAAGTATTTCCATAGAAAAAATAGATATATTTGGAAATAATACATATATGTTAGATTTTTATTCAGGAAATTTCTTTGGTGAGCAAATGATTCTAGACACACCTTCCATAAGTCCATATACTTATAAATGTTCTACAAAGTGTAAAATTCTATGCCTTCCTTTCCATAAAAAATATAGCACTAATAATTGTAAAAATACTTGCGATTGTAGGTTATTGTTTAGAGAAAATTTACTTAACCAAATTGCAGAAAATAATCTATTATTTATAAATAAACTTGAAGTTTTATCCAAGAAAAATATCCGTGAGAAAATAATGACATTTTTAATTAATGAATCAGAAAAGTGTAATTCTAACAAAGTTCAAATACCATTTAGTAAATCAAAATTTGCTGATTATTTGGGTGTAAATAGATCTGCCTTGATGAGAGTATTATCTAATATGAAAAATGATGGCTTAATTGAGTTGAATAATAAAACTTTTACTATTTTAAAATAGTTACTTGTCTATTATTTTTTAATAAATCAACATTAAATATATTATAAACTTATAGTAGCAAAATAAAAGTATTATCAATTTTATTATTGATAATACTTTTTTAAATATTACTCACATTCAAATGTATTACAACATGCATTTTGAACATCTATTTGGACATTATCTGCATGACAGCCTTTATTTTCATTATGTACACAATTAGAAGCTTCACATTTTATATTACATACATCCGTGTTTAAAGCGTCTATGCTATTCACAAAGCTACTTTTGGCTTTGTCTACAAAAGTTGTACAAGTAGTCTCTATGTTCTCCACAGCACCACCACCACCTATATTTATTGCACCTGCTTTGCATTCATATCCAAAATTATGTGCACAGTTTGTTACATTACAACTTAAATCTCCACTTTGCATTTTTTTACCTCCTTAGAAATGTTACTTTTATTATCTCCAAAAAAATAAAAGAAAATGCTAATTTAAATTTAATACTCTAAGTACATAAAAAACAAGTAAATTGCATCTTGAGTACAATGACTAAAAACTTATTATTATGATAGCATGAGTATACATAATCTCTATTTAATAAACAGTTTTTGTTATAATATATTTAACAAGAAAGGAATTATAATCCTTATGATTAGTTGTCATGGATTTATTAAATTTAGAAATATTAAAAACATAAAATTGTTAGCAGGTAAAAATGGCTTATACAAAACAGTAACTTGGCCATATATCTGCCAATCTATGGATTTTTATAAATGGATAAATGGTGGAGAACTACTTTTCTTAACTGGAATGGGTATGGATTTAAATTAGGATAAACTAATTAATTTAATATATAAATGTAGAGAAAAATCAATCTCTGGATTAGTAATTTTAACAAGTAGTGAATTTATAAAAGATATTCCTCCTCATATAATCAATTTATGTGACGAAAAGGAATTTACGTATAATTAGATAAATCTAAGCTAAGAGGTAAATTTATACATGATTAAAAAGTCTATTATTATGAATAATATTAATAATAGACTTTTTATTATGGAGGATTAATGATGAGAAAAGCAATTATATGCATGCTTATTTTTTCTATAACTTTTACAAGTATAGGATTCAACTTTAGTAAAATTTATGGTCAAAATCTTATACTTGAATCTAATAGCCTACAGCCATCTGATAAAGAGAAAAAATATTTAGCTCAACTACAAAGTATATCTAACCAATTAGATATACTTGCTTCAAATACATTAGACAAAATAACTAATAATGAAGACAAAACTCCCCTTATAAAAGATGCATCTTTTATAAAATCTCAGATTAAAGAATTAAGGTTAGATTTATCAGAATATCATAAAACAGAAAGTGGAGATATAGAAAAAAATCCTATATCGCTTGCACTTTTAAATTCACTAAATTTTTATAGCATGTCACTTTCATACTTATTATCAGTTATAGAAGCTACTGATTCTTCTGCTGAAAGTAAAGCTTTACAATATTATTACACAAATAAATCTCTTGGCGATTATATGTTATTATGGGTCGAAAATCAGCTGAATAAAAAATAAGTACTAAGTTTATAAACTTAGTACTTTTTTATTTTGCATATCCACCTAGGATAACGTTATCCACAAAGCATTTCTTTCTATTTTTTACTTATCCACAATATTAATGATAAAATTATGTATTTGTGTGCATAAATAAAATTTATACCCTCATATTGTCAATTTTCATAATCAATTGTTTATTAATCGGAATATCTTTATTGAAATGGCCTTCAATAATCACATTATTATTGCCACTAAGACCTAATTTACCATCCTCAGGTAATGTATGACTCCCTTCTTCTCCTTCTACATCATAGGTTCCTATAAAATCTATTTTTTCATTATATAAATTAATTCCCAATTATAAGATGGTTAATAATACAGTAAGTACTATTGTAATGTTTAAAACTTTTTATTCTTTGAAAATTTATATAAGTTAAACATACTATCAAGTTTTATTTATAAATTCACATTTCTTTAAATAAATATAATCCAAAAGGCTTAAGCTTTCCATTATTATCTTTTGGTGGTTTAAAACTTATAAATATATTTTTTTCATTTGTATTAGGATTATTTTTAACCTTTATTCCCTCTGCTTCAAGCTTTCCAACATAACTGCCTTTTATTTCTATAGTTTTTTTATGTGTATATTTTCCACCATTAGTATATGAGTATTTATAAATGGTAGGTGTTTTGCCCTCTGCACCACCATAAATATATATATATTTGTTGCCTGACCCCGCTCCTGTAATATCAAATCCTTGAAAAGATCCATTGGGACATTTTAAATTGGTAAAGTAAGTTACTTGTGATGATTTAAAATTATTTATATCTATTTTAGTGTCTAATGTTGAATTTAATTTATGATTAACTTCATCAAGCTTATATACACCATAATAAGTACTTTCATTTGAATCATCTACCTGCGTTCTAAAACAAATGCTATTACTTTCATTCGCTATTGCCACTGCACTTCTAAATGCTTTTCCTTTTGGTCTAGTTAACATATTCTCAATATTTGTTATAGTTTTAATTTCGCCTGCTCTTGCTCCTGTCGAGCAACTAGAATCTACTATGTATTCAATCCTTGATATATCCTTGGACCAGTAATAAACTTTTCCATTTGAACTTGGTCTTCTATTTACAGTATCACCTATCCATATGTAAGTTTTATTATTTTCTTTTATTACTTCAATAGATTCGCCATGCCCGTAATTTTCTAAAATTATATAATCCTTCATATATGCTTTATCTCCAGATATAATGCATCTAGAAAGATATGTATGCTGCTTTTTCCTTTGGGTTACAAATACTTCATTTTTATTTCCAAAATCAAAGTTTTGTATAGCTTTTTTGCTTACTAATCCCGAAAATTCAAATATTATATCTACAGTTTTATTATCAACTGTATGAGAATATATACTATTAGTGAGCATGATAAAATATATAAAAAATCCTACAATGACTATTATTGTAGTATAAGTATTATTTTTTAATTTTGCCATAATTCACCTCTAAATTCAGATTTTAAAATACATATAAATCATCAAATTTTGATTTATATGTATTTTGCTCTATTTATGATTTAATTATTTATTCTTAATGTGAAATTATAACTTGAACCATAAACAATCTGATAAAAAAAGAACTACTAAATTATAAATTTAGTAGTTCTTTTCTGCATTTACTTTCATATTTTGCTGTGGAAATTAAATCACCTGATATAGAATTTTCCTCAATAAACTTCAATAGTTCTCCATTCATATCCTTGTCTAGAAAATCAATCATTTGTCTAATAATATAAAACTCTTCATTGCTTCTACACGGATAATCATGAGTTATCTCAAAAATACCTTGGAAATTTTCTTCTGGAGTTCCTTCAATAACAGAGCAGCCTGTACTAATTATAACATTCTTATAATTTTTACATTCTTCATTTAATCCTAATATTTCAGATTTAACTTCTTCATAAGTTCCCTCTTTTGAATTGATTGGACTTATATTACCCATTATCACAGTTTTTTCCTCAACCATTCGCAAACAAGATAACATATCTGTTAAATAATCTATGCTTAAAACTTCAGCGCCTGTCATAGCCAAATATTTTGTATGATATAAAGTTTTTCCACATACATGTAAAATACCTGGAACTAAAGCGCTATTAAAAATCTTCTTTAAATAAACACCTGAAAACTCCCAAAAACGCTTTGGTGACAACAGAGATGCAATAGGCTCTGCCACCCAGAAGAAATCAATTTGCTCTCTTTCTAAATTTGCCAATTCTATTATATGTTTTGTAATAATATCTACAAACTTTTTAACAAAATCTGGTTTCTTAACAATATACTTTAACAGTCTTTCCGTTCCTAAAATTGAAGATGCTACCGTTAATGGACCAAAGCATCCTCCTCCAGTTAGTGATAGATTATTAGCCTTCATTTCAATTAGTTTTTCGACTTCTTTATAAAAATAAAAATAATCAAAGGAATAGCTACTAATCCAAGATTCTAAATCCTCATCCGTTACAATTGTATTTTCTTCAACCATTCTTAATTTAGGAGTAGCTTGATAAGTTGAAAAACCTAGTGATTCAGCAATTTCTAAGTATCCTAAGCATAAAAAATCAAAATGCTTTTTCCTTTCACATATTGGACTAACTATTCGTCGTTCATACTGATACAAATAATCAATTATATGCATTTTATTACACATCCTTTTTCATTTTTTTATACACACAATTACCTATTAACTGAATACTTTGAACCATAAATATAAGTATTATTGTTGTTGTAAACATTACTTTCTTATTAAAACTTTGGTATCCATATGTTACAGCAACTGATCCTATTCCTCCTGCTCCCATAGTTCCTGCCATAGCTGTAGAACCAAGTATTGCAATTGTTGCAATGATTACTCCTGAAATAATAGCTGGAAGAGCTTCCGAAAGCATTACACCAAATATCAGATGAAAATCAGATATACCAAAGGATCTCATGGCTTCTACTAACTGTGGATCAACCTCTTTCATAGCACCTTCAATAAGTTTAGCTATAAAAGCTGTTGCAGAAACTGTAATCGGAACAAGTGCAGCCTTCACACCAAAGGATGTTCCTACGATACTCTTTGTAAATGGCAATAAAAAAACCATTAAAATAATAAATGGAAATGAACGAATAACATTTACTACAAAATCAACAATTCCATATATGACTTTGTTAGGACGAATTCCATCTTTGCAAGTTACAATAAGAATAACTGCAATCAAAAGACCTAGTATTGTTGCTAAAATTGTTGCAATTATAAGTATTTGCATAGTTGACCTAAGAGCAGGAATCATTATCATTTCCCAAAAACTACGTTGGCCTTCTGGCAAAAAATTAAGCATATTATCACCTCCCTATTTATATAAATGCCATATTATTTCTTCTTCATCTAAGTACTTTTTAACTTTTTCAATGTCATTATCATTAAAATTAATAATTAAATCGCATAAATGTTTATCTCTATATTTTTCCATTTTACCTCCCAATATGGAAAAATCAACATCTAGCTTTCGAGCCATTTTACTAAGAATTCTTTTTGAATCATCATTTTCTAGTAACATAATTTTTAAATTAGTGCCTTCAGATGTATCAAAAGTTTCATCATGCCCTAAAAAGCTTTTAACTTCTTCACTTTGATTTAGAAAAATCTTATCTACTTCTCCATGCGTTACAATACGCCCATTTTCCATTAATGATACTTTTTCACATATATGTCTGATTACTTCCATTTGATGAGTCACCACAATAATAGTAATATTTAATTTTTCATTGATTTCTTTTAGTAATTCTAATATTGATTGTGTAGTTGTAGGATCTAGTGCAGAAGTGGCTTCATCACACAATAATATTTTAGGCTTCATTGTTAATGCTCTTGCTATGGCAACTCTTTGTTTTTCACCACCAGACAATACTCTAGGTTTCTTATTTAATTTATGAGAAATACCTACAATCTCAGCTAGCTCCTTTACTCTTTCATCAATCTCCTTTTTGTCATATTTCCAACATTTCATTGGAAATGCTATATTATCATAAACAGTTTTTCTACCCATCATAGGAAAATGTTGAAATATCATAGCAATATCTTTTCTAAACTTTTGTAAATCATTTTTATCTAAAGAATTGACTTCTAATCCATCTACTAAAATACTTCCAGAAGAATAGAATTCTAGCCCATTTATACATCTTAATAAAGTTGATTTTCCAGCACCACTTTTGCCAACTAAGCCATATATCTCTCCATCTTCAATTGTTAAGTTGATATTTTCAAAAACATTTAACGATCCAAATGATTTTTGTAAATTTCTAATTTCTATCATTTATCTATCTCTATTCCTTTCATAAAAAAATGCAACAAATTACATTTGTTGCATTTTTATTTATCAGTAATCTTATTTTTTTACTGCATAGTCAAATCCAGATGATGCAGGTACTTTTTCTACTGCTTCATTTGATGTATAAGCAGCTATTATATCCTTTGCCCATTGTGTATTTGCATTTTCTTCAGTTACACAAATACCTTCTGTATATTTGCTATCAACAAATTTCTTTAAAATATTTTTTGTTGGATCTACCCCTGCTTCAGCCATTGTATTAGATGTACCTATAACAATAGCATAATCATCCATGTTTTTGTATTTCATGTGATCTCCTTGAGCAAACTCATAATTATGAGGATTTTCTTTTATATCTGCCACTGTAAAGAATTCTCCATCAGAAGGTTTTTTATTTAATTTAATGACACCTGCTTCTTGTAACTGTTCTAACTGTAAGCTCATATTTGAAGCATCTTCTGCGATACCAATAGCTCCTCCATCTGGTAGCGAATCTAAACTATCTGCATTTACTGAATATAAACCTGTATAATAGTCATATAATTTAGGTTCTAACATAACAATTTTAGCACCCTTAGACTCATTATAATTTTCCATGTATGGCTCATGTTGATAAAGATTAGCATCTAGTGTTCCTTCTACTAAAGCATCGTTAGGCAATACATAATCATCAAAAACTATTATCTCTACTTCATATCCCATTTTTTCAAGAGAATTCTTACCAGATTCAGCTAAATCTTTTGATACAGAGCTTGTTCCGATTTTAATTGTTTTTTTATCATCGCTGCTTTTTTGTTGGTTATCGTTTGCACATCCAACAGAAAAAACTCCAACCATAAATATTACTAATAAAATACCTAAAATTCTTTTTTTCAACATAATCTCCCCCGCTTTAAATTAACTTTAAAATGTAAATCTAAAACAAATTGTATCATCAGACTTTAGGTATGTCTAATTAATAATTTCCATATTTGGAAGGTTTATATAGATATTTCCTATATAAGATTCACAATATATACAAATATTTATTATTAATTTAAATGTAACATTTTTGAATACTTATTTTGTAAATAAATAAGTTATATTATAATCTCTATATCCATTCCTTTTTCTAAGCTACTATTAATTGTAATCTCACCATCATGTGCATTTATTACTTCTTTGGCGATGGCCATTCCTAAACCTGAGCCCTTGTGATTTTCTCCAGTATTTGTTCCCCTATAATATCTCTCAAAAATATGTTCTAAGTCTTTTTCACTTATTCCCTTACCATTATCGCTGATTACTATATGAGTTTTATCTTCTTTGAAAATTTTAACCAAAATTTTAACATCTTCATCATTATGAACTAACGCATTGTATAATAGGTTGTTTATTACCCTTTGCATAAGTAATTTATCCAGATTCATGATTATTGTTTCATATTTACTTTCAAACTCAATGTATCTTTCACTGTATTTAGAGTCATTTAATATATCTATAACTAAGCTTTTAACTAAGCTCACTATATTTACATCTTCTTTTTTTAATATTGATTTACTATTTTTTAGCTTTATATTTAAATTTAAGTCATCTACCAGCTCTTTTATATATTCTGCTTTATTGTTTATAATACCAACATAAGATTTTATATCTTCACTGGAAAAATCATAATCTTCTTCTAAAAACTCTGCATATCCTTTTATTGATGAAAGAGGTGTTTTTATATCATGAGAAATATTTGCTATCCAATCTTCTCTCATTTTATCTATTTTCTTTCTTTCAAATTCGTTTTCATTTAATTTATCCGATAAACTATTTAGTTTTTTAAATACATTGGAATACAACCCTTTTTCAGAGTAGTAAACTTCGTAATTACTTTTATGCAAGTCATCTACTGCATCAATAATATTTTTTACTGGCTTAGTAAGTGATTTACTAAAGATATATCCAAAAATTATTGCCATTATAAGGTCCACGACTAATACTGCTACAGTTGCATATTTTATATAATGTACCATGGTATCTGTTTCTGCTATTAAGATATATTTCTGAATGTTTTTCATAGGAAATCCTATTAAATATGTATATGTAGTATTATTTATGTTTTTAGATCCAGCTAATATTTGTGACTGATCTCCTAAACCACCAGCATACTTGTATCCATTTATTACTTCTATAGTAGTATATTTATCTTTTATCTCTTCAGGCTTGTCATAATTGTATACTTCCTTATTATTCTCATTTAATATTTGTATCCAAGCATCTTTACTATTTAATAATTCTTCCCCCTTATTACTTATATGTGGATGACTATTATCATCTATCTCAATATATTGCTGAAAATTCCTAACAAATTCTGATATATCATAATTACTTTGTGTACTAATATTTTTATTAAATAATAATGTAAGAAGTACAATAATATTAATCAAAACTACTGAAATTGCAACTATTACTATACTTAAAACATATCTAAAAGTTAATTTTATTTTCATAGTTATTTATCCTTTATTTGAAGTTTGTAACCTAATCCTTTTACATTTAGAATATATTCTGGATTAGATGGATTTTCTTCTAACTTTTCTCTAAGTTTTCTTATGTGGACCATAATTGTATTATCAAATCCTATAAAATCTTCTCCCCACACTTCATCACAAAATCTTTCTTTACTTATTATTTGGTTCTTGTGTTTTATCATATATAAAAACATTTTATATTCTTTAGGTTTTAAATCTACTTGCTCTCCATTTTTCTTTACTTCCATTTTTTCTTCATCTATTTCAAAAGGATATTCAGTTATTTTTTCATACTCCTTAGGCTTGCTATTATTTATCATCATGTTCTTTGTAAGCTGAATTTTTACTCTAAGAGCTACCTCTTTTGGACTAAATGGCTTAGTAATATAATCATCTGCACCTATGGCAAGACCCATTATTCTATCCAATTCTTCTCCCTTTGCAGATAAAAATAATATGGGTATATTTGATGTCTTTCTTATTGTTTTGCAAATATCGTAACCTTCCATATCTGGTAACATAACATCTAGTATCGCTAAATCTGGATTAATATCTTCATAAAGATTTATAGCTGTTTTACCATTTCCTGCAGTATATATTTTTTCAAAACCTTCTTTTAGTAAGACCATTTTTAGTAAGTTTAATATTTCAACTTCATCATCCACTACAAGTATTTTGCTATTTTTTATATTTGTATCCATTGTTCCCTCCACAGTTTTTTATTATATTTAGTATACCAAAAAAGAGAAAAGCAAAAACTTTTCTCTTCTATAATTATATTTCATTTAAAAATCTTTTTTTAGTTAAATTATAAAGTACTACAGTGAATACAAATGTAATTCCTAAAAAGACTATCCAGGATATCATTGGAGCTTTTAATCTTATAAGTTGCTGAGAGTACATACCAAATATAGGCATGTTAATTAATAAATTTTTTGGCGCCCAAGCTTCTATTAAATATGGTATTCCCATAATAAGACCACCAACTATAAATGGCATAGTCGCTCTTTTACTTATAGATGATAAATATAAACCTATAGCTGCAAATAGGAATGATCCTAGTATAACAGTTAAGCTAAGTATCAACAGCATTTGTAACACAGTGATGGAAGAACCACTATTACCAAAATACCATAAACTTTTTAGTTGAAAATCTAGTCCATTAAATTTAAAAGCTACTAAAATTTTTCCTGCCATCAACATTAGTATGGATAAATTAACTATACTTGCGCATATGCCATTTGCAATAAACTTAGATAAAACTAATTGTTTTTTGCCATTTTTACTCGCTTTAATTAATCCGTCTACATTGGAGTTATATTCAAGTACAAAATTGCCAGAAAACATGCTAAACATTATGATTCCCATTATAGGAGCTAGTCCATAGTATTTACTAAACAAGTCTGCATAAGAATCATTTATTGTAAAGCTAGTATTAATACATACAAAAGCTAGCAATAATCCAAATACCCAAACTGCCAGTATACTTGGTTTAAAATTCTTTTTAATTTCCCACTTTATTACAGAAAACATATTTACACCTCCCTAGCATCCTCTAAGTCAAAGTAAAACATATACACATCTTCAAACTTTGGTTCTATGGATTTTGCTCCTTTATAACCTGGTTTACTTTCACTTATAAATCTTAGATTTATATTGTCCATACCACGATTTATATTTACTACCTTAAATTTATTTTGTATTTCATATACTAAGTTTTCATCTTCTGTACTTATTGTATATACTTTACCTTCCATATCTTTTAATATTTCTTTGTGTGTCCCTTGAAGTAACACTTTACCATCTTTAATCATTATAGTTTCCTTTGCCACAGATTCTATATCCGATATTATATGTGTTGAAAGTATTACTATAGTGTCTCTACCTATTTGAGATAAAAGATTTCTAAATCTAGTTCTTTCTTGTGGATCAAGACCTGCTGTTGGCTCATCTAATATAAGCACTTTAGGATTATTTAGAAGAGCTTGTGCGATACCTACCCTTCTTTTCATCCCTCCAGAAAACTTTGAAACTAATTTATTTGACACGTCTGAAAGACCTACTAATTTTAATAATTCATCAACTCTTTTTTTGCTAGTTGCTTTATCCATACCTTTAAGAGCTGCCATATACATCAAAAACTCTTTTGCTTTGAAGTTTTTATAAGCACCAAAATCTTGAGGTAAATATCCTACTACTTCTCTATACTCAGCATCTAAAGTTCTCACATCTTTATTATTGTATAAAATTTTTCCACTTGTAGGAGTAGTTACAGTAACTATTTGCTTCATTAAAGTAGATTTACCTGCACCATTAGGTCCAAGAAGACCATATACTCCACTTTCTAATACTAAATTTATATTTTCATTGGCATTTTTGTGTTTATATTTTTTTGTTACATTTTTTATTTCTAATTTATTCATAATAATCTCCTCCTATTTAGTCAAAACTTTTTTTATAGTATAAGTAGATCCTAGTATTCCAAATACTACTATTAACCCATACATAGAAATACTTAAATTTGAAACATCTACTGATTTAGATAAAATATATATATTTCCATTGTAAACACCACTTATTTGACACATCCCCGTAATTACATCTATATAATTTGCTGATAAAAGCCCAATTACAAACTTAGGTAAAAACTTAAATACTGTTAGTACCTTTCCAAGAACTACGAATCCAACTGTTAAACCTATTGATTTCACTGAATTATCACTTAAGAATGAAATTAACATGGATACTGTAGATATGCCTATTAACATAAGCGATGTAGTTAAAATCTTTATTAAGGCAAATTGGTTTATGGTAATAGCTTTAGCTAAAACTGCGACGTCACATATTCTGTAGGCCTGTAAATTCTCATTTAGTGGAGCTCCATATTGCATATATGTTATTAACCAAGTTCCACCTATATATAGACCATACATTAATACTGGTATTAGAATGGATAGCCCTATCTTTGAATACAGTACCTTGTTTTTTTCTTTTGATGATAAAATTATAGGTGAAGTATTTGATACTACCTCATCTGTGTAAGAGTTAGATACTAGCATTACTATAATTATTAGCATAATCATAATAGACAAAGAAAAATCTAACCTATATATCCATACCTTGTAAAAGTCAACTTTTTCATATTTACTACCCTTATCTAAACTAAGCTTTTCCTTTGATATGTCTATTAAAGATTTATTGTTATTATATGACAAATCTGACATTAATTTAATTGAGTTAACTTTTTGTTTTAAGTTTTCATTTGCAATCACATCTTTGCTACGATTGTCAACCACATACTCGTTGGTCTTTTCGTTTACATACTCATGCTGTGTTTCCAACATGGGTTTCATAAAACTTATTTGAATAAATAACAATATCATTAATAATAATGTTATTATGCTAGATTTATCTTTTAGTATTTTTTTGATTTCCCACTTTAGCATATATAATTTCCTCTCTTCCTTTGTTATGAGATTATTATATCTTCGTAAGTTTAACTAATATTAAAATTAACCTTAAATAAACCTTAAACTTATTTTTAATTAATAAAAAAAGACTTAATTCTTTTATATTAGAATTTAGCCTTTATATTATTTATTTCTTAATTTTCTATTTTCCCTCTGCTAATATCCATCATATTATATAAAGTATATAAATATAGTTTGGATAAAATATATAGAAAAAGTTTTTATATCATTTACCTTTTTCTTCGTTATATAGTAATATGAAAATACCGGCAAATATCATCATCCATTGGAAATTCTATCTACCTAATAAAAATACAAATCCTATTTCACCTTCACAAATTAGTGTATTTAGTATAATTGTTAAGCTTAATGGTCCTAAAAGTGGCATAGTTAAAAACATTATAGGCATACTTCCAAATGGAATTACAATTCCAACTACATATAATATACCTTTCAATATCTGTTTAGACTTAAAACTTTCTATAGTTTTATCCGTAAAGTGAATTATCCAACATACCACAATCATAGTGAAGAATATGTTATTCATTAACATAAATCTGTCTGTTGGTAAATATCCTTGTAAAAAGTAGTTTCCAAGTGACATTGAATTTGAAGCAACAAATAACCTAAATAAATGTTTCATCTCCTTTAAATTTATGATGAATTGATTATATATATTTTCTCAATTTAAAGTCCTTAAATAAACCTTTATTAATCCTTAAAATTCCTAATACCTAAAAAGAACTACTAAGTTAATAACTTAGTAGTTCTTATATATATATTAAGATTTTAAAAAGGGGGTTAAAATCTTTTGGGGGCATATTTTAATTTTATAGATAATTTTCTATATTTGATTTGATTACGTCTTTAGGTAAGAAACCAACCATTGTTTCTACTGGCTGTCCATTTTTTATGATAGCCATTGTTGGTATTGATTGAACTCCATATTCTCTTGCAATATCTACACTTTGGTCAACATCAACTTTTATAAATTGTGTTTTTTCTTCCATTTCATTTGATAATTCTTCAAATATTGGAGCTAGCATTTTACAAGGTCCACACCAAGTTGCAAAGAAATCTACCACTACTACTCCTTCTTCTTTTATTGCTTCTTTAAATTCGTTTGAATTAACTATTTTAGCCATTTTACATCTCTCCCATTTATTATTTATTATTTCTTCTTTGTTCATCTAGGTAAGATACTGCAGAAAGTGCTGCTATATTACCTTCTCCTGCTGCTTTTATATATTGATATGGTGTTCCAACTATATCTCCTGCTGCAAAACACCCTTTTAAATTTGTACTCATTTTTCTATCTACGTCTATATGATTTCCGTCTAATTGTAAACCTGGTACTAATTGACCTGGAGATATACTATCTCTAAGTATAAATATCCCATCAGTTTCTATTTCTCTATCCTTTAATACTAGCTTTTCTACTAACTTATCTCCTACTATTTCTACTGGAGTATCTTTTATTATTTCTATTGAAGAATCTACCTCTACTTCTTCTTTATACATAGGTATGTAGTATACCTTTGAGGCTACTTGGGCTATAAAGTTTGCTTCTGACTCTTCATGTTTGTTATAAGCAATTATAGTAACTACTTTGTCTTTATATAAAGGAGCATCACATGTTGCACAGTATCCCACACCTCTACCTAAAAACTCTTCCTCTCCTTTTAGAGGCTTACCAAAATTTACACCTGTTGCTAGTATTACTGTATTTGCTTCGTAGTTATTGTTTGTTCCCATTAGAGCAAAATAATCGCCCATTGAATATATGTTATTTATTTTATCTTCTGTTATATCTATGTCCATTGATTCTAAGTGTTTAGCAAACTCATCTCTTATTTCTAATCCACTTTTACCATAAAATCCTAGGTAGTTATTAACTTTATGAGCCTTTACTAATTTTTGACTTATTTCTTTGCTACCAAATATTTTAAATGTTTTTTTTCTTATACTTGCATTCAATGCTGCAGATACTCCTGCTGGTCCACTTCCTATTATTGCTATATCTATTCTATCGCTCATTTTTGTACCTCCTGATTATTTTAATAAGTTTTCTATATCATCTTTGATCTTTAATGGTTCTACTGTTGGTGCATATCTTTTTACTACATTTCCTTCTGAGTCTATTAAGAACTTAGTAAAATTCCATTTTATTTCTTTACTTAGAAGTCCTTTTGCTTCATTTTTTAAGTATTTATATAAAGGATGTGCATTATTACCATTTACATCTATTTTTTCAAACATTGTAAAACTTACTCCATAATTTAATTGACAAAATTCGTGTATTTCTTCATTACTTCCTTTTTCTTGATTTGCAAATTGATTACAAGGAAATCCTAAAATTTCTAATCCTTGATTCTTATACTCTTTGTATAATGCTTCTAAACCTTCAAACTGTGGAGTTAACCCGCATTTACTTGCTGTATTTACAACTAATACGACCTTTCCTTTATAATCACTCATACTTACTTCTTGCCCATTCATTTTATTTGCTTTAAAATCGTAAAATTTCATATTAACTTCTCCTATTTGTAATTTACCCAAATTTAATTTAGTCCAATCAATTATTTTATATTTTAGAGTTAAATTCTTTTCTGAATTTAACCCACTATTATTTTTAGCAATTTTAGTCTAACATATTTAACAATTTATCTATCTGTGTTTTTACACAAGATAAGTCTACCTCTTTCCCACAACATAGATTATATATTTGTTCTGGAACATCAAGTATTTCTTCTTTCATTGATATTCCTTTTTCTGTTAACTCTACTGTGACTACTCTATCATCTTCTTTATTTCTATATTTTATTACTAAATCCATAGATTCTAATTTTTTTACTACAGGTGTAAGTGTACCAGAATCTAGATGTAATCTCTTGCCTAATTCTTTGAAGCCTATCTTTTCTTCTTCCCACATTACTAACATTGCCACATATTGTGTATAAGTTAGTCCATGCTTATCAAGTAATGGTTTATATCGTTTTATAACTTCTCTTGATAATGCATATAGAGAAAAACATAGTTGATTATCTAATTTTATCGCTTCATATTTATCCAAATCATCAACTCCAATTTATATCAATTTAATTTAACTCAATCAATTTATATTTTTATTATATATTCATATTTTCTGTGTGTCAAGGTTCTTTATTAATTTTTTTATACTTTATTATTTTGTATAAAAACCCTATGGATCAAATCCTCATAGGGTTTTTATTTGTTTTATTATAAGTCCTGGCCTAACATATATTCTTTCCAGTTTCCAGATTCTATATATAATGCTTCTTTATCAAATAAATCATCCTTATCTTTATTATAAAAATACACAAAGCATTTTTCTTTTTCTTTAGTATAAATATTTTCTACTTCTAGAATCACTTTATGATATTCATTATCTGGATTTTCAGCTTCTAAGAAACCTTCCATCTTATTTCGAATTTTTACTATTTAAATTAATAAATGCGCTTCTAAAAAATATTGAAATTTCAATAGAAGCATTGTTTATATGTGGATAAATAAAATTTTCAAAACTAAGAAGGCTGTGCACAATAATTTTTTAACAAATTGTGCTCCAGCCCTTTTCATGGATAATTACATATAAATACAGTTCACTGACTGTCATTATTTTCATTCACTTTTGACATATATTTAAATCTAAACTTCATCATTATTTCACCTATTTTACTTTGTTCTTCATCTGTCGACATTGAGCCTTTAATAATTTCCTTTCTTAATTTAACTACTTCTGGTGTTAATCTAACTCCAGTACCGTTTGACTTTATTCTTTCTAAAAAGAAGTAAAGGCTGTCACTATCAGTAATATCTTTATTTAAATAATTGGCTAAACTAGCTTTTTGATTTATTTCATAGACACCATTTTTATTTGGCTCTCCATATTTATCTGATAACTGTATTTTCTTTCCAATATAATTAAACCTGATCAGATCATACTTCCGCCTACCTGATTTGTATTTTGAACATGTTTGGTCACGTAAATTTTTCATCTTATTGTTTGATTTTGCTAATTTTCCATAACTCATAGATTTTATTTTACTTTTTAGTTTATAAAAATCTTCCTCAGTCATTTCTATATCAGATTTAACTACTTTTATAAACTCATTTTCAATTTTAATAGCTCCAGATTTTTTTAATTGGTTATATGCAGTTGAAAAGTTAATATGGTTAATATCTAATGCATTTGCTATCTCCTTTTTCATCTTAAAATTACTGTCTAAATCAACTAATTCTATATTCTTAAATATCTTAATTAAATCATTTGAATATTCCACATTTCCTAAATCAACTATATTATCATAATATATATTTGTATCTTTATTTACAATGTTTTTAAGATTTTTAGTATCTCTAATCTTAGCCCATGATAGACCTATCTTTTTACTTTTTAACTTACTTAAAACTTCCATTAAGTTTTCATTATCAACATTAGGCAATGACTCAACTATCCATAAATTATTTACCTCATATTCAACACTATATTCATTATTTATATTAGTATCTATGCAAATACCTTTTAAGTTTCCTTCATCTACTATCCCTAAAGCTGGTAGCACCAAATTGGCAACTCCTATTTTTTCATTATTTTCATCATAGAAAATAGCCTTTATACTTCCATCTATATGATACATTGTATTATTTTTTACTTTTACAGTTATTTCTATAGCTCCTGTTTCACTAATCTCTAAGCTGGTTTGCATTATTTTTATATTTCTAAAAATTTCCTCCTTTGACATAGCATTGGAAATTACAGCTTTTGATAACTCACTATGTAATTTTCTAAGACTATTTTCCTTTTTAATTAAATCTGAACTTGCATTTATTTTAGTATTATTTAAACTTTGTTTGTTTTCTTCTCGTTTCATAGATTTCCTTTGATTATTTACAAAAGCATTTGATGTCACATCTGCACCTGCTCCAGTTCCTACAATACCTTCTGCTATTCCACCCATAAGTGCCCAATATTTCTTTTTTGTATCATGAGTAGTTTTTATCATATCATTGTACATATTTGAAACTAAACATCTACTTTTTGTTATATTATCTATTTCCATTTGACAATAGTTTTTTAATTTCTCTACACCATACCAAGAAGCTTGATTTTCCTCAGATTTAGCTTGTTCTTGTTCTTTTAATATTATTGGTTTTAACTTTCTATTTATTTTTTTAATTGGTGATTTAATTAAGATTATCCCTATAGTAAAGGCAGTTACACATATTAGTCCCATAAAATTCATTCCACTAGCTGTAACACCTGAGCCTCCATGGCTCCATTCATAATATGATGTAGATATAAAGATAAAACTAATTAAAGATATTACTATAATTACAATTCCAATTTTTAATTTCATATTATTTTTTTCTTGCCTCTTATCTAGCTCTTCTTTAACTATTTTTTCTAATAAAATAATTCCTGGTATTATGGTCATAACTATTAATACTCTTAACATAGAAGAGTTTATAAAAAATTTGTTTACTATATTAAATTCAAATAAATGATTTATAGTACAAAAAACAAATGCACCTATTATCCATGAGTAACTAATTGTTTCTATAATATTTTTTTTATTATTCATGCTGATAACTCCTTCATCTTAATACAATTTATTTATCTTGTACTAGAGTCCTTATTATCAATTTATATTGATTTATATTTTTTACTGTTTGTATTCTAATATTTTTCCTTCTTCTTTCAATATAGCATTTTCTATTGTATTCTAATGTCGAATTCCGTTGTTTAATTTTTTTTTTATGTATTATTTGATATTTATTGTAAAAAATGAACTACCAAGCTATAATCTTAGTAGTTCATTTTTTATTTATTAATTTATATTTTTTATATTTAATGCTCTCATAGCATTTAATATGGCTATAACAGATACTCCTACATCAGCAAAAACTGCTTGCCACATAGTAGCTACACCCGCTGCTCCTAATATTAAAACAATTAACTTTACTCCCAAAGCAAATATAATATTTTGTTTTACTATCTTTAATGTACGCTTTGAAATATTCATAGCTGTTGCTATTTTTGATGGCTCATCTGTCATGATAACAATATCTGCTGCTTCAATTGCCGCATCTGAACCTAATCCTCCCATAGCTATACCTATATCTGATCTAGCTAAAACTGGTGCATCGTTGATTCCATCACCAACAAATGCTAATTTACCTTTATCAGACTTTGATTTAAGTAAAGCCTCTACTTTTTCAACCTTATCCACTGGAAGTAACTCAGTATATACTAAGTCCATTGCAAGTTCATTTGCAACTTGCTCTCCTACTCTTTTTGCATCTCCTGTTAACATAACTGTCTTCTTAATATTAGATTTTTTTAATTTTCTAATAGCATCTTTTGAATCTGATTTTATCTCATCTGATATAAGTATATATCCAGCATATTTATCATTTACTGCAACATGTACTACTGTTCCTATTACATCACCTTTAAAATACTTCACACCTATTTTATCCATAAGCTTATAATTTCCTGCATATACTATATTACCATTTATAACAGCTCTTACTCCATGACCTGCTATTTCTTCAGATTCTGTAACCTTAGAACCATCAATTTCTTTTCCATATGCTTCTTTTAATGATATTGATATTGGGTGGTTTGAATAGTTTTCTGCATAAGTAGTAAGTTCTAATAAACTACTTTTTGACATACCTTTTGGATTAATTTCCTGTACCTTAAATACACCTTTTGTCAAAGTACCAGTTTTATCAAATACAACAATTTCTGATTGTGATAGTAATTCTAGATAATTACTTCCTTTTATTAATATACCTGCCTTAGAAGCTCCTCCTATTCCTCCAAAAAAACTAAGTGGAACAGAAATTACTAAAGCACAAGGACAAGAAATTACTAAAAATGTTAATGCTCTGTATACCCAATCACTAAACTGTGCTCCGTCAATTACCATAGGTGGTATAATTGCTATTATTGCAGCCACTATTACTACAATAGGTGTATAATATTTCGCAAATTTTGTTATAAAATTTTCTGAATTAGACTTTTTACTGCTTGCATTTTCTACTAAATCCAATATTTTGCTTACTGTAGAATCTTCATATTCTTTGGTTACTTGAACTGCTAATACACCATTTACATTTATACATCCACTTAATACTTCTGAGTCTATACTACATTCTCTTGGAAGTGACTCACCTGTTAGTGCTGATGTATCTACCATAGAATTTCCATCTATAACCTTACCATCTAAAGGAATTCTTTCTCCCGCTTTTATTACTATAATATCTCCTATTTTTACTTCATCTGGTTCAACTTTAATTACTTCTTTTCCTCGTTTAACATTTGTATAGTCTGGACGTATATCCATTAAACTTGATATTGATTTTCTAGATTGATTAACTGCATAATCTTGGAAGTATTCACCTACTTGATAAAATAAAATTACAGCTATCCCCTCTGGATATTCTCCAATTAAAAATGCTCCAAAAGTTGCAATAGTCATTAAAAAGTTCTCATCAAATACCTTTCCTCTTAATATATTTTTAAATGCCTTTAATACTACATCTCCCCCTGCTGATATATAACTTAGTATATATAGAATTAACTTGAATCTATCATCAACAAGTGAGGCAATTGCAAATAATAGTCCTCCTGCTATAATCCTTTTAAGTCTTTTTTTACTTTTCATTACCTTCTCCTTTATTTATGATTTAAATAGTTATATCTTCTTATAATCAAATAGTTGAATTACTATTCAACTATTTGATTATAATTAATTAATCTATCTCTTTTTTACAACTATCTCTGGCTCTAGTTTTTTTATTATGCCTTTCGATATTTCTATTGCTTCTTCTATCTCACTTTCTTCTGCTTCTATTACTAATTTTGCTGCCATAAAGTCTACAGTTACACTGTCTATTATTTCTACCTTTCTTATTGCATTTTCTATTTTTGATGCACAGTTTGCACAATCTAATCCTTCTAATCTAAATTTTTTAATCATTTTCTCTTCCTCCTATATAATCATACTAATAAATGTTTAATTCAAAATATTAATACACTATCCTCCTTTCTTTTATAGTTGAGTTACCATTCAACTTTATATTTATATAATAGTTGAACATATATTCAATTGTCAATTGTTTTTTACTTAGAAGGGCATTATGCCCATTCAAAACTTGTTGATGATCTATGGAATTAAGTAATATCAATGTGTTTGAATTAGCAAAAAAGTACATTTTGAGCAAGGTTTTAGCCAATCATTTTACTACCCTTTCAGACAACGATCTTGCTCCAAAAATAAAATGCTATAGGTTAAATTACCTATAGCATTTTATTAAATCTCTTATTCTTCTGTATGTTCCATTGCCATTTTTATTATAGACTTTACATGTTCATCATCTAAAGAGTAAAATACGTTCTTACCTTCTCTTCTAGATTTGATTAAATGAGCATTTTTTAATGTTCTTAGTTGATGTGACATAGCAGACTTGGTAACATTGACTACTACTGCTAAATCGCATACACACATTTCACTATGCACTAAAGCGTATAGCGTATGCATTCTAGTACTATCGCCCATAATTTTAAATAAATTTGTTAAATTATTCATAGCTTCTACAGCAGGCATTTTTTCTTTTACATAATTTACAACTTCTTCATGTATTACATTACAATCACATAATTTTATTTTCTCACTCATCAAATTACTCCTATATTTTTATGAAGAATATCTATATTATATACATTTGGTTTATACTGTATAAATAAAATTATAAACTTACGACTAATTATATATGAACCTTTCTTGAATTTCAATTATTGTAACAAATTCATATTTTAATTATTCTCTTTCCACTTAAGAGCTGGCCCTCTCATATAGGACATTATTGCTGCAATAATACTGAAAATAAATGAAATTGTAAACACTATACTCAGTCCTGATACAAAGCCACTTACTTCAATTCCTTTAGATCCTATTTGAGTTCCTAGAAACAAACCAGACATTACTTTAGGTGATATACTTGTACTTAGTATTGCCATTGAAATAGCTATACTTAATACATTTCCTGCATTTGTTACCATTGTTCTCACGCCAGATGCAATACCTCTTTTGTACACTGGTACAGCTCCCATGATTGAGTTTGTATTTGGTGAAAAGAAAAATCCTGATCCAACTCCCATGATAAACATCCATATTATTAACTGTGTAATAGATGTATTTGCATTAATTTTTATAAGACCTATTAGTCCTACTGCTGATATTAATAATCCTAGTGAACTTAATATTCTTGAGTCATATTTATCAGACAACATACCACTTATAGGAGCAATAATAAGCATTGCCACCGCAAATGGAGTTAGTAAAATTCCAGACATCATTGGATCAATTCCTTTTATACCTTGAAAATAAAATACCATTAAAAATGTTACTGCTCCTCTTGCTATTCCATTAAATAAATTACTAGCATACGCAAACGCAAGAATTCTATTTTTAAATAATCCCATATCCATTAAATGTGCTTCAATTTTATTTTCCATATTAAAGAAAGCTATCATAGAAATAAATGAAACTATGAATAAAGCAATTACCTCTTTATCACTCCATCCATTAAATCCGCCCAATGTCAAAGCAATAAGTAATGAAAGCATGCTTATTGTAAATGTTATAGTGCCTAACCAGTCAAATCTTTCATTTTTATCATAAGTGTTAATTTCCTTAAGTTGAGCAGCTGACCATATAGTTCCTATAATTCCGATAGGTATATTTATATAAAAAATATATCTCCAACCTATATCAGCCAGAAATCCCCCTAAAATAGGACCTATTACACTTCCTATACTTATAAACATACTATTAATTCCTAGTGCTTTACCTAATTCATTTTTTGGAAAAGCATCTGTTACAATTGCCGTACTATTTGCCACCATAAAAGATGCTCCCACACCTTGAATAAGCCTATAAATCAAAAGTTGTAATCCAGAATTTGAGAAAGAACATAAAAGAGATGCTATTGTGAAAACTGTAAACCCACCAACATAAAGCTTTTTTCTACCAAACATATCTGCAACTCTTCCTATAGAAGGAACAAGTATTGTTAATACAAGCATGTATCCCATTAATATCCATGTAAGAGTTCCCATACTAGCATTAAGACTCTTCATTATGTCTGGTAATGCAATCATTAATGTACTAGCACTCATTACAGAAACTAATGCACCCATTGAGGTGCATGAAAGTGCTATCCACTTATAATTATCGTTTTTCAATTTCTCCAACCTCCTATTTTTTAAGCAATGCTTAAAAAAATAAATCACCTTTACGTTCATATGGACGCAAAGGTTTAATTATCTTCTATATTTATATTAAAAATTTTTTAAAAATGTTCGTTAAAAATATTACAAATTATTTATACATATATATCTGAAAATTCAATATTCATTCTGTCTATTTTAGCTCGAGTAAATCCTATTTTTGTAGCAACTACCTCGTCATTTTGCACTATATCCGGCAGGATGACTACAAACTCACTTCCTTTACTTAACTCACTATTAAGTATTATTTCTCCACCATTTAACTCCACTAGAGATTTTACTAAGAAAAGGCCTATACCACTTCCCTCATGTTCTGTCTTCATTTTATTTTTTACTTGGCCAAACCTTTCAAATACTCTATCCTGTTTTGCTTTAGGTATTCCTATTCCATTGTCTTTTATACTTATTTTTATATTATCTTTACAACTTATATTTACTTCAATATTTCCATTAACTTTGTTATATTTAATAGCATTAGATAGTAAATTTAATATGATTCTTTCCATATTGTCTAAGTCAAAACTAATTATTTTTTCTTCCATATCTGTATCAAAAATTATATTCATATTATTCATATTCACAAATTGTGACACAGACATGCATATGTTCTCCACAAAGCTAATAATATCGTGATTTTGTGGATTATATGTAAAATTTCCACCATCAATTTTGGTTGTGTCTATTAAATTATTTACTAGTTTTAATAGCCTATAGCTATTTTGTTTCATAATTTGTGTATGTCTATCAAAATATTGTTTATCTTCACTTCCTAACATATCAATTCTTGGTGATAATAGCTGTAAACAGCTTAATATTAAAGTAACTGGTGTTCTTATTTCATGTGATACATTAGCAAAAAAATCCATTCTTAAAGATTCTAATTTTTCCTCTAGCTTCTTACGTGCCGTTATGTCACTTATTATGCCTATTTTTTCAATTATTTGCCCATTGCCTCCTAATACAGGTACAAATCTACTTTGTATCCATTTATCAAATTTTCCATTTCTAACTCTTGATATATTTGAAGTAACTTCTAAACTGTTGTAATCTATACTTCCATCTATTAATTCAATATTCTCCCACTCTTCATGCCATAATTTTATATCTTCATATAAACGTTCTGGATTAAATCCAAATACTTTTTCAAAAGATTTGCTTACATAAATACACTTGTCTTTATTTCTTATTATTATTACGTCATCTATGTTATTTGATATTTCTTGGAAAAATTTCTCGTTCCTTTTTATATCATTTCTTAGTTGCACTTTTTCATTTACATCTAGTCCCAAACCAATTGTCCCTTTAATTTCACCATTGATATCTGTAATAGGCCATACCACTGTCTGAAGATATTGCATGCTACCTCCTGTTAATTTAACTTGTTTCTCAAAATCACACTTATGCTCTGCTTCAATAACCTTTTTGTCTTCCTTTACAAATATATATGCCGTATCCTTGGGCCAGATATCATAATCGCATTTTCCTATTACTTGTTTATATTCCAGTTTAGTCAATTCTATAAATTTATTATTAGCGTTAACATAATTACCATCTTTATCTTTTATCCATGCAAAAAATGGCGCGTTTCTAATGATATCATATATTCTTACTTCTCCCATACTTAATGTCTTTATTACCTTAATTTTTAAATAAAATATATAATTTTCCCCACTATATAAATCTATATATAAGCATAATTCATCTTTGTCAATATAGTGCTCATATGAATATTTTTTATTTAAACTAGAACCTATACTTGACCTATATTCCTCTGGTAATATGTCTAATATATAAAATTCATATTGTTCTGATAATTTTTTGTAAGATTTATTCATGTCTATAATTTTTATCTTGTCTAATATTCCATTATTATTTTCAACTTCAAAACAAACATATGCATCTTGACTATCTTCGATTATATCCCTATATATTTCCTCCACCATATACTCCTCCATACTATAAATTTATATATTTCCTCTCCTAATATTACGGTTAATGCGTTAGTATTTTTAATTTATACCAAATAAAAGTAATAACCCAAATTAATTTAGGCTATTACTTTAAATTTAAATATCTTAATAATTAAAGTACTTTATTAGATTTTTCACAATATTTCCTTACCTTTATTTTAGTCCAACTTTTTGAAATATAAAAGAAAAATACTCTCATATGACTATATTTAACAAAAATGGATTTTAAATAAGCCTTATCTGATAAAGTTATTCCTTTTATGATTGCAATTTATTCATTTGTTAATATCTCAAATGCTGTAACTCCATTATTTGCATTAAGCTCATTATATCCTAGCTTTAGTATATAATTTCCTTTTTCTCTATAAAAATTTCATACCACAAACAAAAAGAGAAAATAGCCCATATTTTTCTTGAATTATCTTTTTTATTTTGTATATGCTCATCCAATAATTTATAAGCATAGCTTTTATTTATTAAATGATCCACATTTGCTTTTTCAATTGTTTCTTTTACTACTAAGCCCAAATCTTCTTTTAACCATACTCTAATTGGTGTTGGAAAACCTAATTTTCTTTTATTTACAATATGATCTGGCACTGTGTCTTTAAACGCTTCTCTTAGAAGAACTTTTGTACCACCTTTCTTGATTTTTTGATTTAGTGATAAATTACTAGCCACTTCTAAAACTTCTTTATCTAAAAATGGCACTCTTAATTCTATTGAAGCAGCCATGGACATTTTATCAGCTTTTTGTAGTATATCACCTTGTAACCAAGTGCATAAATCCACATGTTGCATAGTTGTTACATGATCATATTTCATATTTTGAGCTTCTTCGTATATTTTTCCTAATAAATTATCATATCTATATTCTTCATCGTAATTCTTAAGTATTAATTTAGCTTCATCATTGTCAAATATTTTAGCATTGCCTATGTATCTTTTACATAATGGAGTTGTTGCTCTGTATAAAAAACTCTTCCCTTTAATCTCAGGCATGTTTAATGATATTTTATTTATTGTATCCTTCATAAAATCTGGCATATTTAAAATATGCTTTATACTGCTATATTCATTGTAAATATTATATCCACCAAATAATTCATCAGAACCTTCACCTGATAAAACAACCTTTACATGCTTTCTTGCTTCTTTTGAAAGAAAGTATATACCAATAATAGATGGGTCTGCAACTGGATCATCTAAATAATACATGATCTTTGGTAATGATTTAATATATTCTTCTTGGTTTACAGTGATTTGAATGTTTTCTAAATTTAACTTACTAGCAGTTTCTTTCGCAACATCAAGTTCATTATATCCATCTACTCCAAATCCAACAGAAAAAGTTTTTATTTGTGGATTTAATTTTCCTGCTATGGCTGCAACTATGGTAGAATCAATCCCTCCAGATAAAAATGTACCTACTTCCACATTGGCAATCATATGTTTTTTTATTGAATCTATGACTACATTTTTAACATCCTCATTAGTTACTGATTTAGATACACTTAAATCAAAGTAATGATATTTTTGAAATGCTAGTTTGTTATCTTTAATAGTAAAAAAACTTCCTGCAGGAACTACTTTTATTTTATCAATCATCGTATCATTTGGAAGTACATATTGAAAAGACATATAGCTTTGTAAACTTTTATACTTTATTTTTATTTCCTCTATAAGACTTAACAAAGCTTTGTATTCTGATGAAAATGCTATAAAATCATCTTCTTCTATATAATATAAAGGTTTTATTCCAAAATGATCTCTAGCACCAAAAACACTTTCATTATCTTTGTCAAATACTATAAATGAAAACATCCCTGTTAAATCTTTTAAACATTCTTTACCTTTATCTGAATATAAAGATAATAATACTTCTGTATCACAATTAGTATTAAACTTATATCCTTTTTCTTGTAGTTTATTTTTTAATTCCTTATGGTTGTATATTTCTCCATTAAAAACTATTACTTTATTATCCTTTTCCATGGGTTGAGATCCATTGCCTAAGTCTATAATGCTAAGGCGTTTAAAACCAAATTCTATTTTTTCATGTTTATAAAAACCTGTATGGTCTGGCCCCCTATGATCTATTAAGTCAACTATCTTTTCAATGTCAATTTTCTTATCAATGTTTGTTTTTTTGTAATATATGGATACATGACCGCACATAAAACTTCCTCCTTGTCAAATCACTTCTTGTATAATCCTAATATCTAATATTTTTTCTATAAGTAGTTGTTTTATTCTTATTAATCCAAATTAAATTTTATTTTAATTGAACTACTTTCATCCTTTATTATCTCTTACAACAAATGCCTTAAACTCAAAGTCATTGATATTATTTTTGTTCCATAAAAAACACTCATATCCGATGAATATGAGTGTTGATATATTACATTTTTCTTTATAATTTTATAATTTATTTCTTTTACTTAAATATCCTATAACCCCTACCATACATAAAAGAGCGGGTATTAATATTATTTTTATTCTTTTCATGCTTTGCCTCCAAATTATTTTTCTACTTAGTATTATCCTTACCTATTAAATAAAACAAATCGTTATTATTTATATCAAATAGCTTGCTTGTAAATAGATTAGATACTGATTCTTGTATTTCATTATTATCTTTAAAGTCATATCCTTTTATATTTACAGTCTTACTATCTTTAGAAAACTCATCGTATAATTTATCACTTATTACAAATTGATGTTTATCTATGCCCGATACTAATATTTTTTTTTCAAGTACTCCTACTATTTTTAAATCTTTATCTTTCAATTTATAACTTTTTATAGATTTTTGCTCTTTTAAGTATTTAATATTTTTAATTCCATCATAACTTGGTATAATCATAGCCTCATCATCATTAAGTTTAACTTCTTTAACATCCAATTTTTTTGCTAATTTATTATAAACCGATTCTTTAATTACCATATTTTCCCTTTTATCTAATTGAAGAATGCTAAAATCTACTTCATTTACTTCTGTATCTTTTAGACAATTTTTAATAGCCTCTTCTTGCTCTTTTTCTTCATTATTTCCTTCCATAGATATATAAGTTAATCTATATGGGAAATCATCCTTATCACTTAAAAAATTGTCATATACAAACTTTCCACCTATAATTGATATCCCTGCAGCTATAACTAATCCTATTAATTTACTTTTTGATAATTTCATTATCAATCTCCTTTATTATTTAATCTTAAAACTAGTAATTAGTAGCATAAAATGCAATGTATGAATTATATACTTACTAAATTCATTATTTGATTCTATTTTATAAGATAGTGAGATTTATAGACATTTATTTTCATTACATTTAGGTTACATTTTTGAAATATCAGTATAAAAAAAGTATTACCATAATGATATGATAATACTTTTCTGTGGGATTGAATTGTAAGGGTAATTGGTTGTAATAATACTTACAATTTAATATTTGATTCTAACTTTAAAACTGCTTCAATAATTCTTTTGTGTTTTGTCTCTTCTTTTTTAGCGCTTGTTATCCATTGATAATATTTTCTCTTTGCTGAATATGATAAGTTATTATAAAATTTTAAAGCTTCTTCATTTTGCTCTAATTCATTTTTAAAATCTGCTGGTAGTTCAATCTCACGAACTTCCTCATCTTTTTCCACCTCAACAAATATGCTATCTCCAGCACCTTTTCCCATTTGATTTCTTATGGCTTTAGTAATACCTATCATATAGCATCCTTGTCCCATACTTACAATAGAACCTCTATAACCGATGTCATCAAACTTAACTTTTACCTTAACTCTCTTTGCTCCAAATTCTTTTTCCATGTCAAATGGAATTTCAATAAAGGCTGCATCTTTATCTGGCACTTTTTTTATTATAGTTTCAAATTTATAACTCATTTTTTGGTCCTCTAACTATAATTTTTTAATATTTATCTTCTCTAACTAAGTACTCATTTTTGTCTTGATCTGCAAAATTAAACATCTTTCCATATGGCATTATCATTAGTTTTCCAACATTAATACCCTTTGATTTTAATTCGTTGTAGGTAGTTTCTATGTCATCAGTACTTAATATTATACTTGGATGAGATACATTAGCATCTGGTTTTTGAGCTAACATTAATTGTCTTTCATATATTACAAAAGAAGTAAATTCATCTTCGCTAGGTCCAACTTCTAACCATGTCATATTCGGACCCATTGGTTGTTCTAATTTTATAACGAAATTCATTTTTTTAGTCCAAAACTCTTTGGCCTCTTTTTGGTCGTTTACGTATATTGTTATTTTTCCTATTTTGTTTATCATTATTTACCTCCTAAAATTTTACTTATTCTTATCTTTTTACAGTACTCATCTAAATATTCTATGATTTTCTTGTCATTATCTACTATATAATAGTTTTTTTTAAATTACTATTATATTTTACTCTTGTTGGACATTCAAAAGGTGGTCAAAACATATTTTTAGGTTATAAAATATTAAAATGGATGAATCTAATCATAATAACTTTAATTCTACGATTTTCGATGAATATAATTTATTTGTAGATGCAGAGACAATGTATTCAAATATTACACCTCTTTCAACGCTTATGATTCCTATTAGTGAATTTGATGATAAAGTAGATGTTTCAGAGACTTCTACAGTTGACATTTCTCCATCTAAATCAACTGGACAAGGTAGTTTTATGCTACAAAGCATGTCTTTATCTTATATAAATAGCTCTAGTAATTTTAGAGTAACAACAGGATATTCAAAGTCAATGATTTCATATGTATTAATTTTTGCTTTAGCATATTTTATTGCCATTATTTTTTCAAAAAACTAAATAAGCATAATGCAAAATAATTTTATATTAAACATAAGAAGAGTATATCTCATTAAAAATAGTAGGATATACTCTTCTTATATTTTTCTAATAAAGATTACTATTTATTTTAAGTTTAAGATAGTGTTAGTTATCTGTATTAATAAGTTTCTTTATTTCGTATACAGCTGATTCTATAAGTGTATCAGCTTGTTCTTTAGTAATCTTACTATTTCTTAACTCTAGGATTTTATAAACTGATAGTTCTTTTTTGCACTCCCTAATAAATCTGAGTTTGTTTATTATCCGTGAATGTCCTTTAGTTTTTCTCTATCCACTATACTTTCCTTATTTCCATAAGCTGCTTTACTAAATATTTTTTCTGCTTCTACTAAATCAAGGCCTTTTATAGTCATATTCATAGGATTAGCTTCTCCCAGTCCATCCTTGTAAAGTCCATACAAATAAGCTACTCCCTGTGGTAAAAATCCAAGTAGTCTAGCTCCTACACTGTCTGCTGCAACAGGATCTGTACCTGCTATTATAAGTCCTGGTGTATCTACTGCCTGACCAAATATTGGCCCTGTGCCTATCATAGCCTTATCCAAACTTATTATTGCTAAATCTATGGGAACTTTCTTTGCAAAACTTCTTATAAACCCATGTAAGTCTTCATGTATTCCTGTTTGTTTCTTTGGAAATCCATGAACACTTGCAGGAGGATAACCCATAGCAATATTTTTAATACTAGCTGTAACAGTGGCTTCTTCGTGATATTTTAGCTGAGTAAATGATATTATTACATCTGCCTCATCTACTATTTTATTTATTGGTGTGGTTTTGATTATGTCGTGATCTAATTTTAGTTCAATAAATGGCCCATAATTCATATCTATATATTCAACAACTTCCTCTTCTATTACTTTATCATATCCCACACTTGTCATAACATCAGTCGTTTCTGTTCCACCAGATCCCGTTGCTATGCATATAGTTGATGGTTCTTTTGTTTTTACATATTGTATAAGTCTTTGTAAGGTTTTTGGACCAACTACAGCTCCATCTTTTGCTGATTTGTCTTTTACCCAGTTTGGTGTGATTATTACCTTGTCTCCTTTTTGAATGATTTTATCTATAGGTAGTAAATCCAAGGCTTTTTCTAAGGATTCTCCTTCTGTTAGCGCCTTTGTTATGGCAACTATAGGCTCTTTTATTTTACGATTTTCTCTCATATTTTCACCTCTTTATATAAGTGTTTGCATTTATAATTTTGTTATTCTAAAATATAAAAACTATTAAATAACGATGGAAATTCAAGATTTAAAACTATCTACAAAATAAATTCTGCACTGAACTTAAAATTTAAAAATAACAAATTATGAGAAGGAAAAATAAGGTTTAAATTTGAATTGATATAATAATTTTAAATATTCTAAAAAGGTTTATTTCATAAGAAGATTTAAATACCATCAAGGCCGGAATATTATGGGGGTAAACTTATGTTTAAAAATAGTTATGTGTTTAATTTTAATTGCTCTAAGGATAAGTTAATTACTGAGCTAGACAAATTAAAAGTTGCATATGCAGATAGCTCTACGAAAACAAACTTATTATGTAGAAGAATTAATAATAAAGTTAAATTTATGTTATATACCAATACCACACCTGGAACTTATTCTCATTATAAGTCTGTTTTAGATGTATTTCCTTTTGAGGGAGGAATCCTTGGAGATGAGTCTACTTCTTCTATTTCAGGAAGTTTTAAAAGTAGTTTTTATATTAATTTTGCTACTGTTATAGGTTTTATTTTTACTATTGGTTTTGTGATAAGAATAATACTCAAAATAGGATTTTAGTTAAGCTTAGAGAGTTTGAGAAAATGTTGAATTGTAACTAAAAAATTTGTTACTTCTGATCATTATGTTATCAAAGGATACAAATTGAAATAAAGAAATATTTATTGAATATCATTTATTTCAATCTGAAAAAAGTCAAATGTAAATATTTATCTAAATGCTATAACTGTAACAAATATTTCTGATAAAAGCCTTTCTGCAGACATTTATCTTAGATCTACTCCTCTTAAAAGCGAACCTAGCCCTTATGTTAGCTGCACTAATGTTACTATTATTCCTCCTAAACGAAATGGAGAAATACAATTTAATAATATAGTTCCAGCTAATGGTGTACCGATATTCTCTAGAATAGCTCCTGCATTTTCGACAACAGTAATAGATGGCGGTCAAATAATTATACCTCCAAATTCATGTATTCTTGTTTATCTTGGTGGATTTTAACCAGTAGAATTTGATAGCGCTATTGTTGCTTTTGGCTAGTGGGAAGAAAGAAAGAATAAATAAATCTTGCTGTGAACCTCGTTGCTGTTATAAGTAGCATTTTTATGTAAACCACCTGTATAGCAGGCGGTTTTTTACACAATGAAAGTCACTCTTGCTAATTTCCAAATTTATGAGGTATAAGTTTTACTCATAATGCATTTCCATTATATATTCTGTATATCCTGAATCTTCATTTTTCTGTTCTTTTGCTATCTTAAATCCTCTATTCATATAAAAATCTACTGATTTTTTATTGTCCTTATATACTGCTAAATTTAGTTTTTTATACTTATCCATTGCGTAATTTATTAATTTTTTACCTATTCCACTGCCTTGACAGTCCGTATCAACAAATAATGCCCCTATAAATTCATTATTTACTATACTTATAAAACCTTTTATGTTTTCTTTATCTTCATACACAAATGTATCTGACATTGGTATATATACATCTTTTACAGTATCATAGTTCTTATTCCAGTATTCTTCGTCTATAAAATCATGAGCTTTAATAGTACTTTTTAACCAGATATCCATTATTTTATCTATGTCTTTGTTTTCTATATTTCTTATCATATAAACTCCTCCTTATTATCACGATATAATCAATTTTATCACTTACTATAAAATAGTAGTAAGTACATATACAGTTCTACTTTGTTTTTGTACTAAAAAAGTGCCTTAAGTAATTTATTAACTGCTTTAAGACACTTTTTATTTTATTTATTATTGTCTCTAATAATCCTTCTGATACTATGTTCTGTAAGATAATAATTTTGGGATATTTCTTTTACTGTTTTCCCGTTATTATATTCCTCAATTATTTTTCTATTTCTATTGTTTAGTTCTTGTCTAAATCCGCTTTCTTCTCCCCAAGATTTTTTATTATTCTCTTTTCTTGGTATATATAAATATTTACCATCTACATATTCTTGTAGCATCTCTATAATATGTAACGGCAATATGTCATTTGCATTTTCGTATTTCATAATATTTGCTCCTATCTACTTTTAGTTGTATATAGTTGAGCAAAATCTATTATGGCTATTTTAGCCGCATCTACTTTAATACGGCTCCAAACAATTTTTTCTTATAGACTTTGCTCGGAGCCTTTTACATTTTCAAATTGAACAGTGTTTTTCATTACATTTTCACCTCTATATATATTTATTTTTCAATGATGTTTAGTTTATGTAAATCTATTATATACTATATTTACACAAAATCATCTCATTAGCCTTCAAATTTATTGGCTCATCATATTTTTTGTTTTTGGTTTGTATAGTTCCTTTTCTGTTTATAATTAATGTGGACTCATAATTAGATAAAACGCTTATTTACAACATATTAGTCTAAAATAAAAAAACTTGTCTAAAATTAGAAAATAAAAATAATATTTATCAATAAAATATAGGAAATTTAAGACTTCTGATTTATAATTAAATATAAAAATGTTTTAAATAAACTTTAAAATTAAATGTACAAATATTATGAATATAAAATTTTTAAGGAGGCTTTTATCTATGAAGCAAAGACCAAAATCAATAGATGGTACACTTAGAAAATCATTCTTACGTGTTCCTGAAGTCATTAGAGAATGCAGCGGTATAAATATTTTCGGAAGACGAATTAAATCCCTTGTTTTTTCAACTGACTTAGCCATTATAAGAAACGTAAATGCAGACGCAGTAATAGCTGTATATCCATTTACACCTCAGCCAATAATTACACAATCTATTATTATGGCTTCTGATATTCCAGTTTTTGCAGGAGTTGGTGGAGGTCTTACGAAGGGAATTCGTTCAGTTGTATTAGGAACCAATGCTGAATTACAGGGTGCTATTGGTGTAGTTGTTAATGCTCCAACATCAAACGGTGTAGTCAAAGCTTTATCTGACTCACTAGACATACCAGTTGTTGTTACTATTGTGAACGATGATACAGATATTCAAGCAAGAATAGATGCTGGTGCCACTATTTTTAATGTTTCTGCTTCTCTTGATACACCTAAGATAGTTGCAAAAATTAGACAGGCTTATCCTGATTTTCCAATAATAGCTACAGGTGGGCCTACTGAGGAAAGTATAAAAAGAACTATAGCTGCTGGTGCAAATGCAATCACTTGGACACCACCTTCTGTTGCTCAATTGTTTAAGGATGTAATGAGCTCTTATAGAGAAAATTTAGATGCACACTAGTGTGTCATTCTGATATAAAAATTAATATGAACCCAAAAAGGGATACTATATTTTTCATACATAGTATCCCTTTTATTTTTTAAATTTATATCTTCACTTGTCTCCCCCATATGTCTCCACAATACATTTAAATCCTTTTTCTTCAGCATAAGTTGTTTAATCTAAAATGCGCATTCAATAAAGTTGATATTTCTATATTCTACAGCCATTGGTACAAATCTAACTCTACCACCTTCGCAAGCTATTCTAAATCCTTGAATACTTCTATTATCAGCTCTATCTACTGCCATAAAGAATTCAGAAGGAGTAAAGCCTCTCCTCATTACTATCCTAACTATTGCCATTCTCCTACAGTTATTTATAGTGAATTGGCCACCACCAGGTGATATGAAAGGCTGAGGAGATGATCCTCCACCAGGAAATACAAAAGGCGTAGCAGATGGCCCACCACCAGGTAATAAAAAAGGTGGATCGTCATCTGCTTCTGAATTGTTGCCACCACCTTCATTGTTATATGGCTCATAAGTCTCGTATTCTTCTAGAGGCATAGCAGGCTCAAATAAGCTAGCAACTTCTGTGTATTCACTTCTAATATCCACATCAGGATATGCTTCTTGTACCTCTCTAAGATATACAGCCATAAACTTGTAATAATTGTCCCAATATTCTTTCCAGTAATTTCTGTCCATTGTTGATTCTCCTTTTTGTGATATAAATATTGTTCTATATATCATATGTAAATATTGGGTAATGGTTCTTATTTGTGTGGGTTAAATAAATAGAATTAAAGAAAAGGATTAAATTATGGAATGATTGAGTTCTCTATTATAAGCTTAATATTCTCATTTTTTATTTGTGTCAAGCTTTATAACGTATATGCTAATTGAAAGTAACTTTAATTCTTTTTTACTATTACTTTAATAAACTAGGTAGTATCCATACATCAGTGGTACATATTTCATCACTATATCCTTCTACTAAACCTTGTAATATACCCTCTTTTAATGATTTTAATTCTTCTAAAGATTCTATTACTTGTACATAACCACCTCAATCTTTATCTACATCATAAAAAAGATATTGACTTTTAGCCAATATCTTTTTCGTAGATAGTTATAAAACTTTATTCCTCAATAAACTTCACCAATTCTTCATTAAATCTATCTCGCTGATCATAGAATGATGCGTGCCCGCTGAATTCAAATGGCAGAAGCCTAGAATTTCTAATACTTTGATTTTGCACTTTACCTAGTGGAAATGGAACAACCTTGTCATGAATTCCATGAATAATTAAGGTTGGAACATTTATTTCTCCTAAATCAGAAAATAGTACTTCATTTATCCAAGTATTTGCAATTGCTGCAGTTGACCATCCCGCTGCTTGTAAACCTAATTGTAAAAACCAATCAGAGAATGGCTCAGTTATATGCTGAAAGAAAAAAATATCACCAAAATCACTTAGCATTTTAGGTCGATCATTGTATGTTCCCTCAATAATTTTAATCACGTCCTCTTCTTCTAAACCATATGGAAAATCTGGACGTTTGATAAGACTAGGAGCTGCTGCTGCAAAAAGAGCAAGTTTGGATACTCCGTATCCCTTATGGCGAGACATGTATCGAATAGCTATAGCTCCTCCAGTTGAATGTCCTGCAAGTATGAAATCATGTAATTTTAAGCCATTAACCACACATCTAACATCGTCTGACAATCTATCATAGTCGTAACCTCCATAAGGCTTATCCGACTTACCAAATCCTCTCTGGTCTATACCGATACATCTGTAGCCTAGTTTTGGAAGCTGATTAAACTGATATTCAAACAGATTATGATTCCCAGGCCACCCGTGTAGAAACACTATTGTTTTATTGCCATCTGGGTTAAGATCCTCTACGTAAACTTTCACATTCGGTTCTACTTTAACATAATACCCCATACACATACCTCCATATAAAAATACTTTATTAGTAGGTTATTCTTATTCATAGAAATATGTGAGTTGTCTTTTTATTTTTATACCCTATTTTAGTTTTCAAAGAGTGCAAATTAGCAGGCTAAACTCTTTCAGCAATACTCATATTAAGGTTTACATTGTAATTCAGAAGGTAGTGATCTTGTGTTAGGAGTTGGTTAAAGATCTACTTGTTATAGCAATTCATATGTTTATATAAACATATGAATTGCATCTTTCTCCTCTAAATTATTTATATATTTGTTTTTTAATAAAGTAAATATTACTAATGTTATAGTTACACCCATAGTAACATCTGATGCAAAATGTGCACCTACAACAATCCTACTAACTGGAACTAATAATGTCCATAATATTGCAAATCGTATAAACCAACTTTTCTTATCCTTTAAACTAGTAACAAATGTTGGTATTAAAGTAATCCAAGCCATAATTGCTGCGTTTGCACTATGACCTGAAGGGAATGACATAAATTCATTTCCTGATGCAAAACCTTGTGGGATAAACCACATTGAATGTCCAGCAAAAGATCCTACCTCTATCATATGTCTATAACGCTCTCTTCCCCATAGGAATTTGATTGAATTAAATGCGATTATTACAAATATAAATGTTAATATACCTACAATTGCCGCTCTTCGTAATTCTTCTTTATGTGTAGTTGCACATTTCTTAGCTATAACATACGATACTGTAATATAAATAGCCATAAGTATAGGTATTAGAGCCTTCGGACCATGTAAATATTTCACTGGTATCATAGAAGCCATTAATGAGAAGAAAATCAGTAATACAATATAGCCAACTGTACCTAAGTTGTATTTTATTGATTTATCTTTCTCTCTAGTTAACATTAAACTAACTGTACAAAATGTTGCAATAATTGCAGAAGGAAACTCCCCAATTGCTTCAAATATTAATCCAAATTTACTCTCAGGATTGTATACAGCATTAGATATGTTCATATCTGTAAATGTAAATACTAATAATAATAATCCAATAATAGACAACCCAATTTTGTATTCCTTTTTCACTTTATACCCCTTTAATTGCTGTATTTTAAAATAAAATTACCCATTTCAATTGCACAATCTTCACTTTGTGGATACACCCCTATGTTATCTCCATATGCATGACCAAAACCTTTATATAATACAGTTGTTGTGTCAACTCCCGCTTTAGTTAGCTTAGAAGCATAAGCTAGACATTCTACCTTTAAGAAGTCATGCTCTCCTACTGTAATAAATGTAGGTGGTAGGTCTTTTGCATCTCTAATATATGGAGTTAGATATTCATTTATAGTATCATCCGTCCCTAAAATACTTTCTAACCCTCCTGTTAATCCACTAAACATATCTAGCATCATTTCTAAACCTTTTCTATGTTTTGGAGCCATTTCATATTCATCTTTACTCCATTTGTAGAATTCATCTTCTACATTAGCCATGTTTACAGTAGGATAAAGTAATAATTGTCCTTTAACTATACCTGAGTTAGCTTCAAGGTCCCTTGTAGTACAGTATTGTGTTAAATTTCCTCCAGCACTATCCCCTGCTACAAATATATTTTTCTTATCTGCCCCTAAAACATCTGCATTATTGTAAATCCATTTCAATACAGAGTAGCAATCCTCATGACCTGTGGGATATGGATTTTCTGGTGCTAAACGGTAGTCAACAGAGAAGGCAAGTACATCTGTTTTTTCAACAATCAATTTTACTAATTCCTCAACTACATCAGGAGAACCTCCAAAGAATCCTCCACCATGTATAAAGTAAAGAATTGGAGCATTTTCATTCATAGTTTCAGACTTATAAATGCGTACCGGTATTCTATATCCATCATTAGCTTCTACATGTTTAGTTTCAATTTCAATCTTCTTTTCTACTATAGGTACACTCTTAACTTCTCCAAACATTTTTCTTAGTTTTTCAACAGATTTTGGAGAATCATCCATCTTCATCATACTTTTAGGCATAAATCTCATCATTGTAAGTTGCTTTTTCATATCATTATAAAGTCGAGGGTCCATTGCTCCTATTTCATCACTATCAGGTAATTTTTTAACTAAAACATTTGCTCCCTTTATATTAATTACTTCTTGTCTTTCTACAATCTTATCTAGTAATTCTTGTGAATATTTTCTACTCATTTTTACTTCCCCCTTTTACTTATACATCCACCCAATGTTTCAAATCATTTTCCTAGGGTGTAAAAACAAACACATACTTTATTTATTTTCTGAGTTTATTTCTTTTATTAAATTATTTATTGTATCTTCTAGCATAGGATTAAATGTAGCTAATGCTCTCAAAGGCATATACTTCATCATTTGAGCAAACATATCCCCTTCTCCTAATCCATCACTTCCTTCTCCAAACATTTTCATCATAGCATCAATCATTGGTTTAACCGCTGGATGATCTATTATATCTCCAATAGCAGTATTTTTAGTGACTGCTTTCTTAATCTCTATCGTTGAGTTAACTTTTATAGTTTCTTTTAATACTATATCTCTAGAAGATTTACCTATTAATATTTCAAACGCTCCACTTTCCACATGCCAATCTTTTATATCAACATTATAGTATGCAAAACTTCTCTTATCCAATTCAAATGAAATTTCTTTTTCTTCCCCTGGATTTAAACCTACTTTTTCAAATCCTTTTAACTCTTTCATTGGTCTTTGAACATTACTTACAACATCAAATACATAAAGTTGAACTATTTCTTTACCATAAACATCACCAGTATTCTTAACCTTTACAGTTACAGTTAATTTATCAGTATCATTTATTTCTTTGCTGCTTAATTTTAAATCGCTGTATTCAAAGTTTGTATAACTTAAACCATGTCCGAAT
The DNA here is from genome assembly GCF_020748465.1 of Terrisporobacter mayombei. Taxonomy (GTDB): domain Bacteria; phylum Bacillota; class Clostridia; order Peptostreptococcales; family Peptostreptococcaceae; genus Terrisporobacter; species Terrisporobacter mayombei. Next base: position 255,712 of record NZ_JAHZMP010000003.1, read on the forward strand.
GGGAATAATACATCCATTTCCTTTTTGTCATAATATCTATATCCCACAAATATTCCTTCTTTATATCCCACTTTGTCTATTTCCCCTGGGAAGTTTAAATGAGATGGATTATGAGCAAGTTTTACTGGGAATGTTTCTGCCAACTTAGCCGATGGGTTAACTTCTCCATATAATATGTTTGCCATAGCACTTCCCCCAGCTTGACCTGTTAAATATCCTTCTACTAAGCCCTTCACTTCATTTACAAAATCCATTTCAATAGGAGAACCATTGCTTAATACTACAACTATATTTTCATTAACTGACTGTAATTCTTTTACTAAACTTTCTTGGTTTATAGGCATTCTTAAATGCTCTCTATCAAATCCTTCTGATTCATACCTTTCTGGAAGACCTATAAATAAAACTACTTTATCTGCTTTAGTAGCTAGTTCTTTAGCTTCATTTACTAATTCTTCATTTATATCATCAATACTTAAATCATATCCTCTTGAGTATAATACGTTTTCTTCTTTTGCTATTTTTAATATTTCATCATAAGCATTATCTAGCCTTGTTGGACTTATATGAGAACTTCCTCCACCTTGGTATCTAGCTTTTTTAGATAATTCTCCTATTACTGCTATTTTTTCATTTTTATTTAATGGAAGTATGTTTTCTTCATTTTTTAAAAGCACTATACATTCCTCTGCTATAGATTTTGCTAAATTATGATGTTCTTCTTTATCGTAAGTAACATTTTCTTTTTTATTTTCTAATGCTATTAATATTATATTTAAAAGTCTTTCTACTGATCTATCTAAAGCTTCTTCACTTAAAGTTTCATTCTTAATAGCTTCAACTATTATAGAATCTCCTTTTCCATTATCAGCTGGCATTTGAAGTTCAAGCCCTGCACTAAGTGCCTTATCTCTATCAACTACAGCACCCCAGTCAGAAACTACAAATCCTTCAAAGTTCCATTCATCTCTTAATATTTCATTTAATAATCTATTATTTTGAGAACAGAATTCTCCATTTAATTTATTATAGGCACACATAACAGTCCAAGGTTGAGCTTCCTTTACAGCAGTTTCAAAACTAGCTAAATATATTTCTCTTAAAGTTCTTTCATCTACTAATGTATCTATAGTCATTCTTCTACATTCTTGATTATTAGCTGCAAAGTGTTTTAAAGATGTTCCTACACCTTGACTTTGAGTTCCTATTATTTGATTTTTAGATAATTGACTTGATAAATATGGGTCTTCTGAATAATATTCAAAATTTCTTCCACATAATGGTGATCTTTTTATATTAGCTCCTGGCCCTAGTATTATAGAAACATCCTCAGCTTGACATTCCTCACCAAGTGCTATACCTAAATTTTTTACTAAATCTTTATTCCATGAACATGCAAGTGCAGATGCAGTTGGGAAACAAGTTGATTTGACACTTTCGTTTATTCCTAAGTGGTCAGCACTACCAGCTTGCTTTCTAAGGCCATGTGGTCCATCTGTCATCATTATTGATGGTATATTTAATCTTTCTATAGCTTTAGTATTCCAAAAGTTTAATCCAGAACATAAAGATGCTTTTTCTTCTACTGTCATTTTTTTTATTAAATCTTTTATATCCATAAAATCCACCCTCCCTATTTGGTATCGTTTTCTTAATTTTAATTTTACAACTTATTTTAAATTTTTTCATTTTGATTTTTAACTAATTTATGGCTAAATATTAATGAATTTTTAAATATATATTTTATACATAAGTATGTCTTTTCTTCTTTTAATTAAAAATTCACCATAATTAGGTTAAAAATCAACCTATCATGGTGAACTTCATTAATATATTGGTTTTATAGTATAAATTTTAACTTCATGAGATTCTAAAATACTTCTAATACAATATTTTTTCTTTATATATTCATTATATTTTTTTATTTTTGGTGTGGAATTATTATTTATATAAGTTACATCTTCCTCATCAATATAATTAGGATGATTCATCTTAATCCAGGTATCATATGCTGATCCATAATCTTTTGAAATAGTGTATTCTCTTATAAGATAATTACTACTTTTTAAATTATTTAACTCTATACTGATGCATTTTTCACATTTACGAAAAACCTCATATCTATTATACTTATTTATATGAGAAGTATCTCCATTTAAATAAATATTATCGAAATGACAGTAATTATAAATCATAATTTCATATTCATCAAAATTTTTAGTTATAAAATATCCATCACCTTGTTCTATTAATTCATTACCTAATCTGCTTAATAATTCATAAGCATAATAAGCTGGCTTTTTTATTCCATTAGTAGTTATCATACCTAATCCACCATGAAAAATGTCATTTTCAACAATGGATTCTTCTATTAAATCACTAGCTACCCAGTATCCAAATCCATCTATAGTATCAATATTTTCCAGTATGTTTTTACATACATAACTAGACTTATATAAAGTATCATTAGTCAAATCTCTATGTGAAGCTGTAGAATTCCACTCTGTCATATAAATTTCAATTTTATCTAATTCATATTTTTTTAATTTCTTTTTTAATTTAATAATAAGCTCCTTTAAATAGCCTTCATTACTATCTATAAAAAGACTTCCTTTATATGGACTATCCATACTTTGATTTAATAATTCATTCATTTGATAACACCCTATAGGGTAACTGTGAAAACTTATAAAATCTGGTCTACATTTATTATCTATGCAATACTTTATATATTCATCCATCCAATTATTCTTAAGTATTGTATATCCTAAAATCGAAGGTCCTCCTACTTTTAATTTATCATTTATATTTTTTATCGTTTTATAAGTTTCTTTGAAAAATTCATAATAATAATTTTCTTCAAAACCAAAAGCACTTTCTATATCAGGCTCATTCCATACCTCAAAATGCCAGGTCAAAACTTCAGCCATTCCATATCTATTTATACAATGCTCTATAAGTTTTTCTACCAATTCATTCCATAAACTTATTTTTTTAGGCTTACTTATTATGCTATTAGTATAAAACATTTTTTTATTTTTATCTAAAGCTAATTTAGATGGCATAAATCCTAACTCTAAAAAAGGTTTTAATTTTATACTAAGTAGAAAGTCAAACAACCTATCTATATATGTATAATTAAAAATTAAATTTCCGTTTTCATCTTCATCATATACCATCATATCATCATCAAAAATACCATGAAATCTAATATACTTAAATCCTATTTTATTTTGTATTTCTATTAACTGTTTTTGAACTTCATTAAAAAGCCCTTCTTTTGCTTTTCCTATTGTTATTAAACTTTTCCAACTATGATTTAATTTTTTTGTACTTCTATCTAAGTCTACACTTATACTATTATCTATTTTATTTACCATGTTTGTATTTTTTAAATCTGATTTATTCTCATTATTTATATATTTTAAAATAAAGTCCATATGTTTATTAGCATTAAATTCAAAATAATTAATACCTTTATTTTCATTTTTATTTACTAATTTATTTGCATTATATAACTTTTTTCTATAATTACTTGGAGTATCATTATAAGAGATCTTAAATAAATGAGTAAAAGATTTAACATTCGCAAAACCATTATTTGATGCTATATCAATTATATTGTAATCTGTACTTATTAAGTCCTTAACCGCATGATCTAATCTCAATGAATTTAAATAAGTTAAAAAATTTACTCCCATGTGTTTTTCAAAAAACTTACTAAAATACTGTGGGCTTAAATACTCCATTTTTGCGATATTACTAAGGGTTATCTCTTTATTGTAATTTTCTTTTAAATATGTAATTACTCTATCTAATCTTTCTAGATGTTTATAACTCTTTTTATCATATACATCTTCAACATTAGATTTAAATCTATTTACAATAATATATATAAGCTCATTTAAAAGAGAATTAATCTTTAATTTGTATCCATTATTTTCTTTCATATAAAAATATATTATTTGAGCTAATATACTTCTAATTAAATTAAATCTATCATCTTCTTTTTTATATTCAAATGATTTGCAATCAAAGTTAATTTTATCTATGCCTTCATATAAAAAATCTAATTTATTTAAATCTATTTGAAGTGCAATTGCAGTATTTTCTTCATTAGATTTAACAGAGTGAATTTCTTTAGAATTTATAATAATTAAGTCATCTTCTTTTAAATTAAATAACTTACCACTTAATACTAACTCCACGCTTCCTTTTGTTACAAATAAAATTTCTATACTTTCATGCCAATGGCTTTGAACATTATTTATTTGATGAATAAATATTTTGACAGGCAATGCATCATTAAATTTTATTACTTCGTATATATAACTCATCTTCTCACCTACTTTTATTATGACCCGTTTTAAATAGTATTCTTATTAATATAATCTTACCATTTTTACTTTTAAATTCAAAATATTCTACTATAGTGTAGCTGAATAAATATATAAAAAGAAAACTCACACTTTGCCAGTATGAGCTTTTCCTGGAAATAAATCGCAGGAATAAAACCCACGATTTATTTCTTAATACTTTAATTTTTATGTGCTACTTTCATTTCCATATCATTAATCATTTTACCTATAGCTGCAGCTAATACCATTGGTATTATAGTGTTAATTGGAAAGAAAAATATTAATAAAAATATAGCTACAAACATATTTCCTATAGCCTTACTTGCAAGGCCTGTAACTATTACAGACAAGCAAAAAACTGGATCTATAGAAAATAACTTAGACAATCCATAAGCTAGACAACTTCCAGAAAATATCAAAGGAAATATATGTCCACCTCTATGCCCTGTTGATAAACATATTTCTGTCAATAAAAGCTTTACTAATGATAATAAAATCAGCATATAAACAGACATATTATTCCACTCAACAACTAATGCTCTTAATTCATGTTCTCCAGAAAATAATGTCCAAGGAAAAATAGTTCCTAGTATACCTATTCCTAATCCTCCAATTATTCCTTTTAGTATTTTTTTATTTTCAATAGGCTTTAATATTCTATTTAGTACTAAAGCATAAATTTTGTATATATATGCAAGTAACATAGCTATAATAATTAATGGTACAAACCAGATAATCTCTTTAGACCCAATATTACTTTGTCCAAATTTAACTATAAATGAAGGTCTATTATCAAATTCTGATAATAACATAAATACTAAAAAACCAGCTATTGTTGTTACAGTATAAACAATTACTTTTATGTCCTTTATTATATGTGTATTTTCTGAACTTTTTTCGCTTAATGTATATAGTCCAAATAAAGGTGTTCTAAATATAAGTCCTGCACTAACTTGCATACTACATTCTATTAGCTCATCTGAATGCTGGTTAACAACATTCTTTTTCTTAAATCGTTCTTTCATTTTATCCCCAATAAAGGTAATCATTCCTCCTACAATACCTGATAGTGCAGCCTCTGGTCCAACACTTGCACCAAAGAATAGTATTGTTAAAGAATCTATAATGGAATATTTTAACGATTTATACTCTACTCTTTTATTTTTCTTAAACTCTTCTAGCGTTTGGTCCATATATTTTGGGTACCCTCCAAAATATTTTTGAGTGATCCCGACTAAAATACCACCTATACTTGCAACTATTAAAGTCCAATATTTTATATGAAAAAAATCTTTTAAAGTGTGCCATATAAAATGTGTACCTATATTTACAATTCCTAAAAATGTCCATGTTAAAAGACCTACAAATGCACCCATAAGTGCGCTATTAATCATTAATGGTAAATCTAATTTTACAATTTTTTTATCCAATGCATTTCCTCCTTAAGTTGCTCTTGAGTAAATTTAATATTTCTACCTTTTCTTTTTCTTCTGCATAAGTTGGGAGATTGCATTTTCTTCTGTAATACCTCACTCCTCTACAAACTGTATTTTCATCAATACCTATTCCTTCCGAAATACTTGTAGAAGATTTTCCACTTTCAATTATATATTTTGCTGTATCTTCTCTTACTTGATTGGAATATTTTGAATTATTACTTAGCATAGTTTTTAATCTCCTTTTCTATGCATATGATGCCCTAAACACTCTCCAAAAACCACCGAAGACCAATTCTTTATTTAACAATTTCTATTTTAACACTATTCTATTAACATTTGAACCTGGCAGCTATAAGATTCTGTGTCGAAAAAATCATTTAATAACTCTACTTCAATACAAGTTTTAACCTTTAAATCATTTTTATTTATATAATTTAATATTTTATTTTTACTTTCATTTTCTTTTTCTTTGCTATAAGCTAAGGTTAAGTACTTTCCTTCAGGTAATATTTTTAATAACTTCTTTCATCTTATTTATATTTTCTTGTGCTTCATACTTTTTTATTTGTAAAAACTCCAATAACTCATCAGTACTACATTTCTTAAAAATTTCTTGAAGTTCTAGTATACTAGTTCCTATAACTCTACACTCTCTTATAATATCTTAATGCTTTTATTGTAATTCCTTTGATTTTAGCAACTTCTCCAATAGAAAATAATTTTTCCATTAAAATCACACCCTTTATATCTTTAGATAACTTATCATTGACTATCCTCTTAGGGGATACATTACTATTATTATAATCTAATTACAATAAAATAGTAATTGCAAGTTATTTATGTGAAAGGATGGTATGTAAATATGGATAATGTAATATATAGAGATTTATGTAAAGAAGATTATGAACGTATTAAAGAATTAATTTATAAAGCTTTTGGATTTGATGAGTTTATTCAAGACAGAAAGTATTTAGATACAATATCGACTGCTTACCTACAAAGTTGCATCTTATCTAGTTCTTATAGCAAAGTGGCTGAAAAAGATAACAAAATTATCGGTATTATTTTAGGTAAAGCAGAAGGTGATAAAAATCGATTAGTAAAATTCCATAATATTTTAAGTTATGCATCTTCCGGATTTAAATTAATTATGTGTAATAAGGAAAATAGAAAAATATTTAAAGAGTTTTCAAAAGTACACAAAACATATAATGAAATTATTGAAGGAAAAAATAAGAATTTTCAAGGCGCTATAAATTTATTTATCGTGTCTGATGAATCTAGAGGCCTTGGCGTTGGAAAAACCTTAGTTCATCATGTATTTGATTATATGAAAAGCATGGATGTGAAATCTCTGTACTTATATACAGATAATAGATGTAACTACGGATTTTACGATAGTCAAAACTTTAGACGCTTAAATGAAAAGGAAATATATTTTGATTCATTACAATCAAAGCTTGATGTATTCTTATACAGTTATGATTTTAATTAAATTTTATGTTGTTTATAAAAATAAGACCGTATCACTTACTTGTGATACGGTTTTATTTTTATTTTTATTTATTTGATTCATTTAATACATCAAGAGAATTATTAATTGCCGTTATACATTTATTTTTATCAGCATTTCTTGAACGAACTGTAGATAATACTTCGTCTATTGTTCCATCAATCTTATTCCATGTTGTTTTATCAATTTTCTTTAATTGAGCTGCTGAATTATCCCAAGCACTCTCCAAATCATTAGCTTTTGTTTTAGCTATAGTAAAGTCCTTAGAGTCTACAGAATTTAAGATATCAGTTTCTGTATTGATGAAATCTGTTAATTGTCCTGTTAATGTAACCTGCGTAGCCTCAGAGCCCCCTATATTATTATTTAACCAAAAATAACTACCAGTCCCAACAACTAAGAAAATACATAACACCCCAATTATTTGCGCTAAAACACCCTTATTCTTTCTATTAATTTCCTTTGATGATATTTTTTCTGCCTTAGGCGTTGTATCACATTTTGTAACACTTAGATAAACTATTATTGCTAATATAGCTATAAGAAAAATTAAGCTAGTAACTACTGTACCCAATCCTAAACCACCATATTTTTTAGGCTGAGATAGGTAATCCCCCAAGCAAGCTCCAAGTGGTCTAGTAAAAATATAGGCAACCCAAAAACTTAATACTGAATCAAGTTTTAAGAATTTATATGCTAAGAAAACACAACCTATAATAATAGCTATTGCTATTCCTGTACCAAGATATCCAAGGCCTAACTGTTCAGAATATAAGTCACCTACTGCTGTTCCAAGTGCAAAGGTAAAAAGAATAGTAAGCCAATAGAAAGCTTCTCTTTTACTTGTATAAATTGAGTGTATTGAAAGTGTCTTTTCACTAAGATACCAGAAAAGGAAGGTTAATCCTAATAGCACAGCAAAAACTATTGTGCTAATCTCAAGAGGTACTCCGAGTCCGTCTGTTAAGTTATCGGTTACCAATGTTCCAAATACGCTTATAACTACAACCGTTACCCAATAAATTCCTGGTATATATCTAGTTGCTCTAAATTGAAGATACGCTACAATTATAAAAACTATTCCCATTATAATTGTAGTGTTAATTAATCCTAATCCAACATTAACATTTAAGAAATCTGAAAATGTTTCACCTACAGTTGTGCATAAAACCTTAATTATCCAGAAAAAAATAGTTACTTCTGGCACCTTGCTAAGTAAAAATTTTGTTTTATTTTGTTTTTCTAAACTCATATTTTTTATTCCTTTCCTTAAGGTGGGTTCCCACTATTTATTTAACAATTTTTAATTTTAATATATATTTTTAAATAATCATAAATCTCTCCTCATAATATTTAATATATAAAAGTTTACCTTGTTATAATTTTAAATTCAAAATGTTAAAATGAACTTAAAATAACATTAAGAGCAAATTAATTTTTTCTACATAATTTTAATTAAATTTTCATATATTTGGAAAATAAATTATACTTTTATGATATATTTTTAGTACACTTCGCTATTAAATAAAAGGCTATGTTAAACTATTTGACTGTTAAATATAAAAAACAAAGAGATTATGTTTTAATATTTTGCCAAAACATAATCTCTTTGTTTTTATTATAATAAATTTGTGAATTCACTATAAATACTAATTTATTATAGATGAATCAAATGATATCCTTTACCATTTTTAATTACATTGATAGTATCATATTGAACTGATTTAGATTTAACAATCTCATATAAACATGTATTTCTTATATGTATATTATTTTCTTTCTTTCATAGTTAAAGCCTTTGCCTTACAAGTACTATTACAAATTCCACATCCAATACACTTACTTTCATCTATTGTAACTTTACATTCTTTAACTTCAAATACTCCAAAATGACATCTTTTTGCACATTTACCACAACCAACACATTTATTCTCGCCAAAGTCAACAATATATTTACTAGGTGGCCAAATTCCTATACTCTTTCTTCTTTGTTGTGATCTAAATACATAACAACAATCACCACAACAACTACATATTCCATTCGGATTAGCTGTATGCATTAACCCTGCTTTATGTGCTTCTATTACAATTTGTTTTGCTTTTTCTTTATTTATTTCTTCGCTAATACCTCTATCTGTACGTGTATTAATGCCATTTTCATATGTAATACATGTTCTTCCAGGTAAGTTACAATCTCCCTTCATAGAGCGACAATCACAATAGTTTAAATAAACTGGTCTATTATCATTTTCAATAAGTTCAAGTAATTCTTCTAATAAATAAACTCTGTCTTTAGTAGGCAATTCTTCATCTTTAGAAAGTTTATTATAAAATGAGTTAAAAAACCATTTTTCTATTTTTCTTCTAGCTTCTTCATCAATACTTCTATACAACTCTTGATCTAAAATACAGAAAACATTTAACTTCTCATAAAAATCATTTAAACAATACAACCCCTGTTCATTATCCACAATATTAATTAAACCATTACGATAACTATTTTTAATAAATTCTTCATCACTAGTTATACTTGCAATGTCATTTTCATCGAAAATATCTTTATCTATTTTTTCTACAAATTCAATTTCTGAAGGTTTAAAAAATACATCTAAATAGTCAATAGCACCTTCTGGAACTTTAAATTTTTCAATAAATAAGCTATACATACTATCACTCCCTATTTGTAATATGGTCCACTGTATCTTGCTTTAAAAAGTATAATGCTTTAATTTTTCATTTTCTTTATTTGCCATTTCAAGAGCCTTTTTATAATAATTTAATGTCATAGTTATATCTCCTTTCAAATAGTAGTTATATTTTATCCTTTACTTAAGCTTGGTATATTTTTATCTGTACATCTCTGTTATCTTTCCTTTACACATCGTTTTATCTTATATTTATCTTATATAAATTTATTATATATAATAAAGAACTACTAAGCTATAAACTTAGTAGTCCTTATCCTCTTTTTCGAGGGTTTGAATGGTGGAAATTATTAAATAAATCTAATGCTATATTAATTAGCATAATTGGAGCTTTTATTTATGATAAATAAAAAATCACTCTTACTAGCAATAAGAGTGATCCTAATAAAGAATAATTCATTTATACATAGAAATCACACTTTCATTATTTATAACTCTTAAGAATGAAAGTGTGTTTATTTTTTACACTTCATTTTAAAACTCATATACATATGGCGCCCAAAACCGTTGTCCAAGAACCATCGCAGTCCAATTTTTAATTTTTTTGGCTTCATTATTATAGGCTCGTCTACATTCTAATATAAATCTATTTATTGTTCTAAATATTTATCAAATATTATTGTTGCCAGCTCTTCCTTTGTTAAAGTTTCAAGACTTGGTATATCACATAAGTCCATTTCTAATAAAAATTCTCCACACTCTACTTCTAGATATGACCCACTATCATCTGATTTGACTTCCCATCCTTCTAAGTCTGCTACTATATTGGCAATTCTCTCTTCTTTAGTCATTTTTACACCTCTTTTTTATTTTTTATGTAAGTATACTTTAGTTTAACTTTTATTATAAGTTTTATCAATCCAGTTAGTAAATATAACTTAGTAACTCTTTTATATCCTGGTATTATTTTTTCTTATCATAACTCAAAAGATTTACAATTATTATTTTTCACTTCTATAAAATATTTAATACATTCATTATTTATACACATACTTATTTACTATATATTTAAATATAAAAAACTACTAAACAATAAACTTAGTAGCTCTTCATCTTATTTTGGTGGTTCTGAATGTTGGAGATGATTTACAATAATCATCTCCGACATTCAATATTTATATTAAATTTTTTTTTAATTGAATTATTTAAATCTAGTAATACTTTGTATAATTAACAACCTAAATACCTAAATTCTATACTAGTTAAAGCTACAGCACCCTGGAAGTCATTAGTAGCTGGAATACGAGCAATGCTCAATAATGCAAAATCTTCTGCTCTGATAATATCTTCTAACTTAAACTCTAAAACATAATGATTATATTGCTGACTACCTGGTGAATTTTTAACTGGAATATTGTTTCTATTAACAGTATTTAAATCATCTATATCTATTACTCCATTAGCTCTAGTAAATAATGATGAAAATCTAATTGAAAATCTATCTCCTGGTGTATTTGTATTATCACTTATTAAATGAACAAATACTTTAGCATTTTGGCATCTTCTTACAGCATCTTTTGGTACACTAAAAGTTAATGAATACTCATCTGTATCACCTACAGGTATAAGCCATCCTAATATAAAAAGTCCAGAACCTCCAAGTTGTTCAGTGTCAGGTCCAGTGGTATTAGCATCATTAATGTTTCCAGCATTGAATATTAATGATTTATATTGTGGTTCTTCATAATTATAATCCCAATTATCTGACATATTAAAACACCTCCTTCCATAATACAATATATTCTGCATTTCCAATTATGTTACTTATTTTATACAATTAAAAAAGGCATTGATTTTAAAATCAATACCTTTTCATGTTCTCAAATATTGGAGATGAGGGGATACTCTAACATATATTTTTTTAGTAATTTTTATTTTTTATCATATCATTTATTTGTGTATATTGCTTAATTATATCAGTTCAATATTTTATTTAGCTTTTTTATTTTTCTTTAAACTTAATTGTATTGTGTGCTAATACCTATCCAATATATATCTATAACGAATCTTCCATCTTCAGGGTTTCGGTATCTAGCATTCAAATAATATAATCCTGCCTTATTATCGTAAATTCCACCTGTGTAACAGATTTCATTGTAGAAGTAGTATTTTTCACCTCCGGAGCTTGAAATATCTATAATTGTGGCAATGGCATTTTCTGTTGTTAATAAAATACTCCAATTATAATGGTAGATATATTTGGAGTATTTTTTATTTATTAAATAAGTTTTACTTATTTAAAATTAAGGTTTTGTTAAAGAACAGTGTTGATAATATGATATATTTTAAGGTAACTCGTTAAAAAGTTTCCTTAATTCACATTTTGAAAATTACGACTTAATACAACTACTGGTCATGATTATTTTTCTAATACATTTATACCCTCATATTTCATTAAGTAATAAGATTCCTTTTCTGTAACTTCCTCCTCGATTGTCCACCCTTGAGATAAATAAAAATTCAAAGCATTTTCATTTGCCTTTACACATTTCAATACTAATGGTAATCCGACTACTTTTGCAGATTGATTAATCAATGCTTTTCCTACTCCACACCTTTTAAAATTTGATGAAACAAATAAATTGTGAATAAATTTATCTTCTTCCCAAATTGAAACAAACCCAGCAATCTCATTGTTTATTTTTGCTGTTAATATTAATTCTCCTTCTGTACTAATATCAAAATCATCTAATTTTATGCTATCATATTCCATCCAATTGAAATCTTCTTGTCTTGTGTTTAAAAAAATCTTTCGTAGGTCATCATATTCTTCTTTTTGAGCCTTTTGTATATAAATATAATTTTTATTCATTGCATTTTCTCCTTTAATGGATATACTTACATCTTCTTCTTCCTATATCATCTATTGGAACATATCTATATTGTTCTACTACACTTGCTGTGCTTCCTTCATCAAGCTCATATTTGTCTTTTCTCCATGTAATTAATTTCGTGGCCGAATTTGTAACTACCAAAAACTTACTTTTTAATAGTAAATTTATAAAGTTTCAATCTCAACTTTTATTGCTGTAGCTCCTTCCAATTCAATCCATTTTAAACTTGATTTAAATTCTGAGCCACCTTATCTAAATTGCATATATTTTCTATAACATAGGCTCCTTTATTTTTAACATATTTAATCTAAGTTCATATTTTATTAGATTTCTTTTAATTACATATACATGTTAGCCCATTGTACAGGTGTAATAGCCTTACAACTATATACTTGTTTAAATTGTTCTACTACATTTCCTGTGTTTTCTTCTATATTTCTCATACTAAAAAATATACTTCCTTCAGCCTCACAGTAAGTTCTATTTATAGTTATCTCTTGAGCTATTTCTTTTGCTATATCTACATTATTTATATTTTGACCTATATATAAACTAACATCTGTACCCTCTACTAAATCTGACCACCATTTTACTAAAGTTTCATAAGGACTATTTTTGTTGTCTATAGTCCAATAAATTTGAGGAGCTATATAGTCTATAATACCTTCTTCTACCCAAGTTACAGTATCCATATATGCATCATAATAGCTCTCTAAGTTTTTACTCTCCGATCCCTTAATATCGCTACTTTTATTTTTCCAAACACCAAATGGACTTATACCAAATTGAACAGATGGTCTTATTGATTTTATGACGTTATATACTAATCTAATCATTTGGGTTACGGCCTCACGTCTTTTATTTGCAATTTCTCCTTCTCTATCTTCGCCTTCTGGTAGAGGATAATTATACGGATAAAAATAATCATCAAAATGAATTCCGTCTACACAATAGTTTTTTATTATTTCATAAACTGTAACAGCAATATAGTTTACAACTTCTGGATTCTCTGGGTTATAAAATAATGCATTTTCAAAAGGTAACACCCAATCTGGTCTTAATTTTGCTACATTATTGTTTGCTAATTTATCCAAATCAGTCCCTTGTGTAGTTACTCTATATGGATTTAGCCAAGCATGAAACTCCATATTTCTTTTGTGAGTTTCTTCAATCATAAATTTTAACGGATCATATCCTGGATTAACACCTTGCTTTCCTGTAAGATATTCTGACCATGGATTTATACCTGATTTATATAATGCATCTGATACTGGTCTTATTTGAACAAATACAGCATTGAAATTTAATGATTTTAAAGTTTCTAATATATCTATGAATTCTTTCATTTGTGCTTTAGGATTATTTTGCGTTTTAGGCCAATCAATATCATATACAGTTGTTATCCATACTCCCCTAAGTTCTACTTTTTTACAATTATTTCTCATATACTCACACTCCTATAAAATAGTATGATGGTTTATTGTAAAGTAATAATAATACTTAGATATTTTATGATATATTAAAAACCGTATCACAAGTATGCGATACGGTTTATTCCTTAGAGTACAATCTATTTAACATGGAAACTAACCTATTTTTATAGATCTCATAGAAAGAGAACCATGTTCTATTCCCTTGAATATAAACTCAACCTTATCTCCTTCTTCCATCAATGCAGAAATATATAATAAAGGTAGATAGTGTTCAGCAGTTGGAGCAGAAAGTAAAGCTTCTCTCCCAATGGCTTTGTAATTGATTAATTTATCATGATCACCTTTGATAACAGCATTAGCTACGAATTCATCAAATTCAGATGCCCAAGTATAAGGACTGATATCTTTATCTTCTTTCATTTCTCTTAAATTATGAACTATATTACCACTACCCAGAATTAATATACCTTCTTCTCTAAGCTTAGATAGTTTTTTACCTAGGTTATAGTGATACTCTTCATTTTCTAACGCATTTAAACTTAATTGCAATACGGGTATATCTGATTTTGGATATATATGTTTTAATATACACCATGCACCATGGTCTATTCCCCAAGTATCAGTTAGCTTTACATCATAATCCTTTAATTCCTCAAATACCTTATTTATATAAGGTTTTGCTCCACTAGTTGAATATTTCACCTTATATAATTCTTCAGGGAATCCATAAAAATCATATATTTCTTTAGGCGAATCTTGTTCAGTTATATAAGTCCCATTAGTTACCCAATGTGCTGATATAACCATTATGGCATTAGGCTTATCTAATTCTTCACCTAATTTACTTAACCTTTTAGTATATGAATTTTCTATTATCGCATTCATAGGGCTTCCATGTCCTATAAATAAGACTGGTTGCTTTTTAACCATATATAACCACCGCCACTTATTAATTTGATAAAATGGAACTTATATAGGTTCCACTATATCTTATCTTATTTTATTCTTACCCAAATTCCATATAAAAAATCTTACTTACCTCTAGGCTAAATTTATGTCCGTAAATGTAAGTATTATAACAAAGTATCCAACAAGCACTCTAGCAAAATCAATTGCAATAACACTTCAAATCAGTGCCTGTGTTATATACTATCATTCAATGAAAAGTTAGCGGATGATAATATCTCAACAAATTTTGCAGAAGCTAATGAAAGTGGAACACCCTTTAAATAACAAACGCCAATACTTCTACTTGGTATTTCTTCTAAAATATTAACCTCATACAATAATCCCTTTTCTAAATAATCCCTTGAAAACTCCTTTACTACACAAGCAATCCCTAAATTTATCTTTGCAAACTCCAACAATAAATCAAAAGATCCAAGTTCAAACTCTGGAGAAATTTTTATACCTTTTGAAGTCATGAACTTCTCTACATACTTTCTTGAATTTGAATTAGGCTCTAGGAATATTAAAGGATATTTTACCATTTCTTCTAATGAAATTTTCTCCGTTGATAAATCCTTATACTTGTCTCCACAAACAAAAATATCTTTAACATCTCTACAAGGCCTTAATTCTAATGAGTGATCATCAATTGGAAAATTACAAATTGCAATATTAATTTCTCCTGACTTAATTAAGTCGCAAAGTTCTAAGGTAGTGCCATTTATAATCTTAAACTTAATATTAGGATATCTATTATGAAAAAACTCTAAATATGGAATTAGAAAATACTTAGATATAGTATCTCCTACCCCAATCTTTAACTCTCCCACAGTTAAATCTTTAAATTCTAATATTTTTTCTTCTCCAGCATTGATTAAATTAATTGCTGAATTTACATATTCAAATAAAAGGCTCCCTTCATTAGTTAAGGATACCCCCCTAGGTGTTCTATTGAAAAGTCTAATATCTAGTTCTCCTTCTAATTGCATTATAGCTTGGCTCACTGCTGGCTGTGTCATGTAAAGCTCCTTTGATGCCTTTGAAAAGCTTTTACTTTTTCCTACCTTACAAAACACCTTATATAAATCTAATTTAGTAACCATATAAGCACCCCTTATATTATGTATTCATTCTATTTATTTTACTTATATCATTTATTGGTGTATATTACAATAGTACGAAATATTTGAAATTAAATTTAAATTGTTGGGAGAGATTATTTTGGAAAGAGTTATTGGTACAGTTGTTAGAGGACTTCGTTGCCCAATCATTAAAGAAGGCGATAAAATCGAAGATATAGTTGTAGAAAGTGTACTTAAAGCTTCAGAAGTAGAAGGCTTTACTATAAATGATAAGGACATAGTTACTGTAACTGAATCAGTAGTTGCACGTGCTCAAGGAAATTATGCTTCTATAGATAATATAGCTAAAGATGTTAAATCTAAATTTGGTGACGATACTATTGGTGTAATATTCCCTATCTTAAGTCGTAACCGTTTTGCAATCTGCCTTCGTGGTATAGCAAAGGAAGCTAAGAAAATAGTATTAATGTTAAGCTATCCATCTGATGAAGTTGGAAATCATCTAGTTGACTTAGATATGTTAGATGATAAGGGAGTTAATCCTTGGACAGATGTTTTAACAGAGCAAGAATTCCGTAATCTGTTTGGGTATAATAAACATACTTTCACAGGTGTTGATTACATTGATTATTATAAATCTTTAATCCAAGAATATGGTGTTGAGTGTGAAGTAATATTCTCAAACAATCCTAAAACTATCTTAAATTATACAAAGAGCGTTCTTACTTGTGATATTCATACAAGATTTAGAACTATGAAAATTTTAAAAGCAAATGGTGTAGAAAAGATCTATAGCCTTGATGATATATTATGTGAATCTATTGATGGAAGTGGATGTAATGAAACTTATGGATTACTAGGTTCAAACAAATCAACAGAAGAAACTGTTAAACTTTTCCCTCGTAACTGTCAACCTATAGTTGATAATATACAAGCTATTCTTAAAGAGAAAACAGGAAAAGATGTTGAGGTCATGATTTATGGAGATGGAGCTTTCAAGGATCCAGTGGGTAAGATTTGGGAACTTGCTGACCCAGTTGTTTCACCAGCTTATACATCAGGCTTAAATGGTACTCCAAATGAAATAAAATTAAAGTATCTTGCTGATAATAACTTCGCTGATTTAAAGGGTGAAGAACTTAAGAAAGCAATATCAGAATATATTAAAAATAAGGAATCAGATTTAGTTGGAACTATGGAATCACAAGGTACTACTCCAAGAAGACTTACTGACCTTATAGGATCATTATCTGACTTAACTTCAGGAAGTGGAGATAAGGGAACTCCTATTATATTCATCCAAGGTTATTTCGATAATTACACAAAGTAATAACTAAAAAAATGGCTGCCACTTCAGCAGATTAAAAATCTGTTAGTGGTAGCTCTTTTTTAGTTATTCAAATAATCAGCAGTTAATGCAACTGTTAATTTTTTTAATGTTGGAGATGAATCATAGGAATCATATCCACCATTATTTCATGTATAAAATTATTATTCCTCAGACATAATTATTCTACTATTAACTATAATAAATTCTTTAATATCATAGAAATCCTATTAGGTAATGTATTTATATTAGATATATCTAGAAATCTATTATCTCCATAAATCTCTTTTATCACATCTCTATCATTTCCAATAGCAGCCACAAAGAAATTTATTCCTTTTCTTGAGTATTCTGATACGACATTTTTTAAATCTCGTTTAGCTAATTCATCTTTGTAGTTTGGCTTCGCAAGTGGCTTTCCGTCACTTATGATAAATAATACTTTAATATCAGCATCAACTTTTAATAGCTTTTCTGCTACATATTTTATAGGTACTCCATCTCTATTATTGCTCTTCGGGCTTATTTGCATCATTCTATAGCAATCATCTTTATCTTGATTATCAAAATCAGAATAGGAATATATTGATACATCTTCTGTATTACTTAAATCTGCCGTATCACCATAAACACCTATTGGTATATCACATTTTTTACAAAATTCCCAAATTAAAATAGCCGTTGCACTGGCCATTCTAATACGATTATTCGCTTTCATTGAACCTGATTCATCTATTCTAAGAGCTACTGCCATTGAAGGTGATTCATTTGGTGGATTTTTTTTACTAAAATATTTATAGTCTCTTTTCGCTACATTTGAAACCTCGAATTTAGTTCCATAATATCTATTTCTACTATATTCGCTAGAGACTTCATTTTTAAGAAATGGCAATACTTGATTAGCTAGCTCATTAGCTGCTTTAATATATTTATTATTGTCTTGTTTATAATTTAATTTATCTTCATAAGTAAATTCAGGTCTATAGATTTTTATTCTAATATTTCTATGAATATCTCCATATGAAGATAACTTTGAATCATTTTTTTGTTCATAGTTACTTTCTTTTATATTTCTTAATTTCATTATTCCTTTGCCAATGGAATTTTTATTATTAGATACTCCATCAAATAATTCTTCATTTTCTTTATTTATCGATTCGTCACTTGTACTATCTTTATTGCTAGATTTTCTTAGTTTCAATGCATCTTTATCTCTTGCCATAGTACTTTTATAGGTACTATTTTTATCAGAATTAATCTCCATAATATCTTCATTTTCTGATTTAACTAAATCCTTTTTAATTGGCTCTTTTATATCGTTGCTATTTTTTATAGTTTTACCTATTTCACCCTTTGTATAAGTCATACCTATAGTTGATGTTGCTTGGCTATTTTCATTAAGATTTTCTTCTATTTCCATTGATGCCATTGGTTTTATATTATCCAGTTCTTCTTTATATGCATCATCAAACTCTTCTAAGTATTCTTCTATTCCATCCCATAGAAAAATACTTATTTTATTAACTTTATCTATTACTTTAATTCCATCTTCTTCATAAATAGATTCGTCTATTTCTTTTTTAATTTTTTCAATATTTTTTATATGATAATCTGATATACCTTTAAATTTTCTAAATTTAATATAGCAAATTATTTGATTTATTAAAGAACTAAATCTATTATTCTCAGCCAAATCTACTTCAAATTCTTTAATACTCTTATACTGAGCATCTCTCAATTCATTAAGTCCATCAATTAATCGACCATAATTAGATAAATATTTATATATAGACTCCTCAACACGACTATCCTCTATAATATCGTATAGAAAAAGTAATAAAGGGCATAACTTTCCTGATTTCTTAGGATTATTTATATAGTTTTGCATTTTCATCATATTTTTATTTGACTCTTCATTATCAAATTCTAATGAATCTACACACAAACCTCCACTTAAAATAGACTTCTCATAAATATCTCTTATTGTAAAATCCGTGAATAATCTATGCCCTATCTCATGAGCATAATATCCTAATATCAATTTAAGTTTATTACCTTCTCCTATATCCTTTGAACCTAAATTTATATAAATAGTATCTTTCTTTATATAAGATACATCATCAATATTTTTATCAAATAAGAATTTTAGTTTATCTTGATTTAATTTATATTTTTCGTACAATTTATTCGATGTGCTCTTTATATAGTCTTCAAACTCTTCAGATTTTAAAACACTCTTATCTTCTAAATCAAGCTTATTTTCTCTTACTGATTTTATAATACTATCCAAATCCATAGAAATTACCTCCTGCTTTGAGTTTCAATAAATAAAGAAGTATTATTTTCAACGGCTTCCTCCAAGATTCTTATTTCATCAGGGTTTGTAGTTATTTTATATAATACTTTATAGTACATAGATTCTCGTATATCTTCTCCATTTTTTATTGCATCTACCCAGAAGAATAACGAACGCATTCCTGCCACTCCATGTATAGCGTTTGCTGTTACGCATTCATCTAAAGCTATAATAGTATCAACTAGTTTAGAAACTAATTGCACATTATCAAATCCTGTCTTTGCTATGGCTCTTTCTATCATAACTTCTCTTTCTGGTAAATCCATTTTCTCTGAATGCTGAATTCTATCTCTTAAAGCTTCATTTAGAGGTCTACATCCAATATAATTTCTATTAGTTGTAATTACTGCCACGAAATCTGGGTGCCTATGGACAACCCCTGTTGGTAAATTTATAGTACCATCTGGCTCTAATGCCGAGTTCAGCATCATTAATACAGCTGCATCACGAATTACAGTAGGCTCTTGTATTTCTAATAAATAACCTTCTGTAAATGCTTTTACTATTTCTGAAGGGAAGTACTTATACTCAATATCTTTATTAGAGTCATTCTTTTCATCATCCGCAACAGGAAGTATAGAACCTAATACATCTGATTTATCCATATCTGAAAAACAAGTTATTTTAGTATAAGGTAATCCCAAATTATTAGATAATGCCTTTGCCATTTGAGTTTTCCCAGAACCAGCATCACCTTCAAGAAGGATATTTGATATTTTCATATCACCCTTCTCCCAATTGCGTCTGATTTCTTTACATATCCTTCTTTCAATTTTCGATACTCTGTGGCAATTTGGTAATTTTATAATTTGATTTTTTTCATACTCAGTTAATTCCCTGGATAAATTTAATGTAAATTCTCCCGGATCTATTGTTAAATTTTCTATTTGTTTTTTCTTTTCTTTTATTTCTTTAACTATTTTAAACTTACCATTTAATAATTTTGTATATGCTATTTTTTTACTTTCTATATCTCCCAGGTTTATTTTTTGTAAAGGAGCTCCATCTGGTACAAGTATCTTTAAATCATCTTTCAATATTCTGCAATATATATTATCGCAGAAAGTTGCCATTAATTTTATTGATAATTCATCTAAGCCTTCTGTCTCTTCTCTATGAAGTTTGTACTCATTAAATACACTTAACGCTTCATTATCTTCTAATATTTCCGGCATCATAGCAAAAAATAATATACTTCCTTTTTCTCCTTTAGAATTTCTAGGATTTCTTAATTTATATTCATTGCATATATTATTTTTAATATCATAATTACATGCTAGACATCTTCCAGTGACTTTATTGTAAAATAAAATTTGTCTTATATCTTCCTTTTTACTCTGTAATTCTGCACATATACTATCCTCGATTATTCCAATAGTTCCTATATCATTTTTATCACCAAGTAACTCTATATATCTATGTGTTGCTTCTATTATAGAATCTATTAGTATTGATTGTCCTTTTCCAAAGCCTCCATCCGGAGAATACTTACTTGAAGTGTTCACATTTTTACTGTTTAAAGTATCAAATGGTTTTTCTTCAAGCTTATAATCTCTTCCCCAAATAGAAGATATGCTGCTTATTTTTCTCATAAATATTCTCCTTTTTTATTTAATATCCTAACTCTTCTAATATTTCTGCAAGCACTTTAAATCTTTCTCCCAGTAATTCTCCCTGATTACTAAGTTCATCTGCTAATGTAATTATATCTTTATCTAAGTTTTTATTATCTTCACATATTTTAATATTCATAGCATCGCCTTGAAGCCCAACACGACTAATAGTTAAATTATTCTCATCATAAAATTTAGACATTCTATAAGCTTCTTTAAAATATAAACTAGCTTCACATAATAAAATAGCCATATCTAAAATTCTATTTACAGGTATTTCATCAAATCCACCCTCTGATTTTAAAAGTCTTGTTATTATTTCAAGTCTGTTGTTATCTATGTTTTTCTTAACTCCCATATCTATTTTTTCTATATCTGAGTTAGATGCTCTATATCCATCTATTTTTTTGTAATTATCACATGTTATAACTGTTTTAAATTCCATTTCTATATTTCCTCCACATTTTCTTGTGTAAATTTATCTTTACACACTTGTAATAATATTTTTAAATCTTCACTGTAATCCACTTTGTTCTCATCTTTATCATAAGGAAGTACCTCTACTACCTTTATTTCAAAGTTTTCTTCTCTATTTTCATTCCAATCTTTTTGCAATTTTTTGCATCTATGATTTTTTGAGTTTAATTTAAATCTATCACCATTTATAGTTGCCTTTATATTTTTATCCCAACCTAAGTAAACAGTATTTGTATTTATCGATTTAAACATATATACACCCATCTCCGGTTTCATTTCTTTAAACTGTTGTAATAATTCTTTTTTTCTTGCTCTATCCATAGTTACTTACCTACCTCTCTTTATTAATTTATATTATTTGATCCCAATAAACAATAAACGCTCCGTAGAGTTGTACTCTACGGAGCTTTTGCTAACAAGAATTTGGAATTGTAAATTTAGATAATGAACTTGGTTATTACGAAGTATTACATCCATCATATTCTGTTTTTCATAATGATTATAAAACTATATCAAATATGTGGATAGAATTTTCTAGTTATACTCTCATACCATATGCATCGATGAATAGTTTTTTACCAATTATCCAAGCAGGAAAGTTTTTGAAAAAATGATAAAAAATAATGCCTCTTTCTATTACAGTCCATCATGCTATCGCAGATGGATATCACGTTGGATTATTTTTAGAAAAGTTCCAAGAGTATTTTAATTTTCCTGAAAAGATGGATCTAATAAATGTATTATAATAAAATAAAAAGGTATTGATTAAAAATCAATACCTTTTCGTGGTTTTAAATGGTGGAGATGAGGGGATACTCTAATATATATTTTTTTAGTGATTTTTATTTTTTATCACATCATTTATTTGTGTATATTGCTTAACTATACTAGCTTTATTTTTCATTTAGCTTTTTTATTTTTCTTCAAACTTAATTGTAATTGTGTGCTAAATGTGTGCTAATACCTCTCAAACATATATATCTATAACTAATCTTCCATCTTCAGGATTGTAGTATCTAGCATTTTATATTATGAGGTATATGAAAAACTTCTAACTAGTTATTTTAATATTTGGCTTACTTGGATCTAATAGATACACGCCTTCACCAATCACTGTAAACATTAAGTCTGTAGTCTCCGCTTCTTCATCAATATAACTTGCTTCAATTGTAAACTTATAAAGTTCATTTTCTATTTTTGTTGCATAAATATCATAAATATCTTCATTTGGTGTTAATCCTGTTTTATCTAATATAACTTCATTCACTCCATGTATCACTACCGTACCCATTTCAATATCTTCATCACAATAATAATCCCATTCACCTGATTCACTTCTTATACGCGAAATACAATTTACTATAATTCTAACTTCTTTCTTTTTATTATCTATATTAAAGTCTACACAATATCTGTCGCCAAAATATAATGTCTTTAAAAAATCAATAGTATTCATTTATTAACCTTCTCTCTATTCTTTTATTTTCCAGTGTGCAGCTGAACTATTCCAAGGAACTACATTCCCTTTTGTATCAATCGATGGATCTTGTCCATTCCTTCCACGCCCTTTTCCTTTTAAATGGCCATGTCCATGCGGTTTACCCGAATTAGGAGGATGTCCCTTTGGATTATATCTTTGATAATTTGAACCATTAGAATATAAAGTATTTGTGTCTACTCCACCTCTACCTGCTTTTACTGTTCTTCCATCTTTAAGTTTAATAATTATATTACCTTTATCATCCGCAATAAACCTACCTACTTCCTCTCCAGTATTTCTATCTATAGTTTTAGATGCTTTGACCTTTTTTCTTCTTACTCCTGAATAATCATTATGTACAGGCACACTTGCATCAGATACAAAATAAGTATGGAAATCTTCAACCTCAAAGTTATATACTCTTATCAGTTCATTGTGAACTACTTTATCTATCTTCTCAACTTTAGACTTATCACCTGACTGAAGAACTACTACATCTCCTTCTTCAATCATACTTGCTGGTATCCAGCCTACGTTATCTATATAGAACACATGCTGTTCAGTAGCTTCGATGACTTCTCCAGCTACCTTAATATAAAGTATTGTATCTGTTTCTTTTACAAAAGTTTGTGCTACTTCTTTAAGGGCTATTTCTCCTGTTTCTGAATCTTGTGCCCATATCAGGTCGCCTTCTTCAATATCTTCTATTGGAACATCCCCATCTTTTGTTGATATTAACGTTCCTGCTGTAAAACAACCTTTTTTAGTTATTTTACATCTAACCCTACGATATGTCTTAGTAACCTTTTTACTTGCTTTACTAGCTACTTTTTTTGTAACTGATTTAGTTTTCCTTGCAACTTTATAAACTCTCTTAGCTATAGCCTTTGTGACCTTACTCTTTTTCGCTATTTTAGCAACTCTTTTAAAAACTTTACCTACTTTTAATGCTTTAAATGGATTTATAGTTCCAAGTATTGCTCCTCCAACTATGGCACCTGCTTTTTTCCAACCCTTCAGATTCTTCTTCTTAGCATATTGATATCCATCATATGCCCCCCATGCAGCATCAAATGCGAGCAAAATTGGGAAATGACCACTCGGATCTGTATATGATATTAGGCTGTTTGTACAATATGCATATAGATGTAAACTACTTGGGTCTGTGAATTCTCCTCGATAAGTATCTTCTGTTAAGAATCTTCCATCTTCAGGATTGTAGTATCTAGCATTCAAATAATACAGTCCTGTTTTATTATCGTAAATTCCACCTGTGTAGCAGATTTCATTGTAGAAGTTTTCGTCACCATTTATTTCAGTTTCACCAAAGTCAGTGTATTCATAAGCTACTTCACTTTTTCCTTCTACATTTACTAGGTTTGTTGTACTTTCACGCATGTCTTTATTGTAGAAGTAGTATTTTTCACCTTCGGCACTTGAAATATCTCTAACTGTCGCAATGGAATTTCCACTAGCTCCCATTAAGTTAAGGCTAGTAACACCAGTAAGTTTTTCAACATTCTCTGGCTCTTCTAATTCTGTTGAATTATCAGCTTTTCCAGTTGTGTAAAGTACTGAGTCATTTTGGTAATAGTACTTAGTTAATTGACCATTTTCTGATTTTTTAACTCTTTGTCCATTTCCGTTGTAAGTATTTACTTGATTTAATGTTACTATACCAGACTTTGTAAACATGGCATTATCCATGCGGTTTGCTGCATCGTAAGTGTAACATTTTACTTCATTTGTTATGCTATCTGATTCTCTTAGCTGATTTGCATTTAAATCATAAGTATAAATCTTATTTTATTTAAACAGCAATCTAAACAGTAAACAATAAAAGCCTAGCAATAAAAATTTTACTAGGCCTTTATTTTAACACCAATATCTATGTTTGTTTTCTATAAAAGAAGATCATACTCATCATCTTCTTCTTGTTCATAAAGTTTTATTATATTTTTTTTTGTTATCTTATTCTCTCTTGTTATTTTATAACCAATAACTTTTTTATTTGCTTCTTCATCCAATACACGTTCTTTTAGCCACAATATAATACTTGTCATATCATAGTTTTTATACGATACTTTAAATATTTCTTCTATTACCTTTACCATTTCTAATGTAGAAAAACAAGGTAATTTTGTTGGAACTCCTTCTGTAAGATAACTATATATATATTTTGATGTATCATCTTCCCTTTTTTCATAACGTGCAAATTCTATTTGGTCAAAACTGTCTGAACTCTTAAAAACAAATTCTGCCAATACTTCAAATATTTTTTCTATTCCAGAATATTTATCTTTAATAACTATTTTTTTCATAATTTGCCCTTCCTTAATAAAATTAATCTTCAATGTAAAATTTTAAAACTATAAAGCTGCACCTAATATAGCCATTGATGCACCACCAGTTTCAGGAGCTAATAATAATGCAGATATTATTGCCGCACTCATAAAAGCAGCTTTTGCCCTTTGTCTATTTAGTTTTGGTGCATAAGTAATAACGCCTTTTGATCTATATCTATATTTAACATCAAAATAACCATATTTAATTTTTCCATTATATGATATTTGTCCATATTTAGGATACTTTTTAAAGTCAACCCAAGGTCCATACGATCCATATTTTCTAACTGTTGCAACACTTCCAAATCTATAACTTTCTATCTGTGCTTTAACTGTAGAATATCTTTGTTTATATGTTTTTTCAGTTTTCACTTCATAAAAACTATGTTTTCCTACGTCATAAATATCCAAATATCCTCTTCTTTTTGGATCATGATACTTTCTAATATATCTCTCTGTCACCACTTTTCTTCCTAGACTTTTTAATTTATTTTTATATGCAATTTGGACTAACTTATGCATTGCATAATAGTCATATAGTTTTAAAAATCCAAAAGGACTATTCCCGCTTGGATCTGCATAATTAATAGGATTATTAGTACAATAAGCATATAAATGTAATGTATCTGGTTCATTTCTTTCACCTCTATAAGTATCTTGGGTAATAAATCTACCATTACTAGGATCATAATATCTAGCATTTAAATAATATAAACCTGTACTTATATCATTAATAGCTCCTGTATAGCAAACTTCATTAAAAAAATTACTATCACCTATAGTCTTTGTAACCCCAAAATCGTCATAATCATAAGCAATTGATGAAGTTCCATCTTGACCTACTAAACTTGTTGTACTTCCTTGAATATCCTTGTTATAAGTATAATACTTAAATCCGTCACTGCTATATCTTGTAGTACCTATAACATTTCCATCTGTACCTACAAAGTTTTGGCTTGTCTTATTTCCATCCTTATCTGATGTATATAAAACTACTCCATTTTGATAGAAGTAATTTACTACATTATTTCCTTCTTTCTTTTGTATACGTTTACCGTTTCCATTGTATAGATTTTCTTGATTTACAACTTCTTTTTCTCCATTTGTAGTAATAGAAGTAGATAGTCTATTATCAACATCATAAGTATTTTCTACTGTTATATTTGTTACACTGTCTTTTTCCATAGTTTGATTTCCGTTTTTGTCATAAGAGTAAGCCTTATTTGATGTTTCTTTTCCACCTTTACTCTCTGTTGATTTTTTTAACTGATTTAAATCATTATATGTATAGCTAGTGGTTGTCCCATCTTTTGTCATTGATATTCTATTACCAACTAAATCATATTCATATGTTACAGTACTTTTTGGGTTAGTAGATTTATTAGTTATGTCTGTTTTTGTAAGCCTACCTAAACTATCATAGACATACTCTTTAGTTTCATTTATTTTATCCGAATCTTTTTTAGGATAGTTATTTATTGTAGTTTTCGATATTATATTGTTGTTTTTATCATAAGTATATAAATAAGACTCCATAATCTTATCTAGATTACTACTATCCACATATTTCATAGATGTTACTCTATCAAATGTATCATAATCATAAGTTTTTAAAATATAGTCATTTTCAGAATCAAAGTTTCTATATTCTTTTATATTTTTTACTTTTCCATGTGCATCATAAGTATATTCTCTATAGCTAGCTTCTCCTATTAAGAAGTTTCTTTTTATCTTAGCTTTTATGTTTGTTAACCAACCGTCATTATTGTACTCAAATTTTAGTCCTTTTACTTCATCATCCGATTCTGGATAATTAATATCAGTTACTCTATCATTTACATCATAAGTGTATACTATCTTATTTTTACTAATAACTGAAGGACTTGGCTGAGCTGATGAGTTAATTTCTGAATATCCAATTAACCTTCCAAAATCATCATATTCATAATATGTGTAATGATATGGTTTTTCATCATTTCCATCAAGTTTATTATCTACCATTGAGATTAATTTGTCGTTATTATCATAATTATAATCTGTAGTTAGGGTGGCCTTTTTATCTTCATAATAAGTAGTTTGTATTAAAAGATCTTTAGCATTATATTTGTATTCTTTATAATCTCCGTTTGTAAATGTTTCTTTGGTTTTATTTCCATTCGAATCATATTTAAACTGAGTCGTTATATTATTTGATTTACCTATATCTTGTACTTCCACTTGTAGTCCTGCTACATTTACTATATCAAAACTAACATTTCCATTTGCATCTGTGACTTTAGTTGAAATAGTTTCATCATTATTAAATATATCATATTGGATTTCAGTCTTATTTTGATTAGTAGCATTCTCTTTGTAGTCCAATGTAACCTTAGTTACTCTTGAAGAATCATCATAGTTGTATTTAGTTCTTATTCCTTTAGCATCTACAACTTCTGATTCATTGCCTGTTGCATCATATTTAGTCTTTGTTACTATAGATTTATCGCTTACTTTATATTCACTATTTTGAACTAATGGATTTTCTATATTATCTGTATTTCTTCCATTTTCATCATATAAAGATAGAGATAGTTTACCTTTTGACAAGTCAGACAGGTTAACTCCTATGACAAATGTCTTTATAGCATTTCCTCTATTGTCATAAGCATAATCTGTGTATATACCGTTTGATTTTTCTCTTATTGTATTTCCTGATTTATCTATATATTTTTCACTGGATAATTTATCATTTGCATATGTTTTTTCTATATATACATTTGGTATAGTATTATCTGATTTACCCATATACTTTTCTACATTACCATAAGTATATTCATTTTTAGTAATAAGTTTATTAGAACCTTTTGTCATGGTAGTGCTTAGTAGTCTATTCAATTTATCAAATGAGTATTCTTTTTTTATACCTTCTGTATCTGTCTCACTTATTACTGTTCCATTTTTATCATATGATTTTGTTTCAGTTTCAGTTTCAGTCTCGGCTTGATTAGATATAGTTGTTGAAGTTTCTATTACTCTTCCTAAAAAATCATAAGTATATTTTGTAATTTTATTAGTTTTTAAGTCAATAGGCTCTATTGTTTCTATAACTCGCCCCATTTCATCATATTTATTTATTATATTACTACTTAAATTAGCACTATTTTCACTTTGTTCAGCTTCATTTCCATATTCATCATAAGTAGTCTGTGATTCAGAAGATATTATTTGTTCTCCTGATTCTGTACCAACAGCATTAATTTTTTCAGTAGTTTCTATATTATTTCCGTATTTGTCATATTCATATTCTGTCTTTGTTTTATTTATTAAGTCAGTTTCTTTAGATGTATTACCAATACTATCATATACATATTTTTCTTTAGATATAAGACTACCATCATTAGCTTTTGATTCTATCAAAGTTGGCTGATTATGATTATCAGAATCTCCATAAGTGTATGTAGTAATATTGCCTTCTTCATCAGTTTCTTCCAATACATTTTCATTATCATCATACTCTGTACCTGTAGAAACTTCTTTAGTTTTAAATCTTACAATATTATTTGCATCAAGTTCTTGATATTTAACAGCTTCTTTTGTTGAAGCAACTAAGTACATATTATCATCATCATAGAAAATCTCTTTTATATCACCTGATGGAGAAATTTCTTTTCTAATTCTTCCACTAGGATAATAAAATGTTACGCTATCACTATAGATTTCTACATTCTTTTCATTTTTCTTAGTCATCTTAGTGTTTTTTGTATCAATATATTCTAAGTTATAAGCTTCACCATTAGGATATGTAACCTTATTTGCTTTTTCACCAATATATCCAATAGAGTATAAATTACCCATGGCATCGTTTATTCCACTTAAATATTTATTTGTATCATAACTAAATTTATAACTAGCACTTTGTAAACCAGAAGAATGTTTAAATTCTGTTAGGTAGCCATCATTATTGTAGTTGTATGATAAAGTAGTTTTATCTGGTAATATTATGTTGTCTAATAAATAAGAATTTTCTCCTGTTTCTGATTTATAGTTTAACTTAAGATTCAAATTACTATTACTAACTACTTCAGATAGTCTACCTTTAATATCATAGTAGTATAATAAAAAGTTGTTATAAGGCTTCTCTTTATTACCTTGTTCCTCTTCAGTTTCTTGATTATTATTACTTGTATCTTCTTGTTTCACTGGATTTGTAATAGCTATTAACTGACCACTTTTATTAAATCTGTATATGGTATTATCTTTAGTTACTATCTCATAGTAATCCCTGACTTCATGTGTTTCTGTTTCGTATTCTTCTTCGCCTTCTTTTTTGTTTCTTGTTTCATACTTTTCTATTTTATCTGTTTCTGTAAGTTCATAATCCTCAGTTTCATTACAAATATAGTTTCCATCTATATCTTCCTTAAACTTGAACATTGAGCCATCATTATCTCTAAAGATAATATATTCACCACTTTTATATAATTCCTTATGGAATGAATCACTCCAACCTACCCCAAACATATTTTTTATTTTAGATTGACTATTATAATTTCTTTCTAAATTAAAGTTGACTTGACCTGATGGAAGCTCTATATCTGTTTGAGAATAAGTTAAGTTTCCTCCACTCTTTTCTATAGTTCCGCTACCATTAGGCGTTTCATAGGTAAGGTATCCTAAATAATCCCTACTTCCTATTCGCTTACTCCATTCTTCTTCATCACTTGGAGATGATTTAGTCGAAGATGTAAATATTCCACCTTCTTCTTTTCCATTGGCATTAGTTTTTATTACCTCAAATTTGTAATAATATATTTTTCCATCTCCTACTAACATATCATAGAAATATGAGTCATCTACATTTGTAGCAACTAAATTAGATTTTGAAGGTACAAAATCGCTAGTTTCACCTCTATATATCTTATATGAAATATCTCCAGGTAGGTCTTTTATTTCATTCCATGATATTAAAGTTTTACCATAGTAATTTGTTGTAGATATATCTTTAGGTAAATACTCTTCTAGTACTTTATTTTTTCCTTCTAAATAATATGTTAATGTTTTTGAAGCACTGATGTTACCCGCCTTGTCTACTGCTCTTACTTTAATTGTATAAGTACCTGACATTGGAAATTTTGACTTTGGTATTGTTACAGAGCCAGAAGTAGTAGTTTTTGCAACAGTATAGCTTCCATCATTAATACTATATTCTATATGTTTAAAATGAGTATCTTTTGCATTTGACCAAGTAATCGTAGGTGTAAAATTATCTGCAGGACTTGTCTGTGAACTACTTGGCGATATAGAAACAGTTCCTAATATTGGTTTTGTAGAGTCAACATGGAAAGCTGACCCTTTTGCAGGGCCTTTTATCCCGCCTTTATCTACTCCCCTTACAAGAATTCTATAACATCCTTCTTCTAAGCTTTTAATAGTATTAATATCTATACTACCACTTGATTTAGTACTTATTTTAGTATACGGTACTGCACTTTCAGTAGAAGTTACTTTGCTTTCATCATCATAGTATGCAATTCTATATTCTACTCTATCTAATGATTTGGAATTTATTCCAGACCATGTAGCTTTCGCTGCTTCTCCTTTTTTCAAATAATTATTCGATAGAGATAAACTCGTTGGAATAGTTGGACCATCATAATATTCAACGGTAAACTTCGGCCTTATTTTTGTACCTGATTGTCTTGAATTATAGAATTTTGCATATTTTCCAGTTGCTGTTGTTTCATCTTCTGATTTAAGCATAAGCCCATAATCTTTTATTTGACCACTTGCAACTTTTTGTGCATATTCTGTTATATCCATAACTCTTGCCTTATATTGAGGTCCTATTGTTGTAGTTTCTCCGTAATGACCATCACTAGTATTATATCTAGGCTTAGTATTCCACGTAACTTTCTTTACGTCCCAATCATCGATAATTCTATATGCTCTTATTAAGTTTGAAGGTTCATTTTCACTTGTCTCATATAAAGTTAATGTTGCTTTT
The DNA here is from genome assembly GCF_020748465.1 of Terrisporobacter mayombei. Lineage (GTDB taxonomy): Bacteria > Bacillota > Clostridia > Peptostreptococcales > Peptostreptococcaceae > Terrisporobacter > Terrisporobacter mayombei. The sequence continues at coordinate 287,605 of NZ_JAHZMP010000003.1, forward strand.
TCAACATACTTTCCGTCTACAGTAGAAAATAAATTTTTTGCCTTTATTAAAGATCTATTTGCTCCTGCAACACTTCTTCCCATACGTAAAACTGTTGTATCTGTATTATAAAAGTTTGTATCTACATAATTAGCCCCATTGGCAATATATGTATCTGATATGTTGCTATCTCCTGTCCAAGTGATTGTCGGATCTACAGTAATAGGATATTTTCTTTCATCACTCTCAAGATAGTTATTATCTATTGTCATAGTTAAAATATATGTATCTTTTTTTTCATCATTTTCTTTTATATCATATGTAATATCTTCGCTATATGCTTTATTAGTAGCATCATTCATAAATGGAGTATCTATAATTCCTATAACATCGTTTGATTTTTCGTCTATAAGTGCTATACTTTCTTCAAATAAAGATTTTTTAGGCTTTACACCTTTTAATTCTATTTCATATTCAATTACATTAGATTCTGGCTTTTCATTTAAAACTATATTTTCTTTTATACCATTATCTTGTGATACATATTCTAAAGATGTATTTTCTTCATTCACATCATAAATTGCTTTAACTGGAATCTTTACTTCTTTATCATATATATCCATTACTTTTTCATCAACTAGCTTAACTTTATTTGTTTCTTTGTCTATTGGATATATTGATATTTGGTAATTATCATTTTCTAAAATGATTGGAGTTTCTTCAGAAATTGTTTTAGGCAAGTAATTTTTATTATCACCCTTTTTATTTTCGTATGCGTACTCAGAGATATCTGCATTATTATCGGTTTTGCTACTATCAATCTTTACTAAAGATGGATCATAGTCAACTAATTTACCATTTTCCTCAAATCTTATATTACTGTTATGAATAACTTCTTTTTTCTTTCCATCTTTTAATTGATAAATTGTTGAATTCTCTGTTTTTTCAATTATTTTTTCTTCATAATTTGTTTCTACTTCTTGATTTAAACTTTGAATTTTTTGTGATATTCTTTTTGCTTCTTCTGCAAATGCAAACATCGGCATAGATGTGATTAATATGGATATGGCTAATCCAACTGAAATAAGTTTATACCTTCGTTTCTGACTCATAATTTAATTTTTCCCCTCTTTTTATTAATATATATAATCATTAATGTCCCTATATTGCAATTTTTGCTAAAAAGTTTATTAATGTTATATTAAAATTATTTAAACTATAATATTACTCCCTCAAATAATATTTACATTTACATATATTACCATTTCATCTCTAGCATTTAAATATAAAAAAAAATAAATATAAAAATACACATAGAATAATTTCTTCTACGTGCATTATAATCAAATTTTATTTAAAATATTCTACTCCAGATTTAAATAGATTTTATATAGAAACTAGCTACCATATTTATTATATATAACAAAAAAGATATTAATTAAATCAATATCTTTTTCGACGGTTTGAATGATGGAGATGAGGAGATACTCTAACATATATTTTTTTAGTGATTTTTATTTTTTACCATATCATTTATTTGTGTATATTACTTAATTACATCAATTGTATTTTTTATTTAGCTTTTTTATTTTTATTCAAACTTAATTGTAATTGTGTGCTAATACTTCTCCAATACATATAATACTATAATTTTATATAATACTCCATGTAAAACTTCAATATAATGGACTTAATAAAAAACATTAAACTTTCTATCAAATCTATTGATTTTAATGACATTTCAATTTAATATTACACTTTTTGTATATATATCTCATATATAGAAATCATATGCTTTTAGTAATTTTCCTTTGTTATGTTTAAATAATTAATTATTTATTTTTCACTTTTAAAATATCATCTAATAAATCCAGTGGTTCTACTTATAACCCTATTAAATTCATATCCCAATTTACACCTGCCATTAATTCATCATCATTCAATCCTGTAAGCCAATTGTCTAAAAAATTTTCTAATGAAATTGAACATGCTTCATAATTATCCCACTCTTCTTTTATACATGCTTTTGCATAAACTTCATTTGACCAGAAAGTCATAACCTCTGTGTCTTTATATTCATTAGATATAGCAACTGCCCATCCATCTTCATCCTTTAATTTTAATCCCCATACAGTTTTATTTTCAATAATGTCATCAATAAATTGTTTATATCTCTTATCTGAATTTATTTTAAAGTTTAAAATTTCTTTCATATGTTATTTTCCTCTCTAATTTAATAATTATCTATTTCTTCCTCTAAATCCTTTATAAGTTTTTCAGTATTAACATTTAAATACTTCTCTCCATCTCAAAATAATGCAATAGAGGTTTCTGTTTCTATGATTTTAGGAATCCACAAGTCAATAAAATCATATATGACTATAGACTTTGATTTATATTGATGTCTACTTTTTTTATATTTTCTTGAATAAATTCTTCTTTGGGCCATAAAGGAATTATTATCATATTACCCTCTTTAATTGTAAGCCATTGTTCAAAATACAAACCCCAAATTTCCTCATAATCTACAACTTTTTATAAAGTATTCATATTGCTTATCTTCACTTGAATTTAATACTCCTTTTATTTCATTATCTCTTATTACCATTGACATCAAATTTATATTGTCGCTTATGATCACTTATAGTATTTAAATCACTATATTCGTATCAATAGCCTTTTCTTGCCTCATATCCTCTTTTATGAACCATTTGATTCCCTTTTGGTACTCTTATATTTTTTCTTTTCTTTCGTTTTATTTACTTTATCGATTTCTGTAAGTATATTTTTATTTTTAATTGCTACACATATTTTCGTAATGTTAAGAAAATACATTTCCTTATTTATTTTCATAATTACCTCCAATACTTAGAGCCTTTTGCATATGTTATAATTATATATTACTTTATAGTCATATAGTATTTGTTAGGGTTTATTAGGGCGTTAAAAACTTTACACCTTGTATAATAGTGAGGTTTTAACCTTAGCATTACTTAGCTTTTCGTCAATATAGTTTTTAAATGTTGAGTTTTATTGGGTTTCAAGTGTATCTTAGCTCCATAGGTTATGTGTTCTAATAACACAATTTTCTTTTTTATAGACCCTCAAAACTGGTAATAATAAAATTAATTTAGATATCCCCAAACTATGTATTCAAAAATTTAGTCAATAAAAAAGCCCGTAAGGTATTAATTTTACGGGCTTTTTTATCTTCTATAAGATAAAAAATTATGTATACCCTATAGTTACCAGCCTAGTATATTCATGTCAGCTAAGTCTATTAACAATAAGTCCTTTTAGAAAAAGTATTTTCAATGTTTGTAAATATTTATTTGCTCAAATTAAAAAGGGATAATATCTAAAAAGTAAATAGATATTATCCCTGTGTATTAAGTTTACTTAGAAAGTATATTGACCCAATCTTCTGGAAATCCAAGTAAATCCAAATCAATAATCTTGTTATATTCTTGAATTAAATTTTGTAAATCTATGAAAAACTTATTCCATATATCCTTGTCTGCTGTTAAGTGTTTCATAGCTAAAATATAGGCAAATACTTTATTATTTTTTATGTTTTGACCTTCTTTATCACTACTCTTTATTTTTATCATACTAAAATTAGTATTATATAATCTACCAAAGTGAGCACAGCGATTCCTAAGCATAGCTAAACCAGGCAACCATACTTTGATTAGTTTAGGGTTTACCGGGCATAATTCCTTTTTTATAAAAGTTTTCTCATTTGGCATTAAAATTGAATACAAGTCTGCAAGAGCTCCAAAGGTAACTATTTCTACCGCTACCCAAATAGGAAGTTTCCCTTGATATTTGATAGTATGATGCCTTATAAACTCTTTGTTAGAGTTTTTATTCTTTTGTGTATTCAAATGTTCTATAAATTTTTTATGCTTCACTGAATCTATAAAATTATTAGAATCCTTACAACCCATAGTACCATGATTAATCCCTAGTGAGTATGCAATGTAAGTTCTAAATGATATTTCTATATTTTCGATTAAATCCATTAAAAGAATTCTTAATTTTTTATCAAACATATAGATTGAATATATATTATTAAAAAATATATTTTCTTTATATGTATCATCAATATTTTTAAAATTAAGCCAATAAGCACTAAATCTATAATAGTTTACGTTTCCTAATATAAATTTTGCAATATCTCTGTCTTCTACAATCATATCCCTTTTTTCTAACAAATCTATTTGTTCATCAAAAGTTTTAGCTTCTTTTATCTCAATTGGTTCCCCCCATGCAATTTCCTCCAAGTAACTTATAAAAAAACCACTAAGCAAAGCTTAGTGGATAATTAGCATACCCATCTATTTGAGCCAATAGCATAAGCTTGATGGGTCAGTTCAAAAAAGAATTTATCTCGTACATTTGAGCTTGAAAACAGAGGCTTTACGAGTTCTATACTTATTAGTATATAAAATTGTTATTAAAATGTACATAATTTGACATAATTTGACATACTATAAATATAATGATTACATTAAAAAAAGGACCCTATAGTAGACTAGCAATCTTATTAGTTTTTAATAAAAAAGTAGAAGCTCTGCTCCTACCCTTCTAGTTCGTAATAGATTAAAATAGTAAATCAAATTTGTTCTATAAATTTACTATCTTAATATGTGCTTTACTATTTTAATTAATATATATAATAACAAAGCTATAGTAACAATAACTTGTAATAATAGTTCCCAGTTTATAGCTACTACTGGATTCATCATAACTCCCCCTTTTTATTCTAACTCTATCACTATATTCATTTCTTTTTAAAGCAATGTATACCACAGGTATGTCTAATTTTAAGAGTTCTTAGCTTTATCCCTTAAATCTATTATTTAAAACTCCTTAATATTTAACTTTATAATACTATACAATTGCGACCTTTCTTATACCTTTCTTATATTATAACACCAACTCAATTCTTGTAATGATTTTTGTCAATTTTTACTTTTTTTGAACATATTAGTATTACTTTAACACACAAGTTTCCCAAAGATTTTAAAGTATTATAAAATATTAAAAAGCCATTTAAAATAGCTTCTACACTAAAATAAATGACTTTCATATATATTTCTTACAAACTAATTTTCAATATAAATAGTAGTTACATAATGTGTTCTTATATCCTTTTCTCGTTCTTTTTTATATGTAGTCTTAAACATTATGTAATGTCCCTTACTCTCTTTAAAATATAATTTATAGAATTTTTCATCATCTTTAAACTCTCTTGCAATGTATCCAGCTTCTTTATCTTTACAAGGTATTTCTTTTACATTATCTTTATTTAGTTCCTTAGAAACATAATCTTCTACAAAGCTTTCAATTGACTCTTTTTCACTAAAGCAGTAGGCTTCTATCGTATCTTTACTATCTTGATCAAGTAGTTTAAATAAAGGTATTGCTGTGAATGAATTTAAATTTATCTCATTTTGTTTAATATCTTCAAACTCATATGTAAGTTTTTCTAATACAGTAAATCCAAAATAATCATTTTTATAAACGCCTTCATCAACATATCCTTGTAAATTATTTGATTTACATCCACTTAAAAGAATCATGATTAATAAAATATAAATATTTATGTATTTTTTAGCTTTCATATTATTATCCTTTTCACTAATTTGTTTGAGATGCTATTCTTAATGATATATGGGCCCTTGTACTTCATCTTTTAGAATAAACACCATGTTTATGAGTAAACTCAATTTGTTGGCATATATTTTTACCTGCTTATTTACTATATCTTTCCCCCTTACACATATTTAAGAATATATTATATGATTTCCAATTTTGTTTCTATAATTTCCCACATTGTTAAGGATTTGTAATAATATTATCTTAAATTTAATTTTTCTTCTTCAACTTGGATAGCTTCTACACTAAAATAAATGGTTCTCATACATATCCCTTATAAACTTAGGATATATTATCTCACTAACTTTAAATATTAGCTTCTCTTTCATATCATAATATGTACTTTTAGATATATTCATTTTGCACATTATATTCATTGGCCTTTCTTTATTTATATACCAACTATCAAATAGACAGTATTCTTCATCGCTCATATTATTAATAGCTATATCTATTTTTTTAATAATTATCTCATGCTTATTTTTAATATATTTTAATTTACTTACATAATCCGTATTTGTTTCCTCTTCTAATTCCAAATTAATAAGCTTTATTACATGCAACATATAATTATATTCTTTTAATATTTGCTCGGTCATTTTGTAATATTTATCCTTATTCATATTATCCCCTATAGTAACTCATAAACTCTCTATCTCTTTGTATTTGCTCTTCTTCTAATCTCTTAATAAATTCTAACCTAGAATTATAATAACCATTACCAGCTTCTATGTTAGATGGATTAATATATATATCTTCGCTTTTCTTCTTTTGGTTTATATATCTTTCATATTCATTTCTTATTCTAAATGATTTTCTTATTAACTCATGCTTTGATTGTCTTATCACGCTATTAATTGTACTTTCTTTTTTATTATACTTAGCAGCTATATCTTTTATTTGAAGCTCATTTACATATCTATCAATAAAAATGTTAGCTTTTGTTAGCGTCAATATGTTTCTAAACTCTTGTATGTATTCTTGTAGTGTCATATCTTCTATTACTTCATATTCTACATTTACACTACTATTTGGTATAATCTCATACATACTATTTTCTTCATCTATCTCATGATCTAAAGATGTAAATGTATATTGCTTCATAATCCGTTTTAAATTATCAAACTCTCTTCTTATACTCCAGCTAATACAATTATAAACATACGTACTAAATTTAATTTCCTTATCCTCCTGGTAAGTATCAAAGGCTCTAATCATTCCTATGCTACCTATCTGCATAATATCTTCTATATCAATTCCATAGGGATTATTTTTAAATCTATTAGCTATTTTAATAAGCATTGGACTATATTGTAAGTACTCTTTATCTGTCATTAATACCCCCTACACATTTCAATGTTATAAAAATATAAGTAGCTACTGAATATGTAATTATAGTAACTACTTAATACAATGTTTAATTTGCCATCTATTTTAATATCTTTTCCTTCAAGTTATTTATACTTGCCATTTTTTCTGTACTGCCACCCCTATCTGGATGGTGCTTAAATGATAATAACTTAAAAGCTTCTTTTAGTAGTTTCTTTTCACTATCATTCACTTCAAGTTTTTTGTCACTATTCCTATTAAAAAATTTATCCTCTACTTTTATTCCATCCAATAATCCTCGGTCATATCCTTCCTGGTACTTTTCCATAATCTCCTTATAGTGTAATGAGCTATATTTATTTTTAAAGTTTTCATACTCAAGAAGCTTATTTTCTTCTTCTTTTTTAATATCATCTATCACTTTCAACATCATGGCTTTATATGTAGGGTAATACTCTTTTTTAACTTTGATTAATTTTTCCACTACATCATCAAACTCTAAGTTTACATCTTTATTTCTTATATATTGAGCTGTTATACTCCTCATTAAAATAACTGGTATATCATATATTAAGCCATTTATTTCTTCGTTATCTTCATAAAGTGAGTGCCATGCATATGTATCTATTTTTATATCATTTGACACTACTTTCCCATTTACCCTCTTTCTATCACAAGCATAAATACTATATCCCCATTTACCTTTTCTTATTTTGCAAAACATTTGAAATACTCCTTTATAGTGTTGTGATTTTCTTTTTTATTATTTTATTTGCCACTATATTTAGTAATTAAAGTAGTTACTAGAAGCTTAATTCCAGTAACTACTTTTCTAGTTAATTTATTAAGTTCTTTAAGTCATTATAATTATCAAAAACAAATGTAAATATATTTTTAACTATTCCAGAACCTCCATCTCTGTCTATATGCTCTAAAACATATTCCTTCAATTCCTTTTGCTCCTCTAAATCAAATTCATAACCAAGTGACTCCAAAGTTTTATATACCTTTACTGTAGCTTCACCAACTGTCATATTCCTAGATTCTAGTATTTTCATTATTAGATTCCCCCTATAGTTGTTAATCTCCATATGTAAAAACTATTACACAATTACTTTTATAAAGTACTGTTGCCATTGGTCCAGAGTCAAATTTCAATTCTTTTACTGAAATCTCAATTACTTTGTCATTTAATTTTACTTCTACAATATCTTCATCATTTATTAATATATCTTCTAGATCGTGTACTGTTCTTTTATAATCATCTGATATTTTAACTCTAGAATTTACTATTACCTTTACATTCTCATGCCTTTTTATTAAGGCTATAACTTTTCTTACTGTCATTTTTGCACCTATAACTCAACACCATCCAAAATACTATAATTACTTACAATAGATTCTATTTCTGATAGTTCCTTTATAATTTGCTCTAGTGCCATGTATTCTTTTGTTTTATATATGTCCCTTTTTTCTTCTTTAGATAGTCCATTAAAATACTTTTCTGCATTATCTAATCTTTCTAGTAAATATTGATAATAAGCCTTCGTAACCTCTATTACATCATTTTTCATAAGTCTTTTGTCTCCGTGTGCTGTATTTTGATTTGTAAAGAATTATAGTCTCTTATTACCTCCCTAGAATATTATTTCAATTTATCCATCTTATAGATTAAATGTATCTGGTTTGTTTGTAGTGCTTCAATATCCCTTTTAAATTTAGTTGGTGCTACTCCAGCATCCCTTATCATTTCAGTACAAGCATTTACAGAAATAAGCATTATCTCCCTTAAATCCTTTCCGTATAATCCCAGCTCTTTAATTTTGTCAATTACTTCTTTTGGGTATTCCTCATACATCTATATCACCCCTTTAAAATGGCAATTCGTTACAAGCTACTTGAGTAAACTTTTTGTTTAGATCATAACCATAATCCACGGTCAACTCTTCTTGATTTGTATAAAATCTTTTTCTATATTCATTAAAGTATATATTGAAGGCTCTATTGGTTATACCTCCCCATCTATTTTTTAATACTATAATCTTTGTTTCTTCATCTCCATCATTCTTATTTCTCTCTATCCGTAAAACTGTATCAGCTGAACCAACTATTTCACTTGCTCCAGATATATCATACATATTTGGCTTTTCTCCCTTAGCTGGTTTTTTAGGATGTGCAACTAATAATATTACTAACTTGTACTTTTTAGCCAATTGCTTTAATGATAAACATAGTTGCTTCTGTTGTTGATACTGTTTATCACTTTCCCCTATATCAAAAGTCATTAGGTTATCCAAAACAAAGAATTTAACATCTTGGTTTATAGATAGGTATTCAATAACACTTAATATATTTTCTTTATTTGCCTTTGAATTACTTCCATATATTTTAAACTTACCTTTTAGCCATTTGCTTATTAAATTCCAGCTATAATCAGTTATATCTATGTATTTCTTTCCCTTTTTACTTGTTTTTTCTTCTATGTGATAGTCATTTGCTACTGTTCTATTAAACCAAAACATTAAATCTTCCTCTGGTAGCTCACCACTATATAAAAAAGCTTTATTTCCTTCCAATATAACTCCGGCTAGTATTTGATTTATTATTGTACTCTTACCACTTCCAGGTACTCCAGTTAATATATTTAATGATGTTCCTCTAAATCCACCACCTAGCATATTATCCAAAGGACTAAAACCAGTTGGTATATAGAAATTATTATTCTTACCTCTTTTTATATCTGAAGCTTCTATATATAATTGTTCAATACTCTTATTGTTGCTAAATATACTTTTAATCGATTCTATGTCAGTTTTGACGGTTTCTATTTTATCATTGTATAATTTGTCGTTTAATATATTCAAAAGGCCTATAGCTACCCTTCTGTTGTTTTTATCTATAAGCAAATCTAAATAATAACCTATATTAGAATAGTTAGGAACTATAGTCTGCAAACTTGTAATATATTCAACCCCTCCTACCTCTTCCAATTCATCATTGCCTTTGAGTTCCTCTATCAATATAATTAAATCAATAGGTTTACCTTGTATATGAATACTTAACATATTTTTAAATATCTTTTGATGTACTTCTTTGTAAAAGGTATCTACATCAATTCTCTTAGAAGCTATACTTATAAGGCTTGGATTTAACAGTATAGCTCCTAACACTGTTTGCTCTGCCTCCACGTTGTGTGGAGGTATCTTTTTGTTACTTTCCATTTTGATACCTCCTATTTTTAAATAATCTCATAACCATATTGATCTAGTTTAGGTTTTTCTTTTACTGAATCATGTGATGTTTCTTTGAAATTTTCATCTAAATAATCCACATATCCACCATTAAAGAATGTACTTCCATGCTGTATGTACTGTTTATTTTTACCTTCTACTTCTTTCGAATATCTTTCTACACTTCTTTTTAATTCTTCTAATAAATATTCTTCTAGAAGTTTTGGTAATTTCTTATAAGCATCTTTTTTTCCTTTTTTATTAGGATAAAGTTTCCATAATTCATCACATTGTGATGTATATATATTATTCTTTACATTCTTATCATTCTTGTTCGTGGTTGGTGCTTGGTTGATGCTTGGTTGTTTTTTAGGTTGCTTACTTGGTTGATTCGCACTGTCTATTTGATACAATTCCCAGTTTTTAATGGTTATAAGTGTGTACCCCTTGGTTGATTCGCTTGTTGATTCTTTGGTTAAAAAATTATGTTTTTGAAAATCAACCAAGGCACTTCTTACCATTTGTTCTGATATACCTTTTCCACATTCCTTTGCTAACTTACTCCTTGATGTCACAAATTGACCAGGTAAGAGTGTTATCTTTTCCCTTGTAGAATCTAGTATAATTGTCTTTTCTTTGTGATTAGCCATTAACAATATTGTTATAAGTATCACTTTTCTTTCCGGCTTACATGATTGCCATAATGGACTATCTTTTATTTTTCTATGGAGCTTTATGTAACCTTGATGCAAAGTATCACCTTCTTAAAACGTTTTACCTATAGCTGTATTTTCTATCCATTCATCAACCTTACTAGTAATGACAAGAATTTTTTTACCAACTTTAAACATAGGGAAATCTTTAGACCTTGTTAACTCATAGGCTTTTACATACCCGATTCCTAAATATTCCGATAGCTCCTTCACCGTCATTGTTTTTTTATTGTATTCACTCATAATATTCATCTCCTTATCTGTTAATTAGATTTAAAAATTCAAGAATAGTCATATTTGGAAAAATGCTACTTAATAGCTTCAACTGTTCCCCAGTCATTTTTATACTCATGCTATTTCCCCCTTCTATTCTTCTTCACTGAAAAATAATTCTGCTACGGGCACACCTAAAGCTTTTGAAAGTTTCTTTAATATTGACACGCTCACATTATCAACGTTGCCTTTTTCAATTTTTACTATGGTATTCAATCCAACATTTGACCTTTCTGCTAATTCTGATTGGTTCCATTTCCTTTTAATCCTTTCAATTTTCAAGTTCATTCCATCACCTCTTCCCACGTTTGTATGATTTAATTATAGTCATACATTTGTGTGAAATCAATAGTTATTTTTATATTTCCACAAAAAAGTTTTACATTTGTAGGAATTAGGTTATAATTTATTGTAAGAGGTGATTATATGAACATAGGGGAAAGCATAAAAAAATATAGGAAAGAAAAAGGTTTAACTCAAACTGAACTAGCCATAAAGTCAAATTTATCTAAAAACGCCATTTATAATTATGAAAACAATAAAAGAACTCCAAACATAGATATGTTAAACAAAATAGCCATTGCTTTAAATGTATCACTAGAAAGGCTTTTGGGAGGCGAAGGCGACTCTATTCATGTATGTGAGAATATGGATGATTTAAAGGAATATATAGATAATGAATTAAATTTAATCGAAACGGATAGACAATACAAAGAATACGAGGTCACTCCAGAATATGAACAAGAAATGAAACGATTGGAAGCTGAATATAATAACAAGAACTGGATTAAACACAAAAATACAGTTAGCCCTTTTGAACATATTTTAATTGCATTACAAATTGAATTATCTTTGCTAGATGATAATGGAGTCACAAAAATTAAATTATTTGACCATAAAGACGGATATACAAAGATATTTAATACTTTAGAAGAAGCTGAATTATTCTTTAATGAAATAACTCATGGAATACAAAGCTCTGTTGATAGACTTAAATATTATGATAAAAATAATAAGTAGGTGATGATATGGCCAAAAGAAGAAGTAACGGCGAAGGCTCTATTGTTAAGAATATGAGAAATGGAATACAAATAGGCTGGAGGGCTTCTATCACCATAGGAACTGACGACAAAGGAAAACTAGTACGTAAACAATTTACTGGTAAAACTCAACAAGATGTTAAAAATAAACTTCAAGAGTATAAAAAACAAATGCTTATGGGTGTGCTAAATGAGGATAAATTAACTGTTTCAGATTGGTTCTATTCATGGTTATTTGACTATAGGAAACAAGATTTAAAGCCTAAAAGCTTTCAAAGGTATCATGGAATTTATAAAAACTATATAGAAAATACTGACTTTGGAAATATAAAGCTTAATGATCTAAGAACAACACACCTACAAAGGCACTATAAAAAGTTATTAGATAATGGGATTACTCCTACAACAATTAGGCAAATTAATACTAATTTAAAAACTTGTTTAAATGAAGCTGAAAGGCAAGGATATATACAAAAGAACTGGTGTAAACTTGTTACTCTGCCTAAGAAGGAAGATAATAAAGAGGTTAAAGTATTTACTAAAGAAGAACAAGAAAAGTTCCTGGAAGCTATTAAAGGACATGAGCTTGAATTATTATACATAGTTGCTCTTGGAACTGGTTTAAGGATTGGCGAAATATTAGGTTTAAAATGGTCTGATATAGATTTTAAAAATAATGAGCTTCATGTTAATAGAAGTTTACAGAAAGCAGCTATATATGAAGATGATAAAATAGTAAGGTATGAAGTTCAAGAAACTACTCCTAAAACTAAAAATTCATTGAGAACTATACCAGTACCTCAAAATATAATTAAAAAGCTTCGAACTCATAAAAATGAACAAAATGAGCTTATACTATTATTACAAGAAGAATACAATAATAAAAATTATGTGTTTTGTAATAAATTAGGTAGACCAATAGAAGATAAACGACCAGGACGGAACTTAAAGACAATACTAACATCTATAGGCATTGAGCCTATTAAATTCCATGCATTAAGACATACTTATGCAACTAGATTATTTGAAGCTGGTATACCACCTAAAACAGTCCAGCATTTAATGGGTCATTCTGATATAGAAACTACTATGAATATTTACACCCATGTGATGAAAGAGCAGAAGCTTGAAGCTGTTGATAAAATAAACAGTATATTTGCATAAGAGCTATATAAAATATAGCTCTTTTTTATTTAATTAATATTGTCATTCTTCAATTATGTCCTTATAGACAAGATAAAAGAAATTACTAACATTAACCTTAGTAATTCAAATACATGTATGACTTTAATTTTAAAGTTAACTGTGGCAATTTATAAAAAATACATACATCTGTTTCTAAACTTATATATCACGTATTTTAAATCTAGAAATGCAATTATGCATTCCTCAGAAAAATATAAATTAAATGATGATAATTTTTAATAATTAAATTATTAATATTTTAGGAATAATAAACATATTGTTTTAAACACACTATTTTTTCTATATTTTTAATAATGCCCAAACTATATTAGCTTGTGATATGGTTCTCCGTATCGGTATAATTATTTAATAAAATAATATATATCTCATAAAATAGAAACACTATTTTTGATTTATTTCATCCTGTAAGTTTTTAAAAAATAGCGATACATGATAACCGTCTGCAATTGCATGTGAGATTTGTATTGTAATTGGCATCACTAGTTTTGAATTGATTTCTTCATATTTTCCAAAAGTAATCATCTTGGTAATCTTATTTTCCTGTGTTTTTGAATTAGAAGAAAAGTGTTCAAAATGCATCCAAGGTATGCAAGAAACATTGAATACATTTAGTGGTAAATCCTTTTGCGGAACAATTTCGTTTGAATCAGCATATTTTGTAGTTAAATCTTTATATTGCTTATCAAATTCAAGATAACCTTCCATCGGTTCTTCACACAATGTAAAAAATAGTTTAGTTTTTTCGCTAAAACTAGTGAATGTTGGAATAATTTTTTCCCATTCAATAACATTTCCATCAAGAATATCATATCTAAAATTTTGAATTGAGTTCATTGCTTTATAGATTTTAAATAGTGTGTACGCATGAAAACTAATTAATTCTTGCTTACATTTTTGCACAGCAGTTGTTACATCTATTTTTATCGTAAATTCAATAGTATTGCCTACACTCATAAAGTATTGAAAATAGTCTGACCTATCAAATTCTTTCATATCTATTATTTTGTATGATTTCATATCATATCCCTCCAAATTAAAATTTATAATTAATCTATCACTATATCTATTGAGTTTAACAAATTTGTTACCTCTGGAAATGAAAACTTTGCCTTCTTCAATTTGTTACTTTGAATATCAATAATATATCCATATGACCCTCTAAAATCTGCTCTTGCCATATTACATTTTGTAAATTGTGTGGATTCAAAACTTACATCTTTAAAATTTGAATCTATTAAATCACACTCTTCAAAAAGACTTTCTTTAAATTTTGAGCCAGAAAAGTTAAAACTATTTAACCTCATTGATATAAAGTTATTATATTTAAAGAAACATTCTCTAACCTTATTTATTGGTCCTGCGCTAAAAGAATCACCCATTAAAGTATTCCAGTTTATACCTATAAATTCCGATTCATGTAGTATTGCATTCTTCATAGTGGAAAATTTAAATATAACATTATTCATCCTACAATTATAAAATGTACATTCTTTAAATATACATTTATTAATTTCCACATCCACAAAATTGCAATCATAAAATTCACAATTAACATATTCTCTATTACTTATAATTTCACTTCTAAACCTCAAACCTTTAAATTTCTCATCTTCAAAATAATCCATAATAATTCTCCTAACTAATATAATAAGTAATTTTGTAAAAATTTTTCTTTAGTGATATTATAAACATTACAGTGACTTTAAGGTCAATAACTTGTTTAAAGTTTGGAGGTTATTATGAAAGATAAATATTATATGACAATAAAAGAATTTTCCAATCTCACTGGTATTAAGAGTCAAACCTTGAGATACTATGATCAAGTTGGATTGTTCTCTCCAGAACATCGTGGCGAAAATGGTTATCGTTATTATACTAGGAATCAGCTTACTACATCATATTTAATCATTTCTCTTAGAAAAATTGGCATTAGTATAGACGAAATTAAGAAATATATAGATATCCGTACTCCTGAGCAACTATTTTCTTTGTTTGGCGCACAAAGGGAACATATTTTGACGGAAATAAAAAAACTTACTCGGATTATTGAAATCATGCAATTATATGTTGATATTACAAAGGATGCTGTTAAATATAAAGAAAACAGTATAAATATTGAATATAAAAAAAAAGAGCCTATCTTTCTAAGCCCTATAGTTACTAATAATCCTACAAATGACCCTATAAATGATTCTATTATTTCATTTTATAATTTCGCTACTGAAAATGGAATTGATGTAATAGGTTATCCAAGTGGTGCTATTATTAATATAGAAAGCTTTGAATCTGATAGATCTTTATTAGTAAACCACTACTATTTTAAAATGAGAGATGAGCAAAGCTCATATAAGCCTGAAGGTAAATATGTAGTATTCTATGGTAGATGTGCTTATGGAGAATCCACTGATTTTTACGAAAAATTATTTGAATATATTAAAGAGAATAATTTACGTATTTGTAGTGATGCCTTTGAGGAATATCCTCTAAATGAATTTGCTACTAAAGATGAAAAACTCTACTGTGTAAAAATTGAAGTTATGGTAGAAGATATTTGATACCCTCGTAATTCCTCTACACAATAGATTCAAATAAAATACATTGGTAAGAAATATCATATTTATGATACAAAAAAATATTTTGTCTCATCGCTTAAATAGATATAACATATTTTAAAATAGTCCTAACCAAATAACTTAAATGGTTAGGACTAAAAACCTCATTTACTTATGATATGGTTCACTACTATTTATTCTAAACATTATAATCATTTATCTTATTTATTTAGCCTATTTTTCTGATTGTGTGCTAAATGTGTGCTAAAAGACAAAATAAAAGGAACTACCAAACGATAAAGTCTAGTAATTCCAATTGTTCTGCGTTTCCACGTTTATGTATTGGTGGAGATGAGGGGAGTCGAACCCCTGTCCGTAAGCTTTTTCCTCGTTGCGTCTACGTGTGTAGTCAGCTGTTTTAGTATCTCACCTCAGCTAGCGTCCAGTGACAAACTCTAGCTTTGGCCAATCCCAATTAATCCACTAATAGTCGAGACACCCTAATAGTAGTTCCCTGCATAAATGATGTCCAGGCCTAGCCGGCAGGAGGGCTCAGGCGGGACAAGCAGCATTAAGCTGCTAAAGCGTAATTATCGTTTGCGTTTGTTTTAAGTTCCCCAGTTTTTACGTGACCCAGAGTAACACGACACGCTGCCCCAAGTTCCGAACCCACGTCGAAACCTTTACACCCCCATAGGAGTTTAAAGTCATTGAGACTGCTCAATTTGCAAACTTTTCACCAATTCAATATTTAATTTTATATAAAGTGGTACACAAAATTGTGATGCCCTTATTTACAATTTCTACAAGGTAGTAACATTTTTGTTACCCCCTTTAGTAGCATCTGCTATTAACTAGCTGTGCTGTATATATAATATATATCTTTTTAAGATAAAAATCAACTAGAATTAATTTACTGATTTTCTTAGTATTTACCAGTCATCTCTCTTTCTATTCTTCTTTGTGCATCTTTCTTAGCAAGGTCTTGACGTTTGTCGTAAAGTTTTTTACCTTTTGCTAAACCTAGCTCAAGTTTTACCTTACCATTTTTCAGATACATTCTCAGAGGAACTAAAGAATAACCTTTTATAGTAGTAGCCCCTATTAGCTTTCTGATTTCATATTTATGAAGTAATAATTTTCTAACTCTAAGAGGGTCTGCTTTGTAAAAAGAGTTCCCTTGGTCGTATGGACTTATATGAACTTGTTTTAGGAAAACTTCAGAGTTGTCTACAGATGCGAAGCCTTCTTTTAAGTTAACTTTTCCTGCTCTAATTGATTTAACTTCTGTTCCCTTTAATTCTATTCCACATTCATAAGTGTCTTCTATGAAATATTCATGTCTAGCTTTTTTGTTTGTAGCTAATGTTTTTTCTCCTACTGCCATACTCTCACCTTCTTTATTATTATTTCATTTTAATAAGCACTAGTATATCATATGATGAAAAAAATCTCAATATTATTGCTAATTCTTTCTATTTATCACATTTTGTGTAATAAAAAGATAAGACAAAGATTAATATTTGCAATGAATAGATAACTAATCTTTCTGTTAGTCCTAGTATACTCAGTCCTATTTTTATGGAAATTGGGTTCATTATTCCACATAACGTTATTATTATTGCCATTATTAAAATAAAATTACCCAGTTCTTTTATTTTCTCTTGTGTAAGATAACCATAAGCTAAAGTAAATGCTGATGTTATGGTAGTTGCAACTACAGCAACAGTAACTGCCAAATGCATTATATTTTGGAAGTTCATTACTCTTTTGTCTCCCACAAGCGGAAAGGCTGCGTATCCAAACAAAGATATTACTTCCATACCCAAAAGAATCACATATCCTGTACGTGTTGCCAAGTGATATTTCCTATTTGACTTAACAATCATTCCAATGATAAATAAAATCATGCACACTCCATAAATAGTTGTGAAAATTCTAAGTAGATCTTGATTTGGAGCACCATCTGCAGTTAAGGAGCTAATATCCATGCTTATAGGGTTGTATTCTGGCCATAATATATTCCCCAAAATAGTATGAACCATATAAAATACGACACCAATCATACCCAACGGCACAATATATTTTTCTATTTTCTCCCTAATACTCAAACTTTTATTATCTTCCATGAAAAATCCCCCTTTTTCATAAATAACATTCACTTATATAAAATCTATTCTTCGTTTTTATAAGACATTACTGAAGATAAAAATATTGTAAGACATAATATACTTGTTATTGAAATAATTACTGCCATTAGTTTCGCTCCAGTTGAGACAGGGCTTATATCTCCATAACCTATTGTGGCAAAAGTAACTACTGTGTAATAAAATAAATCAAAATAACTTGGGTTGTTACTATAAGCTCCAACACTGCTGTTGCTAACAAAACATACAGCCAATCCCAAACTTAAAATCACCATAATCAAAATTATTCCTGAAATTGTGGTAATATTTCTATGGCGTTCATTCTCGTCCATATAATCCTCTTCTGTGTGATGCTCATAATATTTTAAAATTTTAGGACTTCTTATTATGTTTAGCAAAACTTTTAGTGTTAATAAATAACTTATTCCTACTCCTATCAATCCTATTTTATAGTTTTCGCCAAATTGCTCGGGAAATATTATTAAAATTGTCATATACATACTTATTATGAAATAGCTTATTAATAAATCTGTTTTTGTGTTTTTATCTTCAATTTTATATAGATATTTGTATACTCTTGAAATAGATAATAGCAAGTATCCTACAACAAAATACATAAATACAAAAGCCATGATTATAGATAAGCTTTTTAAAATAATGTTGTAGCTATTGCCCATATCTTCAGGTAGTAATCTAAAAACTCCTATTACTATGGCAAATACTAAAAATCCTTGTGGCAGCAGTATTATTATTGATTGTCCTATCTTAAACGATGAGGTTCTTTCTTTAAATAACTGTTTATATTGATTATTTATATCTTTAATTAGTTTCTTTCCACTTTGAAACTGTTTTTGACTTATTCTTTTATATGTTACAACTATTATTGCCAATAAAGTACTAAGTAAAAAAGCTATTCTGACCATTTCTTCCTCCATTAACCATCTGTGATACTAATTTTCATTTTTATTTTCTATCTTAGATTGTAACATAAGTTATCCTTTTACAATATATTGTTAATACAAAGTAAAAGTTTGCTTTGGTCGAGGATTACTATGTAATTTTTTAATATGTAAAAACAGGGGGTCATCTATGTTTCATGCACTAAATTCCTTATCCACACTAGATGCACTTTTACTTGTTTCTGCCCTTTCAATAGACGCATTTGTGGCTAGTTTTGCTTATGGAACAAGTAAAATAAAAATTCCCTTTAAATCAGCTATGACAATTAACTTAGTCTGCTCTACTATCTTAGCTATTGCTCTTTTTATGGGTAGTGTAATAAGTAAGTATATTCCTAGCGTTTTTACCACTAGTATCTGTGTTGCAGTGTTATTAATGTTAGGCATGGCTAAATTATTTGATAGTACTTTGAAAGCCATCCTAATTAAAAGTGGCACTCTAAGTCGCGATTTATCGTTTAAACTATTTGATTTTAATTTTTTTCTTAGAGTTTGCTTAGATGGCACAGAAGCAGATGTAGATCATTCTTATGAACTTTCTCCTAAGGAATCTTTCTCTTTGGCAGTGGCTCTTTCTCTTGATGGTCTGGCAGCTGGTTTTAGTACAGGGCTTATGGTAACAAATTATGTTGAAATTATATTATTTTCACTTGTAATAAATATGGTTGCTGTATTATTGGGCTGCGCAATAGGTAATAAAGTTGCACAGAAAAGTGAACTTAATCTTTCATGGTTAAGCGGAGTAACTCTTATTTTGCTAGCTTTTTTGAAATTAAAATAAAAATTAACTTTGCTTTATTTTAAAAGTTATAGATAAAAAAAGAGATGTATCCTAAAAGATACATCTTCTCTAACTTTCTGCTATGTTTTCTGTTCTTGGGAAAATTATGCTTACCTTTGTTCCTTCATTTATATCAGAGTCTATTTGTAAACCTAGCCCAAGCTTTACACATAGTTTTTTACATAAGTACAGACCTATACCTGTACTTTTTCCAAACTTCCTACCATTTTCTCCTGTAAATCCTTTTTCAAACACTCGATTTATATCTTGTTCAGAAATGCCTACACCATTGTCTTGCACTGTTAACACTACTGCATTTCCAATTTTTTTAGCTTTAATTGTTATTTTGTCTTCTTTTCCTTTGGAATACTTAATAGCATTTCCTACTATTTGATTTAATATAAATTCAACCCATTTTGTATCAGAATAAATAATTTCATCAATATCGTCTATCTGCAAGCTTATTCTTTTGCTTATAAAATCCCTTTGATTTTTCTTAATAACTTTTTTTACAACTTGATATAATTCTATTTTCTTTATAATATAGTCCTTGCCTACTTCATCACTTCTTGAGTAATATAGCACTTGCTCCACAAAGTTTTCTATTCTATCCATTTGTATATTAATTTTTCTTGTTATTTCATTATTATTGTTTTCTATTAATAGTTTTGAAGATGCTATTGGTGTTTTAATTTCATGAACCCACATTTCTATGTATTCTCTGTATTCTTTTTGAATGTTTTTGTAGTACTTAACATTCTCGTGCATATCTCTACTTAATACCTTTAAAATATCATTTATTTCTTCTCCTACCATAAAGTTTGCGTCATCTATAACTTCAGGCAATAAATACTTTCTATCTAAATTCTCCAAAATATTTTCCACATTATTAAAGTATTTTTTATATTTTATATACTCAATCAACATATAACTTAACAATGGGAAAAACCATATGCAAAATAAAAGAAAAATTATAACTGGAGCAGCCTTAGCAAAACGCATAAATGATGAAATTATTATAAAAAACATCAAGTTTATAGATAAAAAAAGACCTTTATCTTTTATGTAATCAATCATTTTCATGGCATTATGTACCCCAATCCTCTTCTTGTTTCTATTACATTTTCTATACCTATTTCTTCTAGTTTTTTACGAAGTCTTGTTATATTCACAGTTAAAGTACTATCATCCACAAAATAATCTGTACTCCATAAGTACTCCATTAGTAATTCTCTGGATACTATTTCTCCCTTGTGGTTTATTAAATATGAAAGTATTTTTACTTCATTTTTAGTTAGCTCAATTTCTTTATCATTGTAGGTAATAGTTGCATTTGATAAATTTAGTTGAAAATTTTCATAAGTTAAAATACTACTATTAGCTATAGTTGTTCCACTTCTTTTTAGTAGTGCTGCTATTCTTGCCAGTAGTATTTGTGTATTATAAGGCTTTGTAACAAAATCGTCTGCGCCCAAGTTCATACTCATAAGCTCGTCCATATCGCTGTCTCTACTTGTTACGATTATTATTGGTACATCTGATTCTCTTCTCACTTCTCTGCATATGTAATATCCATCGAAAACTGGTAGATTTATATCTAGTAAAACTAAGTTGGCATCTTCCTGTATAATAAATTCCACTACATTGTCAAAAGATGTGGGTGCTACTACTTCATATCCATATCTTCCTAAGAAATTTTTCAGTTCTTCTCTAATTATCTCTTCATCTTCAATAATTATTATTTTTTCCATAGGTTTTATCCCTCCTTGTTTTATATGCTTATTTTATACAAATATATAAATTACTTATTAATTAGTATCTGTATAATTATACCAAAAAATCTATTCGAAGTAGATTTTTTACTTCAAATAGATTTTTTTTAAGATTTATATGTTATTTTTTACTATATTTTTGTATCCACTATAAGTTATATAGAAGTAAATCACATATATAAACAAGAATATTCCTGCTGTAACGAGAGATGATCCTCCTATGTCTGGTTGATTAAACATTGATATAAAGTCATTCACAACTTTTATGCCTACAACTGAGTGAACTAAAGCCAATATAACAGGTATGCTAAAGTAAACTAGAGTTTGTGTAAATATTGTTTTATTTATACTTTTTCTACTTGCTCCCAATCTCTTTAATGCTACATATCTTTCTATACTATCACTTGCTTCACTTAATTGCTGAAGTGCAAGAATTGCCATACTACTTATTAGGAATACTATTCCTATATAAATTCCTATAAATAATATAGTAGTTGTAATCCCTTTATTTCCTTCATAAATTGAATCTCTTGTATTTCCCATTACAAATCCTACTTTATCATAGTCTGTATTTGAATCTTGATATTTATCAAGTGTTTTAATAAAATTCTGTTCACTTTTTGCCTTATTATTTTTATCAAAATTAATATTTACACTACTTGAAGATAAATTTTTCTCATTGCAAAGATTATCACTAACTACAAGTGTAAGCATATTATTTGGCATGAAATCTGTTTTTAAATTATGCTTTATTACTTCTTCATTTTTTATAGTGTATGTTTTACCGTCAATCTTAGCCGTACTATTATTCGTCATATATTCTTCTATTGATGGTAATAGTTTTGAGAAATTTGATGTTATTAATATTTCATCTTCCTTTAAATTTATTGGCTCTTCATTATTTAAGCCTCTAATTTTATTGTATTCTGAAATTTTTATATATGATATTTCGAAGTCCATTTCTTTAACATTATCACTTACCGATTTTTTAACATTATCATTTAATGGTATAATATCTGAAAATTTCTTCCCAGAATTATATTCATTGTAGTAAACTACTTTGTCATTTTCTCCAAATTTAACTCCCATATAATCAAGAGATTTTTTTATATCTCTCACTTTGTCACCTTTATTCACATACATATATGCACTTGCATCAAATGGAGTAGACTCTTCAACTCCTGCTTCTAAAGCATTTTTAAAACTAAATCCAGTTGATAATACACCTATTGTTAAAAATAACATTAGACAAATTACTGACATTGAAACAAAGTTTGTATTAACTTTACTGTTTATTTGTTTTACAACAAATATATTTAGACCTTTGAAATAAACCTTCTTGTTCTTTTTAACCACATATAAGATAAATCCTGTCAAAGAGAAGAAGAATAACACTGTTCCTACTACTCCAAGTCCTATAGACATAGAGAATCTAGAGTCTGTTATATTTAATCCCACATCTAAAACTAGTTTATACGCAACTCCTAAAGAAATAACACATAAAATAAATGCAATTAAATATACAAATGGATTTTTAAATTTTATTTCTTGTGTTTTTCTTCCCACTGTTAATAAATCAATTATTTTATATTTTGAAATTACAAAAGAGTTAAATATCATAACAAGTATAAACATTATTCCAAAGTACATAATTGTTTTGATTATGGCTTGAGTAGAAATTATAAAAGTATATCCAGACATTTTAAAGTCAAATAATTTTGCAACAAGTACTGATAATCCTTGTGATGCTATAAGACCTATAATCAATCCACTTATAAGTGAAAATATACCTACAATTACTGTTTCTAAAATTAAAATTCTAGAAATCTTATTTTTTGACATACCAAGAGTCATATAAATTCCCAGCTCTTTATTTCTCTTTTTAATTAAAAAGTTGTTAGCATAAAGAATTAAACTTCCTAAAATAAATGCTACAAATACTGATACATAAGATATTATGCTGGAAAGAGCCTCTACATATGTTGCACTTGAAGAATTCACTTCCATCATGGCTTTTTGTGATTCAATAGAGTTAAAACTATAGAATATACAAACTGCTAATGTTAAAGTTAAAAAGTATATGGTATAATCTTTAAAACTTTTTCTAACATTTTTAAATGCTATCTTAGAATACATTGTTGTCATCCCCTCCTATTAGAGTAATAACTTCCATTATTCTATTAAAGAACTCTTTTCTAGAATCTTTACCTCTTACTAATTCTGTGAAGATTTTTCCGTCCTTTATAAATAAAATTCTGTGAGCGTAACTTGCTGTAAAAGCATCATGAGTAACCATTAATATGGTTGCATTTAACTCTTGGTTAAGGCTCTCCATTCTTTCTAGTAATAATCTTGCAGATTTTGAATCAAGCGCTCCCGTTGGCTCATCGGCAAGTATTAATGATGGATCTGTAACTATGGCTCTTGCTGATGCTACCCTTTGTTTTTGTCCACCAGACATTTGGTAAGGGTATTTATTTAATACTGTTTCAATTTCTAGATATTTTGCTACTTCTTTTATTTTTCCATCTACTTCAGAAGCTTTTTCACCCTTTATTGTTAATGCTAATGCTATATTTTCATAAGCAGTTAATGTATCTAGTAAGTTAAAATCTTGGAATATGAATCCCAGCTCATTTTGTCTAAATTTATCTAAGTTTTTAGACTTTAATCTTGTAATATCTTTATCATTTATTATTATGCTTCCAGTTGTAACAGTATCTATTGTTGAAATACAGTTAAGAAGCGTTGTTTTTCCACTTCCACTAGGCCCCATTATACCAACAAATTCTCCCTCACCAACTTTAAAACTAATATTATCTATGGCTTTTGTAACATTATCTTTATTTCCATAGTATTTTTCTATTTTTTCAACACTTAATATATTTTTCATCCTTAATTAATCCTCCTCAATTTATCTTTCATGTCTTTTATTATATACACCTTTTAAATTTTTAAATATGTATGTATATTTCATTATCATTACGTTTTTGTAATGTTGAAAATACAATGTATACAATTGCGAAATTATAGCCATTCGCTAAAATAATACCTTAAACGTCCGTAAAATAAAATAGAACCAAAAATAAAAAGTTAGTTATTGAATTATTTAGACAAAACTATATACATTTATT
Source organism: Terrisporobacter mayombei (assembly GCF_020748465.1). Lineage (GTDB taxonomy): Bacteria > Bacillota > Clostridia > Peptostreptococcales > Peptostreptococcaceae > Terrisporobacter > Terrisporobacter mayombei. Next base: position 312,384 of record NZ_JAHZMP010000003.1, read on the forward strand.
GTATAATTTATATATATTTTCTATTTAATACAATTTATTCTAATTGGCAGGAGGAATAATATGAACAAAAAAGATAAATCTTTTTTGGCTGTGTCTTTAGGTATTGCTATAACTTCTCAAAATCTAATGGTCATAGCAAATGCAGATTCAATTAAATCAAAGTCAGATAGCGACGTTACTATTTTATCAGATAATGATTTCGAAATAAAAGTAGGTACAAATTCTCAAAACAAGGACTCCAAAGAATCACCTAAATATCAACCGGACCCTGAGGAAAACAAAACTTATAGTATGGGTAGTATGGGGGAAAGCAATTCTAGAGCTTTTATGTCTAATAGAGTTGCTCTTTCTCCTCAAAAGGCAACTTTATCTAACTCAAAGGCTATAGGTAGTGGAAGTGTAACAGCAAGTACTTTAAGTGTAAGAAGTGGCCCATCTACTTCAAATGGTGTAATTGGTACATTAAAAATTAATGAAACTGTTGAGATACTAGGTAAAAGCAGTGATTGGTACAAAGTTGATTTCAAGGGTAAACAAGGATATGTGCAAGCATCTTATTTAAAATTAAATCCAATTGAAAAAGGTATAGATGTAAGTAAATGGAACGGAAATATAGATTGGAGAAGTGTAAAAAATTCTGGTGTTGACTACGTTATTATAAGAGCTGGATATGGAACATCTACTATAGACCCAAAATTCAAAACTTACATTGAAGGTGCAAAAAGTGTTGGACTTAAAATAGGTGTATATTGGTTTAGTTATGCCACTAGTCCTGAAAATGCTGCTATTGAGGCTCAAGCCTGCTTAAATGCTATATCACCTTATAAAAGTAGCATTACATACCCTGTCTTCTTCGATTTTGAGTATGATAGTGTTAGATATGCAAATAACAATGGCGTAAAAGTAACAAAGGACTTGGCTACAAGAATGGCTAATTCATTTCTTAATAAAGTTGAATCCAAAGGATATACTTCAGGTATATATACTAATAAAGATTTCAGTAGTTCATACTTCACTAATGATCTTATTAATTCTAATAATTTATGGGTGGCTCAATATTCTTCCACTAATACTTTTGGAAAGCCATATTCCATGTGGCAATACTCAGAAAAAGGTTCTGTACCTGGCATAAGTGGTTATGTTGATATGAATTACACTTGCTTAAAAACTTTTAGCGGTGGTTCAAGTAATGAGGAGCCAAATACACCTTCTGGAGAGCAAGGTGTTACTACTGAAAATGTAAACTTTAGAAAGAGTGCTTCTACTTCTTCTAGTATTATAGCTACTATTCCTAAAAATACTAAGATTGAGATTATTGATAAATCTACTTCTGGTTGGTATAAAGTTAAATACAAAGGTAATATGGGATATGTTTCTAAAGATTATGTTAAATTAAATAGTAGTGGCAGCGACGATAATACTTCTTCTTCTGAAAAAGGGATTACTTCTGCCAATGTTAACTTTAGAAAAAGTGCTTCTACTTCTTCTAGTATTATAACTACTATTCCTAAAAATACTACTGTTGAGATTGTTGATAAATCTACTTCTGGTTGGTATAAGATTAAATATAAAGGTAATACGGGATATGTTTCTAAAGATTATGTTAAATTAAATGGTAGTGGCAGCGATAATGACACTAGTACTCCTTCTACTGATAAAGGGGTCACTTCTGCCAATGTTAACTTTAGAAAAAGTACTTCTACTTCTTCTAGTATCATAGTTACTATTCCTAAGAATACTACTATTGAGATTGTTGATAAATCTACTTCTGGTTGGTATAAGGTTAAATATAAAGGTAATACGGGATATGTTTCTAAAGATTATGTTAAATTAAATAGCGGTAGTGGTAGTAATGAAACTCCTAGTACGCCTTCTTCTGACAAAGGGGTTACTTCTGCTAATGTTAACTTTAGAAAGAGTGCTTCTACTTCTTCTAGTATTATAGCTACTATTCCTAAAAACACTACTATTGAGATTGTTGATAAATCTAAATCTACTTCTGGTTGGTATAAGGTTAAATACAAAGGCAATACGGGATATGTTTCTAAAGATTATGTTAAATTAAATGGCAGTAATTCTAATACATCTTCTTCAAATAAAGGTGTTACTTCTGCTAACCTTAACCTTAGAAAAAGTACATCTACTTCTTCTAGCATTATAACTACTATTCCTAAAAACACTACTATTGAGATTGTTGATAAGCTATCATCTGGATGGTATAAAGTTAAGTACAAGAGCTATACTGGATATGTGGTCGGAAGTTATATAAAAATATAATTACATTAAATATATAAATACCCTATATAAGTGCGCAAATATGAGTTCACTTATATAGGGTTATTCTTATGTTCCACAATAAGTTCTATAAGGTAAATCTGAAGGTTGTGGCAAATCAAAATATTTTTCACACTCTACTTTATATTCATAAGGATTACTAATAACAGAAAGTAAATCTTCCATTACTGTGAAGTCTCCATTATCTGCTGCATCCAATGCTTCTTCTACTCTGTGATTTCTTGGTATAACTACTGGATTTGACTCTTTCATAAGCTCATAAGCTTCCTCAATAGACTCTTCTTGTCTTTCCAGTCTTTCTTGCCAATTTTTATACCAGTTTGTAAATTCAGCTGTAAGGAACATCCCTCTATTCATGTTTTTTCTATAAGTTAATGATAGAAAAGTATTTGTGTAATCTTCTTTATATTTTTCCATCATATTTAATAAATCTTCTATTATAGCCTTATCCATAACTTCTTCATTGAATAGACCTAGCTTATTTCTCATTTGGGAGAACCAATATTCGAAATGTAAATCAGAAAACTCAAATATGGCCTTTTGTGCCAAATCTATGGCAGCATCTGCATCTTCATTTATTAAAGGAATAAGAGTTTCTGCAAATCTACAAATATTCCAAGATGCCATATTAGGCTGATTTTTATAAGCATATCTTCCATGAAAATCAATAGAGCTAAATACAGTATTTGGATTATAAACATCTATAAAAGCACAAGGTCCATAATCAATTGTTTCTCCGCTAATAGTCATATTATCCGTATTCATTACTCCATGAATAAATCCAACACATAACCATTTAGCAGTTAAATTTGCATGAGCTTTTATTACTTCTTTTAAAAAACTTAAATATTTATTTTCATCACTTCTCACATAAGGATAATGTCTCTCTATGGCATAGTCAGCTAGTTTTTTCACTTCTTCTTTTCCCAAGTAATTGGAAGCATATTCAAAAGTTCCAAATCTAATATGGCTTGAGGCAACTCTAGTGAGTATAGCTCCTTCTTTCACATATTCCCTATAAATTTTTTCTCCTGTTTTTATCACTGCTAAACTGCGAGTGGTTGGTATTCCTAAGTTATACATTGCTTCACTAATTATATATTCACGAAGCATAGGACCAAGTACTGCTCTTCCATCACCACCACGAGAATAAGGAGTTCTTCCACTTCCCTTTAGCTGAATATCATATCTATTAACATCAAAACCTGTTACTGAGTTTGGGTTTTGTAATTTTTGTTCACCAATTAATACTGCCCTTCCATCACCTAACATTGTAAAATTACCAAACTGGTGACCGCTATAAGCCTGTGCAATATATGCACCGCCTTCAACTTTTTTATTGCCGGTTAGAACTTGTAAACCTTCTTCACTTTTCAATGAATCTGCATTTAATTCCAAAGCTTTTGCCAAAGGTTCGTTAAAAATAACTAGTTCTGGTTTTCTCACTGGATTTAAATTTATATCACTATAAAAAGATTGAGGTAAATTTTTATAACTATTATCAAAATTCCAGCCCATATTCTTACTTTGATTTTCCTGTGCCATTTTTCCACCTCTTTTTATTTATATTTACTATGTAAAATCTAACTTCTCTTTAGATTGTGTAATTTGCTATAAATTATTTATACCCTAAATAAAATAAAAAACTCTCCAAACCACAGATTATTCTGTTAACTTAGAGAGTTTATCTTCATCTATATATGGTATTTTAACTTCAAAAATAGTACTTTCGTTATTACTAATAGCGCAGATACTTCCATCATGTGCTTCTATAATATTTTTTGTAATAGCAAGTCCTAAACCTGAGCCACCTTGGAATGTATTTCTTGATTTTTCTACTCTATAAAATCTATCAAATATATGAGGCAAATCAACTACTGGAATAGTCTCTCCATAATTTATAACCTGAACTACTGCCATTTTACCTTCTGTAAATACTTTTATATCCACATAATATCCATCGCTTCCATATCTCATGGCATTTGTAATAAGATTTTCAAATGCTCTAACCAGCTTAATTGGGTCGGCATTTATTATAAGTTTGTCCACAGAAAAGTCTATTCTACAACTCATATTTTCTTGTCTAAATTGTATTTCAAACTGAGAAATTAACTGTCCTATTAGCTCTACTAAATTCAGCTCAGCCTTATTAAAATTAACAACTCTGTTCTGCATTTTAGTAAGTTCAAATAAATCGTTAATCAATACGTTCAAGTTTAAAGACTTTTCGTAAGCTATATCCACATAGTACATAAGCTCCACTTCATCTTTGTATCTTCCTTCTTCAATAAGATTTAAATATCCTATAACGGAAGTTAAAGGTGTTCTTAAATCGTGAGACACATTTGTAATCAAATCTGTCTTAGTTTGTTGAGCTTTTCTTTCTTCCACAGTTATATCTTTCAACTGCTCAACTATACTATTAATATTCTCTGCTACTTGATCAATATCTCCCCTTGATTTTACTTCTATCTTCTTGTCCAAATTTCCTTTTGACATTTCTTCCACATTATCCACTAACAAGGACACATTTTTATACTTCTTATAAGTAATAAGAGAATATATTGAAAGAAAAATTAAAATTCCTATAATACCGTAGATATTTCCTGCAAAAAAATTATCGTTCAAATTAAACAAAGCTCTAATTACTACATTTAATATTGGAGTTCGATAATTAACATATAAATTATAAGTTACTTTATATAACGTCCAAAAAACAGCTAAGCTCAATATTACACTTATTACAAATTCTAAAGCGCTGATTATTATATATTTAAAAATTCTTCTTTTATTTTTCAATTTTATAACCAACTCCCCATACAGTTTGAATTATTTTATTTCCTTCTATATATTTTTCCAACTTTTCTCTTATTCTACTCATGTGAACCATAACCGTGTTGTTCGAGCCAAAGTAATCTTCTTTCCATACCTTAGTAAATATCTCTTCTGAACTATAAACTCTTCCCCTATTACTACCTAGTAAATATAAAATATCAAACTCCCTAGCTGTAAAAGGTATTTCAGTGTTTCCAACTTTAACTGTCCTATTATTTTTATCTATAGTCAAAGTTTCAATATTTATAATATCTTCTTCTTTGTTCATATTGTTGAAATAATAAGCTCTTCTAAGAAGTGCTTTCACTCTAACTGATAATTCCAATGGATTAAAAGGTTTTGTTAAATAATCGTCTGCTCCAGTCATAATGCCTGCAATCTTGTCCATATCTTCAGATTTTGCGCTAAGCATAAGAATAGGAATATTTAAATGTTCTCGAACTCTTCTGCATACTTCCATACCATCCATCTTTGGCATCATTATATCAAGTACTATCAACTGAACTTCCTCTTTTTTCAATATTTCAAGGGCTTCCTCTCCATTGCTTGCTTTTATAACAGTATAACCTTCATTTTTTAAATATATTTCAATTAAATTTCTAATTTCTTTTTCATCATCTACTACAAGAATTTTGCTAGCCATAACTCCCTCCTTACGTTTACCTTATTATACCATATCATTTAAATACTCCTCTAAAGTTATATTCCTTTCATAAATATCTTTTGCTACATCTTTGCCCACATATCTAATATGCCATGGCTCATAATTATATCCTGTAATATCTTCTTTTCCCTCTAGGTAACGTAATATAAATCCAAATCTGTAAGCATTATTTTCTAACCACTTAGCTTCTGGGCTAGTTTTATCAAAGCATCTAGCTTCATTTGTTACATCTATTGCTAATCCACTTTGATGCTCACTTTTCCCTGGTTTAGCCACATATTGGTTAGCATAGTCTACTCCATTTGAGCTAATTTCATCCTGAAGTACTCTAACTTGACTTCTGTAAGATCTGTAAGCTGAAGATCCTAAAAGTATTATATTTTCTTCTTTAGCTCCTTGGAATAATTCTTCTAAAGCTTTTGCCGCTGTTTCATCCATTTGTCTAGATTTTTCACTAGTACTACTTAAAAATTCCACATTAGGTTTAACTAAATTTTCAGGCTCATAATCAAGTGCCAATGGATTTTTTTTGTTTACTAACATAAGATATTTACTGCTCTTTGTATTTGTATTTGCACTTGTTTTACTTATATAAGCATCTTTGTGATTTGATAATCCTACTAAAGGTTTAACCCCTCCTACAAATATAATGGTAGCTAAAACAACTACAATTCCTACTATTTTATTTTTTAATTTCATAATATATCATCTCCTTTTCTATTACATAATAAAAAAGAAACATTAAGGAATTTATAAGTAATTCTTAACTTTTATTAAGATTTACATTCAAATAAAAAAAGAATAATCATAATGATTATTCTTTTATAGTAAATTACTATATTTTCTACCAATACCAATGTGGTATTAACATTGCATCTGGTTTTCTACCTCTTAAGATATGTATTGGGTATACGCGTCCTATTAATTTTTTACCTAGTAAGTACTTTCTATTAAACATTATCGATGAGAAGAAAACTTCTCTTCCACCTGTCATCTCTAGAGGTAATCTTATGCCAAAAGCATTATCCATCATTTCTTCCAATAAATAAGCTATTTTTTTTAAAGCTTTATCTTCTTGTTTTGTTCCACCTAGATCATAAACTTCATTTGCAAGTTCTTCAAATTCTTCAATATTTTCTTCATAATATCCATCAAAAGTGTATATTATATATCCTGGCAAATCTAAAAGCCCTCTTTTAAAAAGTTTATTATTTGCCATAACTAGACAACCAAGAGCAAACTCACCTTTTTCAAAAAATTCTTCTTGCATTTCATACACTTTAGATAATTCCCAATCTGGATCAAAAAATATCTTATTTGGTTTTACATAATCTTTTTTACTCATTTTCATTTTCTTCGTCCCCCTCATTCCAAAGTGTCATAAATATTCTTGCATATTTCTCAATATTAACTAAAATTATACACGTAACAATCCCAATTACTCCACAGATTAAAATAGATGGCTTCCATAATAAATAGGAAATTATAGCAACAATTATTCCGCCTATTATTCCCAATTTACCATTTTGTTTAGATAGAGTTTTATCAACTAATAAACAATCTAGTATTGTTTCTAATTCTTCATCTATATCCTTTTTACTTTTACAAATCTCCTCATCCCATCCGTTTATGTCTTCTGGCTTTAAATATTTGTAATCCATCTTTTCCAACAATTCCATTAATTTATCACTTTCATCCACAATTTCTTGAAGCATTTTTATATTTACTTTTTGATTATCAATAACCTCAAACTCTAGCACATAGACTTTATCCTCTGTTTTTATTCTATAAAAAGGATATTCTTCTTCAAATCCAGCTTTAACAAGTTTACTTCCTACTTTATTTTTTATATAATTTTTTATTTCTGTATTTTCTTTTGAATCATTAATTTCAAAGTTTCCACAAGCATCTTTCATATAATTGGTAAAATTAACGTATACTTCATATTCTGGATCTAAATAATTCCAATAACATAAATAATCAATCAACTTTTCTTCCATTTTAAAATAAATGCCTCTATCTTTACATGTTTGTAATTCATCGAGGCAATCCTTCATTATCTTGCATACTTCTCTTACTTCATTTATGTGTTCATAATCTTTTTCTATTTGTATGGCTTTTTGTAAAAACTCTTCTTTTTCATATCTTCCATTATATTGTATAAACAAATCAAAAATTTTATTGCAATCAGGTAATTTTATAAAATTTTGACTTGAGTCTAAAATAGCTATCCACATTGCCACAGGCAAAATATTTTTTTCTTTTTCATTTAAAAATTCATCACCTAAAGTAGCATGCTTCATCAATAAATTATGGGCTATTTTATTTCCTAGCTTAACTCTATAATCGTCCTTAATATACTTTTTATTTATCTTTACATTGCTATAATTGTAAGAATCTAACTCAAAATCTACCTCATCACACTCATATGTAAAAACTACTTGTTCATTATTGCGCTCACCTATTGATGCAACTAAATACCCATTTTCTATTTTCCTAATTTGAACTGGACCATTTTCTATAGGCTCATAATTTTCTGAATCAGAATAAATTTTTTCCTTATTTATATTTCTTAAAACTACTCTTATAAGTCCAAAATTTGCTAAGGTAATTGTAATTACCTTACTTTTTTCTTCTTTAGCTAATAAATTTACTGATCCTTTATAATAATCTGTTATACCATTTACTATTTCTATGTATCTTTCCCTCATATGCTCCCTCCTCTATTCATCAAAAGCCCTATTACCATAATAAGGTAAGATAGAATATATTTCCATATTATCTATATTTATTTTAAATTTAACATATATGTAAAAAAACCATCTATAATTTTATATAGATGGTTCTTTGTTATTTAACAAGCATTACAATAACTTCTATTATGATATTTGTTATCTTTAGTTTTATCTTTTTTAGCTTCTATTAACTCTTCTAATGTTTTCTTATATTTACTGTCATTAGTAACTCTAATATGACTTTCTATTAAATAAATATTATTAGTTTTTGGTCTTTTCTTTCTTATGCTATTGTCAATAATCGTCTTGGACATTTCAAAACTTTGAAGATGGGTATGACCATTTTCAAATACTTTTTTTGTGTTATATACTATGTAGCCTTTTTTAACTTTTAAAATAATATACTCTTTTCTTTCATAGACCTTTTCTGCTCCTGCTGTTTTATTACACCTGCTTGCACTTCTTCCATCACTATTTTCAATATTACTTTCAATAGAATTAATAACTTTAAGCATAACAACAACACTCCAATTATTTTAAATTTTGAAATATCTTAAGATAATTGTATATTAAATCACTACATAATATGTTACATAAAAGTTAAATAGTATAATTTTAACTTAGTTTTTATAATAAAATAAACTAAGATTATAAAACCTTAGCTTATTTTATTACTTTGTTTTCAATTAAAATTTGTTTTAGTTCATTTATTACTAGATCTAAATCTTCTTTATTATGGGTAGACATTATAGTCATTCTAAGTATGGATTTATTAAGGGGTACTGTTGGATATCTGATTGCAGGTATATAAATGCCCTTCTCCAATAAACTTTTACTAATATCCATAGCCAAATCTTCATCACCTATAAATATTGGTATTATTGGTGAATCTCCATTTTCATCTGCTTCTATGCCTATTTCATTTAATTTTTTATTTATGTATTTTATATTATTATTTAGTTTTTTCACTCTATCTGTACTTTCTATTAATTCAAAACTTTTAATAGCTCCATTTATTATCCCTGGTGATAGTGCTGTTGAGGATATAAAACTTCTAGCTTTGTTTTTAAGATAGTCGATTATATATTCATCTGCACATACAAATCCACCTTCACTTGCTACAGCTTTACTTAAAGTCCCTATAGTTATATCTACTTTGCAATTAAAATACTCACTACTCCCTCTGCCATTTTTATCTACTACACCAGTGGCATGAGCATCATCAACTACAGTAAGAAGATTAAACTCTTTTGCTATTTTCACAATGTCATGTATATTTGCTATATCTCCATCCATACTAAATACACTGTCCGTTACTATAATCCCTTTAGCTGGATTTATGGTAGATATTTTATTATATAAATCCTTCATGTCATTATGTTTGTACACTATTGTTTTTCCTTTTGATAGCTTACAACCATCTATTATGCTGGCATGATTTAACTCATCACTGAATATATAATAATTTTCATCGCATATAGATGAAATAACACCAACATTAGCCATATATCCAGTGTTAAATATAAGAGCTGCTTCACAATTTTTAAACTTAGCTATTTTTTCTTCTAGTTTTTTGTGTAAATCATAGCTTCCCGTAGTAAGTCTTGATCCACCAGAACCTAACCCAAATTCATTTATACCATCGATAGCTGATTTTTTTACTTCTTCATTATTGGCAAGACCTAAGTAATTATTAGAAGACATTAATAACACTTGTCTTTTGTCAATCACAGTGTACTTATCTTGTGGTTTGCTCAAATATCTCATTTCTCTATATAAATTTTTTTCTTTTATTGTCTGTAATTTTTCTTTTATATCATTCATATAAGATTGCTCCCTATAGATTCAAAGATTCTTCATATGTCATGTATCCCTGCTGAGATATGTTATTTCTTATTATGGTTTTAGATTTTTCTATATACTCTAGGCAATCTTTTACATTGTCTAATGATGAATCATATAAAAATATCCTGCCACCACTTTCATCTCCAAGCTGTTTCAAGTGAGGAAATCTAACATATCCATATTTTTTAGATGATATATATCCTGCTGTATAATTTGGATCATCTGAGTAACAGATTTCTCCTATTATACATGGACAATTTATAACTTTCGTAGCAAGTGCCAATGCCTCTATAAAATGAGTATTATGTCCAGACTCTTTTGTTAATCTATTTGTATTAAAGTTTTCAAAATCCATATAAGTAACTCTAATTCCTCTTTCTTTATCTGGTTCTAATCTTTCAAGGGTGTTAATATCCAACAAAATTGAGCCTCTCATATTAGGGGCTTCCTTAAATATTTTCAGTACTTTATCTGATTTTCTATCATCTATTCCTAATTTATTTAGTAAGTGCTTCACACATTCAAATCCTTCAATATGATTTTCCACTTCAACTGTAGTTACTTTCAGTGGCTCTAAATAAGTTATTTTATCTTCATCAAGTTTTTCAATTTTTATATTTATATTTTCAGCCTTACCTTTAGAATGTGTTAACGCTCTTTTTATAAGTTGACTCACTGCTATTTCTAAATTTTCTTCGTCTATTATATTTTCAGCTCCCGATATATGTTTGTTGTCTTTAGACGATCTCATTTTTATGCTGTGTAGTGCCATTTTTTCACCCTACTTTTATTATTTTTTCTTTAGTTTTTATAAAACTTTTATAAGGAGTTTTTTTCATTATATTTTCTATTAATCTATAAATTAAGTATGAAGATATTAGTGTATATATCATTCCTGGAACTGCTGCCACTATTAATACTTTAAATGGCGTTCCAACTATGTTTGACATTACTACCCTACCTGCTATGGTTCCTATGGAGCCTGCAATAGATACCACTAATAAACTCGGTCCTAAGATGCCTATTATACCTCCACCCACGATTCTGAAAGCCATAGCAACAATTACATTTAAAATCGTATGTGTACCCATGATTAAGTTTATAGTACTGGCTATAACCCCTGCTGCTATATACCTTTTGAACCCAAATGCTGCACATATGCCTATGGCTATTGGGGCTGATAGTTGAAATTCTGTTCCTGTTATAATACCTGGTATTTTAAAACTTCCTGATATGGCAATTATCACTGCTAGCAAGGATATTAATGTTAATTCTTTCGTTTTACTATTCATTTATTGATATTCCTTTTTCATCATTAAAGTACTCATTTATACTATCTCTAGCTGTTTCTACCATGAAATCTATTTCTTCTTCACTTATTACGAAAGGCGGCATGAAATAAACTATATTTCCTAATGCTCTAAGTAAAACACCCTTTTTCAGAGCTATTTGATAAATATTGTAACCTACTCTTTTTTTACTTTCGAATGGCTCCTTAGTTTTTTTATCTTTCACTAATTCAATAGCACCAATCATTCCTATTTGACGATATTCTCCCACATAAGGAATATCTTTTAGCACACTTTCAACTTTCTCTCTTAGATATTCACTTTTTTCTTTGTTAGCGTTTATAACATCATCTTCTTCAAATATATTTAAAGTTTCCACTCCCACGCTACATCCTAAAGGGTTACCTGAATAACTGTGACTGTGTAAAAACGCCTTCATTGTATTATCTTCATCATAAAATGCATCATAAATTTTGTTACTCATAAGAACTAGTGATAGTGGCATATATCCTGCTGTTAATCCTTTTGATAAACACATTATGTCAGGAGATATATTGGCATGCTCACAAGCAAACATCTTGCCAGTTCTCCCAAATCCTACTGCTATTTCGTCTGCAATTAAATTTATATCGTATTTATCACATAGCTCTCTTAGTTTTACTAAATATTTTGGTGAGTATATTTTCATTCCTGCTGCACATTGCACCATTGGCTCTATAACTATTGCACTTACTTCTTGGTGAATTTCTGCTATATTATTTTCCATATGAACGAAACATTCACCATCACAAGTTTCTCTATTTTTATTAAACTCACATCTAAAACAATCCGGACCTTTAACTGTTGTTGTTTCAAGTAATATTGGTTTGTAAATTTGGTTATATAAATCAACATCACTTATTGATAAAGCACCTATTGTTTCACCATGATATGCATCTGATATATTTACAAATTTAGTTTTTCTTGTTTTACCAATTTGTTGATGATATTGAAAACTCAATTTTAAAGCTATTTCTATTGCTGATGAACCATTATCACCAAAGAAAACTTTTTGTAATCTATCTGGTGTTAAATTTATTATTCTCTCACTAAGTTCTATCGCTGGTCTGTGAGTAAAGTTTGCAAATATAACATGCTCTAATGAATTTGACTGATTATATAAAGCTTTATTTATTCGTTCGTTAGCATGTCCAAATAAGTTAACCCACCATGAAGACACTGCATCTAAATATTTTCCCCCGTTCATATCTTCTAAAAATACACCTTTACCATTTTTTATTACTATTGGTGGAAATTTTTCATAGTCCTTCATTTGTGAACATGGATGCCATATATACTTTAAATCTTTTTCTTGGAAATTTTTCATATTAGTACTCCCCTTAAAATATTAATTCAATCAATTTATTTTCATCTATTTTTTTATATTCTTCTTCTATTGATTCCTTTGAAAAATCTTCTAACTTGTTGAATTTATGAATTATTTCTAAATTAGTAAGTTCTTTTATTTGTTTTATATTGTCATCTTCATAGAACTTATTATTGTATTGATTTATTATTATTCCTTTAGCTTTTATGCCCTGCGTTTTTAAAAATTCATTAGTAAGTACTGTATGATTTATAGTTCCAACACCAGCTCTAGCAACTATTACAACTTCTAAATTCAAATCTTTAATTAAGTCGTATATATAATATTCCTTATCCACAAGAGGAACTACTATTCCTCCGGCTCCTTCCACAATTACATAGTCATGACTGTTTATAAGTTTTTTATAATGATTTAATATAAGCTCTTTATTTATTTTCTTATTCTCTAATTTGCAAGCTAAATGAGGGGATACAGCCTCTTTCAGTGTATATGTGTTCATCTCTTCTATACTGTAATCTAAGTCCGCTATTTCTTTGTAGAACCTAGTATCTCCATTACCTCCACTTTGTACAGGTTTATAAGGTATAACATCTTTTTTATTTTGTTTTAGTGCATATGTTAAACCTGCTGTTACAAAAGTTTTTCCTGCATCTGTATCTGTTCCAATTATGAATATTCCTTTTCTCATAGTGTGCCTCCAATTTAACTTAAAAGTATTTTATAAAACTATTTATATTTCATATCCTAATTCAGTTATCATTTTTACATCATCGTCTATTTGATTACCACAAGTAGTTAACATATCTCCTGTTATAGTGGCATTGGCACCTCCATAGAATGCCTTTTTACCATATTCACTTAGCAGATTTCTTCCTCCTGCCAACCTTATTTCAGCTGTTGGATTTATAAATCTATATATGGCAACCATTTTTAAGAAATCTTCTTCTGTTATAGGATTTTTTCTTTCTATGGCAGTTCCTTCTATGTAATTTAGCAGATTAAGTGGTATGGATTTTACATTTAATTCTCTAAGTTCAAAAGCCATATCGATTCTATCTTCTTCGCTTTCACCTAAACCCATTATCCCACCACTACATACTATTAGCCCTGCTTTTTGTGCAGCTTTTATAGTCTCAATTTTTTCGTCGTATGTGTGTGTTGTACAGATTTTATCAAAGTAATTTCTAGATGTTTCTAAGTTATTGTGATATCTTCTCACACCTGATTTTACAAGCTTTGTTAAAGCTTCTTCCCCTAGTAATCCATGAGATGCACATGTTTCTACTCCAACTTTATCTATTATCTCTTCAAATGATTCACAAACTTTATCAATTTCTTTATCACTTAGTTTTCTTCCTGATGTTACTATAGAATATCTTCTTACTTGTTTGTCTTTGTGATATTTCGCATCTTTTATTAAATCCTGTGTATCAAGTAATGGGTAAACCTCTGTGTTAGTTTTATGGAATGATGATTGAGCACAGAACTTGCAATCTTCACTACATTTACCACTTTTTCCGTTTACTATAGAGCATAGATCAAACTTATTACCTAAAAAATATTTTCTCAACTCATCTGCACAAGCTGCCAATGTTTTTAAATCATATGTTAATAAGCTTTTAGCTTCTTCTTTATTTATTAAGTATCCATTTTTTATTTTTTCTTTTAATTTATATATCATCTTCATTCTCCTTAAAATTGGTTTAAATATTTTCATATGATAATAATATGTCATTATCTTTTTTAGGTCAACCTTTATTTTTTTTAGGTTAACCTTTGTTGTATAAAAAAGAGAGGGCAAATATCCTCTCTTCATCAATCTATTATTTTTCTTATTTCAAATCTTCTTCCACATGACTATCTTCCAACTTATTTACCAATGCAAAATCTATTTCTCTAAAGTCCACATTTACATTGTCAACTTTTATTCTTACAGTATCACCGATTTTAAATGTTTTGTGAGTTCTCTCACCCATGATTGTGTAAGTTTCTTGGTCATAAATATAATAATCATCTCTTAGATTAGCCAGTCTTATAAGACCTTCAACTGTATTTTCTAATTCTATAAACATACCAAATGAAGTTACACTTGATACAACACCGTCGAATTCTTGACCAACTTTGTCTGCCATATAACATGCTTTGTAGAAATCGTGCACATCTCTTTCAGCAAGTTCTGCTGCTCTTTCTCTTTCTGATGATTGAGTAGATGCATATTCAACTATATGAGCTAATTGTTCTTGTCTCTTGTTGTTAATTTTGTTATTTAATTGCTCTTTTATTATTCTATGAATTTGTAAGTCTGGATATCTTCTTATTGGAGAAGTAAAGTGACAGTAGTATTTTGCTGCCAATCCAAAGTGACCTATACATTGTGGTGAATATTTAGCTTGTTTCATAGAACGTAGAGCTATTGTACTTATAGATTCTTCTTCTTTGGTACCTTTTATTTTTTCCACTATTCCTTGGATTTCTTTTGGATGAACATTTTCCAAATCGCCTTTTATAGTGTATCCAAATGTAGCGATGAATTTCTTTAGATCTTCCATTTTTTCTGCTGATGGAGTCTCATGTATTCTATAAACAAAAGGTAGCTGTAACCAATAGAAATGCTCTGCTACAGTTTCATTAGCTATAAGCATGAACTCTTCTATCATTTTGTTTGATATTCTTCTTTCATAGTGTTTTATATCAACAACTTCACCATCACCATTTAATATTATTTTAGCTTCTGGGAAGTCAAAGTCTATTGCTCCTCTTATTCTTCTTCTTTCCATTAATATTCTAGCTAATTTCTCAGCTTTTATAAAATCATCAACTTGAGCAGCGAATGTTTTCTTTAATTTTTCATCATCTTTTTCTAATATGTCTGACACTTCTGTGTAAGTCATTCTAGCCTTTGAGTTAATAACAGTTTCTGCAATTTCAGAATTAACAACTTTACCATGACTATCAATTTCCATAAAACAAGATAAAGTTAACTTATCTTCAAATGGATTTAGTGAACAAACGCCGTTTGATAACTGTTTTGGTAACATTGGTATTACTTTATCTACTAAGTAAACAGATGTTGCTCTTTTTAAAGCTTCTTTGTCTAACTTATTCTTTTCTTTTACATAGTGAGTAACATCGGCAATATGTACTCCCAGTTTATAGTTACCATTTGGCAATATTTCTATGGAAATGGCATCATCCAAGTCCTTAGCATCTTCACCATCTATTGTGAATATGTTAAGATCTCTTAAATCAACTCTTCTTGCTATTTCATCGCCTAAATCTTGTTCTGCAACATGATTAGCTTCATCTATGACTTTTTTAGGGAATTCTTCTGGAAGTCCATGAGCTCTAATTATTGAGTCAATTTCTACTCCTCTTTCACCTTTTTGACCAAGTACTTCTATTATTTTACCTTCTGGTTTTCTGTTTTCTTGTGGCCAAATTGTTATTTCACAAACTACTTTGTCGTCGTTTTTAGCCCCAGAGAAAAATCTCTTTGGTATAAATATATCTTGGTTAAATTTCTTGTCATCAGGCACAACAAAACCAAAGCTTTTGTTTTCTTGGAATAAACCAACGACTCTAGTTACTTCTCTTTTTATTATTTTAATAACTTTCCCTTCAGCTCTTCTGTCTTCTGTGGCAGGTGTTACAACTTCTGCCATAACTCTATCATTGTGAAGTGCTCCATTTATATCGTCTTTTGGAATAAATAAATCTTGTGTATATTCTTCATCAGATTCAACAAATCCGAATCCCTTTCTGTGAGAAACGAATTTTCCCACAAATAATCCCATTTGATTTGGAGACATGACTCTTCCTTTTTTTGTTCTGACTATGTATCCGTCTTCTTCCAATTCATCTAAAAAGTTATAGAACATCGGCATTTCTGCTGAGTGTATATTAAAAATTAGCGCTAATTCTTCCTTTTTTAGAGGATTGTAATGGTTATCATTAATTAGCCCTAGTAATGATTCTCTTAATTTATCAGTCATATAATCCCTCCTATTATAATTATTATATCCATTTTTATTATATTTCTATTATTAATTCCATATTAAATTTATTATGTTTTTTTAATTAAAATAACTATGTGAAAAATTGCCGTCTACTCATTTTAACTAAAATTTTCTAGTTTGTCTAATTTTTGTAATATTTGCTTTTTTACCACTGTTTCTCTATACTTTTATTATTCTAGAAAAGGGAGTGACATGTATGGAAAATCTAATTTTATCCTTTAATGTAGTAGCACCATTGTGTTTAGTAATGGCCCTTGGTTATTTTCTTAAATATATAAAAATTCTTGATAATAATTCAGTTAAAGTCATGAACAATGCTACCTTTAAAGTATTTTTACCAACTTTATTATTTTATAATATTTATACAACAGATTTAGGTAGTGTTTTTGATCCCAAATTAATGATCTTCGCTACCATGTCTATTATAGTTTTGTTTGGAGTTTTATTTTTATTTATACCCATAGTTGAAAAAGATAACAGCAAAAGAGGTGTTATGATTCAGGGTATATTCCGTAGTAACTTTGTACTATTTGGAATACCTGTTGCTACTTCCTTAGTTGGAGAAGGAGAAGTAGGAACAACTGCCCTTCTAATAGGAATTGTAGTTCCTCTTTTTAACTTCTTAGCTGTAGTTTGTTTGGAAACTTTTCGTGGTGGAAATATTAATGTAAAAAAAATCATTCATGGTATAGTTACAAATCCTCTTATTATAGGTGCTTGCTTAGGTTTACTATTGTTAATTCTTAATATTAAACTCCCTGTATTTATTGTAAGTACTATTAAAGATATTTCAAGAATGGCAACACCTTTGTCTTTAACATTACTCGGTGCGTCTTTTTCTTTCTCTAATATAAGAAAATATTTAAGAGAAACAATCATAGTTGTTACAGGAAAGTTAATTATTACTCCACTTATATTTATTACAATTTCCTATTACTGTGGATTTAGGGGAGTAGCCCTTTTATCTCTTATGATTATGTTTGCTTCACCCACTGCCATATCTAGTTTTCAAATGGCAATACAAATGGATGGTGACAGCGACTTGGCTAGCCAGATAGTTGTATTTACTTCTGCATTTTCTATAGTAACAGTTTTTTGCTGGATTTTTATTTTAAAAGAGATGGCCTTAATTTAATTCAGTATAAGTATATGACTTTACTTACTAAAAAAGCTGATAAATTGAAATTAACTTATCAGCTTAAAATTTCTCTATCTTAAAACGCAGTGAGCAATAAGTCTATCAAATTCTCTCACATCAACACCTTTTTGCAGTGTGATTTTTATATGACCTGCCCTAGTCCAAAGTTCTACTTCTGCGCTTAAATCAAATAACATTCCTGCAGTCTCCGTTGACCACATGTTTATTGATGAATATGGTATGGAATAAATCTCCACTTTTTTACCTGTTAGCCCTTGAACATCTCTTATTATTATTCTCTTGTCTGTGAAAGTTGCACTGTCCCTTAAAGTTCTATAAGCTATAACTGCCACTTCCCCTGGCGCCAATACATCTACTATATCTTCTGGTATTTTACATTTTGAAATAAAGACCCATTCTAAAATATTATCTATTTCACCCATTTTTTACCTCACTTGTTATAATTTTATATTATATTTATATTATAACAAAAAAAATGATTATACTTTCGCATAATCATCTTCTTAATTTAAAAATTAAATTTAATCTTTAACTTTTTGAATATTAAATTTGGCCATTTATTTAATATTATTTGTTTACTACTAGTAATGCTATTGCGTTTATAAAAAATAGTATTGATACTATCTTAGTTGATTTTAAAAGAAATGCTTGCTTTCCTTTTGGTTTGAAGTAAGCTTGTGAGCCTTCTTCTGAACCGCTAAAATCTGATTTAAAGTTATCTTTACCTTCTTGCGGCATGATAACTAACATTAAGAATACGGCTAAAACAAGTTGTATCCCCATTAATACATTATTTATCATAATGTAACCTCCTATTTATGATATTAATAAATATTCAACCTTTAGTTTATCATAATGTGGTGTATTTTACAACGAATTGACCTATCTTTTATACATATATCCTTGACTTCTATTTATTACCTTAAATAAAAACTATTCCAATTTTACTGAAACAGTTTCTTAAATTTTAATTATATTTCTCATTACTTAAATATAGATAATAATTAATATAAGTTACCATTACATAAGGTGTAACCCAAAACATACCTATCCCAAAAGTTAAAATGCCAAATATATACCACAATATAAAACTAAGACCAATAAGTATAATGTCCCAAAAATGTCCTCTTATGAGATTGTAGCTAAGAGACCATGCTTCAAATATATTTGATCCTTTATCAAGTATTATAAAAATTGAAAATGCAGAATATATTGATATTATTACTCCCAAAAACATTGAAGAAATACAAATTATTATACCCACTATAGAAATAGTTTCTATAAATAGCCCTCCTATTAATATTAATAAATAAGTGATGGCTATCCCTATTACAGAGATTAATATTGAATATAAAATACATTTTACAAATGTTGAAGTTGTAACTAAAATATTTGCCCATCCTATACTATCCTGTTCTTCACTTCTAGCAATCTGTAAACAGCATTTTGATAGAAATATATTTAATAAACTTATTACTAATCCTGATGTTAATGATAAAAGAAAGCTATTTTCTATTAACATATTATTTTGTGTAAATCCAGATAATAGAAGTATACTTCCTGTAAGTATTACTGGAATTAGCCAATTTCCATTTCTATTTAGTTGTAATCTAGAAATTTCTTTTATTTGTTTTCTACTCATCATAGTGCAACCCTCCTACTATGATAGTTTTATCTATAAATATCTTAAATATTCTTCATATCCTTCTTCTTTCATTTTTTCTTTTGGAATAAACCTTAAAGATGCAGAATTAATGCAAAATCTAAGTCCTCCCATTTCTTCTGGACCGTCTTCAAATACGTGTCCCATATGAGATTCACTTTTATCTCCCTTTACTTCTACTCTTTCCATGTTGTGAGAATAATCTTCATAAAAACTTAGTATTCCTTTTCCCAGTGGTTTTGCAAAACTAGGCCATCCACAACCTGATTCAAACTTATCCTTTGATGCAAATAAAGGCTCTCCACTTATTATATCCACATAAATTCCTTCTTCAAAATTATCATAATATTCATTGTCAAAAGGTGGTTCTGTGGCAGAATTTTGAGTTACTTCATATTGAAGTGGTGTAAGATTTTTCTTTGCCCACATTTTTTTAATATGTTTTGCCCTTCCTGAACCTTTGTAGTATCTATTATAATGTTGTGGATTTTTCTTGTAATAATATTGATGATAATCTTCTGCTGGATAAAAAGTTTCTGCTTTTCTAATTTCTGTTGCTATTGGCTTATTGTATAATCCACTTTGTCCTAATTCCTCTTTGGATTTTTCTGCTTCTTCTCTTTGATTTTCATCATGATAAAAAATCACTGTCTTATAATGATGTCCCCTATCAGCAAATTGTCCTCCCACTTGAGTAGGATCTATAACACTCCAATATATATCTAATAGTTCTTTATAACTTATTATTTCATCATCAAATGTAATTTGTATAGCTTCAATATGTCCTGTTAAATCAGTACATACATCTTCATAAGTTGGATTTTCTGTATATCCACCAGTATAACCTGAAATTACAGATTCTACACCTTCGTATTCATCAAAAGGTTTTACCATACACCAAAAACATCCTCCTGCAAATGTTGCTAACTTCTTCATAATAATTCTCCTTTCCATATGGATTTTATCTTTATTATTTTTATTCCCTAAATAGTTTGCTATAATCTACAAATTTTCATTTATAAATATTTATAGATAAGTAAAAATTATGATGCACTTATCAATTACTTCATTTACAATTATTTTAGTTATTAGCAAATTCATATTCATTTTAATTAATAAAATATAAGTAAAATAGGAGTATTAACTATGAAAATTTCAGCCATACTATGGGATTACGATGGAACCCTAGTGAATTCTGTAAAAAAGAATATAGAAGTAACTAAAGAGGTTTTAAAAAACTTCATACCTGATTTGAATAATAATCTTCCAAAAGCTCTAACATCTGTTGAAAATTATGAAGAAGCAAATTATAAATATAAAAATTGGAGAGAATTATATAAGTTTGCTTATGGATTAACAGACGAGCAAATAGATGATGCAGGCAAATTGTGGAGCCCTTATCAATTAAAAGACACTACACTACCTGATATGTTTGATAAAATGGATCAGGTTGTAAAGAAATTATCTAATATTAAGCAGGGTATCTGCTCACAAAATTGTTCTAAAAATATTTATAATACCTTAAAATATTATAATGTTGAAAAATACTTTCATAGTATTATAGGATACGAAGATATATCAAATACTGAGCAAAAACCAAATCCAATGGGATTTTTAAAATGTGTTGAAAAGCTAGATATTCCATTAGGCGACAGTACTTTGGTATATATTGGCAATCATCAAGAAGATACTATTTTTGGCAAAAATGCAGAAGAATTCTATAAATCACAAGGATATAACACTAAAGTAATCTGTATTTCAGCTAGCTACAGTGGAAACACTCCAAGGGATTGGAATGTCAAACCAGATTTCACTGCTTATTTAACTACTGATATCTTCGATATTATTAATAAAATTTTAAACGATTAGCAGTTCACATATTTATTAAGGTACTCATATTTTTTAATATTGATATAATATAAGTAAGAGATAAAAACACAGTTCCGGTTGGTAGTCCGGACCTATTAGTATAAATAGAAGTAACCTGCCCTCCTGGGGTTGTCCATTCTCTTGTAATAAACAAACAGGAGGAATAAATTATGGACAAAGTTAGTGGAAGTTTCACTCTATTATTTGAAAATCCATTTTGGATTGGTGTATTTGAAAGCGAGAGTGGAAAAAACTACGAAGTAGCAAAGATAGTATTTGGTCCAGAGCCTACAGAGGTTCAACTATATGAATTTATACTAAAAAACTATTTTTCTATGCCCTTTGGAAAAACAGCTTTAGAAAAAGTTTCAAATCAAAAAGAAGTAAGCTACAAAAGAATGCAGAGAAAGATAAAAAAAGATCAGTGTAAAGAAACTATAGGTACTAAGGCACAAAATACTATTAAGTTACAACATGAGTACCATAAAACAGAAAAGAAAAAACAAGAAAAATTAAGAAAAGAGCAAGAAAAAGAATTAATATTTTCTTTGAAACAAAAAAAGAAAAAAGAAAAACATAAAGGTCATTAGTTTTATAATGACAAAAGAGCCTTAGAAATATCTAAGGCTCTTTTTGTATATAATTAAACTGTTTCTACTTTTATTAAATTAGTTGTTCCACTTACACCACATGTAACACCAGCAGTTACAACTACTAAATCTTCACTATTTAAGTAATTTGCAACTTTTCCAGCTTCTATTGAGTTTGTAATAACCTCATCTGTACTTTTTGATTTGCTTCTCTTAAGTGGTAATACTCCCCATGTCAATGATAATTGTCTTAGTACTCTATCATTGCTAGTTGTAGCTATTATTGGGCAGTTTGGTCTAAATTTAGATACCATCCTTGCTGTATGACCTGAAGATGTTGAACTAAGTATTGCTTTTGCATTTAGGTCAACAGCTGTTGTACAAGTTGCATAACTTATGGCATCTGTAACATTTTTAGCTCTATTAGATTTATTTATTAGAGATTTATCGTAGTTTACAGTTTCTTCTGTCCTTTTAGCTATTTGAGCCATTGTTTTTACTGCTTCTACTGGATATTTACCTGCAGCAGTTTCTCCTGACAACATGATTGCATCAGTTCCATCGTAGATAGCATTGGCAACGTCTGTAACTTCTGCTCTAGTTGGTCTTGGATTTCTTATCATAGAATCAAGCATTTGAGTTGCAGTTATAACTGGTTTTCCAGCATCATTACATTTTTTGATCATTAATTTTTGAACAACGGGTATTTCTTCTGTTGGTATTTCAACACCTAAATCTCCTCTAGCTACCATTATTCCATCAGATATAGCTATTATTTCATCTAGATTATCAACGCCTTCTTGGTTTTCTATTTTAGATATTATTTTTATATCAGTTGCATTGTTTTCTTCTAATATTTCTCTTATTGCAAGAACATCAGAAACTTTTCTTACGAAAGATGCTGCTATAAAATCTATTCCTTGTTCTATACCAAACTCTATATCACTTCTATCCTTTTCAGTTATAGCTGGTAAATTTACTTTAACTCCTGGTACATTAACACCTTTGTGGTTTTTAACTATTCCTGAGTTTTGTACTTCACAAACTATATCGTCACCTTTTATTTCTTTAACAGTAAGTCCTACTAGACCATCATCTATTAATATAGTGTCTCCTGGTTTAACATCCTGAACTAATCCTTTGTAACTTACTGTACACATTTCTTTGTTACCCATAACATCTTTCATTGTTATTGTGAAAGTTTGTCCTTCTTCAAGAAGAACTTCTGGTAATTCAAAGTTTCCTGTTCTTATTTCTGGTCCTTTAGTATCTAAAAGTATGGCAGTAGGTTGTCCTAACTCTTCTCTAACTTTTTTAACTAAATCCATTCTCACTTTATGCTCTTCATGAGAACCATGAGAAAAGTTCATTCTACATACATTTAATCCGTTATTTATAAGGTTTCTTAATATTTCTTCAGTTTCACTAGCTGGTCCTAATGTACAAACGATTTTAGTTCTTTTTATGTTATTCATCATAGTCCCTCTCCATATATATTCTGTTATACACATAATTTGTATACAATGTGCAGTTTTTTTATTATATTAGGTTAAAAAAATCCCAGCCATACAGTAATTTGTACTGCAAATGGCTAGGATTTTTATTTATATTAATCTCTTTATTTTATAGCCTATTTCTTTAAGTTGTAGAAAGAGTTTAATCCACAGTATCTAGCGCAGTCTCCAACCATTTCTTCTATTCTTAATAATTGGTTGTACTTAGCAACTCTATCAGTTCTTGATGGAGCACCAGTTTTTATTTGTCCTGCATTTACAGCTACAGCTAAATCAGCTATAGTAGTATCTTCAGTTTCTCCTGATCTATGAGATATTACTGCAGTATATCCAGCTCTCTTAGCCATTTCTATAGCATCTAAAGTTTCAGTTATTGTTCCTATTTGGTTAACTTTAACTAATATAGAGTTAGCAACACCAGCTTCTATACCTCTTTCTAATCTTTCTGTGTTAGTAACGAATAAGTCGTCTCCTACTAATTGTAATTTGTTTCCTAATCTTTCAGTAAGAACTTTCCATCCATCCCAATCTTCTTCATCAAGACCGTCTTCTATAGTTATTATTGGGAAGTTGTTTGACCAATCTTCGTATAATTCAACCATTTGCTCAGCTGTTAATTCTTTTCCTTCTCCAGCTAAAACATATTTTTTAGTTTCTTTGTTGTACATTTCTGTAGCAGCAACGTCTAATCCTAACATAACGTCTTTTCCTGGCTCGTATCCAGCTTTAGCTATAGCATCAACTATTAATTCTAATGCTTCTCTGTTTGATCCTAAGTTTGGAGCGAATCCACCTTCGTCACCTACACCACAAGCCAATCCTTTTTCTCCAAGAACTTTCTTTAGTGAATGGAATACTTCTGCACCCATTCTTAAACCTTCTTTGAATGTTGGAGCACCAACTGGTAATATCATGAATTCTTGAACGTCAACATTGTTATCAGCATGTTCTCCACCGTTTATTATGTTCATCATTGGAACTGGTAATTGCTTAGCATTAACTCCACCTATATATTGGAATAATGGTAATCCTAATTCTTCAGCAGATGCTCTAGCAACAGCCATAGAAACTCCAAGTATTGCATTAGCTCCTAATTTACCTTTGTTGTGAGTTCCATCTAATTCTATTAATAATGCATCAACACCTGGTTGATCAGTAGATTCCATTCCTTCTAATTCTTCAGCTATTATATTGTTCACGTTATCAACAGCGTTTTGAGTTCCTTTTCCTAAGTATCTTCCTTTGTCACCGTCTCTTAATTCAACAGCTTCGAAAGCTCCTGTAGATGCTCCAGATGGAACTATAGCTCTACCTTCTGCACCTGATTCTAAAACTACTTCAACTTCTACAGTTGGGTTTCCTCTTGAGTCTAGGACTTCTCTTGCATATACTGATTCTATTACTGACATGGTATTTCTCCCTTCAATTTAAATAATTTATTTGCTAACTTATAATTTAAAATTTAAAGTGTATAATTTAAAATTTATTATACTTATTGATGGGTAAGCTTATAAATTTCTTTATTATTTTTCTAAATTTTTATTATAAATATAATTTTTTCCTAAATTAACAACTTCTTTATAATCTTTTTATTTTTTAACAAATTAGGTTAATTTATTATTATATAAATTCTCAAGATTAGGTGATACACACCTAATCTTTGAAAATTATTTACTTATTAATGAATGACCAGTCATTTCTTCTGGCTTCTCTAAATGCATCATATCAAGGATAGTTGGAGCTATATCTGATAGTCTACCACCACTTAATAATTTTACATTTTTAAATTCTTCACCTGTTACTATAAATGGAACAGGGTTAGTTGAGTGTGCTGTTATAACTTTTTTAGTTTCTAAGTCTATCATAACTTCAGCATTACCATGGTCTGCAGTTATTATTGAATTACCACCTACTGAGTTCAACTTATCCACTAATTTACCAACACAATCATCCACAGCTTCCACAGCTTTAATAGCTGCTTCCATAATTCCTGTATGACCAACCATATCAGCATTTGCGAAGTTAACTACTATAAAGTCGTATTTATCTTCATCTATTTTTGCCATAACTTTTTCAACTAATTCTGATGCAGACATTTCTGGTTGTAAATCATAAGTTGCAACCTTTGGAGAAGGTATTAATAATCTATCTTCACCTTCATTTGGTTGTTCTACACCACCGTTGAAGAAGAATGTAACATGAGCATATTTTTCTGTTTCAGCAGCTCTAAGTTGAGTCTTTTTATTTTTAGCTAAGTACTCACCTAAAGTATTACTTAATGGTGCTGGACAAAATGCTATGTGAACATTTGGTATAGTTACATCGTATTCTGTTAAGCATACGAAGAAACATTTTATAGGAGATTTTTCAAATCCGCTAAATTCATCACTTACTATAGCTCTAGTTATTTCTCTAGCTCTATCAGGTCTAAAGTTGAAGAATATAACAGAATCTCCGTCACTTATTTTTCCAACTGGTTCATTATTTTTAGTTATAACAGTTGGTAATATGAATTCATCATTATTTCCTGCTTTGTAAGAGTTTGCAACAGCTTCACTTGCAGAAGAAGCAGTTTCTCCTTCTCCTAAAGTCATAGCATTATATGCTTTTTCAACTCTTTCCCATCTCTTATCTCTGTCCATTGCGTAGTATCTACCGTTTACAGTAGCAAACTCACCGCATTCTATCTCATCCATGTAATCTTCTATTTCTCTTACATAATGTATAGCACTTTGAGGATCTGTGTCTCTACCGTCAGTAAATGCATGAACATAGACTTTTTTTACACCTTTATCATCTGCCATTTTTAATAAAGCTTTTAGATGATCTATATGTGAATGTACTCCACCATCAGATAATAATCCCATAATGTGAAGTGCTTTTTCTTTTCCATTTTCCATAGCTTGGCTTAATACTTCATTTTTGAAGAAATCGCCACCTTCTATTGCTTTTGTTATTCTAGTTAAATCTTGATATACTATTCTTCCTGCACCAATGTTAGTATGCCCAACTTCTGAGTTACCCATTTGTCCATTTGGAAGTCCAACATCAAGACCACTAGCATTTATTAATGTATTTGGATATTCGTCTACTAATTTTTTTATATTAGGTGTATTAGCTTTGTCTACAGCACTACCCTCTACTTTAGTAGTGTGTCCAAATCCATCCATGATGATTAAAGCTACTGGTTTTTTCATTAACTATTTCACTCCTTGATAATTAACAAGCGCCATATAATCAGCTGGTTGTAAAGAAGCTCCACCAACTAATGCACCGTCTATGTCGCTTTGTCCCATTATTTCTACTACATTTCCTGGTTTAACACTTCCACCATATTGTATTCTGACTTCATTAGCTAATTCTCCATATAAAGAAGCTATTACTTCCCTTATATAAACTATAACATCGTTAGCTTGCTCTGCAGTAGCAGTTTTTCCAGTTCCTATAGCCCAGATTGGCTCGTAAGCTACAACAACTTTAGCTAAATCTTCTGCTTTAACATTAGTAAGACCTGCAACTACTTGAGTTTTAACAACGTCTTTAGTTTTGTCAGTTTCTCTTTCTTCTAATGTTTCTCCACAGCAAAGTATTGGATCTATTCCAACTTCTAAAGCTTTTAGTACTTTTTTATTACAAGTTTCATCAGTTTCGTTGAAGTATTCTCTTCTTTCTGAGTGACCTATTACAACATAATCCATATCTAATTCTTTAAGCATTGCTGGAGATACTTCTCCTGTGAATGCTCCATTGTCTGCAAAGTGCATGTTTTGAGCACCAATTTTTACATTAGTACCTTTTGTAGCTTCTTTTAAGTCTTTTAACATAGTGAAAGGAGCACATATTACAGCATCTACACTTTCATCATTTAATTTACCCTTTATATCATTAACAAATTCAACAGCTTCTGCTATTGTTTTATTCATTTTCCAATTTCCTGCAATAATAGGTTTTCTCATGGTTATTCCTCCACTTTCAATATTATTTGTTATCTAAAGCAACTATTCCTGGTAATTCTTTTCCTTCTAAGAACTCTAATGATGCTCCACCACCAGTTGAAACGTGAGTCATTTTTTCTCCGAATCCTAATTGGTTAACAGCAGCAGCACTATCTCCACCACCTATTACAGTAGTAGCATCTTCTAAGTTAGCCATAGCTTTTGCTATTGCTAAAGTACCTTTTGCGAAAGCTTCAAATTCGAATACTCCCATTGGTCCATTCCATACTATTGTTTTAGAGTTATTTACAACGTCTACAAATTTAGCTTCTGATTTAGGTCCTATATCAAGTCCCATGTGACCTACAGGTATGTTTTGATCTTCTGTTACAACAACTTCTGCATCTGCAGCAAATTTAGCAGCTGCTCTTGAGTCAACTGGTAATAGGAAGTTAACGCCTTTTTCTTTAGCTTTTTCTAGCATTTCTTTTGCGTAATCTACTTTATCTTCTTCACATAAAGAAGTTCCTATTTCGTATCCTTGAGCTTTTAAGAATGTGTAAGCCATTCCTCCACCAATTATTATGTTATCAACTTTGTCTAATAATTGATTTATAACTGCTATTTTATCAGATACTTTTGACCCTCCAAGTATAGCTGTGAAAGGTCTTACTGGATTTGCTACTGCTTCCCCTAAGAATTTTAATTCTTTTTGGATTAAGTATCCACAAGCTCTTTCCTCTAAGAATTCTCCAGCACCTACTGTTGAACAGTGAGCTCTATGAGCAGTACCGAAAGCATCATTTACGAATATTTCTGCTAATGAAGCTAATTCTTTAGAGAAGTTTTCTTCGTTTTTAGTTTCTTCTTTTCTATATCTAGTGTTTTGTAATAATACTACATCACCATTTTCCATTTTTTCTACAGCCGCCCTTGCGTTTTCCCCAACAACATTGTCATCTGCAGCAAATACTACTTCTTTCCCTAACATTTCAGATAATCTAGCAGCTACCGGCGCCAAAGATAATTCTGGTTTAGGTTCTCCTTTTGGTTTTCCCATGTGTGAGCAAAGTATAACCTTAGCTCCATTTTCTATTAAGTATTTTATAGTTGGAAGAGCTCCATTTAATCTATTTTCATCAGTTATTTTTCCGTCTTGTAATGGAACATTGAAATCACATCTTACTAATACTTTTTTTCCGTTTACATTTATATCTTCGATTGTTTTTTTGTTTAACATTGACATAATACAATCTCCTTTCGTTATTATTACTCCGTATCTATTATATATCTTTCCCCACTGATTTGTATATACTATATATGTATTTTCGCATATATTATGTTATACTATTCCCCTATTCGGTATATCATTTTACATGTTAAAATTTATTCTTTATTTTTTATACTATTCACTGTTAAAAAAAGTCCGGAGCCCGTAGCATAAAACTACAAACCCGGACTTTATGTCATACTATTTAGCTAATTTAGCAAAGTATCCTAATGTTCTTATTAATTGAGAAGTGTAAGACATTTCGTTGTCATACCAAGAAACAGTCTTAACTAATTGTTTTCCGTCAACTTCCACAACTCTTGTTTGAGTTGCATCGAATAATGAACCGTAGCTTATTCCTATTATATCAGAAGATACTAAGTATTCTTCAGTGTATCCGAATGACTCGTTAGCAGCTTCTTTCATTGCAGCATTTATTTCTTCAACTGTTACGTTTTTCTTTAATGTACAAACTAATTCAGTTAATGAACCAGTTACAACTGGAACCCTTTGAGCAGCTCCGTCTAATTTACCTTTTAATTCTGGTATAACTAAACCTATAGCTTTTGCAGCTCCTGTAGTGTTAGGAAC
Source organism: Terrisporobacter mayombei (assembly GCF_020748465.1). Lineage (GTDB taxonomy): Bacteria > Bacillota > Clostridia > Peptostreptococcales > Peptostreptococcaceae > Terrisporobacter > Terrisporobacter mayombei. Next base: position 342,020 of record NZ_JAHZMP010000003.1, read on the forward strand.
TATGTTTCCTGCTGCAGCTCTAGCTCTTCTTAAGTCACCCTTTGGATGAGGGCCATCTAAAGTATTTTGGTCATTTGTATATGCATGTATAGTAGTCATAAGACCTTTTTCTATACCGAATTTGTCATTTAAAGTTTTAGCCATTGGTGCTAAACAGTTAGTTGTACAAGAAGCTCCTGATATAACTGTTTCAGATCCATCTAATATATCTTGGTTAGTGTTGAAAACTACAGTTTTAACATCACCAGTTGCTGGTGCAGATACAACAACTTTTTTAGCTCCTGCTTCTAAATGAAGACCAGCTTTTTCTTGAGAAGTAAAGAATCCAGTACACTCTAATACTATATCTACTCCAAGTTCTGCCCATGGTAAGTCAGCTGGATTTCTTTCAGCTGTAACTTTTATTTTGTGTCCGTTTACTACGAAAGCACCGTCTTCAACAACTATTTCACCGTTGAATCTACCTTGAGCTGTATCATATTTGAATAAATGAGCTAACGTTTTAGCGTCTGTTAAGTCGTTTATTGCAACTACTTCAAACTCTTCTGTTTGCTCCATTAATTTTCTTAATGCTAATCTACCTATTCTACCAAATCCATTGATTGCTACTTTAACCATTTCATATACCTCCTACGTGGTGTAATTTTCATTATATTTTTTACTAGTCAAACTAGTTATTTACAGTAAGTTCAAGAATTCTTCTTGCACTATCTTCATCTGTAACAAGAACTATATTCTTGTTTAGTTTGGAAATTGGAATAAAAGCTTCTGCTTTTTTTCTCCCCGCAAATACAGCTATAGTTTCTCTTTTATTTTTGAAAGATTCCATATCAATCCCAACTGTATTTAACTTATAAACAATTTCACCTTTTTTATTAAAGTAATGGCCAAAGGCTTCACCTATAGCTTCTTTGTCCATTATCTCTTTTGCTTTTTCATCTGATAATTTTCTTCTTTTTACCATTTCATCAGCTCTACCAATACTAAATACAAGCACATTGGAATTTTGTATTAATTTCAACGTTTTATTTATTTCTGGTTCTTGTGTAAGAGTTTTTATTGACTCTTCACCAAGCTCATCTGGTATGTTTAGTAATTTGTAAGTTGAATGTATATTCTTACTTACCTCTGCTACTACATTGTTTGATTGTGTCTCAACATCGAGACCAACACTACCTCTTGCTGGAACTACTACTGTAGAGCTAAATTTTTTATCACATTTAATTGATTTAGCAAATTCAAGCATTGTACTTCCACCAGCAATTGAAACTATGTCATCATCTTTAAGTACACTTAAAAAATATTTTGAAGCTTGTTTCCCAATATCCTTTAGTAAACTGTTATTTTTTTCATAGCTACCAGGTATTAGCAAGACTTTTTTGATTCCTAGAACCTGTCTTAGCTCTTCTTGAAGAGAATTAAGTCCTATTACATCATTCATACTCTCTTTTAGAGCACTTAATATTTCTTTACCTTCTTCGGTAATAGTCATACCTTTTAAATTTACATCTATAAGACCTTGTTTTTTTAAAAGTTCTGTTTCTGATCTTATGATTCTCTCTCCACTTTGGAGATTTGTTGCTAAAGCTCGTCTTCCTATTGGTTCGCTTAAAGATATTTCTCTTAAAATTAAATATCTCTTTGTCATGATGTCAATAACTTCAGGAATTAACTTTTGCTGAATTTTTAATAAATTTTTCATTATTACATCCTCTTGATTTAATAATCGGGACTTTTTATGTCCCTTATACTTATTTTGTGTCCCACAAGATATTTTTATTGTACTCTAATGAAAACCATTTTTCAAGTGATTTTTTGTATTTTTTGAAGTAAATTTATTTTAATTTTTGACAAAGAAACACTTTGATTCATGTAATTTATTTTGTCCTTTTAAAAAGCATTTTATCCTTTTTTATAAATATGTGTATTTTGCTTTTTTACAATTTTTTTATTATATCTAAGTTTATTTATTAACAATAAAATTTTTATAAAAATAAAATAAAAATAGCCTATAAATTTCAGAAATTTTTATTATTTTTATCTGAAATCCATAGGCTTATATTAATAATTTTTCAGTTTTTCTATAAAATCTTTCTTAATTCTTCTTTTTCATAAGGCTCACATATATTATCTATTGTTTTAGTGCTTACTATATCTACCCCTGTATTTAATACATTCTTTACAATTATATCTCCAACTTTTACCGGAGCAGTGATTTTTATTGTTGATAATATGTTCATTATTTCAAAAACTAAATTTTTTTGTACAGATGAAGATGTTTTTATTGGAAGCATATTTAAATAGGCTTCTTCTAGTCTTACTGTAGAAGTTATCATTCTTTTGGGGTTGGTAACTTCATCCACGCCATATTTTGCCCCTCTAATGCAACTATTTCCTTCTACTATATATTGTCCATCTATATTATTAACTATCATTTGACACCCCTTAGGACATACAATACAAGTTATTTCTCTTTTCATAATTAAACCTCCTCCACGTAAATACTTATATCTTCTTTTATATTAGATAGCTTTTCTTTGTCTATTTTTAAAGTTTCCATTTCTGACGGTATCATATGAGGTCTTTTCTTTTCTAATATAACTTTATCTCCACTTCTAACAACTAGCTTCTTATTATTGCAAATATTTCTTACTCTCATAAATAAATTTATATCTTCTTTTGAGTCTAGGTTTAAACTTTGTGGCACAATATAAGATATTCCATCTCCTGCCACAGTGTTTATTTTTTTATGATCTAATTTGCTTAATCTTTCATTCTTGTTTTTTACATATAAAGCAGCTTCTCTTCCTGCTATTCTACTTTCCTTTGTAACAAAGTCCACCAAGTCATGAACATGAACTACATTTCCACAGGCGAAAATTCCTTCTATATTAGTAGACATGCTACTATCCACAATTGGCCCACTAGTTTTTCTGTCTAGTTCTACTCCCACATTGGTAGAAAGCTCATTTTCAGGGATTAATCCTACAGAAATAAGTAAAGTGTCACATTCTATAAATTCTTCGCTTCCTTGTACAACGTCTCTGTTTTCATCTAGTTTAGCTAAAGTTACACCTTCTACTCTGTCTTTTCCATGTATGTAGTTTATACATGTTTGTAGTTTTAAAGGAATACTAAAATCATCTAAACATTGAACTATATTTCTAGTCAGTCCACTAGAATGAGGATTTATTTCCACAACACATTTAACTTCAGCACCTTCCAAGGTCATACGTCTTGCCATTATTAACCCTATATCTCCTGAACCGTAGATAACTACTTTTTTACCTACCATATAGCCTTCCATGTTCATATATCTTTGGGCTGCTCCTGCATTGTAAACTCCTGCTGGTCTATATCCTGGAATATCTATTGCTCCTCTAGTTCTTTCTCTACATCCCATAGCAAGGACTACCGCATCTGATTTTATTTCTTCTAAACCGTTTTCTCCTAAAGTTCTTACTACTTTGTTTTCTCCATCATCATCTATACTAAGAACCATTGTATTCAACACATAATCTATATTATTTTCTGCTACCATTTGAATAAATCGGTCTGCGTACTCTGGCCCTGTTAATTCTTCTTTAAACTCATGTAATCCAAATCCATTATGGATACATTGATTTAATATCCCACCAAGCTCTCTATCTCTTTCTACTATTAATACTTTTTCTGCTCCGTTTTTCTTTGCTTCAACAGCTGCTCCAAGTCCTGCAGGACCGCCTCCAATTACTACCACATTATATTTCAACAGTCTCACCTCTTACTTCCTTTACTTTTCCAACTAACATCTTTGAATTTTCATAGTCTTTTAGAACTTCTTCTGGTGCAATATTTAATTCTCTTGCTATAATTTCCACAACCTTTGGTCCACAGAATCCTCCTTGACATCTTCCCATACCAGGTCTAACTCTTCTTTTTACACCATCTACAGTTCTTGCTCCACAAGGTCTATTTATAGCGTCAACTATTTCTCCTTCTGTAATATTTTCACATCTACAGATTATAGTTTTATATCTTTTATCTTTGCTTAAAATCTCTTTTTGATCTACTAGGCTCATTTCCATAAAAGGCTTGTTTTTTGGCCTTATTGGATTGAATTTTTTGTTTAGTTCTAGTTCTTCATTATCTTCATTCATTACTTCTTTTAATAAATCTTCCACATATAAGGCTATGGCTGGTGCTGATGCTAATCCTGGTGATTCTATTCCTGCCACATTTATAAATCCTTTAGCTACTTTTGACTTAAATATCATAAAATCTCCTGTATTTGGTGTAGCTCTAACTCCAGCAAAAGAAGTTATTGTTTTTGAAAAATCTATATTAGAAATGGATTTTCTCCCACCATCCGTAATCTTTTTTAATCCAGATTTGCTTGTAGTTATATCATCTTTTTCCACCACTTGCGCATTTGGTCCTACTAATAAATTTCCATGAACTGTTTGAGTTACTAGTACTCCCTTGCCTTTTTCTGTTGGACTAGTAAATAAGGTATGACTTGCTTTACGCCCTTCAGATTTATCTAAAATCTTGTATTCTCCCTTTCTTGGTATAATATAAAACTCATTTCCACCAATTAGGTTATTAATTTTATCTGAATATACTCCAGCTGCATTTATTATATATTTTGATTTTATATTTTCTTTATTTGTTTTTATTTTAAAATAATTTTCTTCTTCTATTCTCTTTATATTTAAAACTTCACTTTCCAATTTTAACTCAACACCATTTGTAATAGCATTTTCCATAAGAGCTATGTTGAAATTAAATGGACAAACTATTCCAGAGCTTTTACACCAAAGTGCACCTATTACTTCTTCATTAACATTAGGTTCTATTTCTTTCACCTTTTCTCCATCTATTATTTCAATCTCATTTACTCCATTTTTCAGTCCTCTTTCATATAGTTCATGTATATGTTCCATATCATTTTCATTAAAAGCTAAAACTAATGATCCGTTATTTTTGTATTCAACACTTAACTCCTCACAAATGCTCGGATACATCTTGCAACCTAAAACATTTAGCTTAGCCTTTAATGTTCCTTCTTTTGCATCAAATCCGCCATGCACTATGGCACTATTCGCCTTAGTTGTACCTTGGCAAACCTCTACACCTTTTTCTAAAACTACCGTTTTTAAATCATATTTTGATAGTTGTCTAGCTATTGCACTTCCTACAATTCCAGCACCTATAATTGCTACATCAAACATATTATTGCCTCCTTTTTGATCACAAAAATTTGCTTCGCTCATGTCGCCAATGAGATGCCTTCGCTACCGCTTCAGGCAACTCCGTTGCTCAAAAAAACAGAGAGTCTCCCTATAATTACTTATAGAAAAGGCTCTCTGTTCTCCCGCCATATATATTAACTTTTATTGTTTTTCTGTTTAAAATTTCCTTATATACTAATCATTATATTCAAATGGAATTCTTTTGTCACTATTTTTATAACAATATTACCATAGTTCTTTTTTTGTAGTAGACACTGCCATAGCCCCATATTTTAGTACATCAATAATTTCTTGTTTATCATCAATTAGTCCACCACAAATTATAGGTAGATCTGGAAACTCTTTATGTAATCTTTTAACTGCTTTAGTAATTACACCAGGCATAATTTCAATTGCACTTGGTTTTACTCTTCTTATATTTTCCATAGAAGTTTGTAGGGATATAGAATCTAATAAAAATATTCTTTGTACCACATTTATATTTTCTTCTAATGCTTTTTTTACTAAACTTATCTTTGTTGTTATTATCCCATCTATGTGAAATTCGTTCTTTAAGTATTTTACAATTACAGGGTTACTAGAAATTCCCCCTATCATGTCTAAATGAACAAATACACTTTTATTATTTAACTTAAGTTTATTTACTTTTTCCTTTAATGTTAAAATATCTCCATTTAATAAAAATACAACATTGCAATCGGAATTTATAACTTTCTCTAAATCTTCGTCATCTTTTATAGCTCCTATTATTGGATTACATTCTAATAACTCTCTCATAATTATTTAATTTATCCCTTCCTAAAGTTATACATCAAAATCTACAGTAATAAATATTAAAACAATGTATTAACTAAACATCATATCTAAATTGTAGGAAGTATATTAAATAGATGTCAAGCGTTGACAGGTAACATTATTAAACACTATACTAAATTTGATTGATTTTTGCACAAGGGAGGAAGTAGAATGAAAGTTTTTGCTCATAGGGGAGCTAGTGGTGACTATCCTGAAAATACTATGTTGGCTTTTTCAAAAGCTTTATCAATAGGTGTAGATGGAATTGAATTAGATGTTCACAAAAGTAAAGATGGACAATTAGTTGTTATACATGATGAAGATGTCCAAAGAACCTTTAAAGGTAAAGGACTTATAAAAGATTATACTCTAGATGAAATCAAAAGCTTTATGTGTAGGAAATTTGAATTTATTGAAAATGAAGATTGTAAAATACCCACATTAAAAGAAGTTTTTGAACTAATTAAAAATGAAAATATTATTTTAAATATTGAAGCAAAAACTGATTTAATACACTATGACTTAGAACAAGATCTTTTGAATTTAATCAAAGAATATTGTGTTGAAGATAAAATTTTTATTTCTGCTTTTAATCATAAGTGCTTAAATATTTTACAAAACTTAGATAATAGATTTAAGTATGGTGCTCTTTATGAGTATGAAAAAGACTATGCTCCAGAAGCTAATGTTGTCGAGCATGCTAAAAAATTAAATGTCTATAGTATTAATATTTCAAAACAACTAGTTTCCAAGGAAATCGTAGATCTGGCCCACAAAAATAATATGAAAGTATTTGTTTATACTATTAATAAGCCTAATGCAATGAGAAAAATGATAAAATTTAATGTAGATGGTGTATTTTCAGACTATCCGGATTTAATGAATGAAATATTAAAAGAATATGATTGATTTGAGTCTTAAATAACCATCTAAAACAAAAAGATTACTTCTGTATAATATAGAAGTAATCTTTTTTTATTTTAGTATTGATTTTATTATAATATATTTCTTACTTATGCTATACCTTCTGTATCCTCATCTGCCATTCTTACTGAATTTGGATCCTTAATATATGACTTTGTAAGCTTTATTACTATTCCTGAAAGCCCAAATAATGCAATAATATTTGGTATTATCATAAGTCCATTAAATGTATCTGAAACATTCCATATTAAATCAAGACTACCTACTGAACCTATAAATACTGTAGGTATCCACAATAATCTTATTATTTTTGATACTTGTTTTTGTTTTCCTTTGAAAATATAACTCCAGCTACACTCTCCATAATATGACCATCCTAATATTGATGTAAATGCAAAGAAAGTAATTGCTAAAGATACAAATGCTCCTCCAAATGAACCAAATACTGTACTAAAAGCTTCTGCTGTAAGAACTGATCCCGTTAATCCAGAATCTACGACACCTGTAGTAAGTATAACTAAAGCTGTCATAGAACAAATACAAATTGTTGTTATAAATACTTCGAAAATTCCCCACATACCTTGTTTTACTGGATTGTCTGTAGATGCTGTTGCATGAAGCATCGGAGCTGATCCAAGTCCCGCTTCATTTGAGAATACCCCCCTTGCTACCCCAAATCTCATAGCTCTCATTATTGTATATCCCATTATACCTCCACCTGCAGATTTAAAACTAAATGCTTCAGTAAATATTGAAGATATAACAGCTGGTATTGTATCTCTATTTACAACTATAACTACAAGAGATCCTAAAATATAAAATAATGCCATAACTGGAACTAAAGTTTCAGCAGTTTTTGTTATACGAGAAACACCACCAAATATAACTAGACCTGTTAATACTGCAAGCACTAGTCCTGTAACATACGTAGGTATTTCAAATGAACCTTGTAAAGCTGTTGCTATTGAGTTTGATTGAGTCATATTACCTGTTCCAAAACAAGCAGTACCAGCAAATATAGCAAATAATATTGCTAATCCTTTACTTTTTAGACCTTTTTCCATGTAATACATTGGACCACCGTAATATGCGCCTTTTTCATCTTTACTTCTATAATATACAGACAGTACAACTTCTGAATATTTTGTCATCATTCCAAATAGTGCAGACATCCACATCCAAAATACTGCCCCTGGTCCACCTGTAACTATGGCAGTTGCAACACCAGCTATACTACCAACTCCAACACTACTTGCCACAGCTGCCGACATTGCTGAATAGGGTGAAACACCATCTTTTGCTGCATCTTTATTTTTACTTATGGAACCTAAAGTGCTTTTTACTATTGTGTTGCATTTTCTAATTTGAAAAAAACCTGTTCTAGTAGTCATGTATATACCAAAACCAACTAATAAGGCTAGCATTATTGGCCCCCATACAAAACTATTAATTGGTCCATTTATTCTATTTATAAATTCAGTCATCAATCTTCCTCCTAAAATATCTCTTTTTATTTATATTCCTATATTATAATTCTAGATTCTTTAAATATATTGTATACAAATTCCAACGCCTGTATATCTAAAGAATATTTGTTCTTTACTTACACAATTAACAACTTCTTGTGCATCTTTAACATGAAATGCATCAAGTGAGAATTACCCCTTATAATATATCCTAAATCATTTCTTCACTTAAACGTAAGTTTATAAGGTTTTTCCTGTATGAAAAGTACCTGTGTACCAGCTTAATCGTTGTGTATTACGTGAAATCCAGTTACTTCTAAACAAAGGTAAGAAAGTTCATTTGTTACATCTGCACCATATCTAGTTCTTCCACCTACAGTAAGGTTTATTTAATGCTAATTTTTTTCGGAAATTACTCCCCCAATTTATGTAAACCAAGCAAGTTGTATGTTTTTATAGAAGTTTCTTGATAGATTTGCTGGTACATTATAACAAACATCTGAAATTTTCTTAAGCTCTTTACTTCTCACATCATCAGTTTCTTCTTCTGACATTTTAGCTACTAGATTATCATAATCAGGGTTTATCTCTCCAAAAGCTTGATGCCATTATTTTATATTATCTCATTTATTAATGTAAACGATTTCCAAGCCTCTGTCAATCATTTTACTAGATATTTTTGTAATTTTATGTAGTTTTTTTAATATACGTTATACATTTTTTTGTATTTATATAGAAATAAAGGAGTTGCCTTATGACAACTCCCTCTCATTCATATTAAATTTATACCACAATTCTAGCAAATTGATTTATACGTGTATTCTTATTTTCTCTGAATAGCTCTGATGGACTTCCTTCTTCTTCTATAACACCATTTTCCATAAATATAATTCTATCTGCTATCTCCCTAGCAAACTTCATTTCGTGACTTACTATTATCATCGTCATATGGGCTTCTGCCAAGGATCTTATAACGTCTAGAACCTCTCCAACTAATTCTGGATCAAGGGCTGAAGTCGGCTCATCCATTAGTATAACTTCTGGGTCTATAGCCAAAGCTCTTGCTATGGCAACTCTTTGCTTTTGTCCTCCTGACAGTCTAGATGGATATTGATCTTTTTTCTCCTCTATGCCAACCAATTTAAGCTTTTCTAGAGCTATTTTATTTGCACTTTCTTTGTCCATTTTTTTTACTACAATTAGTGGTTCAGTTATATTTTCAATTACTGTTTTATTATTAAACAAATTATAATTTTGGAAAACCATAGCCGTCTTTCTTCTTATTTTTAGTATGTCTTTTTTATGTAAATTAGCTAAATTTACATTTAAATCTCCTATGGTTAAACTTCCACTATCAGCTTTTTCTAAGATATTTATACATCTTAGTAAAGTTGATTTCCCTGTACCTGATGGTCCTATTAAAACAACTACTTCACCTTTTTTGACTTCTAAATTAATATTTTTCAATACAGTATTTTGGTCAAATTTTTTACTTAAACTATTTATTTTTAACATAAGTACTTCTCCATTTAATATGCTTCACTTAACTTTTTCTCCAGCTTATTTTGAACATATACAACTGCTAGATTTATAAGCCAATAAATGATTACTACACAAGTAAATGCCTCTAAATACTTATATGTGGCTGCCGCTTCTGATTGAGCAGTAGCCATTATTTCAGTAACACCTATTGTAAAAGCTAAGGAAGACCCTTTTATAATATCTGCAAAAGTATTTGTCATAGCTGGTATGGCAACTCTAATAGCCTGTGGCAAAATAATTCTCATCATAGCCTGAGTATAAGTCATACCAAAAGCATAACATGCCTCAGCTTGTCCTTTATCTACTGAAGATATGGCTCCTCTCAAGCTTTCAGCAAAATATGCTGATGAGTTAAGACCTAGTACGATTACTGCTGCATTAAATGCGCTTAATTCTTTAAGAGACGGTATTATTTTTATTAATCCAAAATATATAAAAAATAATTGGGCTACTAATGGAGTCCCCCTAAAAAATGAAATATATATTTTTGATAGTCTCTTAAGTGCAGGTATTTCAGAATCTACAATCAATGCAATAACCATAGCTACTACAATGCCTAGCACTAATGCTAATAATGACATTTTAAAAGTTATGCCTAGGTATTTAATCATTATTGGTATTAAGTTTGCTACAAATTCAAAATCAAATATATGCATTTTTCCACCTTTTATTCTTTAGTTGTATCTATTCCAAACCATTTATTTGATAGCTCAGTAAATGTTCCATCTTCATGCATAGCTTTTATAGCTTCATTAACTTTTGATATTTTATCTTTACTTGCTTCTTCTTTTCTAAATGGATATTGATTTATTTCATAAACACCTGTATCTATATCAGCTATATTTAAAGGTAGTTTTCCTTGTTCAATTGTAGTTTTTGCTTTTACTTCTGATAACCAAGCAACATCTATTCTTCCATCTACTACATCTTGCTCCATAGGTACCCCGTCATATGTAACTATATCTAAACCTAATTTATATTTTTCATTAAGATCTTTTATAGTTTTTTCCCCATTTCCACCTAATACACAACCAACTTTCATACCTTTTACATCATCTATTTTACTTATTTTACTATTTTCTGGAACTATAAACTTATATTTACTATAAGCATATGTTTCAGTAAAATCATACTTTTCTCTTCTTTCTTCTGTTGTTGACATTTGATGAGCAACTGTATCTATTTTTTCAGCATCTAACATACCAACTAATCCACTGAATTTAGCTGTTTGGAATTCTATATCATATCCTGTTCTTTTTCCTATTTCCTTCCATACATCTACTTCAAAACCTTTATTCTCATCATTTTCTTTGAAACACCATGGATAATATTCTGTAGAGACACCTACTACTAATTTTTCTTTAGAATCCTTATTTGATGAATCTTCTGACTTATCATTAGACCCACTACATCCAACTAACATTGTTACCCCAATCATTAAACTTGATAAAACTGTAATAATTTTTTTACTCGTTACACCCATTCCCTTTTTCTCCTTGTAATATTAAATATTTTTATGATACCCTTTTCCAAGGTCAATTCTAACATAGTTATAAATGCCTGTCTTATTGTATTTTTGTATATATAAAGCTCAATTATTACCTTTTTTTATGTCATGATTTTTATATAAATTTTAAGCACAAAAAAAGATGCATTAAGCATCCTTTTTCATAATTTATAATCTACCTAAAGCTTCTTTTATTCTGTTTAAACCATCTTCTAACTGATACCTTGGACAAGCTATATTAATTCTTGCAAAGTCTTTGCAGTTTTTATCAAAGGCTTCTCCTTTATTTAATGCAACTTTAGCATTTTCTTGTAAATATAAATTAATATCATCTATTTTGTATTCTGAAAAATCTAGCCAAACTACATAAGTTCCCTCAGGTCTTATAAATTTAATCTTTGGTAAATTCTCATGTATAAAATCACTTAAATAATTTAAATTACATTTTAGATAGTCTAATAATTGACTTAGCCATTCTTCACCTCCATTGAAAGCTGTTTCTACGGCTGCAACACTAAAAGAATTATTTCTTGCCATATGATATTTTGCCAATTCTTTTTTAAATTTTTCACGCTCATTTTCTTTTGGTATGGAAATAAATGATGCTTGTAATCCAGCTAAATTAAAAGTCTTGCTTGCAGAAAAGCATGTTATTGTTATTTCTTCAACTTCTTTTGATAAAGATGCAAAAGGAGTATATTTATAATCTTTAAATACTAAATCTCTCCATACTTCATCACTTATTACTCTTACATTATGTTTTAAACATAAATCAGCTATTTTCTTCAATTCATCTCTGTCCCATACTCTTCCTGTAGGGTTGTGAGGATTACATAATATGTACCACTTCACATTATTTTCTATTATTTGCTTTTCAAAATCCTCAAAATCAATTACATATTTATTGTCTTTTATTATTAATTCATTTAAAAATAATTTTCTATTATTGTCTAATACGCAATCATAAAATGGAGGATATGCTGGTGAGCTAATCATAATATTATCATCTTCACATGTTAATAATTCAACTGCAAAAACTAAGGATAATACTACTCCTGAAGTGTGTATTAAAGTTTCTGGATTCATACTATATCCGTATCTTTTCTCTGTCCAATTACATGCACTTTCAAAGTAATGTTTCCCCGTATTTACATATCCAAATATATTTTGATCTAAGACGTTTTTCATAGATTTACTTATATTAGGACATATTTCAAAATCCATATCTGCTATCCAAAATGGCAGTAAGTCGTTTGATATGAATCCCCCTTCCATACCTGACCATTTAGTAGAGTTATTATTTTTTCTGTCTATTTTATTGTCAAAATTGTATTTCATATTTGTCCCCCTTAATATAATCTGTTTATAATTTCCCATTGATTTAAATTATCTTGTTCTTACAATAGTGATTATACTACAAATAAAAATTATTTCCACAAGGCGATTTCAGTTAACTTTCTACACCTTCTTTATGAATTTATCTTGCCAATTATAACTTGTGCCTATGTACTGTGCCTAAGCCCCAAAAACTCTATACGCGCGTGCATACACATACACGCTAATTTTTCTTATATTTTTACAATTATTAAATAACTAGGAACAAATATAGGCACACTATTTTTATAATTATTTCTGTGCCATGCTGTGCCTATCATATCTCCTTATTCAATAGGCTCATTATGTATATTCCAAAATATTCACTTGTTAGATAGTTGTTTTTATTGTACGTGTTCAAAACCTTAAATTTTCATTAAATTGAGTTTAATAGATTATTCTTCTCTGAATACATAATGATTACCAGTATGATTATTTATAAATCTCCATTCTTCAACAAGGTCAGAAGAGTTTACAAATATATTTATTACTATGTTGTCTTCTAATAAAATCTCAATATCTCCGATCTCACTGTAGTTCACCTTGTTTACTTTTAGCGGTAACATAGGCAATAATATTCCATTAACAATTTTATCATACCTGTTATTTCCTATAACATCCCAATCATCATTTATGGAACCTTCTATTAATGTATAAATATCATAGTTGCTCAATAAAATCTTATTGTTTCTAGATATTCTAAAAGGACATTGGATATGAAGAGCATATTCTGATTTCTTAACTTCCTCATTTCGGTAGTTCCTTACTAATAATTCCTTACCAAATGAAATCCAAATCATATCAGAACATCTCCCCATGCCATCCATTACATTGTTTTCTAAATATTTATTAATCATTTTACTTTTCCTCATATTTTTCTATCCAACTTTTAAATATATATATAATTTCGTTTAATTTCTTAGGACCTCCTGAACCTTTAAATACACCATCTTCTTTTATACAAATAATCCAATCTTTATTACCTTTGTCGTATCGAACTGTGCTAAATTCCTTTTGCTCTAAATAAGTATCTATTAAGTCAATGTAAGTTGACCATCCTGGATTATCAACAGTTTCTATCTTTACACCATACATATGCTCCCAATCTCCATCGCAATTACTATTGTACCAATTTTCTAACCACTCTAATAAATTCATACCAATTACTCCTAACTCTTTTTTACTCTCTTATCTATACCAATTCTACAATATAAAACTATATTCTTCCCCAATACTTCTCAACTTCATTTGACTTTATTATTGTATTTTTTCCCATATATTGTCTTGAATTACTCAATACTTTTTTATCATCACCTATCCCTGCTAGAATTGTAATGATGATAACTTCTTGTAAATAAGCATCCCCTTCAGATAATGCCAACTCAATTAAATCAAAAATTTGTTTAAGCTTTAATTCATCTTGTTGTATTGCTATGTCTCGTATTTCACAGCATACATCATCTTCAAAGAATACATGCGCCAGAAGTTCATTGTTCAAAATATCATGCTCAATATACTTTGATTCAATATTAGGCATAATATTTTGAACATAATTTAAAAATTCATCTATATTCATTATTTTCCTACTTTCTAATAGTCAAAGTCACTTACTAAAATTAATCACAGTCCAATTTTATTTCTGACTTATAATCAAAGAATATATTAATCATTTCTAATTCTATGAAATTTGTATCAGATGATATTAATTCCTCATCCTGCATACCTAATGTTAACCAATTATTAGATATTTCTTTTAAAAATTTATTAAATTTATTCTGATTAAGTTTATCATTGAATTCAATTTTTATTTCTACAACATACATGCCATCTATTTTCCAATAAGGTTTATTGCTTTTGTATTTAATTTTATTTATATAATCGTTAAGAGGTTTAACTATGCCTTCAGTGATATTCCTAGATTCTTTTTTATTATTTGAATATACAAATAATCTTATAAACAATTTTATACTAAGCAACTTTTTACTCCTTTATATTTATGTATAATTTTTTCTTATAAAGTATAATTTCCCTACTTCTTTATTCTAAATATTCATTTCATACAGTCTACTGAATTTTTATTGTTTAGCTTTATTTTAATCTTCGGATAAAAAATTAAAAATAACTTCTTATCTAATCATACCAAGCTCAATAATTGGCGAACAAGTCTCTTTAATATTTATAAACTTAAATTTAATCTGATAATTCAATTTTTCATATCCTTTGTCCTATCATCTTATTGGAATAATGTTAACAATCTATAATTCATTGCTTACATTAGCTACATTAAACTATTAATTCTATTAGCTAAACTATGAAAAAAATATTGTAAAATCAGTAAATAAACAATCAAAAGTTTTTACCTTCCCTAATTCAACAAATTCAGTTTCTATATCTTCAATTACTAAATTAGCTAATTTTTTGTCTAATTTTTTATATCCTTCTTTCATTAGAATATTATCTAGTTTTATTAAAAGTTCTTTCTCTTCTTCTGAGTTAGGTTCCGAATCATCATAGAAATGCCATCCTTCAAAAATATTTTCTTTATTGAAATCATAACATGTTTCACCAAAATAGTAATAATAGTAATTGGCTAATATGCTTATAGATATGTACAACTCTCTTCTTTTACCTCCTAACGCCTTTATCAATTCAAAATCATCATCTAATAAAGGCCAGTTTTTATGCATATTAATTTTAAACTCTATACATTTATAATCATCCCAATCAATATAATTTCTAAATGCATATCCCTTAAAAATACCTTTTACCTTTTTTTCAATATAGTTATTATATACACTATTTCTTTTATATTGTCTTCGTTTCTTTTTATATAACATAAATTGTTTAGAATTTTGGTATTCATAAGATTCATACTTTAAATTTTCAGGAAAATATTTTTTAATTATACTTATCACTCTTTCATAATCTTCCATTTATAATCTCCTATTATCTTCTATTATCACCATTTTTAAAGTGCCCATCTTTTATTATTTTTTATATTTTTATCTATTTAACTAAAATTGTTCAAGTGTATTTCATTTTTAATTTAATAACTCTAATATTAAATTAGCTTGCGATGCATCTTCATCAAAATAATATATAGACATTTTAAATAAAAACTCTAATAATTGTTCCTCTTTAATTTTTGCATAAGTTTCTGATGTAATATTCTTTTCAGCAAATTCTGTTAGTATTATACGCATTTCCTTTATATTACAACACGCTTTAAATTCTTTAATAGCTTTTATAAATTTATTAACTATCTCTGACGGTTCTTTCTCTTCTTTCCAATCATCAAATTCTCCTAAAAAGGTATCATTATCTAGTTCAAAAAAGTAGTCATAAGCATAATTAGAAAAATATTCGGTTTTAACCTTCCTTATTTTGTAATCAGGCAAACAAACAAAACCTGAACTTTCAAATATTTTATATAATGCTTTTAATATATTTTCTTCATCTTTTTTGCAACAATTAAAAGTAATAAATTGTGTACAATCAAAATTTTCCCTCGTATTTTCCATAATAACCTCCTTAATAATTAAAAATAATCATGTATTATAAATAAAAATATGCCCTAATTATATTAGTGCATATTTTTGATATATATTAATTAACTTTAGCATTTTTAGTTATGATTAATCTTCTTTAACATCTTTCACATTTAAATGTTTTTTCATATTATTGTCACTTTCTATACAAGGCCTTAAATATTTTGAAATTACATTAATGTATTTTGAATCAAAACTAAGCGAAGTAATATCTTTCAACAGAATTTCTGTGGGTTCTTTATCCCATTCTCCAGCACCGTTAAAGTATAATAAGTAAAGATATTTCTTATCAATAGCTATAATTTTACCAATAAAAAATTTTGAAGATTCCATATCTTCACATTCAACTATTATATTCTTATTCTGGATAGACAACTCATTTAATACATTTCTCCAATTATCCAAAGAGTTTATGAATGGCTTTCTAATTTGATCCAATATACCCTCTTCCTTTAATATACGCTGTGAAAATTGCTGAGATTTAGTTATCACTACAGAAGTAATATCCTTAATTCTAACAATTGTATAACCATCCAAATCAAAATCATATAAATCTTGAAGTAGAACAAGGTTTTGCCCCACAGCTAAAGGTATAACATTAAGATCTTCTGAATCTATTTTACTTCTTTTAATCTTAACTTCGTGCAAAATATCTATGTTTTGCTTTATAATATCTATCTTTTCCGATTTATTCATTCCATATTTACCCTTTCAAATTAAATTCTACTGATAGCACATTCTTAAAATCGTTGTTATTAGTCCTTCCACTTATATCGTTTACTTCTTTTTGCAAAATCTCTGTAATCTTTTATACTTGCAACTTTTCCATCGTTTAAGTAATTATATTCTCTAAGAAGCTTATAACTAGCTTGATCTTTTGCCTCTTTTTTTGTAACCACTTATCATTATTATAAATGAATTTTAATCCTTTTACACCACTAAGCATATGTTACATTTGTTATGTTGCCATCTATATCATACTCATAAGTAATTTTTTGTCTCTCTATTTCAGCGTCTATTGGTAAGTTTCCTTATATATCATCAACGTCTAATTCAATATAGCCGACTAGTCTATCAAGTTTATCATAAGTAGAATGGACTTAATAAAAAACATTAAGTTTTCTATCAAGTCCATTGGTTTTAATGACATTTAAATTTGATATTACTCTTTTCCACATAATTTTTATAAAGAATTTATTTATTAACTATATTGCAAATTAACATAGGTTGATTGTATTCTTCTAATTCATCATATTCTATAATATGATATTCATCTCTAATTGAGTAAAATCTAATTGTTGCTGATGGACTTACATCTTCATCTCCAAGGTCAACTGATAAAACAATATCAAAATATGTTTTTCTAAACTCACTCATCATTTGTGTTTTTAGTTGCTCAATCATTATTAAGGCTTCTTTTAATACTTTATCTAAAGAATCATCTGAAGATAAATATATCTCATTACCTTCCCATTCAAAATTAGATAATTCATCTTTAATAAAATTAACATTATCACAAGATAAAAAAAATCCTTCTTTTATACAATAAAAATATTCTCCTTTTACACTTATCTTTTTTCAATTAATTTCACATTTTTATCATTATTTGTACCGTTAATATTACTTAATAATCTTTTCATTTCATAATTACAAAACATTTTAGATCTCCTTATCCTAGCCTTTATACCATTCATTAGCATACATATTAATATATCTTTAGCGCAAACTCTTTTCAATGTATTCAATACAAATTATATTTATAGTTATATTTCTTCAACTTATTTTACACATCAAAAGAGAGCTGTCTCACGACAGCTCTCTTTCTATATTAACTACATCTCATTTAATATTTCTCTTAATTCTTCTTCAGTATAGTGATAAGCACTATTACAGAAGTGGCAGCTTATTTCAGCTTGCTTATCTTCTTCTATTATTTCAGTTAAAGTTTCTCTACCTAATGATATTAAAACCCTCTTTATTCTATCTTTTGAACAGTTACAGTCAAATTTAACTTCACATATATCTAATATCTTTGGATCTAATCCTTCTAACACTAGATTTAATATGTCATCTGGAGTCATTCCTTCACTTAACATTGTAGTAACTGATTTTAACTTAGCCACATTTTGTTCTAAAGTAGCTATAGTTTCTTCTGTTGCATCTGGCATTAATTGAACTATTAATCCTCCAGCTTGCTCAACCTCTGTTGCTGTTGTAAGAACTCCTAAAGAAACTACTGATGGAGTTTGCTCAGATAATGCAAAGTAATGAGTGAAGTCTTCTGCAATTTCTCCACTTACTAATGGATAAGAACCAACATAAGGCTCTCTAAGTCCTAAATCTTTTATTACTTTAACATATCCGTCATTTCCTACTGCTCCAGCAACGTTTAATTTTCCATTTGGATAGTCCTGTACTTCCACACCGTTTAAGTCTGGATATTGTACATAACCTTTAACGTTTCCTTTTGAGTCAGCAGTTGTAAGTATAGTCCCTATAGGTCCTCCACCTTTTATGATTACACTTAACTCATCTTTATCATTTTTCATCATTAAGCCCATCATTGCTGTAGCTGTTAATGTTCTTCCAAGTGCTGCAGTTGCAACTTTTATTGTATTATGATTATCTCTAGCAGTTTGAACTAAGTTTTTAGTTACGCCAACATAAGCTCTTACTTGTCCATTTGTGCTAGTTGCTTTTATAACGTAATCCTTCATTGTTTTCCCTCCATTTATGATTATTTTTTACAAACAAAAAATACTCTTTCGCTGTCTTCTTTTGGAGCTTCTAATTTAAAATCTCCATAAGTTTTTATATACTCAAATCCTGCATTTTTTAGTAATTCGATTATTTCTTCATTTTTATAAGCTCTTTGTAAGTGGTTTTCTTCAAATTTATCAAATCTACCATCTTCTCCCTTAACAAAGAATGCAAGATCCATTTCTACTAAATTTTCGTAATCGTCGAAGTAGTTTTGCCACATATAAGCTATCTCTTCTCTGTTTTCACCATACATGTTGTTTCCTAGAACTTTTGATAATTTGTAATAAGAACTTATATCAAATATAAAAATTCCATTTTCTTTTAGTAACTCATGACATTTAGAAAATACGCCTTCTAAATCTTCGTCATAAGTTATGTAGTTAAATCCATCGCACCCACAAAGGATACAGTCTAAGTTAGTCACATCAAAATCAAGTTCTACGATGTCTTGTTCTAGTAATACTAACTCAACATTTTCTTTTTCTCCTTTTTCTCTGGCAACTTGTAGCATTTCTTCTGAAATATCTATTCCTGCGATATCATAATTTTTCTTAGTAAGTGGTATAGTTAAATTTCCTGTACCACAAGCTAATTCTAATATATTTTGTACTTCAACATTTTCACTTTTTATTATATCTTCAATGTATTTAACCCAATTGTCATAATCAACTTCATTCATAAGTTCATCATAGACAAAGGCAAAATCACTATATTGATTCATCCTTTTTATCCTCTTCTTCAGCTTTTTTTTTTAATTGTTTTTTGCGTGATGTGAGGATTCCACCGATTCTTCCTGCTTCCTTAGCAGTAAGACCTGCCCATCCTTTTTCATCAACTTTATCAAGCAGCCCTAATTCTCCTGCTATCTCATATTTCATTATATCATCTTGTGTCAATGGTTTTACCTTTTTTTCATTTTTCTTTCTTTGTTTTTCACATTTATAAATGAATTCTTCAGTTAATTTATTTTTATCCATAAAAACACCCCTTCTTTTTTTGTAGTTTCGTCATCTAGACAAAAATTTATACAAAAAACTAAGGGGTATATATTATTAACTAAAGAAAATCAGCCCGTTAACCCTATGAACTAATTGAATTTTAAGCAACGGAGTTTCCTAAAGCGATAGGGAAGGTAATTCGTTGGCGCTATGAGCATAGCGAATTTTTATACTCTAACAGCAACTTATATATATTTAAACCATTCATTAATATATCTTCATTAAAATTAAAATTAAAATTATGAAGTTCATTTACAAAGCCTTTTTCTTCATTTCTAGCACCTAACATAAAGAATAAACCTGGTACTTCCCTTTGATAATATGAAAAGTCTTCCGAAATCATAAGTGGATCTGTTTCTATTATCATATCTTTTCCAATAGCATTCACAAATTCATCATACAGCTTTTTATCATTATTAACTGCTAAATATCCATGTACAATTTCAGCATTTATTTTGCAACCATAAGATATTTCAAATCCCTTAATAAGCTCTCTTATTCTATTTACCATAGTATCATAAACAGAAGGGTTAAAGCATCTAATAGTGCCTTCTAATCTCACTTCTTCAGCGATAATATTTCTAACACTTCCTCCAGTTATTTTACCTATAGTTATTACAGCCCCTTCTATAGGATTAATATTTCTAGATATTATACTTTGTAAACTTGTAATAAATTCTGATGCTATTAAAACTGCATCTTTTGTATTTTGTGGTATGGCACCATGGCCACCCTTACCAATTATATCTATATTTATTTCTCCATTTTGAGCCATTAAATAACCTGGTCTACAAGCTATATATCCTTCTGGAAAATCAGGATGTATATGAAGTCCATAAACTTCATCCACTTTATATTTCTTGAATACCCCAGCATCCATAAGTCTTTTAGCCCCACCAGTATCTTCTTCTGCTGGTTGGAATACAAATACTATATTATCATTTAATTTTTCTTTGTTATCTACTAGATATTCTATCAATCCAAGGAGTATACTCATGTGTCCATCGTGACCACATAAATGTTCAGCCCCTTTGGGACTAGGTAATGCATCTATATCCGACCTAAAAGCAATTGTCTTTTTAGGATTTTTTCCTTTTATAATCCCCACTGTTGCTGTTTCCAAATATATTTCATATTCCACACCTAGTTTTTCTAAATAGTCTCTAATATATTTTGCTGTATTAAATTCCATATGAGAAAGTTCTGCTAAGTTGTGTAAGTTATGCCTATGTTTTTTTACTCTATCTTCCAAATATATTGTTCCCATAAAAAATCCCCCTTGTTTGTAAATTAGATTGTACCATATGGTTTGAATCGTCTTAATTCTTCAATCATGTCTTCTAAAGTATTATTACTTTTTTCAAAATCATTTCCTATCAATTCTAATAAAGAGTTAAATAGTAATTCTCCATTACCATCCATGATAAAACCTGATAAATATTCTCCATCTTCGCTTTCTAAAATTATTACTACCAAATTTCCTGTGCTTATCTGATATTCATAAGATGATTTGTCTATATCATCTATGTCCTTATTTAAGTGGTCCAAAGTTATTTCTAATTCTGATTTTTCATTTTCACTTAGTAGTGATTTTATTAAATTGCAATCATTTATCATATAAATTTTTGACTTATTATTGAGTTCCTCAGCGGATATATTACTATTCATACTTAAAAATTCCTCAGTTGTTATTTCTTTTGCTTTTAGCTTTTCTACTAAATAATTTGAAATATCATTAAGTTTGCATTTATCATTTTTATCCATAAGAGTCCTCCCTAATTTATTACATATTTTATTTATATAAATTTACCGAATTTATAATTTATCCTTCTATTTATCTATATTTTAATTATTTATTTTATTTGTATACTCTTGATATAAATTATAAATCATATACATTAATTATTACTATACTATTTTCATCTCTATAAAATTAAAAACCTGATACACTAGGAGATAATGTATCAGGCTTTTTAGTTTTATAATTATTTTAAGTTAATATATATGACATGCTACTCCAGTTTTATTGTCTAAAATTTTCCATGTTGGGCTTTCATTTATACAACGTTCTGTTTTATATGGACACCTAGTATGAAATCTACATCCACTTGGTAAATCAACAGCACTAGGCATACTTCCTTCTAAGGTAATTCTTTCTTTAACCTCATCTGGATGTTGAATTGGTACTGATGAAATCAATGCTTTTGTATATGGGTGTTTTGGGTTATCATACACTTCATAAGCACTTCCTTTTTCCACTATCTGCCCTAAGTACATTACTGCTATTTCATCGCAAAATGATTTTACCACGCTAAAGTTATGAGATATAAATAAGTATGTTAATCCAAACTTATCTTTTAAGTCCAGCATTAAATTTAGAATTTGAGATTGTATAGATACATCTAAAGCTGCTGTTGGTTCATCGCATACTATAAATTTAGGATTCATAGCCAAGGCTCTTGCAATACCTATTCTTTGTCTTTGACCTCCACTAAATTCATGTGGATATCTAAACATACTTGTTGCATCTAATCCACATAACTCTAACATTTCTTTTGTTTTTTCCTCAATATTACCTTTTGGAACTATTTTGTGCTTTTTAATTCCTTCTGATACAATTTGTCCCACACTTTTTCTTGGATCTAAACTTGCATAAGGATCTTGGAAAATTATTTGCATCTCGCTTCTCAGCTTAGTCATCTCACTATTTGATATTTTTATATTATTTTCCACATCAAAGATAACATTATCTCCAAATTTAACTTTTCCACCTGTTGGTGGTGTTAAACCTAAAACAGTCTTTCCTATTGTTGATTTTCCACATCCAGACTCACCTACTAGCCCTAATATGGTGTTTTCTTTTATTGAAAAACTAACTCCATCAACAGATTTAACATATTCTTTTCCTCTTATAAAAGATTTTTTCCTAACTTGATAATATTTTTTGAGATTTGAAACTTCAAATATGATTTTGTCCTCTTTTCTTATCATTATTTTTCGTCTCCCTTCTCACATTTAAAACAACGAACCATATGGTTATCTTTTAAAGTTATCATCGGTGGCTTTGAATTTTCACATTCCGCTTTTCTTTTTTTACATCTTTTATAATAAGCACATCCCTTTACATCCTCATATAAACTAGGAACATTTCCTTCTATGGATTGGAATCGTTCATTAAAGTTTTCAGGCATTGCACCCAATAAGTCTTTTGAATATGGATGTTTTGCATTATTGAAAAATTCATTAACACTACACTCTTCTACTACTTTACCATAGTACATTACAACTACCCTTTGCGCCATTTCTGCTATTATACCTAAATCGTGGGTAATTAACATTATTCCACTATTTCCTTCTCCCTTAATCTGTTTTAAAAGTTCTATTATTTCAGCTTGTGTGGTTACATCTAAAGCCGTAGTTGGCTCATCTGCTATTATAAGTGAAGGTTTACAAATCATAGCCATAGCAATCATTATCCTTTGCTTTAAACCACCGCTTAGTTCAAATGGATACTTATTTAAAACAGATTTCGGATCTGGTATATTTAATTTATCTAATAACTCTATAAGTTCATCTTTACAATTATTTTTTTTATCAGGTCTATGAATTTTATATACTTCTCTCAATTGTTTATATATTGTCACTACTGGATTTAGAGATGTCATAGGTTCTTGGAATATCATTGAAATTTTATCTCCTCTTACCTTGCACATTTCCTTCTCAGCTAAATCTATAAGATTTTTTCCTTCAAATAAAATTTCCCCCGATTCAATTTTTCCACTTCCAATATTTATAAGTCCCATAATAGCTAAAGAGGTAACACTTTTTCCGCTTCCTGATTCCCCTACTATACCTAATACTTCACCAGGATTTACACTTAAATCTACACCTTTTACTGTTTCAACCTTTCCCATTACTGTAGGAAAGGAAACCTTAAGGTCTTTTACTTCTAATATACTCATTTTTATTTCCTCCTACAGACGAGTTTTTGGATCTAGAGCATCACGAAGCCCATCTCCAACAAAGTTGATTGATAATACCATTAAAATTATTAAACTACCTGCTGGTATCCAAAGCCACCATTCTCTTTGCAATGTTCCGATATTCTGAGCTGCGATCAACATATTTCCCCAGCTTGGTTGTGGTAATTTAACTCCTATTCCTAAGAAACTTAAAGAAGCCTCTGTTAAAATACCATTTGCTATGGCTAAAGTTGCTGCAACTAATATAGGTGACATGATATTTGGAAGTATATGACTTTTTATAATTTCAAATGATGATAATCCCATAGCTTTAGCTGCCATGATATAATCATTTTCTTTTAAAGCTAAAATCTCTGCTCTTACTATCCTTGCTATATTAGGCCACATCAAAAAACCAATTATTATAATAAGATTTTTAACTCCTGGTCCTACTACTGCAGCAACAGATACTGCTATAACAAAGAATGGGAAACACATTATTACATCTATTATTCTCATAATTATTTTTTCAGCTATTCCACCAAAATAACCTGCTATTGCTCCCATTATTACACCTATAACTAATTGTACTGTCATTGATGCAATACCTACTATTATGGAAACTCTTCCTCCATAAAGTAATCTCGTAAACACATCTCTTCCTAAATCATCTGTTCCTAATATATGTTCACTACTTGGTGCCATTTTTATATTAAATAAATCAGTTTGACTGATTGTATAATCCGTAAGCAATGGTGCACATATTGAAAGTAAAACTAGTGCTAAAATTATAACTACACCTACTACTGCCAATTTGTTTTTCTTAAACTTACGAAAGGATATTTCTGTTAATGATACATATTTTTCTTGTTCTACATTTTCTTCTTTTTTCAAAGTATTTACAACCATTAGATCCCTCCTATTGACTCAATCTAATTCTTGGGTCTGCTCTTACATATAAAATATCTGCTATTATATTGGCCACTACGATTACAACTGCTATAAGCATTGTTATCCCCATTATCAACATATAGTCTCTATTCATAATTGCATTGTAATTTAATGTTCCTATACCTGGCCATACAAATACAGTTTCTGTAATTAGAGCACCTGAAACTAGCGCTGGTAGCTGCATGCATAGAACCGTTATTATAGAAATCATAGAGTTTCTAAGTCCATGTGTCCATACAGCTTTATTTCTAGTCAGTCCTTTAGCTTGTGCTGTTCTCATATAATCTTGATTTAATGAATCAAGCATTGAAGATCTTGTATATCTTAACAATGTTGCAGTTTGAGTAAGTGACAATACTATAACAGGCATAATCATGTGCTTAATGACATCAAGTACATGCTCTAAACCTGTATATGATGCTGTTAAAGTTTCCATTCCTGATGATGGTAAGATTGCCAAATCATATCCCAACCACTTTACTATCAGTAATCCAAAGAAAAATGTTGGTATAGATATTCCTACAAATGAAAGGAAAGTAACTATATAATCTATCCATGTTTTAGATTTTGACGCTGTAATAACGCCAATTACTATTGCAAGTATTGAGCTTAATATAAACGAAACTATTGATATTAATAATGTATTTTTCAAAGCTTCTATTATTATTGAAAATGCTGGTGCATTGTACTGTGTTGAATACCCAAAATCACCAACTATTGCTCTTCCTATCCATTTTAAATATTGCACTGGAATTGGATCATAATATCCTAGAGCCCTTAATTTTTGCTCTACCACTTCAGGTGCAACATTAGGGTCAATCATATTTAAATATGGATTACCTGGTTGCATATGAATAAGTGTAAATACTGTAACGGACACGCCAAACAATACAATTAATGCAACACCTAATCTTTTTACTAAGAATTTTCCCATATATTTTCTTGCTCTCCTTCATAAAAAAAGGGCTGTTTACAAGAAACAACCCTTTCTGATTTTATTTATTTGATTACCCAATTATGAACATTGTAGAATTCATTAAATGTAGATGGTTTATATCCTTCTAATTTATTGTTATATACACGTTCTATATCTTGACAGAATAAATATGCTTCTGGTACATCTTCGTTTAATATTTTAGCAAACTTTGCATAAGCTTCTTTACGTTTTCCTTGATCTAGCGTAGCATTACCTTTTTCTATTAGCTTATCTGTTTTTTTGTTATCATAAGCAACTATATTATATCCAACCATGCCTTTTTTATTTGATATAGCATCTGAATGCCACATTGGTCTTGGATCTGGATCTAAAGATAATGTATTACCCATCATGTATAAATCAAAATCATGATTAGCAACTACTTTGTCCATAACAGCTGAGAACTCCATAGAGTCTATATTTATTTTAACTCCTATTTCTTTTAAGTTTTCTTGTATTACTACTGCTGTTTTTTCTCTAACTGGATGTCCAGTTTGACAAACAAGATTTAATTCTAGTTTTTCTCCATCTTTATTTTCAACTATTCCATCACCATCTTTATCTTCCCACCCAGCTTCTTTTAATAAAGATTTTGCTTTTTCTACATCATACTTATATGGCTCTAATGATGATTCATCTGGGTAAGCCCAGCTTGAAGGTAATAGCGGTGCATTAACAACTTGTCCACGACCTTCTACAACATTATCTACTAATCCTTGGCAATTAATTGCATACATAAATGCTTTACGTAAATTTACATCTTGTAATTTTTTCTCTCTTAAGTTGAATCCCATGTAAGTAAATTGATAATTAT
Organism: Terrisporobacter mayombei; assembly: GCF_020748465.1. Classification (GTDB taxonomy): domain Bacteria; phylum Bacillota; class Clostridia; order Peptostreptococcales; family Peptostreptococcaceae; genus Terrisporobacter; species Terrisporobacter mayombei. The sequence goes on from NZ_JAHZMP010000003.1 coordinate 368,874, forward strand.
CGAATGCTGCTTCTTTATATCCTTCTTTAACTAATGAATCTACATCAGCTTTTGCCAACGCTTCAACGTTTGCTATATCAATTGATCCATTTTTAAATTCTGCTTGAGTTGTATCAGCATTTATAACTTTAAATACTAAGTTTTGTGTTTTAACCTCTCCACCAAAGAAATCTGATGCAGCTTCAAATTTTACATAAGAACCACTTTTATATTCAGTTAATTTATATGGTCCACATCCAATTGGCTTATTTAAAAGATCAGTTTTCTTTGTCCATTCACCTACAGGAACTTCTGACCATATATGCTTTGGTAATATTTGTACTGTACCTAAGTTTGTTACTCCTGGTGCATATACTTTATCAAACTCTATTTTTATTGTGCTTTTATCAACAACCTTTAATCCTTCAATTTTATCAGCTTTTCCATCATGATAATCTTTAGCGCCTTTTATATTTTGAACATCTCCATAATAGCCACCTGTATAATCACCTGATGCCATACTTGTAAAAGTAAATGCCACATCTTCAGCTGTTACATCTTTGCCGTCATGCCATTTAACATTATCTTTTATTTTATATGTAATCGTTTTCTGATCATCAGAAACCTCGTATTTATCTGCTAAATACTTTTCTAACTCACCCTTGTCATTAACTGTCATTAAAGATGCATAAACAACAGATTCAACATAGTGATCCATTGCTATATCTGAAACAAGTGGATTAAATATCCCCTGTGGCGCTGTATTCATAGAATATACTATAGTATCCTTTGCTTCTCCACCACTAGTTTTTGATCCTTTTGAACTACACCCTGTAAGTGCTGTACACAATAGGGCTGTAGCTAAAAATAAACTAATTACTTTTCTTTTCATGTTCTCCTCCTGTCATATTTCCCTATAATTCAACTTTTTTCTGTATGTTTTAACATTGCTTTCTTATTATAAATGATAATCACTATTGGTGTCTAATTGATAATATTTATACTCAAAAGGCAAATATAGATTTTTTTAATAATTGAAAAAAACTCCCCCTTATCAGTAAATTATAACTATGATAGGGAGGCTCATCTACTTAAACAACACTCTAATATCATTTATAGCAAAATAGAAATCACTCTTACCGAAAATAAGAGTGATTTTAATATTTTATTCTGCTTTATCTTTTTCTAAAGCAACTTCAGCCACATCTTTTATTACTGGCGAATTTACTTTATTTCGCTGTTCACTAGATTCTATTTCTCCAGCCATTTTAAATCCTTGTTTAGCTAAAAATACAGCTATAATTTCATTGATAACAGCTGCAGCTGCAATAGTTCCTTGTATCATAGTTGCATATTGTGGAACAAAAGGCATCAGGGTACTTACTGCAATTCCTGTAAATAAAAGTGATACACCTGAATGAGGTAAAAGTGTTAATCCTAGATATTTACATACATTGTTATCTGCTTTTGATAACTTACCTCCAATATATGCTCCTAACATTTTTCCTACTGCTCTAGCTATAATATATATTGCTGTTAACAGTCCTGCACCTAATATTAGATTATAGTCAAGAGGAGCTCCTAAATTAATAATCATTATTATTAATGCTACACCTATTATAGGGTTTATTGATTCAAATATTTGATGTGATCTTTCTTCTTCTATCATATTAGATATAACGGCAGCAAGTGATATTCCTGATAACAATAAATTAACTTGTATAATATTATCATTTATATGTTTACCTGCAATAATCGTAATTGCTATTAATAATGATGTTTTTAAAATAGTCATTATTTTAGAGCACTCTTTATTTAATATCTTAGCTCCTATAATACCTACAACTGCACCTATTGCTAATGGTACTATAATCATCATAATTATAGGTAATATCTTTATTTCTTCTCCTGTCATTGTACCTGAAACCAATCCAATAACAACAAAAAATACAAGCACAGCTAATATATCATCAAGAGCTGCAAGGGGTATTAACGTTTTTGCAACAGGTCCATTTGCATTATATTCCTTAACTATTGATAAAGAAGGAGCAGGTGCTGTCGCTAATGCTATTGCCCCAAATACAAAAGCTATTGAAAGCGGAATATCTGCAAACATAAAGAACGCTATTGTAACTATTATAAATGCCATCATTCCCTCAAACATACATATTGTAACGATTTGCTTTCCTGACTTTTTTAGTTCTTTTAATATTAATTCATTACCTATTAACATACCTACCAGTATTTCACCTATATTACATATTATATGAAACCACCCGGCATCCATCATACTTTGGCTCATCCAGTTAAGTGCATGTGGACCTATTATCATCCCTGTTATTAGCCACCCAAGTATGGCTGGTAGCTGTATTTTTGAAACTAACTTCCCCACTAAAAATGCTATTACAAAAAATATAATTAGCAATATAACCCCTTTAAACATAATACTTATGCCTCCTTTATTTATCTATTCCCTCAAATACCATTTCAATCATTATTTTATGGTCTTTTCTGAACGCTTCAATTGCAATCTCCTTATCTGCATCAATATTTTTCATATGCTTTTCTTCTAATCTTTCACCTATCATAATTATTAATTCAAAAGCTTTTTCTCTATCAAATTTTTGGTTAATATCCACATTTTTTATAACTTTATAAATAAGCATCTTGTTATAATCTTCAAATTCTTTCATTATTGATTTTGTACTTTCCATGTTCTCTAATATTGTATTTGTAATTATTTTTGAATATAGTGGATTTTCTCTAAAGAATTTAAACTTTTTATTAAAGTACTCACTTATGTGCTCAGTTCCTTTTTTATCATTTTCATCAATATCTATAGTTATGTTTCCTTTAAATTGATCAATTACATGTTGTAATACATTCAGATAAAGAACTTCTTTTGATTCATAGTAATGATATAGCAGTCCTTTTGAAACTTTTGCATTTTTACAAATAGCATTAGTTGATGCAGCCTTATATCCATTTAAAGCGAATTCTTCAAGGGCAACTTTTATAATTTTTTCTTTACTATTTATAGATTTTTTTTCTCGTTCATTCATATTTCCCCTCCTTTAATTGACCAAGTGGTCTATTATTTTAAATTCTATCATTTATAGACCACTTGGTCAACTCATAATTCAATAATCATGTCAATAAATTTTTTCTTATTATCTTAGTATGTTTGATTTTATCTTTTACTATTAAATACCTCTAAGTACATATATGATTCTGTTTTATTTTCACAATAAAAAAAAGAGAAATAAGACTTATCTTATTTCTCTTCTAAATAATTATATTCTATTTAAAAACTAGCAAGTGAAGAATAATTTAGCTATTCCACCTTTTGAAGTTTCTCTATATTTATCCATCATATCTCTACCAGTTTCGTCCATTATTTTAACAATTTGATCGAAAGTAACTTGATGCTCTCCATCAGTTAATAATGAATAGTTAGCAGCATCTAAAGCTCTTTGAGCACCCATTGCATTTCTTTCTATACATGGTATTTGAACATATCCGTAAGCTGGGTCACAAGTCATTCCTAAGTGATGCTCTAAACCGATTTCCGCAGCGTATTCTATTTGTCTTAATGATCCACCTTTTAAGAAAGCTATTGCAGCAGCAGCCATTGCACAAGCAACTCCTACCTCACCTTGACATCCAACTTCAGCACCTGAAACAGATCCGTTTCTCTTAACAAGAACACCAACTAAACCTGCTACAGCTAAAGCTTCAATTAATTGCTCATCAGTGTATCCTGCATAGTCTTTCATTGCGAAGAATATTCCTGGTATAACACCTGCAGAACCACATGTTGGAGCAGTTACTATAACATACCCTGATGCATTTTGCTCTGAAGCAGCTAAAGCATAAGCATATACTAATGTATTTAATTGCTTATTAGCAAGATATTGCTTATAGAAGTATCCAGCTTTTCTTTCTAGATTTAATTTACCTGGTATAACTTCTGTAGCGCTTAAACCGTCTTCTACTGATTTTTTCATAGCATCTTTAATAGTTACTAAGTAATCCATTATATCAGCATCATCGTAAGTTTTTACGTAATCTACGAAGTTTTTGTTGTTTTGATTACACCAAGTTATTATTTCTTCCATAGTTGAATGAGGGTAAGTATCGTTTCCACCTGCATTTCTCATTCCTTCTTCAGCTATTGTTCCTCCACCAACAGAGTAGATAGTCCAATCTCCCATTACGTTTCCGTTTGCATCAATAGCTTCTAACATCATTCCATTTGGATGATATGGTTTAACTATGTCTTCTCTCCAAAGTATTTCAACTTCCTTTGGCTCAAGCGTTTTCTTGATTATATAATCAGTTAAATGCCCTTCTCCTGTTGCAGCTAAGCTTCCGTATAAATGAGCTTTAAAGCTAGCAGCTTCTGGGTATTTGTTTTTAAATTGTTCAGCAGCTCTTTGTGGTCCCATTGTATGTGAGCTGGAAGGTCCATTACCTACTTTGTAAAGTTCTTTTAGTGATTCCATTTTATTCCTCCTCGGGGATTTATATATTCTTTATAATTGTAATAAGAAAACATATTCCTAATTAACATTATATTTTCCCAATAATAATAATTTAAGAATTATTTATTTTCAAAAAATATTTTTATAAATATTTTTATAAATATTAAATAACATATAAAATATTTTACCTAAAATCCGACAAAAAATCTAGATGTTGTTTTAGGTAATTTTTTACATTTTTATTGATTTTTTCATTTTTTTGTATTACTATTATTAATAATTTAAAAAACTATCTTAACCTAGGGTAGAGGAGCAATGATTAAAAGTATTTGAAAGTAGTCGGCAGATGATGATATTCAAAGAAAGGGATTATTGCCGAAAAGGTAATCTTGGCAAAGATTATTTTTGGGGTTATGCATAATATGCATAGCACTGTCACTTATTTTTAAGTGATGAGCTACAAGGTTTACTTTGACATGTCGTTTTAAACGTACAAAGTATACCTTTGTACGTTTTTTTATATATATAAATATAAAGCTCTCCCTTAAATTTTCTCTATGTTATTAATGTTAAATCTAAAATATATTACGGGGTGATTAAAAATGAAAAAAATTAATGTTGCTTTAGTTGGTGCCACTGGTATGGTGGGAAGAACTTTTATAAAAGTTTTAGAAGAAAGAAATTTTCCAATAGATAATATCTATATGTTCTCTTCTGCGAAATCTGCAGGTACAACTGTTAAATTTGCTGGCAAAGATGTAGTTGTAGAAGAGCTAAATGAAAATTCTTTTGATAGAGATATACAAATAGCTCTATTCTCTGCTGGTGGAGGAATAAGCCAAAAATTCGCACCAATAGCAGCTTCAAAAGGAGTAATTGTTGTTGATAACTCAAGCCAATGGAGAATGGATCCTAATGTTCCATTAGTTGTTCCAGAGGTTAACCCAGAAGCTGTAAAAAATCATAAGGGAATAATTGCAAACCCAAACTGCTCTACTATCCAAGCTATGGTTCCTCTTAAACCATTACATGATAAATACAATTTAAAAAGAGTTGTTTACTCAACTTACCAAGCTGTATCAGGTTCTGGAGTTAAGGGAGTTCAAGACTTGGAAGATGGAATCCAAGGAAAGCCAAACACTTTCTATCCTCATCCAATAGCATTTAACTGTCTTCCTCATATAGATGTTTTCGAAGAAAACGGATATACAAAAGAAGAAATGAAAATGGTAAATGAAACTATGAAAATCTTAGAAGACTATAACATTAAAGTTACTGCTACTACTGTAAGAGTTCCAGTAAGAGGTGCTCATAGTGAATCTATAAACTTAGAATTTAATAAACCATTTGAGTTAGAAGATGTATTTACTGCTCTAAAAAATACTGAAGGTGTTGTTATTGTTGATAATCCAGCAAATAACGAATATCCTCTAGCAGTTGATGCAGAAGGTCATGATGAAGTTTATGTTGGAAGAATCAGAAGAGACTTCAGTGTGGATAATGGTGTTAATATGTGGGTTGTTGCTGACAACATAAGAAAAGGTGCTGCTACTAATGCAGTTCAAATAGCTGAATTATTATTAAAATATGATTTAGTATAAAAATGAGCTTTAATAAATATTAATTAATAGAGGTTAAATTTGAGGTAAAGGGGAGATTTTTTATGATATTTAAAGGTTCTGCAGTTGCTTTAGTTACGCCATTTGATGAAAATGGAAAGGTTAATGTTGAAAAAATAAAAGAATTAGTAGATTTTCAAATTGAAAATAGCACTGATGCTATAGTTGCTTGTGGTACTACTGGGGAGGCTAGTACTATGAGTGATGAAGAACATTTATTAGCAATCAAAACTATTGTTGATGCTGTTGATAAAAGAGTTCCTGTAATAGCTGGAACAGGTGGAAACGACACTGCTCACTCCATCTATATGAGCCAAGAAGCTGAAAAATTAGGCGCAGATGCTCTTTTAATTATAACTCCTTACTATAATAAGGCTAATAAGTCAGGGCTTAGAAAGCACTTTGTATCTATTGCAAATAGTGTTAAGCTACCTATAATTTTATACAATGTTCCTTCACGTACAAAGGTTAATATACCACCTGCTCTTGTTGCTGATTTAGCTAGAAATGTGGATAACGTTGTAGCTCTAAAAGAGGCTTGTGGAGATTTAGCTCAAGTAGCTGAAGTTTGTAGATTAGTTCCAGAAGGCTTTGCTGTATATTCTGGTAATGATGATTCAATACTTCCTCTACTTTCTCTAGGAGGTGCTGGAGTTATATCAGTTCTAGCTAATATTTGTCCGAGGGAAACTCATGATTTAGTAGCTAAGTTTATGGAAGGTAATGTAGAAGGCTCTAGAAAATTACAATTAGGTATGAAACCTTTAATAGATGCTTTGTTCATAGAAGTAAATCCTATACCAGTAAAAACTGCTGTTAATTTATTAGGATTTAATGTGGGAGATTTAAGACTTCCTCTAGCTGAAATGGAAGAACAAAATTTAGAAGTTTTAAAAAGAGAATTAGTTAATTGGGGACTAAAAATACAGGAGGCAACATGTTAAGAGTAATTATAAATGGTTATAGTGGTAGTATGGGTAAAGTTTTAACTAAATGTGTTAATGAAGATAGTGATCTACAGCTTGTTTGTGGTACATCTAGAGATGAATTAGACGTTCCATTCAAAACTTACCATAAAATGAGTGAAGTAGAAGAAGATGCTGATGTTATTATCGATTTTTCTCATCACTCTGCTATATATGATGTTTTAGATTATGCAACAAAAACAAAAATTCCTTTAGTAATAGCAACTACAGGCTTTAATGATGAAGAATTAGGTGAAATAGAAAAAGCTTCGGCTATTATTCCTATTTTCCACTCTTCTAATATGTCTCTAGGTGTAAATGTTCTTGTTAAATTAGTTAAAGAAGCAGCTAAAGCTCTTAATGGATTTGACATAGAAATAATAGAAAAACACCATAATAAAAAACTAGATTCACCTAGTGGTACAGCTGTTATGATAGCTAATGGAATTAAAGATATTCTGCCAGAAAGTGAATGTATATATGGAAGATACGGTCGCTCTGAAAAGAGGAAACCTACTGAGGTTGGTATTCATGCTATAAGGGGCGGAACAATCGTAGGCGAACACACTACTATATTTGCTGGCCATGATGAAGTTGTAGAAATAAAACATACAGCTCAATCTAAGGATATTTTTGCAAAGGGAGCTATTGCAGCTGCAAAATTCTTAGCAAATAAAGAAGCTGGGTATTACAATATGAATAACATGCTAGACTAAGAACTAGACAAATTGGGGGAGGATGACAATGGTTAATTTAAACGATGCTTATGAAATAGCTAAATATATAAAAGATGCTGAAAAACAAACACCTGTAAAAGTTTATGTTTCAGGCAATATAAAAATAGAAAAAAACGACAAATACAAGGTATTTGGTCAAGAAGGTTCTTATATTTTAATTGGTGATTATCAAACTATAATGAAAGATGTGGAAAGTTTTAAATCTTCTGTGGATGATATTCATATAGAATATGATAGAAGAAATTCAGCTATCCCTCTTTATAATTTCTTACATGCTGAGGCTAGAATTGAGCCCGGTGCATTAATAAGAGATATGGTTACGATAGAAAAAAATGCCGTAATTATGATGGGTGCTGTAATAAATATAGGTGCCGTTGTTGGCGAAGGATCTATGGTAGATATGAATGCTGTAATAGGCGCTAGAGGAATGCTTGGTAAGAATGTACACCTTGGGGCTTGCTCTGTTGTTGCCGGTGTTCTTGAGCCACCTTCTGCTACTCCAGTTATAATTGAAGATGATGTACTAATAGGTGCAAATTCGGTTATTCTTGAAGGTGTGAGAGTCGGTAAAGGCTCTGTTGTTGCTGCAGGTTCTGTTGTTACAAAAGATGTGCCTCCAGGTGTTGTAGTGGCTGGCTCTCCTGCTAGAATAATTAAGAAAAAAGACGAAAAAACTGCTGACAAAACAAAAGTAATGGAAGATTTAAGAAAATTAGATTAATCTAAGAATACAATTAGTAAAAGCTTTAATAATGATTCATAATACCATAAAAAGCACCTAGTTTTTATACTAGGTGCTTTAGTTATCTTTTTATATTTGCAATATAATATATTACTCTAGATTGTCTATAGCATACTGTGCTTTTTTTTCGTAAATTGCTCTCCATACTCTGATATTAATTGGTCATAAATTGCACTTGGAGACATGGCCATGCTTTGAGACTACTAAATCAGCTATTATTTCTTTGATTAATAAATTAAAATACTTTAAATATAAACTAAATAATTATTATCCCATAAAACTCATCAGTATAGGTACTAACATAACTGTTAAAACACCAGAAATACCTATAGACAGAGATGACATAGCACCTTCAATTTCTCCCATTTCTAGGGCTTTACTTGTACCCATAGCATGAGCTGCCGTTCCCAAGGCTATTCCCTTTGATACAGGGTGTTTTATATTTCCTATCTTTAACACTAAATCTCCTAATATGTTTCCAAATATCCCTGTTGCAATTATACAAACAACAGTTATAGATTCCACTCCACCTAAGGCATTAACTAATGATATACCCATTGGTGTTGTAATTGATTTTGGTAAAATAGAATAAACTATTTCATTATTTGTCAAAGTTAATTTTCCTATAATAGTTATTATTATAAAAGAAGTAACTACTCCTACTACAATTCCAATTAAAATTTCTTTTAAATGCTTTTTAAATAAATCAAACTGTCTGTAAAGTGGTACTGCTAAAACTACTGTAACAGGTCCTAACATAAAATTCATTGTATCTGCACCTATTTTAAAGTTTTCATAAGGTATATTTGTAATTTTTAAAAATAATATAATTAGTATTATGCATATTAATAAACCATTAAATATAGGCTTCTTTGCTTTTTTCTGTATAAACAAACCTATATTATAAAAAACTAAAATTGTTACAAGTCCAAATAATTGTGTATTTAATATTTGCTCCATTTACTATCTCCTATCCCTCTTACTATGCGAATCTTTCATCAGGTTCTTCTTTATCTATCGTTACTTGCTTTTTATGAATCATAACATCTACTGTTTTACCCGTTACCAGCATAATAATCATAGTTGCAACAGTCACGCTTAATAATAAAACTACTATATTTTCTCCTATTAAACCTAAAGAGTTTATAAGAGATACACCTGCGGGCACAAAAAATATAGCCATGTTATTAAGTAGAAAATCTGATACTTCTCTTATGGCTTCTTCTTTTATTATTTTAAATTGAAGTAATAAGAATAAAATTACCATTCCTACTATTGTGCCAGGAATTTTAATAAAATCACTACACAGAGAGCTTATTAATTCTCCCCCTGCCCATATTCCAAATATTATTCCTAATTGATTAAATATTTTCATACTACCGTCCTCTTCTTTTGAATTTAATATAAAAATTATATCTAATATCTTTACCATACTTATATTATCATAGTTGAAAGGAGTAATTACAAAAAATCAGAAAAAAATAAAAGGTATTGTTAATAAACAACACCTTTTAATCTATTTTTATAAACCTTTAAAGTATTCTATTCCCATAGCTTCTCTTACTTCTTTTAGAGTCTGAGCCGCTACTGCTCTAGCATTTTCGCTACCTTTTCTTAATACTTCATATAAATATGCTTTATCTTTTTCTAATTCTGCCCTTCTTGCTCTTATTGGAGCTAATTCAGTTTGAAGTACTTCGTTTAAGTATCTTTTTACTTTAACATCTCCAAGACCACCTCTTTTGTAATGTGCCTTTAAGTCTTCTAAGTACGCTTTGTCTGTACAGAAAGCATCTAAATAAGTAAACACTGTATTATTTTCAACACATCCTGGATCTTCAACTCTTATATGGTTAGGGTCTGTGAACATGCTCATAACTTTCTTTTTAACTGTTTCTTCGTCATCACTTAAGTATATGGCATTTCCTAATGATTTACTCATTTTCGCCTTACCATCTATTCCTGGCATTCTTCCTTCTATTCCTTCTGGATACATTCCTTCTGGTTCAACTAATACTTCTCCATATGTGTTGTTGAAGCTTCTTACAACTTCTCTAGTTTGCTCTATCATTGGCTTTTGATCGTTCCCAACTGGTACTAAATCAGCTTTGAATGCAGTTATATCTGCTGCCTGACTTACTGGATAAACAAAGAATCCTGCTGGTATACCTTCTCCAAATCCTTTTTGATTTATTTCATCTTTTACAGTAGGGTTTCTGTTAAGTCTAGCCACTGTAACTAAGTTTAAATAGTATACTGTAAGTTCTGCTAATTCTGGTATTTGAGATTGTATAAATATATTAGTTTTTTCTGGATCTAATCCTACTGATAAATAATCTAAAACTACTTCCATTAAACTATCTATTATTTTTTGAGGATCCTTTGCATTATCTGTTAAGGCTTGTTGGTCAGCTATCATAACGAACATATCGTATAATCCTGAATTTTGTAACTCCACTCTGTTTTTTAATGAACCTGTATAATGTCCTAAATGAAGTTTTCCCGTAGGTCTATCTCCTGTTAATATTACTTTTTTACTCATTTCTTCATCTCCTTATGATATTTGTAGTTTTCAGTAAAATTCGCTTTGCTCATATAGCCAGCGAGATGCCTTCGTTACCTCTTCAGGTAACTCTGCTGAACAAAATATAATGTCTATGAATGTAAAAAAACTCCGTCCTAAAACTATAGGACGGAGTATTATATCCGCGTTGCCACCTAAATTGTGTATTATAAAAATACACCTCTTAATTATTGGTACTATCATACCTCAATTGCTGTAACGTGCAACACACGGTAAAGTCTACTCTCAAATAGATTTCAATTTACTCCTAGAAGGCCCATTCATTAAATCTTTCTTGTTGAGATTCCACCATCCTCAACTCTCTATATCGAACCTGATTTTAACTACTTTTCCTTGTCATGGGATTTATTATATGATTTTCTATCTTAATATTATTATCTTTTAATTTAAATGTCAATAAATTTACTTATTATATATTATTAATCAGTATTACCATTGTTTACAATAAAGATTCACTTTTTCTGATTTTGTATTTTCAGCATCATAATAATTATGTAATTTTTATCAGTTAAATAATATCTATTCTTTTATAGCTATAACTTTAAATTTATACTTTTTTATATCACTCATATTTACTGATATTTCATACTCTCCATCTTTAGCCACTCTTTCTGTTGTAAATATATTTTCATTTGTATTGTCTACACTTTTTGAATATATATATTCTTTATTTGATAAATCTCGAAGTGTTACTACAATAGGACTCTGAAGTTTTTCATTGGATTTCATCTCAATCTCAACTTTTATTAACTCTCCTTTTTCAAGTTTAAGTTTAATTGGATCGTCTTTTATATAATTTGTATCTTTATTATTAATAGCCCCATAGTTATAATTCTTTTCATTTACCATCCCCCTCATCTTTTGCCTACCATATTTCAGTTATAAATTATCTTATCATATTGTTCAAACTATAATATATATTATCGAAGTATAATTAATAATATTTTTATATTAATTTAGTTAGTGGATTATAATCGGGTATAAATTTTATTTTAAAATATAGTATTATTTTAAAATGTCACATTAAAATTAGGGTATTATATTTATATAATTAAATACATAACAAGGAAGTGATTGAAATGGAAATATATACACTAGGTCATTCTAATTACCCTTTTGATAAATTCATAGAAATATTAAAGAAATACAATATAAATTGTGTAATTGACATAAGAGCCATTCCTTACTCAAAGTATAATACTCAATACAACAAAGAATTTTTTCAAGCAAACTTGAAAAGGTTAGGATATACCTATATCTATATGGCTGATGAATTTGGAGCTAAAAGAAGAAATAGAGAGAGTTATAATAATGGAGGATATGCAGATTTTGAGAAAGTTACATTAGAAGATGACTTTAAAAAAGGTGTAGAAAGATTAAAAATAGGTTGCAATAAAGGCTATAAGATAGTCTTACTTGGTGCCATGCAAGAACCTATAAGATGCCCTCGTGCCATATTAGTAGGAAAAGAATTAATTAAAGAGGGGTTTGATGTAAATCATATAATGCATGAAGGTAATTTAAAAACACAAAAAGACTTGGAAGAGCTTCTATTAGAAAAATATTTTCATCAAAGAAATCAACTTACTATAGATGCTTTATTTGGTGATGATATGAACAATGAAGATATGATTGAAGAAAGTTACAAACTTGCCAATAAAGAAATTGGATATCGAATAGAAAAGTTAAACGATAAATAAATTCTGTAAATACATTAGCATATACTTAATAAATTTAGACAAAATTCAAGGGGGTAACAAAAATGTTCCCCCCTTTCATCTTACTATCTATCTTGATCTGTTACTGCAAATACATATGGTATATTTCTATAATAATCACCATAGTTTAATCCGTAACCTACAACAAATTTATCTTCTATTGTAAATCCACAGTAATCAGGTACTAAGTCTACTTCTCTTCTACTTGGTTTGTCTAATAATACACAGCATTTTATACTTGTTGGATTTTTAGATCCTAAATGATTCATTACATGAGCCATAGTATGAGCTGAATCTGTTATATCATCAACAACTAATACATCATATCCCTCTAAATCAGACTTTATGTCATTAACTATTTGAACTCTTCCTGAAGTAGCAGTTCCATGTCCATAGCTTGAAGTTGTCATAAATTCTATTCTTACTGGTATATCTAATGCTCTAACTAAATCAGAGCAGAAAATGAAGCTACCTTTTAACAGAGATACGACCATTAATTTTTTTCCTTGGTAATCTTTTGAAAGTTCTTCCCCTAATTCCTTTATTCTATCTTTTAATTGTTCTTCCGAGCATAGAACTTCCCATACTTTTTTATCAATATCCATTGATTAACCTCCTAAATAAATGATGATATTTCCATTTTATAAAAGATTAACTTCTTTTGCAAGATAGTTTTAGTCAACTTTATTCATATCATTCATTACATTTAATATTATTTCGTCTGTTATTTGCATTCCTTTATCACTAACTTTACCTAAGTTTTGTATAGATTGCTCAACTTGTGTACCAACTATACCATTTAGTGGTGGTACTGCATATCCTTGCTTAGCTATAACAGCACTTTGAACTGCTGCTGATGCTGCTGAAGATAATTTTAACGCACATCCTGCTTTTGCACCATCACAAATCATACCACTTAAGTCAGCTATCATATTTTCTATAGCTCCGTATATATGATTAATATTTCCATCCATTAACCAAGCTATACCTGCACTTGCTCCAGTTGATGCAGCTACACCACATCCACATACAGCAGACAATCTTCCAGTAAAGTTTTTAACATATGCAGTTACTAAGTGAGATATTGCAAGAGCTTTTGCTAATTTTTCGTCACTTTGTGGGTATTTTAAACTATAAGCAACTATTGGAAGTATTGCTGTTAATCCATGGTTACCAGATCCGTTTGAACTCATAACAGGAAGTTTTGCTCCACCCATTCTTGCGTCAGATGCTGCAGCTGTTAAAAGCATAGCTTCTGTCATTATTCCATCTCCTAATAATCCTTCTTCCATAGATTCTTTTATACCTCTACCAACACCTATACCGATTTCATTTTCTAATCCGTATTTTGCCATATCCATATTCATAGTTACACCATCTAATAAGAATTTAATATCTTCTAGATTCAAATTCTCAACGTTTTCAACTATTTCTTTTATAGTTATAGTGTCCATTATATTTTCTTTTTTCTCTGTAGTTTGTGCTTCAGCTTTTTCTGCGAATCCGTCCGCTTCATCTAATAGAACTAAATCGTTTGCTTGTAAGAATACAAAATTATCATGTTTAGTTTTTATTACAACTCTTGATGTATTGTTCTTTCCTTCTAACCTTACTTCTATAACAACCTTTTCCTTAGTATCTAAAGGCTCTATACTTATTGGATTTTCATCCACATATTTTTCTGATTCCTTAACTTGCTCATCACTTAGTCCTTCTAATAAAGTTAATCCGTCCTCAGATTTTCCTCCAACAAATCCCATAGCAACAGCTATTTTTAATCCTAATCTATCAGTTCCTGGTATTCCAACGCACATTGCATTTTTATAAACATTTGGGCTAACTAATACTTTATGTTTTACTATTTCTTCTCCTAATAGTTCTTTTGCTTTTGCACAAGCTAATGCTACAGCAACTGGCTCAGTACACCCTACTGCTGGTTTTACTTCAGCCTTTAATATATCAACTAAGTTTGTTCTTAAATCTCTCATTTTATAATCCTCCTCATAATTTAAAATAAATTATTATTTTTATATTGTCATCAAACTATAATATAGCAATTTTCGTGCCAACTTTTAAAAATCTATAAAATGAAAAAAATGAGATTAACAAGCCAATTTTATATACTTTAATAGGTTGTGTAATTATAACGAATTATATAAATCTCAAAATAAGCAAAAAAAATCTCAAAATGAGATTTTTGTATCATTTTGAGATTAAATTATATTTTTCAAGTTTTCTATATAATGTAGCTCTAGATATACCCAATGCCTTTGCTACTAATTCCTTATCTTTTTTATAATGTTTATATTTATTAAAGGCTTTTCTTATTTCTTCTTTTTCTAAGTCTTCTAAAGTTCTTATTTCCTCTTCTTTATGTGATTTTTCATCATAATATGTTGATTTTATATTGTTAGGTATAATATCTAAGGTTAATAAAGGTGAAGTAGACATATTTATACTGTATTCAATTATGTTTTGTAGCTCTCTAACATTACCTGGCCATGTATAATCAGCCAATGTCTTACTAGCATCTTCTTCTATTCCAATTACATCCTTATTTAGTTTATGAGCATATTCCTTTATCATATAATTAATTAGTAAAGGAATATCACTTTTACGTTCTCTTAAGGTTGGTAAAGTTATTGGAATTACTTTTAGTCTATAATATAAGTCTTCTCTAAATTGCCCATTTTTAACTAAAGCTTCTAAATTTTTATTAGTGGCTGCAATAACTCTAACATCAATAAATATGTTGGACTTTCCTCCAATTTTATCTAGCTCTCTTTCTTGTAGTACTCTTAAAAGTTTCCCTTGTAAGTGAATACTCATATCTCCTATTTCATCTAAAAATATAGTTCCTTTATGAGCCAACTCAAATTTACCTAGTTTTCCACCCTTTTTGGCTCCTGTAAAAGCACCTTCTTCATACCCAAATAATTCACTTTCCAATAAATTATCTGGTATGGCTGCACAGTTAACTGCCACAAAAGGATAGTCTGTTCTATCACTATGATTATGAATAGCTCTAGCAAAGAGTTCCTTACCTGTCCCACTTTCACCTGTAATAAGCACTGTGGAATTTGATTTAGCTGCAATTAATGCCTTTTGCTTTGTATACTCCATTATTTGACTATTACCAACAATATTGTCTAATGTAATTTTATAATCTTTATTAATTTTATTATAGTTTTTAATTGCTTCTTTATTTTCAATAAAATCAATAACATATCCTTTTAACTTATTTTTAACTACTATTTCACTAATGTTATATATTCCTTTTAAATTTCTTCCTTGTTTCTTATAATAAAAAATTCCTGTTTTATATTTTTCAAAATCTAAAGCTGATGGTTTTTTAATAAAGTCTAGTAGATGAAAAATATTTCCGCCTTCTAACTTTTCATCCTCTATATTAAAGCTTTCTCTGAATTTAACATTATATTTATCAATATTTCCCCTAGTATCTATGGATACCACAGCTTTGTTCATACCATTTAGCAATATCTCCAGCTTTTTCTTTTCCAACTCTAATTCTTCTGTTTTATTTTGAGCCTTCAATTTATTAGATATTAAATCTGCCATTTTTCCTAAAAAGTTAGTTAGATCCTTTGCATTATCAGTTATTATTGAAGATTGCTCTTCATTAAATGCTATAAGGCCTACCACTCCATAAGCATATCCGTCTAAGGTGATTGGACAACATACTTCTGCATACTCTTTACAACTACCACTATTAGAGCATTCTTTGCAAATATCATTTTGCTCTGAATCATCTATATAAATTAATACTTGCTCTTCTAAACATTTTTTAAATGCCGAATATCCATTTACTCTTTCACCAATCTTGTCTAGATAAATTCCTGTCCCAGCTATTCTTATTAAATCTTCATCAACTATAGTAACATCAATATTTAAAACTGAAAGCATAGCTTCAGCTATGTTTTGAATATCATCTTTTATATCTTTTAGACCATTCATCTTCATCAATCCTTAGTTTTTTTAATATTTAGCAAAGATCTTATATCTTTTAAAACAATATATATTCTGTTTAATGTTATTTGAATAGTTATAAGAACCACAAATAACATTGCTGCCCCCACAATTGTAAAATCAATACCCAATTTCACTTTTATCTCTCCTTCTAATAGGTTTCCTTGATATATGATAAAAGACTAGGTTAACCTAGTCTTTTATCATATTATTTAATTATATTCTAGCTCTTTTACTTTTTTTTTCCTATATAAATGTATCTTTTATTTTCTATTTCTTTTAATTTTCCTTCAAAATCAAATCTTTTGAATATATTTTGTACTTCACTAGGATAATTATAATGAATATTGTCTCCACAAATTCTATGTTTAAAGTATTTTAATTTTACTTTTAAATCTTTTAAGTTTAAATCTTCAACTATTACTTCTCCATTGTGTTTAAGCACCCTATTGATTTCTTTTACAGACTTATTACAATTTGCTGTATGATTTAAATAATCTAATACTATAATTTTGTCAAAATAATTGTCATTGAAAGGCATATATTCTAACTGTCCACTTACTACTGTGCAATTCTCATTCATTACATGAGAAAAACAAACCTCTTCTCTATTGTTATGCTCTAAAATGGTTACCTGAACACCAAATGCCCTTATTCTCTTGCCTAGCTCTCCAACTTTACCCACTAATAAGACTTTGCTTCCGATATCATGTTTTATATTATTTAAAAATGATAGCACTTCTTCGGAAAACTCAAGTAATCCTGAACATGATTCGTATTTATTGTATAGTAAACTTTCCACGTTATCCTCCCTATAAAGCTTTTCGTATAATTGCAGTCATTATTAGATTATAATAAATCCTAATTAAGTATTCAATACATATATTATTATTTGTAATATAATTTATTCTTCGTCATCTGATGTAGCTTTTTTTATTTTTGATACAGAAACTTCATAGGCTGTTCTTTTAACAGAATCACCACCCTCTAACTTTTTATCATAGACTCTACTTTGCACTCTTCCCCACATTTGAATTCTATCTCCAACATTAAGACTCTTTGCAAATTTGGCATTTCTTCCCCATACTATAGACGGAATGTAATCAGATTTATTGTAAGGTCTATTAATTGCAACTAATAAATCTGTTATCTCTCTTCCAAGTGGTGTTTTTCTATATATTGGTGACTTACATATATATCCATCTAAGAATATGCTATTAGGATCCTTTGTATCAATTTCTGATATAGCCTTTATTTCGCGAACAAATACCGTTAAAACAAGTTTATTTTTATTATCAATATTTTTATTATATGATCTTAGTTGGCCAACAACACTTACCAATTTTTCACTCTCAAAATCTATATCTTGTAATAATCTTTCTGAGATAGTCATTGGAAGAACATCGTAGGAATTGCTTAGCCTGTCAATTTTTATTTTTGTGCTATAAAACTTTTCACCAAATATTTCATGACTGAATTTTAATTCATCTTCTAGTTCACCTTTTAAATTTACAACATTAGTATCGTCCTTAACAATTATCATATTATTTATCCCCCCAAAATTGTTAATTATAACTTTATCTTTTCTTCTACCATAAATATATTTATAGTATTTACTTTTTATTACATTTAATCATTTCTTTGAATATTTTGCTCACCAGAAGAATTTATTTTGTAATTGTTTTTATAAATTAGATTAGACACTGTAACCATTTCATAATTTTTCTTTTCTAAATTAGATAGACAATTATCCAAATATAAACCTACGTCTTTAACATTTGCGTGAAATAATATAATTGAACCAGGTGAAGTATTTTTGCTTACTCTATCTACAACATGTACTGAACCAATATTTTTCCAATCTCCAGAATCCACATCCCATTTAATTGTGTAATATCCTAAAGATTTGCAAGTACTCATAGTGTCCTTATCCACATTTCCAAAAGGAGGTCTGAATAAATTTACTTTTTCACCTGTTAAATCTTTTATTTTATTACTTGTCGATATTATTTCTTCTATTTTGTCTTCATTAGATATGTCTGGAAAAGAGCTATGTGTGTTTGAATGATTACCTATTTCATGACCTCTATTATGTATTTCTTTGACTAATTCTTTGTTGTCATCAACCCAACTACCAACCAAAAAGAATGTAGCTTTTGCATTATGCTTATCTAATATGTCTAATATCTCCTCAATATTTTCACTTCCCCAAGCAACATCAAAGGTTAGCGCAACTTTTTTATCCTTTGTATGAACTCTATTTATAGGTGTTTCATATCCTTGAATAGCAGAGCATATATTTTTTATTCCCAATACGAAACCACCTATAATAAATAATGCTCCAAAAAATAAAGTTATACTTAAGATAAAAGCCTTTGTTCTTTTATACGCTGAGTTCATTTTTTACCTCCTATATAAAATACTCCTACAATATATTTATTTTTAAAATTAAAAAAAAATTACAAAAGCATGTACTAAAATTCGCCACATTTATATATTAGTTTGTGAAAATAGGATAAATACTTGCTCTCAATTTTTTTTGCTAAATTCGACTTTTTTGGATTTATTTTTCAGAATATAACTTTTGTATTTGGAGAAATTATAATTAACATCAATTAAACGATGTTAAAAAAATATATTTCAACTTGAGGAGGAAAGTTACTATGTCAACAAGCAAAGTTGTACCTGAAGCTAAAGCTGCATTAAATCAAATGAAATTAGAAATAGCTGGTGAATTAGGAATGTCTAATTACGAAAATATTGACAAAGGTAATTTAACTGCAAGACAAAACGGTTATGTTGGTGGATATATGACTAAAAAATTAGTTGAGATGGCTGAAAAGCAAATGGCAGGTAAATAGTTTTTTTTTAAAAACACATTAATGTAAGGCTACCTAATTAGGTAGCCTTTGTTATATATTTTTTTATTTTAAATACCACTTTTATTTTTTTATAATTTAGTTTAATATAATAATATAAATTGTTTTATGGAGGATAATAATATGTTTGAAAACTCAACTGAAGAGTTGGCATATCATAAACTTTTAATTTTATATATTTTAGACAAAATAAATATGGACCTAACTAACTCACAGATGACACAAGTTGTTTTAGAAACTGATATGATGAATTATTTCTCATTTCAGCAAATATTATCACAACTTATGGATTCTAAGTTTATAAAGCCATACAAAGACTCTGGCAGAGAGTACTATTGTCTAACACAAAAAGGACTTGAAACACTAGAGTACTTTTTAAACAGAATACCAGAATCTTATGCAGTCAAAATTGACGAATACATAAAAAATAATAAAGAAAGTTTATTAGCTGATACTCAAGTTAAATCTAGTTTTGTAAAACAAAGTGAAAATGAGTTTATTGTTAATTTAAGAGTTATTGAAAACCAAAGCAACTTAATAGATTTAAACTTAAACGTTTCATCAGAAAAACAAGCAAAACAAATATGCAATAATTGGAATAATAATGCTTCTAATATGTATGCAGAAGTTATAAATTTATTAATCCGAGATATACACTAGGGCCTACATACAAATAATTGTTGTAGGCTCTTTTTCTACTTTTATTTCCTTTATTAATTTATTTGTAGAAGTGTCATAAACTTTAACTGAATTTTTCTGAGTATCAGATATGAATAATTTTTCTTCGTCTGGGGAGATTTCTAATCCCTGAGGTATTCCATCTATATCTATATTACCAACATACTTTCCTAAACTATAATCTAATATCTTTATATTTTTGTATCCCAAATCCGCTACATACACTTTTTTATCCTTATAATTAAAAGATATTTGCACTGGTAGCAAAAATTCATCAAAAACTCTTTTGGTAACCAAAGTATCTTCATCAATTATCACTACCTTCCCGTCTAAAGTTGATACATAAATCTCGCTCTTATACTTATCTAGTTGCACATGCCATGCCTTGAAATTTATATCTATTTTACTTTCTATAACTTTATTAATAATATCAATGCATGTTATTGAGTCCATACAAGGGACATACAATTTTTTTCTAGGCAAATCAAAGCAAAAACCATGGGGCATGTCATCTACACAAATTATGCCTATTGGATCTAATGTATTTTTATTCATAAAATAAATACTGTTGGAATCCTCATTGGCAATAAACACTTCTTCCTCGAACATAGCTATTTGAGTTAAGCTTCCTCCGATAGATGAAGAGTCTATTATTTTTTCCTCCTTCATGTCTAAAACATACAAGATACCATTACTAGAACTGGGTAAATACATCTTGCTTTTCTCTTTATCTATACAGAAGTGATGTGGATAAATATTGTCATCCAGTTTAATTTCTTTTTCTAAAGTTAAAGTCTCATAGTCTATTATGCTAATACTTTTTGATAGATAGTTCGAAACATACACCTTCATAGATTACCCTCCCTTCTATGTTTTTTATACTATAATAATATATTAGATAAAATATATAATTATTCTATTATAGTTGCTTTATATTTTATCTATTGTTATCATATTCATTGGAGTATTACAAATAAGGAGTGTACATATATGAAGATAGAATTCCAAACTAGCGGTGTTTGTTGCCGTCAAATAACTTTAGAAGTTGATGAAAATAATATAATACAAGAAGCCAATTTTGAGGGCGGATGTAACGGAAACTTATCAGGTATAAGCAAATTAATAGTTGGTCAAAATGCTAAAGAAGTTGCTGCAAGATTAGAAGGAACTACTTGTGGTTCTAAAGATACTTCATGTCCAGATCAATTATCAAAAGCAATAGTTGAGGCTTTATAGGCATTATAAAAGGTGGTTAATTAATTTAACCACCTTTTTTATATTATTTAAATATTTTTCTAACATGTCCTATCATATACAAAGAACCTGCCGAGATTATTATTTCATCTTCCGAAGCATTATCTAAAGCATATGTTACTGCATTATCTA
Organism: Terrisporobacter mayombei; assembly: GCF_020748465.1. GTDB lineage: Bacteria > Bacillota > Clostridia > Peptostreptococcales > Peptostreptococcaceae > Terrisporobacter > Terrisporobacter mayombei. Next base: position 390,632 of record NZ_JAHZMP010000003.1, read on the forward strand.
TATTTGCAATAGCAGTAACATTTGGTACATATTTTTCTATTTTTTCTTTTAACTCTTCACAGCTCATGGCTCTGTCACTTTCTGGTGTAGTTGTAATAACTTTATCAAATTTATCCATAAGTATTTCAAGAACACCATCAATATCCTTGTCCTTTAACATTCCTATTAATAAAGTCATTTTCTTTCCACTAAAATGTTTTTCTAGAGCTTTAGATAAAGATCTTGCTCCATCTTCATTATGAGCACCATCTATTATAAACGTTGGCTTGTCTTTTATTTTTTCGATTCTACCTGGCCATCTAGTATTTAATAGTGCTTTTCTTATAGCATCATAACTTATTTCTACTTTTCTCTCATCTCTTAATACTTTTATTACTGTCAATGCTAATACTGCATTGTTTACTTGATGCTCTCCTATTAGGCTTATCTCCATATCTTCAAATTTCTCACCTAATATTGTACAATCAAATACTTGTGAATTTATATCATATTTTTTAATTACTAAATGTTCAAAATTAGCTTCTATATATTTAGTATTTTTTTCTTTACATACACCTTTGATTACTTCTTCAGCTTCTTGTTTTTGTTTATAAACAACTGCAATACTATCTTCTTTTATTATGCCTGCTTTTTCATAAGCGATTTTTCCTAATGTATCACCAAGAATTCCTATATGGTCTAAACTAAGAGAAACTATTACACTAGCAAGTGGTGATTTTATTACATTTGTAGCATCAAATCTTCCTCCTAGGCCAACTTCAAGCACTACATAATCAACTTGTTGCTCATAGTAATAGTAAAATGCCATAGCAGTTTCTATTTCAAACTCTGTAGGATATGCATGTCCTTCTGACGCCATTTGCTCTATTTTTTCTTTCATTATGGTACTTATTCTTGCCACGTCTTCCTCTGGAATATTATTTCCATTAAGTCTTATTCTTTCTGTGAAAGTTTCCAAATATGGAGATGTGTAAAGACCTACTTTGTATCCTTGCTCCTTTAATGTGTTTGAAATAAAAGAACATACTGAACCTTTTCCATTAGTTCCAGCCACATGAACGAATTTAAGCTTATCTTGTGGATTTCCTAATAATTCTAATAATTTAAAAGTGTTTTCTAAGCCTAATCTCATTCCAAATTTATGCGATTTTTCGATAAACTCCAGCGCCTCTTGGTAATTCATTCTTCTTCCCCCTCAACTAAATTAAGTATTTATATATAATTATGCTTTATTTTTTTTAAAATTTAAGTATCTATAGTTTATTATAATACATTTTGAGGCTTGTCACATGATTTGAGAAAAAATTAAAAGGCCATGTCTATAAAATTTATAAACATGACCTTCTTTAGAAATTATTTTAATTTTGATTCTATATTTTCAAGTCTTTCAAGAACTGATTTCATCATTTCTTCGAATTTCTCTTTTTTAGCTTTTTCTTCGTTAACTAAGCTTTCTGGCGCTTTAGCTAAGAAACCTTGGTTAGAAAGTTTTCCATTAACTCTTTTGATTTCACCTTCTAATTTAGCCTTTTCTTTAGTTAATCTTTCTTTTTCTTTTTCGAAGTCAACTAATTCATCAAGTGGTATAAATATTTTAGCTCCATTTATAACAACTGATACAGCATCTTCTGGTATGTTGTTTTCATTGTCAGCTATTTCTACCATTGAAGCTGATGCTAGAGTTACAAAGTACTCCCTAGTAGCTTCTACAGCTGGTTTTTTACCTTCTGTCGGAACTATTATCACTTTAGCTTTCTTATATGGCGGAACATCCATTTCAGCTCTAGCATTTCTTATATTTCTTATACCGTCCATTGCAAGTTCCATCATTTCTCCTTCACTTGCCATGCTATCTTCTTCTTTGTAGTGAGGCCAGTTAGCTATAACTATGCTTCCTTCTACAGTTGGAAGATAAGTGTATATTTCTTCTGTTATGAAAGGCATATATGGATGTAATAATTTTAATATAGTTTCAAGAACATAAGTTAGAGTGTATAAAGCAGCTTTCTTAGGTTCTACATCATCTCCGTATAATCTTGGTTTAACTATTTCTATATACCAGTCACAGTATTCAGTCCATGCGAAATCGTAGATTTTTTGTGCTGCTATACCTAAATCAAACTTGTCCATGTTGTCTATAACTTCTTTAACAACATTATTAGCTCTAGATATTATCCATTTGTCAGCTATTGTTAAGTTAGCTTCTACAGATTCTCTAGTTACTCCATTCATTATTTCTTCATCTATGTTCATGAATACAAATCTAGATGCATTCCATAATTTATTAGCGAAGTTTCTAGATGCTTCAACTCTTTCCATGTAGAATCTCATATCATTCCCTGGAGAGTTTCCTGTTACTAACATGAATCTTAAAGCATCAGCTCCGTATTGGTCTATTACTTCAAGTGGATCTATACCATTTCCTAAAGACTTACTCATTTTTCTACCTTCAGAGTCTCTTACTAGTCCGTGTATTAATACATGGTCAAATGGCTTTTCGTTCATACAGAACATTCCTGCAAATGCCATTCTTACAACCCAGAAGAATATTATATCGTAACCAGTAACAAGTACATTAGTTGGATAGTAGTATTCTAATTCTTTAGTGTTATGAGGCCATCCTAATGTTGAGAAAGGCCATAGAGCAGATGAGAACCATGTATCTAATACGTCTTCATCTTGCTTTAAGTCAGAGCATCCACATTTACATTCTTCTGGTTTTTCTTTAGCTACAATAACTTCACCACATTCTTGACAGTAGTAAGCAGGGATTTGGTGACCCCACCATAACTGTCTAGAAATACACCAGTCTCTTATATTTTCTAACCATTGTAAATATGTTTTATCATATCTTTCTGGTACAAATTCTAATTCTTTTGATTTTAATATATCTATAGCAGGTTTTGCTAATTCATCCATTTTAACGAACCATTGCTCAGAAAGTCTTGGCTCTATTATAGTATGACATCTGTAGCAAGTACCAACTGCATGTGGATGATCTTTAACAGCTATAACATACCCTGCTTCTTCTAAATCTTTCATTAATTGTTTTCTACACTCATATCTGTCCATACCTTGGTATTTACCAGCAAGTTCATTCATAGTTCCATCTTCGTTCATAACGTTGATTTCTTCTAAGTTATGTCTTTGACCAACACCAAAATCGTTAGGGTCATGAGCAGGAGTCATTTTAACAGCTCCAGAACCGAAATCTTTGTCTACATAGTCATCTGCTACTATTGGAAGCTCTCTTCCTACTATTGGAAGTATTGCAGTTTTTCCTACTAAGTGAATATATCTTTCATCTTCTGGATTTACAGCTATACCTGTATCTCCAAGCATAGTTTCTGGTCTAGTTGTAGCTATTTCTAAGAAGTCATCACTATCTTTTAAGAAGTATTTTATGTGATAGAAGTTTCCGTCTTTTTCTTCATGTTCAACTTCAGCATCAGATAATGTAGTTTTACAATCTGGACACCAGTTTATTATTCTGTTTCCTCTGTATATTTGACCTTTTTCATAAAGTTTTACGAAGAAATCAGTAACAGCTTCATTGCACCCTTCGTCCATTGTAAATCTTTCTCTATCCCAGTCACAAGAGTCTCCTAATTGTTGCATTTGGTATACTATTTTTCTACCAAATTCATTTCTCCAGTCCATAGCTCTCTTTAGAAATTCTTCTCTTCCTAATTCGTACTTAGTCTTCCCTTCTTGCTCTTTTATTCTTTCAACAACTTTAACTTCTGTTGCTATAGAAGCATGGTCAGTTCCTGATTGCCATAAAGCTTCGAAACCATCCATACGTTTCCATCTTATAAGAACATCTTGTAATGTCTGATCAAGAGCATGCCCCATATGTAATTTCCCTGTTATATTTGGCGGTGGTAAAACTATACAGTAAGGTTTCTTATCAGGATTTGGGCTTGATTTGAAGTAACCTTTGTCCAACCACTCATCATATAATCTTTTTTCAAACTCTTTTGGATCATAAGTTTTTGATAAGTTTTTAATTGCCATCGTTATTTCCTCCTTTTATTATTAATATCTTTTTTTCAAATTTATTGGTATTTATGATTATAAAATTTATCCTAAAAATTAGATAAAATATAATTTTTTAAATATAAAAAGAGCTCTTCATCCTATAAATAAGGACGAAAAGCTCGCGTTACCACCTTAATTCCACACTAGATTACATATCTACTATGGCTCTTAATAGATCTTAACGATTCCCACCGTCTAAACTTACTATTAGTTCAGCTTAGAAACTCCAAAGCTACCTTCTGTAAACATTTACTAAGAAAATCTTTCAGCTATTAATTTTCCTCTCTTGTAGTGTATTTACATACTCCTCTTTTTCACAGTTTTTATATTAAATTATTATTAATATTTATTATAACTAATTTTCATGATTATTGTCAATTTAATTATCTATTATTCTATATTGTCTATTGTCAAAAATATTACCAAAAGTTTTTTGGTTTTAAATCATGAGTAATAGGTCTTATTTCATATCCTCTTTCTTTTAATATAGCTATAATATTGTTTAAGCAGTCTACCGTTCTTTGATTTTCATGTAATAATATTACTACTTCATTTCTTTCTCTTGCATAATACAATATGTTACTTACTATTTGGTCTTCTGATGATTTCCAGTCCTCTGTATCAAGAGTCCAATCCCAAACTAAAAATCCTTCATCAATAAATTTTTTATAGATGCTTTCCACCATATATGGTTTGCTACCAAATGGTATTCTTACTAACCTTGATGTTTCACCTGTTATCTTATAAAATGTCCTATTGCAAGTTCTAAACTCTTCTATAGCTGAATCTTCAGTTTTATATAATTCTTTTATGTCGTGAGTCACTCCATGGAATCCAGTTCCATGACCTTCTGCAGTCATCCTTCTGACATCATCTTTAAACACTATCATGTTATCGTTTATCATAAAGAATGTTCCTTTGACATTATTATCATCTAATGTATCGATTATTCGGCTAGTATATTTGGACGGTCCATCATCAAATGTAATATATGCAATTTTCTTACCTTCAACACCATTAACCACTTTGCTATTGAAGCCTAAAATACTTACTGTAATTAACACACAAAAAATAAATGATTTTATTATTATGTTTTTCCTTAGTCTCATCATATATAGTCACTTCTTTAATTATATTTTATACAGTAATTGTTTCCTTTATCTCATACTTTTATGCAAGCTCATATTAATAATTTGGCCCTATTAATTCCTCTAGTGACTTTGTTTTTTCTATTAATTTGTTTAAATGAAAGTTAAATACAGGACTTTCATCTTCATTAACCTGTAATAAAATTGGTTCATTTCTATAAAGTTTTTTTAATCTTTTATAATTATCTTTAGTTAAAAATAATTCTTTTTCCAATAGCTCTATTGACTTTATGTGGAAATATATGTGTCTGCATAAATCTAAAGATTTGTCTATAATATCTAGGTTAAAGTTGCCATTACTATAATTTAATTCGTCTATAAGCTTTGAATAAATTGCTTCTGAAGTCTTTATCTTATTTTCAATACCATCAAGTTCTAAATTTTTCTTACCAAGAGCTATATTTCTCAAGTTTTCCTTGTATAGGGATTTAATCTTTTTAAATTCATTCATAGCGTTGTTATAATAATTCGGCCTTGCCACGCTGTAATTAATAATAAGTCCCATAATAACACCTACAGATGTATCTATTATCCTTTGAATAGAGTAAACTAGTGGTGCACTATCAACATATCCCAAATATAAAGAGAAAAATGTAACACTTGACACTACTAAAGAAGATAACTTAAACATATCGCAGAATTTTATAACTATCATAATTCCAATTCCACATAAAATTGGATTTGCTGGAAATATTAATACAAGCAAAAATCCTATTAAGCCTCCTATCAATGTACCCAATACTCTTTGGGGTCCCATTTTAAAAGATGTCTTTATTGTGTCTTGCATAGTAACTACACATGCTGTAGCGCAATAAAACATATTGTCTACGGCAAAATTAGTTAATATACAACACAGCATAACTGCTGTTCCTGTCTTCATAGTCCTCATGCCTATAATATTTTGTAACCGCATTTCTTTCCTCCACCCATATCATTTGTCCTTACCTCGTATAATATATTTAGTAATAACATGGATAGTTTTTTAACAATTTTCTATTATCTAACAGTGTATTAATAAGAAGTATTGATATTAAATCTTTTATTATCCTGGTTAAATCATCATTACAAAAATGAACATAATAAATTTTACCTTCATTCATATCCTTGTAAACTTTTTCTTTATAACCTAAATAAATTTTATCAACTAAATCATCAAAATCATCTCTAATTGGAAATGGTAACAGTACACTTTGTAGAGTTTCTTTAAGTACTTTTTTTATTTCAATATTAATATCATTATAAACTTTAGGATAGTAATTTATAGATAAACTCCTACAATATTCATAGTAGTTGCTCATTTAATCACCTCATATATTTTTATTTATCTCTTTATAAAATATATGCTAAAAAAAAATAAAACTGTTTAAAAGCAGTTTTATTTTTTATAATCTATCCAATTTCTATCATCTCGCCATTTTTAGCATAGATAATTTTTTCACATATATTAGTTACATGATCACCAATTCTTTCAAGATATCTGCCTATAAATACTAATCTCATTCCTTGATTAATATTTTTATCTGGATCATTATGCATAACTTGTAAGCAATCTTGTCTTACTCTTTCATATAAAATATCTATTTCGCTATCTTTTTGAGCTATTTCATAAGCTAAATTTGCATTATCATCTTTTAATGCAACCCATAAATCTTTAAGCATTTCACAGCATATTTCTTTCATTATAGGTATGTCTATTAACTCTTTTATAAATGGTTCTTCACCTATTTCTAAACTTTCTCTACATATATTAGCTGCATAGTCGCCTATTCTTTCTAATTCTGTAGATATATCACAAAGAGCATAAATATATCTTAGGTCCCTAGCTAAAGGTTGCTTTAAGGCCATAAGTTCGATACTTCTATCTCTTATATACTCCCTTAATACGTCGATATCATCATCTTGTCTAATTACTTTTTTTGTGCTTTTCATATCTTTCTTTATCATATATTCTACTGATAAATCAACAGAATCTTGGCACTTCTCAATCATTCTTAAAGTGTATTCTTTAAGAGATTGAATACTTACATCTAAATTAGTAATAACCATTATTCGCCCCTCTTTCTTAAACAATTAATCTTAACCAAATCTTCCTGTAATATAATCCTCTGTTCTCTTATCAGACGGTATAGTGAATATGTCTTTAGTATTATTATACTCTATTAGTTCACCATTTAAAAAGAATCCTGTTTCATCTGATATACGAGCCGCTTGTTGCATATTATGAGTAACTATTACAATAGTATAATCTTTCTTTAATTCAAAGATTAACTCCTCAACTTTTGCTGTAGATATAGGGTCAAGAGCTGAAGTTGGTTCATCCATTAAAATTACATCTGGTTTCATTGCTATAGTTCTTGCTATACATACTCTTTGTTGCTGTCCTCCAGATAAACCAAGGGCTGGAGATTTCAATCTATCTTTTACTTCATCCCAAATAGCTGCTCCTTTTAAACTTTCTTCTACTATTTTGTCTAAAGTTTTTCTATCTTTTATTCCATGTACTCTAGGACCATACGCTACGTTATCATATATACTCATTGGGAATAAGTTTGGTTTTTGGAATACCATACCTATTTTTGTTCTTAATTTTATTACATCATTATTTTTGTAAATATCATCACCGTCAACTTTTACTATTCCTTTTATTTTAACATCTTCTATTAAGTCATTCATTCTATTTAAAGTTCTTAAGAAAGTTGATTTTCCACATCCTGATGGACCTATTAAAGCAGTAACCTTATTAGGTTTTATGTCAATATTTATTTTATTTAGCGCTTGTTTTTCTCCGTAAAACAAATCTAAATCTTTAACACTTAATTTATTTGAATCATTTATACTCATCTCATTTATCTCCTTTTATATCATGCCCACTATATATTACCCTTACTTAACTTTTTAGCAATTAGCTTAGTACTTGTATTTAGAATTAATACTATTACGATTAATACTACTCCTACACTAGCTGCCCCACTTATATCACCCATTTCTTTTGTTAAAAGATATGAATGAACAGTTAATGTTCTAGCACTGTCAAATATACTTGTTGGCATACTAGCAACTGTTCCTGCCGTTAATAATACAGCTGCTGATTCACCGATTACACGTCCGATTGATAATATAACTCCTGATAATATTCCTGGAAGTGCACTTGGTATTATAACCTTATATAAAGTTTGGAACTTTGTCGCTCCCATTGCCAATGACCCTTCTCTAAATTCATTTGGCACTGTTTTTAAAGCTTCTTCAGTTGTTCTTATAATTACAGGAAGTATTATTATTGATACTGTTAAAGCCCCTGCAATTATTGAGTATTGCATTTTTAATGTTACAACAAAGAATATTCCCCCGAATAAACCATAAATTATTGATGGAATTCCTGCTAAGCACTCTGTTGCAAATCTTATTATTTCTACTATTTTTCCTTTTTTAGCATATTCATGAAGATATATAGCTGATAAAATTCCTATTGGAGTTGCTATGGCGATGGCGATTAGTACCATATACACAGTACTTACTATCATTGGTAGTATTCCTCCATCTCCTGATGCTGAATAGTCACTAAATATATAACTTAAGTTAATACCTTTAATTCCGTTAACAAATATAAATCCTACTATTAGTACTAAAATCCCAACTGTTACAAATGATGATAGATATAATAGGAAGCTTAAAAAATTATCTTTAATTTTTCTCATCTTACTGCTCTCCCTTACTAGTAAGTTTTCTTAATACTAGATTAAGTATTAGTATAAACATGAATAATACAACACCCGTAGCAAATAGCATTTCTTGATGCGTCCCGTATGCATATCCCATTTCAAGAGCTATGTTTGTAGTTAAAGGCCTTACACTATCTACAATAGAAGTAGGTATAACAGGTGAATTTCCTGCAACTAATATAACTGCCATTGTCTCTCCTATAGCTCTACCTATTCCTAATACTACTGCTGCTAATATTCCTGATTTCGCCGCTGGTAAAACAACCTTAAAAATAGTTTCTATCTTCGATGCTCCAAGCGCCAATGATCCTTCTTTATAAGCTTTTGGTACTGCTTTTATTGCTGTTTGCGAAACTGATATTATTGTTGGTAACATCATTATTGCTAAGACTAAAATTACAGCCAATAAACTTTGTCCTTTTGGTAAGTTTAATAATTTCTGAATGTTTGGTACAATAAATGCTAATCCGAATAATCCATATAATACCGAAGGTATTCCTGCAAGTAGTTCTACTGCTGGTGATATAATTTTTTGCACAGGTTTTGGTGCGATTTCAGCTAAAAATGCTGCTGTAAATATTCCTATTGGAACTCCTATTATTAAAGAACCCATTGTAGCTACTATAGATGCTACTATCATCGGAGCCACACCAAATTTATCCGAATTTGGTAACCAATCTGTTCCCGTTAGGAAGTCTATAAATGAATATCCTTTAAATAAAAATGGCGTTAAACCTTTATAAAATACGAATCCTATAATCAATAGTAAACTTATTACCGATATTGATGCACTTATCATAAATACTTTACTTGATATATTCTCAATTAAATACTTTCTATTATTGTTCTTTTTATTTTTATCTTTGGTGACGATTTGATTTTTTCCTGTAATTTGTTGATTAATCAAAACATTTCCCCCTTCATTCTTTCAATTTATTTAAATGTATCTTGTATTTCTACAATTCAATCATACATTTCAAAGGTTAAATGTATATTAGATTTAGGTTAAGTCTATGTAAAATTCACTTCGCTTAATCCACTGTGTGGGCGCTACCGCTTCAGGCAATGACCTTGCTCAAAATCCACTTTTTTACTACTTTTTAATAAACAAAAGTGCACGATAATATCCTAATAAATAAAAAAGGAGAAATAATACTGATTTTGTATTATTTCTCCTAAAATAATGTTATTCATGTTAAGTTTTGTACTCTAAGGTAAATTATTTGTAACTTGTAGTTTTAATTTATTATTAATCTAAAAATTCGATTAAGTCTTTTCCTAGTTTAGCTACTCTAGCTAATGAATAAACATCATATCCCTTTTCTTCTAGCTTTCCTCTTCCAACTTGGAAAGATTTTTCTATAACAATTCCTATTCCAGCAACAGTTGCTCCAGCTTCTTCTACTAATCTAGCTGCTCCTAGGGATGCCTCTCCATTTGCTAAGAAATCATCTATAATAAGAACCTTATCATCAGCATGAATGTAGTTTTTAGATAAAGTTAATTCGTAGTTCATAGCTTTTGTAAATGAATGTACTGTTGTTTGATAAACTTCTCCATTTAGTATTTTAGACTGTTGTTTTTTTAAAGTGACCATAGGTAATTCCATTTGAAGAGCAGTCATAGCAGTTGGTGCTATTCCTGAACTTTCTATTGTAAGTATTCTAGTTATACCATGATTTTTGAAATATTCTTTAAAGTAAGTTCCCATTTCATACATTAACTTTGCATCTACTTGATGATTTAAAAATGAATCTACTTTAAGAACCGTTTCATTTAATGCTCTTCCATCTTTTAATATTCTATCTTTTAATTCTTTCATTTTATATTGCCTCTCTATCTGATTCTTTATTATTTTTTTCTTCTTTGTCTTCTGTAAGTATTATATTTAAAATTAAAGCAACTATTGTACCAGTTGATATTCCTGAAGAAAATATCATTTGTAATCCTTCTGGTAATTGTGATATAAAGTCTGGTCTGAAAGTAACCCCAAGACCAAGACCTATAGAAGTTGCTATTATTAATAAATTTCTATCATTTATTTCTACTCTACTTAATGTTTTTATTCCTGCTGCCGCAACAGTTCCAAACATTACTATACCAACACCACCAAGAACTGGCTGTGGTATTCCATTTATTAAAGCTGCAAATTGAGGGAATAAACCAAGTACAACTAATAATATACCTGCCATTATTGCAACATGTTTACTTGCTACTTTTGTTAATGGTATTAATCCTACATTTTGGCTGAAAGATGTATTTGGGAATGCTCCCACAACTCCACCAATCATACTTCCTACACCATCAGCCAATACTCCTGATCCAACTCTTTTGTCATCCATATCTACGTCAGATACTTCTCCTATAGCTTTTAAGCAACCTACTGTCTCTATTGTTGTAACAAAATATGCTGGTAAAAATGCTATTAAAGCTTTTAAATCAAATGTCACACCATATTGGAATATTTGTGGTATTGCTATAAAGTTTGCTTGTGTTACTGATGAAAAATCAACTTTTCCAAGAGGTATACAAATTATATATCCTACAACCATTCCTATAAGTATAGATGCACTACTTAACATTCCTTTTCCATACCTATTTAAAAGTAAAGTAATCATCATAACAAGCATTGCTATCGATACATTTGTTAAACTACCATAATCAGCTGCTCCTACTCCTCCAGCTGCCCAGTCCATTGATACTGGTAGTAGCGTAAGTCCTATTAAGCAAACTACTGTACCAGTTACTATTGGTGGGAATAACTTCATTAAAGGCTTTATAAAATAACTTAAGATAATTTCAAAAAATGCGCCTAAAATTGTTGCTCCTATTATTCCCGGTAATCCTAATACAGAACCTACTGATATGGCTGGTGATACAAATGTAAAATCTGTTCCCATTATGCATGCAACTTTAGATCCTATTCTGCCGACTCCTTTTGCTTGAATTATTGTTGCTATACCTGCTGCTAATATTGATGCACTAATTACAGCCGTTGACGTAGTAGCGTCAAATCCTAATGCACTAGATATTACTAATGGAACAACTATAATCCCTCCAAATGCCGCAAATATATGCTGAAGTCCTAGAAGAATTTTCGTAGCCACGGTTGGATTATCTTCAACACCATACTTTAAATTGTTTAATTGTTTTATGTTTGATGAACTCATAACACTATCTCCCGTAATTTTATTTTGTGTGTATGACTCAGTTTCTGATAGTTTTATAAGAAATTCGCTTCGCTCATATAGCCAACGATGTGCCTTTGCTGCCGCTTCAGGCAACTCCATTGCTTAAGTTAAAACAAAAACACCTCGATATAAATATCGAGGTGTTTATCCTAAAACAAATACAAATTAATTTTGACTAATTTATATTTATATTTTCTTTAAACTATACCTCGTAGTCCACTAATTTAGGGTTAGCAGGTAGAAACTTACGGACCATATTACCGTCAAATATACGAGTCATTTAATTTTATCTTATTGTACCATATCTAATTTTTTTGTAAATAGTTTTTGTATAATTAAGACAGTTGTATTTATATGGAAATGCCATCTGCATTTATTTCCATATCGTAATTACCATCTGGATTTTTATTACTCTCTAACAAATATGCTTTATCTCCATGTTCATAATCTAAGAGATATTTATTTATCCAATAAATCATCATATCTTCTAAGTCATAACAATAACCATATCCTACTTTATGAAGTTCAAAAAACTCTTTATCTCTTTCCGTATCCCAAGTTTCTGAACTTAGTTCCCACTTTATAAATTCAAATTTAATATTTTTTCGTTTTATATTAATATTGTTAGGACAATATATGTATGTATAACTTTCGCTAACAATACGTTTATCACTAATAATCCTAATAATCATATTATACCTCCTCTAAAATAACTTTCATCACAATAATAGTTATCACCAATATCATAATACATCTAGCTATTATTTAGTATTACTTCTTCAACATTGTGATAAATATTAAGTAAATAGAAATATTTTCTCAATACTTGTACCTATGAAATAATATTCATAAAAGCAAAAAGCCTAACTGCTTCCAGTTAGGCTTTTTGTAACTTAAGGTTTATTTAAATATAATAATCAATTATAGAATCTTGCTTATTTTGTTGGTGCTTTTATGAATCCTTCTTTAGCTACTATGTTTTGTCCTTCTTCACTCATTATGAAGTCAACAAACGATTTAGCTTCATCACTCATAGCATCTTTTTTATTTACTACTAAGAAAGGTCTTGATATTGGGTATTTTCCAGCTACAACATTGTCATCATTAGCTTCTACACCATCAATTTTAACTGACTTAATCCCATCTTTAACATATCCAAAAGATATATATGCTATAGCATTTTCATTTCCTTCAACTGTTGATTTAACATTTCCAGAACCATCACTTATTTGAGCATCTTTAATTAATTCTTCTGATTTAAATCCTAATATATCTTGGAATCCATCTCTAGTTCCAGAACCTTCTTCTCTTGATACTACAACTATTTGTGCATCTTCTCCACCAACTTCTTTCCAGTTAGTTATTTTTCCTGTAAATATATCTTTAACTTGCTCAACTGTTAAGTCTTGAACTTTATTATTTTTATTTGTTACGACTGCTATACCATCTATTGCTATTTGAGTTCCTTCTACACTTTGCGCCTCTTCATCTTTTAAATCCCTTGAAGACATTCCTAAGTTAGAAGTTCCTTCCATTGTATTTTTTATACCTGCTGATGATCCAACTTGTTGTACTTCTATTTTTACATCATTATTTTTTTGATATGCTTCTGCTAGAACCTCCATTGTTGGTCCTACTGAAGTTGATCCTGATATAGTTATTTTAGAAGCATCTCCTTCTGAAGAGTTTCCTGAACCACATCCTACTACAAGTCCACTTACCATTACTGCTCCACATAATAATGCCATTATTTTCTTTTTAAACATCTTAATAATCTCCTTTCGAATACCGAAACTTTTTTATTATTACTTGTTTTTTGCTTCCTCGATTTGATTTATCTTACAATTTAATAATACAGTTAGAGTGTTAAGAGAGTATTAAGTATACATTAAAGAGATGTAAAGTTTGTTAAATCCGTATTAAGTATAAAAAACATTAAATTTTTTCTAATATTAGTTCATTTATTCTTCTTTCTATTGCATCTATACCTTCACATCCTTTTAAAACAGGATTCATTAAGTTTTCATTTAAAATTTCACTTCTTCTATTTGCAATTCCTAAAACATGCTCAACTCTGTAAAAATCAAGCTTTTCTCCTGGCATATTATGTTTTTCATTTTGTACATATTTATAAAGCTCTAAGGCCTTTTCTTTATTATCTTCTATTAATACCTCATATATTATTGCAGTATTAATCACATTTCTATAATAAGATGATTCTATTTCTTTCTTATAGAATATGTCTTTATTCTTTATTGTCATTTCAACTATTTTATTTATACTTTCTGACAAACCTCTTCTGTCATTGTACATAGCATTTACATATATTGAATGAGCACTTAGTGATAAAGAAATTAAGTTATTTTTGTCAACTTCATTTTCAACTATATCTTTCTCAATTTTTTCTAAAAGAAATCGTCTAGACTCTTCAGAAACAAGCGTATTACCTATAATACTATATGTATATAAAATTACATGGGTAAATATTTTATCTGTTTTCATTAATTTAGTATGTTGTCCATCTCCCATAATATAGCTCGGTAAACACATAAACATAACTACTATAATAGTTGCAATAACTAAAATATATGATTTAAATATCAATCCTAAAACTATGGCTATTATACTTAATATTAAATCACTTAATGGACCCGCTTGAAGTGCTTTTATCCATGCTTTCCTTGCTTTTTCAATATCATCTTCATTTAAAATTTCAAAATTATCAATTTGAGCCCTTCCTATATACATTAATTGTTTGGTAAGCCCCTTCATTCTTTTAAATTTCTTATTTTCTCTTTTAAATGTAAACGGTCCTATATATAATACCGTAAACTTAAGTCCATTCTTTTCTGCTACAAAGCCATGGCTTAACTCGTGAATTGTGGTAAAAATCAATAACTCTACTATTCCTACTAAAACTATAGACACTGCCCCTATTATCACACCTTTTATCTCTACATAAAATCCATTCAGTCCTAATATTAGACCTATTAGTGCTCCAACAATGTATGGCAACACTTTAATTAATTTACTTTTCATAAACTCCCCCAATATATTTATCTTAAATCTATTTCAATAAATAAGGAGCTATTTATACATATATTTAATGAAAATAGCTCCTTATTTATTAATATTATAGCTCTTTTTCTAATTCGTCTACTAAGTCTTTAAACACATGTAATGCCTTGTCAACAGATTCTTTCTTCTCCATGTCTACACCAGCTTTTCTTAGTTGGTTTAATGGGAAGTCTGAACCACCACTATTTAGGAATTCTTTGTATCTTGCTACTGCACTTTCACCTTCTTCAAGTATTTGTTTGCTTAAAGTAGAAGCTGCAGAGAATCCTGTAGCATATTTATATACATAGAAGTTACTAAAGAAATGAGGTATTCTAGCCCATTCTAATCCTATTTCTTCATTTACTTCACAAGATTCACCGTAATATTGTTTATTTAAATCATAATAAATATTTGTGAATTCCTCTGATGTTAAAGGTTCTCCACCTTCAACTTTTCCATGACATATTTTTTCAAACTCAGCAAACATTGTTTGTCTATATACAGTTGTTCTAAATTGTTCTAAGTAGTAGTTTAATAGGTATACTCTTTCTTCTTTTGATTTTGCATTTTTTAATAAGTAGTTGATTAATAATAATTCATTTAAAGTTGATGCCACTTCTGCTACGAATATTTTATATCCTGAATATAAGTATGGTTGATTATTTTTTGAATAATAACTATGCATTGAGTGACCCATTTCATGTATTAAAGTAAATAACGAATTTAAATCATCTTTATAGCTAAGTAGTATATATGATTTAGAGTCGTAGCTACCCCAAGAATAAGCTCCACCTTGCTTTCCTTCATTTCCATATACATCTATCCAACCTTCAGCAAATGCTGTTTTCACATTTTCTAAGTATTCTTCACCTAAAGGTTTTAAAGCTTCTAATATAATTTCTTGCGCTTTTTCATAAGGTATTTTCATATCAAAGTTTTCAGTTAATGGCACATATAAATCATACATATTTATTTTATCTAATCCTAAGAATTTCTTTTTAAGATCAGTATATTTATTTAATGAATCTAAATTTTCATGTACTGCAGATATTAAATTATTATAAACTTCCACACTAACATCGTCTTGGAATAGCGAGCCTTGTAACGCTGATTCGTATTTTCTAGTTTTAGCATAGAATATTTCACTTTTTATTCCACCATACAAAGTAGATGCAAAAGTATTTTTGTATTGACCATAAACAGAATACATTGCATCAAATGCATCTTTTCTTACTCTTTGGTCTTTGCTTTTTAAGAATAAACTAAAATTTGCATGAGTTACTCTAACTTTTTCTCCCTTTTCATCCTCTATTTCTGGGAATTGTAAATCAGCAAAAGATAACATATCATATATATTTTCTGGAACACCTGATAAGTCAGATACTGCTGCTAGTAATTCCTCTTCCCTTTCATTTAAAGTATGTGGTTTTAATCTTAATATTTCATCCACATGCTTTTTATAGTAAGACATTTTTTCACTTTTTAAGTAGTTTTCAAGCTTTTCACTATCCATTGCTATTATTTCTGGCACCATATAAGATGTAGCCATTGATAATTCTGTAGATAGCATATCTGTTTTAGTAGCATTTCCTTGATTTTTATTTATTCTAGTATCTTCATGACTTTTCATATGAGTGTACACATATAAATTTTGAAGTATTCTAGAGGCTTGTTCTGATATATTTAATGCATTGTATAAATTCTCTTCACTATCAGCTAAAGTTCCTTTGTATTTTTTAGCTTCCTCAATTAGTTCTTTTAATTTTTGTATATCTTTCTCCATAGCTTCTTCGTTTGGATACATTTCATCTATAGCCCATTTGAACTTATTTTCTACTGCACTTCTCTCCATTGTTTTCACTCCTTAGTAAATTATTTATCTAATAAACAATTTATTAGATTGCTTTATTTTATTATTTCCAAAAAAGAATACTCCTCTACTTAAAATCACTTTACATATTCCATATTTATTACATGGTTAATATTCTTTAATTGTATAATTAGTTCATCTAATATTAATCTTCTATCATATTCAATTAAAAATACAATTTCCCATATGGTATCTGATTTAGTTATTATTTGAAAATTTTTAATAGCTATCTCAGAAGCTTTGATAGTATTGAATATGGTAGATGTCACATCTAAACATGTTATAGTTGCTTTCAATACCGTTTGACTTCTTTTAGATATTACTTTGTCAAAATTTTTCAATACGTATAATGTTGACATTACTAATATCCATGCTGTAATTCCAAGTACGTATTGGCCATATCCTATAGCTATACCAATACAGGCTGTAGTCCATATCCCTGCTGCAGTTGTTAGTCCCCTTATTCCATTAGAGTTTTTTAATATAGCTCCTGCACCTAAAAAACCTATTCCTGACAATACTTGTGCCGGTAACCTGGCTGGATCCATCGTACTAATTCCACTATACTTAGTAAACAAATCTAGAGCTATAATAGATGTAATACATGATCCAATAGATACTAAAATATGTGTCCTAAAACCAGCAAACTGATTTGATTTTTCTCTTTCATAGCCTGTAAAACCGCCTACTATCACTGCTAATAGGAGTTTTATGATGATTTCCTGATTTTTTAATATTATGTCCCCCATTTTGTCCCCCTTAGAATCATATATTAATATTGTATAAGTGTTATATATACCTATTAGTATAGTATATGTTTTTATTCTTCATTTGCAATTATGATTTATAATTCTTCATTTATATTATCTTCATTTGATAAGATATTTATATTTGTTGGATATCCTATCTTAATATTATTCTTCTTAAATACAATTAAAACTTGTAACTTAGCTTCCCTTAATATGGCGAAATATTTTTCTGAAGTAACAACGCCTGTAATTGTATACTTTGCACCTATAGATATTTTTTCTATATCTGTTATTCCATATACTTTAAATCCTAAGTAACTTGATGGTCTTAATTTTACAAGATAATCTTTATACTTTTCATTCATTATATTGCATACTTCTTGCAGAGACTCCAAAACTTTCATAGGATCCTCCTCATAAGAAACTCTAACATGAACGATAACTCTCATTACATCCTTACTATAGTTTCTTATACTGTTAATATTACCATTTGGTATTGTAATTCTTTTTAAATCCCAATCTCTAAGACTTACACTTCTTATACCAACTTCCTCCACATTACCTTTAAACTCTTCATTTATTACAATAAAATCTCCTACATGAATTTGCTTTTCAAATAGAATGAAAAATCCATTAAATATATCTTTTAATATACTTTGAGAAGCTACACCAGCTACAATCCCAACTATACTTGCTCCAGTAACTATTGATCCAAAAGCAGTTGCATCAACAATTTCAAATTCTCTAAGGATTAATATTACACTTAAGCAAAACATTATATAGTATGACACAGAGCACAATACACTACAAAGAGTATCTTCGTATCTCTCATCAAACTTTGTAATTTTAAATAAGTTCTTTAATAAAAATTGTATAATTTTTAACAAAATACAAGCGATTATTATGATAACCATGCTACGAATTAATTTTGAAACAAACATCTAATCACCTTTAAATTATAATAAACTCAAAAATAAAATTTGCTTTAATATTTATATTTTAGTATACTCATAATTCCTATTTAAAATCACAAAATTTGTACGAAAAAACCCACATTACTGTGGGTCGCTTGCTTGTTTTATATATTCATTTATTAACATATCTATTTTCTTACTTGACTCAACTAGTTCATCCCTAAAGATTTCAGGATATTCTATATACGTATTTATTAATTCCCTTACTTCCTCAATTTCCTTCTTCAGCGCTTCTAATTCACTTTTATCCATAAAAACCACCACTATCAACATGTATTTTATTTAATTTTATCAAAAATTGTTATTCTTTGTCAACAATTTCACGGAAAATTTTGTCAATTTTGGGCAACAATACTTTGATACTAATCCTACAAACATCCCTGTAACTAAAGATGCTATAAGCATAAATGGTAAATACCCTACCATATTAATATTTTGTACTATTATACTCGCTACTAATAATTGTCCTATATTATGTCCTATTGCACCTATAATACTCACTCCTACAATAGAAAAACCTTTTATTTTACTAGATAAATACATACCTATTAAACTTAGATATGCTCCCCCTATACTAAATAATAAGTATGAAATAGGTCCAGCAAAAATAGAAGATAATATAATTCTAACAGTTAGTATTATACAAGTATCTTTTAAACCTAAAATTATCAATGATATAAGCGTTATTATATTTGATAAACCTAGCTTAGCTCCTGGAAAAATAGCTATTAATGGGTTAGGTATATAAGTTTCAAATATATATAATACTAAGCTATATGCAACCATCAAACCTAAAAAAGTCATCTTTTTAGTCTTCATTAATTTTCATCTCCATTTTTCAACCTACTACTATAATACAATATATAGTTGAAAACCTCTATATTTTAAATTTTTTTATATGACTTTTAAAAATATAATATTAAAATTATGATTATATTGACATTTGAACTAAATATAGTTATAATTTAATTGATAATGAAACTCATTAGGAGGTGTTAATGATGACTGTTTACGACTTAAAAGTTGGCCAAAGCGGCACAATTAATAATATAGATGGTGATGAAAAATTAGCAAAAAGACTTCTTGCTTTAGGATGTATTGCTAATACTGAAATAGAAATAAAGAAAATTGCTCCATTAGGAGATCCAATAATAGTAAATTTTAGAGGACTTAACTTAGCTTTAAGAAAATCTGATGCTAAAAGTATTTACTTAAAAGACAGCGAGGTGATTTAGTTGATTAACGTAGCTTTATTCGGTAACCCTAACGTTGGTAAGACTACTGTTTTTAACTTATTAACAGGTTCTAACCAATATGTTGGTAACTGGCCTGGGGTAACAATTGAAAAAAAGGAAGGCTATTTAGATGATAATATAAAAATAGTAGATTTACCTGGTATATATGCCATGGATACTTTCTCTAACGAGGAAAAAGTGTCTAAAGATTTTTTAGAACAAGGGAATGTTGATGTAATAGTAAATGTGGTGGATGCTTCTAATCTTGACAGAAACTTATACCTTACTACTCAGCTTATGAAATATAATAAACCAATCGTTATTTTACTTAATATGGTTGATTTAGCTGAGTCTAAAGGAATAAAACTAGATTATGATAAATTAGCTAAAAACCTTAACGTTACTATTCTTCCTATAGTGGCAAAGAAGAAAACTGGTTTAGAAAATATTAAATCTGTAATTGAAAATGCTTCAAAATCTAGAGTTAATCACTCTGTAAATTTTGGAGATGAAACTGAAACTTATAAAAAAATAGAAGAAATTATATCTGATGCAACTATAGTTCCTTCGATTAAGAAAAAATCAATAAGTGATCGTATAGATGATGTTGTTCTTAATCCTATACTTGCTTATCCAATTTTCATAGGAATTTTACTTTTATTATTTAAGTTTACTTTTGATTGGGTAGGTGGGCCTTTACAAGAATGGTTTGGAGGAGCAATAGAAGCCTATGTAATGACTCCAGTTGACGGTATGTTAGCTAATTCAAGTTTATGGTTTAAATCACTTATAGTTGACGGTGTACTTGGCGGTGTAGCTGGTACTTTACCTTTCTTCCCGTTGATTTTCACTTTATTCTTAGGAATATCATTATTTGAAGATAGTGGATATATGTCAAGAGCCGCATTTTTAATGGATAAAATAATGTATAGAGTTGGTTTATCTGGTAAAGCGTTCATACCTATGGTCATGGGACTTGGATGTTCATCTCCAGCAATAATGGCAACTAGAACTTTGGAAAGTGAAAAAGATAGAAAGATAACAGCATTAATTTCTCCACTTATGACTTGTGGTGCTAAATTACCTATATATGCTTTATTCGTATCTATCTTCTTCCCAAAACATAAAGCTTTAGTTACTACATCTTTATATATATTAGGTGTAGTTGTAGCAATATTAGTTGCCTTAGTATTAAATAAAACGGTATACAAAACTCAAGCAGAACCTTTTGTTCTTGAGTTACCAGAATATAGAGTTCCTACTTTATCAGCTTTATTAAAAAATACTTGGAGCAAATCTAAAGGATTTTTAATAAGAGTTATTACTGTAATGTTTGCCATGTCAGTAGTTATATGGTTCTTATCATCATTTAACTTACATGGATTTACTGAAAATATTAACCATAGTTTCTTAGCTTCATTTGGTAAGTTACTGGCTCCATTATTTGCTCCTTTAGGATTTACAGACTGGAGAATTTCAGTTTCTATACTTACAGGGCTTGGCGCTAAAGAAATAGTTGTAAATACAATGTCAGTTTTATTTGGTAGTAACTTAGCTCAAGTTTTACCTACTGTATTCACTGGAGTTACAGCACTTTCATTCTTAGCATTCTCTGCACTATATACTCCATGTATAGCAGCTCTTGCCACTATGAGAAAAGAATACGGAAATAAAATGATGATGATATCTTTATCTTATCAATTTATACTAGCTTGGGTAGCTGCTTTATTAGTAAATGTAATCGGAAATCTTATACTTGGAAATAATGCATCTATCGAATATATTGTTGGTGGTGCAATCGTATTAGCTGCAGCATTTATCCTATTTAGAATGTTTAAAAATAAATCAAATAATAAGGGCGGTTGTAGTGGTTGTTCTTCTTGCCCATCAAGTGGTTCTTGCCATGCAAAAGCTACAAATGAATAATAAATAAAAAATTGCTATATCTATTAAGATATAGCAATTTTTATTAGCTATTTTATTAACACTGCTGAACCATGTATATCGCATAATGGCGCAATAAAAATATTATTCTCCCTACAATATTCTTTTACCGCATCTTTTACCCCAGGAAGTCGACTACTATTGTAATCATGTACTATAATCATTCCACCTTTAACAAGCTTTGGATAAAATATTTTCAACCCTTCATAAGTCGGTTTATATAAATCGGTATCTAAGCTAACAAAACAAAAACTTGGCAAATCTTCTTTTATACTTTCAGGAAAATGTCCTTTTATAAACACTGCTTGTTCTTGATATGGAAGCTTATCCTTCACCAACTCCACATTAGTATCTGAGAAATCTCCTTCTTTGGTTTTTGAATATCCCTGACTTCTTTCTATATCAATATCATCACTATAAAATCCTCCAAAAGTATCAAAGAGGTATAGTTTTCTATTTGGAAATAATTTATTTATTTCTGATGCAAATTTACCTTTATATACACCTAGCTCAGCAACCTCCCCATCTAACTTTTGTTCATTTATTTCTGATGCTATTAATCTTAATGATGCCAACCTTATATCAAGATATTGTTTAAAATCATTAATATCAAATACTATTCCTTCATAGTTTAATAATTCTAATTGAAGTTGAATTTCTTCAGCTGATTCTTTATTTAGAACTGCAATAACAATAATATCCGGCATAATTTTTACAGATTCTTTAGCCGAATATATTCTTTTATTATTTTTGTATTTTCCGCACAAGTTTGGATTATTATCTATAAATCCTAATAGTTCAAAATCTCCACTTATCCAATTTGATATCATATTCCCAGCTTGACCTGACCCAAATATCATTATCTTATTCATAATACTCTCCCATTTTCATTTTTCTTTTTGTAAATAAACAATCTTTATCTTATCTATTAATATTTAATTATTCAAATATACATTGTTTAACCAGGTATCAACTTTTTCTGATACTTCTTCTTTATTCTCTTTTAAAGGATCATTAAAATCTATTTGCCCTTTAAAATTATTCTTTGGAATAGATTCTTTTATATTCTTATAGAACTTATCTGCTCCACCGCCTCCATGGCAAGCAAATAAGTATATATTTTTATCATATATACGTTCTTGGTTTAAAAAAGTATTGTAAGGAGGTGCGTAAGTACCAACCCATATAGGTGTCCCAATAAAAATATTTTCGTAATTGTCTATATTTATTTCATATGATGAAAGTTCTGGTTTTTCTTTAAATAGTACGCTTCTTCCTCCCCAAAAATATTTTTTAAATCCTGAATTATGATACTTTTTCTTTGGTTTTAGTTCCAATATGTCTGAATTAGTTTTTTCAGCTATAATATCTGCTATTAATTTTGTATTACCTTCTAATGAATAAAAAACTACAAGATTTTTCATATATTTTTCATCTTCTTTCTTTTTGTACTTATATATAAATAGTAATAATTTAATCTCTAAATCTCAATATAAATTAAATTTATATATTGTGAAATTTATTATGTGTTAAAAAAATAGTGAGGATAATAATCCCCACCATTTTTACTAATATTTGTCGTTAAAAGCTTACGTTTAATTTTACCTCTTTACCATCTCTATTCACTACTAATTTTGTCTTGTCACCACTCTTATATTCATATAGACGTTTAGTTAAGTCTGACATACTTGTTAATTTTGTGTCCCCTAATTTGACTATTATATCTCCTGCTTTAACTCCTGCTTTTTTAGCTGGAGAATTATCAACTACTTCTCCAACAAATACACCTTCGTCAGTAGCTACTTGTTGTCCTTGAGACTGAGCATAAGCTGCATAAGTTGATGCATCATATCCTTTTATACCTAGTGTTACTTTTTTATAACTTCCGTCTTTAATTACTGATTGTATTATTTCTTTTGCTTGATTAATTGGAATAGCAAATCCTAAACTTTCACCTTCAGATGTTTTAGCTGTATTTATTCCTATAACTTGGCCACTTTCGTTTAATAATGGTCCACCACTATTACCAGAGTTTATACTTGCATCTGTTTGAATAAGCCCTGTCATAGTAGCTTGTTCAGTTTTTATAGTTCTATCTAGCCCACTTATTATACCTTGTGTAACTGTTCTTTGTAACTCTAATCCAAGTGGATTACCTATAGCTATTGCTATATCACCTATTGAAACTTTATCACTATCTCCAAGTTCTGCTGGAGTAAGACCAGTTTTATTTACTTTTACTACAGCTAAATCTAATTGTGAGTCATGCCAAACTACATTACCATCAACACTTGAACCATCGTTGAATAGTACATTTACTTTTTTAGCTTCTCCATCAGAAATAACATGAGAGTTTGTAAGAATGTATCCATTTGAATCTACTACTATACCTGTTCCCACGCCTTCCGATTCAGTTGGAATAGAAAACATATTATTTGAACTCATAACAGTTGTAGTAATACCTACTACAGATGGCATTGCCTTTTCTGTTACTGCCTGATATACATTTGTGCTTTTTCCTTTGCTATTTATACTTATACTTTGTGATGAAGATGGTCCAGATGATGCACTTAAATTATTTTTCAATAATACTACTGTTAAAAACGAGCTAAGTACTGAGCATATTACAGCTACAACTACTACTAATCCTATCCCTTTTTTTCTTGCCATTTTTTCTCCTCCTAACAAAATAAACTTATCATTATTTTTTTATATTATTAATGTTTATAATCTTTTCTAAAAAAAAGAAATCATCAAATTCGATATAAATCTCTTATGATGATTTCATTATAATATTTTATTCTTAATTAAACCTTAATTTTTAAAGTCTTTTTTCTAATTCTTTTTTTTCTTTTTCAAATCCTGGTTTACCTAATAAAGCAAACATATTCTTTTTGTATGCTTCAACACCCGGTTGATTAAATGGATTTACTCCTAATAGATATCCACTTATTCCACAAGCTTTTTCGAAGAAATATACTAAGTATCCAAAGTTATACTCATTTAATGTTGGTATATCTATTATTAAATTTGGAACTTGACCATCAGTATGAGCAAGTAAAGTACCTTGGAATGCTTTTTCATTTACAAAATCCATAGTTTTCTCACTTAAGTAGTTAAGTCCATCTAAATCTTTTTCTTCTGATTTTAATTCAACTACTTTTCTTGGTTTCTCCACATTTAAAACTGTTTCAAATAATATTCTCTTACCATCTTGAACATATTGTCCCATTGAGTGTAAGTCAGTTGAAAAATCTACTGAAGCTGGGAATATACCTTTTTGATCTTTCCCTTCACTTTCTCCGTATAATTGTTTCCACCATTCACTTACAAAGTGTAAGTTTGGTTCATAGTTTACTAGTAACTCTATGTCTTTACCTTTTCTATGTAATATATTTCTTACAGCTGCATATTGGTAGCAATCATTTTCTTCTAAGTTAGATGTAGAATATTTTATACGAGCATCGTTAGCTCCTTGCATCATTTCATCTATGTCAAATCCTGCTGCAGCTATTGGTAATAGTCCAACTGCTGTTAATACAGAAAATCTTCCCCCAACATCATCTGGTATTACAAAAGTTTCATATCCCTCTTCATCAGAAACTTGTTTTAATGCACCTTTTTTAGCATCTGTAGTTGCATATATTCTTTTTGCTGCCTCTTCTTTACCATATTTGTTTTCTAAGAACTCTTTTAAAACTCTAAAAGCTATAGCTGGCTCAGTAGTAGTTCCTGATTTAGATATAACATTTAATGATACATCTTTGTCCTTAATTATTTCAATTAAGTCCATTAAATAAGTTGAACTTATATTGTTCCCTGCAAAATATACTTCTGGAGCTTTTCTATCATCTTTGCTTAAGCTATTTCTGAATGAGTGACCTAAACATTCTATTGCAGCTCTAGCTCCTAAATATGAACCACCAATTCCTATTACTACTAGTGCATCTGAATCTGATTGTATCTTTTGAGCTGCTTTTTTTATTCTTGCAAACTCTTCTTTATCATAATTATTAGGAAGGTCTATCCACCCTAAAAAATCCTTTCCTGGACCAGTTTTTTCATGAAGCATTTCATGTGCAACATCAACATAAGGTTGTAATGTATCAACTTCTTCCTTAGCAAAAAAATCTAAGGCTTTACTATAATTAAATTTAATTTTGTTCATAATTCTACTCCCTTTTTTATAATATTTATACCATAAAATTATATCATAAAACCAATTTGCCTTCTTGTTAAAAAATTGTTTAGTTTATATTATTTTTTTATTACATCAATTAATATTTGCATTTTTATAAAAAATATAAAAAGCTTTAGAAATAAATATTATCTCTAAAGCTTTATATGTTATCTATTTTTCATTTACACTTTGTGCTATAACTTGTTGAGCTATATTAACAGCGTGGTCTGAAACTCTTTCTAAGTTAGCTATTACTTCTAAATAAATAATACCATTGTCTATACTACACATATTATTATTTAATCTTCTCATATGATTTATTCTACATGATTTTTCCATAATATCTACTTGTTCTTCCATTTTGATTACTTTACAAGCAAGATCTACATCTGAAGTTCTCATAGACTCTAATGCATAAGTATATGTTGATAAGACTTTATTGTACATATCGTTCAACTCATTTCTTGCATGATCTGAGAATGTAACGTCATTAGTTATACTATTTTGAGCTAATTCCGCTATATTTTCAGCATGATCTCCTATTCTTTCTATATCATTAACTGTATTAAATAATGAATCTATTACTTCCCTTGACTCTTCATTTAAAGGTGCTTTTGATAATTTAAGCAAGTAATTTAATATCATTTTTTGTAATTCATTTATTCTTTTTTCTTTTCTTAAAGTGCTAGATATATCTTTTTCTGATTTTTCCAATACACCTCTCATGGCGCAATCTAAACTTTGCTTAGACTTTTCACCCATTCTTAATGTTTCTTTTTCAACATTCACTAATGCTATTGAAGGTGTTTCAATCATTCTATCATCTATAAATTTAACGACTTTTACATCATCATCTTCTGTATGATTATCTGGTACTAATTTAGTAGCTAATTTTATTATAACTTTGTTAAATGGTAATAAAATTAAAGTTGATGCTATATTAAATATTGTATGAACATTGGCAATTTGTCTTGCAACATTATTTGGATCCATATAAGTTACTGCAGTAACAACTAATTTATTTAAGAATATTAAGAATATTACCGTTCCAAGTATATTAAATATTAAATGTATAAGGGCTGCTCTTTTTGCACTTATGCTTGCACCTATACTTGATAATAAAGATGTAACACAAGTACCTATATTTTGGCCATATAATATTGGTAGTGCACTATTAAGTGGTATTAGCCCTTGTGAAGCTAAAACAACTAACATACCCATTGAAGCACTTGAACTTTGTATTATTGCTGTTATTCCAAACCCTAATAATAATCCTAAGATTGGATGTTTACCAAAAGTAAGTAATGCGTTAGTAAATCCTGTATACTCCGATAATGGTTTAACTGCTTCTTTCATAAAGTCCATACCTGTAAATAGAATACCAAATCCTATTAAAACTTCTGCTATATGCTTAGTTCTTGGCTTTCCACCGAATAAATAAAGAATAATACCTATTCCTAAAGCTACAGGAGCTAGTCCATTCATATCTATAGATACTAATTGAGCTGTAACTGTTGTACCTATGTTTGCACCCATAATTACTCCTACTGCTTGTGGTAATGTCATTATACCAGCATTGACAAAACCAACTACCATTACCGTAGTAGCACTTGATGACTGGATTACAGCTGTTACTAATGTCCCAACAAGGACTCCCATAAATATATTACTAGTTAGAAGTTCTATAATCTTTTTAAGCTTACTTCCAGCTGCTTTTTCTAGGGCTTCTCCCATAAGATTCATCCCAAATAGGAATAGTCCTAATCCACCCATAATACCTATGATTATTTCCAAATTTTATTCCTCCTTAGTTACATTCGTTCATTGATTATTATATTTTGCTTCTAATCTTAAAAAATTTTTTACTATTATGTATTTATGATTTAATGCATAAACATTATATCATAAATCTTTGTTAATTTTTTTTATCAATTCCCTCATAATTGTTAAAATTATTTAACAATAGGGCAATAATTTCCAATTATTTTTTCTGCGCATTTTATCCCATCAACAGCAGCTGTAACTATTCCTCCTGCGTAACCTGCACCTTCACCGCAAGGATATAAATTTTTAGTACTTACTGATTGCAATGTTTCTTCATCTCTAACTATCCTAACTGGTGCTGATGATCTTGTCTCCACACCTGTTAATACTGCATCATGCATAGCAAATCCATTTAGTTTTTTATCAAGAGATACTAAAGCTTCTTTCATAGTTGATGTTACAAACTCCGGCAAGCATTCCCTTAAATCAGTACCTGTTACACCTGGTTTATATGAAGGTTCAACCTTTCCTATATCTGTTGTTATCTTATCATTTAAGAAATCTCCAACTAACTGCATTGGTGCATTATAATTATTTCCACCTAATTCATAGGCAAGTTTTTCATATTTTCTTTGGAATTCAATGCCTGCCAAAGGATGAGTACTTCCAAAGTCTTCTGGCGTAACATTAACTAAGAAAGCACTATTTGCATTGGCTTTATCTCTAGCATGTTCACTCATACCATTTGTTACTACTTCAAATTCATTTGATGCAGAGGCTATTACAGTCCCTCCTGGACACATACAGAATGAATATGCAGTTCTTCCATTAGATGTATGCTCAATTAATCTATAATCCGCTGCTCCAAGTCTTGGATGGTCATAGAATTCTTTGTATTGAGATTTATTTATTAATACTTGTGGATGTTCTATCCTTGCTCCAATGGCAAATGGTTTTTGAATTATTTTTACACCTTTGCTATATAACATTTCGTAAGAATCTCTTGCACTATGACCTACAGCAAAAATCACATGGTCACATTCTATTCTTTCTTCATTATTTACTATTACAGCTTTTATACTATCATTTTCTACTTCTATATTTGTAACTTGAGTATTGAATCTTACTTCTCCACCTAATCTTTTTATTTCTTCTCTTATATTCTTTACCACATTTTTAAGTATGTCAGTTCCCACATGAGGTTTATGAGAATACAATATTTCATCAGGCGACCCAAAGTTTACAAGTTCTTCTAGAACCTTTCTACATCTTATATCTTTTATTCTTGTTGTAAGTTTACCATCAGAGAATGTTCCCGCTCCACCTTCTCCAAATTGTACATTTGAATTATTTTTAAAAACTCTACTATTCCAAAAGTTATTAATATCTTTTGTCCTCTCATCCACATCTAATCCTCTTTCAAGTAATAGTGGATTGTATCCTCTTTGTGCCAAAAGTAAAGATGCAAATAAACCTGCTGGACCACTTCCAACAACAACTGGTCTATGATTTATTTTATTACTTCCATGTTTAACATCTATATAGCTAGGTTGTTTTACTTCAACCGCATCCCTTAGGCCCTTTTTTAATAGTTTTTGTTCATCTTTAAGTTCCACATCTACAGTATATACAAAATCTATTTTTCCCTTTTTTCTTGCATCTATAGACTCCTTAAAAATATGATATTTTATCAACTCATTTTCTTTTATTTTTAATTTATTCAGTACTAACTTTAGTATTTTTGATTTATCATCATTAATACTAATTTTTATATTCGATACTCTTAACATTTTTTTCTCCTTATCTTAATTGTTTATTTTACCTTACCTATTATGTTTACCACTAAAAAAATAATCTTACTCTCATTACTCAAAAAAAATCAAAAGCTAGGAGTTTTCCAAAGCCTTTGATTTTTAAAAATTATTATTTATTTTTAGCTATTAGATACTATTAGTCTCTTTTAGTAATAAGACCTCTTATAACTTTCATATTATTAAATACCTTTTCTAAGAAATCTTCAGCTTCATCATTATCTAATAATGTTATTTCCAGCTGATCTCCCTCTGGTATATTTTTCATTTCACAGTATTTCTTTGCTGTATCTAATAATTCATCTTTCTTTTCTGAAGATAAATCAAAGTCTTTATAGTCAATTATTATGTATTGTTTTACTTTTTGTTCTTTACCTTCATTGTATCCTATTTCTATATGATAAATTACAGCATATAAGTTGCTAGGACTTTCCTCACCATTATATACAGGCACTGCTGGATTTGATTTTATATAGTTAGTTGATACTGCAATTCCATTTCCTAAACTAAGACTCATATTTTTACCTCTTTCTCTATTATATATGTATTATTTTATCACCTTTTAGATATATTAAAACCTTTTTTTCATAACTTTTTATATTTTAAATACAAAAATACTATTAAATGTAAAATTTAATAGTATTTTTATTATTAATCTAATTAATTTTTAATAGTAATAAATTTTATGATGCTCTTAATTCTTTATATCTTTTGCCTAAAGTACGAGGGCTTATTTCATATTTTTCAGATACTTGGGCTTGAGTTATAATCTCGCCTGCATCCTTTTTAATATAATATTCTATTGCAGCAGCCCATCCATTTTCACTACCTTTTATAGATTTATTGGATTTAATAAACCCTCTCCATAAATCTAATCCCTTTTGTAAATATTTTTCTTCCATGTTATTTCTTAATGCATCATATATATTTACATCTGAATTATTGTTATCTTTACTTTCTATTTCTTTTTTAACTTGAGTATTTAATGAATTTAAAATATGTGATTTATCATTTAATAATATTTGTTGTCCAAATTTATAAATTAATTCACTGTTATAAATTACAAATTCTTTTATACTCTTTGTTTTCCTACTGTTAGATTTATATAGTTGCTTAATATTATCAAGTATTATTTTTAAGTTTTTATCAGATACTTTTATACATTCATCAACAAATATGTTCATTCCTTGAACATTTACCGTTCTTCCTATTATACTTTGTCCAACTTTTAAGTTTTTTAAAGCATCCACATCTTCCACTACTATTTTATTATCATTAAAATAATCTCTAATTATTGATTTTGTAATTCCTATATCTTCAATTTTAAATATGCTTATATTAGCTTTAAGCATTGATGATAATAAATTTATTTGATTTTTGCTTAAAGTTAATTTATTATCGTCTATAAACATTTTGGTTATAGTGTTTCCCTTATCATTTCTATAATCATACATAAAATATGTATTATATAGTTTGTCTATTGTAGGGTTACTATCTTGTGAAATATGAAATTTCTTCGTACACACGTCTCTATCATTGTGGAAACTTGATGTCTTAGAATATTCATATATTTTATTTTCCATATTTTTATACAAACCTTTTGCATATAATATTTTGTTTCTTGTAAACTCTATTAACTGATTTTTTTGTAAGCAACATTTTTTATACTTTTTACCACTACCACAAGGACATAGTTCATTTCTACCTATCAAGTTATCTTCACTCCTTTACTATTTTTAAGCACGGCTATATATACTTGACCCTATATTAGAATTTATCATTCATTTATATTGTTAATTATTATTGTAAATCTGCCTTTTATAGTTTCATATAATCTTTTAGACTTCCATACTTTAATAATAATTTTCTAGAAATTAGACTATTATCCTTCTAAATTTATTAACAATCGTACTACCATTTTCATTGTAAACTTTCATAAAACTCCAATTCATAAATCATTACCTTATCATATTCCTTTATATGACTTTAAATGTCATTATGCAATCTACATAATTCTTCTCATTTCCCTTTTCATCTTTAGCATTTTTTATATCCATCTTTTCAATCTTGTAATTTAGATTCAAATCATTTAAAACGCTTTCTATACCTTTGATTTTATCTAAGTTTCCAGATACACTTAGTTCAATTGATGAATACGGTTTATTATTTTCATCAATTTCATCAAATTTATTAACAAAGTTAATATCTAAACTAGAATCCATTTTTCCAATTATCTTAATTACTATATCATCGCTTAAATCCATTGTTTCATCATAACAATCACCTTTATACTGTGGCTTTGTTTCTGTCAATTTAGTTTTTTCCTGTTCCAAAGCATTAATTTTATTGTTCATAGGATAAGAAACACCTGTACTAACTACTGTAAATGTTATTACTGCTATGCATATTTTTTTTAATTCTTTTTTATTCTTCAAAATTATTCAGAACCTCCTATTTCATACACTGCATGAAAATATAATTTATTATTTTTATTTTCCACACTAGTTATAGAAAAATTTTTTATATTATCCATAGATTTTAATTCATCTAATTTTTTTAAGTTTTTGCATTTACCTTCTATATTAACTTTATTATTTTCAACAGATAGTTTCTCTACATTTGCAAAACCTAATAAATCATATATTTTATTTGTATCTTTTATCAATGTACTCTTTGTATTTTTCGATTTTAATACATCATTAGATTGAGTAATTGATTTAGTGTTATTGATCTCTTCTTTTAGGTTATCAATAGATTTTATATTTGTATAAGTTTGAAAAATTAATAAGTATATTAATATTATTACAGTACACTTAAAAATTTTTTCTTCTTGTTTTTCTTCTTTTAAGAAATTAATAATTTTGTTCTTTTTCATTTATACTATCATCCCCCAAGTTGGTAAATTATCTAATGTCATATCTTCAATTTCTTCTCTATTATTTGAAATTAATTTATTTTTAAGATCTAATTGTTTTATTTGTAATCCTTCTATAAAATCATCACTTATTCCATAATAGTATGTATTATCATATGAAAATTGATTAATAGAATACTGGCTATTAGCTTTATCCACCACATAAGATTCAATAATTTTTTTATTGGAAACTGTGTTTAAAATCATATCTTTTTTTCTATTTTCTATTATAGTTATTTTTTCATAATCACCTTGTAGTAAATCAATAATTTTCATATCAATCAGTTTTTGTAAAATATCAAAATTAATATATAAATATTTTTTCTTAATTTTTAACTTTTCGCTTATAGATTTGCATATGTCTACATATTTCTTTGGAAATAATATTCCTTGTATTGACCCCTTTCCCTTAGTATTGATAATTTTTTTATATTTTATTACATAATTTTGTAAATCTAAGGGCATATGGCCTCCTATTTCATATTTAATTAGTTGAATAATTTCTTTTTGTCTTCTAGACTCTATATTTGGTATATTTCTAATAATAATTTCATCATTTTGTATATTAAAATATATATTTTTAAAATTATGATTTATATTTTCTTTTATTATTTGAGCTACTTCATCTTCATATATATTATTTTCTTTATGTTTAAAGTTATTGCTTCCCATTTCATAGGTTAATTGATTATGTATGTTGTACTTATTTCTATTTTTTCTTATTAATAATATTTCTGTATTTTCATTATTAATATTTACAATAAGATATTCCTTTATAAAATCACCTCCACAAAATTGTTATTAATGATATTGTTTAGAGACTAATTTGTGGTAGTTTCATTAGGCTTTGGATAAAATGTTTCTGTACCTATCTTAACTGTTACAGAATCTCCTTGTGCCGTTACATCAAATGAACCGCCTTTTACTGACTTTGCAGTTGGTACAAATTGAATATATCCATCACTTTCTAAATTGCTTGGTTGAACTGATGTATTTCCATCACTTACAGATATCATTGCTGCTGTTGCTAAATTGGCTGCTGTTGCATAATCAGCATTTTTCTTTGCATTCTCTTGTACTTTCGAATATTTTGTTACTGCAATACTAGATAAAATACCTATTATAGTGATAACTATAACCATTTCAATCAGGGTAAATCCCCTTCTTTTCTTTTTGTTTTTTAATGTAAACACTACTATTACCTCCTTTTTTAAATAGCTGATACAGCATCAAACATTGGTACCATCATAGATATAACTATTATCCCTACCACCACTCCTATAAATAAAGTGATAAAGTTTTCAAAGTATTTTGTTCCAATTTCAAGTTTTGAATCTAGTTCATTTTCATAGTACTCAGTAACAGTATTTAGAACTGTATCTAGTTTTCCACTTTCTTCTCCTATGGTTATCATTGATAATAGTAAGGATGGTAATTCTTCCACTGTTTTTAAAGAATCTCCTATGCTATTACCTTTCTTAATAAACTCATTTGCTTTACATATTTTCAAATATATATACTCATTGCTCATTGCTTTTGCTGATGTTTCAATGGAGTCTACAATTTGCACTCCACTGGATATTAAAATTGATAAAGCCTTTATGAATTTGTTACTAATAATTAATTTCATATATGTTTTTATAATTGGAAGTTTAAATATAAGCTTATTTATCATTTCATTAAACTTGTCATTATTTTTCTTAAGATATATTAATCCACCTATCAAAACTAAATTACCAACTATAATTAAAAGGAAGTCATCTCTAAATAAATGAGACAAAAATATTAGTATTTTAGTCAATCCTGGTGTTTTCATATTATTATCTGCATAAATGTCTTCAAAATTAGGAATTAAAAAAAGCAAAATAAATATAAAAGATATAATCATGGTGATTATCAATATAGTTGGATAAATTAATATACTTATAATCTTATTTCTCAATTTATTTTCTTTATCATAATAAATTGCTAGTTTGTCCATAACATCATCTAAGTTACCACTCATTTCTCCTGCTGTTATCATGCTTATGTAAAAACTAGAGAAAGCCTTCGTATTTTCAAAAGACTCTTTTATTGAATTCCCTCTCTCAATGTCTCCAAGTATTTTTCTTAGTACAGTCCTCACTTTATCATTTGATTCATCTATTAATATTCTTAAAATTTTAGATATTTCACATCCTGATTTTAAGAGGATGCTCATTTCTTTTGAGAAAATTTTTAAATCCTTGTTTTTTAATTTCCTCCCTTTTAAAAATGTTTTTCTTTCCTTAATATCTACTACTTTAAATCTGTTCTTATCAGCATAAGAATATACTTCATCTTCACTATCAATATTTAGCTTTAAAATTTTTCTATTATTTTCTTCATCGTAAATTATACATTTATACAATATTTTTTCTCCTAATTAATAATTTCTTTATTCATGATACATTCTTCCAAAGTTGTTATTTTGTTTTTAATTAAATAAGAATAAACATCTTCAAAGGTAATCATTCCATTTTTAACAGCTATATTTTTTATATCCTTAGCTTCTTTATTTTTTTGAATTCCATTTCGTATTTCATCATCTATAGACAAAATCTCAAAAGCTACAGTTCGACCATCATATCCTGTGTATGAGCACTCTTCACATCCAATAGGTATGGTAGTACAAATTGATTTTTTCTCATTTTGCTTAATAATAACTTCATTACTACAGTTTTCACATACTTTTCTTACTAACCTTTGTGATATAACACCAATCAAAGATGCATTTAATAAGTATTGTGGAATTTCCATGTCGATTAATCGCGCTATGGATGAAACTGCATCGTTAGTATGAAGGGTACTTATGACTAAATGACCTGTGATTGCTGCCCTTACAGCCGTTTTTGCTGTTTCTATATCTCTAATTTCACCAACCATAATAATATCTGGGTCCTGTCTTAGAATTGCTTTTAATCCTTTTTCAAAAGTAAGACCTACTCTGTGATTTACTTGTATTTGGTTTATGCCTTCCATTTTGTATTCAACAGGGTCTTCAATGGTCATGATATTTTTACTTGTATTTCTCAAGTCCTTTAAAATGGAATATACGGTTGTAGTTTTTCCACTTCCTGTTGGGCCAGTAACAAGCAATATACCTGTCTTTTTATTTATTATTTCTTGAATTTTTTCTACAGCTTCTTTAGAAAATCCCAGTTCTTCCTTAGTTTTAAGAAAGGAATCTCTACTTAAAAGTCTAAGTACTATTTTTTCTCCATAAGTAGTTGGCACAGTTGAAATCCTAATATCTACTAATGAATCCTTAATTTTTACGTCTATTCTTCCATCTTGAGGTAATCTTTTTTCTGTAATATCCATATTAGCTTTGTATTTTATTACAGATGCAAGGGGTGGATATAAATTTAATTCCAAATTCAACAATTCCTTCATATTTCCATCCACTCTCATACGAATTTTTAATAAATCACTGAAAGGTTCAATATGTATATCACTGGCTTTTTCCTTTACAGCTTTTTGTAGAATATCTTGAAATAAATAGTTAGCATAATCATCATCTACATCAATTGAATCTCCATAGCATAGTTCAATATTTTCTAAAACATCTTCTCTTGATACTTGTTTTAGAATTATATTCTTTCCTGTAACTAACTTTAAATCTTGAGCTGCATATATGTTTTCTTTTTCTATTCCTATTATTAAAGAATCTTCATTTAGCTCCATAGGAAACAAGTTGTATTTCCTTGCAAGCTTTTCCGGTACTAATATGGATAAATCTACTTCTGATGTTGTAATTTTAATCACCTCGATTACAATAAATATCTACTATGATTATCAACACTTAAGTTCTTATTTATACAAATATAAACTCTTATTTTAACCAAAATAATAAAAGCTATAATATTAAAATGAATTTTTTCATTTAATATCATAGCTTTTTATCTTAACTATTTATTTTCATATTTTAAAATTCTCTCTATTAATTGCTCTTTCAATTGATCAGCCTTATCAAAATCCATATTTGGTATATAGTAATTTTCAATTATATCATGATTTGATTTTGCTTTTTTCAAATTTGAAATAGCATAATTAATTAATTCGTCTAATATTTTTTCATTTACTTCTAACTCTTCTTTGTGATCATTTATTTTTTCTTTATCCATAAATTCACCTAGATTAATTACATCCTCATCTTTAAATAAAGAACTCGTAGTTATTGCTATTCCCAAGTCTTTAATCATTATTGATTCTATTTTTGCTGGTATAAGAGGGTAGTGAAACACTTCTACTTTTAATCCTTTTAATACTGCTTTGTCATATATTCGCTTTAAAAAAGTAGTCTTTCCATAACCTATTTTCCCATTAAGGTAGTAAACCTTTTTAGCATCTTGAAGCAAGCTATCTGCATAGTCAATATGACCTATTGGAGTTATAGCTGTTCCAAATAAATGTCTAGGATTAGAAAATTCATCTTTATTTTCTATTTCCTTAAATATTTCTTCTATAAATTCTTCTGTAAATTTATTAAGTTTACCAAAATCCATTGCATCGCTATTTTTGCTTTCTATGTCATAAAAAATTGGTTCTGAAGCCTTTAAATATTTAAATGCTCTTTGGAAACATGAGCCTATTTCTTTATTACATTGTACTATTTCCGCTTTATTATTTTCTAAATTATCTACATTCCAAAAGTCACCAAAATTAACTATTTCATCTATAGCTCCTGGTATTTTAGGATCAACAACATGTGGCGCTGTCGCATCTAACAATACAACCTTTAATTTTTTTACTACAACTGCATCTAATGAGCCTGGATCAGACGAACACTGAAATACTTCTACATCATATCCTCTTTCTGAAAAGTCACGTGCCACTTTTTTCATCAGAGATGATTTGCCAACTCCAGGACCACCTTTTAAACAAAAAATCCTATTTACATCTTTGGGAATAATATAATCGAAATAGGAATAAAAACCGTTACTTGTATTTGCTCCTGGAAATATCTTTCTAATTTTGCCTTTCATATTCATGCCCCCTAAAATGTTCTACCTTTTATATTATTATATTGGTAGCCATTTGGTTACCGCTTTTCTAGTTTATATATATGCAACAAATCTAAATTACATATTATTTTATATAAAAATACTCATATCAACTACAAAAACATTAGTTTTATAATGTTTTATGTGAGTATAATATGAGTTAATTATAAAATATTTAAAAGTATTATTTATTTATAAATTTATCAACAATACTAACAAGATTTCCGATTTCTGGCTTCGTTATTTGCTCATCTGCTCCCAGTTCTTTTCCTTTTGCATATATTTCATCACTTATTAATGATGAAAATAATATTAGTGGTATGTTTTTAAGTTCCTTATCTTCTTTTACCAATTTAGTTAATCTATGACCATCCATTAAGGGCATCTCTATATCAGATATTATACATGTAACATGATTTGAAATATGTTCTCCACTTTCTTTAACTTCACTTAAATATTTCCATGCATCCTGACCATTATCCATTTTAATTATATTTCTATAACCTGCCTTATTCATACAATCACATATCATTTTAGAAAGTAGTGTTGAATCTTCAACTATCAATATTGGTTTATAAGAATCTTCACGTTTTCCTAATTTGTCTATCTCATCATATTGGATACTAGACTCAGGACTTATTTCAGCTACTATTTTTTCAAAATCTAATATAGTTATTAATTTGTCATTATGTTCAGCAATACCTGTTGCAACGCCTTCACCACCACCATATATGATTTTGTCAGGCTTTCTTATTTTTTCCCACGAAACTCTACCTATCCCAACAACCGCCTCAACATGAAAAGCAAAAACTAATTTGTTAAAATTAGTTTTTATAAAAATGTCATGTGTTCCACTACCACTTCTAGGTATATTTAGGTATTTACCTAAATCTATAACAGTTATTATTTCATCTCTAGGCTTAAATATTCCCTCTACTACTTCATGTGAATTGGGCATTTTTTTTACTTCTTGAGCTCTTAATATCTCACGTACTTTAGCTACATTTATTCCAAATAATTCTTCTCCTATTGTAAACTCCATTATTTCAAGCTCATTAGTTCCCGATTCTAATAATATTTTTGTTTGACTAACACTCTCTGTATATTGCATTATCATACTCCTATATTCTTAAATTTATCTATATTTCTAAATAATTCACTTATTTTTCTGTCTCATAATTATAATGTTTATATTTATTAATAATACGTCTAAACTTTTATAAACTATAGTATTTATTTTGATTAAATTAATTTTTTAGGATTATAATTTTCTTCAACAAAAAAATTGTGCTGAAATGTTAATTTACATTTCAGCACAATTTTATACTAATCAACTGTTATTTCATAACCATGTTCTTCATATTGAGCTATTATTTCATTCCATACATCTTCTACTCCAGTTTTCTTTGAGGAAGAAAGAGGTATTATTTTTTCATCTTTTTCAAGCTGTAATTTTTTTCTTATTATACTTATATGTTTTTGATATTGACCTCTAGATATTTTATCTGCTTTTGTTGCTATAACAACACAGTTGTATCCAAAGTGTTTTATCCATTCATACATCATAACATCCTCGTTTGTAGGTTCATGTCTTATATCTACAAGTAAGAAAATAGCACATAATTCTTGTCTATCTTGTAGATATCTTTCCATGATAACTCCCCATTTATCCTTTTCTGATTTTGATACCTTAGCATAACCATAACCAGGAAGGTCAACGAAATAAAACTCATCATTTATTTTATAAAAGTTTATAGTTCTTGTTTTCCCAGGAGTTTGACTTGTTCTTGCAAAATTTCTTCTATTTAATAAAGCATTTGTAGCTGAAGATTTTCCCACGTTTGATCTTCCAACTAAAGCTATCTCTGGCAGTCCTTCTGCAGGATATTGATCTTTCTTTATTGCACTTACTACTATTTCTGAACTTCTAATTTTCATTTTTATCACCGTCTTTTACTAAAGCATGTTCTAAAACTTGATCCATATGATCAACAAGAACAATTTCTAGTTTTTCTTTTACATTTTCAGGTACTTCATCTAATTGAGCATCACATTCTCTTGGTATTAAAACCTTTTTTATTCCAGCTCTATGTGCTGCAAGTACCTTTTCTTTAACTCCACCTACAACCATTACTCTACCTCTAAGAGTTATTTCACCAGTCATAGCTACATCACATCTAACAGGAATTTTAGTTAATGCAGAAATTACTGCAGTAGCCATTGTTATACCTGCAGATGGTCCATCTTTTGGAGTTGCTCCTTCTGGACAATGTATATGAATATCTTCTGTTTTGTAGAAATCTTGATCTATATCAAATTTATCTGCTATAGATCTTATATAAGATATACCTGTTCTAGCTGATTCCTTCATTACATCACCAAGTGATCCTGTTAATACAACTTGTCCTTTTCCTTTTAATACATTTACTTCTACAGGAAGTGTAACTCCACCGACTGAAGTCCATGCAAGACCTGTTACTATACCTATTTCAGGTTTTGTTCCTGCTAAATCGTATAGATATTTATCTCTACCTAAGTATTCTTCTAAATCTTTAGATGTTACTAAAACACTTTCTAGTGATGGATCTTCAACAAATTTTTTAGCAACTTTTCTACAAACCTTACCTATAGTTCGCTCTAAAGTTCTAACTCCTGCTTCTCTTGTATAGTAATTGATTATATCCCTCATTGCTGGTTCTTCTATTGTTACAAATCCTTCTTTTAATCCATTTTCTTTAATTTGTTTTGGAAGTAAGTATTTCTGTGCTATATTAAGTTTTTCTTCTTCAATATAACCTGATACTTCTATTATTTCCATTCTATCAAGTAATGGACCTGGTATTGTACTTAAACTATTTGCTGTAGTTACAAATAGTATTTTTGATAAATCAAAAGGTACTTCTAAGTAATGGTCAACAAATGTTTTATTTTGTTCTGGATCTAAAACTTCAAGCATTGCTGAAGATGGGTCACCTTTATAATCTGCTGCCATTTTATCTATTTCATCTAATAAGAACACTGGATTCTTAGTTTGAGCTTCTTTTATACCATTAATTATTCTACCTGGTATAGAGCCTACATAAGTTCTTCTATGTCCTCTTATCTCAGCTTCATCTCTTACTCCACCTAAAGATATTCTTACGAATTTTTTTCCTAAAGCTTCTGCTATAGATTTTGCTATAGAAGTTTTACCAACACCTGGAGGTCCAACTAAACAAACTATTGGTCCTTTTAGCGATTTAGATAATTTTCTTATAGCTAAATATTCTAATATTCTATCCTTAACTTTTTCTAATCCATAATGTTGTTCATCTAAAATCTCTCTAGCATTCTTTAAATCAAGTTTATCTCTTGTTTCTTTGTTCCAAGGTAGTGAGAATATAGCATCTAAATATGTTCTACTTACTGATGAATCTGGAGACTGAGGAGATGTTCTGGAAAATTTATTAATTTCTTTTTCTATCTTTTCCTTTGTTTCCTTAGGCGCTTTAATCTTCTTAAGCTTTTCTTTATATTCTTCAACTTCAGAAGTTAAGTCTTCATCTTCTCCTAATTCTTTTTGTATAGCTTTTAATTGTTCTCTAAGGTAATATTCTTTTTGAACCTTATTCATTTGTTTCTTAACTCTTAGGGTTATTTTCTTTTCTATTTTTAGGATGTCTATTTCTTCTAATAGAATTTTATATAATAACTCTAGTCTTTTAACTATATCAAACTCTTCAAGAATCTCTTGTTTTTGCTCTGATTTTAAATAAATATTAGATGCAATAGTATCTATAAATCTATCAACATTTTCTATTTCTCCAAGAGATACTAATATTTCTGGGGAAACTCTATTTCCTATATTTATATATTCTTCAAATGCATCAAATACATTTCTTACAAATGCCTCTACTTCTATATCTATCTCTGCATTTTCTTGATCATATATTATTTCTTCTACTATGGCTTTGAAATATCCATCTTCTTCGTCTATTTCTTTAACTTTACCTCTAGATACTCCTTCTACTAAAACACGAACTGTATCTCCTGGTAATTTGATAACTTGTTTAACTTTACAAATAGTTCCAACATGATAAAAGTCTTCTGTTGTAGGATCATCTATTTCCGCTTCTATTTGTGAAGTTAAAAATACTAATTCATCTTCTAACATAGCTTGATCTAATGCTTTTAATGACATTTCTCTACCTATATCAAAGTTTAATATCATATATGGAAATATTGCTAATCCTCTTAAAGGTATCAATGGTAACTCATGGTCAATTTTAGTATAATTTTGTTCCATCATTATCACTCCTTAAAGTGCTATTTTCTTTGCTTTTTATATTATATATTTATGTATGCTAATTTTCAACACAAATCAACATAGCAATATGCATAATTTAGGTTAATTTTATTATGCTATATTAATAAAATAATAATTCATTTATAAATATTTATTTTGTTCATAATTAAAGATACATATAAAGTACGTATTAATTTAGCATAATAAAACTAAATTTAATAATCTTCTTACTTAAGTTACATGTTATTAAAACACTTTCATTAAGTAGCTGGAAATTAAAAGGAGCTTATTAATATATAAGCTCCTTTTTATATTAATTATGCACTTTCTTCTTTATCTTTAAGAACCATAATTGGTTGTGTTTCATCAGCAACAGATTCTTTCGTAACTATTACTTTC
The DNA here is from genome assembly GCF_020748465.1 of Terrisporobacter mayombei. Lineage (GTDB taxonomy): Bacteria > Bacillota > Clostridia > Peptostreptococcales > Peptostreptococcaceae > Terrisporobacter > Terrisporobacter mayombei. Next base: position 432,940 of record NZ_JAHZMP010000003.1, read on the forward strand.
TTGATGTCTTCTCTTGATGGAATTTCATACATAGTTTCCATCATAACACTCTCAACTATACTTCTAAGACCTCTAGCTCCAGTACTTCTATCTATAGCTTTTCTTGCTATAGCTCTTAAAGCATCTTCATCGAATTCTAAATCAACATTGTCTATTTCAAATAATTTTTTATATTGTTTAACTAGAGCATTTTTAGGTTCTTGTAGAATTCTCATTAAAGCATCTTCATCTAGTAGCTCTAATGTAGCAACTACAGGTATTCTACCTATAAATTCAGGTATTATACCAAATTTAAGTAAGTCTTCAGGAAGAACTTTTGCATATATTTTTCCTAAATCTGTATCTTTCTTACTTTCAATTTTAGCACCAAACCCTACTGTTTTTTCTGTTCCACGTCTTTGAATTATTTTTTCTATACCATCAAAGGCACCACCTAAAATAAATAATACATTAGTAGTATCTATTTTTAGGAATTCTTGATGAGGATGTTTTCTTCCTCCTTGTGGCGGAACATTAGCTACAGTTCCTTCTAGAATTTTTAAAAGAGCTTGCTGAACGCCTTCACCACTTACATCTCTTGTAATAGATGGGTTTTCAGACTTTCTAGCAATTTTATCTATTTCATCAATGTAGATTATTCCTCTTTCTGCTTTTTCTATGTCAAAATCAGCTGCTTGGATAAGTTTTAATAGTATATTTTCAACGTCTTCACCTACATATCCTGCTTCTGTTAAAGAAGTAGCATCTGCCATTGCAAAGGGAACATTTAGTGTTCTAGCTAAAGTTTGAGCAAGTAGTGTCTTTCCAGAACCTGTTGGTCCAAGTAAAAGGATGTTACTCTTTTGTATTTCTATATCTTTAGTTGTAGATTTTTTACTATATATTCTTTTATAGTGGTTATAAACCGCAACTGATAATATTTTTTTAGCTCTTTCTTGACCAATTACATAGTCATTAAGAATATCCATCATTTCTTTAGGTTTTGGTAGAGATGTAGTATCCTCTTCCATTGTCTCTTCAATTTCTTCTTGAATGATTTCATCGCAAAGTTCTACGCATTCATCACATATATAAACGTTAGGACCTGCAATTAATCTTCTTACTTGATCTTGTGTTTTCCCGCAGAATGAACATTTCAGTTGTCTTTTTTCTTCGTATTTTGACATAACAAGCACCTCTTTCCTAACTATGGGCCTTTTCTATGACTTCGTCAACTAACCCATATTCCTTGGCTTCCATTGCACTCATAAAGTTGTCACGTTCAGTGTCAGCCTTCACTCTCTCCAATGGTTGACCTGTTCTCTCAGAAAGAATTTGATTTAATCTTTCTTTTATTTGTAAAATCCATTTAGCATGAATCTCTATATCTGTTGCTTGACCTTTTGCACCACCTAATGGTTGATGTATCATTATTGTACTGTTTGGAAGAGCATACCTTTTTCCTTTTGCTCCAGCGTTTAATAAAAATGCACCCATAGATGCTGCCATACCTATACATATTGTGCTTACATCAGGTTTAATATATTGCATAGTATCATATATAGCCATACCTGCTGTAACGCTTCCACCTGGGGAATTTATATATAAATGTATGTCTTTATCTGGATCTTCAGCTTCTAAGAAAAGTAGTTGAGCCACTACAAGTCCAGCAGTTACATCATTTACTTCATCACCTAAAAATATTATTCTATCTTTTAATAATCTAGAATATATATCATAGGCTCTTTCTCCTCTTCCTGTTTGTTCTACTACTGTAGGTACTAATGCCATAAATCATACCCCCTCTTAATGTTTAATATATAATTTACAGTAGTCCGAGGGGACTACTGTAAAGAATTAAGCTATTTTAGCACTATCAACTAATAAATCTATAGTTTTTCTTATTTTTAATTGACCTTCCATGTCTTTTAAGTCAGTTGGTCTTAAAGCTTCTTTAACTTGCTCAACAGTCATATTATAAGCTTCAGCCATTTTTTGTACTTCTGCATCAACTTCTTCTTCACTAACTTGAACATCTTCAGCTTTAGCTATCGCTTCTATAACTAATGAAGTTTTAACGTTTCTTACAGCTTCATCTCTTCTGTTAGCAGTAAATTCAGCTTTGAATTCTTCCATAGTTTTACCAGTCATTTGTAAGAATTGCTCCATTCCAAATCCTTGGTATTGTAATTGGTAGTTAAGCTCCATCATTTGGTTCTCTATTTCATTTTTAACCATAGCTTCTGGAACTTCTACTTCTGTATTAGCTACAACTTTTTCTATAACTCTGTTTCTTAATTCGTTTTTAGCAGCTTCTGCAGCTTCTGCTTCAACTTTAGCTTTAACATCAGCTGTTAATTCTTCTAACGTGTTGAACTCAGTAGTATCAGCAGCAAATTCATCGTTTAGTTCTGGTAATTCTTTTACTTTAACATCATTTACTTTAACTTTGAAAACAACTGGTTTTCCAGCTAAGTTTTCAGCATGGTATTCTTCTGGGAAAGTAACATTAACTTCTAATTCTTCTCCAACTTTTTTACCAACTAATTGCTCTTCAAATCCTGGTATGAATGATGCTGAACCTATAACTAAGTCATAGTTTTCACCTTTTCCACCTTCGAAAGCAACTTCTCCGTCAAATCCTTCGAAATCTATGTTAGCAGTATCTCCATTAGCTATTTCTCTTTCAACAGATACTAATCTTGATCCTTTTTCTCTCATTTCTTCTAATTTAGCAGTAACAGCATCTTCGTTTACAGTTTCTTCAACTTTTTCTACTTCAACACCTTTGTACTCACCTAATTCAAAAGATGGCTTAACTTCTACATCAACTAATATAACTAATCCGTTATCTTTGCTTATTTCTTCTATATCTATTGATGGAGCATCGATTGGATCTATTTTTAATTCATCTATAGCAGATGGATATACCTCTGGGAATAGTATGTCTATTGCATCAGAATAGAATACACCTTTTCCGTAGTTAGTTTCTATTATTTTTCTAGGTGCTTTACCTTTTCTGAATCCTGGTATATTATATTTCCCTTTATTCTTATTGTAAGCCTTAACTATTGCTGATTCAAATTTATCGTTATCTACAGTTAATTTAAAACTTACTTTATTGCCTTCTGTTTTAATTAATTCTACTTTCATTAACTTTATCCTCCTAAATATCTTATGTAATGATTTCTATAAATTATAATTCTAATTTATAGGTAACTCTTTAATTATATCATACAAGGTTTTTTATTTACAAGTGTTCCCTTAATTTCAACACTTCTTGTTTATATTTTTATTTCTTCATATGAAATATTATCATTTAATGTTAATATTCCAAAAGCTCTATCACTGCCACCTCTTGGATATGTAAGACTACCTGGGTTTATAAAAGTAATATTGTCTATTGTCTCATATATTGGAATATGAGTGTGTCCAAATACTACAAAGTCAATATTGTTATCTTTTGCAAATCTATATAATGAGTTAATACCCATTTTTACATCATGATGGTGGCCATGACATACAAAGAAATTTTTATTGTTAACTGAAAATTTTAATTCATAATGTCCATCCATATTATATGAGTCACAATTTCCTTTTACACATTTAACTTTCACATCTGTTGAATAATATATGTATTCTGCATCATCAATATAATCACCAGCATGAATAATCAAATCGCATTTATTTAAATATGGAATTGCTTTATCTATAGTTCTCATATCTCCATGAGTATCACTAATTATTCCTATTTTCATATATTTTATCCTTTATTATCTTATAACTCTTCTTGAAAGTTCTTCCTTCATAAGTTCTAAAGCTTTAGCTCTATGACTTATACCATTTTTAACAGCTGATGGTAATTCTGCAAAAGTTTTATTATAATTATCAACTACGAATAAACTATCATATCCAAATCCATTTTTACCTTTTTCTTGGAAAGCTATAGTTCCTTCACAAGTTCCTCTAACTACAAATTCTTTACCATCTGGAAAAACTACTGCTATACAGCAAACAAATCTTCCAGTTCTATGACTTATTGGAGTATTTTTTAAAGCTTTTAATAATTTTTCTCTATTTTCTTCGTCTGTAGCATTTTCTCCAGCATATCTAGCTGAGTAAATTCCTGGCTTTTTACCTATGGCATCTACTTCTAATCCTGAATCATCCGCTATTGTTATCATATTAGTAAGTTTAGCCACAGTTCTTGCTTTTATTAGTGCATTATGTTCAAATGTTTTTCCATTTTCTTCGATATCTAAATTATCTAAATTCACATCTTTAAGAGAATGTATATTATAATCTAAATCTTTTAGTATTGCACCTATTTCTTCTAGTTTGTGTGCATTTCCTGTAGAAATAACTATATCATTACCATAATCCATGCCTAATATTTCATCAGCAATTTTTCCTAATGCAGCTCTTTGTATTCTTATAAGTTCTTTATTCCCTTTTTCTCCTAGTTCTAACAATTTATTTAAATCTTTTCTAGAAAAAGGTCTTTCTTCTCCAGTGCCTTGAACTTCTACAAACTCACATCTGTCAGTCATTATTATATTCATATCTACTTGTGCATTTGAATCTTCTGCATAGCATATATCAAGTAAACACTCATCATTAACTATACCAACACTTATAGCAGATACAAAGTTTTGTATAGGCATTTTTTTGATTAAGCCATCACTATATAATTTGTAAATTGCCTCAGCAACAGCTACAAATGCTCCTGTTATAGAAGCAGTTCTAGTCCCTCCGTCAGCTTGAATAACATCACAGTCAACCCAAATAGTTCTTTCGCCAAGTTTATTTAAATCTACAACAGATCTTATTGCTCTACCTATTAATCTTTGTATTTCTTGACTTCTTCCATCAATTTTACCTTTTGAAGAATCTCTAACTTTTCTTTGTTGAGTTGATCTCGGCAACATTGAATATTCTGCATTTATCCAACCTGTTCCAGTATTTCTTAAAAAAGGAGGCACTTTTTCTTCTATTGAAGCTGTGCATAAAACTTTTGTTTCTCCCATTTCTATTAAAACAGAACCTTCTGCATACTTTGTGAAGTTTCTTGTAATTTTTACATCTCTAATTTGATCAAATTTTCTCCCATCAATTCTAATCATTGTTTTTCCTTTCTTGCAAAATTCGCTTAGCAAATTTCATTAGAATCTTATAGTTGTTTTTGAAAATGTCTATTATTTCAATACTTATTCTAATCTATTCATAGTTATAATTTTAGCACTATTCAATTTAATTTACTACAAAATAATAGTTCATTTATCCAAACACCACTTGTATTCTTTATTGATTATTTTAATCTTTCCAAAACTTCTTCCTTAGAGGATAATTTAGATAAATTAAGGAAGAATTCTTCATCTATTACCTTAACTCCTAGTTCATTTGCTTTTGTAAGTTTTGAACCAGCTTCTTCTCCTGCAAGTACAAAGGATGTTGACTTGCTAACACTTGAAGTTGATTTTCCACCTAACTTTTCTATTATGTCTTTTGCATCGTTTCTCTTAAGAGTTGGTAGCGTTCCTGTTAATCCAATTTTCATTTTATCGAATACTTTTATAATATCTTCATTATCATTGTCAATTATTTTAGTATTTACACCTGCATTTTTTAATTTTTCTATTACAGAAATATTTTTTTCTTCTTTGAAGAATTCAACTACACTATCTGCCATAGTTTCACCAAACTCTTCTAAATTAACAAGTTGATTTGAATTTAAATTCATTATTACATCTAAGTCTTTAAATTCATTGGCAATAATTTTTGCACCTTTAACACCTATATGTTTTATTCCTAGTCCATTTATTAATCTGTATAAGTCATTTGTCTTAGACTTTTCTAGAGCATTTATAAGGTTTGTTGCTGATTTTTGTCCCATTCTTTCTAAATTTACTACGTCTTCTTTTTTAAGATAATATAAATCAGAAACATCTTTTATAAGATTTTGTTCTAATAGTAATGTTATTATTGACTCACCTAGGCCGTCTATATTCATAGCATCTCTAGAGACAAAGTGAATAATACCTCTTCTAATTTGAGCAGGACAAGACATATTTATGCATTTTACTGCTGCTTCTCCATCTAATCTTACAGTTGGCTCTCCGCAAACGGGACATTTATGAGGCATTTCAAAAACTACTTCTTCGCCTGTTCTAGCTTTTTTATCAACTTCCACGACTTGAGGTATTATATCTCCAGCTTTTTGAACCACAACCATGTCACCGATTCTTATATCTTTTTCTTTTATATTGTCTTCGTTATGAAGTGTTGCTCTACTTACTGTCGTTCCTGCTAATCTAACTGGTTCTAAAACAGCTGTTGGTGTTATATTTCCTGTTCTTCCAACTTCTATAATTATATCCAATAACTTTGTTGTCTTTCTTTCTGCTGGAAATTTATAAGCAATTGCCCATCTTGGGCTTTTCGCTGTGAATCCCATTTGTTCTCTTTGTTCAAAGTTATTAACTTTAATAACCATTCCATCTATTCCATACTTTAGTTCTTCTCTATGCTCTGTCCAGTATTCTATATATTTTATGATATCTTCAATATTATGAAATACTTTAAAGTCTGGACTTACAGAGAATCCTAATTTGTCTAGTAACTCAAGAGAACCACTATGAGTTTTACAATCATCATTAGCTAAATGTTCTAGATTGAATATAAATATATCAAGAGGTCTTTTAGCTGTTAATTTAGGATCTAATTGTCTTAGAGAACCAGCAGCTAAGTTTCTTGGATTAGCATATAAAGGTTGATCAGATTCCTCTTGTTGTTTATTTATTTTTTCAAAATTACCTTTTGAAATATAAACCTCTCCTCTTACTATTAATTCATCTTTGTAATCTACTTTTAAAGGTATCGATTTTACTGTCATTAAATTTTTAGTTATATCTTCTCCTACTATACCATCGCCTCTAGTAGCACCCTTTACAAACTCTCCATTTTCATAAGTAAGACTTACTGATAATCCATCTATTTTAAACTCTATAACATATTCTACGTTTCCTGACACAGCTTCTCTAACTCTTCTGTCAAAGTCCCTTAAGTCTTGTGCTGAGTATGCATTTGATAAGCTTAACATAGGATATTTATGTACTATTTGATCAAATTTATCTAGAGCTTTCCCTCCTACTCTATTTGATGGAGAATCAACCCTCTTTAGCATTGGATTTTCCTCTTCTAACTTAATTAATTCTTTCATTAAATTATCATATTCAAAATCCTCTATCTCTGGTGTATCTTCGTTATAATATTTTTCATTGTGGTAATTTATTAAATCAATAAGTTCAGATATTCTTCTTTCTACATCCATAATATAATCTCCTTATTTAAGTATCTCTTTTTAGTATTTTCTATACTTCTATTTTTTAGTATATCATTTCAAATTTTAATTATAAATATATAATAATTATTATATTACAAAAGCTAATTTGTAAAAATGATTATATATTCCTACTTTAAATAGTCTAAAATAAAAATTTATTTTCTATATTTAATAATCCTTTTTTATTATTTATAAGTACATTTTGTTAATTTAAAGCCTGTGAAAACAATTATTTTGTATAAAATTAATATAAATCTGCATAGAAAATATTTAGTCTGTAAAATTATAATTATGATTTGGAAAATTCATTTAAATATTGATAGTTGTTATATGAAATTAAGTATCATTAATTCTTGAAATAAAATATAAATCATTATATTAAAAAAACAACTAGTACCAAATTTTATGGTACCAGCTGCTTTTAGTTTTCTCCTAATGTGTAAATCCGTATGTTTTTTTATCTGTTTCTTTACCATGAACTAATACATTTGCATTATTTAAGTCTTTTATAGCTGTTTTAAGATCTCTTATGAATAATTCAGCCATGTCATGACTTAAATCAGCTCTACATACTATACGTTGTATTATAATATCTTGTAAGTTTTCTGGTAATGGATAAGCAGGTATTTGCCATCCTTTCATTGCTAATCTGTCTGCTAAATCATATAGTGTCCATTCTACGTTAGCATCATCAACTAATCTATAACATACAATTGGTAAGTTTTCACCATTGTCATAAATTTTAAATAAACCTATTTTTTCTATTTCATCTGATAAATACATAGCAACATCTTTCGTACGTTGATGTATTTCTCTATATCCCTCAAATCCAAGGCGTAAGAAGTTATAATATTGTCCTATAACTTGACTTGCTGATCTTGAGAAGTTTATTGCCATTGTTGGCATTGTTCCACCTAAGTAACTTACTTCAAATATTAGTTCTTTTGGTAAGTACTCTTCATCTTTCCAAATTACCCAACCTATACCTGGATAAACTAATCCATATTTATGCCCTGATGTACTAATTGATACTACATTTTTCAATCTAAAATCCCATTCCATATCTGGATCTATGAATGGAGTAAATAGTCCTCCTGATGCACCATCAACATGTATTGGAACACTTATTTTTGCTGTTTTATTATATTTTTCTAGTAATGCATCTAATTTTTTTATGTCATCAAATTTTCCTGTGTAAGTTATACCTTGTAAGGCTACAACACCTATTGTGTATTCATCTACATAGTCTAATACTTTATCTATATTTAAACTCATATGTTCTTCATCCATTGGTACTAAACGCATTTCTATATCCCAGTATACGCAGAATTTTTCCCAACAAACTTGATATCCTGATGATATTACTAAGTTTGGTTTTCTCTTAGTTATGTCTATTCCTAATTTTTCAGCTCTGTTTCTCCATCTAAATTTCATAGCCATACCACCAAGCATACATGCTTCTGATGATCCAACTGTTGATGTTCCTAGATAATTCATATCTTTTGGAGCATTCCATAATTTAGCTATCATATTTACACATCTGTTTTCCATTTCTGTTGTTTGTGGATATTCTGATTTATCTATAGCATTTTTTTCTAAAGTTTCTGCCATAAGTTTAGTTGCTTCATCTTCCATATATGTTTGACAGAATGTTGCTAAATTAAGTCTCGCATTCCCTTCATTCATTAACTCATCTTTGATTAATCTATACGCCGTTTTTGGGGCAATAGAATTTTTCCCTAATATATCCTTTGGTATACTAGAGCCAGATTCTGTTGATCCAAATACCGGTGTTTCATAACTATCTCCTAATTTATCATTTCTTCCAAATAACATGTTTAAAACCTCCTCTGTTTAAATAATTAATATATATATTTAAAACATGTTGCCTAATTTATTGTTTTTACATCTCTTTTTTTAGATGTAAATTGATATATTACAAATGGTATTAAAACTGTAATAATAAAACTTATTATTAATATAGTTAAGTATTCATGAGCACTTTTGCCAGTTAATTGAGCTGGTGGCACAAATGAGATAACTAATGCAAATATTGATGTTAATAAACCACATGCTGCAATTACTAATTTAAATGGTTTTCCTCCTGGAACGTGATAAGCACGTTTTAAATCAGTTTTTTTAAGGATTAATGCAAAATATCCTATGAAGAATAATAAGTATCCAACTAAATATATTACAACTGTTAGTGATATAGCTGTAAGGAATGATACGTTATTTCCTCCCCCACCAAATGTAAGAACGGCAGCCCATATTGTAACTACTACTCCTTGTACGAAAACCAAATTAATAGGAACATTATGTTCATTAGTTTTTGTTAATTGTTTAGGTAAGATGCCTTGTTGTGCTGCAGCATACATACTTTTAGAAGGTCCTACAACCCATGCACTAACTTCACCCATCACACCTAATGCTAATAATATAGCAATTATTTTTACAATCCATGTTCCATGAGGCATAAAGTGTAGTACTAATGCTTCAAATGTTTCAACAACGCCTGAACTTAAACTTAATTGACTTTGTGGAACTACAGCTGCAACTGTTAATCCACCAATAGTATTTAGAAGTATTGCAAGAATAACTAGTGTAATCATAGCTAATGGATAATTTTTCTTAGCATCTTGCAATTCATTTACATGAGAAGCTGAAGCTTCAACTCCCATATATGCAAGTATAAATGAAACAAATACAACTAATGTATTTACCTTAGAAAAATCAGGTATGAAGTATTGTGCTCCTATTTTTACATTTACAGGATTACCTTGAAGTAAATATGTAATTGATAATCCAAATAATATTATCGCTGGTATTAAGATACCAAATATAAATCCAGCCTTTGCTATTTTAGCTGTATTTTTAGTACCACCTAATTGTGAAAAAGTTAGGGCCCAGAAAATCACCAATACACCAATAAACTTAATTAGTGGAACATTATTTAGTGCATCCCAATTAAATATATATGAAATGCAACCTAAAATAAAATAAATCATGGTTACAAATCCAACTGTTATTTGAAACCATTGAAAGAATATTGCTGCAAACCCAAATTTTTCACCTAATGTGTTTCCAACCCAATCGAAAATACCTCCCTCTTGCCAACCGTCAACTGTCGCCATTTCTGCTGCACATAAAGCAACTGGTAGAAACCATAATATACCTCCAAGCAAAAGGAAGAATACCAAATGAAATCCTGATGTTGCGAATGTAGGATATTCATAAACAGTCATAACCATTGATGCAGTCATTGCAAAGAATGCAAACAATGTTAGTGAATGTTTTTGAGATGCTTGTGCATCATTCATTCTAATCATCTCCTAATTATTTATTTTTTATTTCATTACATCAAGAACATTTTATATTTATTATGTTCATGGTATTTAGTTACCCGCCAAATTTTCTTTAAAACACATATGATAAACTTCGTAAAATTGTTAAATTTCTTATTTTACTGACATTATAGTTTGCAAAAAATTAATATTACCTTATTTATTTTAACTATTTTTCATACATTATTTTTTTGTTGTTTTTTGTAATAATATAATATTTTTAAAGTATTTTATTATATTTTTTTAACAAAATAATCCACAAAAAAAATATATTAGTAGAAAAATAAAAAAATATCTACTTTTATAATTATAAAAGTAGATATTTTCTAAAACACTAAAAACTCTTAGGATTTTTCCTAAGAGTTTAATATTGTTACTATGCATTTAATGCAGCTAATAATTCTTCTAAATTTATTCCATGTACTTCAGAAGCTTGTTCTAAAGTTTCAACCTGAGCTGAAGGACAACCGATGCATCCCATTCCAAATCTCATTAGTATTTCAGCTGCTGCTGGATTCATTTGTATTATTTCACCAATTGTATTATTTTTAGTTATCATAGTTTTAATCTCCTTATTATTTTAAATTTTTTATTTTATATATTTTTCTTCTAGATTATTAAGTATACCAATATTTTCTTCTCGAGTGATAGAATTTTTTTCTTCATATTCAAAACATTCTTTATCTATTGATTTTAGTAATTTTTCATCTAATGTTCTCATCGCATAAGTAAATATTACGTTATCTTCTTTATGAATATGATTTTCTAATAAAGTTGTATAAGAAATAGCATTTGCTACAACATCTAATTTTGCTTCTTTATTTCCACCTTCTAATTGCTTTAAAGCTAATTCTAAATTTCTTATATAATTTCTGCCTAAGTCATGTTCTACTAGCATACCGTGGGTAATTATATTTTTACCCGTTTCTCCTAAGTTTTCTACCATTTTATTAAACAAAAATATTTCTTCCTTTTTATGATGATGATTATCTGCAAAATTTTTCACAAAATTTATCATGCTTTTAAAATCGTCATAATTAATTTCTCCATCTTCTACTAATTTAAAACATGATTTTCTTATTACTAGAAGCATTCTTTTTACATATTTGTGTTCTTCTATTAATAACTCAATTCCGCTCATTTATTTATCTCCTTTTTATTGTTTTTGTATTTCCATCTTGTAAATCATATTCATAATCATTATTTAGTTCATTTACAAAATATTTTATCCAAGCATTTCTTAGATCATAAAAATAATCTACTTTACATCCTACCTCTTTCCATATATCTTTATGAACACAAATTCTTTGTACCCATTCTATTTTATCTTCATCTTTCAATATAACTTCATTCACCCTATCACAAGGCATTCCATCTAAAATATAGTCGTTTATACAGTTAAATAATTCTTCTGGTGTAGATGGCAACTTCCCTTCTGATTTTATTTCATTAGCTGCTACTATTCCCTGTGATTTGTAAACTTCTTCTAATTTAGAATAATTTTTTTCATCAGCTTCTATTAATAATTTTGTCCAAGCTGCCATTCTTCTTTCAGCACAGTGAATTTGATTTTGTAACCACCCATGAATGTTACTTGTGTCTATTAACTCTTCTAATGGTTTATTCGGTAGTTTTTCTCCATACTTATTTTGGATTTCAGCACTTAATTTCTCAACCTCAAATCCTTCTTCTTTTGCTAAATTTATTATTTCATTTTCTAGTTTCTCAAACCATAAAATTTTATTGAATAACCAGTAATGTATTTTTCCTAAAAATAAACTCATAAACACATCTCCTTTATCTTTTTTATTTCTTATCTTTTGTATTATTTGTACCTATAATACCTTAATATTCACTTTCATTCTGTAACATATGTTACATCTACATAAAATTTACATTTTTATGATAAAATCAATAGTAAGAAATTTATTATTTTAAGGAGTTAAAATGTTTAGAGATAAAAGCGAAGAATATATTTTAGATCTTTTTAAAGATGCTAACTATACAATAAAAAACTATGCAAAAAATCATATAATCGCCATGGAAGGAGATACTTGCTCTTCTATAGGTTTAATTTTAGATGGAAGTATTGATATAAAAAGAATATTAGGAACTAAGGTGATACACGTATCATCATTTGGTAAAGGTCATATTTTTGGAGAAGTTATTGCCTTTTCTGATATTAATTTATATCCAGCAACAGTTATGTCTTCTACTTATTCTAAAATAATGTTCATAAACAAGAATAATTTTATAAGATTTTGTACTTCTCACAGTGACTTTTTAGAAATGTTTTTAAATGATTTAAGTAACAAGATTTTTGTTTTAAATAATTCTATTACTAACTTAACATTTAATAGTATTAAACAAAAAATTTGTAACTTCTTAATTACTGAATACAAGCTACAAAATAGCGAAAATATTAAGCTGAAAATGACTAAAGAAAAGATTGCTGAATCTTTAGGTATAACTAGACCTTCTCTTTCTCGTGAGTTGATTAATATGAAAGATATGGGGCTTATTGATTATTCACGAAGTCATATTAAGATTTTAGACTTAGAGGAAATAGAAAATATTTTAGCCGAGTAAATAGACCTGACTTTACTAATTGCACAGTAAAAAGCTAGTGTAGTTTTATCTACACTAGCTAACTCTTGTTTTAACTAAAAGTTAAATATTCATTTTCCAATTCATTTACTATGTAATCGATTCCTTTTGAGTAAAAATCATTGTCACCACAAAGCTTCACATAAGTAGTAGATTTAAAGAATATATCTGTACTTTCTTGTAATGATATATTTTTTAAACTTGCAAAATGATTAATAATCTGCGGAAAAAGTGATTTTAATAATTCGTCTTTAGCATTCATTTTTTATCTCCTAATAATTTATTAATAGTTTATGCAGTTTCATTAATATTAGATTTTTCATTATAGTAGTCTTCTAATATATCTATGCATCTATATAGTACAGTGAAATTTCCACCAAACTCCATTAGAAATCTATCTTGAGCATCTAATAGAGATTTTGCTCCAGCTAATATAAGTGTCATTTTTATTGCTGTTTTTGATCTAAATCCTTTTTCTATAAACTTATCTATTATATTATCTACATCATCTTCTTTAAATAACTCTGAAATACTATTTATAAGCTCTATTTTATAATCAGTGCAGTTTTCTAAAAGATTTATAGAACTCAAAAATCCTCGATCTTTACTTACTATATAATAATGGTTAGCCTCATATCTATGTTGTCCTATTATGAACCCTAGATAAGATACTAATTGAAAATCCAAGCTATTTTTTACTCCTGTAGTAACATTTATTTTCAAAATATTTGCCTTTGTGTTTAAGCATTTTAATTTATCTCTTCCAAATTGAAATACGTTTGTTCTTTCTGTTACAAATAGTATTATTATATCTTCTTCATTTAATTTATTTGCACTGCTTAGAGCAGTAATATTCACATTCTCCGTATCAACTAAAAATATTCTTTTCATAATAAATACCCCCTAAAAACTTTTACTTATTTAGAGTGTGTCCAAAAGAAAAAAATATAAACCTCATTATTTAAACTAAAAAATATCCTATAGATTTAAATCTATAGGATATTTTCTTATATTATTATTGTTCCATGAACATTTTTATATCATCTTCTACGTTAGTTATTCCACCTATTCCAAAGTTTTCAACAAGAACTTTAGCTACATTTGGTGATAAGAAAGCTGGAAGTGTTGGTCCTAGGTGTATGTTTTTTACTCCTAAGTATAGTAATGACAATAATACTATTACAGCTTTTTGCTCATACCAAGCTATATTGAAAGCTATTGGAAGTTCATTTATATCTTGTAATTCAAATACTTCTTTTAGTTTTAAAGCTATTAAAGCTAATGAGTAAGAGTCATTACATTGACCTGCATCTAAAACTCTTGGTATTCCGTTTATATCTCCAAGATTTAATTTGTTGTATTTGTATTTTGCACAACCTGCAGTTAATATTACTGTGTCTTTTGGTAGAGCCTCTGCAAATTCAGTATAGTAGTTTCTTGATTTAACTCTTCCGTCACATCCTGCCATTACAAAGAATTTCTTAATTGCTCCAGATTTAACTGCATCTACTACAGCATCAGCTAAAGCAAATACTTGATTATGAGCAAATCCTCCTACTATTTCACCAGTTTCTATTTCTGTTGGCGGTTCACAAGTTTTTGCAAGTTCTATTATTTGAGAGAAGTCTTTATTATCTTCACTTTCTCCTTTTATATGTTTAACTCCTACAAATCCTGCTGCACCAGTAGTAAATATTCTATCTTTGTAGCTATCTTTTGGTGGTACTATACAGTTTGTAGTCATTAGTATTGGTCCATTGAAAGATTCAAATTCTTCTTTTTGTTTCCACCAAGCATTTCCGTAGTTTCCTGCAAAGTGAGAATATTTTTTGAATGCTGGGTAGTAGTGAGCTGGTAACATTTCAGAGTGAGTGTAAACGTCAACACCAGAACCTTGCGTTTGTTGTAATAATAATTCTAAATCTTTTAAATCATGTCCTGATACTAGGATACCTGGATTATTTCTTACTCCTATATTAACTTTAGTTATTTCTGGGTGTCCATAAGTTCCAGTATTTGCGCTGTCAAGTAGAGCCATTCCATCTACCCCTACTTTACCAGTTTCTAAAGTTAAAGCTACTAAATCATCAGCACTTAGAGTATTGTCTAAAGTTTTAGCTAATGTTGCTTGCATAAATGCATTTATAGCTTCATCATCATATCCTAAAGAATTCGCATGTTTCATATATGCTGATAAACCTTTGATTCCATAGATTATTAATTCTCTTAAACTTCTTACATCTTCATTTTCTGTCGCTAATACACCAACAATTGGAGCTTTTGTATCCATTTCTTCTTTAGTTGAAGCAGTCCATAAAGCAGCTTCACTTAAGTTTTCTGCATTATCTAATTTTGCTAATAATTCTTCCTTAGTATCTAAAGTAGTCTTTACTCTATCATAGAATATTGCATCATCAAAGTTTGCATTAGTTATAGTAGTGAATAGGTTTATAGTTACTAAGTGATTTACTTCACCACTAACTTCTTTTCCTTCTCCTCTAAGTCTAGTTGTAACTTCTGATAATCCTTTTGTTGTATATATTAATAGGTCTTGAATTTTTGCTAGATCTGGTGATTTTCCACATACTCCAAACTTAGTACATCCTGTACACCCTGCTGTTTCTTGACATTGAAAACAAAACATTTTATTATCCATTGTTATCCCTCCAAATTTTTAATGTTTATCTTATATACACATTATATATACAACAATAAAAAGAATCTGTAACATATGTTACAGATTCTTTATTTTTTTAATATATTTTCTTTATAACCTCAATTACTATTCTAAACTCTCTAAGACAGCACAAAATTTCCTAAATTCATCTATATTCTTTATATCTTTTAAATTTCTAATATCAATCATACTGTTACTAGGTTTATGTTTTAAAAACTCCATATCATATATTTCACATTTACAAAAACCTTTTAAAAATACATACTTATGTGGTTCATATTTATCAATGTTGTTCTCAAAGTATTTTATCTTCGCATAACACAATCTATTAATATAAAACAATAATGCTAATGCTGATTCCTTTTGGGCAAATTTATGTGAAAAATACTTAACAGAATGATATTTATCATGCTTAAATTCCCATCTCAGATCATCTGAGCAAGTAAGGGAATATTTTTCTATCAGTTTTATTTTATCTAAACTTAGTTGTCTCTTTAATATTTCACCATTCATGTCCCCACCCCTAAAAATATTAGTATTAATTAAATTATAATCCATGGATTATATAAATACTATTTAGGTTCACTAGTTTACATATTGAAGTTTTAGATAATAAATAGCAATAAATAAAATTTTTAAATATATTATTATAAAAATTTGCTTTGTACAAGTTAATATACTAGAAATTATCTATATTATATCAAATCATTTGCATATTCTTTTGTTGGAGCTTTCATTAATAATTTATTTCCCACAAATGAGAATATTCCTATACAAATTATATTAAGCAATATTATTAATACTGAATTTTCCACAAAATAAACTATAATGTTACAAATTACTACTCCTAAATCAATTATAAATTTATCCATTCTAAGAGCTGAGTTTATTATATATCCTATTAATACAACTGGTATAACAATAAATACTAGAATATTAGTTCTTTTTCTTAACCTATATCCAATAGCACCTATCATATATCCCAATGAAAATAGCATTAAACCATTCATAAATCTACTAAATATAGTTTTTATAATCCAAATAAATGTTATATCAAGATTTTTCATTTCCATACCAGCTACTTCTGCCCACGGAAAATCAGTGATTAAAACTACATCTCTATGTGTAATCACTTCTACTAATGTTTTTAAACCAATTTCTAAGGCCGTTGAAAATACAATCATAGATAATGACATTATAACTGCCCATACAGCTAAAGCCTTTAAGAAATTTTTTCTATCCCCTCTTATACTAATAGCACCAGAAAAATTCTTTAATATAAACATAATTCCAGCCATAAAACAAAATGTCATACTGTAGATATTCGCTTGACTATACAACTCTATCTGTCTATTAAATCCTGGCTCTAATGCCATATATATATTAGATATGGCTGTAAGTCCTTGATTAACAACTGCTATAAGTAAAAGTATTAGTATCATTTGTGTAGCATCTTTTTTTATAAAATTAAAATATGGATTATTTCTCATACAAAGCCTCCTCTTTTTTATTCATATTTATAAATAAATCTTGTAAACTCATTTTATCTAGCTCTATATCCGAATTTTCTATCATGATGAAATCTTCATTATTTATATCTCCATAATAAGCACACATTTTATTATTTCCAAAAGATTTAGCTAAGATCATTTCTTGCAAGATAGATAATCTATTTAAATCTTCTCTTTTTCCACTTATATAATGTGATTTATCCCTTACTTCATCTATATAGTCATCTACTTTTACCTTTCCATCTTTAATCATTAATACCTTTTCTAAAAGTTCTTCCACTTCATTTATTAAATGAGTTGAAATAATAATAGTTCTATTTTTATCCATGTAAGATTCCAATAATACATTATAAAATTCTTGTCTGTTAACAGCATCTAAACCTATGGTTGGTTCGTCAAAAATAGTTATTGGTGCATTGGAGCAAATCCCAATTATATTTGATACTAAAGTTTTCATTCCTCTAGACAATTTTTTATAAACTAATTTTTTATTTATTTCAAATAGTCTACATAGTTTATCTTGAAGTTTATAATCATAATCCTTATAAAAATAAGAATATGCTTTGAAAATATCTTTTACTTTATATGTTGCATCAAAGAACTCTTTTTCCCTAACTACACAAACATCTTCTAAAACAGACACATCTTCTCTAGGATTTTTCCCAAATATCTTTACTTCTCCACTATCACAAATTAATTGATTGGTAATTATATTGATTAATGTACTTTTTCCAGCTCCATTCTTTCCTAATAGTCCATATATTTTATCCTCTTCAAAGTCCATAGATATGTTATCACAAACTACTTTATCTTTAAAATTATGACTTATATTCTTAACTTCTATAGCAATACTCATTTTATCACCCCTTAAAATTCTTAATCATATCTAATAATTCTTCTTTTTCTATATCTAACTTACTAGCCTCTTGAATTAAGTCTTTAATATATATGTTCTTGAAGTTTTCTTTTCTAGACTTCTTAATTACTTCTTTAGCTCCCTTAGAAACAAACATACCTATCCCTCTCTTTTTATATAAAACCCTATTATCTACTAAAATATTTATTCCTTTCAACACTGTAGCTGGGTTTATTTTATATAACTTTGATAACTCTGTTGTAGAAGGTATTTGCATATCTTCATCAACACATCCAGAAAGTATTTCATCTTCTATTGCTTTTGAGATTTGAATAAATATGGGTTCATGGTCATTAAGTATTAACTTCAACATTCCACCTCCTTATATAGTTAATCACTCAAGTAATTAACTATATAAGTATGATAATTCATTAATCATCATACGTCAACCATTTTTCCCCACAAAAAAAAGAATCACCGGAATGATTCTTTGCATTATTATATTAACCTCTATTTATCAAAATGTATTGCTCCTATCGGTCCACCATAATGATATGAGAAGTAATTTGTAAATTCAGAAACAGTTTTAACTATTACGCTACCTTCTGACATCCCGCAATATCTATAGTTATCTGAGTAATATACTTTTCCATATATTATTGCATGTATAAATAAGACATGACCTGCTCCACCAGATCCATTATTATTTCCATCTACATAGCTATTTGGAAAAGATACAACTATATCATATACATTTTCATTATTATTAGCATCTACTATTTTACTTAAACAAGACTTACCAGAGTATTTCTTCTGTGTATATCCTGTCTCAGTCACTGCGTTTGACTTTAATTTAGAATACCATTGATTCCCGTTCCAATATGTATCTGGCGTCTGATATATTCCTAAAACTTTTAACTGACTGTATACATAAAGTGAACATTGCTTTTTAAAATCACTTCTTCCTGTGATTTCCCTACATTTTTTATATGCTTTAGTAATTTGTAATTTTATTTCTGAAACACTCTTTTCTTTGTTTGAACTATTTAATTCTTCAGTAGTATTAGGTGATGAATTTTTAGATTCTAACTTCCATATTTGCTTTTTATTCCCCTTTTTGTATACTTGTACATTTACATTTGAACCACTTTTACTATCTGTACATGTTAATACATATTTAGTATTATTTACTGATTTAAGTATATATCCACCTGAAACCTTCTCAAATATCCATCTTTGAGTAGAATGACCTTTTCCACTTTTCTCATATAACATAACATTAGCATTTGCTTTTACTTTATCACCTTTTACATTAACTAATTTTTCACTAGAAGTACAAGTTGAGCTTAGAGCATAAGATGAATTAATTTTATATATTCTATACGTTTGACTCTTTTTCCCATTACCTTCATAAATATTAATATTTGTACCATTTGCTGTTTTTCCACCAGATACATTTAAGAATTTTCCACTATAATCATTTTTCAAAGTATAGTTTCCTTCTTTAATACTAGCACCTTCCATTGCATTTGCTATGACAGACATTCCCAAATTCCCTACTAAAATACATGCCATTATTAAACTACATAATATTCTTCTAAAATACTTTTTCATACACTCCCCCACATTTCTCAATATTTTCCGAATTATTTGTAACTTTTTGTTACCATAATAGTAGTTTAATTACCAAATAGTGTCAATAATGTAATCATTATAAAAAAATAAAGCATCTATATAGATGCTTTATTTTTTAATATCCTTTTTCTATTTCTACCTTATTTTCTAATTCTTTATTAGAAATAACTTTTCTCAAATTATTATAAAATAAATTAAAACTCCTTAATGAGTCTTGTTCTGATACCCATGAATTATGAGGCGTTATCATTATATTGTCTAAATCCCATAGTTTACTATTTTCACATAAAGGTTCTTCTTGAAAAACATCAAGAGCTATACACCTAAATTTATGAGCATATTCTATTAAATCATCTTCATCTACAATTTTTCCTCTTCCTACATTAATAAATGATGATCCTTCTTTCATAAGATTAAACTTTGATTTATTAATAAGTTTATATGTCTGTTTTGTAGATGGAATAGTGCTTATTACTATATCACAATTTTTAAATACCTCATCCATATCTTCTGTTGAAAAACATTTATCGAAATACTTTATGCTTCTTCCATCTGTATTACATCCCCATATTTCTACTCCAAAGGCTTTTAATCGTTTAGCACTCTCCGATGCAATCGTTCCTGTTCCTAAAAATCCGATTCTCTTTCCATAAACTTCAGAAACACTATAATCAAATATCCATTGTCTTTTATACTGCTTATTATAAAACTCTTTGGTATTTTTATATATTTGTAAAATCATTGATACAATCCATTCTGCAATAGGAATACTATAGCCACCTTTATTATTGCATAAAATGATATTTCTATTCATGACTTTATCTATAGGTACTTGATCAAATCCTGTACTACCTAGCTGTATGTACTTTAAATTTTTCATTTTAGATATATCTAATTTTTCAAAGGAATTATAAGTTACTAATACATCTATAGATTCTAACTCTTCATCTGTCATTTTATCTAAAGTAGATTTTGAACCTTCACTATTAAAAATAACATCATATCCTAAATCCCTTATTCTATTAAATTCTTCTTCACTAAATTTGAGTGTAAATAATGCTTTGATAACAACTCATCTCCCTTCAATTGAACTAAAAAAATTTCCACATACTTATTATATATTCTACATATTTCAAAAAAATACCTTCGTTACACAATAAAAAATCCTTCAAAAATACTTTGAAGGATTAATCTATATGAACAAATAAATACAAATCAAATCATAATTTATATTTATTTGTTACTATTATCTTGTCCATTTTAAAAATGATTATGTTATTTCTATTTTAGTGATTTAAAGTTTGACCTGACTTTAAAGCCTGTCTTTCTTGGATTAAATTATAAACTAATTTGTTTAAAGTCCAGTCTATAGTTGTATCTGTCACAACTGCGCTTAAAGGTCTCGTAATTTTCATTTTCTTTAAACTGTCTAAAAATCCATTAATTTTTAATTGAGTAATATTATTAAAGATTACAGCCTTATTTGTCCAGACCTCTTCATTATCATCAAATATATTATCATTTAATATGTCTTTTATAATAGTTTTTCCATTTTTGCTATCTACAAAAATACAATCTTTAATTCCTACTAGCCTTCCTATGTTTTTAATCATACTACATTCCTTTTTATTAAAATTAACTATAATCATGCAACTTCTATCATGAATATCGCTTATTGAACTTTGGTTTAATTTTTCAAATGACATTTTGCCTCCTATTTTTCGTAGTTTTTAAACTAATTTTACAGATTCCATTTTTTTATCCATTCTATAATGTGAGTATATAGTGAAAATTCCACATAGTATTAGTATTAAATAATACATAAACCCACCATATAAGAATACAGCATATCCTAGCAATGTTTGTGGGAATACTCGATTGAAAATAGTAAAGAAAGCTAATTCATTAGCTCCAATATTCCCTGGAGTTGGTATTGGTGATATAGCCATATATAAATATACTTGAAGAGTCATTAGATAAATGAAACTATGTCCGTTTAAGTTAAATGCTCTATATATCCAATAGGAAACACTAAAATAGAATGATATTTGAATTATAGTTAAAGTTACAGTAGTAATAAGTAATTTCTTATTTTTCATAAAAAACTTAACTGACTCTGTATATTCTTCTATAAATAAATCTATATTATCTTCTTTAGATTGTAAAAACTTAAATACTTTAAATTTTAATAAATATCTTACTACTTTGTGGCTTATTTCTTTTATTTTTGTTGTATTTATAATTGCTAAAAATCCAATTATAAATGTAAATAAGTTTACTGCCAATCCAAACATAACAAAAGGCATTACTGTTTTTAAATCATACTTTAATTTATTAGCATTCATAAAAATAAATATAGTGCAATAAATTGTAATTACTACTTGATAAAGTATAGTTTTATTAGTTATTATTCCCGTTGCCTTACTTAATGGAACTTTATATTTATTTAGTACATATATTTGAATAGGTTGGCTACCAGATGCAAAAGGTGTTACTAAATTATAATAAAACCCCATTATGGCTAGCTTAAAACCTATAAATGAACTCTTCAATTTATGTTGCTCATTAATTATCATTTGCAATATTATTCCTTCAAGAAAAATATAAAATAAAATTGCTATTCCCCCTATTAATAAATACTCCTTATTTACCATAGTAATAACACTAGACAACATGCTTATGTCTAAACTTTTTAAAACTAGATATATAGTTCCCACCATTAAACATAGTAAAAATACATACCTTAGGAAAGTTTTCTTTCTTTTATTATCCATAGTTATCTCCTAGTTTTTATTTTCTTATATTAATAAGTATACAACATAATTACAAATTAATAATATTAAGATTTTATTACATTATTGTCATGTGGAATATCATTCTATTCTAAATATATCTATATTATTTTTTTCTTTTTATGAAAATTGAATTCATCCATTTTTTTCTTGCATTCCCATCAATAACATGCTATTTTCTAATTATAAGAATTATTACAATAATTCCATTAAAAAGGGGGACTTTAAATGTTAGATTGGAATCCAGATCTTTATTTAAAATTTGAAAAAGAAAGAACACTACCTGCTAAAGATTTAATATCAAGAATAGAGGTAATAAATCCAAAAAAAATACTAGATGTTGGATGCGGCTCAGGAAATAGTACTCACGAGCTAAAGAAAAGATGGCCTAATTCAGAGATAATAGGCATTGATAATTCAAAAGCTATGATTGAAAAGGCTAGAAGTTTATATGATGATACTAAATTTATTTTACAAGATGCAACTGATGATTTATCTGCCCTAGGTAAATTTGACATCATATTTTCTAATGCTGCTATTCAACGTATTCCTGATCATGAAAATTTAATAAAATCTTTATATAATTCGCTTGAAGATAAAGGTGTACTTGCCATACAATTACCTTTAGTTGATGAAGTGAAAGCTCAACAAGCATTGTATGAATTAGAACATGTAAAAAAATACAAGCAATATCTAGATAATAAAAGCTTAAGATTTAATACTAAATCTAAAGAGTATTACTATGATATTTTATCTTCATTATTTAATCCAGAAAGCATCTATATTTGGTCTACTACATATACTCATGCCATGAATAGTTTAGATGATATCTTAAAATGGTATGAAAGTACAACTTTAGTCCCTTATTTGGATGCATTTCCAGATGAAGAAATAATTTCAAACTTTAAAAATAACTTCTATATTAAACTTAAGAATGTATATTTCCCAAGACCTAATGGTTCTGTCTTATTCAATTATGAAAGATTATTTTTAGTCGCTGCAAAATAGATAAAAAATAAGGTATATATTAACATATACCTTATTTTTTAGGCTTAAAACAAATTTACTATATTATTTCCTTGAAATCATATATATATTTATCACTTATTTTTTTTATCTCTTTAATCTCAGAATCTGCATATTTATCATATACACCTATAGCTTTAAAACCAGCTTTTTTCAAGGTATTTATTGCTACTAAAATATCCTCAAAACCAACACAATCTTGTGGATTAAAATCTAATTTTTCTGCAGCTAATAAATATATATCTGGATAATTTTTATCACGTTTTACATCTTCTAAAGAAGTCAGTGCATCAAAATACTCATATATATGATTATTCTTTAATACAGGTTCATAAAGTATCCTTGGCGATGATGTTGATAATGCTATTCTAATATTATCCTCTTTTAGTTTCTTTAAATATTCTTTTACATTTGGCTTTAGTTTAATATTATTAGAATACTCATATATAGCCATTTCATTCCATTCTTTTATAAGTTGTTCTTCACTTTCTTTCAAATTAAACCTTTCTATGGTGTATTGTGCTACTTTCTCAAAACTCATGGAATTTATTTTTTCTATGTAATCAGATGGAATATCTATGTTTCGCTTTTCCAAAAATTCTTTGTCTATTTTCTCCCATACCCCCATAGAATCAATTAAAGTTCCATCTAAATCAAATATGGCTCCCTTAAAATCAAACATACTTATCCTCTTGTTCATTAAATACTATTTATTTTATTCTATAAATTATTTTTTAATTTTTCAAATTTAATAGAACATAATTATATTATATACATATTATAATTATTACTTAACCTTCTTTTATACTTTATTTGAAGTTTTATTATAAAAACCTCTGAGTCATTATAACTTAGAGGTTTCCTCTTTGCATATAATTTTTATTTAAATATTTTGCTGAACAATCTATTTTCTTCTACTGCTATAGCCAAATCCACTAATTTACTAGTATCACCTATTAGTATAACTCCACTTAAACGGTTATTTATAAAATAGTATTTTTCATAAGTTTGTTTCTGGTCATCTGCAAATTCTACTGTTTTGTACTTTTTATTTGGATCTTTTCCATTGTCTCCTACAGCAAATAAAGAAGTATCCATTCCATTAAAAGTAAGTCCCGCACTAACTGTTTCATATGTTAATGAATCTCCAGCTGCATTTGCACCTGCAACTTTACCCATCTCCACAGCTTGTGGCCATATAGCATAATTTATGTTTTCAAATTCCGCACAATCTCCACATGCATATATACCTGATTTATTTGTTTCCATTTTTTCATTTACTATTACTGCTTTATTTACATTTATTCCACAAGTTGATGCCAATGATGTATTAGTTCTAACACCACAAGACACTACTACTAAGTCTGCTGGTATTGTTTCTCCATCACCAAGTTTTACTCCTGTAACACTGTCTTCGCCTTCAATACTATCAATTTTAACATTTAATTTTAAGTCTATTCCTGTTCCTTTAATTATATTAGCTAAAAAGTCTCCTGATTTTTCATCTAATTGACGAGGCATTAAAGCAGGTGCATGTTCTAAAACAGTTACGTTGCATTTAGCTTTACAAAGTTCCCAAGCTGCTTCTAATCCTAGTACTCCTCCACCAATTACTACTGCATTTTTAACATTTGGAAGTACTTCATTTATCTTATCAGTATCATATATTCTTCTAATTGCTATTACTCCTTCTTTCTCATTACCCGCAATTGATGGTATAAATGATTCTGCACCTAATGCATAAATACATTTATCGTATTTAAGTTTCATATCACCATCTAAAGTTACTATTTTCTCTTCCGTATATATATCTATTACATTTTTATCTAATATGTTAGTTATATTATTTTCCTTGTACCATTCTTCATTATAAATAGCCAATTGGTTGGCATCAAATTTAGCGATCATACTCTTAGTAAGCATTGGCCTATTATAACTTAATACATTTTCATTTGATATCATAACTATATTACAAGTATTGTTTCTTTCTCTTATAGCTTTCGCAGCATTTATACCCGCAGCACCATTACCAAGAATTAAGAATATCTCATTTGTATTATTCTTAAGATTGCTTTCTTCCACATTAACAGGTATAAAGTTTTCTCTTCCCACACCACATACTGGGCATATATTTAAGCTAGCATCAAATATTTCTCCACAAACTACACATTTTACTAATGGAGTTTCTGTTACTTTATTTTTAGCTTTTTTATTTTCTTTGTTTAATAATATACATCCAAAATTAAATCCATATTCATAAGCATCTTTCAAATCTTTTTTACCTGGTTTAAACTTAACTCTAAATCCATCTACCACTTTCATTTTAAGTTGTTTTAATCTTTCTAAAATATGAGGAACTCCTTCTCCACTCCAGCCGTAGCTACCAAAAGCACTGGCAAGTTTTCCTCCATGAGTTCCAGCAAATATTGAAGTTGTTAGATCCCAAATAGGTTTTAATGCTTCACCAACAATTGTTGGTGTTCCAAATAACAATCCATCTGCAAAACCTATTTCTTCTAAAACCTTAGCTGTATCACTTTCAACTAAGTCATAAATTCTAACATCTATATCTCCACTATCTTTTATCCCTTTTTCTATTTCATCCGCCAATTCTTTTGTATATCCATAAGCGCTAACATAAGGTATTATTACTGTTTTTCTTGAATTCGGATTTATAACTGTACACCATTTTTTATAAGTTTCTTTTATTTCATCAATTCTACAATCTATTACAGGTCCATGTCCTGTACAAATCATATTTACTTTTAAATCTTTTATTTTGTCTAAAGCTTTTAACATATGTGGTTTAAATGGACCTATTATATTATCAAAGTAATATTTTGCAGCTTTCATATATCCTTCATTATCAGTTACTTTACTTAATACCACATCGTCTAAACAGTAATGAGATCCAAATGAATCACACGTAATTAAAGTTTCGTCTTCTTCTATATAAGTATACATAGTGTCTGGCCAATGTAAGTGTGGTACAGAAATAAATCTTAGGGTTTTGTCTCCAACCTTTAAGATGTCGTTATCCTTGACAGTTAAGCTATAGAAGTCATGATTAACTATATTTTTTAAGAAGTTTATTGCTACTGTGCTTCCAACTACTTTTATATTTGGATTTACGTCTATTAATTTTTCCACACTACCTGCGTGATCCGGTTCAGTATGATTAACTATAATATAATCAATCTCACTTATGTCTACTATTTCCTTTAATCTTTCTAAGTAAGAATCGAAAAATTTAGCTTTAGCTGTCTCAAATAATACAACTTTATCATTTGTTTTTAACACATAAGAATTATAAGTAGTACCGAACTCTGTTTCCATAATAATGTCAAAAACCCTTAAATCCTTATCTAATACTCCTGCCCAATAAAAACCTTTTTTTAACTCTTTAAAATCCATAATTGGCCTCCCTTTATATATATATAATAATTAAATTTTTTGTATATATTTCATCATTGTTAATTTTTTATCATATGTATTATATATACGTTACCCCTATATTGTAGTTTGTAAACTTATTAATAATATTATATACTAAATTCAATGTAAAAAATAAACTCCTTTTATAAAAGGAGTTTATTTCTAATTTATCTATGCTTAATATATATTGTTATGATTTAAAGTATGTTTTTGCATTCATTGCAAGTTTTATTTACTATTGAGTTTTTTGCCCCACAAACTTCACAAAATACATGAGTAAAATCCTTTAACATACCGCCACAGTCTTGACAGAAATTAACATTATCATAGTTAACTTCTCCACACTTATTACAAACTTGAACTTCACTACTATCTTTTTTTATCTCCACCATGCTTACTAGCCTCCCATTTTTTTAATCCATTGACTATCATGCACACTATTCACTATATATTATAGTACAATTTTATACAATTAACAATATTGTGTATCATATTTATCAATAATAATATCATTAGTGTACAACATTTCAATTGTATAACTCTACTCTAATACATTCTTATATTCTTTTTAATGTAAATATCAATTTACTTTAGATTTTTTTACAATTATAATTAAATGAGAGTACAAATTAAGGGGGAACAAAAATATATGTTAATCATCAATGAAAAATACATGGAGCAAAATATAACAATGGAGGATGTATTAGGTTCTATAGAAAAAGCATTATTAATTCAAGAGTCTGGCAACTTTAGCCAACCAGATCGTATCCACTTAGGTGAAGACGAAAATCCATTTCTATTAATGCCTTGTTTTAAAGAAGATTATTTTTCTACCAAATTAATAACTGTATATCCTAAAAATAGTGAAATAGGCGAAGCTGTAACGCAAGGTGTTACTTTATTAAATGACATTAATACTGGCAAACCTTTAGCTTTATTAAATGGTACATATTTAACAGCATTACGAACAGGATGTGTTGGTGGCGTGTCTGCAAAATATTTAGCAAAAAGAGATGCTTCATCTATAGCCATAATTGGATCTGGAGTTCAGTCAGTATTCCAAGTGTTAGCCACATGTGCAGTTAGACCAATAAAAGACGTGTATGTATATAGTAGAACAGAGTCAAAAGTAAACTCTTTCATAGAAAAGTTACAGCTATTACTTCCTAATGTGAACTTCCACAGATGTAATTCTAGTAAAGATGCTGTAGAGAAAAGTGACATAATAATATGTGCTACTACATCAGCAAATCCTGTTATTCCTGATGAAGTTGGTTTATATAAAGGAAAACATATAATTGGAATAGGTTCTTATCAACCACATACTAGGGAGCTTTCTAGTTCTGTAATTAAAGCAGCTGATCATATTTATACTGATACTTTATTTGCCATAGAAGAAAGTGGTGATCTAGGGATCCCTGTTAAAGAAAATTTAATAAAAAAAGAAGATGTTCAAACTTTAGGTAAAGTTCTTAAACTTAATGAATTAAATGATAATTTGTTAAATTCTACTACTGTTTTCAAATCTGTTGGAATTGGTTTATTTGATTTATGTGCTGCTGAAGCCATATATAAACACGCTCTTGAAAATGGCGGTTCTATGAATATAGATTTATAATACATTAGTATATAAAAATAAAAAGTAGGGAAATTAATCTCCCTACTTTTTATTTTTTCTTAACTATAAGAGCTACATTTTCGATATGAACACTATGAGGGAACATATCTACCGGTTGTACCTCTAAGCATTTATATCCTCTTTCGTCTAGATAATTTAAGTCTCTAGCTAAAGTTGATGGGTTACACGAAACATAAACTACTCTGTCTGGTTCCATAGATACAATTGTATCTAATACCTTTTCATCACAACCTTTTCTAGGTGGGTCAACAACAACTACATTAGCATGTTTCCCTTGTTTATACATCTTTGGAACAACCTCTTCAGCTTTTCCCACATAGAATTCTACATTATCTAAATTATTTATCTTTGCATTTATCTTTGCATCTTTTATTGCTTCTCCTACAATCTCTATTCCATACACCTTTTTAGCTTTTTGTGCTAAGAATAATGAAATAGTCCCGATTCCACAGTATATATCAAATACGGTATCATTTTCTCCTAAGTTAGCATATTCTAATGCTTTATTATATAGTACTTCTGTTTGAACAGGATTAACTTGGAAGAATGATAAAGGCGATATTTCAAATATTAAATCTCCTATATTATCATTAATCTTTCCATCTCCATAAATTACTCTATTTTCGTTTCCTAATATTACATTAGTTTTTTCTCTATTCACGTTAACTACTAAAGTTTTAAATCCTGGAATATTTTCTTTCAATACAGATGCTAATTCATTTAAATATGGCAATTTTCTTCCGTTGGCAACTAATACTACCATAACTTCTTTAGTAGTAAAACCTACCTTTGTTACTAAGTGCCTTAAAACTCCTGTATGAGTTTTTTCATCATATATACTAACTTTATAAGCTCTTATATAAGTTTTAATTATTTTAATTATTTTATCATTTACATCGTGTTGTATAATACATTGGTTTGTAGGTATAATATCATGGCTCTTCTTTTTATAAAAACCAATTACAGGTACTCCATCTACTTTTTGAATAGGGAATTGAGCCTTATTTCTATATCTAAAAGGTTCTTCCATTCCTAAAGCATTATGAATTACCACATCATCAAGTTTTCCAATTCTGCTTATAACTTGTTTAACTTCATTAGTTTTTACATTAAGTTGTTCTTTGTAATCTAATTCTTGAATTTGACATCCACCACATTCTTTAAGCTCTTTGCTACATTTTCTTTCAACTCTATATGGTGATGGTTCCAGTATTTCTACTATTTCTCCAACGGCATAGTTCTTTTTTGATTTAGTTATCTTAACTTTAATCTTGTCTTTTACTAATCCGCCATCTACAAAAACTGTGAATCCTTCGAATTTACCAATTCCAACTCCACCTTGACCTATATCAACTATCTCTACAACGTACATTTTATCTCTTGACAACATAGGCTTTCCTCCGAACAATTAAATTTAGACTTCAAACATTTATTTTATCAAAAAAATAAGGACTATTAAAGTCCTTATATAAATAAATCTCTATTTTTTAATCCTAAATAAAATTGTGTACATGCAAGTATAAATAAAATAATTCCTCCTATAGAGCCTACGTACACTAGCTTTTCTGCTAAACCTTGTGATAATCCACTACTTACAATTTTCCCAACATAATAATTAAAGTTTTGCATTGCTTGGTATCCATATCTCATCCATGTAATTGCTGTCATAATCCCCATAGGAACTATACTCATACTCATATAAAATCCATTTATTGATCTTTGTTTACTACCTTTAACTCCCAATACAATTGGTACTAAAAATAATAAGGGTAACATATATCCATAAAATTGAGGTGTTAAAGCTAAAAATAATGCTGCAGTTAAATAAAATGCTAACAAATAATTTTTTAGTACATTTGTTTCACCTTTAAAATCTCTTAAAGATGCCTTTAAATATCTTATATATATTGGTAAATCATTTTCAATGCCTTGAGTATCTCTACCCATTCTCATATCCTTAATTAATTCTTTACCTTTTCCATTAAGCTGATTATATTGTTTACTAAAATATTCTGGTACTTCTACCTGCTCATATTCAGATTTTAACTTTTCTAAATCAGACAAATATTTTTGTATTTTTCTTTCTTTTATGCCCTTGAACTTCTTCGTTTCAGAGATTAATTGGCTAATTGTCATAACTACTAATCCTGTACTCATACAAGCACCCCCCTTTATATTTATGATACTATATAGGTATTGTTACTTCTACATTTTTATAATATTATTTATAAGTTCTTTTTTGTATATCTTCATTATTTATATAAAGAACCCTACGTTTTGTAGGGTTCTTTTTGTTTTAATTACTTCGTACTATTAAAAATCTATTTACCGTGGCTTACTATTTTATTTAATGCTATTCCAGCACAACCTAATATAATAACCCAAGCTATTGACAGAAAAGTCCAAGCAAATCCTGTCATTATATTCACCATCCTTTAAAATTAATCTATAATTTTATTAAGCTTCTACTTTATTATTAGCTATTTCAGAAGTATATTTAGATTTAATAGATTTATATGTTTGTATAAATCCAACTATCAATATACATACTACTACAGCTCTAGCAAGATTCACCCAGACAACAAACTGCTCATTACCAGCCATATAAGATGGTATTGCTTTAAAGTTACCAGCTAGGGCATAATCTTTAGTAAATATTGCTAAGAATACGATTATACAAACCGGTGTTAAGAATTGATGGAATAATCTAAAGAACCATTTTGGTACTTTCCATAATCCACCTTTATTCATTTCTTCTAATGCAGGGTCTCTAACTAACCAGGCTACAACTATAATTTCTATTAATCCAAGAACAATTAACAAGTAGTTACCTATCCAGTTATCAACTTCTGTGAAGTAGAATAAGTTAGCAGTTCCTGTCATTATTGATTCTAACGCTATTGGAGCACCAACTATTAAATACGCTACGAATATGATAAGAGCACCTTTCTTTCTTTGTATTCCCATGTCTTCTTCTAGTAATGCAACTAAGTAGTTGTACATTGCTATAGCTGAAGTAAATCCAGCAAAGAATAATAAGAAGAACCAAACAGCACCAAATATTCTACCACCAGTCATATCAGCAAATACATTTGGCAATGCCATAAATGCAAGTCCTATACTACCTTTTATGCCTTCTGGTCCAAGGAACGCATAAGAAATAGGTATAACAGAAGTACCAGCAAGTATAACTTCAGCAAATTCATTTAATGATACTGTAGCAACAGAAGCAGCTACTATATCTTCGTCTGCCTGTAAGTAAGATGCATAGTTACAAATAATACCCATACCTAAAGATAATGTGAAGAATATTTGTCCTGTTGCAGTTACTACTGAAGCAGAGTTCAATTTACTTAAATCTGGATTCCATACGAAATTTAATCCATTCATTGATGACCAATCAGGATTAACTGGAGCACCTAATGTTAACGCTCTTATAGCAAGTATAATACCAAATACATATATTGTTGGCATCATTACTTTAGCCCAAGCTTCTATACCTTCAGATACACCTTTCATAACTGCCCATCCAAGTAATGCTAGTGATATTACCCAGAATACCAACATCTTAGGATCAGTTACATAATTTACGAAGAATGTAGAACCATCTACACCTACATAGCCACCTGTTAATGATTGTACTGCATATCCTAGTGACCAACCTATTATATGAGTATAATAAGAGTTAACTAATAATGTAACTCCAAATGCTATAGCTCCAGCAAGAGCCCCAAGTATAATTGCAGTTTTTGGTTTTACAGCTTTTTTAGCTTGTAAATAAATCATCGGACCTACCGTTCCATGTCCATGTGCTCCACCATAACGTCCTATACTCCACTCTATTAACATTACAGGTATACCTATAACTATTAGAGCAAAGAAATATGGTATCATAAATGCGCCACCACCATTTGTAGCAGCTATATACGGGAATCTCCAGAAATTCCCTAATCCAACAGCATTTCCTGCCATTGCTAAGATAAGACCTATCTTAGAACCCCACTGTTCTCTGTTTTCTGCCATTTACTACTCCCTCCTTTTTATTTTTAGTATGACGGAAAATAAAACCCAAAAGAAATAACCAGACTAAAACCCCTTATTTTGTCAATATATTCACATTTTTGTAAATATTCTGATTATTCAGTTTATAAAAATAACCACTAAGACTTTGGTATTATCTGAGTGGTCATTTTATATAATAGTACCATCATTTACTATAACATGCAATAATTCTCTTGTAATTTATTTCCATTCATATAAATCATGCTTTAGTAAAATATTAATGTACTATATTAAAATATATTAATTATTTTTTTATTTTATTCCTATAAAACTCTACTTGAACCTCTGTATACAGCACCTCTTGTAGTATCAACCGTTATTATTTCACCATCTTCAACATTTGATAATATATTTGTAGCAGATACGATAACTGGTTTTCCTAAGTTTATTCCAACTATTGCAGCATGAGAAGTCATTCCACCATCTTCTGTTACAATTGCAGCAGCTTTTTCTATATATGGATTCATTTCTTTATCAGTCATGCTAGTAACTAATATATCTCCTTCGTTGAAATTCTCACAAGTTTGTCCACTTTTTACTATACGTACGTTACCTTCAATTGTAGTTCTTCCTATACCTATACCTTGGCATATTTCTTCACTTACAACATGTACTTTTATTAAGTTAGTTGTTCCGCTTACTCCAGTTGGAACTCCAGCAGTTATAACAACTAACTCTCCATCGTGGATAAATCCTTCGTTTTTACTTGCTTCTATTGAGTTATCTATAAGATCATCTGTATTTCCTGCTTGTTGACAATTTACTGTATAAACACCCCAACTTAATGATAGCTGTCTACTAGTTCTCTCGTTAGGAGTAGCTGCTATAATTGGAGTATTCGGTCTAAATTTAGAAACCATTCTAGCTGTATGTCCTGAAGATGTTGATGTAACTATTCCTGAAGCAGTTAAACTTTTAGCTGTTGTGCAAGTAGCATAACTTATTGCATCTGTAACATTTGTATTGTTTAATCCTTTGCTTCTTAGAACATTATCATAATCTAAAGTTTCTTCTATTCTTTTAGCTATTGTAGCCATTGTTTTAACTGCTTCAACTGGATATTTACCTGCAGCAGTTTCTCCAGATAACATTATCGCATCTGTTCCATCATATATAGCATTGGCAACGTCAGTTACTTCAGCTCTTGTAGGTCTTGGGTTTCTTATCATAGAATCAAGCATTTGAGTAGCTGTTATAACTGGTTTACCTAACTCGTTACATTTTTTAATCATCTCTTTTTGTACTATTGGCATTTCTTCAGTTGGTATTTCAACACCTAAGTCACCTCTAGCAACCATTAAACCATCAGAAACTTGTAGTATTTCATCTAAATTATCTACACCTTCTTGGTTTTCTATTTTTGATATTATTTGTATATAAGTAGCATCATTATTTTCCAGAACTTCTCTTATAGCAAGAACATCAGATGCCTTTCTAACAAATGAAGCTGCTATGAAATCTATTCCTTGAGTTATACCAAATTCTATATCTGATATATCTTTAGGAGTTAATGCTGGTAAGTTTATTTTTACACCGGGAACGTTTACGCCTTTGTGGTTTTTAACTATACCTGAGTTTTCAACTATACAGTGAATTTCTTCACCAGCAACTTCTTCAACTCTTAATCCAACAAGGCCATCATCTATTAATATTAAGTCGCCTTTTACAACGTCATCAGCTAATCCTTTGTAACTAACTGTACAAATTTGTTTTGTCCCCATAACATCTGCCATAGTAATTGTAAATTTACTTCCTTCTTCAAGGAAAACTTCTGGATCTGCAAAGTTTCCAGTTCTTATTTCTGGACCCTTAGTATCTAGTAATATTGCAACTGATTTGTTAAGTTTTTCTCTAACTTTTTTTACAACATCCATTCTTTCCTTATGCTCTTCATGAGAACCGTGAGAGAAGTTAAATCTACAAACATTAAGACCATTTTCCATTAATTTTATTAATGTTTCTTCACTTTGAGAAGCTGGTCCTAAAGTACAAACTATTTTTGTTTTCTTAGCATTCTTAAGCATTATATTATATCCTCCTAAATGTATTATATAGATAATATTTGAGCCATTTGGTAGCTTTGCTTGTCAAAATCTTTTTTCATAGTTAAAGCTTCATGTATTTCCATATCTATTATCTTATCATCTCTTATTCCTACTACTCTAGCAGATTGACCATCTAGAAGTAATTCAACTGCTCTTACTCCTAATCTACTTGCTAATAAACGATCTGAAACTGTTGGACTTCCACCCCTTTGAACATGTCCTAATACTGTTACTCTAAGGTCTACACCAGTTCTTTCAACTATTTCTTTTCCAATATCACTAGCGTTTCCAACACCTTCTGCTAATACTATTATACTGTGTCTCTTACCTCTTTTTTTAGTAGTTTCTAATCTTAAGCAGATATCTTCTATTTTATAATCTATTTCTGGTACTATTATTGTTTCAGCACCACCAGCTAAACCTGCATATAAAGCTAAATCGCCACAATGTCTTCCCATAACTTCAACTATATTAACTCTTTCATGAGAGGACGAAGTATCTCTTATTTTACTTATAGCATCTACTATAGTGTTTAATGTTGTATCGAAACCTATTGTGTAATCTGTATAAGCTAAATCATTATCAATTGTTCCTGGTATACCTATAGCTGGAAAACCTAAGTCACTAAGTTTCTGTGCTCCATTGAAAGATCCATCTCCACCTATTACAACTAAACAGTCTATTCCATATTTCTTAAGAATTTTAACTGCTTTTTGTCTACCTTCTTCAGTTCTAAACTCTTCACATCTTGATGACTTAAGTATTGTTCCACCTCTGTGTATAATGTCTCCAACTGATGATAAATTCATTTCAACTAAATCAGATTCAATAAGACCTTTATATCCTCTATTAATACCATAAACTTTGCATCCATAGTATATGGCTGATCTAACAACAGCTCTAATAGCTGCATTCATTCCTGGTGCATCCCCACCACTAGTCAATATTCCTATTGTCTTCATAGTACTACCTCCTAATAATCCTAAATCCTTAAAGTTGTAATTTTTTACTCCCTAGGTATACATGTTCTTATTATTTTACAAAAACATTTTCACCTTTATATATTGTGTATTATATCACAAATTTCCACCTGTTTTTATATAAAACATCAATTTGTACTAATTTTTAACTTTGACGTTTTCCACGCCTAATAGTTCTTGTAATTTAGATTGTAAGTCTGAGTTTATACTAACTTCCATATCAGTCCACTTGAACATTCTTCGAGGGTGTTCTGTACATATGTAAACACCTTCATTTCCTTCATGTTGAAGTAATATTTTTTCTATAGAGTTAATGAGTTGTTGGTTCTTCATATCATCTACTTTTATAAAAATACCTGTAGTTTGTGGCCTTTTGTTTTTTGTGTATACACTATTTTGATTGTTAATTTTAAAATTATCACGATCACTTATATCCTTAATTTCTCTAGCTATAAGTTTTGCACTTTCTTCTTCTTTTATACTAAGCTTACCTTTTATATAAATAATATTATCTTCATTTAAAATAGTATTATATTGTTTCAATACTTGAGGAAATACAATAATTTCAATAGTACCATATAAATCTTCCAACTCTAAAAATGCCATTATGTCATTTCTCTTAGTTGTTTGAATTCTCTTATTAACAATCATTCCACCTAATATGACTTCTTTTTCATCTAAATTTAGATATGCTTCCATATCTTCTTTTAAAGCATTAATTTTACCATTGTCTATAGATGTATTATTTTTTAATTCTTTTTCATATTCTCCAAGAGGGTGACCGCTAACATACATTCCTAGAACTTCTTTTTCTAATGCTAGTCTTTCCCTCTCTTCAAATTCATTTATCTTAGGTATAGAGCTAACTTCTTGCTCAACTTCTACAGTTTCGCCTCCCATTTGAAGTCCATCAAATAAAGAAATTTGACCCTTAACATTTTTCTTTCTATCCATTGATACACTTTCTAATAATCTTTCATAACCCATCATTAGACTTGCCCTATTGTCACTTATATTATCAAAGGCTCCACATTTAATTAAGCTCTCTAATACCCTTTTATTTAAATCCTTTGAATCTAATCTTTTTACTAAATCCGCAAAATCTTTAAAATCTCCGTTTGCTTCTCTTTCTTTAATAATATTATTTATTACATTTATTCCTACGTTTTTCACTGCTGCTAAACCAAATCTTATATTGTGACCTTCAACAGAGAATTTTCCGAAACTTTTATTAATGTCTGGTTTTAATATTTCTATTTCTAAAGCACTACATTCCCTTATATATTCAACAACTTTATCAGTATTACCCATAACACTTGTAATTAATGCAGCCATAAATTCAACTGGATAATATGCTTTTAAATAAGCTGTTTCATAAGATACAACTCCATATGCCGCTGCATGAGATTTATTAAATGCATATTTTGCAAAGTCAATCATATCATCAAATATTTTATTTGCTATATCTTCTGGAACACCATTTCTTACACATCCTGCTATTTCAATATTTCCATTTTCATCTTCTTTACCATGTATAAAATACTGTCTCTCTTCTTCCATGACATCCATTTTCTTTTTCCCCATGGCTCTTCTTACTAAGTCACTACGGCCATAACTATATCCAGCTAAATCCCTAACAACTTGCATAACTTGTTCCTGATAAACCAAACACCCATAAGAAACTTCCATTATTGGCCTTAAACTTTCATGAATATATGTTATTTTGTCTGTGTTGTGTTTATTTTCTATATAAGTTGGAATAGAATCCATAGGACCTGGTCTATACAATGATATCCCCGCAACTATATCTTCAAAGTTACTTGGTTTAAGCTGTTTCATAAAATTTCTCATCCCAGAACTTTCTAGCTGGAATATTCCTAAAGTGTTTCCTGAAGAAAGTAACTCATAAACCTTTGAATCATCATAATCCATAGATGAAAAATCTATTCTTTTTCCATATTTATTTTCTATTAAATCAAGAGCATCTCTTATAACTGTAAGAGTTCTAAGTCCTAAAAAGTCCATTTTTAAAAGCCCTAATTCCTCTAGTGTAGTCATTGTAAACTGGGTACTTATAGACTCTTGATGTTTGTATAGTGGTACATATTCATCTACAGGATTTTTTGATATAACTACACCTGCTGCATGGGTAGATGCATGACGTAACATTCCTTCCATCTGCTTGGAAATATCTATTACTTCTTTAGTTTCAGCATCTTGCTCATATAAATTTCTTAGTTCTGGATTAACTTCCAAGGCTTTATCTATTGTCATACCTAAATCAAAAGGTATTTCTTTTGCTATTTTATCAACTTTATTGTAAGGAATATCTAATACCCTGCCAACATCTCTTATGGCCGCTTTTGCCTTCATAGTTCCGAAAGTTATAATCTGAGCAACATGGTCATCACCATATTTTCTCTTAACATAATCTATAACTTCTTCTCTTCTTTCATAGCAAAAGTCTATATCTATATCTGGCATAGATACACGTTCCGGGTTCAGGAAACGTTCAAATAAAAGTGAATATTTGATTGGATCTATATCAGTTATTCTCAAAGTATATGCAACTATAGAACCTGCCGCACTACCTCTTCCTGGACCAACCATTATATTATTTTCTTTTGCATAATTTATAAAATCCCAAGTAATCAAGAAATATTCTATATATCCCATTTTTGAAATCACATCAATTTCATAATTTAATCGGTCTATTGTTTCCTGTGTAGGATTATTATATCTTTCTTCTAGTCCTTTAAAACATAATTCTCTTAGGTAACTTTCTGTTGTGTAACCTTCTGGTACATCGTATTTTGGTAAATGATAAGTATTAAAATCAAACTCAACATTGCACCTTTCTGCGATTTTAACTGTATTATCTAAAGCTTCTATTGCATAAGGGAAAAGTTCTTCCATGTCTTCTCTTGATTTTAAATAAAATTCATCACTACCAAATTTCATTCTACTTGGATCATTTAAAGTTTTACCCATTTGTATACACATAAGTACATCATGAGTTTTTGAGTCCTCTTTATTTACATAATGCAAGTCGTTTGTAGCAACAAGAGGTATGCCCGTCTCCTTAGATAATTTGACTAATCCTGCATTTACCTCCTTTTGTTCTGGTAAATGATGATCTTGTATCTCTAAATAAAAATTATTTTCTCCAAATATTTCTCTGTATAATAAAGCAAATCTTTTGGCTTCTTCATAGTTTCTATTTAAAATATTATTTGATACATCCCCGGCTAAACAAGCTGATAATGCTATAATTCCTTCACTATGTTTTCTTAATTCTTCTATATCAACTCTTGGCTTGTAATAAAATCCTTCAACATAAGATGTTGAAACTAATTTTATTAAATTCTTGTATCCCGTCATATTTTCAGCCAATAAAACTAAATGACCATATCTTTTATCATAGTTTGGGTCTTTATCCCTTAGGCCACGAGATGCTGTGTATACTTCACATCCTATAACTGGCTTTATTCCTGCCTTTTTTGCTTTTTTATAAAAATCTATAGCTCCAAACATACAACCATGGTCTGTTATAGCTATAGCTTTCATATTTAGTTCTTTTGCTCGTCCTATTAATTTATCTAGTCTGGAAAATCCATCTAATAAACTGTACTCCGTATGCACATGAAGATGAATAAAATCTTTATTCATTATCTCACCTCCTAAATTTATAAACTTATTTTATTTTATCATATTATGTAATTAAAAAAGAGGTTATATATTATAACCCCCTTAATAATTAATTTTCATCATTATATTCGCTATTAAACTCTTTATTTCTCAATTCATTAGCTATTTCTTCTAATTTTTTTAATCTGTGATTTACACCTGATTTACTAATTTGAGGAGTTAATAATTCTCCCAACTCTTTTAATGTTAAATCTTCATTCTCTACTCTTAATAATGCAATTTGCTGTAAGCTTTGTGGCAATTTACTTATACCCATTTTTCGTTCAATTAATTTTATATTTTCTACTTGCCTTACTGCTGCATTAACTGTCTTAGAAAGATTAGCTGTTTCACAGTTTACTATTCTATTTACATCATTTCTCATTTGTTTTAATATTTTTGTGTTTTGAAGACTTAAAAGAGCTTGAAAACCTCCTATAAGACTTAATAAATCCGATATTTGTTCACTTTCTTTCAAATATACAACATAAGAATTTTTTCTACACACTATTTTTGAATTTAACCCTAAAGAGTTGATTAAATTCATTAATGACTCTGCAAATTCTTCGCTATTAGCAACAAATTCTAGATGATAATTTTTTTCCGGATCACTTATTGAACCTCCACCTAGAAATGCACCTCTAAGAAATGCTTTTTTACATTCCTCATCTTCATATACCCAAGATGGTATTGTATGAGAAGGTAAAAAATTTTCATTTTTATCTAATAGACCTAAAGTTTTCATTAACTCTTCAGATCCCATATCACTTTTTATCGTTAGCACATAACTATTATTTCTCTTTAACATTTGGTTTTTATTAACTACAATAGTTGTATTTATATTAAAATCAGATTTTAATATTTTAAAAACTTTTCTAGCTACTGAATTTAATTCTGTAGAAATTTTCAAGTTAATCTTTTTATATCCAGCAATTTGAATAGTACCAGCTAGTTTTGCTATTCCTGATAATTCAGCTTTTTTATAACATAAGCTTTCCGGCATCAATCTTGCCAGTTCATTTTTCGTTTCTGTAGAAAAAGACATACATACCACCTATTATTCTAGCTCTTCTTTAATCTTTTTTTTATTTCTTTTAAAGCCACCTTTATAATTTCCTTCTCATCATCATATCTTGCCAAATCAACAACTCTATCTATATGAATAAACTTTGCATCCACAAATCCTTCTTCTTTTTGTGGTACTGTGTCCATATTCTTAGACTGCATCAAATACCAAAATACAGTTTTATGAACAGCTCTATTTTCATCCCAATTTTCTTTGAAAGTATAATGTATTTCTCCAAGATATTTTAACGTTTCGGCTTTTACTCCTGTTTCTTCTGACACTTCTCTTAATGCAGCTTCTTCGTTATTTTCACCTTCTTCTACTTTTCCTTTGGGCAAGACCCAGTCGCCGTTAAACTTCCTCAGTAGAAGAATAGCATTTCCAAATAACACCACCCCACCGGCACTAATTTCTTCTCTCATAGATGTTCACTCCTTAAAACTAACATAATAATAAGGATTTCTACATAAAAATCTAAAATCCTTTTTTACCTTGCTCTGTCATAATCATGACTTAGTGCCAAATTATTAATTACTTCACATATAGAATCTGCGTGATGTCTAATATAGTCGTTTTTAATTTCTATCAAATCTCCCTCGACTATTTTGATACCCATATTCTTTAGTGTTATTCTTTGTTCCTTATCTAATAATACCTGGTTTGCTCCATCTTTTTTATATTTTTCAAATTGATTATCAGGTATTATTTCGTCGTTGGCTATAACATAGTCAATCAAGTTCTCTTTTGTATGTTTGTTTATAGCTTTAACGTGGTCTAATACATCATATCCATCAGTTTCTCCTGGTTGAGTCATTACATTAGGAATATATATTTTTGTAGCCTTACTTCCCTTTATAGCTTCAACCACACCTTCTACTAATAAATTTGGTATTATACTAGTATATAAACTTCCTGGACCCATTATAATGTAATCAGCCTCATAAATAGAATTAATCACTTCATTTAAAGGTTTTGCGTCTTTAGGCTCCAAATATACTTCTTCAATTTTACTTTTTTGTTTTCTTACTTCCCTAGGAATTTTAGACTCCCCTTTTATTACATTTCCATTATTTAATTTAGCAATTAAGTCGATACTTTCTAATGTAACTGGTAAAACTCTACCTGTTATATTAAAAATCTCACTTAATTTATAAACAGCTGTTTCAAAATTTCCATATAATCCATTCATAGCTGCTAAAAAAAGATTTCCAAAGCTCTGTCCTTTTAGACCACCTTCTTCAAATCTATATTGCATTACTTCTTGCATGGTAGGTTCAGTATTAGCTAGAGCTAGCAAACAGTTCCTAATGTCTCCTGGTGGTAACATTCCTAAATCTGATCTTAAAACCCCAGATCCTCCGCCATCGTCTGCAACAGTAACAACAGCTGTTATATTAGGTGTAATCTTTTTAAGACCTCTTAAAAAAATTGATTGACCTGTACCTCCACCAATAACTACTACATGAGCTTTATCAACCTCTATAGTCTTTTTTGCACTATCTTTTTTTACTTGTTTTTTTGCTTTTATAAAAAAAGCTATACCTAGAACTAAGGTTACCATGCCTAGAATATCTATAATGTAAGCCAAATATTTCATAGCTGCCTCCGCCTATCTTAGCATAAAATCTCTATGCTTCTTAACTA
The DNA here is from genome assembly GCF_020748465.1 of Terrisporobacter mayombei. Taxonomy (GTDB): domain Bacteria; phylum Bacillota; class Clostridia; order Peptostreptococcales; family Peptostreptococcaceae; genus Terrisporobacter; species Terrisporobacter mayombei. The sequence goes on from NZ_JAHZMP010000003.1 coordinate 475,267, forward strand.
CTCTGTATCCCTGTTTCATTAGTTCATCGCTTATTAAGTTAGATATTGTTACAGATCTATGTCTTCCGCCTGTACATCCTATACTTATAACTAGATGATGTTTTCCTTCTTCTATATATTGAGGAACTAAAAAGTTAATCATATCTAATAATTTTTCATAAAATTGATTGCTTATATCAGAGTTCATAACATAATCTCTAACATCTTGCTCTTCACCTGTTTTACTTCTTAACTCATCAACATAATAAGGATTTGGTAAAAATCTCACATCAAAAACTAAATCAGAATCTGAAGGTATTCCATGTTTAAATCCAAATGAAACTACCGATATAGTTAAGTTGTTATTAACCTCTCCATTCGCATATATCTTACTTATTTCTTCTTTAAGATCTTTAGGTTTCATATTGGATGTATCTATTATACAATCAGCAATTTCTTTCAATGGCTCTAGGATTGTTCTTTCCATCTTTATACCTTCTGGTATCTGCCTGTTAATTGCTAGAGGATGATTTCTTCTAGTCATTTTGTATCTTTTTAATAAAATATCATCAGCACAATCTAGATATAGTACTTCAAAAGGATATTTATCCTTTCTTAAAGTGTTTAAACTTTCATGTAACGCTTCAAAAAATTTCCTTCCTCTTACATCTATTCCTAATGCTACCTTATCTATAGTTGAGTTAGATTGATAGCATAATTCAGCAAACTTAGGAATTAAAGTAGGTGGTAAATTATCTACGCAATAAAATCCCATATCTTCTAGAGATCTCATTGCTTCACTTTTTCCAGATCCAGAAAGTCCAGTAACTATTATAAACTTCATTTATAAACTCCCTTTTTATTAAAATTTAATATTTTCTATCAGTGATAAATCAATCTTCGCTTCCTTAATAGTGTTTAATGCCAGGTCAAAGTTACCAACATTTTGCGGAATATGAGCATCAGATCCAACTATAAAAGTATTCTCTATATGCTCAATTTTTTTTAGTTGTTCTACATTTAAAAATTTGTGACTACTATTTATTTCTAATCTAGTATTTGTTTTTTTTGCAACTTTTGCAATTTCTTCTATATATACATCACCCTTATCTCCTGGATGAGTAATCACAAATATATCATTATTTTTCATAGCATTAATTATGGCTAAAGTATTATATTCTTTTGATTTATTTGCTTTGAAAATATAATTATTAGCATGATTAAGTAGACCTTTTAAGTTTGTTGGCTTCGATCCAAAATGATAACCAGCCATAACATAATCTAAAACTTCTCCTATTTTATCATCGTAATCAATATTTCCTTTATCATCTAATATATTACTTTCAACTCCCAATAGAATTTTTATCTTGTCTTTATATTTTTCATTGAGAAAATCTATTTCTTCCCTCATTTTAAATATATCATTTTTCTTAATGCCATAGGTTAAGTGATCATAGCTATGATCTGATATTCCAAGAGTTTCAATACCTTTTGAAATAGCTACTTTCACATTCTCTTCTATTGTTCCTTTACCATGACTGTATATGGTATGTGTATGATAATCAGCTAGAATTTTCATTTATTAATCCTCTCCTAGAATCTTCACTTCTTCCTCTAACATTATACCAAATTTTGCATTTACTGTGCTTTTAACTATAAACATTAAGTCTAATATATCTTTTGCACTAGCTCCTCCAGGGTTTATAACAAAACCACAATGTTTATCTGAAACTTGTGCTCCTCTTAAGCTAAGTCCTCTAAGTCCACAGTCATCAATTAGTTTTGCTGCAAAATATCCTTCTGGTCTCTTAAATGTACTTCCTGCACTTGGGAAGTTTAGAGGTTGTTTAGTTGATCTTCTATTTGCATAGTCTGACATAGTTTCTTTTATTTCATCAGCATTACCTAGTTGTAATTCTATTACAGCAGATAAACCTATATAATCATTAGTTGTTAATATACTTCTTCTATACTCAAATTTCATTTCTTCATTAGATAACTCAAATATATTACCTTCTCTATCCATAAGTCTTACAGCTTTTACAATTTGTTTCATTTCTCCACCATAAGCTCCTGCATTCATGGCTAATGCTCCACCTAAAGTTCCTGGTATTCCAGCTGCAAATTCAAATCCTGTTAAAGAACTTTTAAGAGCATTTCTACCTAGTATAGATAACAAAGCCCCACTTTGTGCTTTTATTATATTTCCTTCTATTTCATAATTATTGAAGTTATCTAATAACTCTATAACTATTCCTCTTATTCCGCCATCTTTTACAAGAAGATTTGAACCATTACCTATAACTATAAAAGGTATGTTTTCTTCCTTAGCAAATTTTATTACTTTACTTAATTCTTCCTCAGTCTTAGGTTTAAGTAAAAAATCTACTGGTCCTCCAACTCTAAAAGATATATGCTTTTTCATTGGTTCATCAACCTTTATGCTTTCTTCATCTAATATATTTAATAATTGTTTATATATAAATTCCTTTTTCATTATATTTTCCTCCCAGATCATTCTCTTTATTAATTAATAATCAAATTTATATTGTAAATGTTTTTCATACTTTCAAATTATACGTTTTATCTTTACTTTTAGTATATGCTTTTACTTTAAAAAGGATAAATTTTAATCATAAAATGATTTTACCACATATTTTTATAATATTTAATGAAAATTTCTCAAATCCTTAGACCTATACAAATGTATTAATTATCTATTACATATGTATTTTTATTTCATAAAAATGTAAATTATGGACTAACTTAAAGATATAAATATAAAATTATTATATTTTAACTCAAGTTGAATATGAAAATAAGAGATGATATAATAAAATTAGTATATTTTAACATTTTTATGTTTAAGACTAACTGACCAATAATTTTTAATTCAATTTTTATAAGAAGTCTTCATCATCATTTTATTTAATATTTAAGCTTACTCTTTTGCTCAATATTTCCATTAATATTGAGCAAATATTATATTTATCAGTAAAGTATTTTAAAATAAGGGGGATAAACTCATGGAAAAAGAAGTTTTAACCACTTGTCCTTACTGTGGTGCTGGATGTCAGTTTTATCTAGTAGTTGATGAAGAAAAAAATCAAATCATAAAAAGCAAACCTGCCCAAGGAAGAACAAATGAAGGTACATTATGCCTTAAAGGTCATTATGGATGGGATTTCCTAAATGATCCGCAAATTTTAACTCCAAGACTTACTAAACCTTTAATCAGAAAAAATGGAACCTTAGAAGAAGTTGAGTGGGATGAAGCAATCTCTTATACAGCTTCTAGACTAAATGAAATCAAAGAAAAATATGGACCAGATTCAATAATGGGAACTGGCTCTGCCAGAGGCCCAGGAAATGAAGCTAACTATATTATGCAAAAATTTATGAGAGCTGCAGTAGGTACTAATAATGTTGACCACTGCGCCCGTGTTTGACATGCCCCATCTGTAGCCGGTTTGGCTTACTCATTAGGTAGTGGTGCAATGTCTAACTCTATACCTGAAATTGAAAATGCAAATTTATTACTTGTATTTGGATATAACGGTGCCGATTCTCACCCTATAGTTGCAAGAAGAATTGTTAAAGCAAAAGAAAAAGGAGCTAAAATAATAACTGTTGACCCTAGAGTTACAGAAACTGCAAGAATTTCTGATATGCATTTAGCTTTAAAAGGTGGAACTAATATGATTTTAGTTAATGCCTTCGGTAATGTTTTAATAAATGAAAATCTATATGACAAAGACTTCGTAGCAAATCATGCTGACAATTTTGAAGAATATAAGAAAATTGTTGAACCTTATACTCCTGAATATGCAGAAAAATACACTCATATACCAGCCGACTCCATAAGACAAGCAATGAGAGAATATGCCAAGGCAAGAGATTCTATGATTCTATACGGCATGGGTGTTTGCCAATTCTCACAAGCTGTTGATGTAGTTAAAGGTTTGGCTTCTTTAGCTTTACTTACAGGCAACTTAGGAAGACCTAATGTTGGTATTGGACCAGTACGTGGTCAAAACAATGTTCAAGGTGCTTGTGATATGGGCGCCCTTCCAGATGTTTATCCAGGCTATCAAAAAGTTACTAATCCTCAAATTAGAGAAAAATTCGAAAAAGCTTGGGGTGTTACTCTTCCATCTGAAATAGGCGTTAAAATCACAGAAGTTCCTCATGCTGTTTTAGAAGAAAATAAAATAAAAGCTTACTATATATTTGGTGAAGACCCAGTTCAAAGTGACCCAGATGCTTCTGAGGTAAGAGAAACTTTAGACGCTTGTGAATTTGTTGTTGTACAAGATATATTCATGAACAAAACTGCTCTTCATGCTGATGTTATTTTACCTGCAACATCTTGGGGTGAACATGATGGTGTTTATTCTTGCGCTGACAGAGGTTTTCAAAGAATCAGAAAAGCTGTTGAGCCTAAAGGTGATGTAAAAACTGACTGGGATATAATTTGTAAAGTTTCTACTGCTATAGGATATCCTATGCAATATAATAGCACAAAAGAAATTTGGGATGAGATGAGAAGTTTAACTCCTAGTTTCTTTGGTGCGACTTATGAAAAAATAGAAAAATTAGGTTGTGTTCAATGGCCATGTAGAAGTGAGTCTGATGAGGATAAAGGCTCTATATTCCTTCACAAAGATGGCAATTTCTCTACTGATAATGGTAGAGGTAAGTTATTCGCTGCTGAATGGAGACCTCCTTATGAGATTGAAGATGATGAATATCCTTTCAGTTTATCAACTGTAAGAGAAGTTGGACATTATTCTGTTAGAACAATGACTGGTAACTGTAGAACTCTTTCTCAATTGGAGGATGAACCTGGTTATTTACAAATGAATTATAAAGATGCACAGAAGCTTGATATTGAAGATAATGAAATAATTAGAGTAAGTTCTAGAAGAGGTAGCGTATTAACAAGGGCCCTAGTAACAGATAGAGTTCAAGAAGGCGCTACTTATATGACTTATCAATGGTGGGTAGGTGCTTGTAATGAACTTACAGTAGCTAGTCTTGACCCTATTTCTAAAACTCCAGAATACAAATATTGTGCTGTTAAAGTTGAAAAAATTGATGATCAAAACTATGCCGAAGAATGCGTAAAAAATACTTATAAAGATCTACGAATCAAAATGGGTGTTAAAAATATCTAATCAAGGAGACATTCAATCTAATTTTTATGAATTAATTATATTAAAGAAAGGTGAAATTGTATGAAAAATAAATTAGGTTCATTTGTAATTGCTGACTCTAGTAAGTGTACTGGTTGCAGAGCTTGTGAAGTGGCTTGCTTCGCTACTCACAACAAGAAAAGTAACTCTGTCAGCTATACAGTTGGTACTGTAGAAGTTCCTATAATTCCAAGACTTTACTTAGTAAAAGATGAAGATATTTGTATGCCTATACAATGTAGACATTGTGAGGATGCTCCTTGTTTAAATACTTGCGCTGTAAAAGCAATCTCAAGAATTGATGGTATGGTAATTGTTGATGATGATAAATGTATAGGATGTAAAACTTGCTTACTAGCCTGTCCTTTTGGAGCTATCGACTTATTAACTCAGTTTAAAGATAAAAAACCTGTTGAACAAATTGCAATAAATGAAAGCAAAAAAATAGCTTATAAATGTGATTTATGCAAAGATAATGATAAAATAGCTTGCGTAAATGCATGCCCTAATGAAGCTTTAAGACTTGTTACTCCTCTTGAAGATAAAAAAGAGAAAAACATAAAAGCTGCTTTGAATTTATTGTCAGCAACTAAATAGGATAAGGGGGATAAAAGTATGATAGTTAGTATAGATAAAGATTTATGCACAGGATGTCAAGAATGCGTAAAAGTATGTCCTGCCTTTGCAATTGAAGGAGAAGCTGGTAAACCACAAGAAATAAATGAAGATCGTTGTGTAGTCTGTGGTCAATGTGTTCAAGTTTGTAAGTCATATGCATCTATTATTGATCATGGTGAAGAACTTATAGAAAATAAAAAATCTAAAAGAAAATTACCTGATGTAATTAGTGAGCCTCTATTTGCTGCTAATCATGTTTGTGATGTGGATAGAGTAAAAGAAGCTTTAAAAGACCCTAGTAAAATAACTATGGTTCAATGTGCCCCTGCTGTTAGAGTTGCTCTTGGTGAAGACTTTGGAATGGAATTAGGATCTCTAGCTCCAGGTAAAATGGCTGCTGCATTGAAGGCTCTTAAGTTTGATAAAGTTTATGATACAAACTTTGCAGCAGATTTGACTATTATGGAAGAAGGAAATGAGTTAATTAAAAGAGTTACAACTGGCGGGACTTTACCAATGTTCACATCTTGTTGTCCAGCTTGGGTTAAATTTTTAGAAGATAATTATCCTGAATTAACAGACCATCTATCTACTTGTAAATCACCACAGCAAATGGCTGGTGCTGTTTTCAAAACTTATGGAGCGGAAATTAATAATATTGAGGCAAAAGATATTTATAGTGTTTCTATTATGCCTTGTACATGTAAGAAATTTGAATGTGATAGACCTGAGATGAAATCTAGCGGATATAGAGATGTGGATGTGGTTTTAACTACTAGAGAATTAGCTTACTTAATAAAAGATGCTAACATCGATTTTGATACACTTGAAGACAGTGAGTTTGAAAGTCCTTTAGGAATATATACTGGTGCTGGTACTATATTTGGAGTTACTGGTGGTGTTATGGAAGCTGCTCTTCGTACTAGTTATGAAGTTATAACTGGAGAAAAAATACCTAGTATAGATCTACCTGCTGTTAGAGGCTCCGAAGGTTTTAGAACTGCCCAAATAAAAGTTGGAGATTTAACATTAAAAATTGGTATTGTAACAGGTCTTAAAAATATAGTTCCTATTTTAGAAGACTTAAAATCAGGCAAACTAAATTTAGATTTTATTGAGGTTATGACTTGTCCTGTTGGATGTGTAAGTGGTGGTGGTCAGCCTAAGTTATTACTAGAAGAGTATAGAGAATTAGCTTACAATAATAGAACTGAAGCTACTTATATTCATGATAAAAACTTACCACTAAGAAAATCACATGAAAATCCTGAAATAACTAAGATATATGAAGAGTTCTTAAAAGAACCTTTAGGAAATGTATCTCATCATTTATTACACACTAAATATTGTATAGGAAAGGAAGTGACTAACTAAATGAATTATTTTGTTATAGCTGATCCATTAAAATGTATCGGATGTAGGACTTGTATGGTAGCTTGTGTCGTTGAACATAGTAAAGAAGATATATTCTATCAAGATCCGAAAGATATAAATTTTAATCCTAAGTTAGAAGTTGTAAAAAACGCTCAAGTTAGTGCTCCTATACAATGTAGACATTGTGAAGATGCTCCTTGTGCAAAGTCATGTCCTCATAATGCTCTTACAAAAGAAGGTAATTCTATAGTTGTTAATGAAGAAAAATGTATAGGATGTAAAAACTGTATGCTTGCCTGTCCTTTTGGTGCTATTAATTTAAACGATACAGAAAAAGGAAAACTTATTAACTTAGAAAATATTCCAACTGATAAACTATTTTGTATAGAAAAAATGGTGGCTAATAAATGTGATCTTTGTAGTGATGCAGATGAAGGCCCTGCTTGCATAAGAGTATGCCCTACTTCTGCATTTAGAATTGTAACAGAAGAAGATTTGTCTACATCTATAAAAAATAAAAGAAAATCTGCTACTGTGAGACTATAGTTTCATTACTTTATAACGTAAAACTAATTTTATAACTAAAAAATACTACCTTTTATTAAACTAAAGGTAGTATTTTTATATCTACAATTATATTTTTAATTATGACTCTTGTTTAGAAACTTTAGGCTCATCTTTTAAATACGCATAATTATACAAGAAAGGTATTATTATACCTCCTCCAATTATATTACCAATTGTTACAAATACTAAATTTTTTATTAATGCTGCCATAGTAACCTTAGCACCTAATAACATTCCCATTGGGATAAAGAACATATTTGCCACACTATGCTCAAATCCACATAGTACAAATAACATTATTGGGAACCAACAAGCGAATATTTTTGACACGATATCTTGAGCAGATGTTGCAAGCCATACACCCAAAACAACTAAAATATTACACATTATTCCTCTAAGTATTAATGTCATAACATCTAAGGACGCTTTACCTTCAGCTATTGCTATAGCCTTTGTACCTGCATCTCCTCCTAAAACTCCCCCATAAAATACTATTAGTGCTAAAAATACAGATCCAACTAGGTTAGCTATCCATACAACTCCCCAGTTTCTAAACATTTGTGATAAAGTAATTTTTTTGTTCATAACAGCTAATGTCATTAAGTTATTACCAGTAAATAATTCTGCACCTCCAACAACTACCAACATAAGTCCAACAGGGAAGACAACTGCTCCCGCAAATTTAGCCAAACCCGGGTCTATATTCCCTAGAGTTTGGCTTATTATTGTATTAGCTAATCCACCGAATCCAATATACATACCTGCTAGAATTCCTAAATAAATCATTGGTGATGTTTTTAAGTTAGCTTTTCCCACGCCAACATTTATCATCGTATTAGCTATTTCCTTGGGTGTCAAAAATCTCTTTTCCATAAAATTAACCCCCTCTTACAAGTTTATTACCTTTACATTAATTATAGCAATGTTTCAATAAAATTGTTATTTTTCTAACATGTATACATTATTCTTAATGCCAAAATACTTGTCTATTTTTTGTAATATGAACCTATATCAAAAATAAAAATGATACAATTAAAGTATTATATAGGCATCTCAATATAATTTTATCTACATTCAGTTATCTCCTATATTTATTATTTTATTTGGAGGTTTTTAAATGGCAAATTTTAATGTGAAAGACGATGATTATTTAGCTAATTATGAATACGACTATTCTTTTCAATTTCCTTTGATAAAGGTAAATAATTTCGATAGCATTTATGATGATGATGTAGTTGTTGCAGAGTTCCCCCTTGGGTTAGTTGTTAACGGTAAATATGAAAATACATTTTTATGTACCCCTTTTAAACTTAAAGAGTTGGTTGTTGGATATTTATGCTATAAAAATTTAATTAGTTGCAAAGATGATATTTTAAGTTTTGAAATAAATCATGATAGGAATGTGGCTTATGTATGTATTAATGAATCTAATATTAATCTTTATGAAAATATTCTTTATCTGAATGATTATGATTTCCTAAAAGCTAATCCTATTTGTAATGATAGCTTGAAAATTAATGCTAGTGATATATATAAAACAATGGAAAATAATTTAAACTTATCCCAATTATTTAAGAACACTGCTGGTGTCCATTGCATTAGCATTTATGGTAATAATCAACTGATTATTGCTTGTGAAGATGTGGCAAGACATAATGCTCTGGATAAAGCCATAGGTCACTGCATACTAAATGATATTCCACTAAATGATAAAATCATATTTGTAAGTGGAAGACTTTCATTTGAAATGATAAAAAAAGCTGCAATGGTCAAAGTTCCCATAGTTGTTGCTAAGTCTGCCACTACAAGTTTAGTAATAGAGACTGCGCAAAAATTAAATATCACTTTAATTGGTTTTGTACGTGATAAAAAAATGAATATTTATACTAATCCACATAGAATATTATTAAAATAATTAAAAAGGACTGAATTCATATAGAATTGCAGTCCTTTTTAATTATTTTCTTCCACACTCATTTGCAGAACCTTTTAATATATCAATACCATGATTTAAGGCAGGCATTATACACTCCATACTTTCTTTTACAGCTTTCGGGCTTCCTGGCATATTTATTATTAAAGTTTCTTTTCTTATAACAGATACTCCTCTGCTAAGCATAGCTTTTGGAGTAAACTGCATACTATAGCTTCTTATAGCTTCTGATATACCTGGTACAAGTTTTTCAGCTATTTCTAAAGTAGCTTCAGGAGTATTATCCCTTTTAGAAAAACCTGTTCCTCCAGTAGTTAAAATCAAATCTACTACATTTTCATCACATAGTTGTTTCATTTCACTTGAAATCATATCTTTATCATCAGGTAAAACCTTATAATAAACTACTTCATATCCAAAACTAGACACTATTTCTTTTATTTTTGGACCACTTTCGTCTACTCTTTCTCCCTTTGATCCTTTATCACTAGCTGTTATTATTCCTACTCTATACATATTATTCTCCCTTAATTACAATTTCATCGCCTGATTTTATTGTTCCACCATTCAGGACTCTTGCAAATATACCTTCTCTTGGCATTATGCAATCGCCCATTTTTTTAAATATTTCACATCCATTGTGACATTTTTTACCTATTTGAGTAATTTCTAAAACTACATCATTACACTTAAATACCGTTCCAACTGGAATATTTTTAAGGTCATAACCTTCCACGATTAAATTTTCTCCAAAAGCACCTGACTCTACACCAGCACCCAATTCATTAAAAGCTACAACCTTTTCATGTGATAATAAACTTACTTGTCTATGCCATTTTCCTGCATGGGCATCCCCTTGTATGCCAAAGTCTTCAATGAATATTCCTTCATCTACACTTTTCTTTTGTACACCCTTTCTTTCACTTATACATACAGCAATGATTTTTCCCATTGTTAATCTCTCCTTATCCCCCAATTTGTACCATATTTTTATTTTCTACGTTTTCTATATTGCTATCATGATAAAAGTTATGTCCTAATGGCTTGTTTCTTATGGCATGATATATCATATTTTCTAAGTCTTTATCTGTAATATTATTTCTTATTGGCATTTTTAAATCTATACCTTTATTATAATGTAAGCATAATTTCAAAAATCCATTAGCTGTAAGTCTTACTCTATTACAAGTTTCACAAAATTCATTGCTAATAGCACTGATTAAACCTATACAACCCTTAAAGTCATCATTTTTATAATATACTGCCGGCCCATTTCCCCTCTTTTCTTTTACTTTTTTAAATGTACCGTATTCATTTTCCAATAGATCTAGTATTACTTCATTTGAAATTCCTGTATAGCTTTTACCATGACCTATAGGCATTAGCTCAATAAATCTTACGTCTATATTGTTATTTTTAGAATAAGCTGCTATCTTAACTATTTCATCTAAATTATGTTCTTTTATAGCTAAACAATTTATTTTCACCCTTATACCTAAATCAATAAGCTTATTTATTGCCATAAATACATTTTCATGCTTATCACGTCTTGTTATCTTAAAAAATTTATCTCTATATAAAGTGTCTAAGCTTATATTAACTGCATCTATTCCTGCTTCACATAATTGATCTACCATTTCGTATAATAATACTCCATTTGTAGTTATAGTTACTTCATCTATACCATCAATTTCCTTTATATCTTTAATTAAATTAATTATATCTTTTCTTACTAAAGGTTCTCCCCCTGTAATTTTAATTTTTTTAATTCCTAAATTTGCAACACATTTACAAATTCTAATAATTTCATCATAAGATAAAATTTCTTCATGAGAAACATTTTCTATACCTTCTTCTGGCATGCAATAAACACATCTAAGATTACACCTATCTGTAACTGATATTCTCATATATTCTATTTTTCTATTCAGTTTATCTATCATAAACATCCCCCATTTATAAATTAAAAATCTTTATTTGTAAATCTGTATTATTACTCATAATTTTTCATATAGTTTAATATTTTTTCAACTATTAAGTCTATATTATTTAAATCTATCATATTGTAATTTCCTTCTACAACATTTATATCTGATAATATACCTATTAAGTTTTTTTCATTACATATGGGTCTATTTGAATTTCCTTTTCTTACAATTTCTAATTTAGGATAGTCAGAAGATTTAAATCCCTCTAAGAAAATAATATCTGCTTCTGGAAATAGCTTAATAAAATATGTTTCATCAATAAATTTCTCTTCTTTTATCACCATGAATTTATTATTAGAAAATATGGCAGTCCCATAGGCGCCAGCATTTTTGTGCTTATATGTATCCGTTCCAACTACATCACATTTAAAATCATGCCCATCATGCTTTATAGTTGCAATCTTATATCCTTTTTCACAAAACTTAGGTATAAGTTTCGTAATTAATGTGGTTTTGCCAGAATTTTTACATCCGCTGATTGCCATTAAAAATGGTCTTTTAGTCATGTTAATCTCTCCTATATAAGTATAATTTCTACTTCCTCTCCTTTTAGAAGCTGTTTTGTTCCAGGTTTTATATCTATTAAACAGTTGCATCCTAGCATGGATGACATCATACCTGAAGAGTGCCCCCCCTGTGGAAGATATACTTTATTATTCTTATAAATTCCTCTTATGATTCTTCTGCCTTTGCTCTCTTTTAAGAAATCCTCTTCCATAACTGATTTTATTCTAACTTGGTTTAAATCTTCATCTCCACTTAAATTATAAATAAGTTCTTTGCCCATTATTTCAAATGTAGCTATTGCTGCAAAAGGATTCCCAGATAAAGAAAGTATTGGTTTGTTTTTATATATGGAATATATTGCAGGTGTTCCTGGCTTCATTCTTACTCTCCAGAACAATCTCTTGGCATTTATTTCTTTTATAACTTCATGCATTATATCCTTTTTACCAACAGATACTCCTCCTGTAGTTATTATGGCATCTATTTTGCCTGTCAAATTATCTATTTCTTCACTTACACCATAGACTTCATCCCCCATAATCTTAGAACTTACTATTTCACATCCAAAGTCCAAAAGCCTCATTGAAATAGTAATTCTGTTACTATCATAAATTTTCCCCTTAGTTAGAGTTTGACCAGCACTAATAACTTCATCTCCTGTACTAATTATTCCTATTCTAGGTTTTCTTTTTACCAATACTTCTGTAATTCCCATGATAGCCAATAATCCAATATGTATGTATGTTAATTTTTCACCTTTAGAAATTAACTTACTTCCTTTTTTTACATCCTCGCCAGCAAAACAGTAATTTTCATATTTTTTTAGTTCAGAATAAATTTCCACCTGTTCCATATTGTAATTAGTATTTTCTTGTCTAATTACACAATCTGCACCTTCAGGTATTTCTGCTCCTGTCATTATTCTTATGGCCTCATTGTTTTTAACTGAAGTACTTATATCTCCTCCAGCAAAAACTTCATCTACAACTTTTAGTTTTATAGGATTGCTTTTACTTGCACCTACAGTATCTTCTGCTATCATTGCGTATCCATCAAGAGGGGATCTGTTGAAAGGAGGTTGATTTATTGGCGCATAAATATCTTCTCCTATTATTCTTCCTCGTGCTTCCTCTATATTAATTTTTTCTGTACTACTTATTCTATTTACTGACTCTCCTATAATTTGCAAAGCAAACTCTAATTCAATATTTTCCATAGATAATCTCCTTTTGATATTTACTTATTATACAATCTATTATATTTAATATATTTTTTAGATGATTATAATAAAAAAACTATGTCTCTTTTTATTAAAAAGAAAACATAGTTAAATAAAGCTAAAGGTATAAACATCCCTTAACTAATAATAGATTCTCTTTTCAAATAATGGAAGGCCAACATGTTTCCATATTAACCCGAGGTAATATAAATTACCTGGCTAGGTATCATAGATTATTATCCTTAGATACGTTAGCTTGAGAATATTATATTTTACTTATTGTAACACCTTATTAATTGCTCATATTCCTCTATTGTATTAATATTTTTTAAAATATCATCTGATAAATCTGTATTTTCTAATGGTAATTCAATAAAATTACTATTTCGAATTAGCTTTAAAAGCTTATACTCTTTGTTACTTATTAACTCTTCCATATAATGAATCATATTTTTTGAATATATAGCTCCTATTGGGTATAATAATTTATTCTTTGAAAAAAGTACTGCATCTATGTTTTGTTTCATATTTAACTGCAATTCGCCTATTGAATTCTTATTTATAAAAGGCATATCACATGCTGTGATAAATAGGTAATCTTCTTTGCAGTTTTTAAGCGCTGAACAAATCCCTCCCATAGGACCAATATCATCATAGATATCAACTACAACTGATAATCCCATTTCTTTATATTTTTTTATTTCTTCTGAAGAAAATTTTTTATTTACCGACAAGTATATAGTAGGAAAATCTTCTAAAACACTTATTATTCGTTCTAGAAAAGTTACCTCATTTATTTTTAAAAGACCTTTTATCATTCCTCCCATACGACTGTTTTGTCCACCCATAAGTATTAAGGCTCCTATGTTCACAGTATCACCTCTATATTTCTATTAAGAATCTTTATACTCCTTTCCCAAATCCACAATTTGGATAATGACAAACATCACAATTTAAACATAAACCACCTAATCCTAGTTTACTTAAATCATCTTTAGTAATTTTTTCATCTGCCATAATACGTGGTAGAATCAAATCAAATATTGTTCTTTTAGCATACATAACACATCCTGGGAGTCCCATAATTGGTATTAGTTTATCATTATTTTTATAGTATGACACTAACATCATTGCCCCTGGTAGTACTGGTGATCCATAGCTAACAATATCTGCACCCGTATCTTTTATTGCTTTAGGAGTTTTATCATCAGGATCAACGCTCATTCCTCCTGTACATAGAACCATTTCTGCACCTTTTTCAATAAACTCTAAAATTGAATTTGTTATATTTTTAGGGTCATCACTTACGATACTTTGTCCAAGTACTTCCACATCAAATTCTTTTACTTTTTCAATAATTACAGGTCCAAAAGTATCTTTTATTCTTCCGTAATATACCTCATTACCTGTTGTTACGATTCCAACTTTCTTATGTACAAAGGGTTTGATACTAAGTATAGGGCCATTACTACATAATTCTTTTGCTTTTTTCATTTTTTCTTCTTCTATTATTAATGGTATTATTCTTGTCCCAACTAATTTGTCTCCTTTTTTCACAGGAAAATTTTGATGTCTTGTTGCTATCATCATTTCACCAAGAGAATTTACTTCCCTAAGCTTATCGATATCTATTTTTAATAAACCATCTATACTCGCAGAAAGCTCTATTTTTCCTTCTTTTACATCTGATTCTTCCATATATTCATTTTTACATATATCTCTTAATATGATTGCTGCCTCATTTTCATGAAGCATCCCCTCTTTCTTCTCCCAAACATATAAATGATCTTTACCTAGAGATAATAAAATATCTATATCCTCTTCTTTTACTACATGACCTTTTTTAAAAGCAACCCCCTTTACCTTATCCTTAACTATCTGAGTTATATCATGACATAAAGCATGTCCTATTGCGTCTTCAGTATTTATTTCTTTCATTAATCTTCATTCCCCTCTGTTAATTCATAATTTTTCGTATAAAAAAAGACAGATTGTTACTTCATATTTTATATATACTAAGCAGGATATATAGAATATTTATAATCTGTCTAAATTTTACTTTTCTAAAAGTGTCTTTTAGGTTCTTATTAAAAATAGTCTTCCTAAATAAATTGTAATTATTACAATTTTCATTGTCAATTTAATAATTTAAGTTTGTAAAAATAAGCAAAACTATCTAAATCATTATATAAAAACTATTATTTATATTAACAGTAGAACTTAGATGCCCCTGCTAATTGTCTTTTTGAAACAATTTTAGCCAAATTTTCTAAAACAGCAATAGTTGTTTCTTTAAAGCTAACAACAAATACAAACTTAAAGTCTGTAAATTCATCATTAATGCTATAAATATCAGAACAACATCTTATATTATCTACTAAATATATTTCTTGCAGTTCTGCCTCAATTTCATCAGTCGTATCTTTTAAGAAGGCTCTGACATCTTCGAAGAATAACTCAAAGAATGATTCATCTATTTCACCAACTGATTCTTCAATGAGTTGTTGTGCTAACTCTTTTGAAAATATGCTCTCAGCAAGTTTACAGTCAAATACCATTATATTTTTTTGATTTATAGTATTTGATATATCCTGTACAAAATCTATATCTTGTCTAATTCCTAGTATATCTTTAACTTCCTTACTATTAACATTAAACTGACCTTTTTTATTCTTTAATTTAAGTTGTATCATAATCTTCGCCTCCTTTTCTAATAATTAAAACTTGATTACATACTATTAATTATATTTTAGATGTCCCAATTTTTAATCTTAGTTCTAGTGTCATATTTTGTGTCTTTATTATAATTATACCATTACCACTTCTTAATTTAACTACAGGTTATTATAAGAGTCATCCTTTATAAATATATCATATTTTAACTCTTTTACCTTATCTATTTTATAATCAATATCTAACATGCAAATTTTTATGTTAGTTGATAATCTTATATTTATGAAAAAATAATTATATCATATAAATAAGTATAAATCAAAAGACCAGTAATAACTATCTTATTTGGGCAAAAATTTAGGAACCTTAATCCACGGTCTTTTAGTAATATGTTTTTAAATCCTTTTAATATGCTACTTTACAAAAAAATCCTATGGTTATTTCTATATAACCATAGGATTTTTGATTATTCTTCTTTAATTGTTTCTTTTAATTCATCGATTTTATTTTTGAAATTTGTAATTTCTTTATCTGATAATTTTAGATATTCAGTTATCTTATTAATATAAATAGGGTTTTTTGTATCTATTAAGTTTACTGAATTTTCCATAGCTAGAGTTCTTAGTTCATAAGTTTTCTTTACATTTACTTTTGCTCTATCTAAAACTTGAGTATATTCATCTTTAGATAAGTTTGGAACTTTCATATTATCGTATATTTCTACCACATCTTCACACATTTCTTTTGCATAAACCAAATCGTCTTTTATTTGTGTTAAATTTTCCAAGCTTTTTTGCAAATTATTAGTGTAAGGAAGACATTCTCTCATAGGTATTAAAGCAGCTCTTTCAATTGAATAAATATCTTTTTTAAATTCATCTATTTTTTGCAAATCTGACTTTTTTATATTTTCTTCATAATACACAGTTTGTGTATTATGTTGATCTAAATAAGTTTCCAATACTAAATCATTTTCAAAATCTAAAGTATCCTCTAAAACTCTAAGACCGCTTAAATATATATTTGTAATTACCATAGTCGTCGATAAAACAATATAAATACTTCCATAAATACAGGCTCTTTTAAAACTTTTATAATTTTTAAATAGCACTGTAAGTGGTATAAAATATAAAAGTATTAATACTAATATCCATCTCATTTATTAACACTCCTTCTTGAATTAAGTAAAATTGCTAATATTCCCCACTTATTTATTTCTTGACATTATATTTTATAGTATTTACATTTTTTTAATTTCTTACTCCATTATTTTTATTGGTTTAAAATCTATATAATCACTTGAAGCCAATATATACTCCACATTATTTCTTTCTCCTTTTAGGCCCATTTCAAAAGACTCTTTTCCGTGAAGATGACCATATACAACCTTTTTAACATTATATTTTTCAAAAATCTTTGTGAATTCTGATTCCTCAAGCTTATCATTAGTAGGTGGATAGTGAGTTATTACTACTAGTTCTTCACAACCATCTTTTATAGCTGCTTCTAAAGACATTTTCAATCTCAGTTGCTCTCTTTTATATATTTTTTCATCATCTTCATCAAATTTTACTTCATTGGGACAAAGCCAACCCCTAGCTCCACAAATCCCAATATTTCCGTATTTGTAATAACTATTTTGTAAAAAAGTAATTTCTTTATAAGCTGATTTCAATTTACTTAGTGATGACCACCAAAAATCATGATTTCCTTTTATGAACACTTTCTTACCTAGTAAATTGTCAATTATATCCAAATCTTCTTTTGCCTCTTTCATATTCATAGCCCAAGAAGTATCTCCTAACACTAATACTGTGTCATCTTCTTTTATAATTTCTTTCCAATTGTTTATTATTTTATTTTGGTGATTGTCCCAGTTATCTCCAAATATATCCATAGGTTTATTTACCGATGTGGAGAAATGTAAGTCACCTATTGCATATAAACTCATACTTTCATCCTTCCTTATTTTAAAAAGCTGCCTTAAATTAATTAAGACAGCCCCCACTAATTATTTCTTTTTTTATTTTTATAATACTGTAGTATTTCTTCTATTTCTTCTTTTAATGCTACAATTTCCTTAATATCTTTTTGACTATCTATTCTATCAAGCCTTCTTTGATAATTTATAGCTCTACTGATTTCACCTAAATCATATAGTTCTTGTATCTTGCATAAAACTTCTCTAATTGTAAGTGATTTGGCTTGATACATAACTTGAGCTTTCATTATCTCTTCTCGAATTTCGCTCATTTCTTGGTCTAATAAAAATGCAGCATCTGCAGCTCTTCTAAGTCTGTTTGCTACATCTTCTGGTATGTAATGTTCATATTTATATTTTAAAGAGTGCTCTATAGTCGCCCAAAAATTCATAGCTAATGTTCTTATTTGAATCTCGCATAATATTTCTTTATATCCTGCTATAGAGTTAATCGGATAATTAATTATAACATGATAACTTCTGTATCCACTATCTTTAAAGTTAGTAATATAATCTTTTTCGTATACTACAGTCATATCAGTTCTTGATTTTATTAAATCTACTAAAGTATATATGTCTTCTACAAACTGACACATAATCCTTATTCCAGCTATATCTTCAATTTCTCTTTCAATATCTTCAGCTTCTAATCTATTTGCCTTAGATATTATGGATGATATTTTTTTTGTTCTACCTGTAACAAACTCTATAGGAGAATATTCACCCTTTGTAAGAAACTCTTTTCTTATATTTTTAAATTTTACTTTTAGTTCTTCAACTGCATGTTCGTAAGGAGCTAAT
Organism: Terrisporobacter mayombei; assembly: GCF_020748465.1. Lineage (GTDB taxonomy): Bacteria > Bacillota > Clostridia > Peptostreptococcales > Peptostreptococcaceae > Terrisporobacter > Terrisporobacter mayombei. The sequence goes on from NZ_JAHZMP010000003.1 coordinate 494,102, forward strand.
ACTTCATCCCATTTTTCATACTTCATATTATTCACCCTTTATACTAGTTTCAAATCATATATATTTTAACATAATTTATTCTTTTTTAGAATAATAAAGCATTTCTCCCAATTCTATACTATAACTTACCTGATCCAAATCGCATAGATAACTAATTATAGATACTATACTACTTCTAAAAAAGTGATATTCTGTATAATTACAACTTAAATTATTATTGATTATTATATTTTTTAATATGTTATCTATAGTTGTAGGTGATTTTAACAAGTCTTTCACTTGACTCACATATTTATCAATTGCGCTTATATGATTATCTATAATACTCTGGCTATCTGATTTTGAATAAGCTTCTTTGCCATGACCTAAAATCATAAATTCAAAATCCATATTTTCTATTTTATCAATAGAATTTAAATATTCTTTTACATCATATAATAAAAGTAATTCGAATTTGTTTAATATGTGACTTCCTACAAATAAATCCCCCACAAATAAAACCTTATCTTGTGTTAAAACTCCAATACTTCCTTCACTATGTCCTCTTAGTTTAATTATCTCAATTTTTTTATTATTTAATACTATATTACCTTCTTCAATTGTATCATCCACTTTAGTTAAATTGTTTTTCTCTTCAGATACTTTGAATTTCCAAAATTTATTAGTTTTTCCCCCTACAGTATAATCTGAAAATTTACTAGGATTATCTATAAATATCTTAGCTTCTGAAGATGATAATATTTGTATATTTTTATCAAGTTCTTTTAGTTTGCTACATCCACCATAATGATCACCATGCTCATGGGTATTAATAATATATTTTATATCCATATTCTTTGCCTTTAGCAGGTCCATCATCTTTCTTGGTCTTATTCCCCCAAGACCTGGGTCTATTATCAAGGCCTTATTATCATCTAGTCTAATTACACCTGTATTTGTCCCACCTTTAATGTAATAAGTGTTTCCTTTTATATTTGTTAATTTCACTTATCCCACCTGCCAATTCTTCTATTTAATTAACATTCTTTTTAGTCTACTTATTGTTCTTTTTGATATGTTTCTTCCCTTAGAAATCCTCACTTTAATATTATAAGACATATTTTGATCTAATAGTGAATCAATAAAATATTCTACAATTCCTCTATCTCTAAATTCTATATCAATTACTCTCTTTGAAAAAAGCCTAGAGTCTAACACCATTATATTATCAGCAAAGTTTAATCTTTCACTTTTAGATAAATATCTATTTTCTGGTATAAATTCTTCGCAATATTTTATCTTGTAATTTACTACTTCATCACTTATATCAAACCCATATTTAATTTTCATAATATTTTTGTACTGTTTGTTTTTATCTGTTACATCTTTTAAGTTTTTATTATAATCTTCCTTTTTCCAATGACCAAATAGCCTGCAATTTAATGGTCTTACTTCATAAATTTCACATCTATTGTTTTCATCTTTGAAAGGACAACTTTTCTTTTCCATAAACTCCATAAAATAATAATCTATTATGCTATCAAGAGATTTTTTTCTTAGTTCATCCTTATCTTGTAAATAGTTAAATATATTCAAAAATTCTATTAAATTAATTCCCACAGATTCCATACAACAGTTTCCACAACCTGTACACTCACCCTTTGGCAAAGTATCATATATATTATTAAGCTTTTCAAATAGTTGATTTTTTTTAGCATAATCTATGCTTTTTAAAATATCTGTATTATTTATACTAGCCATTGTACATTCTCCTTGTTATAATTATTAGGTTAATACAAAAACTTATTATATCACATTTATTACTATAAATTGTAGGAGGTATCTTACTAAATGAACAGATATACAAAATTTATCAATATGATGGAAAGTTATTTCACTAAGGATTTTGATAAAGCTAAAAAAGGAATAACTAAAACTAGAGAAGTAAAAGAAGAAACTGTTAAAAAAGCTTTCTTAAAAGGAAATACTGAAGTTTTAGTTATATTGGAAGATTCTGGGCGCGAAATACTTATCGACGATTTTTCTTCAGATGAAGATATAAAAAAATATTTAGGAGCTTCGTTTATAAATCCTAAAAGATAATAAAATTTCCGAGAGTTATAAGACTTTCGGAATTTTTAATTTAAAAAACAAAATTATCTGTAATATCAAAGTGAATAACCCCTTAGCCATATGATTAAATAGATTTTTTATTTTTTATGTATAAATTTTCATTCCAAGGACAATAATACTAATGTAATTTAAATATTTAACTCAATCTCCCCCAATATAAGCTTTCATTTCCCCAGTGGAAGCTACGTTTTTTGCTAAATAGAGAAGAATAAATTTATTCTTCTCTATTTTTTTATTAAAATAGTTCTATGTTATTATTTTAGCAATTATCAAGTACATAAATTAAATTTTTATTGATAAATTATGGTAACATAACTTATATTGTATACTAAGCATATGAATATAAATACTTATTTAAGAGGTGAAATAATGATTGAAATAGGAAAATTAAAATTAGATAGTGATTTTGATTACAGAATAATAAGAGAAGAAGACAATGATGTAGATTTATATATAGATATAAATTATAGATGTGTAGATATAAATGTTGGAGAATCAGAAATATTTAATTCTAGAATTCAATTTCCATACGTTAGATCCATTCTTTTAAGAATTAATAAAGAAGACCACTTAATGACTGTACATCTTATGAGGGATATCGACTTATTTTCTGCTTTTGCAAACTTTGAAGTAGATTTTTTTAATAGTATTTTTAAAATTAAAAACCTTCAAGAGAAAGTTATTATAAGTAAAAATTAATCTTCAAAAAAATTAAGGGGGCCTTAACAGGCCCCAATTTTTATTTATTTCTTTATTTATAATTCAATTGTAATACCAAAATTTTCTCGTGTCAAGGAATTTTCTGAATATTTTAAATTTTTTGTTTTATATACATTATTTTTTATATATATTGATAAATTTTTAACGTTTAAATCTACATTTACTATTTATTCCTTTTTTGTTATTACATCTAGAATAATAGACAATAATAAGATTATTGTCACTCTTACCAAGATTTTGATATAATTATTGTTATATAAAATAATATTACATATTAATTTTCATATGTAGTTTTAATAAAAATACAATAAATTAATTACTATTAGTAATTTACGAGAGGAGTTTTACATATGAGTTTATTTGTTTTCGGACATAAAAGCCCTGACACTGATTCAATATGCTCAGCAGTATCATTAGCATATTTAAAAAAACAATTAGGAGTTGACGCTAAAGCTTATGCTTTAGAAGAGCCTAGAAAAGAAGCTAAGTTTGTTTTAGACTACTTTAAAGTAGATACACCAGAAGTTTTACAAGTTGGAGCAATAAAAGGACAAGACGTTGTTTTAGTAGATCACAACGAAATCGCACAAACTGCTGATGAAATAGCAGAAGCTAATTTAGTAGAAGTAATAGACCACCACAAAATAGGATGCCTTTCTACTGATCTTCCAATATCAGTAAGAATAATGCCTGTTGGATGTACTTGCACAATAATATACAACTTATATAAAGAAAATAATGTGGAAATACCTTATGAAATAGCTGGATTATTATTATCTGCAATATTATCAGATACTTTAATATTCAAATCTCCAACTACTACTGAAAAAGATAAGGAAGCTGCTTTAGCATTAGCTGAAATAGCTAAGGTTGACTACGAAAAATATGGAATGGAAATGTTTAAAGCTGGTACTTCTTTAGATGGGTTCTCTATAGAAGAAATAGTAAACATGGATTTCAAAGAATTTGATATGAGTGGTAAAAAAGTTGGTATAGGACAAGTTATGACTTTAGATATAGATGCTGTTTTATCTAAAAAAGAAGAATTCTTAGCTTATATAAATGCAACTGAGTTTGATATGTTAGTACTTGCTGTAACTGATATAATAAACGAAGGTTCTTACTTAATCTACAAATGTGAAGATAAAGTAATATCTGAAGCTTTCAGTGTAAATGCAACTCAAGGTGTATTTGCTGAAGGTGTTGTTTCAAGAAAGAAACAATTAGTGCCTAAGTTAACTGATGCAGTTAAAAACATTTAATTTAATTATATAAAAATACAATTTATTAAAAGCAAAAAATGACACAGATTAATCTGTGTCATTTTTTATTTTTAAATCATCATTTCATAATACTATTATAAAATAATCTTTTGTTTATTATTACAATGGTTTATTTCTTCTGGTGTTTGTGTTTATGTTTTTAGGATTTACTTTAAATATTGTAAATCATATAACACAAGTTGTAAATAGTATTTATTTCTATTTATTACATTTATTACATTTTTTCTACTTCTGGATAGTCAACTCCGAACTTTTCAACTGTCATAGTTTTTATTTTTTGATCAGCTTTAGGTCTGTCTCCTCTATCAACTGGAGTATCTGCTATTTCATCTACTACATCCATTCCTTCTATTACTCTACCAAATCCAGCATATTGACCATCTAAGTGTGGAGAATTTTTATGCATTATGAAGAATTGAGATCCTGCACTATTTGGCATCATAGTTCTTGCCATAGAGATTACCCCTTTTTCATGTATTAGGTTGTTTGCAAATCCATTGCTGTTAAATTCACCTTTTATTGAGTATCCTGGTCCACCCATTCCAGTTCCTTGTGGGCATCCGCCTTGAATCATAAATCCTCTTATTACCCTATGGAATATAATTCCATCATAATAATGATTATCTATTAAGCTTATAAAGTTATTAACTGTATTTGGAGCTATATGAGGATATAGTTCAACTTTTATAGTTTTTCCATTTTCCATTTCTATAGTTACTATAGGATTTTTATTTTCCATATTTCTACCTTCTTTCTTTGGTTGTTATGTATTTTCATATATTATTATATACTAAGTTGTAAAAAAATAACTACACTATTATTATTTTACAATATTTAAAAACAGTTTATTGATTTCCCTGTGGATATCTTGGCATTTTTATCCACAATATCCACATACCTTAAATTTCAAAGTTTTCCACTGTATTACAATTTTTTTGTTTATATATAAAATTAAAACATTACGTTTTATTACCACTTTATCCACATAGTTATCCACTTATCTACAATTTATTAACATCTTATTCAGTCTTTATCCACATTTTTATTGACAATTCACAGAATTTTTCAGCATTATTCTTTTATATTTGATAAAATTCGACAAACGTCTTATATATATTAAAATGATCTTCTACACTTCCAAGTTCTCTGATTGAATGCATAGATAAAATTGGACTACCAATATCCACAGAATTAATGTCTAAATGTGTTGATGAAATTGGCCCAATTGTAGATCCACCTCTCTCATCTGATCTGTTTACAAATTGTTGATATTTCACTCCACATTTTTCACATATATTTTTATATACTCCTGATGAAAAAGCATCACTTGTATAGGCTTGATTTGCACTTATTTTTATTACAGGCCCACCACCCATAATAGGCTTATTTGTTGGATCATGCTTTTCAACAAGATTTGGGTGAAGAGCATGAGCTAAATCTGCAGATATCATAAAAGATGAATAAATAGCTGAAAAGAATTCTTCTCTACCATTACCTAGACTTATACAAATTCGTTCCAATAGGTTTAGTAACATATTAGAATCAGCTCCTTGCTTAGTAGAACTGCCTACCTCTTCATTGTCAAATATGGAAGCTATATTTATGCCATTTTTTCCTTTTGAGTCTATTAATCCATATAAACTAGCATGAGCCATAGATAAGTTATCAAGCCTAGAAGAAGATATAAACTCTTCATTTGGACCAATTATATTTCCTTTTTCATATTCATATAAATACAAATCAAAATCAAGAATATCTTTTTTATCCACATTTAGTTCTTTACTTATTTCTTTTAATAGAAAATCATCTTTTTCTAAAGTACCATTAATTAGTCCTACTAAAGGTAATGTATCTTTTTGCTTATTAAACTTATATCCATCATTTATACTTCTGTTCATATGAATAGCTATATTTGGTATTATGCAAATTGGTCGATTTATATTTATTATCTCTTCTCTCGGACATAATACATTTTTGGATTTTAATACTACTCTACCTGCAATAGACAATGGTCTATCAAACCAAGTACTTAGTATAGCACCACCATAACCTTCCGTATTTAATTTTAAGTACGTATTCTCCACAGTCATTTCCGCATCAGGTTTAATTCTAAAGGTTGGTGAGTCACTGTGGGAACCTATTATCCTAAATCCCTCTTGCATATTGTCAGAGTTTATTACAAAGGCTGTCAGTGAAGATGAATTTTTTGTTATAAAATACTTTCCACCAACCTTAAGTTGCCATTTCTCATTCATTTTCAATTCATTAAATCCATTTTTTAATAATAAATCTTTGCTAGTCTCAACCGCATTAAATGCAGTTGGACTATTATAAATATAATCTATTAAATTTTCAGCAAATTGTTTTTTCATAGCTCCTCCTATTAAACTAAGTCTAAAGTTGTATATTCTTTATTTATAGTTTTTATACCTTGGTTATCAAAAGCTATAGTCACATCTGGACCTTTTAAGGCAACTACTGTTCCTAATCCAAACTTAGGATGATGTACTTTAGCTCCAAGTTTTAAGTCGTCTATATTACTTTCATTTGATGTATTTTTTATAGTAGCATTTGCTTTTTTAGCAACTTCAACCTTATTCATATTGTTCATCTTATATTTTTGAGTATATTTATCAAGAATATTATAATTTGCCTTTGAGAAAGATAATTCTTTTTGGTCTTTATTTAATCTTTCTATACAATCACCTGGCAATTCTTCTATAAATCTAGATGCAATTGAAGGATTAGTTCTACCATATAAGGTTCTTTTTCTTGTTAAGGTTAAGAATAACTCTTCCTTTGCTCTAGTTATTCCAACATAACAAAGTCTTCTTTCTTCTTCTATGTCACTATCACTCATTGATTGTATCGCTCTAGCAATTGGGAATATTTTTTCCTCCATTCCTGCTAAAAATACTACTGGGAACTCAAGACCTTTTGATGAATGTATTGTCATTAGAGAAACTCTATCTTCAGATTCTTCCTCACTATCTGGTTCAGCACTAAGAGCCACTCCTGTTAAAAATGCTTCTAAGCTCTTATCATCGCTTGAACTTTCAAATTCTAAAGCTACTGATATAAGTTCTTCTAAGTTTTCTAGTCTATCTTCACCTTCATTATTTTTTTCTTTTAATAACTCATCTTTATACCCTGTTACATCCAACACTTTTTCAATTACTTGACTGACACTATATACGTCTGTAAAGCTTCTTAATGTAGACATTAAATCTACAAATTCACTTATACTCGCTCTAGCTTTTCTTGATATATCTGAGTTATCTTCTATATCAATTAATACTGAGTAAATACTTTCTTCCTTTAAGCTGGCTCTATCTTCTATTTTTTCTATAGTTCTAAGGCCTATTCCCCTTCTAGGAACGTTTATTATTCTTTTTAAAGATATATCATCCTGAGGGTTTTGTATTACTCTAAGATAAGCTATAATATCTCTTATTTCTTTTCTCTCGTAGAATTTAATACCACCATAAATGTTGTATGGTATTCCTGCCCTATTTAATGCATCTTCCACAGAACGAGCTTGTGCATTGGCTCTGTATAAAACGGCAAAATCTTTGTAATCTCTATCTTCATATCTTTTCATATATGAAATAGTATTTACTATGAAATCACCCTCATCAATTTCACTTTCTGCTAATTGAATTTTTATTAATTGTCCTTCTTTTTTGTCACTCCAAAGCCTTTTTCTTTTTCTTTCTGTATTATTTGCAATAACGTGGTTGGCTGCATCTAGTATTACTTGTGTTGACCTATAGTTTTGCTCAAGTTTTACTATTTTAACATTGTCATAATCCCTTTCAAATTCTAGGATATTTCTTATGTCAGCACCTCTCCAACCATAAATACTTTGGTCATCATCTCCAACAACACAAATATTTTGATGTTGTTTAGCTAATAATTTTATTAATTCATATTGGGCTTTACTTGTGTCTTGGTACTCATCTACCATTATGTATCTAAATTTATTTCTATAGAAATCTAATACATCTGGACATTCTTTAAATAGTTCAACTGTTTTCATTATTAAGTCATCAAAATCTAAGGCACTATTTCTTTTTAAACGATCTTGATAAAGTGCATAGATTTCTCCTACTTTTGTTTTAGATATGTCGCCTTCGTTTAATTTTAAGAACTTTTTAGGAGAATATAATTTATCCTTTGCATTAGATATGCAACTTAATACATATTTAGGATCAAATGCTTTATCACTAATATCTAATTCTCTCATGCAGTCCTTAATTAAAGTAACTTGGTCTGGACTATCATAAATTACGAAACTTCTATTATAGCCTATTTTATTTATACCTTTTCTAAGGATACGAACACAACAAGAGTGGAATGTTGTAATCCACATTTCCTTAGTGTCTGTTCCCTCTAAAGTTTCTTCTACCCTTTCTCTCATCTCATTGGCTGCTTTATTTGTAAATGTTATTGCCAAAATATTTTCAGCTTTAACATCTTTGTCTTCCATAAGATAACCGATTCGAGTAGTTAAAACTCTAGTCTTTCCTGATCCAGCTCCAGCAAGTATTAAAACAGGTCCTTCTGTATTTTCTACTGCTTCTCTCTGAGCTGGATTTAATTTTTCTATTATATCTGAAATCATATATATCCTCCTATAATGCTCATATAAATATATTTTAATCTAATTCTATTTTTTCTTCAAACTCCATAATACTATAATAATTCCCATGAATAAAATATAAAATACTTAACCTGTAAATTATCGTTAAAAAAAGGCCTTAGGATTTTGGAGAATCCTAAGGCATAGGTTAAGGGTTATTCTATTTTCAAACTATTTTGAAATAAAATAGGTTGAGGGCTATTAAAAAAGTGCCTAACTCCAAGTTAGGCACAATATCTTCAAATAAAAATTTTTATTAAGATATTTCTCCTACCCCGAAGAAATCACTTTATATTGTAGGCAGGTCTCCTGGCTTTGCTTCATTCTACTCCTTTCCCTTCCCATGTTTCCACAGTGGTTAAAAGTTTCGTCCACATTACAGTAGCGGGGGCTGCAAAGGTATCTCACCTTTTTCCCTATTAATCTTAGTTTAAGAACCTAAAATATTTTAATTAATTTAATTTTCAACTAAGATAAGTATAACACATAAAAAAGAATTTTTGTTAGTTTTTACTAATTATTTTATTATATATTTCGCTAGAATATCTTAGTTTTTTATTATTTTTTTCAAATACATAGCAACTATATCAGAAAATCTCTCTATATCCTTAGTATAAATAAAATCTCCTCCATAAATCTTTTTTTCTGCTTCTAAATCTTTTTCTTTACCAGTGAAAACTCCTAATACAAGTATTCCCTGTTTTCTCGCTTTTCGAACTTCTAAAGCTGTATCTTTTACTGCCACCATTCCTTTGTAAGATGCTTCTCCTCTTAAACTTCTTGATCTATCTTTTCCTATTTTAACATCATTTGGTTTTCCATCACTAAGTATTATAAGTATTTTATTTTCTTCTTCTCTTTCTAATAAAGAATCACTAGCTGCCTTTATTGCTAATCCATCTCTATTATTTCCTGCTGCAAAATATTCAAATATGTTTTCACAAGAATTGATATTGTCATTATAATCTCTATATCTTTTTAATATGGTATAATCTAAAAAACTCAAATACCCCATAACTCTATTTGGAATACCAACTGATGTAAGAGCAGTGGCAATTATATATGCCTGTATTGCTACATTAAATTGGTTTCTACTTTGGGAGCCACTGGCATCAAGTAATATATCTATAACATACTTTCCTTTTTCATTTCTTATATCCTTATAAAAAACTTTTGTATTGTTGCTTCTTCCTACTCTCCAAGCTCTATTAGCACAAATAGTTCCTCCATCAGAGTAAATTCTATCAATTGCACTTTCTTCTATTAGGATTCTTGATATGTTTTCTTTTAATTTATTAATGCTTCTTTTATGTAGCTTAATATTATCTCTATACTTGTATAAATTGTTTTCTTTTTGTCTCGTAACGTATTTTAACTGAAAAGCGTTGTTACATTCACTACGTAATACTCCATCTGTAAAATGAACTCTACACCCTTCATGAACATCTCTACAGTGTTTAGTTTCAATTTTTCTTATTTCACTTTCACTTAGAAATGTTTTACCGTAGTAATATTCTACTTTATCATATATTTTCTGAGCCATAACTTCATCTACATAGATTACTCTATTTTGCGATTTTTCCAGATCTCCGCTACCCATTTCACCTAGATTTTCTACTAGCATGGTATTACTTATATTATTAATTTCACTTTCTATGGTTTCTATTTCCTCATCCATATACAGCTCTTCGTACATAAAATCTGAGAAAGTATCAAAATCCACGTTTACATTTTTTATATCTTGCTCATTTCCTTGTAAATTTTCTCTTTGAGAGTTTATTATAAACTCAAAATAAGTTAAGTAAATCTCATCTAATCTTTTTAATATATTCATTAAATCATCGTTACAATCAATCGCTTTTATATCTTTCATTATTCTTCTTGTCAAACCATCTACTGCAGGATGTCTATTCATAGCTTGAAGAATAAATGTATACCTTAAAGTCTGTAATATATCTTCTTTGTGAATTTTACTATAATTCACAAGAACATCTTTGTATGCTTTACTTCTTATTTCCTCAACGCCGGGTCTTTCATTTATTACTTTATCTTCTACTACAGAGTTAAGAACAAGCTCAATCAATGTATATAAAATATCTTTGTCGTAGGATTTTTTTATTCTACTCATTATATATTTTTTAATTATATCCCAATCTAAATACTTTCTTCTTGCGCCAGCAATTATACCAAAATACAAAGAAACATCTTTAGATGAATAATCTTTTTCACTGGAATCTATATCTTCATCATACATACCAGAAACAGTCCACGCTAGGTTATTTACTCTATTTTCAAATTCATAATTATTATATATCCAATTAGTATTTCCACTCATTTTATCACCTACTTCAGGTTATTTTAAATTAGGAAATATATCTTTACTTTCCCATTTTTCTGGTATTCTTGTCCTAATAATATCATCAACTATTTCTTTTTCATAAATATCAAAAGTTTTTCCTGTAAGGCCCATATTTATGGCAAGAGATGGTCTAAGTCCTCTTTTTATAGTTTTTAGAGCACCTATTAATCCTCTTAAATCTATTGCCTTTGTAGATATTTCTCCATTTTGGGATTTTAGTTGCAAATCTAAAAAAATTCCTGCAAATTGATTTAATTTTTCCTCATCAGTACGAGGAAATTCTCTTTTTAAAATCATCATTAATTTATCTTCGTTTACTGCTGGAATGTCTATTACTAAAAATCTAGAGACTAAAGCTTCGTTTAACTCCTTTGTACCTGCATATTCATAGTTCATAGTACCTATAAATCTAGTTGCTGGATGAAGGTTTATTCTTTCATATCCTGGCACATCTATTACTCTTCTGTAATCTAGGGCAGAGTGAACAACAACTATTGCATCATTTTTAGCCATATTTATTTCATCAAAAACACCAAATCCACCATGAAGAGCACATTCATATACAGACCCTCTTCTAAGTCTTACTTCGTTATCAATAAAAGTATCTGTTCCAATTAGTGATGAACTATCTGTATTTATATGGAAGGAAGTATTCCATTGAGGTCTTCCAAATATCTCTGATAAATTATCTGAAAGTAAGTTTTTCCCCGTAGCCTTAGGTCCAGATAATAATATATTTTCTTCTTCTAAAATAGCAGAGATACACATTGACAGAATATCTTCACCAATATAAAAAGCCGGTGATTTTGTCACTCTGTGCTCCACTTCTTTGTCTACTTTAAATTCTTTTCTAAAATGTTGTACATCCTCTATAAGAGACTCACTTACCCCTTGAGTTCTTAAGTTTTCTATTATATACATAATAATCTCCTTTTGTAAGTAATACTTCTTATTATTATATCCTTTTAATTTATTTTCAAATAAAACCCTTTAATTTTACACTTAATAAAAGTATAGTCTATTTGTTTAAAATTCAGTAATATTTTTAGTATTTAATAATAAAGAAGAGTTGCAAGATATTATTTAATTTATCTTTTGCAACTCTCTAGTTATATATTTATATTGCCATTTATTAATTATATATTAAACCAATAGTTATACTTAATTCACAATAAAATTTAACAATTAACCTTTTATTTACACATACATTTCATAAATAATTTTCCTAAATATATTATGATATAATAAACATGATACGATTCATATTAAAATTAAATAAAATTTAAATTATTGGAAGGGATTACATATGAAAAGCTTTAAATTATCTCCAGAAATACTTACTTTTAATAAGTGTGAAGAATTTTGTTCAAAATTCAATATAAATAAAAATGACTTAATAATAACAAATGAATATATTTACAAACCATTTTTCGAAAACTTTATTGAAGATGCTACTGTAATATACAGAAGAGATTTTGGCAGTGGCGAGCCTACTGACGTAATGGTTGAAAAAATATATAACCAAGTTAAAGACACTAATTATAAAAGAGTTATAGGAATTGGTGGAGGAAGTATTTTAGACGTGGCAAAACTTTTTGCTTTAGAAAAACTTACACCTATTTATGATTTATTTGAAAAGAAATTTGAACCTGTAAAAAATAAAGAATTAATACTTATCCCTACAACTTGTGGTACTGGTAGCGAGGTTACTAATATATCTGTACTTCATTTAAGCTCTATAAACAGTAAGCTTGGTCTTGCTAATGATGAAATTCTAGCAGACTATGCCGTATTAATTCCTGAATTATTAAAGGTTTTGCCTTTTAAAGTTTTTGCTGCCAGCTCAATTGATGCTCTCATTCATGCAATTGAATCTTTTGTATCTCCAAAAGCTTCTGTTTTTACAGAAATGTGTTCCATAGAAGCTATAAAAATGATTATAAATGGATTTAAGAATATTGTAGCTAATGGAAAAGATGATCTGAATAATCTTTTAGATGACTTCTTAATTGCTAGCACTTATGCTGGTATAGCTTTTGGAAATGCTGGTTGTGGAGCCGTTCATGCCATGAGCTATCCTTTAGGTTCAATTTATCACGTTCCCCATGGAGAATCTAATTATGTTTGTTTTACAGAAATATTTAAAACATACGAAAAATTAAATCCAAGTGGAAAAATTAAAAGACTTAATAATATTTTGACAGAAATTCTTAATTGTCCTAAGAAAGAAGTCTTTGAAGAATTGGATAACTTACTTTATAAAATACTTCCAAAGAAATCTTTAAAAGGCTATGGTGTCACTGAGGAAGATTTATTATCTTTCACTGAAAATGTTCTTGTTAAACAAAGTAGATTAATGGCAAATGCTTATGTTTCTCTAAATAAAGATATTGTTTATAATATTTATAAATCTTTATATTAAAAATAACAAAGAGAACCTATTGTCAAACTAGGTTCTCTTTATTATTTTACAGATTCATATATGATGTATCATTCAATTTATTGATTACTGCAAAATTATTATCTACTTCTATCTCTGTTATAGATCCATTATCTATTTTAAAATTCCAATGATATTTATAATCATCACATAAAAGATAAGAGATTATATTTCTAATTGTACCTCCATGGGAGCAAATTAATACAGTAGAATTATCATTACTATTTATAATTTTACTCATTTCATTTTTTACTCTTATAAAAGTATCTTTAGAACTTTCACCATTAGGATACTTATATTCAAATCCTTCTTTTATCATTCTTTCAACTTCTTCTGGATATTTTTCTTCAATTACTTTAAATGATAATCCCTCAAAATCACCAAAATTTATTTCATTCAATTGACAAGTCTCTTTAGCTTGAATATTTTTAACTTCAGCCAATTTTTTAATTGTATCTTTTGTTCTAGAAAAAGGTGTAGTATATATTTTATCTATGACTTCATATTTTAAATACTCTGCAATTTTATTTGCTTGCAACTTTCCTTTTTCACTTAATATACTATCTGTAAGTCCTGACAAATCCCCTACTTCATTACAAACAGTTATACCATGCCTTACCAAAATTAACTTTATCATTTCATCACCTTAAATTAGAATAACTATATAGGAAAATAATAAAAATATTAATTCTCCCAACTCAATAGTACATCCTAATATATCTCCTGTTACACCATCAATTTTCTTATAAATATGATTTTTAAATAAATAATCAAATAACATTACCGCTACAATTGATAATAGCAATTTTATTATATTTAAAGTAGTTGATAAAAATACGAATTTACTAATAACTACAAGAATAACAATCGTATATAATATGGCTGTTATAAACATGCCTTTAGTTGCTTTTCCAATAAATATATTACCCATACCTACTTTTCTTGGTGTTACAGTTTTATAAAGCATAACTATAACTCCCAAACGAGATATCATAGGCATAAATATAATTAAACACATAAGATTGCTATTTATAGCAGAATTTAATAATCCTATTTTTATTAATACTAAAAATAATATAGCTAGAAGAGAGTTAGTTCCTAATCTTGAATCTTTCATTATCTCCAGCATTCTCTCTTTGTCTCTGTTACTATATATGGCATCAAATGTATCTCCCAAACCATCAATGTGTAATCCACCAGTTAATATAACTTCTCCTGCCACAATAATTATAGATGTTATAAATGGATCAAATATTTGAATTGCCAAACTTCCTATAATAAAAGAAATCAACCCTATTACAAATCCTACTAATGGAAAATACACTATAGATTTGTGGAACTCTTCGTCAAACCCCATATCTGCTTTAATAGGTATTCTAGTCATAAATTGTAATAATCCTATAAATCTTTTCATAATTATCACTTCACTTTCATAGGAATTCCACTTACAACAAAGTAAACTTCATCGCTATAACTACCTATTAATTGATTTGCTCTTCCAACAAAATCACCATATATTCTAGATAGTTTATTTTCTGGCACAATTCCCATTCCAATTTCATTAGTTACTATTACAAAATATAAATTTGTTTTTTTAACAGCTTCTAATAATTTAGTTATTTGGTCTCTTATATAGTTTTCTAATTCATTTAATTCTTCAGAAGTAGCTTCTTCAACTTCTATCCCATGAGTAAACATTAAGTTATTAACCATAAGAGTTACACAGTCCATTATTACTGTATCATGATTGTTGTCCAACTCTTCCACTACAGAATATATATCTTTATATATCTCATAAGTTTTCCAATCTTTTGGCCTACTCTCTTGATGTTTTTTTACTCGATTTTTCATTTCATCATCAAATGCTACTGACGTGGCAATATATGCCGTTTTGTTGTTTTTTTTTATACAAAGTGATTCAGCAAAACTACTCTTACCTGACCTTGCTCCACCTGTAACTAAAATAATATTACTCATAAATGCTCTCCTTCAGATATCTATCTTCCCATATCTATCTCATCAAATGTTGCCATATTTTTATATACATAATTTGCAGCTTCTATTATATTAAAAGATAGTGCTGCTCCACTTCCTTCTCCTAGCCTCATATCCATATCTAAAAATGGTTGTAATCCCATAATCTCTAAGGCTTTCTTTGTTCCTGGTTCTGCAGATAAATGAGAAGCTATCATGTAGTATTTTGTTCTTGGATTAATATGATAAGCTAATAATGCTGCTGCATAAGATATAAATCCATCTAACACAATAGGTATTCTATTAGCCGCACATCCTATAATTACACCTGCCATGGAACCTATTTCGAATCCACCTACTTTAGCTAACACATCTATTGCATCTTTTGGATTAGGTTTATTTAATTCTATAGACTTTCTTATCACTTCTGCTTTATGCTTAATTAACTCTTTCTTTAGACCAGCTCCTATACCAGTAATCTCCTCTGGATCATAATTTCCAAAAACTGAAACTATAGCAGTAGATGGGGTAGTATTAGCTATTCCCATTTCTCCTATCCCAATTAAAGTATAATCATCTTGGATACACTTTTCTGCCATTTCTATTCCTATTGATATACATTTTTCTGCTTCTGCTCTTGTCATGGCAGGTCCTTTTGCCATATTAGACGTTCCTTTTCTTATTTTATAATCAATTACGCCATCTATTTTTTCATCACAATTTATTCCTACATCAACTGCTAACACATCAGCTCCTACAAATTTTGAAATTGTCCCCACACCATTTATTTTTTTAGGGAAGTTTTGAAATTGTAGTATAGTAATGTTTTGAGGATCTGGAGCTACACCTTCTTCATAAACTCCATGATCTGCTCCAAAAGCTATTATTGCCTTTTTTGATGTATCAAAATATTTTCTTCCATATATTCCTGCAAGTTGTGCACAAATATGCTCCAATTTACCTAAACTTCCTGTTGGCTTTATAAGCCTATTTAATCTTTCTTCTGCTTGTTTTATGTATTTTTCTTCTAATGGATAAATATTTCTTGATATATTTTCTATTAAATTCACGGTTGCCATCCCCCCTAGACTTTTTGTTTTTGTAATTTGTCTAAAATTTATATTGTTTGTTAAGTTTCCTACAATAATTATATTGTTATATATAAAAACTATCTAGTATTTTATTAACTTTTTAAACATTTTTTGGAATTTAAGGTATTTTTATTTTAGAGAATAGTATTTATTAATAAACAAAAAATATAAATAGATAAATATATTTAAGGAGATGATTGAATGAATAATTTCAATGATTTAAAAAACCTATACGAAGACGGTTATAGATGTATTTATCAAGACGGAACTGAAGGTGATAGAAATATATATCTAAAAAATTTTGATGAAGAGAAATCTACAGTTGTAAATCTTCAAGATGAAAATGAATTTTCACAGTTCCAAGATTACGTTGGTGGTTTAAGAATGTCATAATAAAAGGGAGCAAAAGCTCCCTCTTATTACGGTAAAACGAAATGACAAAATTATATATGTTTTTGCAACTAAGTGTATGATTTTTACTTTTATTCTTTCAAAAAACTTAATCAAGAGTTACAATTTTTTCTATTTTGTAGTTACTATTTGTTTAATAAGCTCTAAAAGTTCTTTCCTGTCAACTTCTAAATGCTTCTTTTTCTCCTTATATTCTTGAAAGTTAACAACTTTTGCCATAGTTTTCTTCATAAACTCACTTCCCAACTAAGATTATTAACTTATATAAGTAATTCTAGGTTATTTACCTTTTTCCTCTAAATTTTTTATTATTTTTTATAAAAAATATTAGATTTTTAATTTTTAAAATCAAAATTTGTAGAAATATTTGTTATTTTCTTATTTAGCATGTATTCTAATCCATCTTTAATCAATATTTTAATAACTATTATTTTTATAATTACTTATATATTAATTATTGACAACATTTATATTTTGAGTCATCTACTCAAACTATTTTTTGTTACATATAGTTTATTTATATATTTATTACTTAATTTCCTTCTTAATATATTCTAATGCTGATTTAAGTTGTTGATTTTCATTTGTCTCTTGAATTTTAGGTGTAATTCCCTTCCCGTTTATATAATCTCCATTTGGTGTAAAATACTGAGCAGTTGTTAATTTATATCCAGTACCATCTTTTAATCCTTTTACACTTTGTACTAAACCTTTACCAAAAGATGTTTCACCTATGGCTATAGCTTTATTATTATCAACCAATGCTGCTGTTAAAATTTCTGATGCCGATGCACTTCCTCCATTTATTAAAACAACCATTGGCATATCAACTTGTTTATCATCTGACTTATAATACTCTTTATTGCCTGTATTATCCTTTGTATAGACAATAGTTCCTTTTCCTATTAAGTCATCAGCTATATCTACGCAAACATCTAATAATCCACCTGGATTGTCTCTCAAGTCTATTACTAAGCCTTTGACTCCCTTAGATTCTAATTGACTTAAGTTTTCTTTAAATTCTTTATATGTATTTTCATCAAATGATTTTATTCTTAAGTAACCTATATTATTATCCATAACCTCATTTGATACACTCTTTGTTACTATAGTTTCCCTCTTAATATCAAAACTTAATTCTTCTCCCTTTCTTTGAATAGTTAATTTAACCGTTGTATTTTCTTTTCCTTTTATATGTTTAATTACATCGTCAATTTTTTTAGCCTCAACAGATTCGCCATCAACTTTTAGAACTATATCTCCCGATTTAATTCCAGCTTTGTCTGCGGGTGAACCTTCTATTGGAGAAATTATTGTTAACTTATTGTTTTCAGGATTAACACCTATATATACTCCAATTCCAACAAATGAACCACTTGTTTGTTCTTTTAAGCTTTCAAATTCATCTGCTGTGTAGTATTGTGAATATGGATCATTAAGGCCTTCAAATAATCCTTTTAATGCTCCATCAACTAGATTATTTCTAGATACTTCTTTGTAATAATCCTCCTGAATAAGTTCTTCTAAACCCAATAGCTTGTTATATTTTGCATAAGATTCATATAAGTCTTTCGATATTATTACTTTGTTTCCTAACGTAATTTGAAACATTGTTGTACCAATTATAGTTACTATTACAAGAATAATAGAATATATAAGGGCCCTTTTCTTAGATATCATTTGTTCATCTCTCCTTTAATCAATCTACTATATATTATATGACTAGCTTGTCTTTTTATTACTCTTTATCAATTATATTGCTTTAAATCTATAATTTTACTAAAATCTATATTAGGAAAGTAAAATTTAGGTAATTATATAATACCACAATTAAGAGGTGTAGATTATATGAAAAAAGAGTTTAGAAAAAATGTTATTATGCTTAGAAAAGAAAAAAACAAGGATTTTATTAAACACAACTCAGATATAATCACAGAAAAACTACTTCAGTTAGACTGTATTAAAAACGCACAAACTATTATGCTTTATTTAGACTTTAATAACGAAGTCGCCACAGATAGTTTAATTACTACACTTATAAACTTAGGTAAAACTGTGGCTTCACCTATAACTTTAAAAGAAGAAAGAAAATTGATACCTTCTCAAATTACAGATCTAGAAAATGGAATTCAATATGGCGCTTATAATATTAGAGAGCCAAAACCTGAATGCTCACCTGCTATAGACATCAAAGATTTAGATGTGGTTATAGTACCAGCTGTAGCTTACGATAAAAATTGCTATAGACTTGGCTATGGTGGCGGTTTTTATGATAGATTTCTTGAGAATCTAAGAGAAGATGCGGTTACTGTGGGAATAGCTTTTGATTTACAGGTTTTTGATGAAGTTCCAAAAGAAGACCACGATGCGCAACTAAACTACCTAGTGACTGAATCTACAATATTAACACCAAAATAAATTAAAAATATTTACATTTTAAATTAATAAATAAAAAACTGATTCCAATTTAGGAACCAGTTTTTTTATTATAATGATTTTTATATTTAATTTTCAACTTTGAAACCCGATGCAACATTTTTAAGTATTTGAGCCTGGTTTGATAACTCGTTACTTGCTGCTGAACTTTCTTGGGCTGTTGCTGCATTTGTTTGAACAACAGAACTTATTTGTTCAATTCCTTCTAAAGTTTGTTTTAGAGCTGCAGCTTGCTCAACAGATGCTGAAGAAATTTCATCTATTAATTTTACAGATTGAGAAACCTCTTCAAGTACATTTTCAAGCATTTTTCCAGTTTTAATGGCTATAAGGTTACCATTTTGTACAGCTTTAACTGATTCCTCAATTAAATGATTTGTTTCTTTTGATGCATCTGAAGATCTTGTAGCTAGATTTCTTACTTCATCTGCGACAACTGCAAATCCTTTACCTGCTTCCCCTGCTCTAGACGCTTCTACTGCTGCATTCAAAGCTAATATATTTGTTTGGAATGAAATATCTTCAATTACTTTAATAATTTTACTTATTTGTGATGATTTGGAATTTATTTCTTCAATAGCTAATATCATTTTTTTCATTTGATCATTACTTGTTATAGCAAGTTCTCCAGCAGATCTAACTTGTTTTGAGGCATTTAATGCATTATTTGCATTTGTTGATACTCTATCTGATAAATCATTTACTGTAGCTGTTAATTCTTCTGTTGTACTTGCTTGATATAGTGAGCCTTCAGCAAGTACTTGAGCGGCATTTGCTATTTCTTTTGAACCAACTGCAACGTTTTCTGATGTTTCAACAATTTTTCCTATAGTCTCTTTAAATATAGATGAAAGTTGCAATAACGAATTCTTTATCTTAGCAAAATCACCTTCATAGTTCTGCTTTAAATCAATCTTTAAATCTCCCGTTGAAAACTTATCTAATGATTCTGATATTTCATCAATATAAATAATATATTCATTCAACCTTAAAACAAGTTTCTTCATTGATTCAGCCAGTCTTCCAGTCTCATCTTTACTTTCTATATTTATTTCTGCATTAAGATTTCCTGCTGCCAGTTCTTCTGTTACATTCATAAGATTTTCAATTGGTGCAACTAAACTTTTTGTTACTGCTATGATTGCTACTATAAGAATTAAAAATGCTATTAAATAAATTCCTAATGTAGTAGATATAGATGTTTTTACTAAAGCCATATAACTATCTTTACTAATACTTAGAAGTACTTTCCATCCAGCATCTCTTGTACCACTTACTATGCTATAGCGCGTTTTACCATTTTCAGTATATTCTATTATTCTATTTGTTGTGTTATCTATTTCATTAAGTATTTTATCATCAAATCCTATTTCACTAACATTCTTAAGAACCTTCTCAGTATCTTTACTTGCCAATACTTGTCCAGTATTTGAGATAAGCATTGTGTATCCACCATCTTTAAAGTCAGTCTCCATTGTTGCCACTTGTTGACTTATATCTTCAATAGAAACATCAACTGCTGCAACACCTATAATTTCTTTATTATTCACATCATATACTGGAGCTGAAAATGTAACAACCATATTTCCAGTAACTGAATCTTCGTATGGCTCAGATATAATAAATCCATTTTCAATATCTTCACTATTTGAAAACCAGTAATTTCTTGATTTTAAATCAAATCCTTCATCGCTAAGATAGGTTCCACTATCAAATGCTAAATCTTCATTTGCTGAAGCAATATATGCATTTAAAATTTGAGTATCTTTTTCCTTTACATATCCAAGTGATTTATAGGCATCTTTATAAGATGAATGATTCTTATAATCCTTTCTAGTTGCATCTGTTAATACATTTCTTATAGATGCATTCCCTGCCATTTGTATTGCCATTGTTTTATATCTCGTAAAATATTCATTTATGTTGGAAACTATATTTTTTGTAGTTAGTGTTGAAATACTTTCTTGATTTTTAGATACAGTTTTTACTGTATTCTTCATAGTAAATACACCAGAAATTATCATAGCTAAAATGGCAATACCACCAATCATTGTTAAAATTTTAGTCTTAATACTTTTCATAAGTTTACCCCTTCCAATTCCACCTTATATTGTTCGATTTATAGATCAAAAAATAATATTTATAATATAAAGGCATAAGCTCCATTTCTACCAAAATATTACTGTATGGATAATATACGGATTTAAATATAAAAGCTTAATGAAAATTATTAATTTTCTGACAAATAATCATTAGGAATACATCTATAAAAAACACCCCAACTGTTACTAAGCGTTGGGGTTCAAATTTCTTATTTTTCTTCTTTTGAAGCATTTAATTGTATCTTGTCTGGCAAAGATTTAAGATTTGTTTCAGCAACTACAAAAGGATAGGATTTATCCTTGTCTTTATATGTAATATTTACTGTCATAACAGTTTTTTCTTCCACTGTATCCATGGTGATTTTGTCTATGTCTATACCATGCTCTTTTTCTCCTCTTGTTACTATAACATATATCTTATCATCTAGTTTTACTGCTAAAGCTCTTTCTTCATCTTCGTACTTATCCATAATATCTAATATTTTTTCTGGAATAGATTCTCTTTGCACCATTGTAAAATCTACAGGCTTTGAAGTATCTAAAAATAATTTAGGTATAAAAACAAATCCTAAAACTATAAATAATATTAGTATTACACCATATATTACTCCTTTGATATTAAACTTAATCTCCACATTATCCCTCCTATCTCTTATAAATATATGAGGAAATAATCTTTGATAGAATCAAAAAATTCACTTTGTTTATATACCCAAACGATATGATTTTACATAAAAAGGCATATTTAATAAAATATTAAATACGCCTTTTATATATATTATTAGTTTAATGCTTCTTTAACTTTTTCTACTATATTCTTAGCATTTAAACCATATTTTTCTAATAATTCATTTGGTGTTCCTGACTCACCGAAGCTATCATTTACTCCAACTTTTTTAACTATTGTAGGATGATTTTCAGATACAACTTCACTTACAGCTGACCCTAATCCACCTATTATACTGTGCTCTTCTGCTGTTATTATTGCTTTAGTTTCTTTAGCAGCTTTTATGATAAGTTCTGTATCTATTGGTTTTATTGTAGACATATTGATAACTCTAACATTTATGTTTTCTTCTTTTAACATATCTGCAGCTATTATTGCTTCGTTAACCATTATTCCACAAGCTATTATTGTAGCA
This sequence comes from Terrisporobacter mayombei, assembly GCF_020748465.1. Classification (GTDB taxonomy): domain Bacteria; phylum Bacillota; class Clostridia; order Peptostreptococcales; family Peptostreptococcaceae; genus Terrisporobacter; species Terrisporobacter mayombei. The sequence continues at coordinate 516,814 of NZ_JAHZMP010000003.1, forward strand.
TCGTTACCGTCTCTAAGAACAACACCTTTTCCAATTTCAAAATTATAATCTTCTTCAAATATTGTTGGAACTGCACTTCTTCCAAGTCTAACGTACATTGGCCCATTAAACTCTGCTGCAGCAAATATCATCTTTTCAGCTTCAACTCCATCAGCTGGAACAACTACTGTCATATTTGGAATAGATCTCATTAAAGATATATCTTCCACACTTTGGTGAGAACCACCGTCTTCTCCAACAGTTATACCTGCATGTGTAGCACATATTTTAACGTTTAATTTAGGATAGCATACTGAGTTTCTTATTACTTCGAACGCTCTTCCAGTTGCAAACATAGCAAATGTACTTGCAAAAGGTATCTTACCTGCTGCTGCAAAACCACAAGCAGCTCCTACTAAGTTTTGCTCTGCTATACCCATGTTAAAAAATCTATTTGGGTATGCTTTTAAGAAGTCATTTGTTTTAGTTGATTTAGATAAATCTGCATCTAAAACTACTACATCATCATTTATTTTTCCTAATTTAACTAAAGCTTTTCCGTAAGCCTCCCTAGTTGCTATTTTACTCATGGAAAGCACCTCCTAATTCTGATAATGCTTGTTCAAGTTGTTCCTCACTTGGTGCACTTCCATGCCATGACGCTTGGTTTTCCATGAAAGACACGCCTTTACCTTTTACTGTTTTAGCTATTATCATTGTTGGTTTACCTACTGTATCTTTTGCCATATCTAGAGCTGCAAATATTTGGTCGAAGTCATGACCATCAATAGTTATTACATTCCATCCAAAAGTCCTAAACTTATCTTCTATAGGATTAATGCTCATTACTGAATCAACTTCTCCATCAATTTGAAGTCCATTGTAATCAAGGAATGCTATCATATTATCAAGCTTGTAATGGGCCGCACTCATAGCAGCTTCCCATATTATTCCTTCTTGAACCTCTCCATCTCCTAATAATGCATATACATTCCATGGAGCATTGTCTAATTTAGCTGCCATAGCCATTCCGCACGCAACAGAAAAACCTTGTCCTAATGAACCTGTTGACATTTCAACACCAGGTATCTTTTTCATATCAGGATGCCCTTGAAGCATACTTCCTAATTTTCTTAAATGATTTAACTCTTCTTTCTCAAAATATCCTCTCTCAGCTAATGTTGCATATAAAGCTGGAGCTGCATGACCTTTTGATAAAACAAATCTATCTCTATCTTCCATTTTTGGATTTGTTGGGTCAATATTCATTTGATCAAAATAAAGAGCTGTTAAAATCTCAACTGCTGATAATGAACCTCCCGGATGTCCTGATTTTGATTTACATATCATTGAGACAATGTCTTTTCTTATTACATTAGTAATTTCATTTAATCCTTTATGGTCTCTCATGTAATTTACCTCCCTAAGTTATATACTGAGGCTATTGGTTAATTAGCCATATTGTATTTAAATCTCATTATATTATAACATCTTTATGATGTTTTTTTGTGTTTTTTGTATATAAAACAAAAAAATTATTGATATGCTACTATATCAATAATTTTTTATATGCTAAATAAATCTAAACTTATTTGCAGTCCATTATTTACTTTTAGCATAGTTTTATTATCTAGATAACCTATTTTTTCTCTCAGTCGCTTTTTGTCTATGGTTCTAATTTGCTCTAAGAGAATTACAGAATCTTTATTAAGCCCATATTCACTGGAGCTTATTTCTATATGAGTAGGCAATTTTGCTTTATTAATCTGGGATGTTATAGCCGCCACTATGACTGTCGGGCTATATTTATTTCCTATATTATTTTGGATTATTAAAACAGGTCTAACGCCTCCTTGCTCCGAGCCAATAACTGGACTTAAATCTGCATAAAATAAATCTCCTCGCTTAATATCTAAGCCAAGATTATTCAACTTTAGCTATATCTCCTTCAGAATCATCATCCAAAGATACGTCATCTGTCATACCAAGCTCTGCTAATGATAAGTTGATTTTAGCCATTTCTTTATAACCCTTTATCATACTTTCTTTTAAATTAATTTTCTTTTTTTGGGTTATATAAAACTGAAAAGCAGCTTTTGCAAAATCTTCCCTATTACTATTTTCCATCTGAACTATTTGATCCACCTCAGATAAAATATAGTCGGGTAAAGTAAACATAATTTTTTCTTTATTTTTATTGCTCACAAAATCGCCTCCCAGAGAACAATATCTCTTATATTTTATCAGATTCCTAACTAATTGTAAAATTGCATTTGTTTCCATATAAGTACGTTCATTTGTCGTGTATTTAGTAAGCAAAATTAAATTTCTTTTCTCTTATTTTAATTTTTATACACCTTATGTTAAATATTATAACCTACACAACTTTTTTTATGTCTTAAATAATAGTTTCTGGAGCAAAAATTTACTATACAACTTATTCATTAATAATAGCTTTGTTATGACTTTTAATATCCTTTTTATTTTAGTAAAACAAATTATTATGTCATCTAGATTTCTCTTAAGTTGTTTATACTATTTTATTTATTTTTCATACTTAAAATCTTCATATGTTACTATAAATATAGGTTTATCTTCATTATCTAGTATTTCCATTTTATTTGGATTTTTAGTCTTATTATCTACATATAAAACTTGTTTATTAAAATATTTATTATCGCCTGGTATTTTTGTTTCTATTTTTAATTCACTTTCTGTAACTTCTAAAATTATTGATTCATTTTGCCTATAGTTTTTTATAAAATCTCCAATAAATAAATAATGACTATCATTATTTATATTAGGAAGTTCTATTGTATCATTGGTACTAGGATTGCTAACTAAAACTTTATCACCCTTATATTCAATAGTTTTTCCTTGTAAATTCTTTGGTGACTTGACTTCTAACTTATAATAATCAGGTTTTTTATATGTGTGTTTAAAAATATAGGTAGTATTCTCCTTATTTCCTATAGCTTCTACTTTTGCAGTACAAGTATATGATTCAATTTTTGAAATTTGATTTTGGAAATCCTCATATACTTCTTCCTTCGTATATTCTTTTCTTCCACATCCAACACTATATAGAGTAATTATTGAAACAATTATTATTAGTAACGAATACCACTTATTTTTCACAAAGTACCTCCTAATTTATTTTTATTCATTCGTATATTTAAATATATCTTATTTTTACATTGTAATTGTTATAGCATTTGCAACAGCATAGTTCTCACTATGAGATATGCTTACCTTTATTTCTAAAACACTATATTGTATGCAAATTTGTTCCAAATTATTATAAGTTTTTACTATAGGCTTTCCTAAGCTATTTCTAAGTACTTCTATATCTTTAAAATTATAACCCCTTATACCCAATCCTAAAGATTTGCTAATAGCTTCTTTTGCTGCAAAATTACCAGCTATTGTTTGAGGATTATTTCCCTTTTCCTCAAACATTTCTATTTCTCTCTGTGTAAATATCTTTTTTAGAAAATCACCTCTTTTACTTAATGCATTTTTAATTCTCTCTACTTCTATAATATCTGTCCCTATATCTAAAATATTCATGTTTTCCTCCCATAAATTCTCTCTAATATAATTATCTTACCTTATTTTAAACAATTATATTACCGTTAATAATATTTTTGTTTTATACACCAAATCTTAGTTTTAGACAAAGTAAAAAGACTAGGATCATTCCTAGTCTTTTTACGTAATATTATATTCTAGTTTTAAAGTCCACAGACTTAATCGTTCCATTTAGCGGACTCAGTTAGTATAGTCGTTTTTTCTTTACTAACAGTCATGAAACCACCAGATATTTGGCCAGATTTAAACTTGCCATCTTTTTTTATTCTTAATTCTCCATCGATTAAACCAACAACGAAAGGTATATGATCTTTTAATATAGCTCTATCCCCTTGTGTTGTTCTAGTTATAACCATTTCCACCTCACCTTGGTAGAACTTTTCTTCTGGAGTTACTATTTCAAGTTGAAATATGTTTGCCATGACCTATCTACTCTCCTTTGCCTTAGCAACAACTTCATCTATTGTTCCTGCAAGTAGAAATGCTGATTCAGGTAAGTCATCATGTTTTCCTTCTAATATTTCTTTAAATCCTCTTATAGTTTCTTTTACTGGTACATATTTTCCTTCTAATCCAGTAAATGCTTCTGCAACTGAGAATGGTTGAGAAAGGAATCTTTGTATTCTTCTCGCACGAGCAACTATAACCTTATCTTCATCAGATAATTCATCCATACCAAGTATAGCGATTATATCTTGTAATTCTTTATATCTTTGAAGTATTGATTGTACTTCTCTTGCCACTTCATAATGCTCATTTCCAACTATCTTTGGATCTAGTACTCTTGAACTAGACTCAAGTGGATCAACTGCTGGATATATACCTATAGCTGCTATTTGTCTAGATAAAACTGTTTTCGCATCCAAGTGAGCAAATGTTGTCGCTGGAGCTGGGTCAGTTAAGTCATCCGCAGGTACATAAACTGCTTGAACAGATGTTATAGAACCTTTCTTAGTTGATGTTATTCTCTCTTGTAAGTTACCCATTTCTGTAGCAAGTGTTGGTTGGTATCCAACTGCTGAAGGCATACGTCCAAGAAGCGCAGAAACTTCTGAACCTGCTTGTGTGAAACGGAATATATTATCTACGAATAAAAGAACGTCTTGATTTTGTTCATCTCTGAAGTACTCTGCCATAGTAAGTCCAGATAAGGCAACTCTCATTCTAGCTCCTGGTGGCTCGTTCATTTGTCCGAATACTAGAGCTGTTTTATTTATAACTCCAGAATCTTTCATTTCATGATAAAGGTCATTACCTTCTCTTGTTCTCTCTCCAACACCAGCGAATACTGATATACCACCGTGTTGCTTAGCTATATTGTTTATAAGCTCTTGTATAAGAACTGTTTTTCCAACACCAGCTCCTCCGAATAGACCTATTTTACCACCTTTTAAGTATGGTACTAGTAAGTCAACTACTTTTATACCTGTTTCAAGTATTTCAGCAGTACTTGCTATATCATTATATTCAGGCGCTTGCCTATGTATCGGTAATTCAGATGCGTCCTTTGGAGTTGGACCATCATCAACTGGCTCTCCAAGAACATTGAATATTCTCCCTAGTGTTGCATCTCCAACAGGAACACTTATTGGTCTTCCTGTATCTACTGCTTCCATTCCTCTAACTAGTCCATCTGTAGCACTCATTGCTATACATCTGACTGTATCATCACCTATATGTTGTGCAACTTCAGCAACTATTTCTTGATCTCCTAACTTTATAACTAAAGCGTTTAATAAGTTAGGTAGGCTGTTTTCATTATCAAACTTAACATCTAGTACAACACCTACGATTGATACTATTTTCCCTACGTTGGCCATTTCCTAACCTCCTTATTTTAGAGCTTCTACCCCACCTACTATCTCTGTTATTTCTTGAGTTACAGCCGATTGTCTAGCTCTGTTGTAACTTAATTCTAAATTAGATAGCATTGTGTCTGCATTATCTGTTGCTGAACTCATTGCAGTTCTTCTCGCAGCTTGTTCTGATGCGAAAGATTCTATAACTCCATCATAAACTATACCAGAAACATATTTAGGTATTATATGACCTAAAACAACTTCTGCCGATGGTAAATATTGAACTCTAGCTCCTTTTGCAGCTTGCTCTTCTGTTTCCTTATTTTCTTCTTTTTCAAATGCTAAAGGTAGCACTTTTAATAATTTCGGATTTTGAGTCAAAGGAGACACAAATTCTGTATATACTATATATACTTCATCTATTTCACCTTTTTTATATAAATCCATTGCTTCATTTGCAAATTCAAGTGTTTGTTCATAACCACATTTCTCAACACTTTCTGCTGATTTCAAAATATCATAGCCTCTTTTTGAAAAATATTCTGTTGCTTTTTTACCTATCGGCATGATTTTTTCATTTTTATTACCCATGTGGTTAAGTGTTAATTTTATTATGTTTGAGTTATATCCGCCCGCAAGTCCTCTATCTCCTGCAACAACAATATAACATTTACTTTTTACTTCTCTTTGTTTTAAGAATACATTTCTAACGCCACGTGTACTTGTGGCTATATCTCTCACCGTATCATACATTGTTCCAAAGTACGGTCTAGCATTTAAAGCTCTCTCTTTTGCTTTTCTCATTTTCGAAGAAGCAACAAGTTCCATAGCTTTAGTAACCTGCTTTGTACTATTAACACTGTTAATACGTGTTTTAATCTCTTTAATTCCAGCTCCTGCCAATTAATTTACCTCCTTTTGTAAAAAGGATTACGCTTCAACAACAAACTTTTTCTTAAATTCTACTATTGCGTTTGTTAAATCAGAAGAGAAATCTTCTGCTGCTAATATTTTTTTAGATACTTCTGGATAGTTTTCATCTACAAATCTGAATAGCTCTTTTTCAAATATTGCTACATTACTTACTGGTATATCCTCTAAGAAATTATTTATAACAGCAAATATTATCATAACTTGGTTTTGAACTGCCATAGGGTCAGTTTCATTTTGTTTTAAAACAGAAACTATTCTTTCCCCTTGAGCAAGTCTCTTCTTAGTATCTTCATCTAAGTCTGACCCAAATTGAGAGAATGATGCAAGCTCTCTATATTGTGAGTAAGCAAGTTTTAATGTACCTGCAACTTTTTTCATTGATTTAATTTGAGCATCACCACCAACCCTTGATACTGATATACCAGGGTCAACTGCTGGTCTTATACCTGAATAGAATAATTCTGGTTGTAAGTATATTTGTCCATCAGTTATTGATATTACGTTAGTTGGTATATATGCAGAAACGTCTCCTGCTTGAGTTTCTATGATTGGAAGTGCAGTCATAGATCCTCCACCTAATTCATCAGATAACTTAGCAGCTCTTTCTAGTAATCTTGAATGTAGGTAGAATACATCTCCTGGATAAGCTTCACGTCCTGGTGGTCTTCTAAGTAGTAATGACATCTCTCTGTAAGCAACTGCTTGTTTACTTAAATCATCATATACTATTAAAACATGTTTACCATTGAACATGAACTCTTCACCCATTGCAGCTCCTGCATATGGTGCAAGGTATTGAAGTGGTGCAGATTCAGAAGCTGTAGCTGATACAACTATTGTGTAATCCATTGCTCCACCTTTTTCTAATGTATTAACAAGTTGTGCAACTGTAGAACGTTTTTGTCCTATTGCAACGTATATACATATAACATCTTTACCTTTTTGGTTTAATATTGTATCTATAACTATAGAAGTCTTACCAGTTTGTCTATCACCTATGATAAGCTCTCTTTGTCCTCTACCTATTGGTATCATAGAGTCTATAGCTTTTATGCCAGTTTGTAATGGTTCACATACTGATTTTCTTGCCATTATTCCAGGTGCTTTACTTTCAACTGGTCTAGTTTTATTAGTGTTTATAGGTCCTTTACCATCAATAGGTAAACCAAGTGGACTTACAACCCTACCTACTAAAGCTTCACCAACAGGAACTTCAACTATTCTTCCTGTTCTTTTTACTATGTCACCTTCTTTTATTCCACTGTCATCTCCAAATATAACAGCCCCAACAACATCTTCCTCTAAGTTAAGAGCCATTCCATATATTTCTCCTGGGAATTCAAGAAGTTCACTTGACATTACGTTTTCTAAACCGTATACTGTGGCGATACCATCACCTACTTTAAGTATACTACCAGTATCAGTCATTTCTATTTTATTATCATAATTCTTAATTTGTTGTTTAATTATAGAACTTATTTCTTCTGGTCTTAAGTTCATGGGTTCACCGCCCTCCTAAGAAATTACTTGAGAAAGTTGGTCTTTTATATTATCTAAACGAGTTTTTACAGATCCGTCAATTTGTGTATTTCCTAATCTTACTAAAACCCCACCTAATATACTTTGGTCAACTTTATTCTCTAAAGTAACATTTTTATTATATTTTTTTGAAAGTTTTTCTTCAAGTTCTTTAACTTTTTTATCAGTTAAAGGTATAGCACTTATTACAGTACCTTCGATTATATTATTTTTATCATTTAGTAGTTGCTTAAATGTTAATTCTATTGATTTTAAAGAAGATATTCTTCCCTTCTCAACTAGTATTTTCAAGAAATTTTTTAAGTTATTATTTATTTTATTATTAAATAATGCTTCAATTAATTGAACCTTTTCAATTTTAGCTACTAAAGGTGATTTTAAAACATTATCTAAGTCCTTATTATTTTTTACTGTATCTACTACATTGCATAATTCATTGTAAATTTCTTTAGTGATATTTTCATCTTCACTTAGTTGGAACAGGGCTTCTGCATATCTGTTAGCTATTATATCTATCATTTAGCTTCGCCCACCTCTTCGATAAATTTGTTTATCATTTCCTCATGTTTAGCTTGGTCAATATCTTTTTCAATTACCTTAGAAGCAGCAAGTATAGCTATGTTAGAAATATCACTCTTAAGTTCATTCATAACTTTTTCTTTTTCTTGTACTATATCTTTATTAGCTCTTTCTTTTAAGCTAGTAGCTTCTTCTCTTGCAGTAGATATTATTTCATCAGACTTTTGCTCAGCTCTAAGAGTTGCTTGCTTAATGATTTCTTGACCTTCATTTTTAGCAACCGCAATTTTTTGTTCGTATTCAGCTCTAAAAGCTAAACCTTCACTTTTCGCTTGCTCTCCTGTAGCTATATCTGTTTTTATTGCCTTTTCTCTAGCATCTATGATATTCAAAACTGGTTTGAATAAAATTTTTCTTAGTATCCAAAATAGAACAATTGTATTTACTATCTGAATAGCTAATTCCCAAGTTATGGTTACTACTGGTTTAACACCCATCTACTAATCCTCCTTTCCATCATCCATAATTTATAGTTAGGAGATTAATTTATAATTTCTCCTAACTATAAAATCTTATTACAAATCGTCTTCAATTTTATACCCATGGATTAGCGAATATTAAGATTATAGATATAACAAGACCATATATACCTGTAGACTCTGCAACTGCAGCACCTAATAGCATTGTAGAGATTATATCTCCTTTAGCTTCTGGTTGATTACCAACAGCTTCTGCACCTTTACCAGCTGCATATCCTTGACCTATACCTGCACCTATACCAGCTATAACTGCTATACCTGCACCTATTGCAGAACCTGCTATAGCGATTCCTTGTTGTAAAGTAGTAATTTCCATAATTTTAATCCTCCTCGAATTTTAACTTTTATTTTTTATTATTATTCTAATATGCCAACATTTAATTTGCATATATTTTACTCTGTTGAGTTTGAAACAAATACCATTGTAAGCATTATGAATATAAATGCTTGTAAACATCCTGCAAATAAATCAAAGTAGAAATGTAATGGTACTGGTATTAATAATTGTAAGAATGGAATTGAAACATTTGGTATCAATGATGATATAAATGCTAATAACTGATAAAGTAATCCCATAATTACTGTTCCTCCTAAAATATTACCAAATGGACGGAATGTAAGCGATATTGGTCTAGCAAATTCACCTACTATGTTCAGTGGTAATAATAACGGAACTGGTTCTAATAAACCTTTAAAGTATCCTGGTCCTTTAACTTTAACCCCTTCGTAGTAAATTAAGAAGCAAGTAATTAAAGCCCAGGCTAAAGTTGTGTCTACATCAGTAGTTGGCGACTTAAAACCTAATAAGCCAATCAAGTTGGAACATACGAAGAAAAGAAATAAAGATCCAATATAAGGGAATATATTAGGCATTCTTTTTTCTATATCATCACCCATGTTTCCATGAATAAGGCTTCTAAGTGATCCAACGGCATACTCTAACATAATTTGTCTTTTTGTAGTTGGTACTGGCTGAAGATTCCTTGTTAATAAAAATGCTACTACTATTAACCCAACCATTATAATCCAACTAGTTACAACAGTTTCACTAATTTTAAAACCATTTGCAAATTCAATGACCCATTGTGTATACTTCACTTATTTATACCTCCTTTCTCGATATTCTTGATATTATAAGTTTTTTTATAAATATAACAATCTGAGTACTTATTAATCCTAAGACTGTACCTATAACATGTATATTTGGATTTTTTACTGAAACAAATAAAACTACTGCTACAATAAACATCCTTATCAAATATCTAATTCCGGAATAAGCTTGGGCTTTTCCTGGCGGCATATCTGCTGCTTTTTCCAGGGTAATTGCTAATAACCTAAAATTAAGTATCGCAATTATACTACCAAAAACAACCCCCAATATTACGTGAATTGGTTGTTTAGAAATAACTAAAGATATTATTCCTATTATAATGGCATATATACATATACCCTTTGTTATTTCTTTAACTTCTTGTTGTACTTTTATATCCATATTCTATCACTTCCTTTTTGTGTATCCAATTACAGTTTTATATACAGACATAAAAGCTCCTCCTACTCCCAATACTAAAAATATTAGCATGAAAATAGGTTCTGTATTTAATTTATCATCGATAAATTTGCCTATAAAAAAACATCCAAATATGGAAACAACCATCATAATACCTAGCTGACTCATTAAAGAAAGCATTTGTGCTATTTGTGCACCTGTACTTTTTTTATTACTCATATAAAACTATGCTCCTCTATACTAAGAATATAGTTATTTTATCTATAATAAGGAATCTATTTAAGCAATAGATTCCCTAAGATATACTATTTAGTACCAAATAATCTATCTCCAGCATCTCCTAATCCTGGAACTATGTATCCGTGATCATTTAATTTTTCATCTATAGCTGCTACATATATATCTACATCGTTGTGATATTTTTGTACTTCAGCTATTCCTTCTGGAGCTGCAACTAAGTTAACTAACTTTATACTTTTTGCTCCCCTTGCTTTTAAAACATCTATAGCTGCTACTGCTGAACCACCTGTTGCAAGCATTGGGTCAACTACTATCATTTCTCTTTCATCTATATCTTGTGGAAATTTAGAGTAATATTCAACTGGCTTTAATGTCTCAGGATCTCTATAAAGACCTAAGTGACCAACTTTAGCTGCTGGTATTAAGCTTATAAATCCATCAACCATTCCAAGTCCTGCTCTTAATATAGGTACTATTCCTAATTTTTTACCTGATATCATTTTTTGAGTAGTTTTTACAACAGGTGTTTCTATTTCTACATCAACTAATTGTAAATCTCTAGTAACTTCGTATCCCATTAACATTGTTATTTCTGTTAATAATTCTCTAAAGTCTTTAGACCCAGTTTCTTTATCTCTCATTATTGTTAATTTGTGTTGTATTAACGGATGATCCGTAACTATAACTTTGCTCATTACTATTAAACCTCCTATTTATTATGCTTTTTTTCTATATCAACTATCATGTTAACTCTTCTTAAATGTCTATCTCCTTCGAATTCTGTATTAATCCAAGCCTCTACTATTTCTAATGCAAGACCTCTTCCTAATACTCTTTCTCCAAGAGATAACATATTTGCATTGTTGTGTGCCTTAGACATTTTTGCTGAAAAAACATCTGAAACAACAGCACATCTTATACCAGGAACTTTATTTGCTGCTAAAGATATACCTATTCCTGTTCCACAACATACAATTCCATAATCTACTTCTTTCGAAATAACTGCATTCGCAACTTTCTCCCCATATATTGGATAATCTACTGAATCTTGTGCATTATTCGTCCCAAAATCTATGTACTCTATTCCTTTTGATTCTAGAAAATCAATAATATCTGATTTTAAATTAAATCCTCCATGGTCACATCCCAAACCTATTCTCATAATTAGAACTCCTTTTTAGTATGTAAAGTAATTATATTTTAAAACTTGTGATAATTATTCCAATCACACAGCATCTTTTATGTTTGATTTTTTTTTAACTAGTTTATTTAATTATACATAATTTTTTATTAATACTCCATAGAAAAGCACAATTTTTTTTAATATTTTATTAGTTTTTATTTGAATTTCATCCAAAATATTCCAAATTTACAAAAATTTGTATTCATTTCTTTTTAAAATGCTATTGATAATTTTATAATGATTATTTTTAACTTTTCAACTTCATACTTTTATTATTTTATACTTTTATTATTTTATACCCAGCAGATTTAAGTAGCCTATTCATTATAGCTCTACCAACCCCAAAATTAGGAAATTCCTCTGTATATACAATGTTATATTCGTTCTCATCTGCAGTAATAAGTGCATTAAATAAATTTGAAGCAACTTCCTCCAAATTTCGACCTAATACTATTGTATCACACTTATATTTATTATTATTTTCTTCTAAGCACATTACTGCACATTTTAATCCTTTTTTAGCTCCATCATAAGATAATTCATTTACTTTTTTTACAACATTATCTATATCACCCGATACAATATATACATCTGCATTTGGTGAGTAATGCTTATATTTCATTCCTGGTGCTTTTGCCTTGATATTATCTTCTTTTTTTTCTAAAGCTGGATCAATATTCACCTGGCCAATAGCATTTTCTAAATCCTCTTTTGTAACACTACCTGGTCTTAATATAGTAGGAATATCATTTGTTAGGTCTAGTACTGTTGATTCTAGGCCAAAGGTGCAATCTCCTCCTAATATAATTCCATCTACTCTATTGTTCATTTCTTCATACACATGCTTGCCTCTTGTAGGTGATGGTCTTCCTGAAATATTAGCAGATGGAGCGGCAATTGGCAATTTAACTTCCTCTAAAAGAGCCTTAGCAATAGGATTAGAAGGCATTCTAATTGCAACTGTGTCTAAACCACCACTAGTTCTCATTGGTACTATATCTTTTTTCTTCAATATAATAGTTATTGGACCTGGCCAAAATTTATTCATTATAATCTGTGCATTTTCATTAATGTCTTTTACTAGGTCATTAACTTGTTTTTTATCATATATATGTACTATTAATGGATTATCACTAGGTCGCCCTTTTGCCTCATAAATTTTACTTACAGCATTTTCATCAAGAGCATTTGCACCTAATCCATAAACTGTTTCTGTAGGAAATATTACTGTTTTCCCTTCTTTTAGTATTTCTGCTTGTTTTTTTATTTCATCTTTGTTTATATGTTTCTCGTCAATTCTGCTTATAAATGTCATCTTATTTCTCACTCCCTTCTTAAGTAAATCTATATACAATATACAATTATTGTACCTGCTAAAAAGCCTATTATACTATATAGACTTTTAGATTTTGGCATTATTTCATCTAAAACTACAAATAACATTGTTCCTGCTGCCAAAGATAGAAATACACCAATTAAAGATTTGAAAATCCCTGCAAAATATACTCCTAAAAAACTACCTATTCCCATAGGTATACCCGCTATAAATGTAAATAAAATTATTTTTTTTGTAGGAACTCTAGCTCCAGCCAAACTAAGAGCTGTAGCCAGTCCTTCTGGTATATTGTGTAGCCCAATTACTATAGCAAGGGTAATTCCTAGAGTTTGTGCTGATACAAATGATGATCCTATTGCCAGCCCTTCTGGCAAATTATGTAGTAGTATACTTATAAATATTAAATACCCTGACTTAACATCTTCAGCGAAGTCTAGTCTACTTTTTATAAACATTGTTAGTAGTACCCCCATAAATGTAAATACTACCGTATAAATTAAACCACTTGATTCCATTGCCTCTTTCATCAAATCAAAAACTACTACAGCTAACATAATTCCACCGGAAAATCCCATACAAAAATTAAGATACTTGTCTACTTCTTTTCTAAATATTGCAGATACTATTCCTCCAATTCCTGTACCTAATACTCCAGCCAATAGTCCTATCAGTGTGACTTTTAGTATCATTCTATTTAACTCACCCCATATTTATATTTTAATATATCACTATATTCAATTATATTTAAGTGGCTATAGAAAAAATCCCTAAAAATTTAGGGATTTTATATTGCTGTCATCTTTTTAGTTTGATCTTCCGTAATTAGCGCATCTATCATTTCGTCTATATCACCATCTAAAAATTGTTCTAACTTATAAAGAGTTAAGTTTATTCTATGATCACTTACTCTACCTTGTGGGTAGTTATAAGTTCTTATTCTTTCAGATCTATCTCCTGTACCAACCTGACTCTTTCTCTCTGCTGCAACTTCGTCATGTTGTTCTGATCGAGCTTTATCATAAAGTCTAGCTTTTAATACTTTTAAAGCTTTTTCTTTATTTTTTAATTGTGATTTTTCATCTTGGCAAGATACAACTTCACCAGTAGGTAAGTGAGTTATTCTAACTGCTGAGTCAGTTGTATTTACACACTGTCCACCATTTCCTGATGCACGGAATACGTCTATTCTTAAATCATTTGGGCTTATTTCTACTTCTACACCTTCTACTTCTGGTAAAACTGCAACTGTTGCAGTTGATGTATGGATTCTTCCTCCAGATTCAGTAGCTGGTATTCTCTGAACTCTATGAACTCCTGACTCATATTTAAGCCTTGAGTAAGCACCTTTACCTTTTATTAAGAAAGATACTTCTTTGTATCCTCCAACACCAGTATCACTAGCACCTAAAAGTTCCATTTTCCATCTTCTTCTTTCAGCATATCTGGAATACATTCTGAATAAGTTTCCTGCAAATAGAGCGGCCTCGTCTCCACCTGCTCCACCTCTTATCTCAACTATAACGTTCTTCTCATCGTTAGGATCTTTTGGTAATAAAAGAATTTTTAATTCCGCTTCTAATGGTTCAACCTGACCTTCTAATTCAGATATTTCCATTTTAGCTAATTCTCTTAGTTCCTCGTCAGACTCTTCTTCTAAAATAGCTTTAGATTCACTAAGGTCATTTAATACATTTTTATATTCTCTGTATTTATGAACGATAGGTTCTAAATCTGCATGTTCTTTCATATACTTTTGCCAAACTTTTTGGTCATTTATTATTTCCATATCACTGATTTTTTCAGTTAAATCTATATATTTATCTTCTAGAACCTGTAGCTTGTTTAACATACTTTTCACCTCTTTTATTCGTACAATCTCAGCATTTTATTATATCATAAAACACTTCCTATAACAACTCTGTCAATTTGTTGTAAGTCTTTTCTAGTATATATATTAGTATATCCATCTGACTCCATTAACTTACTAACTTCTTCACTTTGATCATGACCTACTTCATAAGCTAAAATTCCATCATTATTAAGATATTTTTTAGACTGTATAGTTATAGCCCTATAAAAATCTAAGCCATCTATTCCACCTTCCAATGCATTATATGGTTCAAAATCTTTAACTTGTTTGTCTAAAGTTTCGATAACTTCTCTTTTTATATATGGAGGATTCGAGACTATTATATCAAATCTCATATTATCATCTATATTAGTAAATAAATCTGATTTAATAAAAGTTATTCTATCCTTTACATTATTGCTTTCAGCATTTTTTTTACCAATCTCCAAAGCTATATCTGATATATCTACAGAAGTAATTTTAGCATTGTCTAAGTATTTTGCTAAACTAACAGTAATGGCACCAGAACCCGTACCAATATCAAGTATATTTATAGGCCCTTTATTTTTTCCTAGTTCAATAATTTCTTCTACTAATACTTCTGTGTCTGGTCTTGGTATTAAAACACCTTCTTGAACATAAAAGTCTAGTCCCATAAATTCACGATTTCCTACAATATAAGCAATTGGTCTATTATTTAATCTTTCATTTATAAGTTTACTAAATAGTTTTTCTTCATCCTCACTTAATGATTTCTCTAAGTTTAAAAGTATATATAATCTATCTACCTCAAGGACTTTTTGTAGTAATGTTTCCACATCAAGTCTAGGTGTAGGACTTATTTCTTCAAGCTCTTTTGAATATCTTATAATTATTTCCTTAATAGTCATAAGTTTCTCCTTATTTCTCTTAAATTACAGCCTTTAATGCTTTTATCGCTACTTCTAATTGTTCATCAT
Source organism: Terrisporobacter mayombei (assembly GCF_020748465.1). Lineage (GTDB taxonomy): Bacteria > Bacillota > Clostridia > Peptostreptococcales > Peptostreptococcaceae > Terrisporobacter > Terrisporobacter mayombei. The sequence goes on from NZ_JAHZMP010000003.1 coordinate 532,790, forward strand.
TTGGTTCCTTTGTAGTAATATGTTGAAGCATCATTCCTGGATATGCAACAATTTTACTTAATATATTATTATATTTCCCAAGAAATTTTATTATTTCATAAGATATGCCAGCAACTATAGGTATGCATAATATTCTCATTGCTATTCTAGCTAAAATATTTGGCCATCCAAAAAAAGAAAATAATATAATTGATGTTGCCATTACTATAAATAAGAAGTTTGTACCACATCTAGGATGTAGCGTTGTAAATTTCCTTGCGTTTTCTACTGTTAATTCTAAACCACTTTCATAGCAATAAATAGCCTTATGTTCTGCTCCATGATACATAAAGGTTCTTTTTATATCTTTATTTCTAGATATTAACAACATATACAATATTAATATAAATATTCTAAATAAACCTTCAATTAAATTAAGTATTATGTTGTTGTGTATAAATGATGAAAATAATCCTCCTATGGATGTTGGTATTAATACAAATAATCCAACAGAAAGAAGCATTGCCAAAATAAGAGATACTGCCATAATCGCATCATTGGCTTTATCTTTAAATATTCTTTTTAGAAATCTATCTATTGCATCTTCCTCTTCTTCTTCTTCTAAAAAAAATTCTGATGAATAATTTAGACTTTTCATACCTTCTATCATAGTTTCAAATAATATAAATGAGCCTCTTAAAAAAGGTATCTTATCAATTTTTTTATCTTTTATCCAGCTTTTTATTCTATTTTTTTTTAATTCAATTTCTCCATTACTTTTTCTAACAGCAATTGCTCTGTAATTTTTAGACTGCATCATAACCCCTTCAATTACAGCTTGCCCTCCAACACTTTGCTTTTTCATGGTAATACTCCTCATAATAATTTTTCTAACACTAAAACTATTATAATATAAAAATTCCCCTTAGAGTATTATATTATACTTTTAAGGGGTTAATAATTTATTTCACCACATGGCACTTTCTACATCTAGCTTCATAGCTTTCTACAGCTCCTACTTGAATAATAGGATCATCATATCTTGCCGGTTTTCCATCTATTAATCTTTGTGATCTTGTTGCTGGTTGACCACACACAGAGCAAATAGCTTGAATTTTATCTACAAATTCAGCAACTGCTAAAAGTCTTGGTGTAGGACCAAATGGTTCTCCTTTGAAATCCATATCTAGACCTGCTGCTATAACTCTTACGCCCTTGTTAGCTAAGTCAACAGCAATATCTACTATTTCTTCATCAAAAAATTGCACCTCATCTATACCAACAACTTGAACATCTTCATCTATTAAATCATAAATACTCGATGCTTCTTTTATTGGAATAGCTTCTATACTGTCCCCACTATGAGATACTACATCTTTCTTACTATATCTATCATCTATATGAGGTTTAAATACAATAATATTTTGTTTTGCAATTTTAGCTCTTTTTAATCTTCTTATTAATTCTTCACTCTTTCCACTATACATAGGTCCAACTACTACTTCAATATAACCATGGTTTACTGGTCTATACATATTTTCGAACCTCCTAAGCTTTTATCTAATGTTATTATTAATAATATTCTAAAATTATGTATTTTTTTAGTAATTAGGGAAATAAAATAGGAGTTGGATAACCAACCCCTTTTTTTACAATAATTAATCCATTTTGAATCTTTTTTTGAATTTGTCGATTCTTCCACCTTTTTCTATGTTCTTTTGCTTTCCAGTATAGAAAGGATGGCACTCTGAACATATTTCAACTCTTATTTCGTCCTTAGTTGAACCAGCCATGAAAGTATTTCCACATGCACAGTGTACTTCAACTGCATTGTATTTTGGTTGTATATCTTTTTGCATTTTTAGTCACCTCTTTTTCAATTATATTCTAAATTAATTATATTAATTTTAAGTTTTCATCTTCAACTACATCATTATATCACATGTTTTTTAGTGATACAAGGATTTTTGCATTTCTTCACCATATGATTTTAGGTTTATGTTTTTTACTTAATACTTCTTATAAATTCTTCATTATTTTTTGTTTTCTTTAATGCATCTATTAAGTTATCTGTAACTTCTAATATAGAATTATTACTCATTTCTTTTCTTAATTTCCATAAAGCTGTTTTTTCTTCTTCTGTAAGTAATAAGTCCTCTCTTCTTGTTCCTGACTTATAAATATCTACAGCAGGGAATATTCTCTTCTCAGCAAGCTTTCTATCTAGATGTAATTCCATATTACCAGTTCCTTTGAATTCTTCGAAGATTACATCATCCATTCTAGAACCCGTTTCTACTAATGCAGTCGCAAGTATTGTTAATGAACCACCTTGTCTAATATTTCTAGCTGCTCCAAAGAATTTTTTAGGTCCATGTAACGCTCCTGGATCAAGACCTCCTGATAAAGTTCTTCCTGTTGGTGATATTGTTAAGTTATAAGCTCTTGCTAATCTTGTTATACTATCAAGAAGTATTACAACATCTTTTCCATGTTCAACAAGTCTTTGAGCTCTATTTAATACCATCTCTGCTACTTTAACATGATGATTTGATACTTGATCAAATGTTGAGTAAATAACATCTCCATTGATAGATTCTCTCATATCTGTAACTTCTTCTGGTCTTTCATCTATTAATAATACTATTAATTCCACATTAGGATGGTTTTTAGCAATGCTATTAGCTACACTTTTAAGAAGTATAGTTTTACCTGCCTTTGGTGGCGCAACTATAAGACCCCTTTGTCCTTTTCCTATTGGCGAAATTAAGTCGATTAATCTAGTTGATATTTCATTTTGACTTTTTTCAAGTGTTAGTCTTTCTTCTGGGTATATTGGTGTTAAGTTAACAAATGATTTTCTATTTATACAAGTTTCTGGGTTTTCCTCATTAACTTTTTGTACAAATAGTAATGCTCTAAACTTTTCTCCTGTTTTTGGATGTCTTGTTATACCTCTAACTTTATCCCCTGTTTGAAGATTAAATCTTCTTATTTGAGATGGAGAAACATATACGTCTTCATCTGTAGATTGATAGTTAGATCCTCTTAAGAAACCAAATCCATCAGGAAGTATTTCTAAAACTCCAACTACTTCATCATCCTTAGAAGTGTTGAACTCATTAATTATTTTAGATTCTTCAACAACTTTTGGTACATAATTACCTTTATTATTTCTCTGATTTCTACTTTCCATACTTGAAGTTTTATTATTGTTGAAATTACGAGAATTGTTTTGATTTTCTCTACTATGAGTTTTTACATAAGATCTATTATCTAATTTATCACCAGGTTTAAAATTTTCCGTATCACTATTTCTATTAATAAATTGTTTATTTCTGTCCCCACTATTATCTATATTTTCTCTTCCCTGTTTTTGTTCTTTAGCCTCTATATCTTCATTAAGATATTCTTTATTTATACTTACTTCATTATTACCTAATATCTTCTTGTCTTTTTCATTGTTATTTTTTGAGTTGCTATTAATTAACTCAATCAATTCATTTTTTTTGTATTTAGTAACTGATTTTATATCTAAGTCTTTAGCTATTTGTCTAAGTTCTGCTAAAGTCTTTTTACTCAATTCTTCCATTGTTATATTTTCCAAATTCAAAGGAACCTCCTCACATTTTATTTAAGGCTGTAATTAAATTTTAATTTTATAGGGAATATAGGGTGTGAAAAAGAAAAGTAATCATTTTTAAATATGAAATTTAATAAACTAATAATATCACTATTAAATATCATGGTCAACACGTAAAACTCCTAGTTCTTATCTTTTTTATTATTTTTACTATTATTTGTAAATTTATTCATCAAAAACAAAAAAATTTGATTCTTTTAAGTCACTGCATAGGCGCTATTCTTTGTGTATTCAACAGGATGCCTCTGCTACAACTTCAAGCTATTCTATTGATCCATTAAAAATATTTATAATTATAAAAAAGTGGACAATTTGCCCACTTTTTATTTATTCCATATTATATTTTTTCATTAAATCAATAAGTATTTCATTTTTATCAAGGTTATGAGTTGCATCTACAAATCTTATTGTTCCTGTCTTTCCTCTCATTACAATAGATTCAGTTTTAGCTTTATTATCTCCTACATTTATTACACCTTTTAATAAGTTGCCTTCTGTAATTCCTGTAGCAGCAAAGAATAAATCATCACCTTTAGCTAAATCTTCTAAAGTTAATTTCTTTTCTATATCTTCATCAGATAGTCCCATTTCATGGCATCTGTTTCTTTCTTGTTCACTCATAGGATAAATTTGCGCTTGCATATCTCCACCCATACATTTTATAGCTGCTGCTGTTATTACACCTTCTGGTCCTCCACCGATTCCCATAAGTATATCTACACCAGTTTCTTCAAAACAAGTAGCAATACCTGTAGCTACGTCTCCATCACCAAACATTCTTATTTGGCAGCCTAATTTTCTAGCAGGTTCAATTATATAATTATGTCTTTCTCTATCTTGTGTCATTATTGTCATTTGCGTAGTTTTTTTACCTAAAGCTTTTGCCACACTTAATATATTTTCTTCAACACTTTTATCTAAGTCTATACATCCTTTTGCTTTTGGACCAACAACAATCTTTTTCATATATGTGTCTGGGGCATGAAGTAGGGAACCTTTTTTTCCAACAGCTATTACTGATATGGCATTTGGAAGTCCTTTTGCTATTAATGTAGTTCCATCAAGTGGATCCACAGCTATATCAACTTCCATAGAATCTTCTGTTTGTAATCCAACCTTTTCCCCTATATAAAGCATCGGTGCTTCATCTAACTCACCTTCACCAATAACTACTTCTCCATTAATTTTCACCGATTCAAAAGCTCTTCTCATCGCTTCTACAGCAGCGCCATCCGCTCCATTTTTATCTCCTCTTCCCATAAATTGAGAAGATACTAAGGCTGCTGCTTCTGTTACTCTTACAAGTTCTAATGCTAAATTTCTATCCATTAATTTCCCATCTCCTTTATTATATTCCATAGAAAATTATATATTATATACTTATTTTAGTAAATAGTATACCACATACTATTTTATTTTTTATTATGAATGCATATGTGATATACTATATTTTTTTGTTGTACAATCATATATAAATAGTAGTTTTGTTCAAATTAAAAAAGCCGGTCATAAAAGACCAGCTTTTTCTCTATAATGACATTGCTAACATTCTTATTAACGTAGATATACTTGTTAATATAAAAATTACAGCTATTCCTATTGCTAGGACTTTAGTCATTTTTTTTTGCATATTTTTAGCCATATGAATCACCTCTCTAAATTTTGTAACTATTCTTTATCAGCGTCTTCAAGGCTAACTTTTTTAAGATATTTCATAAAATCATCTCTTAATTCATCTTTTTTAAGAGCAAAATCTACAGTAGCTTCTAGGAAACCTAATTTGTCCCCCACATCGTATCTTCTTCCCTCAAAATTATATGCATACATAGCCTCTTTTTTAGATAGTCTTTTTAAGGCATCTGTTAACTGAACTTCTCCACCTTTTCCTATAGGTAAATCTTCTAATATATCAAATATTTCAGGTGTAATTATATATCTTCCTAAAATCGCAATATTAGAAGGAGCTTTATCTATATCAGGCTTTTCAACTAGATCCTTAACTTTGTAAACTCTATCTTCTATATGTTTAGCGTCTATTATACCATACTTATTTACATTTTCATTTTCAACTTTTTGAACTCCAAGAATTGTAGTTCTATATTCTTCGTAAGCATCCATAAGTTGTCTCAAACATGGGACATCATTGTCTACGATATCATCTCCAAGCATGACAGCAAAAGGTTCATCTCCTATGAAGCTTCTTGCACAGTATATAGCATCACCAAGTCCTTTAGGTTCCTTTTGTCTTATATAATAGATGTTTATCATCTTTGATATATCTCTAACTATTTCTAGTAATTCTGTCTTTCCTTTTTGTTCAAGTTCTAATTCTAACTCTACTGATTTATCAAAATGATCTTCAATAGATTTTTTATTTTTACCAGTTATTATTAATATTTCCTCTATTCCAGAAGCTACAGCTTCCTCAATTATATATTGCAAGGTTGGTTTATCAACAATAGGTAACATTTCTTTTGGTTGAGCCTTTGTTGCTGGTAGAAATCTTGTCCCAAGACCTGCAGCAGGTATAACCGCTTTTCTTATTTTCCTTTGCATAATGTTATTCCCTCCAATAATCTTAAATACAATAAGTTATATTCATATTTATTTTATCATCATACTCATAGTTTTGTCATGTTTATTATTAGTTAAACAATTACTTCTCTTCTAATAATTTTTCTAACTCATTTACCAGTTGATCAAATTTATCGATAGTATTATTAATAGGTTTTTGACTATTTAAATCAACATTATTAGATTTTAACAGATTTAAAGGATAATCTGAACCACCTTTTTTAAGGAAATTCAAATAATTCTCTGGCCCATTTTTAAGTATGTCTTGAGCACAAGTAACAGCACTACAACACCCTGTCGCATATTTGTATACATAAAAACTATTATAAAAATGAGGTATTCTTGCCCATCCTACCATAGATAATGGATCCACTTCAAAATCATCTCCATAGTATTTTTTCAATAACATAGACCATTTATCATTTAATACTAAAGCATTTAGCTGCTTATTATTTTCCGCAGCCTCATGTATATAATCTTCAAATTCAGCGTACATAGTTTGTGTATATAGTGTATTTTTTATAAAGTCTAAATACATGCTAATATAGTACGCTTTTTCTTTATTGTTTCTTGCATTTTTAATCAAATTTTCATAAAGAAGTACTTCATTTGTTGTTGATGCTACTTCATGAGTAAAAATCGATGGAGAAGAATTATAAAAGTTTTGATTTTTAGTGCTTAAATATTCATAAACTCCGTGGCCAAGTTCATGAACTAATGTAGATACTCCTCCTATGGAGCTATTGTAGTTAAGCAGTATATAAGGATGATTGTCATATACCGATAAGCAATACCCTCCGCTAACTTTATTTTCTTTAGAGTATACGTCTACCCATCTTTCATTAAATGCCTTGTAAAGTATACTTCCATATGCATCACCTAAAGGTGCCAAAGCAGAATAAACCATCCCTTGAGCTTTATCATAAGAAACAACATCTTCGCATTCACTAACAATAGGTACAAACATATCATAATAATACACTTTATCTAAGTTTAAAACTTTCTTTCTAAGACTAATATACTTATGTAAACTATCTGTATTTTTGCTTACAGTTTTTATTAATCCTTTATAAACCTTTTCATCTATATTATCTGAGTCTAAATACATTTGCAAAGATGAATCATAATTTCTAACTGAAGAACAAAAAACATTTTTATTAACCTGTCCACTTAACAATCCTGCTAAAGTATTTACATTATCGTTATATGGAAGAAATTCATTTTTATAAGCTTCTACTCTTTTTTCTCTATTAAAGTCTTGTATAGCATTTTCGTATTCTGCAGGAGTCATATTAGTTTTTTTGTCCATATTTCTAAATAAATCATAAACATTGCTAGGTAGTCCATTTATAGATGACATGTTTGATAATATATTTTCACTTTTATCATCTAAATAATGTTTTTTATTTCTTCTAATCTCTTTTATATACATACCATACTTATTATTGATTTTTCTATCAGATAGGTATTTATTACAATCTTTATCTGATAATTTAAGTATTTCTAACTCCAACTGTGATGTAATCTTCATATACCTAGAATAAGATTTTTTAATTTCTTCTGTCATGTTTAGATATTCATATGAATTTTTATTTAAATCTTTTTTTAACTTAGCATAAGCTGATAAAGAGTTTAGCTTTATATCAAGTTTTTCTTTTATTCCCATTCCTAAATATAAATGAGTTTTTGATTTTGTTAATTTTCCTATATAGTTTTCAAGCTCGTTCATCTCTTGATTAAATTTTTTCAAGTCTTTTGACCACGCATCGTCATTTTTATATAAGGTATATAAATTCCAACAATACTTGCTATAATCAATTTCTTTTTTTGGTTTCTCTTCATCTTTTTCATTTTGTGCAAAAACTGTAGCACAATTATGATAAATATCTTGTCTTGTAGTATACATTCCAAATAATAGTAATAAAACGATTAATAATTTTAATAACTTTCTGCCCATAAAAAGCCACCCTTTCATCAAGTTACTTAATAATAGGATGGCTCATTTTTTACAAATTATTCAATTTTACATACTGTGTATAACCAATACTTATCCACAATCTTATTCACATATCAACACCCTTTCTTTTTAATACATTTTAGTATTTTCAACGGTTTTATATTAACAAAATTATATTACTTCACCATATTCCTCCTATTTATCAACATTTTTTACAATCTTATCAACAAAATTTATAGATATTTATACTTTTTTGTTGATATTTATATTTTAATTGCTGACAACTTTAGTCACCAACACGGTCATATCATCATCTACCTCTCCAAGCTGCAATTCTAGAGCTCGGTCTAAAATTTGATTTGCAATTTCCTTTGGATTAGTTGTTGTTAATTTTTTTAAGAAGTATATTAGCCAATTCTCTCCAAAGTCATTATTTTTGCCAGCATCAACAATCCCATCAGAGACCATTATTATAAAATCACCATTCTTTATTTTCACATTATGTCTGTCTAAGTTTATTTCAGACAAAATTCCAACTGGTAGTGAAGAGGATGAAATTATATCTACATCCTTATTTTCTCTACTAATATATGTTGAGCAAGCACCCATTTTAACAGTTTCTAACCTTCCTTTTTTCAAATCAACTATACCTAAATCCAGTGTAGAAAAAATTTCTTCCGATGATTTAAGTAAAAGCATATTGTTTATTGTGTTTATAACTATCTCTTTGTCAATTTTAGCTTCCATCATATTTTCCAAAATGTCTATAGTAACAGATGATTCATCATATGCCTTTTTGCCTTTGCCCATACCATCACTTATTGCCATCATATATTTTCCATCGTATATCTCCATAAATGTAGAATTGTCTCCACAGAATATATGACCATCTCGAGACATGGTTGCTACCTCAGTGACCACCTTAAATTTCTCAGCTTTTGTAAAAATAACCTTACAATTTTCTCCTAAACAATGACACCCGATCTTTTGAATATCTAAAGATTCTCCTACAAAGTTAGAAATAATTTTTAATAAATTCTCATCACATAAGCAACCATCTCTGCAGTTTTTCATTTCGATGGCTATTTTAAAATCATCGTTATTTTCCTGGATATAATTAACCTTGTCCACAATTATGTTATATCTTTGTAGTTCATCAAAGATTTCTTTTTCCTTGTCCAAATTCAACATAATGTCATGCTCCAAGCCTTTGGATATACATTCTATGGATTTGGATATGTCTTTTATTTGTTTTGATATAACTTTTCTACTTTCACTTAGTTTCATACTCCAATCATAGTCTAGAGCATATAGTTTATAATAATAATTAGCTACTCTTACAATTAGCTCTGGCTTCATACACTCTTTCCTAAAGTTTTCTGGAATATCCCTTGTACTTATCTCACCATCCTCTATTTTTTCAATTATTTCATATATTAAGTTGTAAGTATAATTAAATTTTGATTCCCAACAAATTCGTTGCATACTACAATATTGGCATTCATCATTATGAATTAAATCAATTATTGTAGATATATCTCTTTGGTCTATCACTTTGTCTCTTTCTCTTACTTTGTCAAAAGTGTTAGCTAACTCACTATATACTCTTTGTATATTCATAAGTTTGCTATTTGTTAAGTTTTTACTTCTTGTTATATATTCATAAACAGCTTCGTTAGAGTCTACCTTGGTTTTTACTAATTTCTCCATCTTATTAAAAAATGATTTTGGTATTAGAGAAACTATTAAACACCCTATGGCTATATCAATTATTTGTGATAAATTTGAAGTTATTCCCGAAGTATAGGAATATATTATAATCCAACTTAATAAATATCCTAATATAGAGATATATTTATTTAATTTATTAAATGCCCCAGATACAAGGCCTGCAAAAGAATATACTCCCATATATAAGGCTGATACTACGTTAGATATCATAAAACCTAAACCAACGATAACTCCACTTGTAGCACCTAGAGTTGATCCTCCAAGTATAGATGCTATAAGTATTAACACAGTTGCTAAAACTCCTCTAGCTGAAACACCAAATAAACCTATATTGCCTATACCAATAATACTAAAGGCAATCAGTAGGCTGAGGGAAACTACCTCCTCGGGACTTATGTACATCTTGTTCCTATTATTTATTAAGAACTTTGTCCCAAATGAAAATATATATGATGAAATAAACGTGACTACAAACTCCATAAAAACTATTATAAAATCGTATATGTTGTTATTACCATAATATGCTGTTTGTCCTAAAGACATAGGGAGTAATATTACAGCCCCTAGCAAACTTATCTTGGCTATAGAATCCAATTTTTTAATCTTATTACTAAAAGCAAAAATAATAACTAAACATATACTGTACTTAGCAACAGATGATATATCATTAAATGATAATAATATGCCCAACATAGTTGACAAAAATACTTGATATTTATATTGATCTAATTTAACAAAAAATAAGAAAAATGCTATTCCAAAGGGTGCTACCCCATCCACAATGGTAAATCGACTAAGAAAAAATCCCATCAGCATAAAAATTGCCGTCTTTGTGTTTATATATTTATTTATTTTTAATTTATTTAAATTAATCCCTCTATTTTTTATAGCAGCTCCATTTCTCTCCATAAAAAAATCTCCTCCTTTGTTTACTATTTACAATGAATTATATCAAAGGGGAGAATTATATTTTGTCGCAATTGGTTTTAGTATTCCTAAAAAATTAAGACATATTTTTTGAGTTTTGACACATTAGGCCTTCCAAATTATCGTACTCACTTATCATTATTTTTTCAAATTCTAACTTTTTCATTACAATATGTAATATTTTTACACCAGCCGTTATAATATCCGCTCGTTTTGGCTGTAGGCCTTTTAAGGTTTTCTTATCATTTAATGTCATTATTTTTAAATTTTGTAGAATTTTTTCTAAATCTTTTTTTGTAACCACACTATTATGAACTTTTTCCATAGAATATACTTCTAATTGTTGATTCATAGCAGAAAGTGAAGTAATTGCGCCTCCAATTCCTATTATTTTGCTTATATTCATTGTTCTAAGCTTATCTATAGTAGATGATATGGTATCTTCTATAAAAGTTGTCATATTATTAAATTCTTCATTACTAATTGGATCTGTGGTAATAAATTTTTCTGTCATTCTTAGTGCTCCAACATTTTCACTTTTACAAAACTTAATTCCTTTCTCATTTCCCACTATAAACTCTGTAGAACCACCGCCGATATCTATTACTAATATATCTTCTTTTTTATCACCTTCTGTGCCTTGCAGTACACCCATAAAGCCTAAATTAGATTCCTCTTCTCCACAGATTATCTTAACATCTATATCTGTTAGGTTTTTTGCCTCATTAACAAAATCTTGTCCATTTTTACTATCTCTAAGCGCTGATGTTCCCATACAATATACTTTGTCACACCTTTCCTCTTTACATTTATCAGAGAACTCTTTAAGTGCCTTTAAATTTCTTTCTAAAGCATCTTTTGTAATATATCCTTCTTGATTAACACCTTGACCTATTCTAGTTGTATTTATGTACTTTTTTCTATTTTCTATTTTATTGCCTTCATAATCTGCAATTAATAATCTCATGGAATTTGTCCCTATATCGATTGTTCCTATTTTCATTTTTTTCCTCCTTAGTTAAAATTCTCTTTGCTTAGTGGGCGCTAAAATTCATATCGTCAACGAGATGCCTTGAGTTTACTATCACTTCAGGCAACGACCTCGCTCAAATTAATAAGTTATAATATATTATTATAAACGAAAAAGAGATAACTTAGTTATCTCTTTCACTGGAATCTACATATATTATTTCATTTGATTTAATCATGCCAAGCTCTTCTCTTGCCGCCGATTCTAAATCGTTACTTTTAGAAATCTTTTCTAACTTATTTATTTCCTCTTTAGTATCTTCTATCTGGTTGTTTATTTGTGCTATCTGGCCTTTATACTCATTTATTTTTCTAATTTGAAATATAAATCCAGTGATGATACTAAACACTAAAAAAAATACAAATAAACTTAGAATCATATACTGACCCATAAATCTTTTTAACATTTTTATCTTCATGCACCTACACCCTTTTTCTTTTTTCTTTTTCTCTTAGTTGATAAAAGTATACTTGGTATATAACAAATAATATCAAAGATAAAGTGTATTGAATAGATAATAATGTAATACAAATTATTTAAAAAACTGACTATGTAATGTATAGTCTTTTTGGATAAGCTTGTTATAAAAGAAATTATTTTATTGAACAGGGTAAAAATATACTTACTTATGGTGTTGTAATATAAAATAAAACCTAGAAATAAGGCTACAAAATGATAATATCTTAAGTCAAATCTTTCTAGCAAATTAATTGTTATAAAAATTACCGAAGTTATAAGTATCCAAAATATAAGATCAAAAACAAAAGATATTCTCTTTACTATTTTGAAATTCGATCTTAATGCTCTGTAAAAATCAAGCAATAGTCCTATTACTATTCCACCATAAATAGTTAAGTAAAATATACCTATATCTTCTACGAAAAATCCCATTATTTAAATACCTTTTTTAAGAATTTTTCTTCAGGTTTTTTCTCTTTTGCATAACTTATAGAGTTTACTGTACCTTCCACACTTATTATACTTTCTTCTAAATTTAGCTTATTCATATCCAAGCCTTCACCTTCCACAATAAGCCTTCCTGCAGAAGTTAAAAGCTCTACCCTCTTATCATTAAAAGAATATATATGATCCACTCCTGATATAACTAGATTAGATCTATCTTTTAAACTTATACTATGTTCCATAATATCCCCCCAGTATATATAAATTACTCCTAATATAAATATACTGAGGTCATGTGAATATTATTCTATTATCTCATACATTTCCTTTGCTTCAGCTTTAAGGACATGTTCTTTTATTTCAGTTATTTTAAACTTCATTATTTTTTCTCCAAAAGTAATTTCTAATACATCACCCATATTTACTTCTGAAGATGATTTCGCTTGTTTTCCATTTATAGTAACTATTCCTTTGTCACAAGCTTCTTTGGCTACAGTTCTTCTTTTTATTATTCTGGATACTTTTAAAAATTTATCTAGTCTCATATGACCTCCTTAGTATACAGAAAAAGTGTGGGAAGCCCACACTTTTATCTATTATTAATTTCTATTATGTTCTTATTTGTTTATAGCTTCTTTTAAAACTTTTCCAGCTTTGAATACTGGAGCTTTTGAAGCAGGTATTTCTATAACTTGTTGTGGGTCTCTTGGGTTTCTTCCTTGTCTAGCAGCTCTTTCTCTAGTTTCGAAAGTTCCAAATCCTACTAATTGTACTTTTTCTCCTCCAACTAATGCTTCTTCAACTGAAGCCATGAATGCATTTAATGCATCTTCTATTTGTTTTTTAGTTAATTCTAACTCACTTTTTTCTGCCATTTTTGATACTAATTCAGCTTTATTCATTATTTTTACCTCCTAAAATGTGTTAATATAAAACTCTTTTCTTGTAAGTTCTATATATTTATGAAATTTCCTTCTATTATTTATTGAAATTTAGCCTTCTCCCATAGTTTATCCATCTCTTCTAATGTCATTTCTTCCAATGTCTTATTCATTGCTTTAGCATTATCTTCTATAAATTTAAATCTTTTTATAAATTTCTTACTAGTTAAGTTTAATGCTTCTTCTGGATCAACTTGTAAAAATCTAGCTAAATTTACTATTGAAAATAATAAATCGCCTAACTCTTCCTTTATGTATTTTATATTCCTTGATTTACATTCGTCAAGTAGTTCTTTGTATTCTTCTTCAACTTTTTTACAAACATCGCCAATATTATCCCAGTCAAATCCTACTAGGGCGACCTTATATTGTATTTTTTCTGCTTTAGTTAGAGCCGGCAAAAATTGAGGAATCCTTTGTAAGCCCTCAGTTACACTGGTCTCACCTTTTTCCTTCTTTTTCAGTTCTTCCCATGTTTTATCAAATTTATTCATATCTATATCAATATTTTCAAAAACATGAGGATGTCTATGTATTAATTTGTTACAAATGCTACTTGATACGTCACCTAAGTTAAAGAATCCTTCTTCTTCTCCTATTTGACAATGGAATATAACTTGTAAAAGTACATCTCCCAACTCTTCAATTAACTCATCAATATCGTCGTTGTCAACAGCTTGTACCACTTCATAGGCTTCTTCTATCAAATATTTTTTTAAAGACTCATGAGTTTGTTTTGCATCCCATTCACAACCTGATGGCCCTCTAAGCTTTTTCATTATATTTTGTAGATCATGAACTGTATTATATAATTTTTTATCACCTTTGGGTATATATAAACTTGTTAAATAACTAAAAAGTTCAGGTTTTCTATCAAGTTCATATAATTTTACATATGTTTTATTTTCTAAACTTTTTATCCCTGCACCATTTACTATACAAACTTCTTGTTCATCATCATAATGTTCCATTAATTTTAATTTAACATTTGATGCAATAAAAGAGTCATATATTTGCGTTATTATAGTATTTGTACTTATATCTATATAAGACTCTTCTAACTCAAAAGCATCTAATAGTTTAAATCCTTCTGCTGGGTCTACTCCTAGATAATTGTACATAGCATCTACAAAGCTCATAGACGGTATTATATCCAGTTCTAGGTTATTTACTATACATAAGCCCTCTATAATGCCTACAGTCTTTTCTGCAACGCGAGGATGGCCTGGAACTGCATAAACTAAGTCTTCATTTTTACCTTTTTCTACTATAAACTTTGCAATTTGTCCATATACCTCTTCAAAATTATCTTCTTTTTCATAAAAATAATCTAGAGCAGTATATTGAATTTTATCTTGTAATTGTTCTACTGTTGGATGTTTCTTAGTTCTTAAATAAACATTAGAACTAGAACTTAATGCTTCCAATGCCCCTTGGCTAATTAAGGAATAATCTCCAGGTCCTAGTCCTACAATAGATATTTTTCCCATTTTATTATCTCCTATATATGAATGATAAGATTATAAACATTAACATAATCTTATCATTCATTTATATATTATTTTCTATTTCATAAGTTTAAGTTTTCTTAAAACTGAGTAAATTTTTTCACCTTTTGGCATAGTTAAAATTTCATCTTTTCTAATTCCGCCTATTCCTAGTAAAACCAAACCATAAACAAGCCCACCAATAGCTATTGAAACTAGAGTTGATAATGAGTTTCCTAAGAAACCTACCATAAATCCATATGATAGTTTAACAACTACATACATCGTTATAACTGTTATCATTGGTTTTATAACAAACTCTTTCGGTGATAATCTTAATTTTAGATGTTTCTTTATATATATAAACTCTATTATAGATGCTACTGCGTATGCTGATAAAGTACCTATTCCAGAACCTATTATATTTATTGAAGGTATACCTGTTAACACATAACTTATTACTACTTTAAATACCATACCAACTGCTAATGCTATAACTGGTACCATAGGTTTTCCCATACCCTGTAGTATTCCATTTTGTGCATATATTAAACCTAAGAATACTGCACAAGGAGACACTACAAATAACATAGTTCCAAGGGTTGCTGGTTCAGCAGGATATAATAGTTTCATTATTGGCCCTGCTAGGGCTGCGAACCCAAATGTAGCTGGTAAAGTAACTAACAATATAGTCTTTAGACCTGTCTTAGCTTCTTTTCTTACTCGTTTCATTTGCTTTAATGCATAAGCTTCTGAAATAGATGGTACTAAACTCATTCCTATAGCTTGGTCTATAACTACAAGTAAGTTTACAGTTGATATTGCCATTCCTGATAATTGTCCAAGTAGAGAATTGGCTTGTTCAATATTAAATCCAGTTTCTGTAAGCCTTCTTACTACTATTACACTATCTACCATATTTACTAAAGGCATTACACATGCACCTATACTTATAGGTATAGCAACATATAGTAATCTTTTAAGGATTGTACCTGTACTTTCAAGCTTTATATGCTTACTTTGAGCTATTTCAGCTTTTCTAGATTTACTACCTCTTAAATATATGTAAATTAAAAATACAGCAGACGCAAATCCACCTATTGCAGCTCCTAGTACTCCACCAGCAGCTCCCATTTGCTCTCCAAAGTTTTTCATAAGCATATATGCTAAGAATAACCCTAATACTACCCTGAAAAACTGTTCAATTATTTGAGAAATAGCTATTTTAGACATCTCTCTTCTTCCCTGGAAATATCCTCTATAAGAAGACATCAAAGGAACAAATAGTAATGCAGGAGAAATAGCAATTAATGCTGCATATGCTCCACTATTTTTCAAAAGTACTGTAGATATAAAATCTGCACCAAAGAAGAAAAATGAAAATGATATCAATCCAGTAATAAATAAAACTGTATATGATATTCTAAATGTTTTATTTGCTCCTCCAAAATCTCCTACAGCTCTTTGTTCTGAAACTAGTTTTGCAAGTGCTGTAGGAAACCCAGCTGTTGCTAATGTTAAGAACAGAGTATATACCGGGTATACCGCTTGATAATACCCTAATCCCGTTGATCCAATTATGTTACCAAGAGGAATCCTAAAAAATGCACCCATTATCTTAACGATTATACCTGCCATGCCAAGTATAAGCGCACCTTTTAAAAAGGATTCTTTATTATTATTGTTATTACTCATAACGTAACCTCCCAATATTTATATAACAAACTTTAATATATCATATCTTTATAAGTATATTCAATAATTTAAGATTTTTTAATTATTTAGAAAACAAATTTTTTAAATACTAAAGGCCCTTAATATAAGGGCCTTTAGTATTTATTGTACCTGCTTTCCTAAAAAGCTAGTTGCAATTTTAAGAATCTTTTCTATGTCTTCAGAAAAAACTTCATTTTCTTTTGTAACTACTGAAATTGAACCTATGCAGTCTCCTGAGTCGCTTATAATTGGCATAACAATTTGACCGCTATATGGAGTAGAATCATCTTTGTATAATGGTATCATTTTATTATCATTAGCATGTTTAACTACTCTATTTTCAATTAATTGTTCTAGTTCATTGCTTATACTTTTTTCTTTATAATCTTTTTTAGGTAATTTAGATACAGCTATTATAGAATCTAAATCTGTTACTACAACACCTTGTCCTAGTGTTTCACCTAGGGTTTCAGCATATTCTTGCGAGAATTCATTTAATTCTCCTATTGGAGAGTATTTTTTAAGGATTACTTCTCCGTCTTTAGCTGTAAATATTTCTAGAGGATCACCTTCTCTTATTCTAAGGGTTTTTCTAATCTCTTTAGGAATAACAACTCTTCCTAGGTCGTCTATTCTTCTAACTATTCCTGTAGCTCTCATTTATTAATTAATCCCTCCATCACTGTCTTTATATGTATATATTTTTACCATTGATAAGAAAAATATACAAAAAAAGCTATATCCTTAATTGGACATAGCTTATTATATTAAAATTTAGCAGATTTTACAATATCTTCTTTTTGTTCTATCTTAGAATCTTTTTTTAGTTTTTCAACATATTCAGTATATTTTTCACTTGCTAACGTAGTCTTTATTTTATCTTTTACATCGTCATAAGTTTCTTGCTTATCTACCCTATCTGTAATTTTTATTATGTGATAACCATATTGAGTCTCTACTATATCAGATATTTCCCCTTTTTTCATGTTAAAAGCTGCCTTTTCAAATTCAGGTACCATTTGACCTTTCCCGAAAGAGCCTAAATCTCCACCATTTGATGCTGATGAGTCCTGAGAATATTCTTTAGCTACCTTTGCAAAGTCTTCTCCAGCTTTAACTTTAGCAAGAGCTTCTTCTGCTTTTTTCTTAGCTTCTTTCTTTTTCTCTGCTGATAATTCTTTACCTTCTTTATCTTGAGTTTTTAATAGTATATGAGAAGCTGTCACAGTATCAGTATAGAAACTCTTTTTGTTATCTTCATAGTATTTTTTCATATCAGCTTCTGATATTTTTGTATCTTTTTCAAATTTTTCTTGCAAGTTACTATTAGCTAAATCTCTTGTAAATTGAAATTTTAGAAAATCTTCATTTATTCCTATTTTTTTAAGATTTTCTTTGTAGTCATTCTTATTTTTTATACTTTCATTGAAACTATCTATCTGCTCTTGTACTTGTTTATCTGTGGGAGTAACTTTTTCTTTTTCTGCTTGTTGATAAATTACTTCAGAACCTATCATAGTTTCAAGCACCATTTCTTTCAATGTATCTTTGTAAGTTTTTCCACCTTCCATTTCTTTAGACCAGATATCACTTCCATAATAAGATTCCATTGACGATTTATTTAAAGCTAATAATTTTTGGTAATTTCCTAAAGTTATGTCTTGTCCATTTACTGTGGCCACTGCTTTTTTGTCTGCACTACATCCTATTAATGATACTGTCATCATTAAGCATAAGATTAAAGTAAATATTTTTTTCATAAAACACCTCTCCAAATTAATTATTTAATTTTAACATTTTTTCTAATAGTTCTTCTAGTTCCTTAACTATCTTATACCCTATTGTTTCTTTAGTTTTGTATCTAGTTAAAGGACTTAAAATTATTTCATCTTTAACTTGTCTTACCTTTTCTATTTTAAGTTTTTTGCACACAGATTTTATATAAGCAATGTTTAATAATGTTTCCACAGGTTTAGGAATATCTGAAAATCTATCTTCCAGTTCATATTGAACTTCTGCTAAATCATCTTTATTTTCTATACATGCAATTTTCTTATACATTTCTAACTTTATTAATTCATCATCAATATAATAATCTGGAATATATGCATTAACACTTAAATCAATTTCAACTTCTACTTCTTCAACTATAAGTTCTCCCTTAACTTTTCTTATGGCATCGTTTAACATTTTAACATATAAGTCGTATCCTATAACTGCCATATGACCATGTTGTTGAGAACCTAATATATTTCCTGCTCCTCTAATTTCCAAGTCTCTCATAGCTATTTTAAACCCTGAGCCAAACTCTGTAAACTCTTTAATAGCTTTTAACCTTTTTTCCGCTACTTCACTTAAGACTTTATCTTTTTCATACATTAAATAAGCATAACCTTGTCTAGAACTTCTTCCAACCCTACCACGTAACTGATATAACTGCGCTAGACCCATTTTATCTGCATCATAAATTATCATTGTATTAGCGTTGGAGATATCCATACCAGTTTCAACTATTGTTGTACAAACTAAAACATCATATTCCTTATTTAAGAAATCAATTATAATGTTTTCTAGGACTTTTGGAGTCATTCTACCATGTGCTACAGAAACTCTAGCATCCGGAACCAATTCTTGTACTTTTGCAGCTATTCTTTCAATTCCTTCAACTCTGTTATATACAAAGAATACTTGCCCACCTCTAGCTACTTCTCTTTCCACCTCATCTTGTATTATACTTTCCTTAGCCTCTGTAACATAAGTTATAACTGGATGTCTCTCTTGCGGCGGATCTTCTATAACACTCATGTCTCTAATTCCACTAAGCGACATGTGAAGAGTTCTTGGTATAGGCGTTGCCGATAAAGTCAATACGTCTACAGTATTTTTTATTTTCTTTAAAGATTCTTTATGCTTAACGCCAAATCTTTGCTCTTCGTCTATAACTACTAATCCTAGTTTAGGTAGATTTATATCTTTTGAAACAATTCTGTGAGTTCCTATTAATATATCAACCAAACCTTTTTTAGCATCTTCTATAATTTGTTTTTGTTGTTTTGGTGTTTTAAACCTACTTAAAACTTCTACTCTGATTGGATAATTTTCAAACCTTTCTTTGAAAGTATTGTAATGCTGCTGAGCAAGTATAGTAGTAGGAACTAGTACTGCAACTTGCTTATTATCCATACAAGCCTTAAAAATAGCTCTAATCGCTACTTCCGTCTTGCCATATCCAACATCTCCACAAACTAATCTATCCATTACTTTTGAAGATTCCATATCTTTTTTAGTTTCTTTTATAGCTTTTAATTGATCTTCTGTTTCTTCGTGAGGGAATAAATCTTCGAATTCTTTTTGCCAAAGAGTATCTTTTGAGAATTTGAATCCTTTAACTTTTTCTCTTTTTGCATAAAGCTCAATAAGGTCTTTAGTCATATCTTCTATTTCTCTTTTAACCTTAGCTTTTGCCCTAGTCCACTCACTAGTTCCTAATTTATTTAATTTAACTCTTTCAACATCCGCACCAATATATTTTTGTACCTTATCCATTTGATCAATAGGTACATAAAGATTATCTCCACCTTGGTAAATTATTTTTATATAGTCTTTTTTAATTCCATTTACTAAAACTTGTTCTATTCCAGTGTATCTACCTATACCACTATTTTCATGAACAACATAGTCTCCTATATTCAAATCTAAGAAAGAGTCAATCTTTTTCCCATTTTTATTTTTATTTTTTTTCTTTTTTGCTGAAGTTCTTTTTTGAACTCCTATTATTTCATTATCAGTAATTACTATAAATTTAATTGATTTATATTCAAAACCTCTACGTATATTTCCCGGGCAAATAATTATTTGGGAAGATTTGATTTCAACATCTCTACTTTTAGACACTATGGCTTCCACATTGAACTCAATCAAGTCCTTACTTAACTTCTTTGCTCTTTCTAAGGTGCTTGTAACTAATACAACTTTATTTCCATTATATTTTAATCTGTTTAAGTCTTCTGCTAAAAGTTCCAATTTACCATTATAAGGAGGTATTTCCCTAGAATCAAAATTAATAATTCTCTTTATGTTAAACTCATTTATCTGTCTTGTTAATAATGTATTTAGAAGAATGGATCTGTTTTCTATAAGATAACTTAAATCATTATAAGTATAAATTAGCTTACCTTGATTCTTCAGAGCCAGTCCTCTTTCTAGGTTTAATTTGTAATTTTCTTTAAACTCATTAAAGCAGTTTTCACACTTTTCCTTAAGTCTTGTAATATCTTGTGTAAAAATTACTGCATCTTCATTTAAATAAGTAAAAATACTTTTGTTGTCTTGAGGATAAACATAGTCAATGTAATTTTCTATCCCTTCAAAATAAGTTCTATTTGATATTTTATCAATATTGGAAATAGCATCTTCATCTGTACTATCATTAACTTCTTTTTTAAGATTTTTTACTATTTTATCCAATTCTTCAGGATATATAAACTCCCTTGATGGCGTTATTACAACTTTTTTTATTTTTTCTATAGACATTTGTGAAAACACATCAAAAGTTCGTATAGAATCTACTTCATCGTCAAATAATTCCATACGAATAGGGTTAGTGTACTCTAAAGAAAAAATATCTATTATTCCACCTCTTATACTAAATTGACCAAACCCCTCAATTTTAGAAACTCTTTCATATCCTAAATTGACAAGGGTGTTAGTTAATTTTTCTATATCAACAATATCTCCAACTTTATAAGTAATTATATTGTCTATCAATACCTTTTTTGGTATATATTTCCTCAAAATAACTTCAGCAGAAGTCACCGTAATAACCTTTTCTCCTTTAGCCAATTTAAGTAATGTTTTTAATTTTTTTGCTTCTTCGCTTCTGTCCTTTGCATCTAAATGATAAAAGTAAATATCTTGACTTGATAAATATTCTACCTTTCCTTTAATATAGCCTTCTAAATCCTCATAAACTTTTTTTGCTTCTAAATCACTATTGGCAATAAAAAGGATTTGTTTTTTTAATTCTTTAAATATGGAATAAACTATATGTGGCTTTTGCATAGGTAATAAACCATTAACTAAGGCTGCGCCATCACTTTTCTCAATATAGCTTATAATTTCCTTATATTCATTTAAATTCTGCAAAGGATATAATAATACATCCTTCATGATAGCCTCCTAATTATTTTCCATTAAATTTATTCATCGATAAATCTATGTCTTCTCTAATTATACAATCTATAGCCTTAATAGCTTTTTCTAGACCGTCCTTTAAATCTCCTTCTTCTTCCTTACTAAATCTAGAAAGAACAAAACTTGCTAAATCCCTACCTGGCTGTGGCTTAGAAACTCCAACTCTAACTCTTGGAAAATCTGTTGTTCCTAGGCACTTCACAATAGATCTCATCCCATTGTGAGTACCACCACTGCCTTTTTTTCTTATTCTTATTTTCCCAACATCTAAATCTATATCATCATATATTACTACAATGTTACTCGTATCTACTTTGTAAAAATTATATATCTCAGCTAAAGATTCCCCACTAAGGTTCATATAAGTTACAGGCTTTACAAGGACAACCTTCTCGGTACCTACTCTTCCTTCTCCTATTAAAGCTTTATGCTTCATTTTAGTTACACTTATACCATATTCATCTGCTAAAATATCTATTACATTAAATCCTATGTTATGTCTTGTATTCTCATATTGTTTTCCTGGATTTCCCAGACCTACTATTATATACATTTTTATCCTCCTTTATAGATTTCTGCTTAGAATGTCAAAATATAAATTAATTATATCCTTTTGTGTTAATATTATTAAAATTGTCGCTAAAGATATAAATGGTGTAAAAGGAATTGATGATTTTATAGATTTTCGCTTTCTTAAAAGTATATACCCTCCATAAATACTAGCTAACATAAATGATAAAAATATCATATATAAGCTATATTCTTGTCCAAGAACAAAAGCACAAAGTCCATAAAAACCTATATCACCATCTCCCAGCGATTTTGTTGCTTTTGCCAAAATATATGATAGAACAACACCTATAAATAATCCTTTTATGTGACTCATTGAACCTTCGCTTAGCTGTTTGTTCAATAAAAAAATAACACTCTGCATAATTATACCACTAAGTATTGTTATATCATATACATAAGTTGTTCTAAAATCAATTATTGAAACCACTGTTAAAAAAGGAATTAATGCCATATAACTTATGGTTTGTATGCTTAACTCATACTTAGTATATATTAAAATAGGTATTATCATGTTTGGTAAAAATATTAATATTTTATTGGTTAGATTTTTATCCATGCAATTATCTAGTCTATAGATTATTTTTTCTGAAATATAGGATAAAATCATAAAAATTATTGCTATTGTTAAATATATCATAGTTTTATTTTTTAAATCTAAATAATAGTATGGTTTTATTTCCCCAATATTTATAATTATTAAATACTACTTCATTTAATATTTTTCCTTTATGATAGAAGTATTTAATATTATAGTTTTTTATTATTAATTTTATACAGTTGAATTAAATTGTATAAAAAATCAGGTATTCATTTCAGATACTGTTTTATAATTTTTATATAATTTATAAAAATATTAAATTTACATACCAATTATTCTAACTAAATACACAAATCAAATCTATTATTCTTAGTCTTATATTATATCCCGGAAAGTATGTCTCAAATGTCTAGTATCTATCTCCAACTAATCTACTAGTGTATTCATAATCCGTACATCTACTAAGTACACTCTGTCTTGATATCCTTCCTTGTCTATATAAATTAACTAATTCTTGATCCATAGATTGCATACCGTGCTTGCTTCCTGTTTGTATAATATTTTGAATTTGATAAGTTTTATTTTCTCTTATCAAATTCCTTATTGCTGGGTTTGATACCATAATTTCTAAGGCTGCTACTCTATTTCTTTCATCTATAGTCTGTAATAACTGTTGAGAAATAACACCTTCACATACAGTCGATAACTGTGTTCTAATCTGATGTTGTTGCTCTGATGGAAACATATCTACTATGCGGTCTATGGTTTTGGCTGCTCCAACGGTGTGAAGAGTAGAAAATACTAAATGACCTGTCTCCGCTGCTGTTAATGCTATAGAAATCGTTTCTGAGTCTCTCATTTCCCCTACAAGAATAACATCAGGATCTTGACGAAGTATTGCTCTTAGAGCAGAGTTAAAGCTTTCAGTATCTTGTCCTATTTCCCTTTGATTTACTAAGCTTTTCTTATGATTATGAACATATTCTATAGGATCTTCCAAAGTTATAATATGTCTTTGTTGATTTTTATTTATTATGTCTATAAGACTTGCAAGAGTTGTACTTTTACCACTTCCTGTTGGTCCTGTAACTAACACCAAGCCTTTATGTTTTTCTGTAAAAGTTTTAAGAATCTCCGGTAGTCCCAGGGTTTCGAAGGAAGGAATCTGAGAAGTAATGGTTCTTATTGCAATAGCATAATTTCCTTTTTGCTTATATGCATTTACCCTAAACCTTTCTCCACTTTCTATAGATACAGAAAAATCACATTCACCATGTTCTTCAATTTTTTTAAAATTTTTATCTCCAGCAATTTTTTTTGTCATATCTTCTGTATCATGCTTTGTTAATATATTTTCTGTTAATTTTGTAAATCTTCCTTTTATCCTAGCTACTGGTACACTACCTACTGTAATATGTATATCTGATGCTTCAAGTTCTATTGCTGCTCTTAATATATCAAATATATTCATGATCTGCTCCTTGTAATCATTTAAATTATCATTTTTTCACCATGTCCTATGAGTTAATATCATGATTAGTCTTATAGTTAAATTCATTACCAGAACCGTTTAATTTAATACTCATTTTCAAGCTTTTAATTTATATTGTTAATTCCATAAATTTAAATAAAAAATTTATTTTGCTCGAGCGCCGTGTCGGATAAATACTTCATGTCAACAATGAGATGCCTTCGTTACCACTTCAAGTCACTGTATGGTCACCATGCAATTTCAGACAACTCCATTGCTCAAGTCAAATAGTTTTAAATTAAAAAAGAGATATTAATCTATGGATTAATACCTCTTACATATAAATTACTAATTAGAATAAAACACTTACAGATTCATTAGAGAATATTTTCTTAATAGCTTCTCCAAACATTTCTGCTACTGTTAATACTTTTATTTTATCATTTTCTTTTTCTTTAGGAAGTTTTATAGTATCAAGAACTATTAACTCACTAATTGCAGAGTTTTCTATTCTTTCTATAGCTGGTCCAGATAAAACTGCATGTGTACAACCAGCATATATATTTTTAGCTCCGAATTCTTTAAGTGCATTAGCCGCATTTGTTATAGTTCCGGCTGTATCTATCATGTCGTCTAGCATGATAACATTTTTACCTTTTACATCCCCTATAAGATTCATTACTTCACAAACATTAGCTTTAGGTCTTCTTTTGTCTATTATAGCTATTGGAACTTCTCCCTCTAACTGATTAGCAAATTTTCTAGATCTAGTAACACTTCCTAAATCTGGTGAAACTACAACTAAATCTTCTATATTTTTCCCATTAAAGTAGTTAGCTAATAAGCTTCCTCCTAATAAATGATCTAGTGGGATATCGAAGTATCCTTGTATTTGAGAAGCATGTAAGTCCATAGTTAAAACTCTATCTGCTCCTGCTGCTGTTATTAAGTTTGCCACTAATTTAGCTGTGATTGGATCTCTTGCCTTAGCTTTTCTGTCTTGTCTTGCATATCCGTAGTATGGTATAACTGCTGTTACTCTTCCTGCAGATGCTCTTCTTAATGCATCTATCATTATTAATAATTCCATTAAATTATTGTTAACTGGGTTGTTAGTAGATTGAACTACGAATACATCACAACCTCTAACTGTTTCATTGATGTTTACGCTTATTTCTCCATCGCTAAATGTTGTTACTTGGCAATCAGCAACCTTTACTCCTATATATTCTGCGATTTTTTCAGCTAACTCCTTATTCGAATTACCTGCAATAATTTTAATCTCGCTTCCGCTAGTATTCATTACTTATCCTCCTGAAAATTATATAAATATTATTAGGTGTTTTCCTAAAATAATAATTAGCTATTTATTCTCATCTCTTTTTTCTTTTTGGGCTACCCAACCTTCTTTTATAACCTGTCTTTGTCTAGCAATAGCTAAAGCGCCTTCAGGTACATTGTCAGTTATAGTAGACCCTGTTGCAATATATCCTTTTTCTTCAACTGTAACTGGTGCAACTAAGTTCGAGTTAGAGCCTATAAATGCTCCATCTTTTACTATTGATTTGAATTTATTTTTTCCATCGTAATTTACAAATACTACCCCACATCCTATGTTAACATCTTTGCCTACATGGGCATCTCCTATGTATGACAGATGTGATGCTTTTGAGTTATCTTCTATAGTTGCATTTTTAACTTCTACAAAGTCACCTATTTTCACATGGTTTCCTATGTTACTTTTTGGTCTTAAATATGCATAAGGACCAACTGTAGTGTTTTCTCCTATAGTAGAATCTATTATTGTAGAGTTTTTAATTTCTGTGTTATTTCCTATAGTTGAGTTTGTTATAGAATTATTCATTCCTATAATACACTCATTACCTATCTTAGTTTTACCATGAAGCATAGATCCTGGATATACAATTGTATCTTGTCCTATTTCTACATCTGTTTCTATATAAGTAGATGCTGGGTCTATTATAGTAACTCCATTTAATAGGTGGAATTCATTTATTCTTTTTCTCATAAGAGTTTCCGCTTTAGATAATTCTAATCTAGAATTTACACCCATTAATTCCTCAATTGTAGAACCATTGAATGCTCCAACTTTAAACCCTTTATCTCTTAATATTTTTATTGTGTCAGTTAAGTAATACTCTCCTTGAGCATTGTTGTTATCAAGTAAGTCTAGTGATTCTCTTAGCATCTTACCTTTGAAACAGTAAATTCCAGAGTTAATTTCATTCACTGCTAATTCCTCAGCATTTCCATCTTTTTGCTCAACAATTTTTAGTAAATCACCATTTTTATCTCTTATTATTCTTCCATATCCAGTTGGGTTCTCAACTTTCGTAGTTAAAACTGTAGCTGTATATTCATTTTCTATATGGTAATCAAATAATTTTTTTAGGGTTTCTTCTTTTATAAGAGGTGTGTCTCCACATAAAATAACTATTGTGTCTTCATCATTTATGTATTCTTTTGCCATTTTAACAGCATGACCTGTTCCTAGTTGCTCTGTTTGCATTGCAATCATAGTATCTTCTGGTAGTATATTTTTTACGATTTCTGATTCATGACCTAATATCGCTACTACGTCTTTAACACCAGATTTTTTTGATACATCTATAATATGGTTAACCATTTCTTTTCCGCACACTTTATGAACAACCTTTGGATATTTTGACTTCATTCTTGTACCTTTTCCAGCAGCAAGAATTATGGCTTTAAAGTTCATATTTTCACTCCATTTCAATAAAGTTTTTTATAATTGTTACTATTATGGTGTATTATTTGTTGAATAGTATATAATTCAATCGTATTATTGTCATATATAATATAGCATTCTTTTTATGAAATTACTAGGTTTTTGTATTTCTTTGCATTATCTTAGTATGCACAAAAATAGCAGCAACTATAATTTAGTAGCTACTGCTATTTACTATATCATTATTTTATAACTACTTTTTGGAACTTTTTCTTTCCACGTTTTATAACTATACCATCACCAGATAAATCATCTTTAGTGAATGTAGCTTTAAAGTCATCAACTTTTTCACCATCTACAGTTACTCCACCTTGTTCCACATTACGTCTACCTTCTGATCTAGTAGGAGCTAATCCACCTTTAACTAATAATGATATTATATCTATACTTCCATCAGTTAAATCAGCATCAGTTAATTCTGTTGTAGGCATGTTATCATGTGCTGCTCCTGAGAATAAAGCTCTTGCACTTTCTTGTGATTTTGTAGCTTCTTCTTCACCATGAATTAATTTAGTTAATTCAAATGCTAAAACTTCTTTAGCTTGGTTTATTTTATTATCTTCCCATTTTTCCATAGCTTCTATTTCTTCTAATGGTAAGAATGTTAACATACGCATACATTTGAATACATCATCATCTCCAACATTTCTCCAGTATTGGTAGAATTCAAATGGAGAAGTTTTGTTTGGATCTAGCCATACTGCACCATTAGCTGTTTTACCCATTTTGTTTCCTTCTGAGTTAAGAAGTAAAGTTATAGTTAATGCATAAGCATTTTCTCCTAATTTACGTCTTATTAATTCTGTCCCAGCAAGCATATTACTCCATTGGTCATTTCCACCTAATTGCATTTGGCATCCGTATTTTTCGTATAAATGATAGAAGTCGAAAGCTTGCATTATCATGTAGTTGAATTCTAAGAAACTAAGTCCTCTCTCCATTCTGCTTTTGTAACATTCAAAGCTAAGCATTCTATTAACACTAAAATGAGTTCCCACTTCTCTTAATAATTCTACATAATTTAAATCTAATAACCAATCTGCATTGTTGACTAATAAAGCTTTATCTTCACCAAATTCTATAAATTTACTCATTTGTTTTTTGAAGCATTCACAGTTGTAATTTATTTGTTCTGGAGTCATCATTTTTCTCATATCAGTTCTTCCAGATGGATCCCCTACCATTGTAGTTCCTCCACCAACAAGTGCTATTGGCTTATTTCCTGCCATCTGTAATCTTTTCATTAAACATAGAGCCATAAAATGTCCTACATGTAAACTATCTGCAGTTGCATCGAACCCTATATAGAATACTGCTTTACCTGCGTTTATAAGTTCTTTTAATTCATCTTCATCTGTTACTTGAGCAACTAATCCTCTAGCAACTAATTCATCGTAAGTCGTCATTGACATAGTGTTCCTCTCCTTTATAATTATATTTTAAAAATCAATTTTATAATTTGTTATAATAAAAAAAGCCCTCGTCCTTAAAAAGGACGAGAGCATATCTCGCGTTACCACCTTCATTTATAAACAATTCACACTGCTTATCTCAGTTAGTATCTAAATAAATACTATGACACTATAACGTGTGTCAAATTCGTCACAGCCTACTCAATATTTTTCTTTCGGTGTGAAGCTCAAAGATGTATTCATAATTAATTGTATATGCACCTCTCATCAACCGGTAACTTTCTGTTTATCTTCATTAATTACTACTTGTTCTTATCATAGCTTTTATATAAAACTAATTTTCATATTTATATCTTATGATATTATCATAATTTTATTTCATGTTTTTGTCAACATTTCTTCAAATCTAATAATATTTTTTATTATCTTCATTTAGATATTTTTATTATTAGCCATAAAATAAAAATAATACATTATTATCTTAATAATTCAAAATTTTTCATTAAAAAAGAGCCGATTAAGTCGACTCGTTTATTTATTGCAAATTTTTAAAATATTCCCATTTTATTTAATTATTCTGCAGCAACTTCCAGTTGAGCTAATGCTTCTTCATATGCCTTTAAAACAGCATTCTCTAAAACTTGTCTCATTTCTGCATTTATTGGATGAGCGATATCTCTAAAGTTACCTTCTCCAACTTTTCTACTCGGCATAGCTATGAATAGTCCATTTTGACCTTCGATAACTTTTATGTCGTGTACTACGAATAAATTATCAAAAGTTATTGAAACTATACATTTCATTTTCCCCTCATCAGTAATTTTTCTTACTCTTACGTCAGTTATGTTCATACCTCAATATCCCCCTTTGTGATTTTGACAAAATACAATTTACCCAATATAATTATAAACTGTTTGGTAAATAATTCTATACTTTTTAACAAATTCCTTTAATTTTTCAGAGTTTTTTTTATTTTTTATTCATAAAAATAATTATACAGCTTGAATTAGTTAGAATTACTCAGCAATTTCATCATCATCTACATTGTCTAAAGTATCATCCACAACGTCTTCTGTTCTATATTCATCTTTAAAAGTTTTTAAATTTGGCTTAACAACTATTTCATTTTCTCTTGTATCTATTTCTATTAAAGATATATAATCTTCAACTAATTTATTCTCTGGTGTAGATGTTGTTATGAATACACCCGTTCCTATTACTTCTGCACCAAATTCATTCATAAGTTGAGTCATGCCTTTTATTGTTCCTCCACCTCTCATAAAGTCATCTATAAGAATAACTTTACTTCCTGACTTGATAGCTTTTCTTGGTAAACTCATACTTTCTACTTTTGAATTGTCTCCTGTAACATAAGTCATACTTAATGTTGGTCCTTCTGAAACCTTTATGTCTTTTCTTATTATGACTAATGGCAAATTCATAGCTTTTGCAGTCATAAGAGCCATAGGTATTCCCTTTGTTTCCATAGTAACTACATAATCCGCTTCAGAGTAATCTATATTTGAAGCAAATATCTTTCCTATTTTAGCTACAACTGTTGGATTATATATTAAATCTATTAAATATAGAAATCTTCCTGATAAAATTCTATCTTGCGAACTTATTTTTTCACATAATTCCATTAGGAAGTTTTGATTTTCTTGTATTGATGTTTTAGGTATGTATTTTACTCCACCAGCCGCTCCAGAAATTGTTATAACCTTACCTAATTGTAATTTTTCGAATACATTTTTTACAACTAATAAATCTTCACTAATTGTAGACTTGGCAGCGTTAAATGTTTCTGTGAAATAGCTTAATGTATAAATTTTATTTGGGTTGTCAGATAATATCTTGACTATAGCACCAATTCTTTCCGTTCTCTTAAACTTCATTGTTTCAGTAACCTCCTACAATTACAACATTTATGGTATAAAGTAAATAATGCATAAGATTTTATTGTATGATATAATATTAGTTATGTTTCATATATTATGAAAAAATAAATAAACTATAATATATGAATTAGTATATGCATATGATACTTAAAATATTGAACATTATTTAATTATACCACAAAAATTGTTCTTATTCATAGAAATAAATTAAATGAAAGGTGGTTTTATTATTATGAAGATACACTTCATCGGCATAGGCGGAATAAGTATGAGTGCTTTAGCTGAAATATGCCTTAATAAAGGCTACGAAGTTTCAGGCTCAGACATGAATAAATCTTCAATGACAGAGAAACTTCAAGCACAAGGTGCAAAAATTTATATTGGCCAAAAAAAAGAGAACATTGTTGATGGATTGGACATGGTAGTTTACACTGCTGCTATACACACAGACAATGAAGAACTTATGGCTGCAAAAGACAAAAACATACTAACAATAAACAGAGCTGCATTTTTAGGACAAATAATGAGAGAGTACAAAAACTCAATAGCAGTTTCGGGTACTCATGGAAAAACTACAACTACTTCTATATTATCGACTATATTTGATTCAACTAACTTAGATCCAACAATCTTAGTTGGTGGTAACTTAAAATCGATTGGTGGTAATGTAAAAATAGGTAACTCTCAAAACTTCATAACAGAAGCTTGCGAGTATACAGATAGTTTTTTAAATTTTAACCCTAAAATAGCAATCGTTTTAAATATAGAGGAAGATCATCTTGATTATTTTTCTGGAATAGAAGAAATTAAAGCTTCATTTAATAAATTCGGAAAATTATTACCTAAAGATGGTCACTTTGTAATAAATGGTGATAGCCCTAATACAGACGGAATACTACATGATGTCAAAGCTAATGTAATCAAGTATGGTAAAGAAGCTTCAAATGATGCTATCATAAAAAATATTCATTTTAATGATAGTGGATTTGGATCATTTGATTTAACTTACTTTGGAAAAGATTTAGGTACATTCCAATTATCTGTTCCTGGTGTACACAACATTTACAATGCTGCTTCTGCCATAATAGTTTCTTTAGTTTCTGGAATAAGTGTAGAAGACATAAAAGATAGCATTATTAAATACACAGGTGTTGGAAGAAGATTTGAAATTAAAGGTACTTTTAACGATGCTTTAATAGTTGATGACTATGCTCATCACCCAACAGAATTAAAAGCAACTTTAGCTGCTGCTAAAAAACTAAAAAAATCTACTTTATGGTGTGTATTCCAACCTCATACTTACAGTAGAACAAAATCTCTTTTCAATGAATTTGGAGAAGCATTCTACTCTGCAGACAAAGTTATAATAACTGATATCTACGCTGCTAGGGAAGATGATCCAGGAGATATTCATTCTAAGGACTTAGTTGAAAAACTATACCATAACAATGTGGATGCTATATATATCAGCAAATTCGAAGATATTGTTGATTATCTGAAAGCTAATATGCAACCTAACGATTTACTAATAACTGCTGGTGCAGGTCCTGTTTATCATGTTGGTGAATTATTACTTGAAGAAAGTAAATAATAACAAAAAAGTAGAAAATTTGATAAATCAAATTTTCTACTTTTTTTATTTAGATAATTTAAAAACTTCATCTTTAATATAATCATATAAAGCTGTATGCACTTCGTAATAAGAATTTAAATCTTTAGATTCTATTTTTACGTAATTAGCTCCCATAACTTCAACTTTTGCTTCATAATTATCAGCTTTGATTTCAATTACAAAATTATACTCACTTCTTTCCTTACTCTTTTCTGGTTGTACTTTACCAACCACTCTTTTCGCAGCCATTGTATTTGCTAAATCATCATATTTCCACTTACTTAAATTCTTTGTTGTATCTTTATAAGTTATCTTAACTTCTTTCCACGTTTTATATTGCTTTATAAAATCAAAAGATGTATAGATACTCTTATCTAATATTTTTTTAAATTCGTCTTTAGATGCTACAGGAATTTTATAATACTCTTCTTCATTGACTGTATAAATTCTTATTACATCTAAATTTGTTGAAAACTTTAGTCCGTCATCTGAATATCCTTCATAAGTAGACTCATAAGATGCTGGTTTTCTTATTTTGCTAATATCCTCAAAAGAGTATCTTAACTCTTCTAATAATTGCTCATCAACTCTAACATCTGATACAGTACCATCAGATAAATAGATCTTATCTTTTTCCTCTAACTGTTTAAGTAAGGATCTATTGTCTTCAGGCTCTTCTATTTTCACTGCATTGTCTTTACTACTATTGTCTTTATTAGAGAAAAGAGTAAACGATATAATATATACACCAAAAAATAGTATAATAGCTGCAACTAAGAACACTGATTTTTTTATTTTTCTTTTTCTGGCCATGTCTTACCCCCGGTTAAATGTTTTATATAACTATTATATAACGTTTTGTTGTTAATTTTAAGATTAATTTATTTTAAATAGTTCTTTTCCTTACAGCTCACTTACTATTTCATGTGTATTATATCATATAAACCGTTTATTTTATTTAACTATTCGTCTTGCTTTACAATCAACAAAACATAACCAGTAGCCTAAAGAATTATTTCTATTATCACATGCTTGATATCTTGTAAATCCTGTATTTCCCTTATCTGGCTGTTCATTTTTTCTTCCTGGTACTGCATAAATGTAATATTGTCTCTTATTATATTCATCATATTGTACTCCAAATAAGTAGTGTCTGTATTTATAAGACTGCATTATAGCATCGCTGTACATAGTATAGTTTAAAGAATTAACATAACCTAAGTATGGCATTGTATAACCACATAAAGTTGTTGGATTAATTTCTATTTTCCACCATCTAGTACTATCAATATAATCTGCCACAAAAGGTTTTACTTCTCTAAAATATTTTAAACCTTTTTTAATTTGTCTTGGCATTAATAATGTACTAGCCGTTTTAGTTGGTTCTGTTTTAGTTTTTACTGTTTCATAAGCATTTTTTGTGTATTGCTTTTCTAAAACAGATTTCGCTTTGTTTATTTTCTTTTCAATATAGTCATCATCTCTACTTTTAGTGTTTTTCTTTTCTGGCACTTTTGATTGTATATTAGGCTGAACTTCCTCATATTCTTCATCCTCTACTTCTTCGTATTCATATTCATCTTCTTCAATTTCTTCGTAAATAACTTCCTCGTATTCATATTCATTACCTCTTATATCATCTTCTTCAACATATTCGATCTCTTCATATTCCTCGTATTCTTCATATTCATCGTATTCTTCATACTCTTCTCTATCTATATCTTCATCATCAACATATTCTTCATCTATAACATCATCTACCTCAACATATTCTACTTCTTCGTATTCATACTCATCATCATCTACTTCTTCAAACTCATATTGTGGAGGAAATAATATTTCTTCAAAGTTTTCTATTTTGCTCCCCTTAAAACCTATAAGTGGGACTGCTCTATCTTGTATAACTGCTATTCCTTTTATGTCTATATCCTCATCACCCATATCTAGGCTAAACTCACCTTTTCCTTGACTATTAACATTAAAGTTACCTAAATCTATGGTTTCGTAGTCACTTCTTATTGCTACTACTGTATAACCTTCACTTACACTTTTCAGATTTTCAGCATACAAAGCTATAACTGATTTCTCATCAGTGACTTCAATTTTTGCAAAAGCCTTTGGCGATACCTTATCTTTAAATCTATAGTTCATGTCTTTCGCTTCTAGCATGATGTAATCTCTTTTAAACTTTCTTTTGGTAGCCATCAGTTTCTCACCCCTTAACATAATCTCTCAAGAAATTATATGTAATAACTTATTTATTAAGTACTATGAAAATCTAAAATAAAAAAGCCCAGTATGTAAGGCATACTAAGCTTTTTGACCCATAATTTAATTTTCTATTTTCTTATATGCTATGACTGCACAAATTATAAATGGAATTAAAATACCAATTCCTGCACCAACACCTGAAGAAAGGACGATTTTTAGTCCTCTTAATGTATTAGAACCATTGTTTAACATTGATATGAAACCAATTCCTAATATACATGCCAATATTAATACTACTGTTCCTATTATAGATTTCTTCATTAATTTATATTGTTTTTCATATTTTAAGCTCAATGTTTCCTTATCTGTATAAATAGGCTTCGTTCCTTTTGGCGCTTTGAAAAAATGATATCCCTCATAGGAACAAATATATTCCCAATCACTATTTTCAAATAAAGATATATATTCATTCCAATCATCTTTATCTTCGTTATAATCAACACAATATTCTATATCTTCTGGTTCACTTTTTATAAGTTTATATGATAATTTTTCAAAAGATTCTAACATCCAACCTTCTTTAGCTAACTTACTCAGCTTCTTCATATCTTTTTCTTCAGATAAAAGCAAACCACCACTTGGTACATACTTTATATTTTTCGCCATATTTATTCCACTCCTCCTATTCTTTCAAAAGCTTTAACACCATAAAGTGCCATTTTATATCTTCTCTCTTGTTCTTTCCTTATAACCATGTTTCCTTTGTCAGTTAACTTATAAATTTTCTTTCTTGCTTCTTCTCCCGCTAAACTTATATAATCCTGAGCTTGCATCTTTTTTAGCATAGTGTACATAGTTGCAGGACCTATTGAAACTTCACCTTCAGTTAAATCTTCTATGTATTTTGATATTCCATATCCATGCATAGGTACTAGCAATGCTAATAATATATAATATCCTGGTTCTGTTAATTGTTCTTCTTGTAAAGAATTATTTCTACTAATTTTAACCACCTTCTGCCTTTTATATCTTTTTCAGATGTATCCATTTTAGATATACATATATCTATTTGTAATATATCATAAATGGATATATGTGTAAACTGTTATTTTCTATTTTATTTTTAATATCAAAAAAGCTAGTCCTCAGACTAGCTTATAATCAATTACTTATTTATTTTCATCGTTAATTCTATTTACTTCATTTGCTAATGAGGCAAACTCTTCTATTGATAAAGTTTCTCCTCTTCTTTTTTCATCTATATTGGCTTCTTGTAAAGCTTGCTTTATTTGATCTTTACTTAAGAATCCAAGTCCACTTAATGAATTAAGAAGGGTTTTTCTTCTTTGTCCAAATGATGCTTTAACAGTTTTGAAGAATATATCTTCGTTATCAACTGGATATTTCATTTCTTCTCTTACATGAAGTCCTATAACTGTTGAATCAACATTTGGTTGCGGCATAAACATATGTCTCGGAGCTTTTGCAACTATTTCTGTATCACAGTAATATTGAACTGCCACTGATAATGCTCCATAGTCCTTAGTATTCGGCTTAGCATTCATTCTATCCGCAACTTCTTTTTGAACCATAACAACTATATCAGTTACTGGTATATCTTCTTCTAAGAATTTCATAACTATTGGTGTTGTTATATAGTATGGAAGGTTGGCTATTAATTTTACTGGCCCTCCATTTAATTTTTCTTCTATTAATTCTTGTACATCAACTTTTAATATATCTTTATTGATTACTTCTATATTAGAAAAGTCTGATAAAGTTTCTTCTAATATAGGAATTAAAGTTTTGTCTATTTCTATGGCTACAACCTTTTCTGCAGTTCTTCCCATTTCTTTTGTAAGTGTTCCGATTCCTGGTCCTACTTCTATTACATAATCTCCTTCTTTAACTCTTGCACCTTCAATAATACTATCTATTACGTTTGTATCTATTAAGAAGTTTTGTCCCAGTGATTTTGAGAACTTAAAATTATGTTTTTGAACAACTTCTTTTGTGGCTTTATGCGATGATAATCTATCCATGTTCGTCTCCTTATAAACTTTCTATTGCTTTATTAAACTCTTCTCTTAAAACTCCGTAGTTATTTAATCTGTTTAAAAATTGCTTTGCATTTCCGTATCCAATTCCTAGTATCTGTCCTACGGTATCTCTTCTATAAGATGCGTCTTCATTACCTATAAGTCCATTTGTCACTAAATCCACTTGTGAAAATTCATTTCTTTTTTCTGTACTTTCAGTTCTCACTTTATTTAAAGCTCTTAGTATACTTTCTGGAGATGCATTTTCTATTCCTATGTCTCCATCTTTTTTAGCCTCTTCTCTTGGTAAAAATGCATGCTTGCATCCTGGTACTTCTGCTGCTATTTTCTTTCTAATCTTTTCTCCTGCAAAATCTGGATCAGTAAAAATTATAACACCTCTTCTTTCTTGAGCTGCTTTTATTCTTTCCATAACTCCTTTAGGGAATCCAAATCCTCCAGTAGTTATTAGTTCACAATCTAATGCTCTTTTCACAGCAGTAACGTCATCTCTTCCTTCAACTACTATTATTTCTTTTATCATTTTATATAATCACCTTTTAATCTATTTATTATAATTATTTTAAATTCAATTCTTTCAATATCATATCTTTATATTTTACGTTTTTTACTAGATTTAATCAAGGTTTAAAATAACTGATTACATAGACTAATCTCTTCCTAACTCATTAATGATTTTATTAATTATATATCCTCCCAGTCCAATTATACTTTCCACATGCATCATATATTGTATTGAAGAATCAAATAAAATTGTGGCACTTGGCTCAATTTCATCATCTCCTTCCCATACTGCAACACGACAAAATACCTTTGGAAAAACTTCAAATTCAAATGCTATATCACCCATTTTTGTTTCTTTTCCATCTAGGTTCTCTCCGCACTTTCTTAATTTTGATGAATCATAACCAAAAGTATTAATTAAACTAACTATACTACTTTTATAAAAAGCCGGATAAAACATCATCCCTCCGTTTGGTATTTCTTTTAGACTTACCCACTTGTTAGTTTTATCTATATTATTTTCTGTAAAAGACAAATAATTCAATATCATAACACCAGTTTCAGCACTTGGTATATGATTATCACCACTTCGCCTTATTGTTTCATCATTACAATTTAATATATATTCTCTATTAAAAACTTTTATAGAAAATTCTTTTTTATCTTCATCATATATAACATTCCTTATCTCTGCCACATTCTTAAATTCTCTCTTTTGTAGTGTTTTCCACTCATTATAATATGCAACCTTATAGTTACTTTCCACCTTTATCCCCCCTATAATATTCTATATAGCATTATTGTAGCCTAGATATATTAATAAAGTAATTATCTAAAATAGTTTTAATCTATAAATATCTCTTTTATTATTTATAACTAGAATATTATTCTACTATTCTAATTTTATATAAATTTTTAAATTATATTTAGACATGTAATATCAATATAAAATAAGAAAAGGTATGAATTCTATGTGAGTTCATACCTTTTTATTTTAATATAAGTTACTTTGTTTTCACTTTATTTAATTATAAAAGAAGCAATACCTATTATTATACAAAGTATCCCGCTTGCAAATTGGCCTATTCCAGAAGCTTGCCCCATAATTATTAGGTTAAATATATTTTTCCCTTTTTGAGTTTTTCCAAAAAGAGCGTCATCATTTTTCATTCTATATATTCCCCAAACTATTAATATTGCTCCAAAAATCATAATAAATATACCTGGCATCTTACTATCTCCTTATTCTCATTTTTTATTTGTCATCTTCTTCAAATATAAAAACCTCTTCGATATATAAACTAAAAACCGAAGCAATTTTATATGCAAGAAGAACCGACGGATTATATGTTTGTTTTTCTAATGATATAATTGTTCTCGATGATACACATACTTTATCAGCTAATTCTTGCTGCGTTATACCATGTTCTAGACGTAATTCTTTAACTTTATTTTTCATTGTTTCACCACATTTATATTATATAGTTATAATATTTTCGTGCTAAAAATTCAGTTATTATAAAGGTAACTAGTATTATAAATAATGAAATATCTCCATTTATAATTGCAAATTTCGAAGCAAACATTACTATAAAAATAGTTGCTAAAATTACCTTTAATGTGATTTTAGACACTTTACCATCTACTAACTCATCTCTTTCATCATACTCTTTTGATAATTGATCATCTATTTCTTTACGGTTTTTATTATACTTATAATAATCAAATATTGTATAAACAAATGCAATCAAACCAACCAGTATGTAAAAATTGTCTACATATATATTGGATGTTCCTCCCAATAAGATATCTGTTATTGATATCCCAATAGCTACAATAGAAAATAAAATACGTTCAAAAAATTTATTTTTCATAATAATCCTCCTTATCTATATCAATCATTCATAATATGAAGTTAAGTTCATGTGAAATAAACTTCACGTGAACTTAACTTCATATTACATGTTTTTTTCTCTTCAGTCAATACAATTTTTGTTTTCTTACAAAAATGTAAAGATACATTCTTATGTAATTGATATAAATTATATTTTTATACCAAAACATTTTACTATTTTATAGTATACATTTTACATTTTTATCACTACAATATATATTACTAGTAAAATATTTTTTAGTAGTAAAATTTTTAAAGGAGAAATTAAATGAACTATCTAGACTTATATTTAAGAAAAAATAATTGTAAAAGATATGATGTTCATAAAAAAACAGGAGTAAGTCAACAGCTACTCTCTAACCATACAAAGAGAACTGTTGAAAAATACTCTGGCAAAGTACTAATAGCCATCGCTAATACAATAAATAAAACACCTGGTGATGTATTAAATGATCTTTTGACTTTAGAAAAAGAAAATCCAGCATTTGAAGCTTATAATCCTAGCGAATTATTATTGGGGTTAAATGAACAATGGGATTACATAGTTATTAAAGGTACTTACGGAAAAGAGATTTATAATATAATGAAAAATCAACTTTCTGAAACAGAAACTTTAGGATTTGAATTAGGAAGTGGTGGTGGTATAACTATACTTACTTCTGCCATAGAAACTGTAAGGGATTTATTTAGTAATTGCGACAAAAATAATAGAGAAATTGAGAAAAAACTTAGACTTTATAAACTAAGTAGTATGTCTGATGATGTAGTATTTTTAACTTTGAAACAATTACATTACTAGTACTTAAATTTATAAGAAACATCCTTAGTAATCAATCTACATGCAAGTTTATTTAATTTGAGTATAGAAATACATTTTATAATATTAATAATTTCAAGGGGGCTAATTATGAATTACCTAGATATGTATTTGAAAAAAAATAACTGTAGTAGAGATAAAGTAAGTTTAAAAACTGGTATTGATAGAGATTTATTATTAAAACATACTAAAAAACAAGCAAAAAAATATTCCAGTGAAGTTTTATCGGCTATAGGTAATACACTTGGTAAATCTTCTGAAGATGTATTAAATGAAATAAGTTCACTAGAAAAAGAAAATCCTCCATTTGAGGCTTTTACTAAGGATGAACTATTAACTGGATTAAGTGAAAAATGGGACTATGTCATAATAAAGGGAGACTTAGTCCAACAAATAAATACTATGATAAGAGGGCAACTTTCAGAAACAGAAATGATGGGGTTTGAACTTGGAAGTGCAGGCACTATTGCAGTAATTGCTTCTGTTATTGATGCTATTAGAGAACTTTTTTCTGGTGAAAAAAGAGAAAAAATCGATAAAGATATTGAAAAGAAATTGAAAATTTATAAGGTAAAACAAAAATCTAATAATTTCATTCTTCTAAGTCTAAAACAATTAGATTATTAATAGCTTTTATACAAATCCAGGGAATGTATTACAAGAAAAAATACTTGTATACATTCCCTTTTTAAGTATTTATTTATGATGAAATACAATTTCTAATAAATCATAATTTGATTCATACAAACAGTCATTAAATATATGACTTCCAAACTTCTCATTTTTCATAGCGTTAAAAACAGGCTTTCTAAATTTATAAACTAGTTTCTTAAGCTTAGCACCTTTACTTATACTTTTTGTAATTTCATTAATTTCGTCGATATATTTATAAATCTTGTTTCTATCATTTGTTCTTAAAGCATTAATAATCGTCTTAGATGCTTTTATTCCTGATAGCATAGCAAAATATATTCCCTCTCCTGTAAACGGATCTACTAAGCCAGCTGCATCACCAACTAATAATAAATTTTTTTCCTTATTAATTGGAGTCTTTATATATTCACCAAAAGGTAGCATTGCTCCTTTAAATTCTCTTCTTTCACAAACTATACCTAAGCTACTTAAAAATTTTTCAAACTCTTTATGATAATCTATTTTCTTATCATAATTTCCACCAAATCCAATTGTAAAGCTATTTTTCTTTGGGAATATCCAAGCATATCCTTGTGGAATAACTCCATAATACAAAGACATATTGTTTCCTTCATAATTAAACTCATCTTTGTCTATTTCCACTTGTAGACAAAATCCATTTGCATTAAATTTTTCATCAACCAACTTTCTTGTTATTCCTATGGCTCCATCTGCACCTATTAAATATTTAAACTTAATTTCTTCACCATTAGATAAAGTTATTATATTTTCTTTTGTATTAATTTGCCTAACACCAGTACCTTCTAGAAAAGTGCCACCCTTTTTCTTATACTCTTTAACTAAGTAGTCATCAAACTCAAATCGATCTACTAAATAAGTTAACCCCTTAGTTTTTATATCTGCTATATGTTTATACTCTAAATATAAACTGCCGCCTTCACTTAATACTGAATTTTCAGTATTAAATTCATTGTGTAACTTTAGAGTTTTCATTAATTCAAAAGTTTTATAAGTTATGCCTCCCGCACAAAGTTTATTTCTCGGAAATTTTTGCTTGTCTATTAATATACAAGATATATTACTATTTATTAAATTATGAGCAGCAGCTACCCCTCCAGGTCCTGCTCCTACGATCACTACATCATAGTTCATTTTCTTATTCTCCTTCTAGATTTATACCTTTATAGTTTCCATGTTTTTATTTATTCAAACATTATGTTTATGAAGAATTTTCACAAAATAAAATACCTGTCTAAATATAATCTAGACAGGTATTTATCATATATTAATTTACACTTAAATTATTTTTGTTCTTTACATATATTCTAAAGCAAATATCTTCCACTAAAGTATATAAACTACTTGTTATAAAATATAGCCCTATCGCTACAGGAGTTCTTGCTGTTAACAAAAATCCCATAATAACTGTGGACATAATCA
The DNA here is from genome assembly GCF_020748465.1 of Terrisporobacter mayombei. GTDB lineage: Bacteria > Bacillota > Clostridia > Peptostreptococcales > Peptostreptococcaceae > Terrisporobacter > Terrisporobacter mayombei. Next base: position 574,725 of record NZ_JAHZMP010000003.1, read on the forward strand.
TTTGCTTATTAAACATAACTTGTGAGCTTGTTCTAAAATAAGGCACCATACTTATTAAATTTGGGGCCAACATAGTTAAAGTATATATACAAGGTATTATAAATAAATTATCACTAACATTTAAACTACTAATCCATGGTATTAACACACTTGGTGACGTATTTGGCATATTTAAAAATGTCTGGTAAAGTGCACACACTATTGGCATTTGTAGTAAAATTGTTGAACATCCCATCATACTTTTCATAGTTTCCATTGAATGTTTCTGCAGATGCTTTTCCATTTCCTTAGCATTATTTTTGTATTTTTCTTTTATGTCATTCATTTTTTCTGCCAAGTCTTGTTGTTTTCTCATCGCAAATTTTTGTTTTAAAGATAGAGGCATTAAAATTAATTTTACCATTAAAGTTATAACTACTATGGCAACCCCTAAATCTCCTGTAAAACTGAATAATATATTTAATAAATCTTGTAACATACCTGAAATGAAATTCATTTTATTATCTCCTTTGATTTTTAATTTTTGTTTATAAAATGTTTCATTTCAATTAGAATAAGCTACAATACCTCCAAATATCATACTTTTGATAACTAAAATATTCTTTTGGTTCTAGTTTCTCAGAGTACTTAAACATATCTAGAGATATATTTTTTATTAAAATAAACTCAATTTGATGAGATATTCTTTTTTTGCAAAAATAAGCTAGACAACTTATGACAGATAGAAAAAATATCATATAGATTAATATGTATATCATATTTTCTAAATCTAACTTCATCTATTCACCTCATTAAATCAAAATATTAATATTAGTATAAGCCATCACTATTCCTATGTAAACTTTATTATTTACAACCCTTACAGTTTTCAGCTAGAATTTAATTAATACATAATTTTAATCAAGGGGGTAATTAATATGAAATTTGCTAACCCATTAATCGTAGTTTCTGACATAGAAAAGTCTAAACTATTTTATTCTACTGTTCTAGGATTGGATGTTATTTTAGATTTTGGTGCAAATGTAACTCTAACTGGGGGAATAGCCCTTCAAACAAAGGAGTCTTGGTGTAGTTTTATACATAAGCCAAAAAATGAAGTTTTCTTTGGCGCAAATAATAGTGAGTTATATTTTGAAGAAGATGACTTTGATAATTTCATCTTAAAATTAAATCAAATTCCAGGAATATGTTATGTCCATCCTATTATTGAACATTCCTGGGGTCAGCGCGTTGTCCGCTTTTATGATCCTGATAAACATATTATAGAAGTTGGCGAAAATATCAATAAGGTAGTTAGACGATTTATAAATAAAGGAATGTCAGCTGAAAATGTGGCTATTAGAATGGATGTGCCTGTTGATTATATAAAATCTTGTCTTTAATAAAAAACAGTAGCCTATATAGGCTATTGTTTTTTATTATTTATATAAGCTTTTACTGTTTGATATATTCTTTAAAATTAATAGGTGCAATACTCGGATAATACCCATCATAATCTAAGTAGGCTCCTATTACCTTATCTTTATCTATAACTAAACATAACATTATTGGTCTATCTTTAAATTTAGATTTTTCCTTTAATTTATACGATACAACTTTCCTATCTTCTGTCATTGAATTAAAGTCATCCTTAGAATACCCACCTTCTATGCTAGCTTTTTTTATCAATTCAAATACACCTGAATCTCCTATTAAAATGTCCGACTCACTAAGTGTTTCTGATTCTAAAGAATATCCTTCATTAGCTACTATTATTTTAGCTTCTTCAAGTGCAATTTTGTCTATATTTTATTGTTAATATCATTACATCCAGCTACAAATAAAACCATCAATATTATTGTACAAGTTATAATATTTTTGACTACTTTCATGTTTATGCTCCTTTTTAAACTTATTCTTCAATTAACGTATTTTCTATATCCATATTTATAGGTATCTTATGCTTTAGAATTATTGCTAAATCTAAATCATAACTATCTCTTTTATCTATATCAAATACAAGCCCATGAATTGAATCACTATAATAACCTTCTATTGTACTCTCTTTATCTATATAACTTACACCCATATAAGAAATATCATCATTATTCAAAACTTCAACTACTAGTCTATTATTTTCATATTTAACGTCTTTAATAGTTACTCTAGTCCCAAAATAATCTATCACTTTAGGGTAATTATCATTTAAGTCAATTTTTACTTTCTTATTAGCATCAACAAGAACCCCTTCAGCTTTTAAATTTTTTACTTTTATCATAATAAACTGATGGAACTATACTCTGTTTATATCCATCTTTATGTCCCATTCCAGCTAATGCTATATTTTCTTTATATAATTCTCCATTATTAGATGTTATTTTGAAATTATACACCCCTTGAATATTTCCTATACCTTTTACTTTTCCACTAGTATATAAGTACATCATAGTTGGAGACGCTTCTATTTTTTCTATATTGAAATTTAGATTTTTTTCATTTATAGTTTTATTTATTTCTATGTTTTCACTGGTTTTCATTTCCTTTGGTATTTCTATAGTCATTTTTGATTTTCCTAATATCTCATCTTTAGTATTATTATGATTTACTAGTTTCAATTCAACTTCTAATTCATTTTTATTTTTTATTATTTCAGCTACTCCATCTCCAATTATTAAAACATTTGCCTTTAGTTCTTTATTAAAACCTCCATTATTTATTGTTATTTCATCACTCTCAAGTCCCTCAACATATAGAACACTTCTACCTGACATATTCTCTACATCATTTTCTATTATTGCATCAAAACTAATTCTTAGGTTGTCTATATACATATTTTCAATTCTTATATCATAGTCACCTATTTTTATATTTTGTTTTTTCGAACCAACATACCCAAAATTCACAGCATTTTCTACACCAATATCTCCAAATATATATTTAAATACTGTATCTCCAAAAGTTCTAAAAGATGGAATAGTACCATATGAAACACATGTTACTAAAATAGATATAACTGATGCATATATCAATTTTTTATATTTCTTATTAGGTTTTAACTCTTTCAACTTCATATTTAATTTTTCATCAAGTTCATCAGGAACTTTTATATTCTCACCATTAAAATCTTCTAATAATTTTTCTATTTCTTTATCATCAATTTTCATATTATCTCACCTCCAACTCTTTTTTCATATCTTTAAGTGCACTATACATTTTTCCTTTCACCGTTCCTATAGGCACAGCCAAAATTGTTGCTATTTCTTCCAGCTTATATCCCATATAATATTTGAGTTTTATCATTTGCCTACTTTGAGAATCTACTTTTTGCAAACATATTTCCAAGTCTAACTTAGACTCTTTATCTTCGTACTTTGCTTCTCTTCTTTCTTCTATTTCATCAAGGAAAATAACTTTACTATTTTTAGCAATAATATTTTTTGCTTCATTTATCACGATTTTTAAAAACCATGTTTTAAAATACTGTGATTCTTTTAGATTAGTAATATTTTTTAAACCCTTTTCCACTGCTTGTAAATATGCATCCATGCTATCGTGCTCATTGTTTAATATTGTATATGCTAATTTATATCCTTCCTCTTTTAGGCCGTGTACTAAAATACTATAAGCATTAAAGTTTCCTCTAATTGCTTTTTTGACTAGTTTTTCATCCATACTATGCCTCCCTTCACATATTAGACTGATGAAAACAATAAAAAGTTATAAATTTTTCTATTTTATTTTACACTACTTATAGAAACTTAAAAATAGATATAAAAAAGACACTATTTATTTATAAAATAGTGTCTTCACTATGCAGACATTTGTTAATTCTAAAGGCTATATAGCTCTTCTTAATTCGGTTATGTTCATAGTTTGAACCATTCCCTTCATAATAGCTTTATCTCTCATAAAACTATTATAAACTTCATCAGAAGCCTTTTGGTCCCCATAAATTCTCCAGTTACGTATTTCTATCAATTCGTTTTTACCATACCCCATAAACCCTAATACATCTTTTAGAGGATACCCTAAAAATATTCCAATTTCATGTGGAAATTCTTCAGATTGAAGTCTATATACTAGCTCATCCATATAATCATTCAATCTACATTCAGATGAATACCCAACAAATTTCAAGAAGTTTATACATCTTTTATTTGACAGTACTTTATCCATAGATTCTTCGTTAATAAATAAAACTCTTTTTCCTCCATCATGTGTAGTAATTATTCTGTATGTAACTCTAGAACAATGACTGAAAAAAGATTTTACTTGAGCAAGCTTTACTTCTTTTTCCTCACTACTACCTGGTACATTTATAATTTCTGCTGGTTTTGATCCCAAAATTACAGCACCTATCATTTCTAGTATTCTTTTTATATATGTTGAATTTGATTTATTTTCACAACAATTTTTATTACAGTTTAAATTCATAACACAGTCTCCTTATTGATATTGATTATCATAATTATATAATATCATAATTGATAATAGTTATCAATAAAAAGTATGTCAAATTAATATTTTTCCCCTAGGGTTATACTTCCTCCCATTTGTCCTGCTCCTATGAATAACCTATTTGGGCTTGTTCTAAACTTGTAAAAGCTAACATCATAATCTATTATTATTCTGTTTAGATTATAATAATCTTTATCTATTTTAATACCCTTTGGAATTTTAAAAATAATTTCTTCTTCTTTTCCAGGGTCTATGCCCATAACTTTATTATCATCCCATGCATCTTTTTCATATCCTCTTATATAAAATTCACCTAAATTTTTTTCTGCTATATCTTCATAATTGTAGTCAAAGCTAAGCTTCATTTCTCCTAAGCTGGCTATATTTTTCGAATTATTTTTTACTATAATACTTACGACATGATTATATTTTTTTTCCTTACAATCTTTATACGTGATTTCAATATCATTCTCCCATTCATCAGAATAATTATCACTATTTGGTAGCAGAGTAAAAAATCCAATTAATAATATTAGTGGTATACATATTATTAAACTAACTTTTATAAACTTTTTATTCATTTTTATATCCCCCACTTAACTTGCTATTTCTTTTTTTATGTATATCTTATTTGAAATACCCATTGAAATTAAATATAAAAGCATAGATACCCCAGTCTTTATAATTAAACTATTATCTTTTAAAGTTGATACGTTCTCTGTAACATCAGACTCAACACCATTGCCCATAAAACTAAACATACTTATAATTATTATTACTGCAATAATTAAATTTATCAGCACATAAGATTTTCTATACCCATACTTAAACATTATTGGAAATAAAATTGAGATTAAAAAAAGAATCACACTTAAAATAGATAATGCTGAATCTATATTAAAATTATTAAATCCCCACATATAGTTCATAATTTTTGAATAGAAAAAAGTGAGTATGAAAGAAGTCACAATTACTATTGTAGCAAGTATATATTTGCTATAAACTATATCCTCTTTTTCTATAGGTAAACTATTGAAGAAATAATCGCATTTATTAAGTTCATCTAGATAGAAACTTCTAAGTATAAATATATAACTTATAAAAAGTGGTATCATTATTGATGCTATAGGAAACAAAATAAAAGAAAATATAAGTATACCTACTATAAGTTTTAATATTGTTTTTATATCTGCTTTAAAGCAAGCAATTAGATCTTTTTTTAGTAAATTAATCATTTCCTAACTCCTTTCCATAATAGTAAATAATGTCTTCTAAACTTGCATTTTGAATATTATCATTATCCACACCTAAATTATTGTCTATAATTAAACCTTCACTATAATAAGCTGTGTCTTTTCTATTTATAAGAACACTATCTAGGATATCTAATTCTTCTTTGCTACCCTTAATTATTTTATAATTTTCATTTATAGTATCCTTGTCTTGACTAAATACTATATCTCCATTATTTATAAAAGTTATATAATCTGCTGCTCTGCTTAAGTCCTGCGTAATATGAGTTGATATGATAACACTCTTATCTCCATTTTCCAGCTCTTCCTGAAGTATCTCTATCATTTCTTTTCTAAAAATAGGATCAAGGCCTGATGTTGGTTCGTCTAATATCAATAACTTGGCATCATGGGAAAGGGCATTTGCTAACATAAGCTTTATATTTTGGCCTTTAGATAAATTTTTTATTTTTGTATTCTTATCTATTTTGAATCTTAATAAGTAATTATCAAACTTATCACTATCAAATTTTGAATAAAATGATGAAACTGTATTTTTAAAATCTTTAACTTTTAGATTTTCATAAAAATATAAATTATCATAAACAAATCCTATATTCTCTTTAAACTCTTTAGGGTTCTCTGATATATCTTTTCCCTGAAAATAAATTTTTCCCTCGTCAGCTTGTAGTAAATTCATTATTAATTTAACCAAAGTTGTTTTTCCTGATCCATTCGGACCTATAATACCCATTATAAATCCTTCCTCTAAATGAAAAGATATATTTTTCAACTCAAAATCATCAAATTTTTTACTTATATTTTCTAATCTTAACATTCTATTCCCCCTCATAAAGATTTTCTAACGTAGAAATTAGCTCTTCTTTTGACAATCCTAAACTGTTAGATAAACTTATAGCTTCTTCTAATTTTTCTTCTATTTCTCTCATTTTAGCTTCATATACTAGTTCCTTATTGAAGTGAGACACAAAACAACCTTTACCTGGAACCGTATTAATCAAGCCTTGTCTTTCTAATTCTTCATAAGATCTTTTAGTAGTTATAAAACTAATCCCTAAGTCTTTTGCCAATGCTCTCATAGAAGGCAACATCTGATTTTCTTGTATTTTGCCACTTAATATTTGCTCTTTTATTTGATTTACAATTTGCAAATATATTGGCAAGTCTGAATTACTTGAAATAATTACTCTCATAAGCCCTCCTTTTATCTGTGTTTTATAAATTTATTTTTTATATTTCTTATAGCTATAAATACTGTTTCAAAAATAAATATTGAAATAATTGGAACAAACATTACTAAAAGAATATTAATTAGTTTAAATGAACGTTCTGATAAATCAAACATAAATACTCCCCTTTATATAAATCGTATTAACTGTATAACTATATATTATACAGTTAATACGATTATGTATATATGAAAAATATATTTATATATAAAAAAACTTATATCTAATTGATATAAGTCTTTTTATTATTTTATATTAAAGAATCTTTTCGCACTTTCTTTAGTTGATTCACAAACTATTTCATAAGAAATTCCTTTTTCAATAGCTATTGTATCAGCTACAAACTGTACTAATGAAGGGTCATTTCTTTTTCCTCTATGTGGTGTTGGTGCCATATATGGAGAATCCGTTTCTATAAGTAATCTGTCTAAAGGAATTTCTCTTGCTACTTCTTTAGTCTTTTTATTATTTTTGAAAGTAACTGTTCCAGATAAAGATATATAACATCCCATTTTCACATATTCTCTAGCTAATTCCACATTCCCACTATAACAATGTAGCACGCAACCTATGTCTGGACTTTTATACTTTTTGATTATTTCAAAAGTATCTCCATGAGCATCTCTGTCGTGAATTATTATAGGTAACTTTAGTTCGTTAGCTAGTTCAATTTGTTTTATGAACCATTCTTTTTGAACTTCTCTTGGAGAATTATCATAGTAATAATCTAATCCTATTTCTCCTATAGCGACTACTTTTTCATTTTCTGTTGCTAATTTTCTAAGAGTATCAATAGTTGTTTCATCTAATTCTCCCACATCGTGAGGATGAACTCCTACTGCTGCATATATAAAATTATATTTTTTAGCAAGTTCTATACTGCTAATAGATGTTGCTATACATGCACCTGGGTTTACAACTAAATCTACACCTTTTCCTTGAAGAGAAGAGATTAACTCTTCTCTATCTCCATCAAATCTCTCATCATTTAAGTGAGCATGTGAGTCAAATAACATAGTTACATCTCCTTATCTAACTTCACTACCATCATTTGCTCCAGTTGCAACTGGAACTATTAAATCGTCTCCGTCATTTCCTGCAGCTAATATCATACCTTGAGATTCAACACCTCTTAATTTAACTGGCTTTAAGTTACATACTACTATAACTTCTTTTCCAACCATTTCTTCTGGTCTATACCATTTAGCTATTCCAGATACTATTTGTCTAGTTTCTGGTCCTATTTTAACTTGAGAAACTAAAAGTCTGTCAGCTTTTGGATGCTTTTCACAAGATAATATTTTACCTACTCTTAATTCTACTTTATCTAATTCTTCTATTCCTATGAATTCTTTGTGCTCTAATGGAGCTACTTCTTCTACTGTTTCTGTTTTTTCTGCAAATAATTCTTCCAATTCTTCTACCTCTTTCTCAATATCCAATCTTGGGAATAAAGCTTGACCTTTGTGTACTTTTGTTCCTGGTTTAATTAAACCAAATTCATTAGTACTTTCCCAGTTTGTTAATTCTTCTTGTCCTGCTATTCCTATTTGGTCATATATTTTGTTAGCAGTTGTGTTCATTATAGGATTTATTAGTGTAGCTATTATTCTTATAGATTCACATAAGTTGTATAATACTGCATCTAATTTACCTTTGTTAGCTTCATCTTTAGCTAAAGCCCATGGCATAGTTTCATCAATGTATTTGTTAGTTCTTCTTACTAACTTCCATGCACCTTCTAATGCTTCATGGAATTGCATTTTATTCATTTGAGTTTCAAATATTTCTCTTGATAATTTAGCTTGCTCTTTTAAACTTGCATCAAACTCAGTAGCTTCTATAGCTTCTGGTATTATACCATCGTTGTATTTTTCCACCATTGATACAGTTCTACTCACTAAGTTTCCTAAATCATTAGCTAAGTCTGTATTTATTCTTGTTACAAAGTTTCTATGAGTGTAGCTTCCGTCTTGTCCGAAAGCAAACTCTCTAAGTAAGAAATATTTAAGTGTATCTATTCCGTATCTTTCAATCATTGGTTCTGGATATACTATATTTCCTTTTGACTTACTCATTTTATCATTTCCGAATAATATCCATCCATGACCGTATACTTGATGTGGCACTGGTAAATCTAAAGCCATTAATAATGCTGGCCATATTATTGTATGGAATCTCATTATCTCTTTACCAACAACTTGGATATTTGCTGGCCAGTATTTTTTCATTTCAGAATCATCTTCTGATAAGTATCCTAATGCTGTGATGTAGTTACATAAAGCATCTACCCAAACATATATTACGTGTTTCTCATCAAAAGGAACTTTTATACCCCAGTCAAATGTAGTTCTAGTTACACATAAATCTTCTAGACCTTTGTCTAAGAAATTAGCAACCATTTCATTTTTTCTTGATTCTGGGAAACAGAAATTAGGATTTTGGAATAATTCTCTTAATCTATCTTCGTATTTAGATAATTTGAAAAAGTAAGCCTCTTCTTTAGCTAAATAAGTTTCTCTACCACAGTCTGGGCATTTATCTCCTTCTAATAATTGAGATTCAGTCCAGAAACTTTCACATGGAGTACAGTATCTTCCTTCATATTCACCTTTATATATATCACCTTGCTCATATAATTTAGTGAATATTTTTTGTATTATAACCTTATGTCTGTCTTCTGTAGTTCTTATGAAATCATCATAAGATATGTCCATAGTCTTCCATAAATCTTTTATTCCAGCTATCATCCCATCTAGGTATTCTATTTCACTTACACCTTGCTCTATAGCTTTCTTTTGAATTTTTTCACCGTGCTCATCTGTTCCTGTTAAGAATTTTACATCATAACCACAAAATCTTTTAAATCTAGTCATAGCATCAGTTGCCACAGTAGTATAAGTATGACCTATGTGTAATCTACCACTTGGATAGTATATAGGCGTAGTTATATAAAATGTTGGTTTAGTCATTTATATTTCCTCCTTGTGTATTATTATTTTTTATAAATAAAAAACTCGCCACTATGGAATCCATAGGGGCGAGATTATTCGCGGTACCACCCTAATTTATTTATCATGAAAATTTTCACGTTGCTTGAAAAAACTATTTTCACAATAGATATCTTAGTAGACTGTAACATGTCTAAATGTTTTATCCTAAATTATTTCGGATAAAAAGCTCCAAGGCCATATTCAGTAATTCTTTTAGCGCTAGCTTCCACCTAACCTAGCTCTCTGTAGAAAAAATTCTTACTTACTCTTCTCTTCTCAGCTTTTATTATATTTAATTTTTAAATATGTATTAAATATTATTCTCAAAATCAAGGTTTTGATACAAATATTAATTAATTCTTTTGAGCAACGGATTTATCCGAAGCAATAGCAAGTATGTATCGTTTGAGATTTGAGCCTTGCCAACTTTTAATACTATGTTTTTAATTTTAGTAAATTTATAATTTATTGTCAACAATTATCCTCTATGTAAGGAAAAAATAACAAATATAAACAGATGCTAGCACACCGGCTATATGACATAACAATGCACAAAACAAAGTATATCCTGTATCTTTTATTTTTAGACTTCCATAATAAATGGCCATTGTATAAAAAATTGTTTCCGATGCTCCAACCATAGTAGATCCCATTTGCTCTGTAAGGGAATCAATTCCGACTCTTTGAATTAATTCTGCATATACCCCCAAGGCTCCACTTCCAGATAAAGGTTTTACAATTATAAGTCCTATTAATTCCTTTGGTATATTTAATAGTTGGGCTACAGGTGAAAATATGTATTCCAAAACTTCTATTCCTCTTCCTGATTTAAAAATTCCAATAGCTAAAAATATTCCTATTATATAGGGTAATATGTTCCATGCAGTTTTTAATCCCTCTATAGCCCCATTTATAAAGCTTTCATATATATCTATTTTTTGTTTCTTACCATAGATAACAATAAATAAAATTATTACAGGTATGGCTATATTAGAAAAATAATCTAACATCATCTATACCTCCTTTGTAATAATTTACAACTTATAACTCCAACTATTGTGGATATAATTGTTGCAAATAAAGTAGTTAAAATTATAGAATTAGGATTTGCGCTACCTGCATCTATTCTTATTTTTAACATAGTAAAAGGAATTAACTGTATGGATGAAATATTAATAACTAGAAACATTATCATATCAGGAGAGGCCTTTTTCTTATTTGGATTTAATGTTTGTAGTTCACTCATGGCTTTTAATCCAAAGGCCGTTGCTCCATTTCCTGCCCCCAACATATTTAATACCATGTTCATAATCATATAAGACATGGCTTTGTGATTTTTAGGAACAGTAGGAAATAATTTTTTCATTAACGGACTCATTTTATCTGCTATTTTATCTATCAACCCTGAGTCTTTTGCAATATTCATTACTCCCATCCAAAGCGCCATCACACTAGCCAATGTTATGGCGAATTCAATAGCCCTTGTACCCTCATTTAGTATTGCCTGATTTGTTTCTGGTAAATTGTTAAAACATATACTCCCAACTATACCTAGGACTATCATATAAAACCATAATTTATTAATATGAATCCCCCTCCTTTAAACCATTTTATGATGTATACTTAAAATAAATGATGTCTTATTTTATAATACTCTACATATACTTTATGCTTGAAAGTTGAGGTATATTATGTTTTAGTATAAGTATAAGGTTTTTTAATTTATTTAAATGTTTAAGGAGAAATACCATGAGAAATTTAACACTTCTTACTGATTTGTATCAATTAACTATGTTAAATGGGTACTATGAGAAGAATATTCATGAAGACATAGTAGTATTTGATATGTTCTTCAGGAAAAACGCTTGTAATGGTGGCTATACTATTATTTGCGGTATAGAACAATTAGTAGAATACATTAATGATCTTCATTTTTCAGATGATGACTTAAAATACTTAAAAAGCCTAGGTTTATTTTCTGATAAATTCTTAGACTTTTTAAAAGATTTTAAATTTACTGGGGATATATATGCTGTAGAAGAAGGGACTATAATGTTCCCAAAAGAGCCTGTAATAACAGTTAAAGCACCTTTATATCAAGCTCAATTAATAGAAACTGCTTTACTTACAATAGTGAATTTCCAATCACTGATTGCTACTAAAGCTTCTAGAGTTTGTTATTCTGCTGCTGGAGATCCTGTTTTTGAGTTCGGTCTTAGACGTGCTCAAGGACCAGATGCAGGTACTTATGGAGCAAGGGCTGCCGTAATAGGAGGATGTACCGGAACTGCTAATGTATTAGCTGGGAAAATGTTTGACATACCTGTTATTGGAACTCAAGCTCATAGCTGGGTTCAAAAATTTGACAATGAATTAGAATCTTTCCGTGCTTACGCGGATGTTTACCCAGACAAGTGTTTATTATTGGTTGATACATATGATGTCCTAAAAAGCGGTGTTCCAAATGCTATAAAAGTATTTGATGAACTAAAAGCTAAGGGGCATAAGCCAATGGGAATTAGAATAGATTCCGGGGATTTACAATACTTATCTGTTGAAGCAAAAAAATTATTTGAAGAAGCTGGTTATACTGATTTATCATATACTGCTTCCAATGATTTAGATGAGTATACTATTGCCAGCTTAAAATCAAGTGGCGCAGCAATAAACTCTTGGGGTGTTGGTACAAAATTAATTACATCGGCTGAATCACCATCTTTAGGAGGAGTTTATAAACTAGCTGGTTCTTATGATGGTGATACGCTAGTTCCTAAAATAAAAGTTTCTGAAGAGCCAGAAAAAATAAATAATCCAGGATTTAAAAAAGTAGTAAGGATATATAATGAAGACAATATGGCTGAAGCTGATTTAATCATGCTTCATGATGAAAAAATCGATACAAGTAAACCATTAACGATTTTTGACCCTACATATACTTGGAAGCATAAAACCTTCCATAACTACACAATAAAAGAACTTCAAAAACCACTATTTAAAAATGGTGAGTGCAAATACGTTTCTAAAAGCGTTAATGAAGTTAAAAAATATGTTAATAACCAATTTAATACTCTTTGGGATGCTTATAAAAGATTTTCTAACCCTAAAGAATATAAAGTTGATTTATCGGACAACCTTTGGACACTAAAATCTGACTTGCTAGATTCAAAAAAACGCTTATAATATACATTATAATAATAAAAGGGGGCCTATCAATGGATGTAACAGATTACAGAATCATAGAGATCTTACAAAAAGACGGTAGAATTTCTATGAAAGATTTAGGTAAAATAGTAGGATTAACTTCTCCTGCTGTTTCAGAAAGAGTAAAGAGATTAGAAGAATCTGGTGTTATAGAAGGATATAAAGCTATAGTTAATCCAGATGCTTTAGGAAGAGTAATAAAAGCATTTATACATATATCGCTACCTAGCGATAAATATGTTGCATTTTTAGAAGCTGCAAGAAATGACCCTAGAATAGTTGAATGTCACCATGTTACTGGAGACGACTGTTCTCTTCTAAAAGTTATTGTAAAAGATATGTATGAACTAGAAAGTGTTATTGATGGTATTAAGACAATCGGCTCAACAAAAACATCCGTAATACTATCAACTCCAATACAATCAAAAGCAATTTTGTAAAAAAAAATGTATCCTTTTAATATTAAAAGGATACATTTTTTTTATATTTATATAGATAAACAGTTAAAATATAATAAATATATGATTTTAAAATTTCTTCATCTTCTTTTGGATCTAATAATTTTTTAGTTGCAGTAATATCTGCAAACCCTAATAACATTACTCCAATAACATCATCTTGTAATTTATTAAACATTTCTTCAATTACTTCATGAGATGCATCACTTTTTTTATAAATAGTAAGAAGATACATATGGTATCTAGTATAGTTATAAAGTAATTCTATGGATTTTTGTGATAAATTAAGGTTTTTTCCTACTTCTATGGCAATATCTCCACTAAACTTTTCATGTCCTTTAAAATGTGTTCTTCCATTTTCATCTATAGTTTTTGCTTTTGATTTTCCTATATCATGTAAAAAAACACCTAGTTTTAACAAATCTAAAACCTTTATATCATCTTCTACTATTGTATTTAGGTATTTCCATATACCTTCATTTAGATGAGTTGGAAATTTGTTTTCTTCTATAAGTTTTTCAAATTCTTCCAATGCATAAATAGTATGACTAAAGCAATCTACCTTATGATATTTACACTGCCCTACTTCTTTCATACTACTAGCTTCTGGTATTATATCTTCTAAAACTCCACTTTCATCTAGCTCCCATATTTTTTCGCAGGCATTATTACTTTTTATCCCATTAATTATCTTAGATCCGTTCTCCATAAAATCACCCCGTCTCTTCTTTATAAGTCTAGTACTTGCTTGTAAACAACATCCTTTTTTAGTTTTCTTTCTTTACAAACTACTTTTATAGCATCCTTTTTACTCATACCATCCTCTAAAAGAGATTCTACATATTCTCTTTCACTTAAGTTGCTATAATCATTAGCTAAAGTTTTTTCGCCCTTAAATCCATCAACAATTAAAACAAATTCACCTTTAACGTCTTTTTCATTAAATATATTTATAACTGTTTCAATATCTTGTCTTATTACTTCTTGATACTTTTTAGTAAGCTCTCTATTCACTGATATTTCTCTATTTCCTAAAATTTTAAGCATATCTTTTAAAGTATCTTTTAGTCTATGAGGCGATTCATAGAAAATCATAGTTCTTTCTTCTTCTTTTACTTCTTCTAATCTACTTCTTCTTATCTTCTTGTCCCTATCTAAGAAACCTTCAAAAGCAAATTTATGAGTATTCATTCCAGATCCAACTAATGCAACAACAAATGCTGTTGCTCCTGGCAATACATCTATTTCTATATTATGCTCTATTGCTAACTTAATTAAATCCTCTCCTGGGTCAGAAATTCCTGGCATTCCTGCATCACTTATCAATGCTATATTTTCACCTTCAAGTAATTTATTTATTAAATATATTCCTTTTGAATCTTTGTTGTGCTCAAAATAGCTTGTAAGTGGCTTAGATATTTCGAAATGATTTAATAGTTTTACACTATGTCTTGTATCTTCTGCTGCTATTAAATCAACTTCATTTAAAACTCTCAAAGTTCTATATGTTATATCTTCAAGATTTCCTATAGGTGTTGGACATATATATAATTTCCCACTCATTATTATTCTCCTATATTTTCATTTGCATATATTTCTTCTATTTCTTTTGTGTAATTTCCATTTTCATCGTAAACATATAAAGGATCTAAAATTTTTAATTCTGGTCTACCATCCTTTGTAAACTCAACTAAAACTAAATTAGGTGCTTTATTTGCTCTTGGGTGAACAAATTGTATGACTTTAGGTTCTAGGTTATATTTTCTGCCTAAAGTTACTATATCAACAAGTCTTATAGGTCTGTGTATCATGAAGAACTTTCCTCTAGGCATTACAAGTCTCGAAGCTGATCTTATTACATCCTCTAAATCACAAAGTACCTCATGTCTAGATATGGCCTTTTTGTCATTTGGATTTTGTATTCCATTCATATGCATATATGGTGGATTAGAAGTTGCCACATGATATCCATGGACTTCTAATTGCTTGTCTATAGTTTTTATATCACCTTTTACTATTTCAACTCTATTTTGCAAGTCATTTAGTTTAACTGTTCTATTAGCCATTTCCCATACTTCTTCTTGTATTTCCACGCCAACGATTTTTTCAGCTTCACTTTTTCCAGCTATAAGTACAGGTATTATTCCTGTTCCTGTTCCTAAATCTACAACTTTTGCTTTCTTTTTTACTTTAGTAAAATTCGCTAAAAGAACTGCATCTATACCAAAACAAAATCCATTTTTATCTTGTATAACTTTTAATCCTTTTAGTTGCAAGTCATCTATTCTTTCAGTGTCCTTTATTTTTACCTCCATGTATTTCTCCTTTACAATAATAGTAGGGGAATTAAATAATCCCCCTATACTTTAGTCCTCTAATTTTTTAAGCTCTTTTAGCGTAGCCATATCAATATCTAAATCTTTTCCTTTTCCACAACCATCACATTTCTTAGGTGCTTGAAGTACTTTTATTTCTTCTTTCATGCATATTCTTATAGTTTTATCGTTAAATTCTACCTTAGCTTGTTCTAATAAAGGATTTGTTTCTATAACTTTACCTTTATTACCATCTACTTTTACTATAGATCCAACTGGTGGAACTTTTTCTATAGCTTCCACATAAACATCGTGCTCATATTTTAAGCAACAGAAAAGTCTTCCGCATATTCCTGATATTTTAGTTGGATTTAATGATAAACTTTGATCTTTAGCCATTTTAATTGATACTGGTTGGAAATCTCCAAGCCATGAAGAACAACAAAGGCTTCTTCCGCAAGGTCCAAGTCCACCTATTGATTTTGCTTCATCTCTAACTCCAATTTGTCTAAGTTCTATTCTTGTCTTAAATATTGCAGCCAAATCTTTAACTAGTTCTCTAAAATCTATTCTTCCTTCTGCCGTGAAGTAGAAAATTAGTTTATTTCTATCAAAAGTATATTCACAATCTATTAAATACATTGTAAGCTCATGTTCTTTAATTTTTTGTAAGCATAATTCAAAAGTTTCTTTAGCTTTTTCCTTATTTTCTTTATATATCTTAGTATCTTCTTCTGTAGCAATTCTTATGATGGGTTTTAATGGTGAAACTAAACTTTCTTCATCTATTTCTTTCTTACCAACAACAACAGTTCCGTATTCTAATCCTCTTGCAGTCTCAACTACAACATCCATATCTTTTTCTATTGCAAAATCAACTGGATCAAAGTAGTATATTTTCCCTGCATTTTTAAATCTTACTCCTACAATATTTATCATTTAATCACCTCATATATATTTAAAGACATTACTTGTATACTTACATTAAAGTTACAATTACCTTTTATTTTTATTTTAGTATCTTCTATTATATCAATAATTTTAGATACCTGAGAATATGTAATTTTAGTGCTCACATTTTGTATAAATACTATTTTATCAGCATTTATTATCATATTTTTATCTACATGTTCTTTGCAAATCATTATATCTCTAAAATAATTAATCATCATATCAAGTACTGTTATGCTTTCACTCTTATACTTTTCCATTTGACTAGGTATATCAAGAATTTCAACCATATTCTTACTTAATATTGTTTCTATATAATTTTGAACGCTTTCTTTCATTTCATAAAAATCATTAGAACTAGATAATTCTAAAGCTTTTTTCATACTCCCTCTAGAAAATGCTGATAAAAGATTCGCTCTATTCTCTTCTACTCCTTGACTAACTAAATAGTTTTTTACTTCAACAAAAGAAATTGGTGTAAATTTTATCACTTCACATCTAGATCTTATTGTTGGTAACAAACTTTCTTTATTATTAGTGACAAGAATAATTATAGCATATTCAGGTGGTTCTTCTAATGTTTTTAACAATGCATTTTGAGCCTCTACAGTCATTTTTTCAGCTTTATCTATTATATAGATTTTGTATTTCTTATGCGGCTTAATAACAATGTCTGATTGTAAATTTCTTATTTGAGCTATTTTTATACTATTACCATCAGGTTTCACTCTTATACAGTCTGGGGCATTTTCAAGATGAGGAGTTTCAAGAAGTATTTCTGCCAATTCTTTAGCAAAAGTTTCTTTTCCTATTCCTTCTATACCTTCAAACATATATGCATGGTTTATTTTGCCCTTTTTTATAGAGTTGTTCATATATTTTTTAGCAAACTCTTGTCCTTTTATATTTTCAAAATACATATCTATTTTCTCCACAGAGTAATTTTTTATTTTTGTAGTAATTATCTTATATTATAACAAATAATCAACTTATTTCTATATTTATTCTATACACTTTTTGTAATTTATATAAAAAACAATTAATTTATAATTTTAATAATAAAAAAAGAGATATTATTATATCCCTTTTTCGTTATTATTGTATTAAATTTAAGATATCTTTTTTTATATCATTAATACAATTTTCTAAGTTTTCATTTATATAAAGTTTATTAATACCTAGGTTTGATAAATTTTCATCACTAAAATCTTTATTGTCTGCTAAAAATCTTCTACACAACTCATCATAATTAGGCTTATCCTGTTTCCTTTCTCTTTCTAAGGCTCTCTCTAACCTAACTCCATCTTCTATGTCAATATAAAATGGACATACCTTATCATCTCCAAAATAATCTCTTAAACTCTTATAAGCTTCTAATGTTGTTATTAATAAATAATTGTTTTTATTTAAATCTATCTGTCCATCATTTATAGTTCCATAGAACCAATCGCCATGTATCGTGTGATACACTCTTTTTTCTATTACTTTATTTTCTTTTTCAAATTTATTTAATTCATCTGTATTAATAAAGAAATATTCTACACCATTAGTTTCATTTGTACGCTTAGGTCTCGTTGTGTAAGATACAATTGGCTTTAAATCCAAGTCCTTATCATCGTTTATCTCTTTAAATATTGTATCTTTACCTGAACTACTTTTTCCCATTAAACAAAAAATTTTGCCCATATTTCCCTCCCGTTCTTTCAATAGCTAAAAATAGTTTTGATTTATGTCAATAACATCTATACATCCTAAGTTAACATCTTTAATGCCACTTACTATCATACCACTTTTAACCCCCTGCTGGATATAAGTAATAATTTCTTGTGTAATTATTTCTCCAGGTGAAATTAAACTTATTCCTGGTGGATATGGTATTATATATTCTCCGCTTACTTTTCCAACACTATCTTCTAACTTAACACTTTTTTTATCACTATAAAATGCTTGTCTTGGATTTAGTACTTTTTCAGGAATACTTTCTGGATAATTTGTATCCTCCAATAACTTCTTTTTATTTATATTTAAAATTAAATCATCCAATGCCTTTTCTAATCTAATAAAGTCCTCTTCATCATTGGCAATGGTACATATTAATAAAATTCCATAATAATTAGATAGTTCAACTTGAATTTTATATTTTTCTCTTAAGATAGTATCTAACTCATACCCTGTAATACCTAATTTCTTTAAAGAAACAAAAATCTTTGTTTCATCCATATTGTTATCAATTATAATATTTTCATTATTTCTAAATTTACTTTTAAAATTATCTATATTACTAAGTAAATCCTCCATTAATTTTATTCCATACTTATCATATATATCTACTGCTAATTCCAGCGAAGTTAAAAGTACGTATGAGGGGCTTGAAGATTCTAAAAACCTTAACATAGCTCCTATTTTATTTTTATCGACTCTGTTTCCTTTTATATGCATCATAGAAGATTGAGTAAATGATGGTAATGTCTTATGAGTACTTTGAATTATTATATCTGCTCCTTGTTCTATGGCTGATTTAGGTAGATTGTCGCTTAATTGTAAATGTGCTCCATGTGCTTCATCAACAATTACAATTATATTTTTGCTATGGGCATAATCGCATACAGCTTTTAAATCAAATGTCCTTCCATAATAAGTAGGATAAGTAAGCACTACGGCCTTTGCATCTAAGTTGTTATCTATTACTGACTTTGTATTTTTCACATCTACACCCATTATTATATTTGTCTTCTTACACACCTTAGACTTTATGTATACTGGCTCTATATCTCCTAATATACATGCATTTATAACTGATTGATGACAATCTCTATTTACAATTATCTTTGATTTTGGATTACAAACCGCCATAATAGATGCCTCTATACCACAAGTAGTTCCATTAACCAAATAAATTGTTTTATAACTGTTAAAAACCATTGCTGATCTATCTTGCGATTCTTTTATAATTTCTTTTGCATTATGTAAATTATCAGTTCCATCTATCTCAGTTGTATCTAAAGTGTATATTTTTTCTAAAATATTTTTATATCCTAGTTTTTGAAAAACTTTCCCCATCTTATGACCTGGTACATGAAAAGATGTCAAATTATCATCTCTTAATTCTTCTAATTTATTCAAAATATAATTTTCCATAACTTCTCCTTATAAATTTATCTATAAAAATAAGACCGATGATTGTTGTTTAAAATCCTCGGTCTCATTTATATTTTTCTAATAAAAAAGATTACGTGGCTACGTGCTACTCTCCCAGGGGGTCGCCCCCCAAGTACCATCGCCGCTTAAGAGCTTAACTTCTGTGTTCGGAATGGGAACAGGTGTATCCTCTTTGCTATAATAACCACATAATCTTTATTAAAAATTACATATCGCCAACGATATACCTTCGCTATCGCTTCAGGTAAATCCGT
>NZ_JAHZMP010000040.1 GCF_020748465.1 Terrisporobacter mayombei
TTTTCGTTTACAGGCAGCAGATTACGCGCAGAAAAAAAGGATCTCAAGAGATCCTTTGATCTTTTCTACTGAACCGCGATCCCCGTCAGTTCAGAAGACGAAGATGGCGCAACGGTTCCTCCTTGTACATCACGAATATAGTTTGCTTGACATCCTGACAAGGATAATATTGTAATTAGAAAAAGCACTATTTTCATACACCTCCAACAAAAGAAAAAATTATGTATCTAAAATACTACCTACATAATTTACCTGAATCACTTCTGCCATGGTTATTATATTTAACACTTAACTATAACAATGATATATCTCTAGCTTTTATATTTTTTGCATCAATACATGTATTACTATACCCATATTCAAAACTAACGATATTTTCTTTTATACAAAAGACGACAAACATAAAAAAAGAGCCTTGGTACTCATACAACCTTTTTTATTTACTTTACCTGGAAATGGCAATCCCAGTAGGATTGCCAAGTTTCATATATTACACTCTAAAGAGATATTAAATCCCTAACAACTCATTAAGTTTGTTCAGCTCATCATCCCCTATGTAAGAAGAAACAATACCAGTGATAATAGCAATCCCCCAGAAACCAAGAGGAGCACCAGCAATAAAACTGAACATTAATGCCACAATTTTTGCCACTCCGAAATCTACCGCAC
>NZ_JAHZMP010000041.1 GCF_020748465.1 Terrisporobacter mayombei
AATTACTAGACTTTTTGAAAAAGTTGATTATAAATAACTTAAAAATAAAATTATTAAGTGGAAAGCTAACAGATGAAAAAGAATATGCTTATTTAAAAGGTGTAGTTCCTAAGGGATGGGAAGGAACTGGAAAAACTTGGGATGATGTTCCGGGTTTAGGTGGAAGCACAGTAGCTCTTAGAATAGGATTTAGTAACAAAGGTAAAGGTCATGATGCAATAAACTTAGAATTACATGAAACAGCACATGCAATAGAC
The DNA here is from genome assembly GCF_020748465.1 of Terrisporobacter mayombei. Taxonomy (GTDB): domain Bacteria; phylum Bacillota; class Clostridia; order Peptostreptococcales; family Peptostreptococcaceae; genus Terrisporobacter; species Terrisporobacter mayombei. Next base: position 258 of record NZ_JAHZMP010000041.1, read on the forward strand.
CATATAGTATTAAATGATATATCTAAATCAGCACAATTTAAACAAATATTTGCTAAAGAAGGACGTTCTTTAGGGAATGTAAACTACTTAGGTGTATATCCAGAAGAATTTTTTGCAGAAGCATTTGCGTATTACTATCTAAATCAAGATACAAATAGTAAGTTAAAATCAGCTTGTCCACAAACTTATAGTTTTTTACAAAACCTAGCTAAATAGATAATTTAATAAATTTAAAATAAATATAAATTAAGAGATGCTATTGTAATAGCATCTCTTTTATATTGCGTTTAAAACTAATAAATTTTGTCTTATGTATAAACTGATAGAGTATCAATTACTACTCCTTATACAAGGCTTCAACATGTTTATTATGCATTTGAGTAATTATCGTAGGTATAATAGAAATTATTGA
>NZ_JAHZMP010000042.1 GCF_020748465.1 Terrisporobacter mayombei
ACGAGGTGCAAAAAATGAAAAAGACAGCTATCGCGATTGCAGTGGCACTGGCTGGTTTCGCTACCGTAGCGCAGGCCGCTCCGAAAGATAACACCTGGTACACTGGTGCTAAACTGGGCTGGTCCCAGTACCATGACACTGGTTTCATCAACAACAATGGCCCGACCCATGAAAACCAACTGGGCGCTGGTGCTTTTGGTGGTTACCAGGTTAACCCGTATGTTGGCTTTGAAATGGGTTACGACTGGTTAGGTCGTATGCCGTACAAAGGCAGCGTTGAAAACGGTGCTCGCGTGGTTTCCCCGGAGAAATTACGCATCAGCAGCGCGTAATTGAGCTCAAGATCCTGCGGGACCGGGAGCCACACAGTATAACCATCGCCTGGTGCGACCGGCATCGCTTCACCTTTGGCGTTTTCCATGTGCTCAAGGGTAAAGTTAATGTTGCCTTGCGGCGTCATCTGCTCAAGGCTGTCGCCAACGGAGAATTTATTTTTCACCGCTACCGCTGCGAGGTCCCCCTTGCGCTCACCGGTAAACTCACCAACAAACTGCTGGCGGTCAGAAACTGAATAACCGTATTCGTAGTTCTGATAATCGTCGTGAGTATGACGACGAAGGAAACCTTCGGTATAGCCACGATGCGCCAGACCTTCCAGAGTTTCCAGC
>NZ_JAHZMP010000043.1 GCF_020748465.1 Terrisporobacter mayombei
ACAGAGGGTGCGTATACCCGTCTGTGGGTGCCCTTTCGGGCTACCGACTTCATTCCACAGGTGGGGATTGAAAAGCTATCAGACCTTAGTGTCCAACCTGGTTTTGTATGGGGGTATACCGATTCAGGACGCTGAAAGGCTCACTGAATCCTATGCGTTTTTCCTGTTGGAGAAACTGGAAGAAAAACTTAAACCGAAGCGGTAGGCGATAAGATCATGGAAAGAAAAAACGCCAACATTGACGATGTGATAAGGACGGTTGAAACCGCCAGCGCAAAAGAGCTGGAAGAGCTTGCAGGTATTCGGGAAGCCGTTGAAGATTTGAAAGGTGGGCGAGTTGCTACAGTTGATCCTGTCTCTCGCAGTGTGTCGGCATTAAATCGCACAATCGAAAATTCCCGGCCAGACTTTGTGGCCAATGCGCCATCAGCGGACCCTATTGTTGAGGCAATGAAACGGCTTAATTTAGGGGACGTTTCTCGTGTAGTTCAGGAGGATGTTGCTCTACAGGAACCGCAGGCCAAATCAACTACGCGAAAGGGTAAAAAACGACGCAAGAAGGCTATAACAGAAGATGTAAAGGCGCAACGGACCGAAGCAGCCGAACACGCTCGCGAAATGTTCGGTCAAAAAGGCGGTGCGCAAAAAAGCCAAAACCAAC
>NZ_JAHZMP010000044.1 GCF_020748465.1 Terrisporobacter mayombei
TGAATACGTGGAACCGCTTCTCGATTCCGGCGTTTGCTCCAACACTGCTTAACATCAGCATGATTGGTTTCGCGCTGTTTGCCGCACCGTACTTTAACCCACCGGTGCTGGCGCTGGCGTGGGCTGTTACGGTCGGCGGCGTCCTGCAGCTGGTGTATCAGCTACCGCACCTGAAGAAGATCGGCATGCTGGTCCTGCCGCGCATTAACTTCCACGATGCCGGAGCAATGCGCGTGGTGAAACAGATGGGACCGGCGATCCTTGGCGTCTCTGTGAGCCAGATCTCCTTAATCATCAACACCATTTTTGCCTCGTTTCTTGCTTCCGGTTCGGTGTCTTGGATGTATTACGCCGACCGCTTAATGGAGTTTCCGTCCGGTGTGCTGGGCGTGGCGCTTGGCACCATTTTGCTGCCGTCGCTGTCGAAAAGTTTTGCCAGTGGCAATCATGATGAATACAACCGTTTGATGGACTGGGGGTTGCGTCTTTGTTTCCTGTTGGCGCTGCCGAGTGCGGTTGCGTTGGGCATTCTTTCCGGTCCGTTGACCGTTTCGCTGTTCCAGTACGGTAAATTTACCGCGTTTGATGCGCTGATGACCCAGCGGGCGTTAATTGCCTACTCGGAGGGTTTGATTGGCCTGATTGTAGTGAAAGTGTT
>NZ_JAHZMP010000045.1 GCF_020748465.1 Terrisporobacter mayombei
TTTGCGCTGTCTAACTGCATCAACTCCGGGATCCGTCGTATGGGCGTGATCACCCAGTACCAGTCCCACACTCTGGTGCAGCACATTCAGCGCGGCTGGTCATTCTTCAATGAAGAAATGAACGAGTTTGTCGATCTGCTGCCAGCACAGCAGAGAATGAAAGGGGAAAACTGGTATCGCGGCACCGCAGATGCGGTCACCCAAAACCTCGACATTATCCGCCGTTATAAAGCGGAATACGTGGTGATCCTGGCGGGCGACCATATCTACAAGCAAGACTACTCGCGTATGCTTATCGATCACGTCGAAAAAGGCGCACGTTGCACCGTTTCTTGTATGCCAGTACCGATTGCAGAATCCTCCGCATTTGGCGTTATGGCGGTTGATGAGAACGATAAAATTATCGAATTCGTTGAAAAACCTGCTAACCCGCCGTCAATGCCGAACGATCCGAGCAAATCTCTGGCGAGTATGGGTATCTACGTCTTTGACGCCGACTATCTGTATGAACTGCTGGAAGAAGACGATCGCGATGAGAACTCCAGCCACGACTTTGGCAAAGATTTGATTCCCAAGATCACCGAAGCCGGTCTGGCCTATGCGCACCCGTTCCCGCTCTCTTGCGTACAATCCGACCCGGATGCCGAGCCGTAC
>NZ_JAHZMP010000046.1 GCF_020748465.1 Terrisporobacter mayombei
TATGTCAGTCGCTGGGGATTGAAGGCTGGTCACGCTTAAAAGTGGTGGAGCTGCGCGCCCTGAAACGTCCACTGGCGCAGGCGCTGGCCTTTGCATGCGTGCTGTCGATTGGTTATTTTTGCGTGGTGGCGTTGTTCGGTAACGATGATTTCCGCACCCTGCCGTTTTATCTCTACCAGCAAATTGGCTCCTATCGCAGCCAGGACGGTGCGGTCACCGCGTTAATTCTGCTGCTGCTCTGTTTTCTGCTGTTTACCGTGATTGAAAAACTACCGGGGCGAAATGTTAAAACTGACTGATATCACCTGGCTTTACCACCATTTGCCGATGCGTTTTAGCTTAACGGTGGAACGCGGCGAGCAGGTGGCGATCCTCGGGCCAAGCGGCGCGGGTAAAAGTACCCTGCTGAATTTGATCGCCGGTTTTCTGACGCCAGCCAGCGGTTCGCTGACTATCGATGGCGTAGATCACACAACTATGCCGCCGTCACGCCGTCCGGTGTCGATGCTGTTTCAGGAGAACAACCTGTTCAGCCACCTGACGGTCGCACAGAACATCGGGCTGGGGCTAAATCCGGGATTGAAACTGAACGCGGTACAGCAGGGGAAAATGCACGCTATCGCCCGCCAGATGGGGATTGATAATTTAATGG
>NZ_JAHZMP010000047.1 GCF_020748465.1 Terrisporobacter mayombei
ACGTAATGCTTCGCTACTCATAGTAATAGTAAATAAACTAGCTAAAACTATTAAAAATACAATAGCTGTTCGCTTTGAATAAAAAATAATCTTATTTGTAAGACTACTTCTTTTCTGCTGCTTAATGAGCTTTTTCATCTTTCGCTCAAAACTTTTTGAAAAAATATGATTTAATTCATCATCTGAAGGAAGGTCATCAAGAATAATTTTTGTCGCGATTGGGATAATTTCTTGAAGCATATCATCCGTAATATCAAAATTATCTTTTTTATTACTCAATATTTCCATCCTCCATTTCTTCTAATATTTCTTTTGATTTTTTCTAGTACATTGAATATTCTTATATACATTTTCCTCTTTTAAAATTAAAAGTTATAAAAGAATAAGTTATATAAAAAATTATTATATTTTTTAATATAGCTTATTTGCAAATTTATAATTTTGTTAATTTAATCCTTCAAACTTAAAAATCATTTATGTTTACAGAATTTCATTTTAAGAGATATTTATTTTCATATAGATAAGAAAATTTAAGTTATCATATTTCTTTTTTGATACAAATTTACATCTTTATTACATGTATTTTAAATAAAAAATAAAACTATGAATACTAGAAATCTATTTTAATTAGTTTTCTAACATAAG
>NZ_JAHZMP010000048.1 GCF_020748465.1 Terrisporobacter mayombei
ATGCTGTCGGCGGTGGAGATAATGTTAGCACCGGGCTGGCGCTGAACATTCATCACAATGGCCTGTTCTTTGTTCGCCCACGCGCCGAGCCAGCTGTTTTCTGCACCTTGCTCTACAGTTGCGACATCGCCCAGACGAATTGGCGCGCCGTTCTGGTAGGCGATGATTAGCTGGCGATACTCTTCGGCGGATTGCATCTGGTCGTTCGCGGAAAGCGTGACCGCACGGGAAGGGCCGTCGAGGCTACCTTTTGCCGAGTTAACGTTAGCGCCGGTAATGGCGGTGCGCACGGTTTCGCTGGTCAGGCCGAGGGCGGCAATCGCCTGAGCGTTAAGTTTGACGCGAACAGCCGGACGCTGACCGCCGGAAAGCGTCACCAGGCCGACGCCGGAAATCTGCGAGATTTTCTGCGCGACGCGGGTTTCCACCATATCTTCCACTTGCGTCATCGGCATGGCGGTTGAGGTGACGGCGAGCGTCATGATCGGCGGATCTGCCGGGTTCACTTTGCTGTAAACCGGCGGGTTAGGCAGATCGCTCGGCAACAAGTTGGTCGCAGCGTTAATCGCGGCCTGCACTTCCTGCTCGGCGACATCGAGCGGTAATGTTAGCTGGAACTGCAAAGTGATAACTGACGCACC
>NZ_JAHZMP010000049.1 GCF_020748465.1 Terrisporobacter mayombei
GCAGTAGAAAGCAACACAATAAGCGCAACCTGATTAACCAGGGTGAGCGGAGAGAGACAACGTTTAAGCATGTAAACCTCTTCCTTCAGGCTTTAAATGAGCAATAACCTTAATGAATGTGACGATACATTCTGGAATGGCAGTATTCTCGGCTATTGGCTGAAGTATACCCATACCCGGAAAGAGTTACTCCTTATTTGCCGTGTGGTTAGTCGCTTTACATCGGTAAGGGTAGGGATTTTACAGCACCGTGAAAAATCTCATAATTTTTATGAAGTCACTGTACTCACTATGGGTAATGATAAATATCAATGATAGATAAAGTTATCTTATCGTTTGATTTACATCAAATTGCCTTTAGCTACAGACACTAAGGTGGCAGACATCGAAACGAGTATCAGAGGTGTCTATGAGTCACTCATCCGCCCCCGAAAGGGCTACTGGAGCTGTCATTACAGATTGGCGACCGGAAGATCCTGCGTTCTGGCAACAACGCGGTCAACGTATTGCCAGCCGCAACCTGTGGATTTCCGTTCCCTGTCTGCTGCTGGCGTTTTGCGTATGGATGTTGTTCAGCGCTGTTGCGGTGAACCTACCGAAAGTCGGCTTTAATTTTACGACCGATCAGCTATTT
>NZ_JAHZMP010000004.1 GCF_020748465.1 Terrisporobacter mayombei
CCGCCGGAGCTTTGATAAGAAATCCATGTGAATCTCTTATATCATCCTGTATTAGCATACCTTTCGGTATGTTATCCATGTGTATGAGGCAGGTTACCCACGCGTTACTCACCCGTCCGCCGCTCTTCTCCGAAGAGAATCGCTCGACTTGCATGTGTTAGGCACGCCGCCAGCGTTCATCCTGAGCCAGGATCAAACTCTCATAAAAAAGTTGTCCATCGCTCAGACTAATCATTATCTGAATATCTGGCTTGGTTTGTTTGTTGTTTCAGTTTAATTCTTAAAGAATTAATTTATTGTTAACCTACTGTTTAATTTTCAAAGTTCTTTGCTTGTTTCAGCTTCTTTATTCTACCAAAGCTGTTTTTCTTTGTCAACACTTTATTTAATTTGTTAATTAGCAAATAATTAAGTGTTTTGTCTTTTTTCGAAGACAAGTATAAGTCTATCATTATTAAAATATATTGTCAACGATTTTTTTATATTTTTATTATTTATTTTTTTCATATAATTATTCTTTGTAAATACTTACATTTATATAACTTATATATACACAAAAGACTGCAAGATAAAATCAAGCAGTCTTTCATATTTTATAATATAACATTAGTTATAACAAGAATATGGCAACTATAGTTGTTACTACAAATCCTATCATAATAGGTATAAAGTTTCTTTTACCTAATTCTATTGGACTAACTCCACAAATAGCTGCTGCTGCAACAAGCGACCAAGGAACTAAACATCCGCCCCCTACCCAAATGGCTGCTATTTGACCTAAAGCTGTAAGAACAGCTACATTTGCATGAATTGCATTACCAAATACTAAGGCCAATGAGCCTGCCAATGACATTCCTGAAAATCCAGAACCATCAAGCCCTGTAATACCACCAACAACTGTTTCAATTCCCGCTGCTGCAACTTTATTAAATGGTACTGCATTTGATAAAGCCATACCAATATCGGATAATAAACCTTGAGATCCTTTTGCTAAGACATCCCCAAATACTGTTGTTACTGATGCGTCTCCCAAATAAAAGAATGCTGCTATTGGTATTATTATTGCAAAAATACTTATGGCAAAACCAAATCCATGAATTATATGTTGACCTACTTTATCTAAACATTCCTTAGGACTACTTAATGCATTTACAAAAACTAATAGTGCTACTGATGTTCCTCCAAGTAAAGCTGTTGCATCTCCGCCTTTTAAGTTAAACATATACATTCCTACTATATCCAATATAAAGGCTACTGCCACAACAAGTACAGAAAGTTTTGCTTTCGGTTCAACTTCTTTAATTTCCACTTCCGACTCTCTAGCTACTGCCAATTCCTGATCAAACATGCCTCTTTTTATATCTCTTCTTAACATATAAAATGCTACTGATATGGTTACTATTGCCATAGTCCAATATAGCGGCATACCTTCTATTATAACCGATTGTACTGGTATACCTGCTGCACCTGCAGTTATACTTGGCGCCCCCTGAATTACAAAGTCAGTAGATAAGGCTAATCCATGACCAAATAAGTTAATGGCTACAGCTAATCCCATAGCTGGTAATCCTGATCGAATTGCTATTGGTAAGAATATTGCACCTATTAATGCACATGCTGGAGATGGCCAGAAAAACCATGACATTAACAACATTGCAATACCTGAAACAAAAAATGCTGTTGTAGGGTTTTTTATTACTTTTGCAAATGGCTTTACCATAAAATCTATGGCATGATTTTCTTCTAATGCTTTAGATAGGGCTACCATAATACCTATGATTAGTATTATTCCTCCCAGTTCATTAAGTGCTACAACAAATGAATTAAAAATCCCATTGAGTGCTCCTACAAAGTTTTTCGTAAAGAATAGTCCTAGGAAAAATATGCCCAGTACACAAGGTACTACGCTTTCTTTTTTCAAAATCATAGTAATCAAGATTATTACCATGAAAATAATGTAGATGTAATGTGCGCCTGTCAAAACCATAATAAATTTCCCCTTTTCCACGATAAGATAATAACATTATATGTTTTATCAAAATAAAGTGTTCTTAACATATTTATTCACTTATTTCTATAAATCTTCAATTTTTGTCACATTGTATAAATAAATTTGTTGTTTATTATTTAAAAATATACAATTTAACACTGAAAAGAAGGAATATTTCATCTATCTCAGAATATAATTTATGGTTGGCGTAAAATTTTTAAATAAAAATGCAAATGATATAACTATTTTAAATTATTTTTGTTATAATCTTTTTATCATTATTTAATAGGGGGACTTTATGAAAAGGGAATTTCAAGTTAGCTATAAAAAAGAAATCCTTCGATTTGCCTTACTATTGGGAGAGCAAATGCTTATTAACGGTGCAGAAACTGCTAGAGTTGAAGATAGTGTCCTAAGAGTTTGTAAATCAAGAGGATTTAAACATGTCAATGTTTTTACTACACCAACTTGTGTAATAATATCAGACGAAAAATTTGATGGTCTTACATTTATGAAGACTATCTCTAAAAGAACTATTAACCTTACCAAAATAGATAGATTGAATGATATATCTAGAGATTTTGTTCAAAATGAAGATATTGATCCGCTGGAAGCTATCGGTAGGTTAAGAGAAGTTGATGCAGTAAGAGATTATAACCAATTTGTTTATTTCATTGGTACTGCAATGGCTTCTGCATCATTTGCATACTTAATAGGTGGTACTGGTGTTTTAGATTTTGTACTTACATTAATTATAGCTACCATAGGAGTTATAATTTATAACAAAACACTAAAACTAAACCAAATACCTTTTTTTGCAACACTAATAAGTTCCTTTTCCATAGCTGTTCTTGGTAATTTATTAGTTCAATATGGTATAATTGAAAATTCTACCTCACTAGTAGTTGGTTCTATCATGCCACTTTTACCCGGTGTTTCTTTTATTAAAGGGCTAAGGGATTTAATTTCTGGTAATTTAATTGCTGGTATATCAAGAATAGTTGAGTCATGTTTAATTGCTGCAGCCATAGCTGTTGGTGTTGGTGTTGTCCTTGACTTAGCTGTTAGGTTTGGAGGTTAGTTAGATGAGTTTGTTTAATTTATTAGAGAATTTCTTTTTCTCATTTTTAGCTACTGTAGGATTTTCAATATTCTTCAATTCTCCTATAAAATCTTTAATTCCAGCAGGAGCTATTGGTGGTGTAGGATGGACAGTTTATATGATATTATTTAATTTTTCTGGAAATGCTATTTTGGCAAACTTTTTTGCAGCTGCATTAATTTCTCTTCTTAGTGAGATATTAGCTAGAAAAATGAAGTATCCTGCTATTATATTCGTTATACCAGGTATCTTACCTTTAATACCAGGATTAGGACTTTATAATACCATGTTATCTTTAGTTGAAGGAAGATATACAGATGCCATATCAATTGGTACTAATGCTCTATTTGTAAGTGCTTCAATTGCAATGGGTGTACTATTAATTACATCTTTGGTTAAAACTTATTATATAATTCTTTTTAAAATCAACAATAAAAAACTACAGTTAAAGAAGCTTATAAAATAGTTTTTAATATATAAAATTAGAGTACAAGAAACTTTATAATAAAGATAATAAAAAAGAAGCATTTATTATTAAATGCTTCTTTTTCATTATAAATATCTTTATTTTTCTTCTATTATCTTAGTTATTTCAGGTATATACTGTCTACTTTGCTTAAATTTAGCATCATTTTTTCTCAGTAATAAATAAGATATACCAGTACAAATTAAACCAACTACTCCGCTTATAACTTCAATCGGCCCTGAAAATTTAATTAAATCTAATATATAATATGTTAATATTGTTCCCACAAGTAAAAATATTAAAGGAACTAAGTAAGCAAGCATTGTAGCTTTAAGCACCTTTACACTTTCCATGCTAACTTCTACACGATCTCCTTTTTTGGCTCCTATAGAGTTATCTACTTCTACTACTAAGTCTTGACATTCTGACGATAATTTACTGCACTTGCCACAAGATGCACAAGCCGAATGACGTTGCATTATCATTTTTGCAGTTCTATTATCTACAATGTCTATAATAAATCCCTGTTGATTCATGATTTCATCCCCTTCATATAGAACCTGAACTAGAGAATAAGTTATTACTCTTTCATAAAAAAACTTAATTTTTTATCTATAATATGTTCCGTTAATACCTATTTATTAATAACCCATATTACAGTATTTCTCTCACACCCGAAAGATCATGTATTTTTAGGCAGGTCTCCTGACTTAAAATCATCCTACTAACTTCTCCTTCCCATTTTACCAGTGGAGTTAAAACTCTCCAAAGCCTAAGTTTTCGTCATTATCACAGTAGCGGGGGCTGCTGTGGATTTTCACCACATTCCCTTTTAAGCCATTTGGCACCTTGAATAATATACTCATTCTCTAGTTAAATGCATATTTTACTATGCACTTTAATTATAAAATATAATGTTTTTTTCTACAATAGGTTTTCCTTTTTATAATAAGGTTCAATATGAATTATAACCTGGCAATTTGGATTAATTTTATTTTTAATCTGTCTTTCTATATTGTGAGAAAGACTATGGGCCGCTTCAGTAGTTGTATTTGCATCAATCATAATATGCATATCCACATAGATATCATTTGCGCTACCTCTACTTCTTATTTTATGAATATTTTTTATCTCATCAAAAGAATTTAATATTTCAGTAATTTTTTCTTCTCCTACAACTGCTTTATCCAATAGTATACCAATAGATTCTTTAAAAATTTCATAGGATGCTTTTAGTATAAATAAAGATATCACTATAGATATAATAGGATCTATAATTTGAGGTAAACCTAATTTAATTCCTATTAATGATACTAAAACACCTACAGATATAAAAATATCACTTTTAGTATGAATAGAATCCGATATCAGTATAAAACTTTTATATTCTTCGCCTTTTTTTCTTTCATATATAGTAACAAAAATATTTATGCAAATAGTTAATATTAATGAAATTAAACTTATTAATGTTATATTTAGCTCACTTGGATTTATAAATCGGCTAAATCCAGTAAATAAAGTTTTCAAACCTAAAAATAAAAGCATACCTCCAATAAACAAACTCGCAATTATTTCAGATTTTTTGTGTCCATAAGGATGTTCCTTGTCAACTGGTATACTAGCTATAGTAATTCCAATCAAACCCACCACATTAGATAATCCATCAGATAAAGAATGAACCCCATCTGTACTTAAACTGGCACTATTTATTAAATAACCAACCACTATTTTTGTTATAGCTACTCCTAAGTTAGCAAATAAAATTATCCATAAAACACACTTAACCTTTTTGTAATTTTCATTATTACCATAATCAATTTCACTTTCCATAAATATCCCTCCAACTTTGAATTACATTAATAGTTAATAATATTTATCATTGTCCTATATACTCAAAAATCCATGGACTATGCCCATGGATTAATAAAATATTATTCAGTTTTTCTATTATCAATATATTCAAATAAAGTAATATTTGTTCTTTCTTCTAGGTTAATTAAATTTAATAATGTTACTCCTATAAGTCTTATATCTTTATGATTATGTTCTATATTTTTAAATAAGTTAAAAATGTTAGTTCTGATATCCTCATGAGAACATATGGGGTTGGTTAAACTAGCACTTCTAGTTATTTGCTTAAAGTCACCATACTTTATTTTTAAAGTTACAGTCCTTCCCATCTTTTTTATATCCTTCGCTCTTTGAGATACTTCCTCACAAAGTTCATCTAAAATATTAATTAGCTTCTCATCTTCTATATCTAAATTTTCACTTAAGGTAGTTTCTGCACCTATGGACTTTCTTTCTCTGTGTGGCTCAACAGGTCTATTATCTATACCTCTTGATAGTTGATAAAATAAATATCCTCTATTTTTAAAAATTGATTCCAATTCATTTATGTCCAACTGTCTTAAGTCATATCCTGTATTAATTCCTAAATTATGAAGCATTCTTTGAGTTACCTTACCCACTCCAAAAAATTTACTTATGGGAAGATTATCAAGAAAACTTTGGGTATTATCTTCTCTTATAATAGTAAGTCCATTTGGTTTATCATAATCTGAAGCTAGTTTAGCTAAAAACTTATTGTAAGATACACCTGCAGATGCAGTTAATCCAGTTTTTTCATAGATTTCTTTTTTAATTAATTTAGCAATTTCTGTAGCATATTTTATATTAAATTTATTTTCTGTAACATCTAAATAAGCTTCATCAAAAGATAAGGGTTCCACTAAATCTGTATATTTATGAAAAATCCTTCTTATTTCATAAGATACTTGTTTGTATACTTCAAATCTTGGTCTTACAAATATGGCATAGGGGCATCTTTTGTATGCAGTTTTACATGGCATAGCAGAATGAATTCCATATTTTCTTGCCTCGTAGGAACAAGTTGCAACTACACCTCTACCTTGAGGATTTCCTCCTACAACTACAGGTTTTCCTTTTAAATGCGGATTATCCCTTTGTTCAATTGAAGCATAAAATGCATCCATATCTATATGAATTATTTTTCTTTGATTTTTCATACTTATCACCCTTTACTTCTTTAAATTAATCTTATTACATTTTACATTGTAAAATAGGCCACATTGATTATCAATATGGCCTTAAGTATCTTATTAATTATAGTATAAATTTTGAGATGCATAATTTGGATCGCAAGTTACATGCATTCCTAACTTTCTAAATGTTTGTTCATCATCTTTGCTTATTATTGTAGTTGAATGAGCTTGTATATTTTTTAACTCATCTAATTTTTCCATAGCAAGTTCTGCTGTTGGATTAGTTACTGCACATATAGCAAGTGCTGATAAAACTTCTTCTAAGCCAAGTGACACATTTTTTCCACCTAGTGTTTCCGTTTTTAATTTTATAATTGGATTTAATATTACTGGTGATATTAAATACATATCATCTGGAATATTAGCCATGTATTTTATTGCATTTAATACTGCTGCTGCTGATGCACACATTAAATCAGAGCTTTTCCCTGTTATTATTGCACCATCTTCAACTTGCATAGCAACCACAGGGCAAATATCTTGATTATTACTTTGTGATCTTAATTTTTCTGAGTATTCTCTAGCTGGTATAACCACAGCTCTGTCTTCTGGCTTAACATTAACTTTTTCAAGTATTAAAGATATTGTATCATAAGCATCTTTGTTTACTTCACCTTTTTTATATTGGCAAGCAGTGTTAAAGTATCTTCTTATTATTTCATCTATAGAAGCTTCACGAACTACTTCGTCATCAACTATACCAAACCCAACTCTGTTAACACCCATATCTGTTGGTGATTTAAACATAGATTCTTTTCCAGTTATTTTTTCTATTATTTTCTTTAATACTGGGAATAATTCTAAATCTCTGTTATAGTTAACTGATTTTTCTCCATAAGCATCTAAGTGGAATGAATCTATCATGTTAACATCTTTTAAATCTACAGTAGCAGCTTCATAAGCTATGTTTACTGGATGATTTAATGGTAAGTTCCAAACTGGGAATGTTTCAAATTTTGAATACCCAACTGAATTTCCTCTTTTATTTTCATGATATAGCTGACTTAGGCAAGTTCCAAGCTTACCACTGTTTGGCCCCGGAGCAGTTACTACTACTATTGGTTTAGTTGTTTCTATATATGGATTAGCCCCATATCCCTCATCACTTACTATAGCGTTTACATCTGATGGGTATCCTTTAGTTGGAGCGTGTTTATAAACTTTTATTCCACGTCTTTCTAGTTTATTTATAAATACTGTTGTTGCAGGTTGTCCTTCAAATCTAGTTATAACTACACTGTTTACATCTAGGTTATAACCTCTTAAGTCATCTATAAGTCTTAGAACTTCCATATCGTAAGTTATGCCATAATCTCCTCTTACTTTGTTACGCTCTATATCACCTGCATAAACACATATTACAACTTCTACTTGATCTTTTATATTTTGTAAAACTTTGATTTTAGCGTTCTCATCAAACCCTGGAAGTATTCTTTTTGCATGTAAATCTCCCATTAGTTTTCCACCAAACTCTAAGTATAATTTATCAAATTTTTCTACTCTTTCTAGGATATATTTAGACTGTTCTTTTAGATATTTTTCATGATCAAATCCGATTTTCATTATGCACCTCTCAAAAATTATTTTTTCACTTATTATTTTTCACTAAGGCATTATTATATACCATAATAGTAATTTTTTTCAAGAAGTTTTTAATATCTTTTCGGATTTTTTTAAATAGAAATAAAAGATAGTGATATTTTTCTATCTTTAAGGCCTGAGTTTATTGATTTTTATTTGATTTGTTTTTATTAGTTTTTTAGTGAAAAATAGGTGCATAACTTCACCACTTTTTTAATGGTGGAGTTCTATTATATGATAATATTTTTTCTTAGTCAATACTTTTCATAAAAAAAATAACCTATTTGGAAAAATCCAAATAGGTTATTATAAATCAAACTATAATATTGTTATTAGCAGCAGCCGTCTTCTTCTCCTTCAAATCCACATGCACAAACTATTAATAATAGTATTAAGAATGGTATCCAAGCGCAAATATCTATTTCTGTCCAACAATCTTGGAATGCTAAGAATAAGAAGAATAATATTATTATCCACCATCCAGCTCCGAAAAATCCGCCTTCACATCCACATCCACCAAAGAATCTATCTAACATTACGTTACCCCCTTGTTGATATTAAATAAATTTGTTATCTAAAATATACTATGAAGGTAGGTGTGTTTTTGACATTACTTTTTCATAAAAAAAATATTTTTTTAATCTATGGATTTTAAAGACTCTAATATTTTCACTTTTTTAAGCTTGTAGAACATAACTATATTTACAAATAAACTTAAAATTATAGTTACTACAGCTGCTATAAAATAACTACTTCTATCTATAACCCTACCAAACATCATAGACTGAATTTCTACTGTAACCATAATAAATTGATGTAATATAGTTCCAAGACCTAGTCTTACCATAGTTCCTATAATTGTTAATATTAAATTTTCTCTATAAATATATGCTGATACTTCATTATCATAAAAACCTAAAACCTTTATGGTTGCAATTTCTCTAATTCTTTCAGAAATATTCACATTTGTTAAATTATATAAAACAACAAAAGCTAAGGCTCCAGCAGATATTATCATGATTAATACTACATAATTAAGATTTTTTATAGTATTGCGGAAGGTTTCTTTTGCCGCTGTATTAAACACCACACCATTAATATTTTTTATTTCAAATAATTTTTTTGATAACTTTTCTTCCATCTTTACGTTTGGATTATTTAAAACACCTAAAACTCTATTAAATTTAAGGTCTTTTTTAAATAAATTATTATAACTATCAGGTGAGATATAGGCGTAATGTGATATATAATTTTCTGTTATATTACTAACTTTGACTTTTACCTTTTTGTCATGGCTATTAATTAACTAGATTTCATCTCCTGCTTTTATACCTAAATCTTTAGCGATTTTTTCTGTGATTACTATTCCGTCATTTTTAAGAACTATATTTTTTTGAGTTTTTCTACCTTGTAAATGAATAAACTCATCTATTTTATTTAAACTTTTGGGAACAACTATGGTTATTTCCTTAGTAGCATTATTAATTTTTATATCTCCATTTTCATAGCTAAATAACTCATATTTATTTATCTCATTCATTTTTGATAGCTCATCTTTAAGTTGTTGAGTATCCTTACTAGTCATATTAGGCTGTGTAACTATGGACATATCATATTTAAATAAAGTTCCATATTGTCCTGTTACAATAACTTCTATATCTAAGTTGTTCAGATCTAAGCCATGAACTTTTAATACTCTTTCACTGGACTTATATGTTGAAATTACATCCATGGAGTAGGTAGGATAAATACCTTCTACTCCATTAACTTTTTTTATTTCATCAACATCTTTATCTGTTAATCCTAATGTTGAAATTACCTTCACATCCATTAGATTATAATTATCATAATATTTATCAGAAGAAGTTTTCATTACTATAGGAGCCGATTTTACTCCTGAAAAAAATGCTACTCCTAAAGCAACTATTGCAACTATAGAAAAGAACCTTCCTTTAGATTTTAATATATCTCTTATAAAATCTTTATTTAGAGCACTTTTCATACTACCACTCTATCCTTTCAACTGGTGTTGGATTTTCATTGATAGTAATTGAATTAATTTTTCCATTTTTAACTTTTATAACTTTATCACCCATAGGAGTTAATGCCAGGTTATGAGTAATTATTATCACCGTCATTTTCATCTTTCTACAAGTATCTTGTAAAAGTTTTAATATAGCTTTTCCTGTATTATAATCTAATGCTCCTGTTGGTTCATCACATAATAATAACTTTGGATTTTTTGCTAAAGCTCTTGCAATAGCTACCCTTTGTTGCTCTCCTCCAGACAGTTGAGCCGGAAAGTTATTTTTTCTGTGACTAAGACCCACTGCTTCCATTACTTGATCTAAATCTAATGGATTTTTACAAATTTGTGTGGCAAGCTCCACATTTTCACGGGCTGTTAAATTTTGTACCAAGTTATAAAATTGAAATACAAAGCCTATATCATATCTTCTATAAGTAATTAATTCTTTATTGGTATATTTATTAATTTCATTATTATCTACAATAATTTGGCCACTAGTTGGACTATCCATTCCTCCAAGAATATTTAATATAGTGCTTTTACCAGCGCCACTAGCACCAGCAACTACAACAAATTCACCCTTATTTACTGTAAAATCTACTCCACTTAAAGCTTCTATATTAACTTCACCCATTTTGTATATTTTTTTAACATCCTTAAATTCAATATAATCCCTCACTTATTCCCCCCAATTCTATAAATATTTATTAATTAATTGTAGCGTATAGCAAATATGATTTCACAAACGTATTCCCTCTATATTTCCATAATTATTGGAAATACACTAGGTTTTCTCTTTGTTTTGTCATAAAGTAATTGCTCCACAGATTTCTTTACACTTGATTTTAGTAATTGCCATTCAATAATTTCATTTGATAAGCATTCTTCAATTTTTTCTCTAGATAAATTTTTAATTTCTCTTATTAAATCTTCTGACTCTCTCACATATATAAATCCTCTAGTAATTATATCTGGTCCAGATGCTATTTCATAATTTGTTTTATCAATGGCAACTACCACAATAACCATTCCATCTCTAGCAAGATTTCTTCTATCTCTTAAAACAATGTTACCCACATCTCCAACACCAAGACCATCCACATATAATATTCCTGTGTGAACTCTTTCTGTCGCAGAAGCTCCTTTAGATGTAATTTCTAATACTTGACCTGTTTCTAGGGTAAAAATATTTTCAGAGTCCATACCAAGTTTTTTTGCTAAATCAGCGTGATGCTTTAAATGTCTATATTCACCATGTACAGGCATAAAATATTTTGCTTTTACTAGAGTGTGAATTAATTTTAATTCTTCTTGATAAGCATGACCAGATACATGAATATCCTCTAAATCTTCATAAATAACTTCTACACCTTTTCTAAATAGTTGGTTTATTACCCTTGAAATTATCTTATCATTACCTGGAATTGGTGAAGCTGAAATTATAAATAAATCATCTGGATGAATTTCTATTTTTCTATGACTACCAAAAGCAATTCTTGAAAGACCTGCTCCTGATTCGCCTTGACTACCAGTTGTTATTATAGTTATATTTTCATCTGGATATCTATTCATATCATCTATATCAATCAATGATTCTGCTGGTATATTTAAATAACCCAGTTCAATTGCTACTCTAGATACGTTTTCCATACTTCTTCCACTAAAAATAATTTTTCTATTTTCTTTTATAGAGGCATTAGCAATTTGTTGCATTCTGTGAATATTTGATGCAAATGTAGCCACAATAACTCTTCCTTTTGCTCCTGAAAATATTCTATTTAAAGTTTCTCCTATGGTTTTTTCTGATAATGAATGACCTGCTCTTTCTATGTTTGTACTGTCAGCTAAAAGTAATAAAACTCCTTTTTTTCCAAGAGTCGAAAATCTATTTAAATCCATAAGCCTTCCATCAATTGGTGTATAATCAATTTTAAAATCTCCAGTATGAACAATTACGCCTAAAGGAGTTGTTATAGCCAAAGAGCAGGCATCTGCTATGGAGTGAGTAGCCTGAATAAATTCTACTTTAATTTTATCCAGATCCACTGTATCTCCACTTTCCACAGAATGAACTGTTACCATATCTTCCATCTTGTGTTCTTCCAATTTATTTTTAACTAGTCCTAAAGTAAGTCTAGTTCCATAAATAGGCATATTAATTTGTTTTAGTATATAAGGAATAGCTCCAATATGATCCTCATGCCCATGAGTTAAAAATAAACCTTTAACTTTTTCTTTGTTGTCTATTAAATATGTTACATCTGGAATTACTAAATCTACTCCATACATGTCTTCATCTGGGAATGATATACCACAATCTATAACGATTATTTCATCTTCATATTCTATGGCTGTTATGTTTTTGCCTATTTCCCCTAATCCTCCAATTGGAATTACTTTAACACATCTTCTTTTTCTCATGTCTATTCTCCTTTTCATAGTCTAAATCAATTTATTTTAATTAAAAAATTATCCTTATCATATTGTATGTTCTTCTTATTATTTGCAATATATGAATAATTTATATTTTTAAAGTAAAAATATAAATGGAGGTGATTCAGTGGTAAATTTAACTAGCAAAGAAAGATTTTTACTAGAAGGTGAAAAATATCAACAACAATTAGTAATCGATAAATATAATGACTATGCTTTACAAGCTCAAGATAACTCTCTAAAAGGCTTATTTTCTAATTTAGTTAAAATCGAAGAGAAACATTTAAATATGATTGATGAAATGTTACAAGGAAAAGTTCCCCAAATGAACAAGGAAAATCTTCATCCATATTATGAAAATAATTCTATTAATTCTAATGATTATATAAATATAGGTAATATTACCTTAACATCTTTAGATAATAATAGTAGTTATGACGATGGTGACAAAATTATATGTTTCGATGCTTTAACAACAGAAGAACTTCTTCATTCAACATGTAGTGCATCTAGCTTTGAGTTTGAAAAAACTGAATTTGAAAATATTTTAAAATACATAATTGAGGAAAAATCAGAAAATCTTAAATATCTCAACAATTATATGATTAAAAAAGGAATGTATAATAATATTATTTATTTTTAATATCTATATTAAAATTAAAATGCCATATTAAACAAGTTTATTATGTTTAATATGGCTATATTTATAACTATTTATTAAAGTAAAGTACATTTAATACATGCATAGCACTGCCTATAACCAGGCAACCTTCATCAATATCAAATGTGTCTGTATGAATTAAACTATTTATGCCTTCTTCTTTATTTCCACAACCTAAATGAAAAAATACTCCTTTACAATTTCCCGTATAAAATGAAAAATCTTCAGCTCCCATAGCAGGATACATTTTTTCCTTATAGGCTTCTTTTCCCAATAATTCTTCTGTATTAAATTTAATAATATCCACTAATTCTTTATCATTTATAACTGGTGGATAACCCTTATTTTCTATATATAGATTACCTTCGCATCCATAAGCCTTTGCTGTATTTTCTACTATGTTTTTTGCTCTATCTACTATGAATTTTTTACTTTCCTCGTTTAAAGCTCTGATAGTTCCACTAATTTCCACATCTTCACATATAACATTTTGAGCTTCTCCTCCACATATTTTACCTAAGGTTAATACTGCCATAGTAGAAGGAGAAATATTTCTACTTATTATACTTTGCAAAGATGTTATAACCTGAGCTGCACAAACTAATGCATCTGTTCCATTTTCAGGATATGCCCCATGAGCTCTTTTACCTTTTATCCTTATTTTTAAGCTACTTGAGCTGGCATTTAAAGTTCCTTCTTTACATTCAATAAATCCCCTTTGCACATTTGTCTGTACATGTAATCCAAACATATAATCTACCTTAGGATTTTCTAAACAACCATCTTCTATTAAATACTTTGCTCCGCCAAATCGTTCTTCTGCTCCTTGGAAAAAAAATTTAACATTTACTTTTAACTCTTCTCTCATTTCATATAAAACTTTACAAGCTCCTATAAGCATAGCTGTATGAGAATCATGTCCACAAGCATGCATTACTCCCTCATGTTTTGATTTATATAACTTATTATTTTTTTCATTTATTGGTAGTGCATCTATATCAGCTCTCATAGCAATAGTTTCATAAGCTGGACTTTTTATTATATAAGCTATTATTCCCCTATGACTTTCAAATTCTTTATATTCAATTCCTATTTCATCTAAGTACTTTTTTATTTTTTCTTTAGTTATATATTCTTCCATGGCAAGTTCGGGTGTTTCATGTATGTCTCTTCTAATTTTAACTATCCAATCATTCAAATTATTTACTTTATTAATTACATCTTGAAAATTCATATTATCACCCCCGTCATCTATGAAAATTTCATATATAATATAATTATAGTATAGGACATTGATTATAATTGTTACATTTTGTATATTAGTTTTATATTTTTAAGGAGGTAAAAATGAAAATAATTGATTTAACTCATTCTATTGCAAATTATATGACTGTATATCCTGGTGGACCACACCCCCAGAACAAAATAATAAGTACTGTAACTGAAAATGGATACAAAGAAACTGAAATCCATATTCGTTCACACAATGGTACTCATATGGATTCTCCTAATCATGTTTTTGAAGATGGAGTTTCTCTTGATAAAATTGATGTGATAAATTTTATTGGTACTGCCGCTCTTGTTGATTGTTCATCTTTAGGAGAAGGTGATATTATTACTTATGATTTTATTGAAAAGAATAAAGAAGCTATTGATAATAGTGAATTTATTGTGTTTAGAACTGACTGGAGTAAATATTGGAATACTGATAAATATTTAGGTAAATATCCTGTTATAAGTGATGAAGTTGTGGATTTTATTATGACTTCTAATAAGAAAGGAATTGCCTTTGATACAATTTCTGTAGATCCAATAGATGCTTCTATTTTAGCTAAACATCATAAGATTCTTGAAAATAATATTTTAGTATTTGAAAATTTAACTAACTTAGATTTAATAAATAGTGATACTTTTGTATTTTGTGCTTTACCACTTAAATTTGAAAGCTCTGATGGTGCTCCAATAAGAGCAATTGCTATGTTAGACTAAACTTATTTTTCTAATCAATAAAAAAATCAAATTTATATTATATAATTGCAAATATAATATAAATTTGATTTTAACTAATTATTTATCTCATCTAATAATCTTAATTTTTTATGGTGATAATTCTTGATAAAACTAATCTTTAATCATATACAACTTATGAGTTTTTCTAAGATATACTAGAATACTAACCAATAAAATTCCTTTTACCACACTACTTAAAGTAATACTCCACCAAACTCCATTTAGTCCAAGAATATCAGGTCTGCAAAGCAAAATAGCTAATGGTATTCTACATCCAGTTAGTACAGCTATTATTATGGATGGTATATAAGTTCTACCCAAACCTTTAAAAATCCCAGCAACTGTTATCTCTAAGCACATAAATAATTGTGAATATCCTAGAATTTTCAAATAGTCTATTCCTTGTAAAATGGCTTCTGGCTCATTTATAAAAGCCCTAAATATGAATTCCCCTAAAAATACTAAGATAGCTGTTGTTAAGGTTCCCCATATAATCACTCCTATTAAAGCATATTTTGTACTTTTATTTATTCTATCAATTTTCTTTGCTCCATAATTTTGACCTACAAAGCTAGATAGTGCAGATGCAAATCCATCACAACTATTCCAAGATATTGATTCAATCTGTGAACCTACTTTTTGCACTGCTATGGCAACTGGCCCAAAAGACGCTACTATCACTCCCATTATCATGGAAAAAATAGTGAATAACCCATTTTGAAGTGCCACTGGTGTTCCCAGCACAAATAAAGTTTTATAATAAGTAAAATCAACTTCTCTAAATAGTTTGATTTTAAAGTGCTCTTCTTTATCCTTAGAAATTAAATAGATAAAACATAAAGACACAATTATATGAGATGTAATTGTAGCTATGGCAGCACCTGCTACACCCATTTCAGGAAATGGCCCTATACCAAATATTAATACTGGATCTAAAATAATATTAGTTATTAAACCTATGGTATTAATCTTAAATGGAGATTTACTATTTCCTAAACCTACAAATATTGATGTAAATACAGGGTTTATAAAATAAAACATCATGCCAAGTCCCACAATAACTAAATATTGTTCAGACATATTAATAACTTCCATGTCTCCCAGTTTAAAAAATCCAACAAGAGGTCCTTTAAATAAAATTAAAACTAAACTATATAAAAAAGATAAAATCATATTAATTTCAATTGCTGATTTAATATAGTATTTAGTATCTTTCTCATTTTTTTCTCCCACACTTTGGGCAACCTTAATTTCTCCGCCTACCTTTGAGATCATAATAAATGCCATGGCAAGCCAAGGATAAAATCCTGCTGTTCCAACTGCTGCCACAGATTTACTTCCTATTTTACCAACCCAAATCATATCTATAAGACTGTAGGCTATTTGTATAAAAGCAGTTCCCATTATTGGTAATGATAACTTCACCAATTTCTCCACAATATTCCCATTAGTTAAATCAATTTGTTTGCTCATAACTTCTCCTTGATTATATATTCATTTATTTGCTTTATACCCTTAAAATGCCACCCAAATTAGGTGGCATTTGTATGTAATTAATTATTCTCCATTAGTTTTTGTTCTTCTTCCATTTCTTTTAAAATTTTTAACTCTTCTTCACTTAAATCAGAAAAATCAATTATATTATCTCTAATATAATTTGCTATTAATAATCTTAAATCTGTTTTCTCATATAAATCATTAAATTTAGAAAAATCAAATTTACTAATAAATAATGAGTATTCTTCTACGCTTCTCTTGTCTATATGACTTATTCCTTCTTCAATGTCATTTTTATCAATAAACATTTTATAACTGTCTAATAATTCTAAAGCTTTTACATCTTCAAAAGCTTTTTCTAAATAATTCATAGTTATATTACTAATACTAAAAAAATATTCCCCTAATCCCCCATTTTTCATTTCTGTATCAAACCAAAGTAAAGTATAAACATTTTTATGAGTCATCTTCATATTTTGAAATACTTCTAAATCATTACATCCATAGCCATACCTTAACTCTAAATCATTTTCTACCATACAAATTAAATCTTCATCATCATAGCTTAATACTCTAATGTCACCTTTTTTACGTGTTTCTTTTTCTTCAACTTTTCTAGATTTTGACCTGCTCTTTATTATTAAAAGTATGATTATATTAACTGCCCCTAAAATTACAAAAATTAAAAGTATTTTATTTATAAATGACATAATATATCCCCCCTTATATGTTTTAGCTAAAATTATTAATGTATAACAATAATAAACTAATCATTAATATACCAATTATTATTCCTACTACAGCTACTATCTTTGCCTCTTTATATAATTTTTTCTTATTTTTTATTTCATAAGAAAAACAATAAATTAAAAAAATTAATCCACATAATATAAGCATGCCACCTATAGTACCTATAAAGAATGTTGTCATAATAGAATTTTTATTTTGCATTTTTTCACATCCTCATATTTTTTTCTATTAAAGTAATTATATTATACTTTTTCTTTATTTTGAAATATAAACTTGTAATCCTACAAATATTTTATTATCCATAACAACAAATATATATTTTGCTATAATTATTTTATACTAGTTTTTATAAATTATATCTTTGGAGGAATATAAAATGATAAGCTTTGAAGAACAATTAGGAATTAATGTAATCTCAACACCTACGAACAATCATAATTTACCTCTATTTTTAAATGAAGAAGTATCTGACAAAGTAAGAAATTTTCACTCATCAATTAGCAACTATGAAGTAACACCTCTTGTATCTTTAAATAATTTAGCAAAGAAACTAGATATTAAAGGAATTTATGTTAAAGATGAATCTTATAGATTTAATTTAAATGCTTTTAAAGGGTTAGGAGGCTTATATGCTATTTTTAAAATAGTATGTAAAAAACTAAATCTAGATGATAGCAAAACAACTTTTGAAGATTTACAAAACCCTGAAATAAAAAAATATTTAAAAAATATGGTTTTTATAACTGCTACAGACGGAAACCACGGCAAAGGTGTGGCATTTGCTGCGTCAAAATTAGGATGCAAATCTATAGTTCTTATGCCAAAAGGAACTGTAGAAGTTAGAGCTGAAGCAATTCGCCAAGTTGGCGCTTATGAAGTAACTATTACAGATCTTAATTATGATGATGCTGTGAGAAAAGCTGCTAAGTTAGCTAAAGAAAATAATTGGCATCTGGTTCAAGATACAGCTTGGGATGGATATGAAGATGTACCTAATTTTATTGCCCAAGGATATACAACAATGGCAAATGAAGCTTATGATCAATTACAAGAATATAGTGTTGAAAAACCAACGCACTTATTTTTACAAGCTGGTGTAGGGTCCATGGCTGGAGGAGTTTTAGGATACTTTGCAAATAAGTATAAAGGTAATTCTCCTATTACCACAATTGTAGAACCTAAAACTGTAGCTTGTATTTATAAATCTGCTCTATTTAATGATGGAAATCCTCATGCAGTTACTGGAGATTTACAAACTATAATGGCAGGCTTAAATTGTGGTGAACCAAATACTGCTACTTGGCCTATTCTTAGAGATTTTGCATCTTTTTATGCTGCTTGCCCTGATTATGTAACTGCTAGAGGTATGAGAATTCTAGCCTCTCCTATTAAAGATGATAAAAAAATTATTTCTGGAGAATCTGGAGCAGTTGGTATTGGACTATTATCTTTATTAATGGAAAAAGATGAGTTAAAAGAAATAAAACAAGCTATGAATTTAAATTCTAATTCAGTAGTTTTAATATTTAATACAGAAGGCAATACTGACCCTATAGGATATGATGAAATAATTTATGATGGTAGAAATCCAAGTTCATTTGTGGAAAGAAGGTAATTACAATGAGTTATAATAAAAAAGCTGTATATTTTTTCTGTACAGATTACGAAAGAGATGAAGTTGCTCCAAGGGTTCTTGACTATTTAAAAAATACTTATTCTCTAAAATTAAGTGATACAAAATTTGATAACAGAAATATTTATAAATATATTGATGAAAACAATAATTTATTTACTTATGTTGAAACTGACAAAGTGTTAAGTTATGACTACAATAAATACATACCTATATTAAATAAGTTATTTTCAGATTATGATGTTGCTGGTGTTGTAAACTGGCATGGTGGAGAAAAAGCTCCAGATAAAATCCTTACAGTTCATTCAACTGGTGATGTTGTAGGAGGTATTTATGCACCTTCTCATCCTTTTTACTTAAGGAATTTATTAGTTTCCATGGAAAAACATAGAGTGGAAAATAATCTTGATGATTTCAAGGTAATGACTGAAGGAACTCATTGGACAGGTACAATAAGAGGTGGAGATATTAATTTAATAGATAAGTATAAGGTTCCTCTATTTGACATAGAAATAGGAAGTACTTTAGACAGTTGGAGTAACGAAATAGCTGTAAAAATCTTGGCTACTTCTTTAAAAGATGTGTTCTCAGATGATGATCCTGTGAAAGTTCTTCTTTGTACTGGTGGTATGCACTTCGAGGATACATTTTCAAATATAATCATAGATAAAGATTGTAAAATATCTGTAGGTCATGTTCTTCCTAATCAATGGTTGGTCCAAGGTGAGTATGATAAAGATGAAAAATATAATTTATTAAAAAAATGTGCTAACTCTATTACTGGCAATATTGATGGTATAGTTGTTCACGACAACTTAAAATCTGGTTATAAAAATCAAATAAAAAAACTTGCTGAAGAATTAAATGTTCCTACTTTTAAACATAAAAAATTAAGAAATCCAAAAGATTTACCTATTTGGTAGTATATTAAAAAGCATATAATAAGTAAAATATTAGTTAATAATAAATTCACTTATTATATGCTTTTCTATTTTAAATTTATTCAATAGTTAAACTTTCTTTATTTTTAATATGTTGACCTACTATTTCTGCTACATCAGTAATAGTCATAAAAGCAGATATATCATCAGCTTCTATAATTTTCTTAAGTTCTCTAACTTCTAATCTTGTAACAACTACATAAAGAACTACTTTCTTACCACTTATCAACCCTTCTCCTTCAATAAAAGTTACTGTTCTTCCCAGCTTTTTATATATACTTTTAGATATTTCCTCACCATGATTTGTAATAATCAAAGCTGCCTTTGCTTGGTCCAGACCTTCTGATACTATATCTATTATTTTGTAAGTTATAAAGTATGTCATTATGGAATAAAGAGCTCTATCCCATCCAAATAGCATTCCTGCTACCATGTAAATTACTAAATTGATCAATAATATTACTTGCCCTACGGAAAAAGATGTTTTTTTGTTAATTAATATGGCTATTGTCTCTACTCCATCTAAACAAGGACCATATCTAATAACAAAACCTACTCCTATTCCAAGGATAATCCCACCAAATACAGTAGCAAGCAGTATATCATTGGTAACTATTTCTACATTTTTAAATGCCTCTAATAATAAGGAAAATACAACCATAGCAAATGAAGCTTGAATAAGAAAATTTTTACCTAAATGTTTAAAACCCAATAATAGGAATGGAATATTTATTACTATAATAAAAATACTTAATTTTATTTTTGTTAAGAAGCTTAGTATTATGGAGATTCCCGTAATTCCACCATCAATAATACGATTTGGAATCAGGAATACTTCTAAGGCTAATGCTGCTAACAAAATACCTATAGTAATAAAAAGATAGGAAAGAACAGTGATTACCCAAGAATTATATTCTTTATTTTTAAACATGTACTCACCACTCTTAAAATATAATTATTAATCTAGTAAATTATATTCCAATACCTATATTTTTTAGAAGTTATTTAATCTCTTCATGACTTATAGCATCATTTTTAATAATATTAATTATGGTTTCTTTTGCTTTTACCATATCTTCAACTGAAACATATTCGTAAATCCCGTGAAAATTTACTCCTCCAGTGAATATATTAGGTGTTGGAAGTCCCATATATGATAGCTTTGCACCATCGGTTCCACCTCTTATAGGAATTATATTCGGTGTCACCCCTGCTTCTATCATAGATTTCTTGGCCAACTCTACAACATGCATAACTGGCTCTATTACTTTTTTCATATTGTAATATTCATCTTTTACTTCTACTTTTACTACTTCTTTTTTATATTTTTCATTAATTCTATCACCAATATTTTTTAATAAATCTTTCCTTCTTTGTAAATTACTTAAATCAAAATCTCTAATTATATATTTTAATGTGGCCCCTTCTATGCCACCCTTAAAATCTGTAATCATATAAAAACCATCATATCCATCTGTTTTTTCAGGAACTTCATCCTCAGGTATTAATGAGTGAAATTCCATGGCTACAGTAGTTGCATTTATTAGAATATCCTTAGCTGAACCAGGATGTACACTTTTACCTGTAATATTAACTATGGCACCTGCAGCATTGAAATTTTCATATTCTAGCTCTCCTAAATGACCTCCGTCTATTGTATATGCAAAATGAGCATTAAATTTTTTCACATCAAACAAGTCCGCCCCTCTGCCAACTTCTTCATCAGGAGTAAATCCTATAGCAATTGGGCCGTGTTCAATTTCCTTATGCTCAACTATGTGTTTTATTGCCTCTATAATTTCTGCTATTCCTGCTTTATCGTCAGCACCAAGTAAGGTAGTCCCATCTGAAGTAATTAAAGTTTTTCCTATTTGATTTTTTAAATATGGAAACTCTTTCATTGATAAAACGATATTTTTTTCCTTATTTAATATAATATCTTCTCCATTGTAATTTTCATGAATTTGTGGTTTTACATTTTCGCCACAAGCCGCTGGTGCAGTATCCATATGAGAAATAAATCCTATAGTATTACACATTTTTTCTGTGTTTGCTGATATAAATCCATAAACATAACCATTATCATTCATATAGGCATTCTCCACGCCTATTTCCTTTAGATCTTCTACTAAAATTTCACCAAGATTTTTTTGTCTTTCTGTACTTGGTGTAGTAGTTGAATCTTCATCACTTGTTGTATATATTTTTGCATATTTTACAAAACGATTAATTAAATTCTCCATTATAATCCTCCTATTAATTATTAACTCTTCCATATTTATTATTTGTAATAATTTCATTTTTTAATACAAAAGAGAAGTTGCTATAAATTTATAGCAACTTCTCTTTTCTACACGCTAGGTGTGTGTAATATAGACTCATAACTTCTCATAAGATTTTCAAAAGATCTATGATCTGACTTATATCCTATACCTTCTCTTTTTTGATCTTCATCTACTAACTTGTATTGTTCACAAGCTTTTTTTATTTTTTCTTTATCTTCTTTTTTAATTGCTTTATAAAATATTCTTTCACTTTTTGGAATATCTTTTTTATACTCTGGCTTTACAAAATATTTTACATCTTTTATATTCCCTGAATTGTATAAAGATTGAATAACTGCTCCATTTTTAAGATGTTGTAAATGCCAGTCAAACTTATAAGTATGAGCTACATGTGTTACACTTTTCAACTCTTTTTCAAATTTTAAAGCGATTTGTTCCATTTGCTCAAAGCTTGTAGACCCAGTTTTATTTGTTCTTGGTAATAAAATTACATTTTCTTTTTTAACTCCTAATGCATTAACCGCCGCAAGAAATTCTCTTTCTCTATATTCGTACTTTTCCATTTGGCTCATTTTGTCAAATATCTTTTCTTTACCAAATATTTTTATTCCTGTTCCATAAGATACTTGTACCACGTAAACATGATCCGCTCCTACTTCATTTATAGCCTCTATAATTGCTGCTGATGCCCAAAGTGTTTCATCATCTTGATGTTGAGCATAAAAAACTACATTATCTTTAAATTTTGTATCTCCATAACTTTCTTCATTTTCAAATCCTGTTATAAATAATGGCAACATTAGCAATACTATTATTCCTATTGCTAGCTTCATCTTATTTTTAATCATCATATTTATCTCCTTCTCCCTTAAGTACTAAATTTATTATACATGTAACAAATTACTAAATGATTACATGACAATAACAATTTTATTACAATTGTGTAATATTATGTAGAAATCGTTATAAAATTGTAACATTTAATACCTGTTTTTAATACTTTCTTTTGATATAATTGATTTGGCGAAACGAATTTTTATAAGGGAGTGTAATTTATGAATGAAAATATTTTAGTAGTTGACGATGAAAAAGAAATAGTCGACGCTATTGAATTTTACTTAAAACCTGAGGAGTATAATGTTATAAAAGCATATGATGGCTTGCAAGCGCTTGAAATGATTATAGAAAATGACATTAAACTTATCATTATGGATGTGATGATGCCAAATATGGATGGTCTTAAAACTACTATGAAAATCAGAGAAGATAAAAATATACCAATTATTTTATTATCTGCAAAATCCGAAGATATGGATAAAATTTTAGGACTAAATATGGGAGCTGATGATTATATAACTAAGCCCTTTAATCCATTAGAACTAACTGCAAGGGTTCGTTCTCATCTCAGAAGATATATAAATTTGGGGAATATGTCTGATGCAAATTTATCTTCTACCGTAGAAGATAAGATGATAATTTTAAGAAGTGGTGGATTAGAATTAAATCAAGAGACAAAAGCTGTAACTCTAGATGGAGATGGTGTAAAGATTACACCTATTGAGTATAAAATTTTAGAACTGCTTCTTTCTAATCAAGGAAGAGTCTTCTCATCTCATGAGCTATATGAAAGAGTTTGGGAAGAAGATGCTTACAATTGCGAAAAAACTGTAGCAGTTCACATTAGAAGAATCCGTCAAAAAATTGAAATAGATTCAAAAAATCCAAAATACTTAAAGGTGGTGTGGGGAATTGGCTATAAAATTGAAAAATTATGCTAAAAATTTAGGTGCTAATAATACCTCTGTAAAAGTATTTTCTTTATTCTTTATGTTTTTATCTGTATCCATTTTTGTAGAAACAGTAGCATTTATTTGTAGAGATACAAGTTTTCCCGATTATTTTACAGGTGTAATTTACCATGACAGTTGGTTACCTTATACTCTTGTAAGGCAATTTCTTTTATTTGGACCCGGTGTCTACTATGATACCATATATATGTTTTGGGCATATACATCTGTGTGCATCATTTCTTTTATTTTAACTTTTATGTCATTTTGTTTTTACAAAAAAAATATTAAAACTGTAACATTTTTTGATAATTTTATAAAATATCTAAATAATAAACTTCCCCTAGAACTAGTTTTACTATTAGTTTTTATATCTATTCAAATTTCTAGATATGGAATGCACAGAGAATTATATATGTATGATAAATTCATATTCTACGATATTGCAGCACTATACTTAATATACTTCATGATAAACTATGTTATTTATAATAAAGAAAATCTATTTGATAAATTATATACATCACCTTTTATAAAAACCCTAATAAATAAACATAATAAAAGATCATTAAACAAAAAACTTTCCTATGCTTTATGCTTTGAATTAGTACTTCAATGCATATTATTATTTGTTTTATTTGCAACCTTTGACTATAATTCTATGCTTATTTTTATACTTTATATCTTTATAACTTTGATATCTTATATTTTTATATTTAAATTAATATATAAAAAATTTGATTATATTGAATACATTTCAAAGGAAGTTGAGTCTATTAAAAACGGCGATATTGATTGTAAATTACAAATTAAGGGAAATGATCAAATTGCTCTTCTTGCAGAAAATATTAACAATATGAATGAAGGTCTTACTAAGGCTGTGGATAATGCAATAAAAAGTGAAAAAATGAAGACAGAATTAATCACTAATGTATCTCATGATTTAAAAACACCTTTAACATCTATCATAAATTATGTGGACATGCTAAAGAGTGATACTCTAGACGATGATACAAAAAAATCTTATTTATCTATTTTAGATAAAAAATCTAAGCGACTTAAAATTTTAGTTGAAGAAATTTTTGAAGCTTCAAAACTTAGTAGTGGTGAAATGGAATTCAACATAGAAAAAACTGATATTAAAGAACTTTTAATACAAAGTATTGTTGAGCTGGAAGATAAAATTAAAAAAAGTAGATTAGATTTTATTGTAGATACACCAGATGAACCTATATTTACTATGGTAGATGGTAAGAGAACTTTTAGAGCTTTTGATAATCTAATTACAAATATAACAAAATACTCGACTCCTAACACTAGAGTTTATATAGATTTATTTGTTGAAAATAATACTATATCTATAATCTTCAAAAATATTTCCAATTATAGGTTAAATTTAAGTCCAGATGAATTTTTAGAAAGATTTAGACGTGGAGATTCTTCTAGAAATACGGAAGGATCAGGACTTGGTCTATCCATTACTCAAAGTATTCTAAACACACAAAATGGCACTATGGATTTAAATATAGACGGAGATTTATTTAAGGTAATTTTACAATTTGAAACATGCTAATAAAATTAAGGGATGAACTTATATAAAATTCATCCCTTTTTATACTTTAAATACATGAAAAATCTAAATGTTCTTAAACACTAGGTGTGTGTAATATAGAATCATAATTATCCATAAGTCTTTCAAATGATTTATTATCTGATTTATATCCTATACCTTCCCTTTTTTTACCCTTATCTACTATCTTATATTGTTCACAAGCTTTTCTTATTTTTTCTTTATCTTCTTTCTTTATAGCCTTATAAAATATCCTTTCACTTTTAGGAATTTCATCCTTATATTCTGGCTTAACAAAATATTTTACATCTTGTATTTTATTTGCATTATATAAAGATTGAATAACTGCACCATTTTTTAAATGTTGTAAATGCCAGTCTAATTTATAAGTATGAGCAACATGAGTTACACTTTTTAATTCATTTTCAAATTTCAAAGCAGTTTGCTCCATTAGCTCAAAACTTGTAGATCCTGTATTATTTAATCTAGGTAATAAAACTACATTTTCTCTTTTTACTCCCAATTCCTTGACAGCTGCAAGAAACTCTCTTTCTCTATATTTATATTTTTCCATTTCATTCATATTATCAAACATATCTTCTTTATCAAATATGTTTATTCCTGTTCCATAAGATACTTGTACCACATATACATGGTCTGCACCTACTTCATTTATTGCTTCTATAATTGCAGCTGATGCCCAAAGTGTTTCATCATCCTGATGTTGAGAATAAAACACCACATTATCCTTAAATTTTGTATTTCCATAACTTTCTCCATTTTCAAATCCAGTTATAAATAATGTTATCATTAATAATGCTACTATACTTATTGCAAATTTAATTGTATTCTTAGTCATAATATTTACTCCTTCTCCCTCATCTGTTAATCTCATTGTACATGTCATAAATTACCAAACAATTACGTAGAAATAACAATTCTATTACAATTACATAATGATATTCATAAATCTTTATAAATTTGTAATAATTAAGAACTGTTTTTGATATCTTCTTTTGATATAATTGATTTTGCTAGAAAAACTATATAAAGGAGGGTATTTATGAATGAAAATATTTTAGTGGTTGATGATGAAAAAGAAATAGTTGATGCTATTGAGTTTTACTTAAAACCTGAGGGATATAATATTTTAAAAGCATATGATGGATTACAAGCTCTTGAAATGATTATAGAAAATGATGTTAAACTTATTATTATGGATGTAATGATGCCAAATATGGACGGTCTTAAAACTACTATTAAAATACGAGAAAATAAAAATATACCAATTATTTTATTATCTGCGAAATCCGAAGATATGGATAAAGTTCTAGGACTAAATATGGGAGCTGATGATTATATAACCAAACCTTTTAATCCACTAGAACTAACTGCAAGAGTTCGTTCTCATCTTAGAAGGTATATAAATCTAGGCAATATACCTAATATAAATTTATCTCCTACTATAGAAAATAAGATGATGATTTTAAGCAGTGGTGGGTTAGAATTAAACCAAGAAACAAAATCTGTAACTCTGGATGGTGATGAAGTAAAGATTACACCTATTGAGTATAAAATTTTAGAACTGCTTCTTTCTAATCAAGGAAGAGTATTTTCTTCTCATGAACTATATGAAAGAGTTTGGGAAGAAGATGCTTATAATTGTGAAAAAACTGTAGCAGTTCACATTAGAAGAATCCGTCAAAAAATCGAAATAGATTCAAAAAATCCAAAATACTTAAAGGTGGTGTGGGGAATTGGCTATAAGATTGAAAAAATTAAATAAAGATTTTAGCTCTGTAAATCCTTATATAAAGATTTCTTCTATTTTGTTAATGGTTTTATCTGCTTCTCTATTTTTTAACACTATATTGTTTATATTTAGAGATAACTTTTATCTTTTTAAAAGTATTATTAATAATTATGGTTGGTACGATTCCACAGGTGTTAGAAGATTTATTTTATTTGGACCAGATATTTATTATATGGACAACAGGGTAGTGGCTTTGGCAGTATCAGCTATTTGTATAGTTTCATTAATTGCAACTTTTATAAGCTTTAAATTGTATAAAAAAAATATTAAAACTAAAACTTATTTTAGTAAATATGTAGCATACTTATACGAAAAACTTACTATAGAAGTACCTTTGTTATTTGTCATTATATCCACCTTCTTCAGTGTAAATAATACGCATAGACAAATATATGTATATGATAGCTTTGTAATTTATGATGCTATTTGCTTGTTGTTCTTATTATTTTTAATCAATTATATTATTTATAACAAAAACAATTTGCTTAACAAAGCGTACTTATCTCCATTTATAAAAGCTTTATTTAACCAAAATTATAAAAAAACAATAAATAGAAAGTTAGCTTATTCTTTATGCTTTGGCATACTAGTACAAACTATTATTTTGATGTTTATTTTTAATTATATCTACGGTGAACTAATATACTCATTTAAATTTATTCTATTTATAGACCTTCTTACGTTTACAGTATGCCTCTTTTTATTTAGAATAACTTGTACCAAATTTGATTATATAGATTACATTTCAAAAGAAGTAGAATCTATTAAAGAAGGCTCTCTAGATTATAAACTAAATATTAAAGGCAATGATCAAATTGCTACTCTTGCTAATAATATAAACAATATGAGTGAAGGTTTAGGAAAAGCAGTAGATAATGCCATAAGAAGTGAGAAAATGAAAACAGAATTAATTGCAAATGTATCTCATGATTTAAAAACACCTTTAACATCCATAATTAATTATGTGGATATGTTAAAAAGTGAAGATATAGATGATGATACTAAAAAAGCTTATTTATCTATTTTAGATAAAAAATCTAAGAGGCTCAAAACTTTAGTTGAAGAAATTTTTGAAGCTGCAAAACTTAGTAGCGGTGAAATGGAATTTAATATTGAAAAAACTGATATTAAAGAACTTTTGATACAAAGTGTAGTAGAACTGGATGATAAAATTCAAGAAAGTAGATTAGATTTTATTGTTGAAACTCCAGAAGAGCCTATATTTGCTATGATTGATGGTAAACGAACTTTCAGAGCTTTTGAAAACCTAATTGCAAATATAACAAAATACTCTGCTCCTAATAGTAGAGTTTATATAGATTTATTTGTAGAAAATAATACTATATCAATAATATTTAAAAATATGTCAAATTATAGATTAAATTTAAGCCCAGATGAGTTTTTAGAAAGATTCAGACGTGGTGATTCTTCTAGAAATACTGAAGGTTCAGGCCTTGGTCTGTCTATTACTCAAAGTATTGTTAATACGCAAAATGGAACCATGGATTTAAATATAGATGGTGATTTATTTAAGGTAATTTTACAGTTTGAGACATGTGAATAAAAAATATATAAAAAAACAAAGTATTAAATACTTTGTTTTTTATATATTTAATAGCTTTTCTGATAATTTTATAAATCTTTCATCATTTGAAGAGTTATAAATTGTAACGCTTCCCTCTTCATTATCATCTCTTAATTCATCTTTTTCTCTTAAAACTTCTTTTAAATGATTTGTAGTTCCTAAATTTCCATCAACTATATTTATATTATTATTTAATATTTTTTCCATGTAATCTTTATAGAATACAAAGTGTGTACATCCTAAAACAACACTATTAATGTTACTCATATTTAAGTCTTTATAATAAGTTTTTAGTTGATTTTCAACAACCTCTTCATTATCTAACAAGTCATTCTCCACTATATTTACAAGTTCTGGGCATGGCATTTTTATTACAATATTATCATTACTATATTTTGCCATTAAGTCATTAAATTTAGTTTCTTTTAATGTAAGCGGTGTTGCCATTACTACTATAGTATTGTTGACTTTCCCATCAGCAGCAACCTTTAGTGCTGGTTCCATTCCTATGATTGGTAAATCAGAATATTTTTCTCTAAGTATATTTGCTGCTGCAGAAGTTGCTGTATTGCATGCTATAACAATAGCCTTTACACCTTTACTTAAGAAAAACTCTATAATATCCACACATCTTTCAGTTATTTCTTCTTTTGTTTTTATTCCATATGGAGCATTTGCTGAATCACCATAATATAAAAATTTCTCATTTGGCATAGTTTTAACTAATTCTTTTAGCACGCTCACCCCACCTAAGCCTGAATCAAAAACACCTATTGCTTTATCTTTATTATTCATTATTTTAACCTCCAATACTAACTCTTTATATATAAATATTTCAACTTATTTCTTATTCTAAAATTATATAAAACCTTTATAATCATATTGTTCGCTCTTTTTATTATAAAATATCTTATTTATTAATACAAAGAAAAATTTCTGACACTATAATTCAGGTTGCATCTATGCATGATATTTTTTAAACAAAATATAAAAAACCAATTTACATTTATTTCCAAAAACGTTATTATATTATTATAACAATCAAAAAATTAAAAAAGTAAGTATTAAAAATTTTAGGGGATTTTTATATGAGTAAAAACGATAAGTTTGATAAAGTCCTGAATAAATCCGACGCCTTTGTACTTGTATTTGAAGCGATGATTGTTTGGGGATGGGTTGTTTTATCAGGGGAATGGATACAAACATCCGGAACTCTTGGTGCTATCTTAGCATTTATTGTAGGTGGCATAATGGTATTATTTGTGGGGCAAGCATACGCAGAACTAACCTCCGCTATGCCTAAGTGCGGTGGAGAGCAAGTCTTTAGTTATCGAGCATTGGGCAGAAATACGTCTTTTATCTGCACTTGGGCTATCATCTTAGGATACATATCTGTAATAGCTTTTGAAACAGTGGTACTTCCAACAGTTTTACAATATTTATTTCCAAATTACGTAAAAGGTTATATGTACACTATTACTGGATTTGATGTTTATGGTACATGGGTTATGGTTGGTATAATAAATTCAATTATAATCACTATCATAAATTACTTCGGAGTAAAAACAGCAGCATTTTTACAAGGTTTATGTACTGTGTTAATTACACTAATTGGTTTAGCTCTAATCGGTGGATCTTTTGTAAATGGTTCAACTTGAAACATACAACCTCTTTTTAAAGATGGAGTCGGAGGCCTTATGAAGGTGGTATAATTCTCGGTCGGGCTGTTTTAGGATTAATATTCTATATCTGGGCTGCTTTTAGTGGCATCGAAGCTCGAGAACCTAGGTATAATTAACATAATAATTAAGTAAATTAAAATAAAAAATTACTGGAATAAATTGTTCCAGTAATTTTTTTATGTTTATATCATAAATAATTAATAATTGTTTAGTGTAATTTTTACATATTCTTATGGTCTTTTTATCCCTAAAAAACATATAAAGCCTATTGCTATAGCACTTATCATTAATATAAAAGTAGTTAAATAAGAACCACTTGAATCATATAAATATCCTGCTATAGTTCCTCCAAAAGAAGCAACAATCAAACTTAAATTAACTATTGGAAAATTTATTGGATAATATGTTGGCCCATAAAATGCATTTACAAAAGCTGAACTTGTTGTTGGTATACCTCCATAAGAAAAACCACAACACATAAACCCAAGTACTATTAATAAGAAGCTTTTATTCATAAGCGCAAGTATTAAAATTCCCACAGATATAAAGAATACTATATTAATTATAAACATAGTTTTCTTTCTTCCTATTTTATCAAACATCCCTCCATAAACTACACGACCAATACCATTAAATATAGAAATTAATCCAACAACAGTTGCTATAGTTGATGGGTCTACTTGTGGTCCTACTTCCATAGCCACACCTTTAGCTTGAGAAATTAATGCTAGCCCTACTCCACTTAATAATACTGCCCAAGTAAAAAATAACCAAAAAGCAGGTCTTTTTATCATTACAAAAGCATGAACATCTATACCATCCTCAAAATTTTTCTTTTTATCAGTATTAGACTTATTTTCTGGAGGTATAAAATCATCACCTGGCTTAACAAAGAAAAACCCACCTATACCAATTACTATAAATAATAATATACCAAATATCATAAATGAATTTCTCCAACCTCCTATTTCTGTTGGAGTATATGCTTGATATACCTTTCCTATAATAAAACTTCCTATACCAAATCCCATTAATAAAATTCCTGATATTAGTCCTTGTTTGTCTGGAAACCATTTTGACATAGTGCTCATTACTGCATTATAAGCAAGGCCAGATGCAAATCCTGCTAAAATACCAAATCCAATATATAATCCTATTAAGGTAGTTATTTTTGAAGATATATAAAATCCAATTAAGAACATTATCGCTGATGCCCAAACATTATACTTTACGTTGACTCTATTTGATAATAAGCCTCCAACTAATCCACCTAAACAAAACATGGTCATACCTATGGTAAAAGTTAATGATAATTGCGCTGTCGACCAATTTGTAAATTCTTGACCTATAGGTGAAGCTAATACACTCCATGCATATATAAGTCCTGCAAATAATAAAACAACGGTACCCACAACAGCATATATCCAACGATTAAGTTTTTTCATACTATTCTCCCCTATTAATTATATTAAAAACCAAAAAATTCTTTTTTAGCATAAACTAAAAAAGAATTTTTTACCTTATTTATTATGGCCTGCAATTAAGGCACCATAAGCTATTGAGTATAATTTCGACTCATGACTATCAGCTCTAGAAACTAAAACAATAGGAGCTTTTGCACCCATTATTATTCCAGCAGATTTTCCGCCTGCAAAATATGTTAAAGTTTTTCCTATACCGTTACCTACTTCTATAGTTGGCATTAACATTATATCTGTTTCTCCTGCTACTCTACTTTCAAAACTTTTTATCTTTGCTGCTTCTTTAGATACAGCCAAATCAAATGCTAAAGGTCCTTCTACTATTACACCTTCGCCAAACTCTCCTCTTTCACCAGCTTCTTGTAAAGCTTTTGCATCAACTGTAGCTGGCATTTTAGGATTTATTTTTTCTTTTGCAGCTAAACATGCAACTTTTATTTCTTCTAAACCTAAAGGCTTAGTTGCTTCTATAGCATTTTTTAATATTTTAACTTTTTGATCGTAGTCAGGTGCTATATTCATGCCTCCATCTGTAGTTACTAATAATTTATCATATGTGGGTATTTCATAAACCATAACATGACTAAGTAAGCTGTCTGTTCTAAGACCCCACTCTTTATTTAAAACTGCTTTTAATATAACTGAAGTATCTAGCAATCCCTTCATCACAAAATCTGCTTCTTTTGAAGAAACTAATTTTACAGCAGTTTCTGCACATTGCTCTATAGTGTCTTTTTGTATTATTTTTATTCCATTTAAATCAAAATTTATTTCTTTACTTATTTCTCTTATTTTATTTTCATCACCAATTAAAATAGGAGTTATTATATCCTTTTCTACGGCACTTTGAATAGCTAGTAAAACCTCTTCATCATGAGCTGCTGCCACTGACAATACAACTTTTTTGTCTCCTCTTAATTGATGTAATATGCCCTCTAATTTATTTATCATGCTTATTCCCCTTTATTTAAGATTTCTTAACTAAAATTTGTAGTTCCATAACTACTTCTTCATGTGTTAAAGATAAACTTGGATCTGTTAGCTCCATCTCCAATGAGTCATCTAAGATCTCATAACCTTTCTTATTGATATAAGACTTCAATTTTTCATAATATGGAGGTGCATCTTTGTGAACACCATTAAACCTAATACAAACATAAGTCCCTTTTGGAAATATTTTTATTAAGCTTTTATCATATTTTTCTTCTTCTATCATTACAAAAATAGATTTATATTCTCCATATTCCTGCTGAATTAAATCTTCTCTAGCTATGGATACTCCAACTGCTCCATATGTTAGAAAAATTTTATTTTCAGACATCTTCGTCAACTTTCTAAGAGAAAGCTCAATATCATAATCAGTTTTAATACTGTGTCTTAATCTAACAGCTTGTCTTTCGTCAAAATCTATTTCCCTAATAATTCCTAGTAAGTCTTCTCTTGTTGAATCTTTAATTTGCATTATTTTATTATTAATCTTATGTTTAATAAGTTCCAATTCACTTATTTTCTGATTAATAAAGTTATTTTGTTCCTCTAAGGAGCGTATTACATCTTCTGTACTCACATTGTTTAGATTATATTTTATTTTATCCAATGAAAGTCCAAGTTCTTTTAAATACTTTATGGTCTCTAAGTATTGAAATTGGTCTAATGTATAATACCTGTACTTATTCTCCTTATTAACAAAACTGGGTTTAAATAAATCTATCTCATCGTAATATCTTAATGTTTTTTTATTTATGTCAAATAGCTTAGATATTTCTCCTATGGTAAAAAAATCCTTCATATAACAACTCCCCTAATTTTAATTATATTTATATTATATAAAATTAGAGGAGCATATCCAATTATGTTAATTAAATCACGTATAAAATTTTCTTACTAAGCTTTTATAAAATCAGTTTCACTGTATATTGTAGCTTCTTCTTCACCTTCTAATACTCTAAGTGCACCAAAAGCTAAAGCCTCTAATTCATTTTCTCCAGCTAATATTTCTACTGGTGCTATAAACTTAATTCTCTTACTTATTGATTCGCTCATATATTTCGAATAAGCTATTCCACCAGTTATAATTATTGCGTCCACATCACCATTAACAACTGTAGCAAGTTCACCTATAGATTTTGCTACTTGTAAAGCTAGGGCATCATATATTAATTTTGCATATTCATCACCATTAGCTATTCTTTCTTCAACTTCTCTAGCATCAACAGTATTTAAATATGAAACTATTCCACCTTTACCTCTCACATTTTTAACCATTTCTTTGTGAATATATTTTCCTGAGTAACATAAATCAACTAACATTTTTGCTGGTAGTCTTCCTGCTCTTTCTGGTGAGAATGGTCCTTCTTCATCAGAAACAAAGTCTACTATTTTCCCTTTTTCATGAACATTTAAGCTTATACCCCCACCTAAATGAGCTACTATTAAATTTAAATCTTTATAATTTTTATTATTCATTTTTGCATATTTTATTGCCATAGCTCTAGTATTTAAGGCATGAGTTAGACAAACTCTATCCAACCCCTTAAGTCCAGATACTTTTGCTATATCTCCACTTTCATCTACACAAACTGGATCATATATATATGAATTTACCCCAATTTCATTGGCAATAGAGTATGAAATTGTAGCTCCTAAATTTGATGCATGATCTAATGTAGGTCTATTATTTAATCTATCTATCATTTCCTCATTTATTAAATATGCACCTGATTTAACTGGTGGTAATCCTCCACATCTTCCTACTACTGCATTTATACTTTTTAGCTCTATGTTATTTTCTTTTAAAGCTTCTTCTATTTCATTTTTTCTCATTTCAAACTGATCCATTATAGACTTGAACTTTGATAACTCTTCTACTGAATGATTTAATGTTTTTGCAAAAACTTGATTTTCTCCATCATATACTGCAAATTTTGTTGATGTTGATCCAGGATTTACGGCTAAAACTCTATAAGTCATATTTTTGTCCCCTTTTATAATTTTTTTATATTATAATCTTTCACCATGATAGATGTCAAAAGCTATTATAAGAAAAACTTATAATAGCTTTTGAGTTTATATGGCTAAATAAATTTAAACAGTTGCTTTACTTATTTCTTCTACTAAGTCCATACCAACGCGGAAAGCTTTTATATTTAAATCAATAAACTTTTCTTTTACATTTTTTCTTATAATATCTTCCCAGTCGATTTTTTCTAGTTTCATTGATTTTACTAGAGAACCTAATAATATAACATTCATTACTTTTGCATTTCCTAGTTCTTCAGCTTTTTTTGCTGCATCTATAATTTTTGCATTTAATCTTTTTAATTCTGAATCTATTTCTTCTTCTTTGTATTCAAATTTTCCTACTAATGTAGATACTGAGTTTAATCTATAATTATTTACAACTACTTTTCCTTCTGGTTTTAAATATTTTAAATATCTTAAAGCTTCCATTTTTTCAAAAGAAACTATCATATCTGCTCCACCAATTTCAATAACAGGAGAATAAACATTGTCTTCACTATATCTTACTTGAGAAGAAACTGACCCGCCTCTTTGGCTCATACCATGTATTTCACTCATCTTTACATCGTATCCAGCTTCCATTAATCCTATAGTTAATAACTTACTTGCAAGTATAGTACCTTGACCACCTACACCTACTAACATAATACTTTTAGTCATATTATTTTACCTCCTTTACTATTGCTTCTTTAGGACATACTTGTGCACACACTTCACATCCTAAACATTGGTTTCTATCTATTTTAGATTTTTTAGCTTCTTTATTGTATGAAATTGCAGGACATCCTGTCTTAGTACATTTTTTACATCCTATACATAAATCTTCTAAAACTTCACATTTTTCTGTAAACGGCTTATTAAACTCTTCTATATCTTCTTTAGAGAATTTTTTAAGAGCACATGGCCATCTTGTAATTATTACAGATGCCTCTTCATTTGCAAATGCCCAATCAAGTGTATCATTTACTTCTTTTAAATCATTAGGATTTATTACTCTTAAATTTTTTACACCACAAGCTCTAACTACTGCTTCTATACTTATTTCATTAGTTGGCTCACCTTGTAATTTAAATCCTGAACCTGGATTTTCTTGATGTCCTGTCATACCTGTAATTCTATTATCTAATATTATTGATATTGCATTACCATTGTTATAAATAATATCTAAAAGCCCATTTATTCCTGTATGGAAGAATGTTGAATCTCCAAGTACACCTACAACTCTTTTCTTATTTCCTTCTACCATGTTGAAAACTTGTTGTGCCCCATGTCCTGAACCTAAAGACGCACCCATGCAAACTACACAGTCCATTGCATTGTATGGTGGTGCAAATCCTAGAGTATAACATCCTATATCTCCAGTTATAACTACATCTTTTCTTTTTCCTAGTTCATAGAATAAACCTCTATGTGGACATCCAGCACAGAATGTTGGTGGTCTTGGAACTAATAATTCTTCATTTGTTTCTAAGTGATCAAATGTTTTTCCATATATAGCTTTTCTTATAACATCTGGTGTCATTTCTCCATATGCTGGAAATACATCTTTACCATGACAACTTATTCCTAAAGCTTTAACATGCTCTTCTATAAACTCATCATTTTCTTCTATAACATAAATTTTTTCTACTTTAGATGCAAACTCTTTTATTTTTTCATCTGGCATTGGGAAAGTAAATCCTAGTTTTAAATAAGATGCATCATTTCCGAAGACTTCTTTTGCAAAATTTATACACATTCCAGATGCAATAATTCCTACTTTAGTATCATTTAATTCAATAGAGTTAAGATCAGTATCATTAGAGAATTTTTCTAAATTATGAAGTCTTTCTTCTACTTTTCCTCTTAATACTCTTGAGTTTGCAGGAACTGTAACATATTTAGGTGCGTCTTTTACATATTCTTTTATTCCAACTTCTTTTCTATCTTTGCATTCAACTATACCCTTTGAATGACATAGTCTAGTTGTTAATCTATATAAAACTGGCGTATCAAATTTTTCACTTATTTCAAATGCTTCCTTGAACATATCTTTAGCTTCTTGGCTAGTTGATGGTTCAAACATAGGAATTTTAGCTGCTCTAGCATAATTCCTATTATCTTGCTCATTTTGTGATGAATGTTGTCCTGGCTCATCTGCTGTAATTATTACAAATCCTCCAGTTACACCTGTATATGCTACAGTAAACAATGGATCAGCTGCCACATTCAAACCAACATGTTTCATAGATGCAACAGTTCTTGCTCCTGCTATTGAAGCTCCTGCTGCTGCCTCGACTGCTACTTTCTCATTTGGTGCCCATTCTGCAAGAATATCACCCTTATATAAAGCTATATTTTCTAATATCTCCGTACTTGGAGTTCCAGGATAAGCTGAAGCATATTTTACACCAGCTTCATATGCTCCACGAGCTATGGCCTCATTACCTGTCATTAATTTTTTCATGTTAATAGTCCCCCTTATTTTTACGTTTTTTTATACTGAAGTTGTATCTAATGACTTAACTTTTTCAAAAACTTCTTTTATAATCTTTGGAGCTTTTTTACACTTTTCCTCTGATACTGCACATACTGCAAATCTTAATCCCATTTTTAAAGGAACTAAATAAAGATTTTCTTTAGTAAGTGCTTCGCAAATTTCTTTTGGATTATTGCATGGTATACTTACAAAAAATCCATCTCTATATGGAAGTGTCTCAAGATTTACTTCTTTAGCGCCTTGAACAAAAGCTTCTGCTCTCTTAACAAGCATATCTTTATATTGATTTTTCTCAATTTTATATTCTGCATACTTTTTCTCATCTGCAATTAAATGAGAAAGAATAGACATGGCTCCTCTATTACAATTAGACCAATTAGCTCTACAAGAATGCATTAGTGAGTAATAGAATTCTTCTGCCATATCTTCATTTGAAGATATTCCTATGGCTGCTCCCATTCTCATTCCATAAGCAGTAAATCCTTTTGACATACTAAAGCCTACTATTGATAATATATTCTCTGGCAAGTTTCCAAATTTCTTAAAGAATTTTCTACTTGCTATATCATCTTTAACAAAATCTATATATGCAACATCTATAAATAAAACTATTTTTTTACTTTCATCATTTGCAACTTCTTTTACAAAATCTAATATTTCATCCCACTCATCATCAGACACAGTATATCCTGTTGGATTATGACCAGGAGTATTAATTATCGTAAA
This sequence comes from Terrisporobacter mayombei, assembly GCF_020748465.1. Lineage (GTDB taxonomy): Bacteria > Bacillota > Clostridia > Peptostreptococcales > Peptostreptococcaceae > Terrisporobacter > Terrisporobacter mayombei. The sequence goes on from NZ_JAHZMP010000004.1 coordinate 38,588, forward strand.
TATATTTCCTTGTTTATCTATAATTTCTTTAAATTTAGATTTAAAAGATTCAATATTGAATTTTCCTTCATCATTAAATAATTTATAATTTGCAACTCCTCTTCCAGCTTCCTCTCCTATAATTCCATAAGGACTCCAGTACCAATCAGAAGTCAAAATTACATCTTTGGGATTAGTATAGTTCCACATTGCTAATTTAATAGCACCACTTCCACCTGGCGAAGCTACAACTCTTACATAACCATCTGGATCATTACCTTGAAAACAAACTTTTTTTACAGCCTCTTTATAGTCATCTTGTCCTGCAATAGAAGCGTAAGCAGATATTTCATTGTTAGGCAATGATTTTAATTGTTCAAAAACACTATTCATTGTTATTAGCTTTCCATCATCATCCATCAATGCACCTATAGTAGCATTGATAACGTTTTCTTTGCCTATATTTTGTTCTGCCTTTTGAGCTCTTTCAGATAAGTTAAATATAATGTCATTTTCTCTGGGCCATCTTGCGTGGTCTGCAACCATACTTAATTTCATTTTATTCCCCCCATTTTATTTCACTATTTTTATATTCATAATATTCTCTAATATCATAATAAACCTTCCATTAACTGGAATGTCAATAGGTTTTATATAATCTAAAAAAAAATACACAGTTCAATATATTGAACTGTGTATTTTTTAATCATCTCTTTTTTGGGCAGATAGCTTCATCATTTTTAGATGTTGCCTCATAAAGAATATTTCAGCTGTCATAGCAAAGCATGCTACTATCCTAATTGTCATACTTGTAGTATTTAGCGCGATTTCAGTAAAATATGTAAATAAAACTAAATCAATACTAAACACAAAAATATCTCCTAATTTCATTTGTTCACTCCCTATTTTTAACTAAAATGCCCCTGAGACCTCTTTTTCTTTTTCTTCTAATGACTTAATCATATTTATTACTATAGGATTGGATAATCCTTCTACTTCTTCATCGCCATCATTATAAATTCCTATAGATACGTTTCCTATTCCAGAATTCATTGGTAATTGTCCTAAAAGATCCAAATTCATATCATCAAGGAATTTTCTATTATTTTCTCCATTAAATATTTGAATCTTTTTACCACAGTCTGGACATGTTATATAGCTCATATTTTCAACTACACCTATAACATCTATATCTAACTTTTGTACCATATGAACAGCCTTTGTAACTATCATTGATACCATATCCTGAGGTATTGTAACCATTACTATACCGTTTATAGGAATGGATTGCATAACTGTTAAAGCTACATCTCCTGTTCCTGGAGGCATATCTATTATAAGGTAGTCTAATTCTTCCCATAAAACATCTGTATAAAATTGTTTTACTGCATTAGAAACCATTGCACCTCTCCAAATAACAGGTTCTTCTTCATTTTCTATTAATAAGTTTAGAGACATTACTTTTATTCCATCTGCTGTTACTGCTGGATATATAAACTCCTCTGTTGCTCTTGCTCTTTGCTTATCTACACCTAAAAGTCTTGGTATACTAGGGCCTGTTATATCTGCATCTAATACACCTACTTTATATCCTTGTTTAGCTAAATTTTTTGCTATAAGTGCTGATACTGTAGATTTTCCTACTCCACCTTTACCACTCATAACACCTATAATTTTATTAATTTTATTTAGTGGATTATTAACCACTGAACAACTTGATTGCTCTTTATTACAAGATCCATTTGATGGACATGAGTTACAACTTGACATTTCTATTTTCCCCCCTAATAATGGATGTATCTACAAAATAAATATAGTTCTTTATATTTATTTTGTCAATGAACATAATAATGATATAGAATATAAATAATTACTTTTTAAAAGGATGTGTTAGTCATAAAAAATACAATTGTAGAAACGTTTAAACTATATAAAGATAAAATTATGGAATATATAAAATTCAATATTATAGGTACTGCAAATTTTGTAGTTGCTCAGATATTTTACTTAACACTATATCTAGTTTTCAAAATCGATTATTTAATTGCATACACCATTACAAGTGTTATAAGTATTAGTGCATCTTATTATTTAAACTCTAGATTCACATTTAAAGAGCAAGAATATTCTTTAAAGAAATACTTACTAAGTTTCTTAGTGTATATATTTGAATATGCTCTAAATCTAGGGGTTATATTATCATTTGTTAATATATTCGGATTAAGTAAAGCTATAGCGCCTATAATTGCTCCTATTTTCTCAACTATTCCAGTATTTTTTTTAATGAGATTAGTTATAAAGCACACTGATGAAAAAAAATAAACACATTATCAATTTTTAATTAATAATGTGTTTACCCTTTATATATCTGAAAACTCTATATTGGCTCTACTATATCTAACTTCTTCATTTTTTTGTAAAATAAATTCCTCACCACTATTTAATAATTGTTTAGGTATAACTACCATAAATTCACTACCTTGATTAACCTTACTATTTACTTTAATACTTCCTCCATGTAAGTTTACCAAAGATTTCACCAAATATAGTCCTATGCCACTTCCTTGTTTTTCTACTCTGTTCTTGCTTTCAACCTGTTCAAACCTTTCAAATATACAATTAGCCTTTTCCTTTGGTATTCCTATTCCTTCATCTTTTACACTAATCTTAACTTTATCATCTTTAATATATAAGTTAACGTATATATTCCCATTTTTTTTATTAAATTTAACTGCATTTGATAATAAATTAAGCATGGTTCTTTCTATGATGTCTGGATCAAATAGTACTACTTCTTCTTCTACATTTGTATCAAAAATTAAGTGCATACTATTAAATTCTGTAAATTCCACAATAGATTCGCATATATCTTCTATAAATCCTACTATATCTGCATTAATTGGATTAAAACTTATAAATCCGGCCTCAACTCGTGTCGAGTCTAATAAATTATTTATAAGCCTCACAAGTCTTAGGCTATTCATTTCCATAATATCCATATATTTATAAAACTTATTAGCGTCTTGTGGTGATAATTTTGTTAAATTTAATTTGATAAGTTGAATTGTGCTTGATATAAGATTGATTGGCGTTCTTAACTCATGAGATAAATTTGCAAAAAAGTCTAATTTAAGTTGATTTTTTTCTTCTTCTATTTTCTTTTTTTCTGTTACATCAGTTAAGATTCCTACTCTTTTTGATATATTACCTTTAGAATCCTTTATTGGCAGAAATTTATACCAAATCCATTTTTCTTTTCCATTATCTAATTTTACTTTTCTAGTTCCTTCATTACATTGGTCAAAATCAAATTCATAATCTATATTATAATCATTCCATTCTACTCTCTTAAAATACTTATCTAACTTATTAAAGTCCTTATATAAATCTTCTGGACTATCTTCAAATACATTTCTAAAAGCAGGACTGACATACGTTGCTCTTTCCTTATCTCTAATAATAAATACAGAGTCAGAATACTTAGTTATCTCTCTAAAATTCTCTTCATTTTGTTCTAAACTTTTTTCGAAAACTAGCTTATCATTAATTTCTATACTAAAGCCCCTTGTTCCTATTATACTATCATTATTATCTATTATAGGCCATATAGTTGATTCTAAATAGATTTTATTGCCATCTTCTTTTCTTAATGTTTGGTAAAAAGTTTTTACATTTCTATTTGATATTACATTATTTTCTTGCTGTCTAAATTTTCTAATCTCAGATGCTTCCCATAAATCTAAATCTCTTTTACCCATAATCGTGTTTTCATTGTTTGATTTCGTATTATTACAGCTTCCACCTATATCAATATATACTCCGTTTAAATCTTTTGACCAATTATATATTATAAGATCTTCTTCATCATAACTCATATTATAATTGATTGAATATACTACTATAAAATAATCTTCTAAGTAATATATGTCCATAATTACATTTTTATTATTTAATTCAACAGTATACTCTATTTTTCTATGATCATTTTTAATTATGTCTCTTACAAGTTGATCAAATTCATTCGTCTTAAACATATTTTTTATCCAATTATTTACTATTAATTCTGTAACTTCCTTCTCAAATACATTATTTTCTGTTAATAGCTTAAAAATTTTTTCAAATTCTTTATTTTGTTCTAATACTTCTATGCCAATATATTTATTATGATCATTCATTTTACAATTTATTATTAAGTAAGCTATTTTACTATTTCTTATTATACTTCTATAAATATCTTTTTTCATAATAAAACCCCTCATTTTTAATTCTCTATTAAATTAACATAGACTTTAAGACTCATCATTATTTTAATTATATCACTTTTTTACATTTTTTTCCTTATCCAAAAAAAATAATTTTTTCTCCTAGATATGTATATTCGAACTTATGTTTGTCTATAATTTTATTAAAATTTACAATCACATAAAAACATGGAGGTTTTTAAATGAATAAGGTCATATTAGTAGGAAGATTATGTCAAGATCCAGATTTGAAATATGTAGGTGAAAAAAATATACCTGTAACTAAATTTTCATTGGCAGTTGATAGAAGTTATAAAAATGCTCAAGGAGAACACGATACTGACTTTATTAATTGTGAAATATGGAATAGACAAGCAGAAGTTTTTAGCGAATATATAACTAAAGGTAGGTTAGTTTATATTGAGGGAAAAGTTAAAGTAGATAAATACTTATCTCCAAGCGGAGAAAATAGAAAATCTATTACAGTCAACTGCGACTTGTTTAGATTTGTAGATTCTAAACAAATCAATAAAACTGAAAATACCTTAAATAATGAAGAAATCTTTACAGATGAAGTTTTTGATGGTGAAATGTCTGAAAGTGAAATTCCATTTTAATTATAAAAAATGTGTAGATTATCAATAGTCTACACATTTTTTATATGCTTGTTCAAATACTTACTCTTGAATACTTTTCATTTTAAACATCATAAAAGATTTTGGTCCAATATCTACCACAAATTTTCCATTTTCTTTTTCTAAAGTAACTCCATAGTCACCAGGAGTATATTTTATTCCTATTTCATCTAATAAATCATACTCAAAATCAAAATCTATATGCTTATAATTATCACTTCTATTTATAACTATTAAGCAATTATCTTCCTCATTTTCACGAAGAAATCTTTCGTAAGCAAAAACATCATTGTCACTAGTATAAATAAAATTAGTCTCGCCATTTAATAAAGGCTTAACTCTATGTCTAGTTTGAATAGAGTTTCTATAAAAATCTATCATCTCACTATCTTCATTTTTCCAAGGATAAGTTCTTCTGTTGTCTGGATCTTTATCTCCTTCAAGACCTGCTTCATCGCCATAGTAAATGTATGGTACTCCTTCAAAAGTCATCTGCGCTAATACTGCAAGTTTAACCATCTCTTTATCATTATTAAGCTCTGTTTTAACCCTTCTTACATCATGAGTCCCTAATAAATTCAGGTTTGATTTGAATGCCTCTGGTGGATAGTTTTCTTTCATTTCCATATACAAATCATTAAGTTCATATGAAGCTATTTCTCCTTTTAAAAAAGATAGCATTCCCTTTCTAAACGGATATCCCATGGCTGAATCCAACTGTTTCCCCAAAAGATACTTTCTACGTTGTCCATAACTTATTTTATTAGAGGCATCTTCCCATACTTCTCCAATTAAAACAGAATCGGTTTCGGAATTTTTTAACTCCTTTTTAAATTCCGTTACAAACTCATCAGGTAGTTCATCCACTACATCTAGTCTCCATCCTTTGACTCCCATTTTCGTCCATTTATTCAAGACACTTTCTTCATCTTTAATTATGTAGCCCATATATGAATGTTCTAACTCATCTACATTCGGCAAGTCTTTAATTCCCCACCAACATTTGTAACCAACCTTTGAATCGTCAAAAGCATACCAACTTCTATATGGAGAATCCACATTATCATAGGCACCTTTACTATGATAGTTGTTAAACTTATTAAAATAAATACTATCCGCTCCTGTATGACTAAATACACCATCAAGTATTATAGATATTTCCTTTGCATTGGCTTTTTCTATTAATTCTTCAAATATATCCTCATCACCAAACATAGGGTCAATCTTTTTATAATCTCCTGTATTGTATTTATGATTACTAGATGATTCAAAAACTGGACTTAGATATATAATACTTATTCCAAGTTTCTTAAGGTATCTCAATTTGTTAATAATTCCCTTAAGGTTACCACCATAAAAATCCCATCTTATTATGTCTCCATTCTCGTCTTTTATATACATAGGATCATCTTCCCAGTTAGCATATATAAAGCTATTTTTCTTTGGATTACTTGGCTTACCAGTTTTATTACCATTATTAAATCTATCTACGAATATATGATATAAAACACCTTCTTTAAACCAAGCTGGAACTTCACTTTCTTCATAAACGGTTAATTGATATTTAATTAGATTATCAAAATCATATTCACAAGATTCACCATTTTGTTTAACTTTTCCATAAAATATCTTTTGATTATATCCATTTCGCATGACTTCTACTTCAAAATAATAATAATATACTGCTGGAACTAATAATGGCTCTATTTTACATTCATATATATTTTCTTCTTTTCTTACTAATGGAATTCGTCTTATTTCTTTACTATTTAAATTTTCATCTTCTTTTGTTATTACTAAACAAATACTGTATACTTCTTCATTAGTATTAACCCTAATATCAGCTCCTTGGTTAACATCTAAGGCTCCAAAAGGAGCCTTAAAATATTCATTCCAGGAGTTAAATGATATTGTTCTGCACATCCTCATCACACCCTTTAAACCAAATATCCTCTATATATTCATTTATAGTTCTATCACTAGAGAAAATTCCAGAGTTTGCAATATTTATAAGAGACATCTTATTCCACTTAATTTTATCCTTATAAAGATTACTTATTCTTTGTTGTGCATCAGCATATTCATCAATATCTCTAAGAACAAAATATTCATCATTATAAGTTATTAATGCATCATAGATTTCCCTACCTTCTTTTCCAAGACCAGGTATAAACCCATTAACTAAATCATCAACAACTCGTTTTAGCAACTTATTAGAATGATATAAGTCTTTAGATGAATATCCACCATATTTGTTATAATCTAATACCTGCTTAGCACTAAGTCCAAATAAAAACATATTTTCTTTTCCTACTTGTTGATATATTTCTACATTAGCCCCATCTAGTGTTGCCAGTGTTAATGCCCCATTCATCATAAACTTCATATTACTAGTTCCCGATGCTTCCTTTGTAGTCGTTGAAATTTGTTCACTTACATTTGCTGCTGGTATAATTTTTTCTGCTAGTGATACCCCATAGTTTTCTATAAATACAACTTTGATTTTGCCTTTTACTCTAGGATCATTGTTTACTAAATTAGCAACGCAATTTATTAGTTTTATTATACATTTTGCTAAATAATATCCTGGTGCTGCCTTGGCTCCAAATATAAAAGTTCGTGGTTGAATATCTAATTCAAGATCCACATTATCCAATATTTCATGATACAAGCAAAGTACATGTAAAATATTCATAAGTTGTCTTTTATAAGCATGAAGTCTTTTTACTTGTACATCAAATATGGAGTTAGGGTCTATCGTTATGTTATTATTTTCTTTTATATAATTAGCAAGTTTTACCTTATTATTAAATTTTATCTCTTCTAATCTATTCAATACATTTTCATCATCCACAAATTTTTCTAATTCCTTCAAATGAGATGTATCTTTTATCCACTTATTTCCAATTAATTTTGTTATTAAATTCGCTAGTTCAGGATTGGAACTTATAAGCCATCTTCTGTGAGCGATGCCGTTTGTCTTATTATTAAATTTATATGATTCTTCTTCATAAAAATCATTTAGGACTTCTTCTTTTAGCAATTTAGTATGAAGTTGTGCTACTCCATTTATACTATAGCTTGATACTATGCATAAATTAGCCATTCTAATTTCACCATCATACATAATAGCCATTCTTTTAACTTTCTCTTCACTATAGCCTTTTTTTCTTAAATCATTAACATATCTTTTATTGATTTCTTCAATTATCATATACATTCTCGGTAGAAGTTTTTTCATAATATCTTCTGACCATCTTTCCATTGCCTCACATAATATTGTGTGGTTTGTATAAGACATTACTTTAATAGTTATGTTCCATGATTCATCCCAGGATAATCCTTCTTCATCTAATAATATTCTCATCATTTCTGGTATACACAACGCTGGATGAGTATCATTTATATGAATAGCAATTTTATTAGGTAAATCTTGTGTTGTAATTTTATATCTTCTACATTTTCTAAATATATCTTGAATTCCTGCGCTGACAAAGAAATATTCTTGTTTTAGTCTTAATAGTTGCCCTGCATAGTTTGAATCATTTGGATATAAAGTTTGAGAAATTTCTTCTGCATAATATTTATATTTTAGTGCATCTTCATAACTAGCAGCTTGATTTTTAGCATATGAAGATGATTTTCCAAAATCTCTTGTTGGTATCTCACTTTTCCATATTCTAAGCGTGTTTATACATTCATTTCCATAACCAATTATAGGTATGTCATAAGGCATTGCCATTACTGGAATATAATCTTTATGAGTAACTTTAAGATTATCTTCATCATCTTTCTCCATATTAATTTTTCCTTCATATTTTACTAATAATGCCCTATTAGGTCTAACTGTTTCCCAAGAATAAGAACTATTTATAAGCCAGTTATCTGGGACTTCTACTTGAGAATTGTTTACAAACTTCTGCTCAAACAATCCGTATTTATATCTTATTCCATATCCGTGTCCACTTATTCCCACAGAAGCCATGGAATCAAGAAAACAAGCTGCTAATCTTCCCAACCCTCCATTTCCTAATGCTGGATCTGGTTCTGATTCAACTATCTCATCTAAGTCTATTCCCAATTCATTTAAACCTTGCCTTATAGTATCTTCAAACCCAAGATTTAATAAATTTGATTTTAATTGTCTTCCTAATAAAAATTCTATGGAAAAATAAAATACTGCCTTTTCTTGATATATCCTACTGCCTTCCCAGTCTTTTGAAATCATATCTTTTATAACATAACACAGCACATTAAAAAGTTCTTCGTTACTTGCTTCTTCAAGGGTTTGAGCGTATAAGTTGTTCATTTTTCTTCTGAAATGTTCTTTAAATCGCTTTTTATTTATTGTAATCATCAAATCGCCCCTTTAGCTTATTAATTCATTAAATATTCTCATATAGTCTTGAGCTGATTTCTTCCAACTATTATCTGTATTCATTGCATTTATAATTAGATTATTCCAAATACTTTTATCTTGATACAATGTAATTGCTTTTTGAAGAGTAAAAAACATTTCGTGAGCATTGTAGTTATTAAAACTAAATCCGTTTCCTTCTCCTGTGTATTGATTATAAGGAGTTACAGTATCTTTAAGTCCGCCAGTTTCTCTTACTATTGGAATTGCTCCATATCTCATGGCAAGCATTTGACCTATTCCACAAGGCTCATATAAAGATGGCATTAAGAAAATATCACATGCTGCATAAATTTGTTGTGCAAAAGCACTATCAAAAGTAATTCTTGCTGATAATTTATTACTGAAATTTGAATTGTAATAATTAAACATAGACTGATATTGATGTTCACCTGTTCCAAGCACAACCATTTGTAAATTTTCTCTCATAATTTCAGGCATCATATAATTAATTAAATCCAAACCTTTCTGTGAAGTTAATCTAGACACTATACCTACTAAAGGAATATTAGCATCAGCTTCTAATCCTAGAATTTCTTGCAACTTTATCTTATTTTGTAGTTTTTTATGTATACAACTAACATCAAATTTTTCAAATATGGCCTTATCTGTAGCTGGGTCATTTAAGTCGTAATCTATGCCATTTAAAATACCTTCTAATTTATAAGAGTTTGATTTTAAAAGGCCCTCTAGTCCTTCTCCATAAAAAGGTGTCTGTATTTCTTCTACATAAGTTTTACTTACAGTTGTGACTTTATCGGCAAATACGATTCCAGCCTTCATAAAATTAACTTTTCCGTAAAACTCTATATCCCCATTATTAAAATAATCATAAGATATATCAAAAACATTTCCCAGCATATCTTTATTAAATATTCCTTGATACTGTAAATTGTGTATAGTATAAACAGTTTTTATATTTTTATATTTCTTTAGATGCCCGTAATCTTCTTTAAGTAATAAAGGAATCATTCCTGTATGCCAATCATTTAAATTCATAACATCTGGATAAAAGTTCAATTTTTCCATGGATGATAATACTGCATTACTAAAGAATGCAAATCTTTCTGGATCATCACCATGTCCATATATACTTGGTTCATCAGATCTCTTAAAATAAAATTCATTGTCTATAAAGTAAAATGTCACTCCATCCAACTCCATAGTTTCTATGCCACAATATTGATTTCTCCACCCTACTTTTACACTAAATTCTGCAACTGGTTTAAATTTATCTTTTAAATATGTTGGTATTGTAGAATACTTTGGCATTATAACTCTTACGTCAGCACCTTCCTTTTTTATAGCCTTAGGAAGTGCATAGGACACATCCCCTAATCCTCCTGTTTTTACAAATGGCCAGCATTCTGACGTCACATAAAGTATCTTCATTCATTTTCCCCCTTTTTACTGCTAAAGCTTCTGATTCTTTTCTATGACCATAGGGTAGTCCTTATCTCCTTTTAATTCTTTTCCCTTTGAGATGATAATATTTTTATCAAATATAACATTTTCTAAAACTACTCCTGGCTCTATTTTGCAATTTTGCATTATTACACAGTTTCTTAGTATTGCTCCTCTTCCTACTTCAACTTTTCTAAATAATGTACAGTTTTCAACAGTTCCATCAATTTTACAGCCTGTAGCCACAAAGGAATTTTTTACTTCAGCATTTTTCATATATATGGTTGGTGCTTGACTTTTATCCTTAGTAAATATTTTTCTTTCTAAGTTGAATAATTCTGATGATACATCCTTTTTTAATATTTCTTTGCTTGCCTCAGCATAACTTTGAATCGAATTTATACACTTCAAATAATTTTCAAATTCGAATCCCCCAACTTGTATATTCGAAATTTCTCTTTTAATATAGTCTTCAAAATATGAGTGCGTTCCTAAACTTGCTATTTTATATATACATTTAATAAAATCTGTTCTTTTCATAATATAAGTTTCCATAGATATATTGGCGCTAGGAAAAGCTCCTATATTTCCACCTATGTTTAAAACTCTATCATTACTATCCATATTTAATGTCCTACAGCCTAAAAAATCCTCATCTGCATTTGTTACATGTTTATATATAACAGTAATATCATTTTTTGATTGTTTATGATATTTAAGCGCTTCTTTATAATCCATACTACATAACATATATCCTGGTGCAATAAGTATATACTCTTCTTTACTTCTTTCTATATAATCTATATTTGCTAATATAGAGTACACATCTCCGGTTCTAAAACCATAATTATTGTTATGCTTTGTATTTTCTGGGCTAAAAATATAAAGCCCGCCTTTCTTTCTGCTTAAATCCCAGTCCTTACCACTCCCCAAGTGGTCTGTTAAGGATCTGTATTTTTCTTTAGCATAAATTCCAACATTAGTAATATCTGAATTTACCATGTTAGACAAAACAAAATCTATAATTCTATATCTACCTGCAATTGGAGTAGATGCTAATGGCCTTGCATAATTTAATATATTTATATTTGGATTGCCTTTTTTATCAAGATTAATTAATCCCATACATTGATTTTTCATAATATTCTCCCCCTTTTAAGCTTCAACCTTTTCATTAGCACTAACTACTTCATACTCTGATACAATACTTATTTCATTTGCATCACTTTTTATCACTGCGTTGTCATTAATTACTGCACCTTCTGCTATCATTGCTTTTTCAATTATTACATTTTTTCCTATAGTAACATTTGGCATTATTACAGAATTTTTAATTATGCTTCCTTCCCCAATTTCAACCTTATGTGATAAAACTGTATTCTCGATTGTTCCTAATACGGAGCAACCATCTGCTATTAAAGCTTCTTTTACACTGGCATTTTCACCAATGTATTGTGGTGGAAGACCCATAGTATTGGTATATATTGTCCAGTTTGAATTGCTTAAATCTATAGCTTCTGGAGTATTAATTAAGTCCATATTTGCTTCCCATAAACTTTGTATAGTACCTACATCTCTCCAATATCCTTCAAAAGGATATGCATACATTTCTTGATTATCTTTTAGCATAGTTGGAATTACATCTTTTCCAAAATCATCAAAACATTCTTTAGTTTTTCTAGCTCGTAAAAAATATTCTTTTAGTTTTTTCCAATTGAATATATATACGCCCATAGATGCTAAATTACTTTTTGGATTTTTAGGTTTTTCTTCAAATTCATATATTTTTTTATCATCGTCTGCATTCATTATTCCAAATCTACTTGCCTCATCCCACGGAACTTCTATAACGGCTATTGTAGCTTCTGCTTTCTTTTCCTTATGGAACTCCAACATTTTGCTGTAATCCATTTTGTAAATATGATCACCCGATAAAATTAATACATATTCTGGATCATAATCATCTATAAAGTTCATATTTTTATATATTGCATTAGCTGTACCATTAAACCAATGCCCTTCTTTTTCACTCATATACGGTTGAAGTATATAAACTCCACCATTTATTCTATCTAAATCCCAATGACTTCCCATGCCAATATGTGAGTTTAATATTCTCGGTCTGTATTGTGTAAGCACTCCAACTGTATCTATCCCCGAATTAGAACAATTACTTAAAACAAAATCTATAATTCTATACTTTCCCCCAAATGATACTGCTGGCTTAGCTATCCTCTTTGTAAAAACACCCAATCTTGATCCTTGCCCCCCAGCTAAAATCATTGCTAGCATCTCTTGTTTCATTAAGATTCCCCCTTTTCAAGTTCAATTAATCTATTAATTTATTAATTTATTTTAAGTTTTACAAAAGTAGCCCCTAATGGTGGTACTTTTATTTTTACATAATAAGGTTTATTATGCCATTTCTCATCAACTGCAAATAACTCAGCATTTTTCATAGTTTGATTCGATCCCCAGTATTTCTCATCATCGCTATTAAATACTTCTTCATATTTACCTAAATAAGGAACCCCCACCTTGTAATCATAATAAACAACAGGTGTAAAGTTTAAAATAGCTATGATAAATTCTTTTTCATCTTTACCTTTTCTCATTAATGTAACTATACTTTTTTCTTCATTATGTGGATCAATAAAGTCAAACCCTTCATAAGAATTGTCAACCTCATATAAAGACTTTTCAGATATATAAAAATAATTTAAGTCCTTTACAAAAGCCTTTGTTTTAGCATGTTGCTCTCTGTCTAATAACTGCCACTCCAAGCCATAAGAATATCTCCATTCAAGCCCTTGACCAAATTCTCCACCCATAAACAATAGTTTTTTGCCTGGATGTATCATGTAATAAGAGTATAATAATCTTAAACTAGCAAATTTTTGCCATTCATCCCCCGACATTTTATCCAACAATGATTTTTTACCATGAACAACTTCATCATGAGAAAGTGGTAAAATAAAGTTTTCTGAAAATGCATACATAAATGAAAAAGTTATTAAATTATGATGATGCTTTCTGTATATAGGATCCATCTCCATATATTTTAAAGTATCATTCATCCATCCCATATTCCATTTATGGCTAAATCCTAATCCACCTAAATAAGTAGGTGAAGTTACCATTGGCCATGACGTTGATTCTTCAGCTATAATTAATGGATTTTTTATATTTTCATATATAACTTCATTTAATCGTCTTAAAAAGTCTATTCCTTCTATATTTTCTCTTCCTCCATATTGGTTCGGTCTCCAATCACCTATATCATAATCCAAATATAAAATAGAACTAACGGCATCTACTCTAATGCCATCCACATGAAATTCTTTAAACCAATACATTACATTTGATATCAAAAAACTATTAACCTCAGGTTTTCCTAAATCAAAATGAACTGTTCCCCAGCCTAGATTTTCTGCCTTTAGAGGGTCTGCATATTCAAATTGTGGTGATCCATCAAATCTATATAAACCATGAATATCCTTGCAGAAGTGACTGTATGCAAAATCTAATATAATTCCTAAATTACTTTCATGACATTTATCTACAAAAGCTTTAAATTCATTAGGCTTACCATGTCTACTTGTAGTTGCATAATATCCTACTGTCTGATATCCCCAACTCATATCTAAGGGGTGCTCTGTTATGGGCATTAATTCTATATGTGTATAGCCCATATCTTTTACATAATCAATCATTTCATATGATTCTTCAAAAGAGAAAAACTCTCCATCCCATTTTCTCTTCCAAGAACCAAGGTGAACCTCATATATATTCATAGGCTCATTATTAAGTGTCTTTTTATTCTTCTCTTCGAAATATTTTTCATCTTTCCAATCATAATCTTTTCCTTCATACACTATTGATGCTGTTTCAGGTCTCAATTCAGAAAAAGTACCATATGGATCTGATTTTAATCTACTTACATTATCACATCCAATTACATTGTATTTATAAATATCTCCCTCCTCTAAATCAGTAGTAAATATTGACCAAATACCACTGTTATACACATTTTCTAAAGGATGAGATGCTTCATTCCAATCATTGAAATCCCCTACTAAATATACAGATTTTGCATTAGGCGCCCATACAGCAAAGGAATTTCCAACTTTCCCTTTATACTCCACTTTATGATTTCCAAGAAATTTATAGCTATCTAAAGAATTTCCAGAAGTAAAATTGTCTATTTTTTCTTTTGTAATTATGTCTAAATATTTAATTTTAATCCCCCCTAAATGCTAATATTTTGTGTATCTTATTATACTTATACTTCTATTAAAATATGAATCTCCCTTTTTTTATTACTGATTTAACAGATTATTTACTTTAATTAATATAGATTATAATTCGTACTAGGCATAACAATTAAATTTTTTAAGATTAATTGTATATGGGTTTAGTAAAAATTTCCATATATATTTTTTTAATTGTATAGTTTTTCAAATAAAAAATACTCTAAAGATGCGTATCTTTAGAGTATTTTAGTTAATTATTTATTATTTTTATCGCTACTTAAGACTTCTTTAATTCCTTTAAAAGAACCTAAGAAATTAACTGTTTCTGATGGAAGGACAAGTTTAGTAGAATCACTTTCTGCAAGTTTTTCTAAAGCTTCCATAGACTTAAGTGCTAACATATTATCATCAATATCAGATTCCTTCATTGCTTGGAATACATTTTTAATTATAACAGCTTCACCTTCTGCATTAGCTTGTGCAATTTGTCTTATAGATTCAGCTTCACCTTGTGCCCTAAGTATACGGGATTCTTTTTCCCCTTCTGCCTCTCTAACCATAGCTTCTTTTTTAGCTTCTGCTCTAAGTATTGCTGCTTGCTTTTCTCCTTCTGCTTGAAGTATAGATGATGCCTTATTTCCTTCTGCTTGAAGTATTGACTCTCTTCTTTCTCTTTCTGCCCTCATTTGTTTTTCCATAGCAACTTGTATATCATGTGGTGGCATTATGTTTTTAAGTTCTACTCTGTTGACTTTTATACCCCATTTATCAGTTGCTTCATCTAGTATAGATCTCATCTTTGTATTAATTAAATCTCTAGATGTTAGAGTCTCATCTAAATCCAACTCACCAATTATATTTCTAAGAGTTGTGGCAGTTAAGTTTTCTATAGCAGATATTGGATTTGCTATTTCAAATACATATCTAACAGGGTCGGTTACTTGGAAATAAACTACAGTATCTATTTGCATAGTAACATTATCTTTTGTTATAACTGCTTGTGGTGGAAAATCTACAACATTTTCTCTTAAATCAATTACATATGCCATTCGATCTAAAAATGGTATTAAGAAATGAACACCTGTATCAGCTTTTTTGTGGAACTTTCCAAGTCTCATTACTATACCAACTTTTGATTGCTTAATAACTTTTACACAACTTAAACTTAATACTACTACTATTAGTATTATGACTACTAATTTTATCATACCCTCTTCTCCTTTTTATTAATTTATGGTTAATTTTATTATTTACTGTTCCTCTTGATTATCAGTAGGTTTTACAACTAGTTTAACACCCTCGATTCTTATTACCTTAACCAGCTGTCCCACTTCAATTTTTTCATTATTCTCTGATATTGCAGTCCAATCTTCTCCTGTCAATGTTACAATACCTGTCGTATAAGGAAGTATTTCTACTTTAACTACACCTGTTCTTTGCTCTATTCCTTGTAAATTTGTATTATATTTAAATGTCTTATCTTTATCTACAAAATACTTTGTAAATATGACTAATAAAGTAATTGAAATAGCCGCAAATAATGCAATTTGAATTATTACGCTTTCTATAAAAGTGCTTAGAACCATTAAAATTAAAGCACCTATACTAAACCATACTAGAGTTAAACTTGTTGTCATTAATTCAGCTATTCCAAATGCTACTGCAACAATTAACCAAACTGTATTCATCATATCCCTCTTCTCCATTTAGAAATTCACTTACTTTATACTAGTATAACAATATAAGTATTGGTAATAGTTACAAATTAATTTCAATATTAAATTTTTTCATAATAGAAGGAATTTTTTCTATAATATGAGTTGCATTCACTGTATACATTTTTTTAGACAAAATATCACCTATATAGCCATGTATATAGACTGCACATATTACTGCCTCAAATACTTCTATTCCTTGACTAACAAAGGAAGTTATCATTCCAAGTAAGCAATCACCCATACCTCCATTAGCCATGGCACTATTACCTGTTGGATTTATATATGTAACTTTACCGTCTGTAATAATGGTTTCATAACCTTTAAGTAGAACTATTATATTATTTTCCTTTGCAAATTCTTTTGCCACATCTAGTCTATTTCCTTTTATATATGAAATTGATTTGCCCGTTAGTCTAGACATTTCACCTAGATGAGGTGTTATTATAATTCTATTTTTATATTTTTTTAATATGCTTATATTATTTTTTAGCACATTTAGACCATCTGCATCAATTACTACTGGGCAATCACTATTATTTAAAACATATTGCAATCTTTCTAGCGTTGTCTCATTGTCTCCCATGCCACAACCAAATCCTATGGCATTAGAAGTTTTAATTAATTTATTTATTCGATCTTCTTCTTTATAATTTGCAGTCATACCTTCACTTAATTTTGAACTTATTATATCTTGAATATCCTCATCACAAACTAATGTAACTAGTCCACTACCGCTTTTTATAGCAGCCTCACTGGCTATGAATGCGGCTCCAGAAAATCCTTTTGAGCCTGCAAAAATCGTAATCTTTCCAAAATCACTTTTAAAACTAAATTTATTTTTATCCTTTATATTATCTTTGACAAAATTCATAGAAGTAATATATTCATTATCATCATATTTTTTTAATATATCTTCTGGTATACCTATATGCTCTACTACTACATTTCCAACATATTTTTTTGTTTCATATTTTAGAAAACCTCTTTTATAAAACTCAAATGATATAGTTTTATCAGCTTTTATGCATGATCCTAAAATTTCGCCTGTAGTTGCATTTATTCCAGATGGCACATCTATGGAATAAACTAAGTTTTTATTTTCATTTATAACATTTATAACATCTTTAAATATCCCCTTAATTTCTCGTTCTAGTCCAGTACCAAAAATACAATCAACTAATACATGACTATTTTTAATATCAGCTTCTAATTTTTTTAAAAGATTAATATTTTCGTCCTTTGTATCTATTATGATATAAGGTATATTCATAGCTTTGAGAATTTCTAAATTAGTTTTTGAACATGGTGTGATTTTTTCTATATTTCCAACTATAAATACCTTTACTTCTTTTCCTCTAGCTTTTAATTGTCTCGCTATTCCAAGACCGTCCCCACCATTATTTCCTACGCCACTAACAACTATATAATTATTATATAAATTTATATCTAAATGTTTAATTGCTGAAAGTACGGCATTTTCCATCATAAGAATTAGAGGAATCTTGTACTCGTTGATGCATGCATCATCTAATTTTTTAGTTGATATAGAAGTTCCTATTCTCATTTCCATCACCTCTTTAACTAAATTATTTTCAACCTCTTATATTAAAAATAGTAATTCTTTTCATACAAAAAATAAAGGATAAATTGATTGTGTCAATTTATCCTTTATTTATAGAGTATTTTAATGTTCTGTAAGTCTACTTTCTTCCATTCTCTTTGTAAACCTATGTAACATTTTATTAATAGGTCCTTTTAGCAGAACATTTAGTACTATAGCTAATGCTAAGAAAACTAAAAGTACAATTATATCTCCAGTTAAATTAGGTTCGTATATTCCTGCTACTGCCTCTCTTAATGCTGATATTCCATAAGTAAATGGTAAGAAAGGATTAACATTTTGGAAAAACTTCGGTGTCACTTGTATAGGGAATGTTCCTCCTGATCCAGCAACCTGTATTACTAATAAAATAACCGCCATAGCTTTTCCTATATTTCCAAACACAGACACCAGCGAGTATACTATAAAAGTAAACACCAAGCTGATGAGCAATGATAGTGATATAAATATAGCCGGGTTATTTACTGTAACCCCTAGGAAATATATATCCCCTGCACTTACAATTAGCGCTTGTAATAAGGCTATTGATAAGAATGTAAGTCCTCTACCAAAATAAACTTGATAAGGCTTATATTTTCCATGTACTTCTGTTGTTAAAAGCGAAGTTAAAAGTAAAACTCCAACCCAAAGACTAAGAACTGTATAGAAAGGCGTCATTGCTGCACCATAGTTTGCCATTGGATATAGTGAATTAGTTACTAGCTCTACTGGCTCTTTTAAGAAATTAGACTGTTCAATTATATCATTTTTTAAGAATTTAATTAAATCATCCATTTCTTCACTATTATTTACTATAGATAAATCTGATACTAATTTATTTAGCGCAGATTCTGCTTCTGGAACTTTTTTCTTTATATAGTCAATTGACTCATCTGCATCTCCTGATAAATTAATTGCTGTATCTAATATATTATTGATTTTAGGAAGTTTATCTTCTGCTTTTTCTAATAATGATATAACATCGCTAGATACAGTTATTCCCTTATTAAATATTTCATTAAGAGGAGCTGCTATTTTAGTGTCATAATTATTGAATAAGTTACTAGTAATTTTATTCACATCATTTAGCACAGTTACAATTCCATTTAAGTTATCTAATGAAGGTTTTTCTCCATTATTTATTTGTTCTTTAACTTTTGCTAAAGATGCCTTCACTGAATTAAGCTTACTATTTATTTCATTAATAGAGTCTATAGTTCCTTGAAGAGATGTATCAGGTGTTATTTTATCTAATTGAGTTAAAAAGTCTGATAGTTTAGTTGATATGGATAATAAGTGATCAACTTTGTTATAAAGACCATCTGCTAACTCTGGTGCATTTTCATATCCTTTTTCTATAGCTGTTATCAAATCTCCTACACCGCTAGCTACTGATGATGATATATCATTTATTATTTTTATATCATTTTTTATAGTTGGAGCAATATCATTCATACTAGATTTTGTTCCTTGTAAAAACTCTTTTACATCTTTAGATATATCAATAGAATTTTTTAATGTTGATTCTATTTGAGGCATATCATTTTGAAGTAATTTAGATATTTCACCAATTTGGCTAGACGCATCACTAGCTGTATTTAAAATATTATCTATTTTACCAAACTTGCCTTGAACTTCAATTAAAGAATTTTCTATTTTTGTAAGCATAGGAAGATTTTCTTCCAATGATATTCCCAAATCATTTAATGTTGTGAATACTGCTTCACTGGCTGTTTTTACAACATTTTGATCAACTTGTAGTTGTATTGTAGATGCCCCTTTATCTGTTATCTTTGGTGCAATTGCATTTATTTTTTCATTTACTGTATATTTGATTTCTGCTTTATGTATGTCCTTGCTTAATACTGATATAATATTTTTAGAGAAGTCTGGTGTAATTTCTATTGAAGCATAGTATTTACCTGTCTCAACACCTTTCTTCGCTTCTTCTTCATCAACAAATTTCCATCCTAAGGAGTTGTTATTTTTCAGCTCATCCACTAATTTATCTCCAACATTCAAATCTTTCTCGAATAAAGTTGCTCCTTTATCGTTGTTAACTACTGCCACTGATATATTAGATGTATTACCATAAGGATCCCAAGAAGCCTTTATATTGAACCAAGCATATAAAGATGGTAATACTGCAAGTGCTATTAGCACAATTATTAACGCCATATTCGTAGATATATCTTTTAAATCATCTCGAAATATTTTAAATATATTTTTCATAAGTATTCCTCCACTAAGTTGTAAGTTAAAAATGTCTTATTTGTGTTTTAACTTATTTTTTGATTTATTTTTAATATTTATACAGAAATCCTTCATATGTATTAAATACAATTAGTAAACAATTTTTGTTATTTACAAATTTTGTTAGATTTTTAAGCATTATATATTATATAACATATATTTGAAAATATAAATACAAATCCATATTTTAACATTAATTACTTACTTTATACAAGTTTTGTAAAATATAACTAAAATCATTATTTTAACACAATAAAAGACACTCAATAATGAGTGCCTTTCGTATATAATAAATAAAATTTATACTCCTACTACTTTTGTAACTCCTGGAACTTCTTTAACTAATAGGTTTTCTATAACTGCTTTTAAAGTCATAGTAGCACCTGGACATCCAGAGCATGCCCCTTTTAGTCTAACCAAAACAACCCCATCATCACTAACTTCTACTAATTCCACGTCTCCCCCATCTCTTTGTAAAACAGGTCTGACTTTTTCTAGCACTTCTGCAACTTTTTCTTTCATTATATGAACCCCCTTAAATATATTTTATATAATATATTTATAATTATATACCATGTCCAAATAACGCACCACAATGGAGCTTAATTATTTCATTTTATTATTATATAATAACAAAATTTGTATAAATTATTTTTGTATAATTATTTTATTATCAACAGGTTTATCTCTATTTACTTCGTAAGTAATTATATTTATTAAGTCCTGTTTAATTTCAATTACAGTGTATGTTGGTATTTCTTCAGAATAAATTTTTTTTATATACTTACTTTTATTTTTGTCTTGTTTATAAAACTTACTTCCTGTAGAAGAACTTCCTGTTATATAAGTTATTCCTTCATTATTTTTTATTATATCTACTTTTTCTTTTGAGTTTTCCAGCCTTTCCACTGTAAAATCCATTATTTTTTCATTATTTTTCAGTGGATAAGTTCTAGAGTATATATGATCATGACCGCATAAAACTAAATCAATTTTACTATCTTCTAATATTGGGGGCATTTCACTTCTTAATATTTTTATATCCTTATCATCCTCATGTTGTCCACCACCATAAATATCATGATGAAATACTGCAACTTTCCATTTCATATCTTTATTTTCTTCTACAGCTTCATCGATAAATTTTTTATGCTGGGATATATTTAAGTTATTTGTATTGACAAATAAATATAAAGTGTTTCCATAGGTAAAGTAGTAATCCCCTCCTGCTATAGTTTCTCCTAAATTAGTTAAGTTTGGCATATTAAAGTGATTACAAAAGTTCTCATTATCTTTGTCGTGGTTTCCAATGGCATTTGCTATTGGTATATGTCGCAAATAACTAGGTGATAAAAAACCAGAGTATTCTAAATTACTTTTATAAGTTTTGGATAAATCATAACTATCTTCTGTTGCATTAGTTACATCTCCACCACATACTATAAAGCTAGGATTATTACTTTTATCTACTGATTTTTTTATAACTTTATTCCAATTATAGGCATCCTTTTCTACTCCATCTTCATTAGATTTCATTTTTTTTGATGAAGCTCCAATTTGTGGATCTGCCATAAATA
The DNA here is from genome assembly GCF_020748465.1 of Terrisporobacter mayombei. Classification (GTDB taxonomy): domain Bacteria; phylum Bacillota; class Clostridia; order Peptostreptococcales; family Peptostreptococcaceae; genus Terrisporobacter; species Terrisporobacter mayombei. Next base: position 60,665 of record NZ_JAHZMP010000004.1, read on the forward strand.
CAAAAGTATAATTTTGAAAATCTTGTGTTTTATACTCTAATGGTTGGCTCCATAGTCCATCACACTCATATGAATAAATATAAGTTGTATTGGCTTTTAGGTTTGTAACAGTCACCTTATTACTTATAAATCCATTCCCTATATCAATACTTTCTCCCTCAAATATTCTTTCTTTTGCACCCTTTTCCCAAATTTTTATTTTGCTTGTTCCATGAGAATATTTGCTATACCAAGAAAAATTAAGCATGCTCTCATTTTCCCCTGGCGTTAAGCATATTTCTGAGAAATATTCTAATGATATCTGTTCTTTGCCATAGTTCAAAAAGCAATTTTTATTTTCTTTTGAAATAGACAATACAGGAAAAAATATTATAATAATAATAGACAATAAAATACTAATTATTTTCCTTTTATTTTTCATTTTTCACTCCTAAAATAATACTTGTTTTTAATATTATTTAATATTAGTGATAAATTATTTATCTTAATAATTAAAATGTAAAATTATATTAGAAATAAATTAGTAAAAATACCACATTAAAATTTATTCGTGGTGTATATAATAACTTAATAGAGATAAGGGGATTTATGATGAATTACAACACTTTGATTTTTGATTTAGATGGCACTCTTTTAAATTCTTTAGATGATTTAGCTGATAGTGTTAATTATGCTTTAGAAAAATTAAACTTTCCCATTAGAAGTAAGGAAGAGATTTGTTCTTATATTGGAAATGGTATTGAAAAATTAATTGAGCTTTCACTACCAGATAAAACTTCTTATGATAAATTTGCAGAATGTTTATTTATTTTCAAAAGGTATTATTCTAAAAATCTAAGAAATAAGACTAAACCTTATGATGGAATAATTGAATTACTTGATTATTTAAAAGAAAATAAATATAAAACAGCAATTGTATCTAATAAATTTCAAGATGGCGTTACAGAATTAAATGACCATTATTTTTCAGAGTATATTCAAGTAGCAATAGGGAAATCTCCTGAAAGAAGAAAAAAACCATACCCTGATACAGTGTTAAAAGCTATGAATGACTTAGATTCGTCTAAAGATAAGTGCTTATATATTGGTGATAGTGAGGTAGATTTTAAAACAGCAAAAAATGCGAATATAGATTTTGTAGGAGTTTCTTGGGGATTTAGAGATAAAAATGTATTAGAAGATTTAGGTGCAGATTATATAATTAATGCTCCAAATGATTTAATATCTATATTAGGTTGTAAATAGTTTCAATAAAAAAGGAGCATACGCTCCTTTTTTTATATTTAACCTTCTAAACTAGATAGTATTTTTATTTTTTTCATAAGTTTATCAAATTGTTCTGGTGTTATTGATTGTTGTCCATCAGATAAAGCCTTTTGAGGGTTATTATGAACTTCTATCATAAGACCGTCACATCCTGCAACTACAGCAGCTTTTGACATAGACTCCACATATTCACTACTTCCTGTTCCATGACTTGGATCTACTATTATTGGTAAATGTGAATGTTTTTTTACTACAGGAATAGCACTTAGATCTAAAGTATTTCTAGTATAAGTTTCAAAAGTCCTTATTCCTCTTTCACATAAAATTATATTTTTATTTCCACCTGCCATAATATGCTCTGCGCTAAGAAGCCATTCTTCTATTGTTGAAGATAGCCCTCTTTTTAATATTACTGGCTTGTCAGTTTTTCCTACTTGTTTTAATAAATCATAGTTTTGCATATTTCTTGCACCAATTTGTATTACATCAACAGTATTCATGAATTCATCTAAATAGCTAATTGACATAAGCTCAGATATAATAGGAAGGCCTGTTTCCTTCTTTGCAATTTCCATTAATTTAAGTCCATCTAGTTCTAATCCTTGGAAACTATATGGAGAGGTTCTTGGCTTAAAAGCTCCTCCTCTTAAAAAGTTGGCTCCACTTTTTTTTACTTTTCTTGCAATCTCAACAATTTGCTCTTCACTTTCCACAGCACAAGGTCCAGCTATTATTCCAAGGTGTTTATCTCCAATTTTATTACCATTTATATTTACAATAGTATCTTCTGGATGGAATAATCTATTTGCTTTTTTATATGGTTCTTGAACCTTTAATAATTTTGATACACATTTTAAAGCTTTAACTTTTTCTAAATCAGATTCTGATGTATCTCCTAATATTCCTATAACACAGTTGTGTTTTCCTTTTGAGACATTAACTCCTAAATTTTTATTTGTTATATAATTTACTACTTGATTTATATCGTCACTAGTGTAGTTTTTGTCCATTACTACAATCATAGTTTGCCTCCCTCTATTTAGCGGTGATTTTCTTCATTTTGTATCAGTTTGCTTAAATTCATTAGATTTCTAAAAAATCCTTCTAATACAAATCTATAATCCTTGTTTTTTAAATAAGATAAATTTTTTTGAATAACTTCTTCTTCTCTCTTAGCATTTAAAATTCCTATTTCTTGCTCTTTTTTGCATCTTGATATTTCTTTTGATATATCCATACGTCTTTCAAATAATTCAGTTATCTGCTTATCTATTTCATCTATCTCATCTCTATAATTCTTTAAGTTGTCCATAATTTTCTTCCTTTCTTATTCAATTTAAAAAAGAGAGCTTATGAGCTCTCTAATAATATCTAATTTATGTAGATATTTCAATAGTTTCTTATTTATTTTATTATTATAAGAAATCTATAAGTATAAGTGAACTCACAATCATGATCTTCCTTTTACTTATTATTTTATCAAGTCATTTTAGTTATTCCATATTTATTAAAAACTTACCTTGCAAAAAAAACATTTATCAAACTATGTACAAATATACATAAATAAATATCTTTATATTTTATTTTAACTATTCCAAGTATAAAGGCTATTATTAAGCCAAGGAATACTTTCGAAATAATTATATCTATTGTAAAAAATGAACTACCAACTACACTTAAGTTCTGACTTACTATGTCCCAATAACCTATTTTAAATAAAGCTGATAACAAACTTACAATTACTAAAACTTTTTTTTCATCTTTTTGGAAACTTCTAATATAGTTCCATACATAATCTCTAAAAATCACTTCTTCAAATATAGGTTGCGCTATTAAAGCTAATGTAAGTATTATTAAATTAGATGATACATATCCACCATAAAAATATGGTGATACAAATATGGCACATAAAGCTGCCCCACCTAATATTAATCTTATATATTTATTATCATATCTGTTATTTAACTTAACCAGCCTTTGTCCTGGTGGATTGAATAAATCATTTCCCCTCAAAATAAGAGAAAGACTTATGCCAACTAACATAATAGATATAATATTAGCAATATTAACATTTTCCAATGTGAAGTTTAACTGACTTAAAAATATATATTTTATAATTACCCTAGCAATCTGTACTATAACCAGCAAAATAATAGCATCTAAAACATATTCTTTATTTTTAGAAATATATCTATCTTCTTTTATATTCAAACATATCACCCACAATTTATTTTGTATAGTATTCATTATAGCACAGTATTAGTAATATATAGAAATATAAAATCATAATAATTTAAGTCTTTAATTAGTCATATAATCCATTTAAAACTCTACAAACTGTCGCCTTACTCCATGAAGTTTCTTTTGATATTTCTCTGTAACTAAGTCCATCATTTCTTAGTTCTTTTATTTGCTCAATATCTGAGTCCTTAATTTGTTTTTCTTTTGGTTTCAGATTGTTTCTTAATAATCTTAAATGTTCAATCTCCTCTTTTAAACTCTCTATTTCCATTTGTTTTGCTCTTAATTTTTCTTCGTAAGCATCTCTCATTTCATTAAACTCTTTAATATAATTAACTTTCCAATCATCTGGTGATTTTGTTTTAAATAATCCCATTTTATTACACCTCTATTCATATTTATTTCCTTCAATATAAGATAATTTCTTTATTTCCAACGAAATTCCTTGTAATTTACAATTAAATCTATTCTAAAAATTAGTCTAAAATTCAACCTTTTTTATTAATTTTCAAAATATTATTTTGTTTTTCTATGAATTAAGAGTATCTTCTTGGTTAAATATTAAAATAATAATATTTAATTTGTATTGACGTAGGATTTATTCTTGTAATGTGATATTATAAATTAGATAAAAAATATATAAAATTAACTTCTCTTTACACACTATATATCTTTCCTATGATATTAAACTAACATATGGGAATTTTTCTTTAGGTACATTTGTTGCTTAAAATTTAGAGAAGTAAAATTTATAAAGAGAGGTCGTAAATATGAATTTTAAAGAATTAGGCATAGGTAATGACTTTGTAAATGAGTTAAGTCAAATGGGAATAAAAACTCCTACACCTATACAAGAAGAAGCTATTCCTTTAATTTTAAATAAAAAAGATATAATTGCTCAATCTCAAACTGGTACAGGTAAAACTTTCGCCTTCTTATTACCAATGTTTGAGAATATTAACCCAAAAGATAATAATATTCAAGGATTAATTATTACCCCAACTAGAGAACTTGCTATTCAGATAAGTGAAGCTGCTCAAAAATTGAATAAAGCTGAAGAAATAAATATATTAGCTGCTTACGGTGGAAAAGATATAAAATCTCAATTAAATAAATTAAAAAGAAGTATTCATTTAGTAATTGCTACTCCTGGTAGGCTTTTAGATCATTTAGATAGAGATTCTATAAATCTTAGTAAGTTAAAAACACTTGTTATAGATGAAGCTGACCAAATGCTTTTAATGGGCTTTAAGAACGAGATGGAAGCCATTATAAAAGAAACTAATAAAAAAAGACAAACTTTGTGCTTTTCAGCAACTATGGATTCTGATGTAAAGAAACTAGCTTTCAGACATACAAAAGATCCTGCCGAAATAACAATAAAGAGTAAAGAAATAACTTTAGACAGTATTAGACAGGAAGTTGTTGAAACTACAGATAGACATAAAAAAGATGCTTTGTGTAAAGTGTTGAATGAAGATAATCCATTTATGGCAATTATTTTTTGTAGAACAAAAAGAAGAGTTGATGCTTTAGAAGAGGCTCTTGCTATTGATGGCTATAATTGTGAAAAATTACATAGTGATATTTCTCAATCTAAGCGTGAGAGAATAATGAAATCTTTTAGAAAAGCTGATATTCAGTATCTGATTGCTACGGATGTAGCCTCTAGGGGTCTTGATATTACTGGTGTAACCCATATTTATAACTATGATATACCAGAAGCTAGTGAAGATTATATTCATCGTATAGGTAGAACTGGTAGAGCTGGAGAAGATGGCTATACTTGTATGTTTGTTGATCCTAAAAATACTAGAACCTTAGAAGAAATTGAAAGTGATATTAAATATAAAATTCCTAGAAGAGTTTTAGAATAATTTAATAAAAAAACCTATCTAATTTTAGATAGGTTTTTTAATTATGATCAATCATAAATTTAAATTTAATACATAAATCATGCTTACATAAATCTATCAACTTGTAGGCAACGTGATTTTTCGGTTCATTATCATCCTCATCTTCATCGATTCCTATAGATACTATTTTTTGATTTTCATAATCAAATTTAATATTAATATTAGGTGTATAAAAGTCTTTTATATCCACAGAAAAGTCATATAGTTTATCTTGTTTATTACTTTCAATACTCTTAATTATTAAATGTTTATTTTCAAATAACAAATTATCACCATCCTTATATAATCTATATTTTCCATACTTAGTAAATTTATAAATAAAAAACAGTATTAATTTATTTATTAATACTGTTTTTCATATCTTTTTTATTTTAAGATTATTTTTAATTACTAATAAGGAATTTTTTGCAAACTTCAACTAAAGTTTTTTCAAAATTATTATTGTCTTCGTTAGATCTTTTCTTAGGTCCTTTAACTTTGCCTCCACTTTTTCTAATTTTTTTAGATATATGTCTGTTATAAAGTAACCTATCAATATTGTCATTTGTATAGATTAAACCATTTTGATTTATAACATAAGATGCTTTATTAATTGCCATTGCTGCTAAACCATAATCTTGTGTTATAACAATATCTTCTTTTTGAACAAGATTTATAAGTGCAAAATCAACAGAATCTGCTCCTTTCGAAAATACCATTGTTTTTGCTCCTTCTTTATTAAAAACATGGGAGGTATCACACATTATAATAACATCTATATTAAATTGTTTTGATACCTTTATTGTTAAATCTATTACTGGACATCCATCTCCATCAATTAATATTTTCATATTATCTCCTATTTTTTAATCATCATCTTCATTGCCATCATCGTCATCATCATCGTCGCCCTCAGATTCATTTTCAGTTCTATCTTCTAACTCGTCTTGCAACTCATCCATAACTTCTTCATTTAAATAAACATTATCTTTACCATTTGCACCTAAAAGAGTCATAATTTCATCTACAGACATGTTTTCTATTGTATCTTCTAAAGTATCTTCATCTAGATCACATAATGCCTCATATCTACCTATACTCACACCTTTTTCTTTTGCAAGTGCTATATCTTCTTCAGTTCCTTTTAAATAAACAAACTTTGTATTATTTAATCCTTTACTAACCATATCTTTTACTTCATTTTCATACTTATCATTACTAATTTTATTAGTAAAGGTAAATCCTACTATACCTTCTTTACTATCACCATGATTTTTACTTAAATACTGTTCTAATATCTTTATTCCTTCTTCCAATGTTTTACCCTTTAATTCCTCTAGGTTAATTCTCTTGCCATCATCATTAAATCCATAAACATTGACTATATTTTTATTTTTATCTAATTCAAACTCAATACTTGGGTTGATATCTATAGACATTAAGGCATAAGTCCCATCTTTAGTATTATTTTTTACTATAGGTACTACTAATAATACTAGCATTGCAGCAATAGTCAAAAAAGGTATGATTTTATTTTTCATAGTATTTCTACTTTTAGTTAATTTATATAAGTCCTCTTCTAAGAAAATTATTGTGTCTCCAACTTGCATGTTTTCCTTATTTCTTATCCTAACAACAGTAGAGTCGTCTTTTAGAACTAAGGAATATTTTTCTTTTACTTCAAGTATAATTCCTTTATTATACATAATTCAACCTACCTTTTTATCCATAATTTTAAATTTCTATAATTCTTATCAAATATTATAATTACTGTAATAATAAATTTTTTACTACCTTTAATTATTTTTTCTGTTACATTAAATTGAAGTGAAATTCTTTTTATTGGTAATCTCTTTTTTTCATACATAAAATCTACTAGGGGGTTTTCTTTGCTGACCTTTTCAGATAGGTTTATAGCATTTTCTCTTGTTTTTTTATGTTTTGGAGCGTCATCAACTAAATCCTCAAAATCAAAACCAAATTCCTTCATATGCAACTTTAAATTTTCTATTTCATCTTTTAAATGGTTTTTGTCTTCTTTAGGATTAATAATTTCTTCACTAAATTCTATACCTTCTTTTTTTAAACTTTCTAAGGATGGGTCTAAACGATGTTTGTTTTCTTTTAATAAATAGTTTTTTATTCTACTACTTATTACTAAACTTGCAAATGGTAGAAATGGACCTTTATCTTCACTATATTTTTTCATAGCTTCATGAAATGCCAGTACACCTATACTAAACTCTTCATCATTTTCAATGGAAACATATCTCTTAGTTACTTTGCTTATTGATTTAATGATAAAAGGAAAATGTTCTTCAATAAATTCATTTTCCTCTGTGAAATTGCTTATTTTTAAATTCATTTATCTTCCTTTCTTTGTAATTTATATTCACTTATTTATAATAATTAAAATTGTAATCCTAGTTTTATGGCGAAAGAATCCAACTTCAATTCCTTTTGTATTATATAATACAATTACTATTTATTATTTAGGTACTTTTTCCCTTGTTAGCAGAATTTTTTTAACAAAAAAAGAGATTTAAAAATCTCTTTTATACTACTTTATATAAATTTTCATATTTTTGTGGTTTCATTCTTTCATTTTTATTAATAGAATCTATTTCGTCAATATCTTCTTTTTCTATCTCAAAATCAAATATATTAATATTTTCTTTAATTCTATTAAGTTTACTTGTTTTTGGTATGGCAATGACGTTATTTTGTAAATGCCATCTTAATATTATTTGTGCCTCACTTTTATTATATTTTTGAGATAATTTTTTAATTATGGTATTGGATGACAACTGTCCTCTCATTATGGGACTCCATGCTTGAACTACAATATTATGTCTTTTGCAGACTTTTAATAATTCTTTTTCTGAACGTTTAGGATGTATTTCTATTTGATTTACCATAGGGTTTATTTCTGAAAAACCTATAATTTCTTCTATTTGCTTTACTGTAAAATTACAAACGCCTATTGCTCTAACCTTTTTTTCTTTGTATAAATACTCCATAGCTCTCCAAGTTTCTTTAATGTTTTCTGTTGGCCAATGTACTAAGTATAAGTCTATGTATTCCAATCCCAACTTGTCCAAAGATTTATTAAAAGCATTTATTGTATTTTCATATCCATCATCATCAATCCATACCTTCGTAGTTACAAATAATTCTTCTCTATGTATACCAGACTCTCTGATACCTTTACCTATACCTTCTTCATTATTATAAAATGATGCTGTATCTATATTTCTATATCCTAAATCAATTGATTCTTTTATAATATTACAAGCTTCATTATTTTCGTTTTGTAACTTATATGTTCCAAAACCTACAATAGGAATTTCTACCCCATTAGATAATTGTCTAATCCTTCTTTCCATTTTTTAACCTCCACTAAAATGTCATTCACATACCCACAATTTTAATAATATATTATTTATTGTGAACCAGCAACTATATTAATATAACCAAAAACACCTTAAATATATATAATATATTTAAGGTGTTTTTTTCTTTATATATAATTATATTTACATAGCTTCTTTATCTGCAAATTGTGAATTATATAAATTTGCATAGAAACCATCTTTTGCTAATAATTCTTCGTGATTTCCTTGTTCAACAATATCTCCATCATTAATAACTAATATTAAATCTGCATTTCTTATAGTAGATAATCTGTGAGCAATTACAAAACTTGTTCTTCCTTCCATTAAATTATCCATAGCTTTTTGTATTAAAAGTTCAGTTCTTGTATCAACAGAACTTGTTGCTTCATCTAATATTAATATTTTAGGATCTGCCAATATTGCACGAGCTATAGTTAATAATTGTTTTTGACCTTGTGATATATTACTTGATTCTTCATTCAATAACATATTATATCCATCTGGTAAAGTTTTTATAAAGTGGTGAACATGGGCTGCTTTAGCAGCATTTATTACTTCATCATCACTAGCATTTAATCTACCATATCTAATATTTTCTTTTATTGAACCACTAAATAACCAAGTATCTTGAAGAACCATTCCAAATAATTCTCTAAGTTCTCCTCTATTGAAATCTTTAACATTATGACCATCCACAAGAATAGCTCCAGAGTTTACATCGTAGAATCTCATTAATAATTTTATCATAGTTGATTTACCTGCTCCTGTAGGTCCAACTAAAGCAACTTTTTGTCCTGGTTTTACATGAGCTGTAAAGTCTTTAATTATAGTTCTGTCTTTATCGTATCCAAACTTAACATTTTCAAAATCAATTCTACCTTCTAATCCTTCTATACTTACAGGATTTTCTACTGTTACATCTTCTTCCTCTTCATTTAGGAATTCAAATACCCTCTCGGCTGCAGCTGCTGTAGATTGTAACTGATTTGATATTTGAGCCATTTGTGCTATTGGTTGATTAAAACTTCTTACGTATTGAATAAATGACTGAATATCACCTACTTCAATTCTATTTTTTATAACTAAATATCCACCAAGTATTGAAACCACAACATAACTTAAATTTCCAACAAACATCATTATAGGCTGCATTGTACTTGATAAAAATTGAGCTCTCCATGCTGAATCATATAATTTATTATTAATTTTATTAAATTCTTTTATAGATTCTTCTTCTCCGTTAAATGCTTGCACTACTATGTGACCACCATATAGTTCTTCCACCTGTCCATTGACATTACCTAAGTATTCTTGTTGGCTCTTAAAGTACTTTTGAGATTTTTTAATAACAAAAGAAATTATAAATAATGATATTGGTATAACTACTAATGCACTAACTGTCATAAGTACACTTATAGTTAACATCATTATTAATACTCCTACTAAAGTAGTAACAGATGTTATTATTTGTGTTAAACTTTGATTTAAACTCATTGCTAAAGTGTCTATATCATTTGTAAACCTTGATAATACTTCCCCATGAGTTTTTGTATCAAAATATTTCATAGGTAATCTATTTATTTTTTTCACTAATTCATCTCTAAGGTTATATGCTACCTTTTGAGAAATACCACTCATTACGTACCCTTGTATAAATGAGAATATAGCACTTACTACATACAGTATAACTAAAGCTATTAATATTCTCTTTATAGCTTCAAAATCTATTCCAGTACTATTTCCAGATACTTTACCAACCAAACCATTAAATATTTCTGTTGTAGCTTTACCTAATATTTTAGGTCCTATTACTGAAAATGTTACGCTTCCTATGGCAAATATAAATACTATTATTATCGATAATTTATATTTAGCCAAGTAAGACATTAATGTTCTCATTGTTCCCTTGAAGTCTTTTGCTTTTTCTATTGGTCCACCTATTGCAGGACCACCCATAGGTCCTCTCGGTCTTCTTTGTCTATTGCCTTCTCTACTCATTTTCTAACTCCTCCTTTGAAAGTTGTGATAATGCTATTTCTTTATAGATTTCACAATTTTTTAGAAGTTCTTTATGCGTTCCTATTCCAACTATTCTTCCTTCATCTAATACTACGATTTGATCTGCATCTAAAATTGTACTAATTCTTTGAGCTACTATTAAAACTGTACTCTCTTTAGTTTCTGTCTTTAATGCTTTACGAAGTTTTGCATCTGTTTTAAAGTCTAGGGCAGAGAAACTATCATCAAATATAAATACTTCTGGATTTTTTGCTATTGCCCTGGCAATAGATAATCTTTGTTTCTGACCACCTGATACGTTTGATCCACCTTGAGATATTTCAGAATCAAATTTATCTTCCTTATCATTTATAAAATCTATTGATTGAGCTATCCTTGCTGCTTTTATTATCTCTTCTTCTGTAGCATCTTTTTTACCATATCTTAAGTTTGAATCAATCGTTCCAGAGAATAATACTCCTTTTTGTGGAACATAACCAATTTTATCTCTTAAGTCATGAAGCGATACATTTTTTATATCAGTCCCATCAACTTTAATTTCACCTTCTGTGACATCGTGGAATCTTGGTATTAAATTAATTAATGTTGACTTACCACTTCCTGTACTTCCAATAAATGCTGTTGTTTCACCTGGTTTTGCTGTAAAGTTGATATCATGTAATATTTTTTCATCTGCATCAGGGTACTTAAATGAAACATTTTTAAATTCAACTAAACCTTTTTTATTGTTGTCAAAAGTTTTAGGATTTTTATCTTCTTTAATTACTATATCTTTGTCTAATACTTCATTTATACGTTTAGCTGATACTGCTGCTCTTGGCAACATAACAGAAACCATTGATATCATTAAGAATGACATTACTATTTGCATTGTATATTGAATAAATGCCATCATATCTCCAACTTGCATTGCTCCAGTATCAATATTTTTTGCACCTACCCAAACTATTAATACTGATATAACGTTCATAACAAGCATCATAGCTGGCATCATACAAGACATCATTCTGTTAACAAACATATTTACTTTAGTTAAATCTTTATTAACTCCATCAAATCTATTTTCTTCAAATCTTTCTGTACTAAATGCACGTATAACAGGAAGCCCTGTTAGTATTTCTCTTGTTACTAAATTTAATTTATCTACTAAATTTTGCAATAATTTAAATCTAGGCATTACTGTTGAGAATAATATCCCTACTATTATAACAACACCTATAACTGCTACACCTATAATCCATGTCATTGATGTATTTGTATTCAGTGCTTTGTATATACCTCCAAGTGCCATAAATGGTGCATAAAATACCATTCTTAGCATCATAACTGTCATTTGTTGTATTTGTTGTATATCATTTGTACTACGTGTTATTAACGAGGCTGTAGAAAACTCAGTCATTTCTTTACTAGAAAATCTCATTACTTTTTCAAAAGTTTTAGATCTTAAAGTACGTCCTAAAGATGCTCCTACTTTTGATGCCAAAAATCCTACTGTAATAGCTGCTATCACACTTAGTACAGTTATTCCAATCATTATTGCTCCTGTAGTAAGTATGTACTTTGTTTGAAGACTTCCAGTATCTATACCAATTTCATTGTATTCATTCTTAACAAAAGATACAGCACCTTGACTAATCATGGCATCTGGTAAATCAATAAGTTGTTTATCAATTTCTTTAATCATGTCATCTCTTTGATCTTTTGTCATTGACTCTAATATTGTAAACATATCCATATTTTCTAAATTAGTATTCATTGAAGAATTTGGCATATTTCCTTGTGACATGTTTTGTGATGCCATATTAGACGTCATGTTCTTTTTCATTTGTTCTTGAATCATTTTACTTGATTCATCATCACTTTGTAATCCATATAGAATTAATTCTGGCTTACCAAGTATATCCTCTAATTTTGATAAAGTATTTTCTTTATCTGTATTTAATAAATATAAATCTTCTTTATCTAATGCTGGATATGATTCTTTGTATTTATTAAATTCATCACTACTTAAAGAATCCTTACTTAATAATTTATAATTATCTAGTATAGTATTTTTATTTTTATCACTCATAAAAATAAAAAGTTTATCCATTTGACTTTTTCTTATTACCTCTGGAACAGAATTTTCTATTCCTCCTTGTTGTATACCTATATTAATAATATTTGAAGTATAAGTAGGTAAAGATAGTTCACAACTTGCTTGGCCTGCTAAAAGTAATATAATAATAAAAATTATAAAACTTGAATTTTTTAAATGCTTAAATATTTTTAACATCTTTTCTCCCTTTCTTCATTTTTATGATTTTATTTCTCTGACTGTAATTCTTCTATGACATCATAAAGTTTTCCAAACAGACGAATTAAATTATCTGTATCTTCTTCGCCCATTCTTTCAATTACTTGACAAGTAAAGTTTTCAAATTTTTTATTTTGATCCTTTCGAAATTTCTCTCCTTCTTTCGTCAGTTTTACATACACAACTCTTCTGTCACTTTTATTAGAAGTCCTTTCAATATATCCTTTTTCCTCCATAACATTTAACATCTTTGATGTAGCTGGCTTCGTAATACACAGATCTTTCGTTAATTGCGATGTTTTCATCCCATAATAATTTTCATCTTCTTTATTGCTCAAGCAATCATTATAAATAACTTTCATTGTCATAAGCATGCCTGGTTGAAATTCTTGAGATTTTTTATGCTTATGAGCTAGCTTTTTTATTTTTGCTATAGAATCTAAAAACTCTTTAGATTTTTTTTGTAGCATACTCATTTGTTCTATCCCTTTCCGTTTATTTTAGTTACCTATACAAATAGTTAACTATGGCAACTATTAGTATAAGGAACTTTTTTTATTTAGTCAAGTTAAATTTTATATTGTTAACACAATAACATTTTAAGGATATAATATACTATTATTCCATTATTATTTGTATTTATCTCCTATGAATAATATGTTTTTGATGTTGTAAATATTTTATATTTTAAGTAAATATTTGTGTTTTATTTTCATTGATGACTTTTTAGAATGATTGGTAAATTTTTCACATTTATTAGTTATAAATGATATAATTATATTAGATATATTTTTATGTATTATATATTTTTTTTATAAGGGTGGGTTGATGAGTTATGAAGTTTGATTGTTTTTATTATCCTATTTTAAGTAAAGATGAGTGTGTAGTTAAATGTATTGAAGGAATTCGTAGTTTTAATTTTGGAGATAAAGTTCCTACAAAAACTTTATATTACAACTATAATTCTAGTTTTGTTATTTTCCAAAATAGTAAGTTATTTATTGTTGAGGATGGCGTCCTAAAAGAAGAAGCTAATATAGATGATCTTAAGTTCCCATTAAAAATCATATTTAATCGTGGAACTCAATTAACAATTGATAAAAAATCAGATCTATCATCTATAAGACTACTAGTGCCTGGATTTTTTGAAGATGAAAAATATTTAGGTGAGTTATTCTTCCTATCAGAAGTTTATACAAGAAGAATAAGAGATGCTCAATATCGTGTAATGAATGACCTTACTAATTCAGTAAGAGATGTTAAATACCTTAATGATGAAATTCACAAGGCAACAAAAAGCTTATTAAGTCAATTAAAAGTCATACAAGAAAAATTCATAAAATTAATTAAAGATAATCCTTCTTTAATTGACGATTATCTAAATTATATGAACTTTGATAATGAAGAAGATATGTTACAAATTGGAATCAATAAATATTTTGAAGAAGATACAGAGCAATATAATGAATATAGAAAAAATTCTTTAATATACAATAGGAAGCCTATCTATCCTAAATTCAAATTAGAACATCTAGTAAGTTCAATTAATAAATATAAATAATATTATAGATTTCATAAGATATAAAAAAGCTATATCAAAACAAATTTATTGTTCTGATATAGCTTTTTAAATTAATTCAATCTAATTACATGACCTTCATATAATTCTTTATCACTTGTTAAGTTATTATTTTCTAGTAAATCTTTTTCTGTTTTATTAAATTTTTTAGCTATTTTTGATAAAGTGTCTCCTTTTTGAACAACATAGTAGTCCCTAAATCCTTTTCCATCTTTTATCCTTCCTGAAGATTCTATTTTCAATACTTCACCTGCATATATTAAATTAGGATTTAATAATCCATTTAATTCTACTAAATCTTCAACTGTGGTATGAAATCTTTTAGCTATACTATAAAAAGTATCTCCTGATTTAACAATATACGTTATTATATACTGTTTATTTTAAATTGATTTACTTGGACCCTTTTTAAGGCTTGGTATCTTTAGTATTTCTCCTGGATATATTAAGTTTGGATTTGATATATCATTTAATTGAACAAGTTCATCCACTGTTGTATGAAACTTACCTGCTACACTTGATAGTGTATTTCCACTCATTACAACATAAGTGCTATAGAATTTTTTTCTAAGTTTTTTTCTTTCTTCTCTTTTTTCTTTTGGATAAATTTTTAATATTTGTCCTGGATATATTAAATTAACATCTGTAATACCATTAATACTTCCCAATTCCTTTACTGAAACCCCATATCTCTTAGCTATTTCACTTAATGTATCTCCATCTTGTACTGTATAGTAAATTACTCTTTTATCTTTTGACTCTTCTTTTCTAGTGCCCGGAATATGTTTTTTATCATCTAAAAATATTGTCTCATTAAATATATCTAGATCTGTATTTGTATCTATTCCTTCTACCCTACCTGTATCAGAATACTGCCATGCTGCATATTTATCTCCCCATATTGGGTTTGACTGAGGTGCATTTGTGTCAATCTGAGCAATCCATAAAGGGTAATTCTCTAACCCTATACCTGCATATAAGTTATTCTGTGCAAAGTTTGTATAAGTATATACAGCTACATCCATTCCACTTAGTCTTCTAACTTCTTTTAAAAATTCAATTGCTTGCTTAGTCAACTCATAATTACCAAGTCCTCCTGTTTGTTCTAAATCTAGCACTAATTTAATATCTGCATGAAGACCACTTATTGCGTCTATAAAATATCTAGCTTGCTCCACTGGTGTTGGAGAAGATCCTGGATTAAAAAAATGATAAAAACCAATTTTTAAATTATTTCTTTTTGTACCATCATAAAATTCTTGTAAATATGGATCTCTATAAAAAGTTCCTTCTGATGCTTGGATAATAACCGCTTCTATACCGCTATTAGCCACATCTTTCCAATCGATTGTTCCTGACCAGTTACTTACATCTATTCCTCTGTATTTAGACATATGTTTCCTCCAATATAATAAATTCTATATAAGAAAAATAAACTAAATACCTTGATTTATTATATTTTTCTTATATAAATCTTGTGATTAGATTATTTATGCTCTTTTCAGGGTATTATCATAATGATAGAATAAATATTAATAATTTATACTTAAGGAGATAAAAATGAAAATTGTTATAATAGGAGCTGTAGCTGCAGGTATGTCTGCTGCTGCAAAATTAAAAAGAATAAAGCCTGATTATGAGGTTATAGTGTATGAAAAAACTGACATAGTATCTTTTGGAGCTTGTGGCCTTCCTTATTATGTGGGCGGATTTTTCCAAGATTCTAATATGATGATTGCAAGAGAAAAGTCAAAATTCATAGAATCAGGAATAGATTTAAGAACTTTTAAAGAAATTATAGATGTAAATACTGATAGCAAAATTCTTACTATAAGAGATTCCTTAACTGAGGAAATCTTCACAGATAATTATGATAAATTAATGATTGCCACTGGAGCAAGTAGCATTATGCCTTCTTTCGATAAATCATATGAAAATTTAACTACTCTAAAAGATATGAATGATGGCATAAAGCTTAGAGAGTTAATGCATAAGGAAGAAAATAATAATATAGTTATCGTAGGAGCTGGATTTATAGGAATAGAAACTATTGAAGCCGCTAAAAAATTAAATAAAAATGTTCATTTAATCGGCAAAAGTAATAGAGTTTTAAACAAAGTATTTGATAAAGAAATTACGGATTTATTAGAAGAGGAATTAATAAAAAATAATATACATTTACATCTTGGTGAAACTGCTAAAGAATATGTTGGAAATAATAAAATAACAAAAGTTATAACTAATAAGTGTGAAATAGACACAGATTTAGTGGTTATGGCCATAGGTGTAAAGCCTAACACTTCATTCTTAAAAAATACAAATATAGAAATGCTTCCTAATGGTGCTATAGTAGTTGATGAGCGTGGTAGAACATCAGTTAAAGATGTTTATTCTGCTGGAGATTGCGCAACTATAAAAAGTTTAGTGACTAATGAGGATATGTACGTTCCTTTAGCTACTGGCGCAAATAAATTAGGTAGAATTGTAGGTGAAAATTTAGGCGGTATAGAATCCTCTTTCCCTGGATCTTTAGCTTCTAGTTGTATAAAAGTTTTAGATATGGAAGCTGCTGTTACTGGTCTTACAGAAGAAAAAGCCAAATCGCTTAACATTAATTATAAAACTAAATGTATAACTAATTATAATCAAACACACTACTATCCAGGTCGTGAAAAATTATTAGTTAAATTAGTTTATGATGCAAAAACTAAAGTTATCCTTGGTGGTCAAATAGCTGGGTACAAAGATGCTGTTCAAAGATCCAATGTAATAGCTGCAGCTATTACAGCAGGTATGAATACAGATCAACTTGGCATGCTAGATTTATGCTATGCACCTCCCTTTGCTACTACATGGGATGTTTTAAATGTTGCAGGAAATGTAAGTAAATAATCTAGGAGGAAAGTTATGAATAAAATGACATTGAAAGAATTATACCAGGTTGGCTGCTCTTTTGAAACTTCAGTTGGTGAAGGTTCAAAAAGTGAAAGAGCTAGGATAGCAAAAAATTCATCAAGAATAATTTTAGATGATGAATTAACAAATAATATTATGAGCTTTGACAAAGAAATAAAGTTCTTAGTTGCTGGAGAAATATGGTGTCCTGATTATCAACTAAATGGATCCGTACTAAAAAGATTTATAGATTTAAATACTAATTTTGATATGTCTATAGTTACTATGGCCAGAGGAAAGAAATTTTTAGAACCTATTTTAGGTATAGAAAATGCTAAATATCCATTAATAGTTGTTTTAGACAAGGACTTTAATATCCTTGGATCATTTCAAGAAAGACCAGAAATCGTAAAAAACATAAAAAACTTTGATGAAATAAAACTTGATTATTATAAAGGCCAGTATTTAATAAATTCTGCAAATGATATTTGGAATATAATAAAAAATATTAAATAATAAAAAAGACTATCATATTGATAGTCTTTTAATCTATATTTTATTCCCTAATAACTATATATTTTTATAATTCAGTTACTTTAAATCCAGCTGCTTCTATTTCACTTCTTATTTTAGCTATATGATTATTATCAAATGTTTCAAGTATGAACTCTGCTGATTGTTTTCCTATAGCTCCACCTGAAGATAATCTCGTTTGATTAGCATTTAATATATTTGCATTATTTTCGCTTATTATTTTTATTAATTCTAAGAATCCACCTGGTTTGTCAGTCATTATTGTAGAGAATGAATATCTTCTTCCCTCTTTAGCTAAACCTGCGCCTATAACTCTGTATAATGTGTTAACATCTACGTTACCACCAGAAACTATACAAACAACTTTTTCCCCTGAAGCTGGTTGATATTTCTTAGATAATAAAGCTGCTGTTGAAACTGCTCCAGCACCTTCAGAAACTATTTTTTGATGTTCTAATAAGAATAACATTCCTTGAGCTATTTCTTCTTCAGTTACAGTTATTACTTCGTCAACTAATTCTTTTATTATTTCAAAAGTAGCATCTCCTGGAGTCTTAACAGCTATACCATCAGCTATTGTAGCAGCATGGAAAGCGGTTGTAACTTTTCCATTTTTTACTGATTCTTGCATTGAAGGTATATTTGCAGTTTGAACACCTACAATTTTTACATTTGGGTTTAAAGCTTTTGCAGCTACTGCAACACCAGCTATTATTCCCCCACCGCCAATTGGGCAAAGTATAGTATCTACTTCATTATTTAATTGTTTAAACATTTCTAAAGAAATTGTTCCTTGTCCAGCCATTACATATTCGTTGTTGAATGGATGTATGAAAGTAGCACCAGTTTCTTTTTGTATTTCTACAGCTTTTGCATAAGCATCATCGTAAACTTCCCCGTTTAATACAACTTCTGCTCCATATCCCCTAGTAGCAGAAACTTTTGCAAGAGGTGCAGTAGCAGGCATTACTATTGTAGCTTTAATCCCAGTCATTTGTGCTCCTAATGCAACACCTTGAGCATGGTTTCCAGCACTTGAAGCTATGACACCGTTTGCTTTTTGTTCGTCAGTTAAATTTGCTATTGTGTTAACAGCTCCTCTTACCTTGAAAGATCCTGTCTTTTGTAAGTTTTCACACTTATAGAAAACGTTAGCCCCTGTCATTTCACTTAAAGTTTTACTTTCTAAAACAGGAGTTTCTTTAACTACACCTTTAATAGTTTCTTGAGCTTTTTTTACATCATTTAAAGTAACTTTTAACATATTAATCTTCCCTCTCTTTGTATATATAATAAAATGTTTTGTATTAGTAAATCATTTTCCCACCTTGTAAAACATTTTCCCAATCCATTCCTTAAGTACGAATTTATTATACAATAATCATATAAAAATATCAAACAACTTTATTTTATATTCCCAATAAAAATTATTCATATTATTTTCTTATTATATTTAGAATATTTAGCATATTTTTTAAAGTTGGCTTTAATACTTAATTGGAGAAAATACCCATATTATAAAGCATGACTTTTTTACCAAATTTTTACATATAAATATCCTTAAATTACCAGCATAATTTATTAATTTTAGGGTAAGTTTTGTATAAATTTCTGATATAATATCTAAAAAATTTTTACATATCCACAAAAAAATAAGAGGACTTTCCAGTCCCCTTATTACCATGTATTAATTGTTATAATACTTCTTTAAGTGCTTCTTCAATTTCACAGTCACATCCACCACAGATTGTTCCCGCTTCAGTGATTTCTTTTATATCGTCTACTGTTTTAGCTCCACTAGCCACAGCTTTTTTTATATCTTCTAATGAAGTTCCCATGCAATCGCATATTATTCTATCTGACATTATAATTACCTCCTAATTGTCTTTTGTAATATATATTTACCCCCTATTTATTCTACCTAAACAAAATTTGTTACTTTTTTTGCCATGTATGTTAATTCATTGGTTAGAAAAAATAATTACTAATATTAAGAAATTTATAAGGAGTAGAATATATGAAAATTTTAAATACTATACTAAAATATTTAACATTATTTCTCATCGGAGGTATAACATATTATTTCATTGAAATTGCATATAGAGGATATTCCCATTTTTCAATGGTAATAGTAGGTGGTCTTTGCTTTATACTTATAGGATCTATAAACGAATTCTCAAATAAAGAAATCCCTTTATTACTTCAAATGTTAATTTCTGTACTTCTTGTTGATATTGTAGAATTGTTTTCAGGAATTATAATAAATAGAATATTATTATTAAATGTATGGGATTACTCACAACTAAAATATAATTTTTTAGGTCAAATATCATTAAATAGCTCTATTGCTTGGTTCTTTTTGTCACTTTTTGCTATATATATGGATGATTTATTAAGATATGTTATTTTTAAGGAAAAGAAGCCAAGATATAAATTTATATAAAAAAATAAAGCCCTGCTACGAGGGTACAGGGCTTAAGGTTCATAATGATAGATAAAAGAGTGTGAGGGAATCTATCATTATACGGGTATTTAAGTAAATTATTAAGCTAGTCTTTCTATGCTTTAATAATACCTTATTAATATGAATTTAATGTAAATTTTTTATGAATGAATGTAGAATTTTAGCTATAAATACTTTTTTATTCTATTTTTCAAAAATAATTCAATCTAATTTATTAAACAACAGCATATTTTATTTTTCTACAATAACTTTTTTAAATTCAGAAATATTTTGCTAATAAAAATATCACCGTGGATAAATTCTATCCATGGTGATATTTTTATTAGCATTTAAATAAGAATGAGAATAAGTTCTTTTTACTTTGCTTTTCCTCTAATGCAAAGAATGCTTCTTCTAAGTTATATAGTAATATCCTATCAAAAGTGAATATTATATCTATATTAACTTCCTCTTGTCTGCCCTTAATCATACTCATGATTTCTATCATATGATCATAAGACTCACCTTGTACTATTAAGCTTGGCTTTTCACTAAATTTAATATTTAAATTATCATAATGTTCAATTACATTCTCATATCTAAGTAACTTGTTTGAAAATTCTTCTTTCCAGTTATCTGTTTTTCTAACAACTTCTACTAGATAACTTTTACCATCATTTGTTAACATTGACTGAGGTCTCACTATGCAATTTCTTATATTCTCATTTAGTATTATTTTAGAAACTTTAAATTCTGTATCTGTTTCCATCACTTGTGTCAATAATTGATTAGATGCTAATAAACACTTAATTTTTGCAGTTTTGATTTCGCTTACATATCCTTGTGAATATGTTTTCCTGTCCAATGCTCTTAATAATCCT
Source organism: Terrisporobacter mayombei (assembly GCF_020748465.1). Lineage (GTDB taxonomy): Bacteria > Bacillota > Clostridia > Peptostreptococcales > Peptostreptococcaceae > Terrisporobacter > Terrisporobacter mayombei. The sequence goes on from NZ_JAHZMP010000004.1 coordinate 82,109, forward strand.
ATTCCATGATAACCTAAGTAATAAGCTTTATATGAACTTGTACTATTTTCTGATACAAACTCAATTTGTTTTATAAAGCTTTTTTCCTTCAATCTTGTTAGTTTTCTGGCTACTGATTTTGATTCTACATTTACCCCACCTTTATTTAGATATGTAGTAATTTGTAAAGAAGTTGCAAAAACTAAATTATTAATAGCAAATAGTATCATTTTTTCAACTTCACCAATATGGCCCTTTTCCAATAAAAAATCTACTTCTGATTTTGATGTAGTTCTCTTTGGCCTATTGATCTTATGATTGTCCCCTTTATAAGATGCAAATGGTGATAATTTAGTTTCAATATACTCTTCATTTGGATTTTTTAAATCTACTGCTGTACAGTACTTTCCTATAGGTGAAACCAACTCTGTACTCTTTCTTTTGTTCCTCATAATACTCCCCCCCTGATGTGTCTAGGAAACATAATTAATACTTCCATTAAATAGCATATCTATATTATAATATTTTTTAATATATTTTACATTTATAATTATTTAAAATTAAATAAAATTTTTATTTTTCGTTTAATTTAATAAGATATGTTATTATTTTTTTATATTTGAATAAGCCAAATATATTCTAATATAGATAACAATAAAAAAGATATAAGTTATATATAACTTATATCTTTTTTATTGTTACGCTAATTTTGCTCCACAATTTGGGCAGAAGTTGGATCCTTCATTTTTTGCCCCACAGTTTGGACAGAAGTTAGGTTTTTTTTCTCCAGATGAACTTTCTTGAGTTTCATTATTTTGTGGCTTTTTATTCATATTCTCAACCATTTGTTGGCCCATCATCATTCCAACTTGCATTCCTGCCATATCAGAAGCCATAGAACCTCCAGAGCTACCTTTTGATAAAGAGTCTGCCATGGCAACTTGATTATATTTATTCATATCACCAATCATGCTATGAGATGCAGCTTTTGTAGCCATTTCTTGTATCTCTTTTGGATATGATACACTTGATATAGTGAAGTTTGTAATGGCTATTCCTATCTTCTCCATTTCCATATCCAAGTCTTCCTGTATTCCCTTAGATATTTCAAATGCATTTACTTGAAGGTTGAAAATATCTTTACCTTCTTTTACTATCCATTTCATGATAACTTGATCCAACATAGACATGATACGTGATTTTACATCTTCTATGGTAAATTGTTTTTTAATCCCTGCAATTTTATCAATTAGTACTTCATAGTCTGATATCTTACAACAGAATGTACCAAAAGATTTTATTGGCATTCCTCCTGGAAGTCCTGGTGATGGTATATTAATAGCATTTTTTGTTCCCCATTTTACTGTTAATTCCTTTGTATTAACAAATAAAACTTCAGCTCTAATGCCACTATTAAATCCAAATCTAAATCCTTTTAATGTTGATAAAAAAGGAATTATTTCCGATTCCATATCGAAACTTCCTTCATCTTTAAAAATTCCTTCGATTTTACCATTATACATAAAGATAGCATCTTGACCCATTCTAACAACTAGTCTACTACCTTTTTTTATTTCTTTATTGTCCCATTTCCAAAATAGCATGTCATCTCTAAATTCTTCCCATTCAACTACATTGGAAAATTGGTTGCTAAATAGTCCCATAATACTAACCTCCTAAAACGTTATTTCTTCCAAGGAAGAAACAGTTTCATCTTTAACTAATTCACTATACTTAATTTTTTTGTCATCATTATAACTCACATCTTCATCTGATGATGCTAAATAAATTCCAAATAATATACCTAATATTACTATAACTATGGCTGCAATTTTAACAAGGCTCTTTGGGTATTCGCCTTTAATTTTCCCATTTTCTCCATTTATTAAAACATTGTATTGTCTATCTTTGTATGTATAAGCAGTTGAATAAACAGGTATAAAAATATGTTTATATGTTTCATCTGAGTAAGAAGTATGAAGTCTTACTGAACGAACTCTATTATAGCGCCTTAACACATCTCTTTCAGCCATATAATGAATATCATTTCTCATTTTATTCATGGCATTACTGTGTGCATCCTTCAAATCTACAGTATATATTTCTGAGCAATAGCCTGACATATAATCTGGTGAATATGATGCCACATCCTTTGTATTATATGGTTCAATCCACCCTAAAAGATTCTCACTCAATTTATTTGATGCTCTAACTAAAACATCATCAAAAAAATGATTTATATGGCCACTGGTAGGATACCACTTAGTTTCTATTCTTGTATGTTTTTCACCTTCACTATCTTCATATTCCACTCTATAATCGATTCCACCCATTGCAGTATAGTTAGTACTTGTATCAGCATCAAATGTCCAATAAGGCATGTAAATTCCTTGAACCTTATCCTTTTGATATAAAGTTTTTAAAACATTTGGAGCAAGCCATCTTTTTTTTATCCATTGACTAAATATAGATTCTACATCGTACTTATCTATTTTAAATGGAATTACACCATCTGGAATTATAGATTCAATTTGTTTTTGAGATAAAACATAGTGAGATCCACAGTATGGGCAAGTAGTTGCTGTACTAGTTGCATCAACTTCTACTCTAGCTCCACATCCTTCACATTCCATACTTGTAGAATTTTTTTCCTCTACTTTTATTGTCTTAATTGCATGAATATCAAGATTATGTTCTATAACATACTCTGGATTATTTTTTATTTCAACTTCAGTGCCACAGTTAGGACATTTTAGGGCTTGAGCTGCAGCATTAAATTCCATAACTCCCCCACATCCTTCACAATAATAAGACTTACTTATAAAATCACCCCCATAAAACATAATCTTTTAAAAATTTTATAATCCTAATTTCTTTTTTAAAGCTTGTAATTCATTATCTACTTCAGAATTACTCTCTTTATTATTATCATATTTGCTCATTAAATCTTCTATGCTTTCTTCTTCTTTTAAAGAATTTAATTCAGACATCGCATTAGCTTCATCTAACTGTTTATTTATTTTATCTTCCATTTTATCAAAAGCATATAAATTTCCTTTGGCTCCGTTCACACTTGAGCCAATCTTATTTAATCTTTCTTGTGTTTTAGCAACTGCTAGCTTAGCTTTTAATTGGTCTCTTCTTGCATTTAATTCACCTATATCTTTAACAAGTTTATCATGCATGCTTCTCATTTTTGTAGCATTATCTGTAGCTATATCATAAGATTGTTGTAAACTTTGTTGATTTTTAGATAATTGGGTTTTCTTTTCTAAGAACAGTTTTGCATCAGATTCATTTCCTGCTATTAAAGCTTTCTCAGCATATTTTTGCATTTTATTTATCTGTTCATTGCATTCATCTAACTCTCTTTTCGCTCTTTTTTCTTCAGCCATTACAGATGCAGTTTCACCTTTAACTTTTCCCAAATCACTTTCTAAATTTCTTAAGTATTGATCAATTATTTTTGATGGATCTTCTGCCTTATCCAATAATGCATTAATGTTTGAAGACATAATGTCTTTGAATCTTGTTATTATACCTGCCATTTAAAACCCTCCTATTTACAACTCTTTAGCATGTAATAATTATTAAAAATTTTAGTCTAATATACCTACTTTTTTAAATAATATTAATATAAAAAGTATACCATGTTACTTATAATTCTTTGCAAGTTTAAACAAAAAAGTTGAACTCTATAAGAGTTCAACTTAAATATTTTTCTAAAATTATTTTTTATTTCTTTCTAGATTTTTTATTTAATATAAAAATGGCCAAAACAGCTAATATACTTCTGCTAATCCATAAAATCAAATTATTTTCATCTCTTGTTTTTGGTGCTTTTTCACCATTTTTCAGATAATAGATATTTATAACTATATCTTTATATATCTCTTATTACTCCTTTTACATTTCCTATTATTTTAATATGTTTATAATTATGATTATTAATATTACAAACCTTTAAGTTTATCATATTCATTCACAAATAATTATGTAAAAAATAAACCCTTATCAGGATTTATTTTTTTAATTGACTATAAGATGTTATCTCTGGCATGGTTGCATTTACAACATCCTGTATTCTCATATATGATTCATTTAATTCAGAATTTTCTATTCCACCATTAAAGTCTTTCGATATTGGTGTTACTAAATAAGGAATGCTATCGTATTCTTCAAAAACATAACAAGGAATATACCCTTCATCTGCTAAATATACTTTTCCTTCTTTATCTCTCTTTAAGTTTAAAGTTAATATAAAGTTATCTTTAGTTACAGGTTTATATTGATGTGATATAAAGTTTCCTAAAGAATAGACAACAGGTACCTTTCTATTATCCCTTGTTTTTATAACTTCAAATGTCTGAAGTGCATGAGGATGAGAACCTATTATAAAATCTACACCTGCATTAGCCATTTCTTCAGCACTTTTTGCTTGATCTTCATTATAATCATTTGTATACTCTTCGCCCCAGTGATTATAAGCAATAATATACTCTGCTCCCATAGCTTTTGCATCCTTTACATCTTTTTCTATAGCTTCTTTAGTATATCTATTAATCATAACCTCCTTTATATCTTCATCCAATGTTATATCTTTTTCGTTAAAATCTTCACTGTAAGACATTAGTGCAATTTTTATCCCATTTACATCTACTATAATAAATCTTTGCTCATCTTTATCTCTAAAGGATCCTGTATATGCAAATTTATATTGCTCAAGTAAATCAAGAGTTTGTAATATACCCATTTCGCCATCGTCAGCTATATGATTATTTGAATTAACTAAAGCATCAAATCCTGCATATTTTAAAGCATCTAAATACGTAGATGGTCCATTACAATGAGGTTGACCGCCTAGTTCTTTTTCTTCACTCATATAAGGGGATGTATTCGATAGTAGACTTTCTAAATTTCCTGCCACAAAATCTGCTTTAGAAAATATATCCTTAACCATATTAAAACTATCATTAAACACATAAGTTCCATCTTCTGTTTTGCCTGCTTCTTGCTGCCTTGTTTGACACATTAAGTCTCCAGTAAACATTAGTAAAGCATCATTTGTATTCTTTGCAGATTTATTTGTATAAACACCATTTTCTAAAGTATACCTCGGTTCTGATATCTCACTTAAAGGCTCTAATAAATCTCTATAAACTATAACTACTGTCTCTAATACATCTCCACCTTTGTCTTTACCTACAACAGTTGTACTTCCTATCATATTTCCTATTATATTCCCATTTGGATCTATAGTTGCTACCATTCGATTATTTGAATAATATTCTACATCATTATTTTGATTTGCTGTATAGTTTATATTTGTAGCTTGTCCTAATTTTAAGGAGACAATTCTTTTTTGAACACTTATATGTTTATTATCTGCAGCTTGTACTTCAACTTCTATTATTCCTACAATTAAAAGAGCAATAGTACTTATACATATTAAATTTTTTAATATATTATTTTTTTTCTGATTGTGATTAGTCACTCTATCTCCTCCTGATCTTTTTTTAATTAAAATACTTTCTGATTATATCAGATTTATTTAATATTTTTCAATAATTACTTATTACCATATACATGTTCAAACTTATTTGTGCCAAAAATAAAAGTAGCAATAACCATAAACTATTGCTACTTTTGTATATACTTTTATCATTTGTCTAATTTAGAATAATCCCACTATTACACCATTTTCATCAATATCTATTCTTTCAGCTGCTGGTATTTTAGGTAATCCTGGCATTTTCATAATATCTCCTGTTAAAGCAATTATAAATCCGGCTCCAGCACTTATATTAATTTTTCTAACTGTTATTCTAAAATTTTCTGGTCTACCTAATTTCGAAGGGTCATCTGTTAATGAATATTGAGTCTTCGCCACACATATAGGAAGATTTGCAAATTCTAATTTTTCTAAATTAGCAATTTCTTTTTCTGCTTCTTTAGTAAAGTCTACACCTTCAGCTCCATATATTTTAGTAGCTATTTCATTTATTTTTTCTTTTATGCTTCCTTCTAGTGGGTAAGCATATTCAAAGTTATTTTCTTCTTGGCAAAGCCTTACTACTTCTTTAGCCAGATCAACTCCACCTTCTCCACCTTTTGCCCATACTTGTGATAAAACTACATTTACACCTAAATCATTGCATCTTTCTTTTATTAAGTCAATTTCCTCCTGGCTATCTGTTGGAAACTCATTAATTGCAACAACTGCAGGTAACTTAAATACTTGCGTAATATTTTCCACATGCTTTAATAAGTTTGGCAATCCAGCTTCTAAAGCTTCTAAATTTGTATCATTTAAGTTAGATTTATCTACCCCACCATTATATTTTAAAGCTCTTACAGTAACTACAATTACTACTGCATCTGGCTTTATATCAGCCATTCTACATTTTATATCTAAGAATTTTTCTGCTCCTAAATCTGCTCCAAATCCACCTTCTGTTACAACGTAGTCTGCAAAATTCATAGCCATTTTTGTAGCTATTATAGAGTTACATCCATGAGCTATATTAGCAAATGGCCCTCCATGGACAAAGGCTGGTGTTCCTTCTAAGGTTTGAACTAAATTAGGTTTTAAAGCATCTTTTAATAAAGCTGCCATTGCCCCATTAGCATTTAATTCTTTAGCTGTTACAGGTAAATTTCCGTAAGTATATCCAATAATTATATTCCCTAACTTTTCTTTTAATTCATTAATATTATTTGCTAAGCAGAAAGCTGCCATAACTTCTGATGCTACAGTTATATCAAATCCGTCTTCTCTAACTATACCATCAACTTTTCTACCCATACCACAAACTATATTTCTTAATTGTCTATCATTCATATCTACGCATCTTCTCCAAGTTATAGTCCTTGGATCAATATTTAATTTGTTGCCCTGATGTATATGGTTGTCTATCATTGCTGCTAATAAATTATTTGCTGCTCCTATTGCGTGAAAATCTCCTGTAAAGTGTAAGTTTATATCTTCCATTGGTATAACTTGGGCATAACCTCCACCAGCGGCTCCACCTTTTATTCCAAACACAGGTCCTAAAGAAGGTTCTCGTAGTGCAACTATTGAGTTTTTACCCATTCTTTGTAAACCATCTGCTAAACCTATAGTTGTCGTAGTCTTCCCCTCTCCTGCTGGAGTTGGATTTATTGCTGTAGTTAAAATTAACTTAGCTTTTTTATCCTTTTTATGTGTTTTCAATAAGTTGTAATCAATCTTAGCCTTATATTTTCCATAAAACTCTAATTCATCTTCATTTAATCCTAATTTTTTACCGATTTCTCTAATATGTAGAGGTTTTGATTCCTGTGCTATTTCTATATCTGATTTAAAATTCATTACATTTATCCTCCAAAATATTACAATTATTTAACTATATTATAAAATAATTTGTAAAAATAGTATATATGAAAAACATATTTTATGAACATTTTTATATTTTTACGAGTTAAAATACGTCTTTTTGCAAACATTATTTACTATGTAATTTTATCCAATATAATTTATACCCTCATTTATGCTTTTTCACACTAAATAATTAAATATGTTTATCCTGCTTCTAATAAATTTTATACTTGATATTTTATATATTAAAAAAGATGTAGGTATTTAGACCTACATCTTTATAAACTATTTAACTGATATCAATTTATCTTTTTCTTTTACTGAACCTTTAGCCATAGCTTCCACACCTTCATAACTATCTGTGTTAGTCACTATTACAGGGGTAACAGTTGGATATCCAGCTTCTTTTATTTTTTCTATATCAAATTCTACTAAAAGATCCCCTGCCTTAACTTGGTCACCTGCTTTAACATGAGTAGTAAAATGCTTACCATTTAGTTTAACAGTATCTAAACCTATGTGTATTAATACTTCTACACCGTTGTCCGAAGTTAATCCCACTGCATGTTTTGTATCAAATACTGTTGAAACCACTCCATCTACTGGTGATACCGCTCTACCAATAGCTGGCTCTATTGCAACACCTTTTCCTAACATACCTTCAGAGAACACTCCGTCCCCTACTTCTTCTAAAGATATTGCATTACCTTCTATTGGAGCTACAATTATATAATTATTTTCAACTTTATCTTCTTTTTTTTCTTGCTTAGTCTCTACTACATCTAAATCTGCTGCAACCTCAATATTAGCACCGCTTGCTATAAAATCTTCTAAGTTTGATTTTATAACTGTAACCCTTGGTCCATATATAACTTGTATTCCATTACCTTTTATTATAACACCTGCTGCTCCACTTGACTTTAGTAAAGATTCACTTACCTTAGAAGAATCTTTTACAGTAACACGAAGTCTTGTCGCACAACAGTCTAAATCACTTAAATTATCTTGTCCACCTAAACCTTTTAATATCATAGCTGATATCTTATCATCTTGATTTGATGAGTTTGCTGAACTTCCTTCTTTTTTAGCATTTACATCTGCTCTTGTATATAATTTTACTTCTTCTTCATCATCATCTCTACCAGGAGTTTTGAAGTTAAATTTCTTAATTAAGAAGGTAAATAAGAAATAGTAAACTGCAAAGTATATTAAACCAACCCATATTATATTTAACCAATGAGTTTTAGCATTCCCTTGTAATATACCAAATAATGTTAAGTCTATTAAACCTCCAGAGAATGTCATACCAACTCCAACATTTAGCATGTGCATTATCATATATGAGACTCCTGCAAGTACTGAGTGTATTACATATAATATTGGAGCAACAAATAAGAATGTAAATTCAATTGGCTCAGTTATACCTGTTAACATTGATGTTAATGCCGCTGATAATAATAAACCTCCGACAACTTTACGCTTTTCTGGTTTAGCACATTTGTACATTGCAAGTGCTGCACCTGGTAAACCAAATATCATAAGTGGGAATTTACCAGACATAAATCTAGTAGCCTCTACACTAAATTGTACAGTAGATGGATCTGCTAGTTGCGCAAAGAATATATTTTGAGCACCTTCTATTAATTGTCCTCCCACCATTGCAGTACCACCAACAGCAGTTTGCCAGAATGGTAAGTAGAATACGTGATGAAGTCCAAATGGTATTAAAGCTCTTTCCATAAATCCATATACCCAAGTTCCTGCATATCCTGAACTTTGTACTATATTACCAACTGAATAAATAGCACTTTGTACATTTGGCCATATATAGAACATTAATATACCAACAAATAAATAAGTTATTGCAGATATAATAGGAACAAATCTAGTTCCACCAAAGAATGATAATACTTGAGGTAACTCGATTTTGTAGAAACGATTATGTAACGCTGCTACACCAAGTCCTACTATCATACCTCCAAACACACCCATTTGAAGTGAGTTTATACCTAATACACTTGCTGTAGAACCAGCAAGCATAGCTTCTGTTCCACCATTAATGTTTATCATTGCACCAATAGAAGCATGCATAATTAAGAATGCTATTGCTCCAGATAAAGCTGCTACTTCTTTTTCTTTTTTAGCCATACCAATTGCAACACCCATTGCAAATAATAATGGTAAGTTTGCGAATACTATATCTCCTGCATTACTTAAAACCGTTAAGAATGCATTTATAGGTGTTCCTGGTCCCATAACACCCATTAATCCATAAGCATTTAACATTGTTTCATTAGTGAATGATCCACCAATTCCCAAAAATAAACCTGCTACTGGTAAAATAGCTATTGGTAGCATAAACGATCTACCTACACGTTGTAAAACACCAAATATTTTGTCTTTCATTAATTTCGGCCTCTCCCTTATTTAATATTATATAATCGTCTTCACAATCATATATAGTTTACCTTAATTTCTATAATGATACTATCATAGCTTGAATATTCATGTCAATATTTTAATGCAACCGTTTGCATTATTATTTTTTATATTTATATTTATTTTTTTTTACAACTAAATTATATATAATTTACCCATTTTATTTAATTTCAAACAAAAATAAGTGCCCTTAATGAGCACTTATTTATAATATTATTTCTATTTTGACAATAACTCCAACATATCTTCCAGTTCATCATAAGGCATTTTATTTAAAGACATGCAATTATATAGTAATGTTCCCACTCCTTGAACTTTTATCTTAGAAGGATTTATTTGAACCACATCTAACACTAACTTTCCACTTCCATTTAGTATTGATTTTTGTATCATATCTAAAGTATCTTGTAAAATTCCTAATAGTTTATAGTCTCTTATACCTAGCTTAGTATAGTCTTCTCTCTGTAATATTGGAATTTGAATAGTTTGAGAAATTACGTACATATTAATTAATTTAATTTGACAATAAGTTAATTGTCTAGATAATTTTATTAATCTATTACATTCATCTCTATCTAAATCATCCTTAAACATTATATTTCCAAGTAAATATCCATAATATTTTAACTTGCTTTCCTCATGTTCGTTTCTAGAAGATATAAGTATTCCATTCATTATTTCTTCCGCCAAATATTGATTATTTAAATTTTCTTCCAAAAAAAGCTCTTTTCTAATAAAATTATTATTGTCTAGATTTTCTTTTATTATTTCTAATGAATAGTACAAGGTAATTAATATTCTTTTACTTTCTTTATATGTGTATATATTTTCATATAAATCATTTATAAAACTCTCATATAGTTCTTCTACTTCACCATTATAATCTTTATGCTTTAATGTCTTCAATATATTTTTAATGTTATTAGTTAATTGGTCATTTGATTCAAATATGTATTTGACTCCTACATCTCCCATATCTCTATCTCCTTCGAATATATTTTTATAATCTAAACTTAACTTAATTGTAGCAAAAATATTTTAATAAACAATATAAAAAGCTTTCTAAAAATAATATTATTCTTAGAAAACTTTTCATTTTAAGCACTTCTATTCACATCATTCATTAATGGTAAAATATTCTTTAATCCTTCAGGTTCCTTTTTCTTTATCATATCATTTTGAAGCATATCTATAAATTTAGATACTAATTCTACATCGAAATGAGTTCCTGCACATTTTTTTAACTCTACAATTGCTTGATTATAATCTTTTCTTATATTATAAGGTCTTTTCGATGTCATAGCATCAAAGCTATCTATTATTGTTAACATCCTAGCTAGATATGGAATTTTATCTCCTTTTAAATTACAAGGATACCCATTTCCATCATATCTTTCGTGATGATATTTTATTATAGGCTCAACTGCATTAAAGTCTTTTATATTACTTACTAAATCAGCCCCCAATGTTGGATGTTGTTTTAAAACATTAAACTCACTTTGAGATAATTTTTCTCTTTTATTTAATAATTCTTTTGATATTTCTAACTTTCCTATATCATGCAAATAAGCCGCCAAAAGTAAATCTTTTCTAGACTGCTCATCTAAATTTAAATATGTTGCAAATTTTTTAGCATAAATAACTACTCTTTCCGAGTGACCGTAAGTATATTTATCTTTTTTATTTATTTTATTTAACATACTTGCAATAGATTCTAATGCCCTTTTGTCAATGCTACTATCTATTTCATCCAATATATTATAATATCTTTCAACACGATTCTTATCAAAAGATTTTGCTCTATACAGTGCATTATCCGCAAGTTCAATTAATTGCTTTTTATTTTTCGCCACCTTTGGATAAGTTGATACACCAATAGACACTGTTATATGCTTATTAGGTTGATGTTCTTGACCTGAAAAATATGTTTGTTGTATATTCTGTCGAATTAATTCTCCTAAGTTTAGCGCAGCTTCTTCTGTTTGATTATATAAAATTACAGCAAACTCTTCGCCTCCATAACGAGCTACTTCTCCTAAATCGTCAACTGTATTTCTTAAAATTTCGCCTAACCTTGTAAGGAGCCAATCTCCTTTTTGATGTCCATTTATATCATTATAATTTTTAAAATTATCTATATCCATAAACAATAAAGAAACTTCTTTATCTTCTTTTTGAGAATTAACTATATATGAGCCTAATACATCCTGAAAACTCCTATGGTTTAATAAACCTGTAAGTCCATCCTTTACTGCTAATTCTTTTAATTTTAAATTATAATCGCTTTCTATATTAATGTATAAAGAAATAATAAAAGATGTTATTAATAAAGAACTTACTAATATTATATCCCCTTCAAAATGTCTTGCTGTATCCATACTACTAATTAGAGGTGTATAATCTACATTTACTAAGTTAAATGCAAGTATTATCAATGATACAGCTACAGTTATAGCAAAACTTATTTCTTTCTTATATTGTATAGAACATATTAATATTATAATTGTACTGATATATTTAAAAGAGCTATTTGACCCTCCTGTTTTCGACATTAAAATAATAAATAAGCCTAATAATATCAAAACTTCTATTACATTGTAAATTGTTGGCATATTAAAGAAACTTTTTTCTGTATCTCCATACATCATTTTTGAACAAAATATCATAAATGGTGCTATACAACAGGCTAAAACAATTACAAGAAGTATATTATCCATATCTAGCGCTATATTGTAATAGCTTATAATATTTAAAGTTGCTAATATAATATATAAAAATTTTAACCCAACTAAAATTTCTAATATTTTCAATCGTCTTTCATAATCAAATTCGTTCATATGTATTCACCTATATATTAAATAATTACTATAAAAATAACATATCAAAAGAACCATAAGAATATTTTCCTATGGTCCTTTAACCTATTACTCTTCTCTTAAAGATTTTGGAACTTCAGGCTCAAAGAATATCGCAAAACAATATGTACTTGTATTTTTTGCAATTTTAGTAAAAAAATTCGCTAATACTCCCATCGTTACATCTCCTTTGTAATAATTTTTATATTAACACATACTTCGTTAATATCACAATCTAAATTTTAAACTTTAATAAAACCTTATCTATAAATAATATGGATTTGCTTCCTACAATTGTTAAGGATAACATTTGCATATATATACCTAAGGATATACATAACACTAATGAATTCAAATTCAAATTTAACAAGTTTAACAATATATTAAATATAAATAATATTATACACACAAAATATACACAAAATGAGTTTTTTCTTAATTTTTTCCTTATCGCTTCTTTTTTTAATGGCTTATTTTCTGATGGCACAGGACATTTTTTGTATAAAATAATAAAAGAATGAATTAATATAATTACATCTATTGAATATAGCACTCCTAATTTTGCATTTATCAAAGACTTACCTATTAGAGCAAATATATATGATAATATTATCCCTGTTATTAAGCATCTATTTGGACTTGAACAATGTATGCCTCCAGAGTTTCTTTTCATCAGTCCCGCTACTAAAGATATTATAACTATCTGAAATAATGTACTAGTTAAAATTCCAAATAAAATAGTTAGTATTGCTGCCATGCATATATGTAGAAATGCAAATATTCCATATTTTAATACTTCAAATTCATCACTTGACTTATCTTTAGATCCACATAATCTAAAGGCAATCTTGTCAGAAAGATTTTCAGTTATACTATTCATTATGTTTAACTATACTCCCCTCTTGAAGTTTTTTTATGATAAATTCTATTACAAAAGCTAAAAGAACAAGTATGATAAGAGATGGCAATGTATAAAATGCGCCCCTTATAGTATAATTGTTTACTAAAGCATTTCTAGAAACGTTAAATACGTTGGTTAATAAACTTATATAAATAAATTCACTAAGTATTAAACATAAAAATAGCTTACACAATGCTATTATACAGTTCATGAAACTATCTTTCGATACATCTACTAGTATAAATAAAACAAGAGCCATTCCTATAATCGTGTGTATGCCAAAACTAATTGGAAGCATTCTAATAAATGACTGAATTATTCCTAACATTAATGTCTTTTTGCATAAAGTTCCTATTGATATTTTTAAATTTAAAAAGTAACATCCTACTAGTAGCATTATCGCACACTCCGGAAAACTTCTAACTAAAATATAATCCAGTGATGTATGTAACATAATTTTCTCCTTTAATTTAACTATTACAAGAAAATTGTAACACAAATATAGAAAATTTCTACATATTTTACCACTTTTTTTATATATAATTTTTTATTAGCATCCAGTCAATATGTTATTTTGTAATATTTACTACAACAACAATTTGTATTATAAACATTTTCATAACTATATTTTAGCATATAAATAATAAAAAAGACTGCATCAGCAGTCTTTTTTATCTATTTTTTATAATATTGTCTAATTAATTCTTCTTTTCCCATATTTACTAGAGTTTTACTCATTAACCCTCCTAAATCTCCACCTTTCTTGCCATTCGCATAAGAGGTTTTATCTCCTCCTGATATATCATGTTCCATACCTAATTCATTTGCTATTTCCATTTTCATTTGATTTAAAGCTTCTCTTGCATTTGGATTTACAATTTTATTAGCCATAAAAACCTCCCATTATACTTTTAATATTATTTTTTACAATTACTCATTCTATTATTTTGAAAATTTTGGTTTATAACTATTACCATGATTTACATGTATATAAATATTAATTTATAGTAAATCCTATAATTAATAATTTAATGGAGGTGCTAATATGAATAATTTACATCTAAGTGATGATGAATTAGTTGAAAATTTTGAAAGTGCCAGTCCTTGGTTTGTCGGCTTATATATGGAGACCTTTCTAAATAATCTAAATTTCTTATCCAACAGGCAAACTAAAAATGAATTTACAGCAGATATACATAGATATGACCCCATATTAATTGATGAAAATATTCTAGATATTTATAATAGGGTTGAATCATTATTGAGAATAATTAAAGGCAATAGGGTTCTTGATGCATTAAAAATGGTGCTTGATTATGATACTGATACAATTTATGATATTTATGCTCGAGAAGAAGCAATTTACTTATTAGCTTTAATAAAAAATGGTAAAGTTACCTTACCAAAGTCTAATTAAATAAAAAAATTAATGCTCTCAACAATAAACATAAAATTTATTACTGAGAGCATTTTATTGGTTATACTCTAATTTAGCGATGTAAAAAAATAATCATACCCCATAGATGTGGCAACATTACAAAACGCCCCCATAGGATCTTCTTTATTTCTTATTTCAAGGAACTTTTTCCTAATTAGTTGATTATTTCTTGATTCTTCAAGAATTTTCACTAATTTTTCATTCATAGTAGCAACCCACTTACTTATATAAAATACTTTACATATTTCTTATTTTTAGGATAAAATTGATTTATTTGTCAATTTACATTGCTACATAAGTGGTGCAAATACTCTAAGTATTGCTTGCCATAAGGCATATCTTCTTCCGGCCTTTATGTCTTCCTCAGAAAATTCTCTACTTTTTAAAATTGTATCTAAAGCATCTTTTTTAATATCACTTAAACACTTGCATTTATATAAATACACACCACACTCAAAATGTAAGTATAAGCTTCTATAATCCATATTTATTGTACCTACAGTTGCAACTTCATCATCACAAACAAATACTTTAGCATGAATAAATCCTGGAGTATATTCATATATCTTCACGCCGGCTCTTATTAATTGAGGATAATAAGATCTTGTAAGCTTAAATACAGTCTTCTTATCTGGTATTCCTGGCGTTACTATTTTTACGTCTACTCCTTTTTTAGCAGCTAAACAAAGGGCTGTCATCATTTCATTATCAATAATCAAATATGGTGTAAAAATATATACATAGTTTTTTGCACTATTTATAATATTTAAATATACATTTTCTCCTACAACCTCTTCATCTAAAGGTGAATCTCCATAAGGTTGTACAAATCCATCACTTACAGTAGTTTCAAATTGATGTACTTCTGGTTTATAAATAGAAAAGTCTTCATCTGTTTGTCTAGTAGAATTCCACATTTCTAAAAACATCATGGTTAAATTCCATACACCTTGTCCTTTTAACATAACCCCTGTATCTTTCCAATGCCCAAACCTAACTTTTTCATTAATATACTCATCAGCTAAATTTATACCACCAGTAAACCCTGTATGTCCATCTATTACTGTAATTTTGCGATGGTCTCTATTATTCATAACAAGAGATAATAAAGGTTTAAAAGGATTAAAAGCAATACATTTTATTCCCTTCTTGTCTAAAATTTTATCATATCCATAAGGAAGAAGAGATATACAACCCATATCATCATACATAAGTCTTACATCTAATCCTTCTTTAGCTTTTTGCTCTAGTATTTCTAAAATACCATCCCACATCTTACCTTCTTCAATAATAAAGTATTCCATAAATATATATCTTTTTGCTTTTTTTAGTTCTTTAATTAAATCTTCGTAATTATCCTCTCCCAGACTATAATATTTAACCTCCGTGTTTTTGTACATAGGATAGCCAGCTGCACAGTTTATATAATTCATGTGACCATAAATTGTTTTATTTTCTTTTTCAACTTCTTCTGATATATCTTTATCTTGTCTTAAATATTTACTTGTCTTTTCCTGAACTTTCTCTAAACGGTGTCTCATCTCTTTAGAAGGTTTTTTATTACCTAGTATAAGATATAATATACCTCCTGTGATATTAAAAATTAATATTGGTATAATCCAAGCCAATTTATAAGCCGGATTATCACTT
The DNA here is from genome assembly GCF_020748465.1 of Terrisporobacter mayombei. Classification (GTDB taxonomy): domain Bacteria; phylum Bacillota; class Clostridia; order Peptostreptococcales; family Peptostreptococcaceae; genus Terrisporobacter; species Terrisporobacter mayombei. The sequence continues at coordinate 98,728 of NZ_JAHZMP010000004.1, forward strand.
TTATTTATAATCCAAAGTACTACTAAAGCACTTATGGCAGTACACATAATAGGTACTATTGCTGAAAAATGACTGAATTTTATTAATAAATATAAAAATATTCCAAGTTGAATAGCAATCATTACCCCAATGACTACCATTCTGCTAAATAATAATCTCAATATCTTCATGAACTGTCTCCCTTCAAAACTATATATGAATAAAATATAATTCTTTAAATTATAACATATGTAAATTTTTAAGCAAACTATTTATTACATTTATAAAACTCAAGAACCATGGGCCCTTGAGTTTTTGCATCTAAATTAAATTATCTTCTTTTAATAAATTGTATAAAGTTGGATTAAAATTAAATTCTTTCATTAATATTTGTACTTGTTGTAGCGATTTTTCTTTTTTATCTTTTGATAAATTGGATTTTGAGGCTCTTATTAAAATATTTTTAGGCGAATGCGATATATCAATAAACTCTAATAGTTGAGCCTTATATCCTACATATTCTAATAAATTACCTCTCACTGAATCTGTCATAAGAGCTGCCACTCTTTCTTGTATGATCCCATACTTATTTAAAATATCTAAGTTTTCAGCCTTCATTTGATAATTAAATTCATGTTGACAACAAGGCACAGAAAATATCATTTTTGCATTCCATTTAATTGCATTATATAGCGCATAATCAGTTGCTGTATCACATGCATGAAGTGTAATAACCATATCTACCTTATTATTATATTTAAATCCATTTATATCTCCAAGTTCAAAATGTAAATTATCAAACTTATATTTTTTTGATATTTCATTACATTTTTTTATTACATCTTCTTTTAAATCCAATCCTATCATTTTTACATTTATCTTTTTAATTTCTACAAAATAATAGTAAAGAACAAAAGTTAAATATGATTTTCCACAACCAAAATCTAATATTGTTAATTCTTCATAATCATTTTTCTTAATTTCATCATCAATTATCTCAATAAATCTATTTATTTGCTTATACTTGTCATATTTTGAATTTACAACTTTACCCTCTTTAGTAAAAACCCCTAAGTCTATAAGAGGTTGAATAAGCATACCTTCTTTAAGAATATAGTTTTTTTCTTTGTTATGTCCTTTATTAACTACATTTTCATTATTATTTTTCTTTTTCCCTAAAAAAACTTTACCTTTTTTAGATATTTTAACATCATAAGTTGTATTATTTGACCAAGCATTTAATTGTTTGAAGTCTTCCTTCATATATTCAAGTACTTTATAATTTAAGTCTTTTGTTTCTATATTTTCATGAAATACTTGCTTGTCTGTAAATTTTTCTATTTGATAATATTTTTTATTATTTTTTTCTTTTAGCTGAAAAACTATTTTATTGTATTTTATCTCTTTATTCTTTTTATTACTTATAACTACTTTTATTATATTATCTTTACATATTTCATTTATTATCTTAACTGTATCTTCCATTCATATCACCTATTTTTCATTATCTTCATTGCACTACTTATTATACCATTAAGTATTATCATATAATTAAATTTTTTATATACTTATAAGACTTTTTCTGTAAATAATAAGGATATTTGTTGTTTTTGTTATATTTTTTCTTATTTTTCATATTAATAATGATATAAGCAGGAGGTATATTATGAAAGAAACTTTTAATCCACATTTATATCATGGAAAACACAAAAATAAAAACTTCTTCGAAGGGTGGTATTTTAAAATAGTCGACAAGAAAAATGATTATAAACTTGCCATAATTCCTGGTATTTCTTATGGCAATAACGAAGATGAGCACCACTCTTTTATACAAATTTTAAATGGAAAAGAATCTACTTTTAATTATTTATCTTATGATGTAAATGATTTTAGATATAATAATAAGAGATTTAGGATATGTATTAATTCTAATATTTTTTCTTTAGAAAACATAAGTCTCTCTATAGATTCTAATGATCTAAATATTCATGGTAATCTAATATTAAAAAATTTAGTAAAATGGCCAGGTAGTATCGTTAATCCTGGTAGTATGGGATTTTATAATTATTTAAAATTCATGGAGTGCTATTCACATGTATGTGCTTTGAATGGATCTATTGTTGGAGATTTAAATATTAATGGCATAAATGTGAATTTTACAGCAGGAAAAGTATATATTGAAAAAAATTGGGGTAAAAGCTTTCCAAAATCTTGGTTATGGATTCAAAGTAACTCTTTTAAAAGTAGAAAAGCTTCTATAACTTGTTCTGTAGGAACCATACCTTTCCCCATAAAGGACTTCACAGGCTTTATTATAGGCCTTACTTTGGAAAATGAATTCTATAGTTTTACCACAATTAACCATAGTAAAATTAATATACAAAATTTTGGAGATGATATTACTTTAACAGTAACTAAAAATAACCTTAAATTAACCATTAAAACTTATACAAATCCAAAAGATTTTTTAGTATTAAAAGCACCTAATCAAGGTTCTATGACATCTACTGTAAAGGAAACTATAAATGGTCAAGTGTATATACTTCTAGAAGATACTAAAATAAATAAAAAAATATTTGAAGATATAGGTCTTAGTACTGGAGTAGAGTACGGTGGAAATTTTTCTTCACTTTTTAAATAAAAAAATAGATAAGTTTGAAAAATACAAACTTATCTATTTTTTATTCTTCATCTTCAAGTAAACATAATAATTTTTCATTTATTATATTCATATCTACTTGAGTAATATTTTCAATAGCTTTTCTTTTTAATCCTCTTAGACTAATTTGAACCTTTTTATGGAAACTACTTTCTTTTTCATTATCTTTTATTATGTTAAAAAAATCTAATAAGGAATATATTTTAAATTTTTCTATTTGTCTTTCCTTTGCCATATTTTCCAAAAGTGCAATAATAATATCTTGATAGTTATCTTCTTTATTTAAATTTAAATACTTTGATAAATTAGGTAATATAAATTCAAATAACATTCTTTTGGGAGGAATATCTTCTAACCCCATACTTATTCCTATATCTATAATCAATTCATCAGGTAATCCTAAAAGTTTGCTAAAAATTAAATCCTCATCTACTGGCTCTATATAGTACTCTCTTCCTTTTAACTTTCTTATAGACTTAATTGCATCATAATAACCCAGTTTAATATTTCTATGGGCTAAATCTTTTGTAAAAATAAAAGTTCCACCTAAATCCATAGACGGCTGAATTTCAACCACATTTACACTTTCATCAATATGTCTTAATTTTCTACTAGAATTTAACCTTATGGCTATTATTTTGTCATAATTTTTTTTTGCTAAAAGACTCACAGGGCAATTATCATAAAGTCCTCCATCTAAGTATGCCTTCCCATCTAAGGGTTCCATTTTTAGTCCTGGATATCTGGCACTTGCCATTATAAAATTTTTTATTTTTCCATTTGGAATATCTTCTTTAAACACTTCTATAGGACTTAAAGGTCCTAATTCCACAGTAACAAGGCCGAAGTCTATATTACTATTTCTTAATTTTTCCTCATCAATTAATTCATCTACAACTTTTCGTAAATTATCCGTATCAATCCCTCTGTTAGTAATTATTTTTTTTGCTTCACTAGAAAAATAGGTTATGGTTTTTATATTAAGATTTCGATTTATTACATTTGCCATATGCCTATCCTCTATATCAAATAGTTGTTGTGGAGTAACATGACTCCACATTTCAAAACATTTTTTAAAATCTCCTTGAGCAACCATAGCTGCATTAAAGGCCCCAATAGAAGTTCCTACTATTCCATCTATCTCATACCCCTCTTCTAGTAAAGCTTTAATGGCTCCAACATGAAATGCACCTCTTGCACCTCCACCCTCTAAAGCTACTCCTAACATAAGCTATCATCTCCCCAATTAAGAGTATTTTTCTTCTTTACTTTATATTATATCAACTTGTTAGATTTGTAAGTAATTTAAAATAAAAAAAGAAGCTATTTAATAGCTCCTTATTATATTATTTATTTTCTAAATCAAATAATATTAACTTATTTTCTTTTAATGTTTCTTTAACATTTATAACCCTTTGGTTTGATGATCCTCTCAATGTAAGAGATATATTTTTTCTCTCTTCTTCAAACTTGCCATCTACTAAAACATCTGCATATTTTAAAATTTCGCTTTGAAGTTCATTAAAGTTTTCAACAGTATAGCCCGTCCATAAATATATTTTCTTTTCAGGATATTTATCTTTAAATTGCTTACATACATAAATAACTCCCTCAATATTTTCAGGACAAAGAGGTTCACCTCCTAGTATGGATAAATCTCTTTTTATATTATGTTTATCAATGTTGTTCATAATATAATTTAGTTTTTCCTCAGTAAATTCTTCACCATCTGTAAAACTCCAAGTTTCACCATTAAAACATCCTTTACACTTGTGAGGGCATCCTTGGGTCCAAAGAGACATAGTAATTCCAAATCCATTAGCTATATCATTATCTTTAATTCTATTTATTCTCATATTATTATGCTCCTTTTAGTGTCTGGATCTAAAAATTCACCTTATTTATTTTTCTTTTCATAAGGCATCATACAGCACATAGAACCTTCTGGACATGGCCCAAATTGACAACTTGCACCAAGAGTTTTTCCAAGTAAAGGACTTTCTTTTTCCACTTCCTCTACCATAGTCCATGCTAATTTATTTATTTCTTCTTGTGCTCTTCTGCAACATCTATGATGACAGAAGTTAATTAAACTTCTTAAGTTCATTGTGCATATTATTTTTGTTTCACACGCATTTGGGAATATATATCTAGCGTTTTCAATTGCTTTCTTCTCTAAAGTTGAACATAACTTTTTATATGATGTTCTTAAAGATTCTACAAACTTTTCACAAGATTCATTCACATTTTTCCATGCTTCAAATTCATCTTTATCTATATTACATTTTTTTAATTGAATATCTACTAGTTTACCGTACTGCTCTTTATTATAAACATAATCATATATTAATTTATCAACTATATCATCATATAACCTTTGACCATCTTCCATATGATTTTTATAGCTTTGCTCAAGTATAGGGTTGTTTTTTATGTCTTGAGGAATCACATATTCAAACTGAGTTTCTTTAACATATCTTTGAGATTGCTGACTATAAGATGCTATTCTATGTCTAACTAGTTGATGTGTTAAACTTCTTGAAACTCCTTCTATTGCAAAAGTAAAGCTAGTATGTTCTAACACACTGCCATGACCAATAGAAGTAATCATATTTACAAATCTTTCAATACTTTCTGGTGTTTGCTTTTCCATTAAATCATCAATATTTGATGGTGAATAACAAAGCTTCCCTGCTGTAGCTATAACAAGCTCTGGATTCATTGTATGAGATATAAGTTTTACTTTTAATTTTGTTTCCATTATTTACTCTCCCCTTTTTCAGCAATTTCTATTGTTTGTTCAATTAATTCTATAACAGTCATTTGGCCTACTCCATTTGGCACAGGAGTCAAATGACATTGTTTTTCATTTACTATAACGTCATAGTCTTCTTTAGACACATCTCCACACATTTTTCCTGCTTCATTAAAGTTAATTGATACATCTATTATTGTAGTATTATTAGAAAAATCTTGTGCGCTTAAGAAGTTATTTCTTCCTACCGCTGTAACAACTATATCTGATGCTTTAATTTTTTCCTTTAAATTTTTAGTTTTACTGTGAGCTATAGTCACTGTGGCATTTTCTTTTAAGAATAATTGTGATAATGGCTTTCCAACTATATTAGAACGATTTATTATAAGAACATCCTTACCTTCCATATCTATTTTAAATTCTTTTAATAAGGTCATTATACCTCTAGGAGTACATGCCACATTCCCCTCTAAATTAAGAGATAATTTTCCCATATTTCCTATGGTAAATCCATCTACATCTTTTTCATCTTCTATAAGATTTGTAAGGTAATCTTCATTTAAATGCTTTGGTATAGGTAATTGTAATAAAACTCCTGTGGCATCTTTAGCTTTATTTAAATCTATAATAATTTTTTCTACTTCATCTTGACTAATATTTTCATCTAAATGAATTATTTTTGAACTTATTCCAACTTCTTCGCATTTTTTAACTTTATTTGATACATACTTTCCGCTGGCAAAATCTTCGCCTACTCTAATTATTACTAGAGAAGGTTTTTTACTTAATTTATTTACTCTATCTTTTAATTCGGCTACTTTTTTTGTTACTAATTGTCTAGCATCTAGTAATGTCATTTTCTTCCCATCCTTTTACTATTTTTATGTATAATAGAAAAGGTGCATATGCACCTTTTATTTTATAAATGTAAGACTCTTTCTCCGATTTCTTGAGTACGACCTTTACCCCACATATTTGAACCTATATAACCACAAGTTCTTCTCATAACTTGCATCTCATCTTTATTTCTATTTCCACAGTTTGGACAATACCATTCTAAATTTTCATCTAGCTTTATTTCTCCAGTATAATCACATGCGAAACAAACATCTGGTTTAGTATTTATTTCGGCGTATTGTATATTATGATATATATAGTTGATTATTTGTTCTACAGCTGGTAAGTTTTTACTCATATCCGGCACTTCTACATAACTTATACATCCACCTAAACTTATATCATGGAATTGACTTTCAAATTTTAATTTAGAAAATGCATCTATTTCTTCAGAAACATGAACATGATATGAGTTTGTATAATACATTCTATCAGTTACATTTTTTATTTCTCCAAATTTTTGTTTGTCTATTCTACAGAATCTTGAAGTTAAACTTTCTCCTGGCGTTCCATAAAGACCAAATCCAAGACCTGTTTCTTTTTTCCACTCACTACATTTATCATTTAAATAACTCATTACTTCAAGGGCAAACTTTTCACCTTCTTCAGTTGTATGAGATATACCTAACATCGCTTGTGTCATTTCATATACACCAACATACCCTAAAGAAAGTGTTGAGTATCCTCCTTCTAATAGAGAATCTATTTTTTCACCTTTTTCTAATCTAGATATTCCACCATGTTGCCAGTGAATTGGTGATATATCAGATGTTGTACCTTTTAATAAATTATGTCGAATCATTAGTGCTTCTTTACAAAGATCTAATCTTTCATCTAATATACTCCAAAACTTTTCCATATCTTTTTCTGCTGTTAATGCGACTTGCACTAAGTTTAAAGATATAACTCCTTGGTTGAATCTTCCGTACCATTTATAATTTCCGTTTTCATCTCTCCAGTTGCTTAAGTGCGATCTGCAACCCATTGGAGGGAATGTTTCTCCATCATAATTTTTTCTCATCATTTTTGCACTTTGATAATCAGGTACTAATCGTTTTGTATTACATTTTGCAGCAAGTTTTGTTATATAGTCGTATTTACCGCCTTCTAAACAGTTATGTTCATCTAGCAAATAAACTAATTTAGGGAATTCTTCTCCTATTGTTTGACCTTTATAGTTTTTCATTCCCTCTAATCTTTGTACTATCATTTCTTCACAAATTAATGCCATTTCTCTTTCATACTCATGACCTTCTTCTATTTCTAAGTAGATTGTACAAAATGGTGATTGTCCATTACTTGTATGAAGAGTTGACAACTGATATCTAATAGTTTGAATACCAGATTTTAATTCTTCCATCATTCTCTCTTCAGATAATTCTTTAGCCATATCAAGAGAATATTTTTGTTTATATTTATTTAAATATTTATTGTATGATACCCTTAAAAATGGTGCTATATGTTTTATTGTTATTGTATTTCCCCCATATTGAGCACTTGCTATTTGAGCTATAATTTGAGTAACTATAGTACATGCTGTTCCAAAAGATTTTGGAGATTCTACTAGTTTATTGTTAATAACTGTTCCATTTGTTAACATATCTTCCAAGTTGATTAACATACAGTTGTGTATTGGTTGCATTGCATAGTCCATATCGTGATAGTGAAGAACACCTTCATCGTGTGCATGAACTATATGAGCAGGTATTAGTTTTCTTCTAGACATATCTTTTGATACTTCTCCTGCTACTAAATCTCTTTGAGTAGAGGCTAATATACCATTTTTATTTGAATTTTCGTTTAAAACATCTTCATTACTTCTATCTAATAAACCTAGGATGCTATCGTCTGTTGTATTTATTGTTCTTTTAAATGATTGTACCGCTCTGTATCCTTCATATGCCTTAGCTGTTAATTTTTGTTTATAATCAATTAGCTTTGTATATACCATTTCTTCTACTTTGTATACTGTCGCGTTGGTATCACGTTCCATATAAATAGTTTCTATATCTTCAGCTATTTCTTTTGCAATCTCTGGGATATAAACTCCACTACCATATTTCATTGCTTTTAATATAGCATTTTCAATCTTATCTTTATCAAATTTGGCAACTGTTCCATCTCTTTTGATTATATTTAACTCTTTTTTCATAAGCATCTCCTTTTGTACATAGTGATATCTATTTTTATCTATATAGATTAATCTTTTAATTTTTTTATGTAAACCTATTGACTTTTATAGACGTTTTATACCCATTGTCCTTTGGATAAAACACTATATATAGTAACCACCTTGTATATTCTATACCACATGTGGTGCTTAATCAAGTGATTTATTTTTAATTTTTGAACTTTATTTTTGTCAATACTATATAAATTTTTCGTTTATATTCTGAAATGTAGCCATTCAAGTACATTGGTTTTTTTTTATAATTTTTTCCATAAATTTACAAAAATTCATTATTTTATATTGATTAAAAATCAAACAATGCTAATCAGATTTTTTCACAAAAAAAGAAATATAAAATAAATTTTCATATTTTATATTTCTTTTTATTAACTTTATTTAAATAATATTTCTATTTTTTCTATACTTGCTTCTAATTTTATACATTGTACTTTTGCTTTTTCAAACATATACTTAGATGCTTTTGTTGAATCTGTTTCAGCATATTTATCATCTAAATAGTATATTTTCTTTATACCAGACTGAATTATATTTCTAGCACAGTCGTGACAAGGGAATAGATTAACATAGATACTACACCCTTCTAAAGATTTTCCTCTAGCATTTAATATTGCATTTTGTTCTGCATGTACTACGTATGGATATTTGGTTTGAAGAAACTCTCCTTCTCTTTCCCATGGAAAATCTTCATCACTACATCCATTAACAAAACCATTGTAGCCAATTGATACTATCCTGTTGTTTTTATCTACTATACAAGCGCCCACTTGTGTTGATGGATCTTTACTTCTCATTCCTGATAATAAAGATATTCCCATAAAATATTCATCCCACGATATATAATCTGTTCTCTTCATTATTTCCTCCTTTATATAAAAATCCGATTAATTTTGTATTATTTATTTTATAATATAACACTTAATTTCTATTATTCAAATATTTATTTCTAATTTTAACATAAAGTACAAAAATATTATTAATGATTTTTTAGCTTTCCAAAAAGTAATCAGTTGATTTTCTTACTTCGTTGATTTTACAATAACAATCATATACACTAAAAATAGGATGCTTTATTTTCAAACAAATAAATTATCTACATATCAGGGGAGGGGAAAAAAAATTGAAAAAATTAGTTGTTAAGGACAAATCTTCATGTCAAGCTTGTTTAAGTTGTGAACTAGCTTGTTCTGAAGCCTTTTATAAAAAAGAAGGTTTCTCTTGTATATCTATAGGGGTTAACAAAAAAAATGTATTAGATGTAAAAGCTTGTAACCAATGTGGTATCTGTGCTAAAAAATGTCCAGAAGAAGCAATATCTAAAAATGCTAAAGGTATTTATACAATAGACAAGAAAAAATGTACAGGATGTTTAACTTGCGTAGAAGCATGTCCAAAAGGAATTATTGTTAAATCAGAAGGAAAGCCAGCTCCATCTAAATGTATGGCTTGTGGAATATGTGTTAAAGTATGTCCTCAAGAAATACTTGAAGTTGTCGAGGTTGCTGATTAATTTAACTTTTATTGAAATATCAAAGATGTAACTAGTACTAGTTACATCTTTTTATTTTACCTATCTATTAAAGAACAGAAACTACTGTATAAATATAATTATATAAATTTCCATGTCTTAATTCATCACTCAATATATGAAAAACTTGATCCCTATAATATAAACTTGGAAGTCCTTCCATTATTTCACGATAAATTTTAACTGCATTTAGTTCTCCCATCATAGCGTCTGCTACCCCATCTTTAAAACTTGCTGGCGGAATAAATGTTTCTTCTTCAGGCTGTATTTTCATTCCTGTAATTTGAAAGTACATATTTTTGTACATTTGATTATGGCGCAACTCATCATCTCTAATTGATTCTATTATTCCTTTTATTTTTTTTGTTTCTTTGGGTGGTAATTGATTTGCTGGAATATTGTCGATTAGCCATTGATAAAACATAGAATCTTTCTTTTCTGATTCTATTGATTTTCCAATTAACTTTATAGAATTTTCTAACTGATTTGGATTTGGATGTATCCACTCATAAGTATAACTCATAGTTTTTCCCCCTTTAAGTAATTTAATATAATATATACTTAAAAGTAGAAATTTGTTACTTGATTGATAATCAATATATTTTTGTTTTTATAAAATTTTTTTGTTTTTATTTTTATTACTGTCAATTAATTGGATTTATTGTTTTTTCTTCTTACCATATTTTTATGGTTTTTTAGCATACTATTAATGAGAAGTATCTTAAGGAGGTATTTTATGACTAATCAAAATGTATATAGAAATAAGCCTCAATTTGAAACTAATCCAACATTAAACAAGAATTTAACTCCTAATGTTCCTGAGTTTAATTCCAATGCAATGGATAATCAAGGTTTTGTCCCATTATCCAATTCTTCTAATGGATGTTGTGGTCATGAAAAAGCATACAAAGAGAATTCTGACCACGAGTATTGCCATGGAAAACATGCTGAAGGTCACAAGGATAAAAAGTGTAATTGTGATCATAAATAGCTAAATATTACTTTCCTTCAATACTTTGCTTCAAAAGTTAAATGTAAGAAGTCTATTTTTATAATAATAAAATTTAGACTTCTTTCTTCTCGTTTATTAATTTATTATATGTGATATACTCATTTATATGAGGTGATTGTATGATTAATAATAAAAAAGAAGAAATTAGGCACGAATTAATTGAATTAGCTGACGATAAATATAGAAGTTTTCATAGTAATTTATGTCCTGGTGTGGAAAATATTTTAGGTGTTAGACTCCCACTACTGAGAAAAATAGCTAAAAATTTATCTAAAGAAGAAGATTATCAAAATTATTTAAATAATGATGATACAAAGTATTATGAAGAAATAATGATTAAAGGGTTAATAATCGGATATTTGAAAACTGATAATGAAAATAGATTTAACTATATAAAAAATTTCATACCTAAAATAGATAACTGGGCAATTTGTGATAGTTTTTGTAATAATTTAAAATTTACAAAGAAGAATGTAAATGAAGTTTGGAATTTTATTTTACCTTACACTTCATCAGAAAATGAATTTGATATTAGATTTGCCGTTGTTATGATGCTTAATTTTTATATAATTGAAGATTATATTGATGAAGTATTAAATACTTTAAATAATATTCACCATGATGGCTATTATGTAAAAATGGCAGTAGCTTGGGCTTTATCATATGCATATATTGATTTTCCAGAAAAAACCTTAGTATTTTTAAAAAATAATAACTTAGATAATTTTACATATAACAAATCTTTACAAAAAATCATTGAATCTACACGTGTCAGTAAGGAAGATAAAGATTTAATGAGAAGCATGAAAAAAATAATATTAAATAGAAAATAAAAATGCTTGAGATAAATTTTATCTCAAGCATTTTGTAATTAATCATTATATACACTTTTTAGTAATTCAATTTCTTTTGCATATCCATCTAATTCATTTGGTGTTTCAAGTAGAAATGGTAAATGTTTAAGTTTTGGGTGATTTATTATTCTAGTTATAGCTTCTAAACCTATATTTCCTTCACCTATTTTTGCATGTCTATCTTTATGACTTCCACGAACATTTAAACTATCATTTAAGTGAATTGCTTTTAATCTATCTAAACCTAAAACCCTATCAAATTCTTCTAATACACCATCTAAATCATTGACTATATCATAACCGGCATCGAATACATGACAAGTATCCATGCATACACCTATTCTGTCGCCTAATTCAACCTTATCTATTATGGCTCTTAATTCTTCAAAGTTTCTTCCTATTTCTGTCCCTTTTCCAGCCATAGTTTCAAGTAATACTGTAGTAGAGTGCTTAGGTGTTAAAGTTTGGTTTATCATATCTGCAATATATTGAACTCCAACTTCTACACCCTGTTTCACATGGCTTCCTGGATGGAAGTTATATAAATTTCCTGGCACCATTTCTAACCTTCTTAAATCATCTGCAAAAGTCTGTATAGCAAATTCTCTTTTACTTTCATCTGCTGCACAAGCATTTAAAGTATATGGTGCATGGGCTAATAATTTAGCAAATTTATTTTCTTTAGCTAATTCTAAGAAAACTTGTATATCTTTTTCATCTAAATCTTTAGCTTTTCCACCTCTTGGATTACGAGTAAAAAACTGAAAAGTATTAGCATTTATACTTAAAGCTTCATCTCCCATATTTTTAAATCCTTTTGATACTGATAAATGACATCCTATATTTAACATTTGGCTCTCCTTTATTTTACGTCTAAATTTTCTATATTAAGTAATTTTTCTTTCACATTAAGTCCACCAGCATATCCAACTAATTTTCCATTAGAACCAATCACTCTATGACATGGAATAATTATTGGTATATGATTTTTATTATTTGCCATTCCTATTGCTCTGCATGCTTTTTCATTTCCAATAGCTATAGCAATGTCTTTATAACTTTTAGTTTCTCCATAAGGTATTTTTAAAAGTTCATCCCATACTTTCTTTTGAAATTCTGTTCCTCTAGTCTCTAACGGTAAATCAAATTTTATTCTATTTCCTTCAAAATACTCTTTTAACTGCTTAAAACATTCTTTTATTAAATCTGTTTCTTCTATATTATCATTAGTATCTACTTTTGAAAAAAATATATCTGTTATTGATTTATTATTTTCTCTAATTCCTATAATACCTATCTCTGTTTCATAAAAAAATATATTATTCATCCTCTTATAATATAAGACTTATTAATAATCTTATATCTCCTCTCTATAAAACTTTGTACTACTTATATTATAGATATTATTTTTGCTTTATCATCATTTAATCCTAAAATTTTTCTATTCTTTTTATTAGTACCCTTTTAATAAATTTTAAAACTTAATATAAAACGTTAAAAATTAAAATACTATCCATAAATTAGAATTAAAAATAGCATCATCTTCTTACTTAAAATAGGCAGATCATAACTAAGTTATAACCTGCCTATTTATATTAAATATTATTCTTCTATGTTTAGTTTTATAGATAATTCATCTAACTGGATATCATCAGCAACACCTGGTGCATTTGTCATTGGACATATTGCATTTTGATTTTTAGGGAATGCTATTACTTCTCTGATATTGTCAGCTCCAGTAAGTAGCATTATTAATCTATCAAATCCAAATGCTAATCCAGCATGTGGTGGTACACCATACTTAAATGCTTCTAATAAGTATCCAAATTTATCATTAGCTTCTTCATCACTAATTCCTATAGCATCAAACATTTTCTTTTGGATGTCGCTGTTAGATATTCTAACACTTCCTCCACCTATTTCATATCCATTTAACACTATATCATAAGCTTTAGCTCTTAAACTAGTTTTGTTGTCACCAGTTAAACCTTCAACATCTTCATCTAATGGAGATGTGAACGGATGGTGCATTGCTATCATTCTTCCAGTTTCTTCGTCTTTTTCGAATAATGGGAATTCAGTTACCCATAATAAGTTGTATTTATTTTTATCCATTAGATCAAGCTTTCTACCAACTTCTAATCTAACTTGTCCTAATGCATCATAAACTACGGAATTTTTGTCAGCTACAAATAATAATAAGTCTCCAGCCTCAGCCTCCATTCTTTCTAATATAGCATTTATTTCTTCTTCAGAGAAGAATTTAGCTATTGGAGATTCTATTCCAGCTTCAGTTAATTTTATCCAAGCAAGTCCTTTAGCTTTGTAAGTTTTAGCATGCTCTTCTAATTTTTTCATTCCTTTTTTAGAGAAAGCTTCTGCGTTGCCTTTTACATTTATACCTCTAACGCTACCTTTTTCATCAGAAGCAGCACCTGCAAATACTCCAAATCCACACTCTTTAACTATATCAGATATATTTACAAATTCTAATCCAAATCTAGTATCAGGTTTGTCAGATCCAAATCTATCCATAGCTTCTTTGTAAGTTATTCTTGGAAGTGGTAACTCTACATCAACATTTAAGGTCTCCTTGAATATTTCTTGAATCATTTTTTCCATTATGCCCATTACATCATCTTCATCAACAAATGACATTTCACAGTCTATTTGAGTGAATTCTGGTTGTCTATCAGCTCTTAAGTCTTCATCTCTGAAACATTTTACTATTTGGAAGTATCTATCCATACCACTTACCATTAATAATTGTTTAAATAATTGTGGTGATTGTGGTAAAGCGTAGAATTTACCTGGGTTAACTCTACTTGGTACTAAATAGTCTCTAGCTCCTTCTGGAGATGGCTTTATTAAGAAAGGAGTTTCTATTTCTATAAAGTTATTGTCTGTTAAATAGTTTCTTACTATTCTAGCAACTTTACTTCTAAGTATTAAGTTTTGTTGCATAGCAGGCTTCCTTAAATCTAAGAATCTATATTTTAATCTTAAATCTTCAGAAACATTGTCATTATCTTTTATATATATTGGTGGAGTTTCTGATTTACTTAAAACTCTAAGTTCAGTTGCTTCTATTTCTATATCTCCTGTTGGCATGTTAGGATTTTTAGATTGTCTTTCTCTAACTATACCTTTAACAGCAACAACATATTCTGAACCTAATTTTTCAGCTTTGTTAAATGCTTCTTCACTTACATTTGTATCAAATATTATTTGACTTATTCCTCTAACATCTCTTAAATCAACGAATACTAATCCACCTAAGTTTCTTTTCTTTTGTACCCATCCATTTAAAACTACTTCTTCACCCACGTTGGCAATTCTTAAATCGCCACAATAATGAGTTCTTTTTAATCCTTTTAAGTTCTCCATATTTCCTCCTTCGTCATTTACGCACTAAAAGGTGAAAGAATAAAAAAATTCTACCACCTTATGTTTATGTCAATTATAATCATAATCTATTTTTTAACTCATTTACTAATTCACTAAGTTTTACAGTAGTTTGCTCTGATGTTTCCATATTTTTAAGACTAGCTGCGTCATTAGCTAACTCATCATCACCTATAACTATTGTATATTTAGCATTTATTTTGTCTGAGTATTTAAATTGAGCTTTTAAGCTTTTTCCTAAGTGATCTATATCAGCACTTATGTGATTATCTCTTAATGCTTTTATTAAACTAAAACTCTTAGTCTTAGCTACATCACCTATTGTTGCTATGTATATATCTGTAGCTTTTGGATTTTTTATTTCTATGTTATTATTCTCTAGAGTTAATAACAATCTTTCTGCTCCAAGTCCAAATCCTATACCACTTATGCCTCTTGGTCCTCCAAGTTGTTCAACAAGACCATCGTATCTCCCTCCACCACAAACTGTACTTTGTGATCCTATATCATTTGATATTATTTCAAAAGCAGTTTTCTTGTAGTAGTCAAGTCCTCTAACTATAGTTTTATCAACTACAAATTTTATATCCATTTCTCTTAAGTATTCTTGTAATTTAGCAAAGTGTTCCTTACAATCATCACATATGTGATCTACCATAAAAGGTATATCTTTTATGTTTTCTTTACATGTAGGGTTTTTACAGTCTATAACTCTCATTGGATTTTTGTCTTTTCGCTCTAAACAAGTTTCACACAATACATCAGATTTAGCATCTAGATATGCTTTTAAATTTTTATTATATTCTTCTCTACAAACAGGGCATCCTACTGAGTTTATATTTACTGATAAATCTTTAAGCCCTAATTCATTAAAGAATTGTACTGCTAAAGATATTACTTCTGCATCTATTGATGGTTCGTCACTTCCTAATGCTTCGATTCCAAATTGGTGGAATTGTCTTTGTCTACCAGCTTGTGGTCTTTCATATCTAAAGCATGGAGTTATGTAAAATAATTTTGTTGGTTGTGTATCAGCATACAATTTATTTTCAATAAATGATCTTATTGTACCAGCAGTTCCTTCAGGTTTTAAACTTATTTGTCTATCACCTTTGTCTGTAAAAGTATACATTTCTTTTTGAACTATATCTGTTGTATCTCCAACACTTCTTGTGAAAACTTCTGTATGTTCAAATATAGGAGTTCTCATTTCTTCGTATCCGTATAATGCACAAATTTCTCTAAATTTTTGCTCTACGTAATGCCATTTATAAACTTCCTTTGGTAATATATCCCTTGTTCCTCTTGGCGCCTTACTTAGCATTTTTCTCTACCTCCTCATATTTTCTTCTTATCATCTCGTCAACTCTGTCTATATATTGTTCAACATTTTTGACGTTTTCTACCCTTTCAATTCTATCTTCATCTGGATATACAAATTTAGTTATAGAGCCAGCACCTAGTGCATAATTACTTTGTTTTTCCTCCATAATTTGCATATTATAGATACATTCATAACCTTCTTTAGCATAACCTATGTTTTCTAAGTTACCTAGCATGTGTTTTTGTCTGTACATATAATAAGGATTTAATCCCATATCTCTTGCATATTCCATAGCTAAATTAATCATCTTTACCATTTCTTCGTACTGAGCAAGTTCGTAGTCTTTAAGATTTTCCTTTAGCTTTGATGTTCTTTTTACTGCTAAGGTATGAACAGTTAGACTTTCTGGAGATAGTTCTTTTATTTTATCTAAAGTATTTCTAACCATATCTAAATTTTCATCTACTAGGCCTAGTATTATATCCATATTTATATTATCAAAACCTATTTCCCTAGCTAAGTGGAAGCAGTCTATAATTTCTTGTACACTATGATTTCTACCTATTTTTTGTAAGGTTTCATCATTCATACTTTGTGGATTTATACTAATTCTATCAACATTGTTCTTCTTTAAAACTTCTAACATTTCTCTATCTATTGTATCAGGTCTTCCTGCCTCTACTGTAAACTCTTTAATCCCGCTTAAATCAAATCTTTCAAATAAGCCCTTAATTAAAATATCCATCTCTTCAGGAGTTAAAGTAGTTGGAGTTCCTCCACCAATATATAATGTTTCAATTGTTTTATTTTGTTCTTTTAGTAACCTAGCTACACCTTGGACTTCTTCAAGTAATTTAGCTACATACATAGGCTTTAAGCTGCCAAATTGCTTAAGAGAATTAGCTGGGAATGAACAATAATAACATCTTGTAGGGCAGAACGGAATACTCACATATAAAGATACTTTATTTTCATCAATTGGGTAAATAAACTTTCTTTCTCTTTTTGCAATATCAAGAGCTAAGTTAATTTTTTCATTACTTATAAAATAGTCTAACATTAATTTTTCTTTTATTAGAACATCGCTATAATTATCATCAAGTAATGAATGAACTATTTTAACAGGTCTTATGCCTGTCAGTATTCCCCATGGCGGAGCAATGTTAAACTTCTTTTCTAAAATCTTAAACATGCTCCTTTTTATAGTTTCCTTTATAACCTTCTTATTCTCCCTTTCACATAGTCCCTCTAAGTTTCTATGCTCTACATGTTCTAGAATAACTTGATAATTTTCACAATAAACTGTTTTTGAAAAAACATTGTTATTGTGGAAAAATACAGTATTCTCCACAACCATCATGCAATCTTTGCTGTCAATAAATCTAAAGTCAGAAGTAAATAATTTGATTAATTCACTTACTTCGTATTTAAAGTCATGACCTTTTAATACAACACCTATCATTTTCTAGCTCCTTCTGAAATCCTTGAAGTGTTAATTTATCTCATAAAAGGATTTGTCATTTTTTCTATTTTTAAATTAGAATTTGGTCCATGACCTGGATAAATAGTAATATCATCATCATGTTTTTCTAATTTTTCAAGTGACTTTTCCATTTTTTTATAGTCTCCACCATAAAAATCTGTTCTTCCTATGCTTCCTGCAAACAAAGTATCTCCTGTAAGCATATGCTTATCAATTTTTATGCACATACTTCCTGGAGTATGACCAGGTGTATGAATAAACTTTAACTTCATATCTCCTACTTTTAATGTATCATTATCTTTAACATATATGTCAGCATCAAATTCTACTGTATTTGATGGAAGAGAAGCACTTAAATTTTTCTTCTTATCTTGTAGTATTTCTTTTTCTTCCTCATGGGCTACTATTTTAGCATTTGTTGCTTCTTTTAATGTTAAAACATTTGTTATGTGATCTCCATGACCATGAGTTAAAACAATATATTCTATGATTAAGTTCATTTTTTTTACATAATTCATTATGTCAATAAAGTTTGCTCCTGGATCTACAACAATACACTTTTTACTATTTTCATCTCCAACTACATAAGTATTTTCACCCATGCAGTTTTCAACAATCTTTTCTAATCTCATAGTTTACCCCCTACCTAGAATTCTTTTCTTGATTCTAATAGTATAGTCACAGGTCCATCGTTAGTTAAATCAACCATCATATGAGCCCCAAATTTTCCTGTTCCTACATTAATTCCTTGATTTTTTACCTTCTCAACAAATTCTTCATACAGCGGATTTGCTACTTCTGGCCTTGCTGCATCAGAAAAACTAGGTCTTCTTCCCCTTCTAGCATCTCCGTAAAGTGTAAATTGAGAAACAGCTAAAACTTCCCCATTAACATCTTTTAAAGATAAATTCATTTTTCCTTCTGCATCTTCAAATATTCTTAAATTTGTTATTTTATCCACCATATAATCTACATCTTTTGATGTATCATCATGAGTAACCCCAAGTAAAACCATTAAACCTTGATTTATTTGTCCAACAATTTCTTCATCTACTGTTACTTTAGAAGATGAAACTTTTTGTACAACTGCTCTCATATTTTCCTCCTAATTTCTTACTCTGAAAACATCGTCCACACCAGGTATAGCCTTCAGTTTTTTCATTAAACTTGTTAGTTCAGAAATATCATTTACTTCAATTAATAAATTAATATGAGTTATTCCCTCTTTTGTTTTTCTTGCATTAATTCCATTTATATTTAATTTTTGCACAGCAATCATATGTGTAACATCGTTTAGCATACTTTTTCTATCTGTAGCAACTATTTTAACTTCGCCCTCAAATTTAGACTTTTTAGGATTATTCCATTCCACATCTACTAACCTTTTTTGGAAAAGTTCATCATCTAGTTTACAATTTGGACAATCAGCACGGTGTATGGCTACACCTCTTCCCTTTGTTACATATCCAACGATTTCATCTCCAGGAAGTGGATTACAACATTTTGCAAATCTAACTAAAATATTATCTAATCCTCTTACTATAACTCCAGAACTACTTTTTTTCCTTTTTTCTTTGTATTCCTTGTCAGTTATATTGTATTTTGATAAGTCTTCATTTTCTTTTTGCCTATTTTCTTTTTCTTTTTTCTTTTCTTCTTTAAGATAGAAATCCCTTACTTTTGGAACAACTTGACTTGCTACAATACCACCATATCCTATAGTAGCAATTAAATCTTCCAAGCTTGGTTGGTTGAATTTCTTTGCTATTTGTTCCATAAACTTTTCTATAGAAGAATCTTTTAAAGGAATTCCATATTTTTTGAATTCTTTTTCTAAAATTTCATATCCTTTTTCAATATTTTCTTCTCTTCTTTCCTTCTTAAAGAATTGTCTAATTCTATTTCTTGCATTTGGAGTTTTGACAATTTTTAGCCAGTCTCTACTTGGGCCATTTGAATTTGTTGATGTTATAACCTCAACAATCTCTCCATTTTGCAATTTATAATCAATAGGAACTAACCTTCCATTTATCTTTGCACCTACACACTTGTTTCCAACTTTTGAGTGAACTCTGTATGCAAAATCTATTGGTGTAGATTCTGCTGGTAGCTCTATTACATCACCCTTTGGTGTAAATACATAAACTTGACTATTAAATACATCTTCTTTTAGTGAATCTAGGAATTCTTGTGGGTCTTTTACGTCCTTTTCCCACTCCATCATTTGTCTTAGCCATTTTAGCTTTTCTTCCATCTTTTCATCATTACTCATTGTACCTTCTTTGTATTTCCAGTGAGCTGCTATACCATATTCAGCAATATTATGCATTTCATGAGTCCTAATTTGAATTTCTACTGGCTCACCTTCTGGTCCAATTACTGTAGTATGAAGAGATTGATACATGTTTGCCTTAGGCATTGCTATGTAGTCCTTAAATCTTCCTGGCATTGGTACCCATAAAGTATGAACCATACCAAGAACTGCATAACAATCTTTTATTGTATCTACAACTATTCTTACAGCAGTTAAATCAAAGATTTCTTCAAAAGTCTTATGCTTATTTTTCATTTTTTTATAAATACTATAAAAATGTTTTGGTCTTCCATAAACTTCACAATCTATATTAACTTCACCAAATTTTTCCTGTAATAAATTTACTATTCTGCTTATATATTCTTCCCTTTGGCTTCTTTTCATGGAGACTTTGTCTACTAAATCATAATATCCATCTGGATCTATATATCTTAGAGCCAAGTCTTCTAATTCCCATTTAATTTTAGATATACCTAATCTATGAGCTATTCCACCATAAATTTCTAAAGTTTCTTTTGCTTTATATTTAGCTTTTTCTTCTGGCATATATTTTAGTGTTCTCATATTATGTAGTCTATCGGCTAACTTTATAAGAATTACTCTAATATCTTTTGCCATAGCTAAAAACATTTTTCTTAAATTTTCAGCTTGAGTTTCTTCCTTTGACTGATATTTTATCTGACCAAGTTTTGTTACTCCATCAACTAAATCTGCAACTTCCTTGCTAAACATTTCTTCTATATCATCATAAGTATAGTCCGTATCTTCAATTACATCATGTAAAAGTCCTGCTGATATAGTTTCTATATCAAGTTGCATTTCTACAAGAATATTTGCAACAGCTATTGGATGAATTATGTAAGGTTCACCTGATTTTCTTAATACACCATCATGGGCAGATTTTGCCAAATAGTAAGCTTTTTCTACAAGAGTAGTATCCGTATTAGGAGCATATTCTTTTATTTTATCTAATATCTCCTGTAATTCCTTATCATGCATATAACCACCTATTCTCTAAAGTATAAATTTTATTATATATGAAAATAGTTGGTAAAAAACCAACTATTATTATTGTCTAGTATTTTATAAGAGAATTAACATTATATTTTGCTAATTTTGCTCTTCCATCTAAGTCTTCTAATTCTATTAAAAATTGCATTGAAACCACTTCTCCACCTAACTTTTCTATAAGTTTAGCTGCTGCTTCCATAGTTCCACCTGTAGCTAATAAATCATCTACTATTGCAACTTTTTGTCCTGGCTTAATAGCATCCTTATGTATTTCTAATCTATTAGAACCATACTCTAAATCATACTCATAGGCTTCAACTTCCCATGGTAACTTTCCTGGTTTTCTAACTGGTATAAAACCAACTTCCATACCATAAGCAACTGGTGTTCCCATTAAAAATCCTCTTGCTTCTGGACCTACAATTAAATCTACATCCTTATCTTTCAAGTCCGCTATTATTTCATCAATCGCAAATTTTAGTGCCTTACCATCTTGTAATAATGTTGTTATGTCTTTAAAGCTTATTCCTTCCTTCGGAAAATCTTCAATTACTCTTACTGTTTGTTTTAAATCCATTTAAAACTCCTCCTAATAGCTTTTTACATACTCTTGTTTTAATTCTTTTAGATTATTAAGTATTACACTTTCATCCAAATTAAGTTTTTTATCAGGTTTTTCTAATAAATATATGGTTATAGTATTCTCTTCGTAATTAGTTTTAAAATTTAATAAATTTAATTCTTTAAAAACTTTAAGTATTATAAATGTTTTTAAAGGTAGAAGTTTAAATACTCTTTTTAATTCAGTTAATTTTAGCTGTAATTCTTTACTTACAAGCATTTGCTTGTAAATATTGATAAATTCTTCTCTATTTGGAACTATATTATCCATAATATTTTTTAAATATATTTTATCTTCACTACTATAATACTTAATAACAACTTCATTATTTAAAATGTTCTTATTTAGATACGAATATTCTCCTTTATTATATAAAAAATCATAAAGAATAATACTATTATATCTTTTTAAGTCTATTTTATCAATATTAGGTGAAAATATAAGTTGTACTTTCTTATTTTTTTCATTAATATAATTATAATTTATATCATATTCTAAATCTGCCAATGAAACATCTGATAAAGCCCTATAAAATCCATTTAATGTATTTGTTATAATCAAAGTCTCTTCTTTTATATAATCAAAGACGTTTATATTTTTATCTCCATCCATATTAATTGATATCTCATCATCGTCATTATAAATATGGTATAAGCTATCACTATCCGTTGGACTCATCTTTTCAAATAACTTAAGAGATAAATTATTTGATATGGCTGTTTTAGGATGAGATAATCTTATATCTTTTAATAAAAATTGTACTTTTCTCTCATTATTGAAATTATTTTCGTCTACTTGGAATAATACGTCTATCTTATCTCCCTCTTGGAAGTCATCAGCTAAATAAGCCATATTAAATCCTACACATTCATAAGATTTTTCATTTTCACATATTAACTTTAGATGTTGTTTATTTTTACCCATTTTATAAATATTAGTTAATAGTAAGTCTCTCATAATAAATCTTGGAGACGGATTACTCAAACCAAAAGGTTCCAATTTATGTAAGTTGTCTACTAAGTCTAATGTGGCACTTTCTTCTTCAAGCTCATATTCAACTTTTATATTTTCAATCAAATCTTCTTTACTCAGATTGTAATCTGCTATTTCATTTACTTTTTTTCTTAATTCTTCTATATTTTCTGCACTTAAAGCCAATCCTGCTGCCTGCTCATGTCCACCAAATTTATTCATTAAGTCTTTGCAACTTACTAAGGCATCAAATATACTAAATCCTTTAATAGATCTGGCTGAACCTGTTGCTTCACCATCTTCTATAGTAAGTAATATTGTAGGCTTATAATATTTTTCTGTTAACTTAGAAGCGACGATTCCTATTATTCCATGTTGCCACCCTTCTTTTGCTATTACAAGCACTTTGTCATCCTTATAGTTTTCATTGCTTGATATAACATCTTCTGCTTCCTTATACATCTTACTTTCTATCATTTGTCTCTCAATATTTTTTGCTTCCAGTATATTAGCTATTTCTTTTGCTTCATCTTCAAAATCAGTAGTGAATAATTGCACTCCCAAGTATGAGTGTCCTAACCTTCCCGATGCATTAATTCTAGGGCCTACTGAATAACCTATATGTGATGATCCTATTTTACTAGTTTCAATACCACATACTTTAATTAGTTCTCTTAACCCTAAATTTTTGCCCTCTTTCATTAGTTTTAAACCATTTTTTACAATTATTCTATTTTCATCTATTAAAGGTACAATATCACATATTGTTGCTAAAGTTACTATTTCTAAATAATCAAACATTGATGTTTTAAATTCTTCTTCATCTGTCAATGCTTGAATCATTTTAAATGCTACTCCACATCCACAAAGCATATCAAAAGGATAGTTGCAATCTTCTTGCTTTGGATTTACAATTGCATAGGCATCTGGTATATCACTTTGGCATTCATGGTGATCTGTTATTATAACATCTATACCAAATTCATTGGCTAATCCCACTTCATTAACTGATGTTATACCACAGTCCACAGTTATTATAAGATCACATCCATCATTATTTATCTTCCTTATTGCCTCCTCATTAATTCCGTATCCTTCTTCTAATCTATTTGGAATATAATATTTAACTGGATAATCTATAGATTTGAAATAAATATATAAAATTGATGAGGATGAAACGCCGTCTACATCATAGTCTCCATAAATATAAATTTTTTCTTTATTTTCAATAGCTTTCTTTATTCTTTCAGTTGCTTTTTTCATATCCTTCATTAAGAAAGGATCTCTTAAATATTCTAAAGATGGATTCATAAAAATTTCTGCATCTTTTTCGTCATTTATACCTCTATTATTTAATATTTGGCTAATTTCCGGGGAAATATTTATTTTCTTGCTTAACTCTGTTTCTTTAACTTTTCCTTTATGTTTTAATGTCCATTTTTTATTATATATCAAAAGCTCTCACCTCATATTTTCTTTGTCCTACATTTAAATATTATAATATTATTAACTTATATGCCATAATATAGTACTAAAAAAATTTTTATTGCATTAAAAAGGAGCAATTTGTAAATTGCTCCTTTTTAAGTTTGTATAATTTTTATTTAAATTATAAATTACTTATGTTTTTTACCCATTTCTACATAATGTAACGCTGATTGCTTTAAACTTTCTTTTTCTTCATCAGTTAATTCTCTTGCAACCTTTGCTGGTGAACCTAATAATAAAACTCCTGGTGGGAATTTCTTACCTGTTACTAAGCTACCTGCTCCAACCATGGTAAGTTCTCCAATTTCTGCATTGTCTAAAACTGTTGATCCCATTCCGATTAGAGTATAATCGCCTATTTTGCAACCATGAATAACAGCAGCATGTCCAATAGTTACATTTTTTCCTATTATAGTTGGTTCATCATATCCACAATGTACTATAGTTCCATCTTGTACATTTGAATTTTCTCCAACTATAATTGAACTATCATCGCCTCTTAAAACTGCTTTGTACCAAATACTTGCGTTTTTTTCAACAATAACATCACCAATTATGTCTGCAGTTTCTGCTACAAAAGCAGAATCATCAATAGTAGGTTTTATCCCTTCAAACCCTTTTATCATTTTTATTCTCCTTCCAGCATTAGTTTTGCTTGAATCATTATAGAACATTCTGTTCTTTTCTTTTGCATTTCACAACCAAGCTCATATGGCTTTCTTATATCATTATTAAAGTTTATTGCGTTGGCATGACATCCACCTGAACAGTAGAATCTATTCCAGCACTTTTTACAATCTTCTTTAGAGTAAACATGAGCATCTCTAAACATATTACTTATTTCTTTAGGTATAACAATTTCTTCATCCATTATGTTTGCTAATTTAAAATCATCATTTCCCGCAAACTGATGACATGGGTATATATCTCCATTTGGTGTTACTGATAAGTACTCATTTCCAGCACCACATCCAGTTATTCTTTTTATTACACATGGTCCTTGATTTAAATCTATTACAAAGTGGAAGAAAGTGAAATCATCTCCATTTAATTTTCTTCTTGCATACTCTTTTGCTAGTTTTTCATATTCATCAAATACTTTTTCCATATCTTCTTCTCTTAATGCATAAGGATTGCTTTCATCACCAACAACTGGTTCAATTGATGTTAATTCAAATCCTTCATCAGCAAAATGAAGTACATCTTCAGAGAAATCTAAGTTATCTCTAGTGAATGTTCCTCTTATATAATAGTATTTGTCCTTAGGTCTTTTTTCTACTAACTTTTTAAATTTAGGCATGATAACATCGTAACTTCCTTTATCATTAACTGTTGGTCTCATGTTATCATTTATTTCTTTTCTTCCATCTAAACTTAATACTGCATTGTGCATATGTTCATTTATATAATCAATTTTATCATCATCTAATAATATTCCATTAGTAGTTATAGTAAATCTTATGTTTTTATTATTTTCTTTTTCAACTTTTCTACCATAAGTTACTAGTTGCTTAACTACTTCAAAGTTCATTAGTGGCTCTCCACCAAAGAAGTCTATTTCTAAATTTCTTCTATTTCCTGAATTAGCTATAAGATAATCGATTGCCTTTTTACCTATTTCAAAGCTCATCATTTCTTTTTCTCCACCAAAATCACCTTGTGAAGCAAAGCAGTATTTACATTTTAAGTTGCAGTCATGTGAAACGTGTAAACATAATGCTTTAACTACTTTTTTTCTATTTACAAAACTTGGGTGAGTTTCATATGTATCCTCAGTAAATAAAAGCCCCTCTCCTTTTAAAGATTTTATTTCCTCATAAGCTTCTTCTATCTGTTCTTTAGTATAATCTTTATTTAAAGATTCTACTATTTCTTCCATAGATTTTTCTTCAAATAAATCTACAAGATTATATGCAACATCATCTAGTACATGAACACTACCTCCATTCACATCTAAAACAATATTGTATCCATCCATGGAAAATTTATGTATCATACTCATAATATGTCCTCCTAATTTTTAATACTCTTATTATATACCCTAAGCAAAATATATGTAAATTTTTTCTAGAAACAATTTATATGCAAACAAAGTGAGGGTATTATTTGTAATACCCTCACTTTTAAAATAATTATGTTTAAATTATCTTTCACACTCTTGGTTTGCAACTGTACAAGAAGTTTTACAAGCAGATTGACAAGATGTTTGACATTCTCCACATCCACCTTTAGCTGCGCTTTCTTTTAATGTAGCATTTGATAAAGTTTTTATATGTTTTTTAGCCATTTTACTACCTCCTGTTTCTAATTAACTGCTACTAATTATACCATAATTCTGTATATTTTGGAACTTATTTGAAGTTTACTCCTAATACTCCACCTATTCCTCCTGCTACTGAAACAAGTATCGCTTTATAAAGTACTGTAATATCAAATATGTAATTTTCTTTAGCTAAATAAAACATTGTTATAAGTAATATTATATAAACTACACCAACTATAAAACCATATATAAGTCCCTTTTCTTGTATATGTTTACAAGAATAAAATCCACCAAAAGCTGCAGAAACCGTGGTAATAAATGATGTAACTATTGAAACCGAATCTGCCGAAACATTAGTATAAGTTAGCAATAGATTGTAAATTAATAATACTATTAACGTAATTATGTAAGCATAGCCTAAACCTTTTAATATATGTATAGTTTTTGCCATAAAAAAACCTCCCCTCGAAATATATATATTCCTTAGGGAGATTTAAAATTACTATTTATTTATCTTCTTCTTTTTTCTCAACAGAAGCTATAGCCCATTTTTTAAATGGCATCTTAGTTCTGTTTGGTCCTACTTCTAAAACAACAAACTCATCTTCAACTTTAGCTATTGTTGCTAACATTCCACCTATTGTAGTAACCATTTGTCCTACTTCTAAGCTTGATCTTAATTGATCCAATTGTTTTTCTTTTTTTCTTTGAGGTCTTATAAATAAGAAATAGAAAATTGCAAATAACGCAACCATGTAAACAATCGACATTATCATTTGAGTATTCATATGCTTCACTCCTTCATATGTTTATTACTTCTTAAAAACAAAAGTATAATAAACATTATAACTCAATTTTCTTATAATTTATACCCATATTTGGAGAAAAATTCATCTTTAAAATCTAATAACCTATCTTCCATTATTGCTTGTCTTACATCTTCCATTAATTTAAGTAAAAATCTTAAGTTATGTGTAGATATAAGTCTCGCTGCTAATATTTCATTTGCTTTTACTAAGTGTCTTATATAAGCTTTTGTATAGTTTTTACAGCAGTAGCAATCACATTCTGGGTCAAGTGGAGTAAAATCTCTTGCATATTTAGCATTTCTTACTACAACTTTACCTTGGCTAGTCATTGCAGTACCATTTCTAGCTATACGAGTAGGAAGTACACAGTCAAACATATCTATTCCTCTTATTACACCTTCTAATAAATCATCTGGCGAACCAACACCCATTAGGTATCTTGGTTTGTCTTCTGGCATTAGAGGTACTGTATAATCAAGTACTTCGTACATTAATTCTTTAGGTTCTCCAACACTAAGTCCACCTACTGCATATCCTGGTAAATCTAATTCTAATATTTCCTTAGCTGATTGCTCTCTTAAGTCTTTGTACATACCACCCTGGATTATTCCGAATAATGCTTGGTTTTCTGTATTTTCATGAGCTTCTTTACATCTTCTTAACCATCTAGTAGTTCTTTCTAATGAATTTTTAACATACTCTCTATCTGCTGGATATGGAGCACATTCATCAAATGCCATCATTATATCAGAACCTAAGGCATTTTGTATTTCCATAGCTTTTTCTGGAGATATAAAATGTTTAGAACCATCTATATGTGATCTAAAGTGAACACCTTCTTCAGTTATTTTTCTAAGTGGTCCTAGTGAAAATACTTGGAACCCACCACTATCTGTTAATATTGGTTTATCCCAGTTCATAAATTTATGAAGCCCACCTGCTTCTTTTACCAAATCGTGACCTGGTCTCATATATAAGTGATATGTATTACTTAATATTATTTGAGATCCAATTTCTTTTAATTCTTCTGGCGTCATTGCCTTTACTGTTGCTTGAGTTCCAACAGGCATAAATATAGGTGTTTCTATAACTCCATGAGGAGTGTGTAATCTACCAAGTCTCGCACCACTTTGTTTACAAGTTTTTATAAGTTCATATCTTATTGCACTCATATTTATTCTCCTTACTCTGTCTGATTATAGTCTAAAATATTAAACTACTAATTATTATTTATTTCTTCTGTGTCTAAAGTTTCTTTTTCTTTACTATTATTATTTTTTAAATTATATAACCTACTAAGGCTCATTGCTCTTTCTTCTGGGGACATTAAATATTTTCTAATTGCAAATATTGCACCTATAGAAAGTATTCCTAATAATAAATCTCCCATTCCAGAACTTTTTGGAAGCAAAATAAGCTTTCTAGCTATTGCATATAATAACACTTCCAAAAGTACTCCTGGTGTATGTAAAGATAGCATTACTACCAATTCAACACCTATGACTAACAATAATGCTTCCGCTAAAAAACTATTTAACTGGCTATATTGAACTGGAGTTGAAAAATCTACTATATAAGCTAGATATACACTTCTTCCTAAATCCATCATACCCAATAATACAAGAATTAATATCACTATTGCTAAGGCTGTTTCAAAGTTTTTTGAAATATTCAACAAACTTTTGTCATGCTTTTTTATCATACACTCTCCCCTTTTTACACACATTATATTTATTTTATAAACATTGCATCTCCAAAACTAAAGAATCTATAATGATTTTCTACTGCACAGTTATATGCATTTAATACATTCTCTTTTCCAGATAGTGCACTTACTAACATTATTAGTGTTGACTCTGGTAAATGGAAGTTTGTAATTAAGTTATCTACAACTTTGAATTTATATCCTGGATAAATAAATATTTTTGTCCATCCTGATGTTGCTTTCATTTTTCCATTTTCATCTGCTACAGACTCTATAGTTCTAGTACTAGTTGTACCCACTGTTATTACTTTATTACCATTTTCTTTTGCTCTATTAATTTTATCCGCTGCTTGCTGTGTAACCATATAATACTCAGAATGCATATCATGTTCTAAAACATCATCTACTTTTACTGGTCTAAATGTTCCAAGACCCACGTGTAAAGTTACAAAAGCTAAATCTACACCTTTATCTTTAATTTTTTGTAGTAATTCATCAGTAAAATGTAGACCTGCTGTAGGCGCTGCTGCTGAACCATTATGCTTAGAATAAACAGTTTGATATCTTTCTCTTTCTTCTAATCTTTCTGTTATATATGGTGGTAATGGCATATTTCCAAGTTCATCTAAAACCTCTTCAAAAATACCTTCATACTCAAATTTTACTATTCTAGCTCCGTCATCGCCCATTCCAACAACTTCCGCTATAAGTTTATCTTCTCCAAATGAGAATCTTGTGCCTATCTTAGCTCTTTTACCTGGTTTAACTAAAGTCTCCCAAGTATCATCTTCATTTCTTTTTAAAAGTAAAAACTCTATTTTCCCGCCAGTTCCTTCTTTAGAACCAATTAGTCTTGCAGGGATAACCCTTGTATCGTTTAATACAAGACAATCTCCTGGATTTAAATAATCTATTACGTCTTTAAAAATTTTATGACTTACTTCACCAGTTTCTTTGTCTAATACCATTAATTTAGAACTAGATCTATCTAAAATAGGCACTTGAGCAATTAATTCTTCTGGCAAATCAAAATAAAAATCGCTTGTTTTCAATGTTAAACCTTCTTTCAATAATATATTACCTTAAACATACAATTACCATAATAACAAAAAATTTAATTTTTTTCTACTATGAGAATTTATACTTTTATTTGTAGTAATATTATTATTCTACTTTTCTGGATAATTTATATTTAAATGTTTATAAGCATTTGGCATGGCTATTCTTCCTCTTGGACTTCTGTTAATAAATCCTAGTTGAAGTAAATATGGTTCATAAACATCTTCTATTGTATTTCTATCTTCTCCAATAGAAGCAGCTAAAGTGTCTAAACCTACAGGTCCACCTTTAAATTTATTTATTATTGTTAACAACAATTTTTCATCTACATAGTCTAATCCTAAACTATCTACACCAATCATTTCTAGGGCTTGATCTGCAACTTCTGATGTTATATTTCCATCGGCTCTAACTTGAGCATAATCTCTAACTCTTTTTAGAAGTCTATTTGCTATTCTTGGTGTTCCTCTAGATCTTCTGGCAATCTCCATAGCTCCTCTATGTTCAATTTCTGCACCTAGTATATTGGCTGACCTTATTACTATCTTTGTTAATTCATCAACTGTATAATAATCAAGTTTGCATATAACACCAAATCTATCTCTAAGTGGGTTTGTAAGCATACCTGCTCTTGTTGTTGCTCCAATAAGAGTAAATTTAGGTAAGTCAAGTCGTATACTTCTAGCTGATGGTCCCTTACCTATTATTATATCTATACAATAATCTTCCATTGCAGGATACAATACCTCTTCCACACTTCTATTTATTCTGTGTATTTCATCTATAAATAGTACATCATTTTCATTTAAATTCGTTAGTATAGCAGCCAAATCTCCAGCTCTTTCTATGGCTGGGCCTGATGTTATTCTTAGGTTAACTCCCATTTCACTAGCAATTATACCAGCTAAAGTAGTTTTTCCAAGACCAGGTGGTCCATATAAAAGAACATGGTCTAGTGGTTCATTTCTGTTCTTTGCAGCTTCAATAAATATGGATAGTTGTTCTTTAGCTTTTTCTTGTCCTAAATAATCAGCCAATAACTTAGGTCTTAAGTTATTTTCTATATCCACATCATCATTTTGCATACTAGATGTAATTATTCTGTCTTCATCTTCAAATCCGTACAATTAACTTCCCCCCTTTCTTTATTATCTTAAAGATTTACTCATTAAATAACTTAATGATTTTTTAATAATATCCGCTGTATTTAGTCCGTCTTTTTTGCATTTTTGTACTGCATCTTTTGATTCTTGTAAAGAATATCCTAATGCTACTAAGGCATCTACTGATTCATCTTGAGAAACTGCTACTGGCTGATTATTTAATAAAGTTGCCTCGAACTCTACGTTGTTTTTGTCTATTTTATCCTTAAGCTCTAAGACTATTCTTTCTGCTGTTTTCTTACCCACTCCTGGAGCTTTTGATAGTTTTGCTATATCTTCGCTTAATATGTATGCTCCGATTTGTTTTGGAGAAGCAAAAGATAGTATTCCAAGTCCAACTTTAGGTCCTATTTTTGAAATAGATGTTAGCAATTCAAACATTCTCAATTCTTCTTTATCATAAAATCCACAAAGGCTCATATCATCTTCTTTTACTATAAGCTTTGTGTAAATTTTGCATTCATGTCCTAATTGTACCTTCATTATAGTATTTGCCGAAGCATTAATCTTATATCCTATACCATTATTCTCAATTACAACATGATCTAAACTAATTTCTTCTATTATTCCCTTTATATAGCTATACATAATTTTCTCCTTATTTTATATCTATGTTTTTTAATGTCTTTTCAAGTTTATTTGCATGAGCATGACATATTGCTACAGCTAAAGCGTCTGCAACATCATCAGGCTTTGGTATTTCCTTTAAATTCAACATAGATGTAACCATTTGTTGGACCTGCGATTTTCCTGCTCTTCCATATCCAACCACGCCTTGTTTAACTTGTAAAGGTGTGTACTCATAAATCGGCTTATCATTATGGGAACACCCTAGCAAGATTACTCCTCTGGCTTGTGCCACTGTAATTGCTGTTTTTACATTTTTGTTGAAGAATAATTCCTCTACCCCAACTTCATCTATATTATAATTTTTTATAATAAGGTCTATACCTTTATAAATTCTTTCTAATCTTTTCGTTGTCTCCATAGTTGATGGAGTTGTTATTGCACCATAATCAATAACTCTAAATTTATTATTTTTATATTGGATTATTCCATAACCTACTATGGCTATTCCCGGATCTATTCCTAATATTATCATAAAACTCAAGACCTCCTATTAAGTTTTATACAAAACTTATGTTCTCTAATATTATACCATAGGATTTCAAAATTAGAGTGATGTGATGCATTATAAAAATTCACCTCCAACTTTCGCCTAAGCTAAAATACATTATAACTTTCTAAAAAATAAAACACCCTTATATAAAATTTTATATAAGGGTGTTTTATTTTATTATGAAAATGTATTAAGAATTAGCTTTCAAAATTTTCCAATCTTGTGTATGCCTCATCTTCACTATTCACTAATATTCCTGATGATAATTCCTCTTGCACAGATTTTGGAAGAGAGTCTACTGATATATTTGTTTTTTCTAAATCAGTTTTTGTTCCATCTTTGTCATATTTATATACATGCACAAATCCATCTTTTTCTTCAATAGCATATTTATTTGCTTTTGAAGGTTCTTTTGCCTGTGAATTACATAAAATAATTTCATACTGATTCATACTTGCTATTTCTTTATTTGGATATTTATCTTTGAAGTAAGACACTATTTCTTCTTTACTTTTATTTAATAAGTCCTTTGGTATAGTTCCAATCATTTTTGGACTCTCATAAGTTCCACTACTTGTTATTTGACCTTGTACCCAAACTTCACAATCTGTATTAAGACTAAAAACTTCTTTAGATTCTGTTTTTGCTTGAAGGGCTTGTCTAGTTTGATTGGTATCTTTAACTTTTACACCTATACCTATTCCACACGATAAAACAATTACTCCTAATAATACTAACATTGGTACTTTCCAAGAAAATTCCTTTTTCTTTTCGAACATAAAATAACCTCCTTACTTACGTTATTCTTTATGATATATTTCCTTCATATTTTAGAAAAAAATAGTAACTTTTATTAAGGTATTTTTGTCTCATTTGCCCAGTTTTATACATATTATAAAGTAATATTTTATTTTCAATAGATGGAGGTGATTTTATTGAGTGAAAATATTAAAAATTTGGTTGATAGATTAGACTTTATAGAGTTTAAACAAAATATAATTTTTTTAAAACCTCCCCAACATAGTACACAGCTTTTCTATGAGCTTACATTGGAAGATTTTTTAAAAATTAGAGACTTTACTAGGGAATATTCATTAAAAATAGAAAATGAAGAGCTTGTTTCTTTAAGTGATTTTGAAAAGAATTTAATTAATATTTGGCAACCTGCAAAATCTTATCCTTTATCATCTTCTTTAATTGCTCGAGTGTTAATGGGAAAAAACTTATATGATAGATTAATATCTTAAATATTTTACTTAATTTTATAAGTATAATTTTTAAAGCCATCTCTTAATCTAAGTCTTGGCTTTTATTTTTATAAAAATAAAAAGTATACAATGTAAATTATTCAAATTTAATTTTTTATCATCATATTTTTTGTAAATTTAGTCCATACTAATTATTGATTAATAAAAAAAGGAGGTTTTTATTATGGCATTAGTAGGTTGTAATGTTAATAATTGTGCACACAATACCGATGGTACTTGTTACGCAAATAAAATATCCGTAAATGGCAAAAAAGCAAGAACTAGTAATAACACTTGTTGTAGTTCTTTCGTAAACGAATCTGGTTATAGTGATTTTAGTAATAGTGCCTTAGACAACACTCAATGCAGTTCTCTAAGTTGTAACGTAAAAACATGTGTAAATAATGCAGGTATCATCTGCGCATTAAGAGATGTATCTATAACATCTAATGCAGATAGCGCGAATGCTTTATCACAAACATATTGTGGGAGCTTCAGATGTAAGTAATTACAATAATCTTTACATAAAAAAAGATTGGAACCTAAGTTCCAATCTTTTTAATCTTCCATCAAATCTTTATACAAATCTTCGTCTTCTCTATTTAAATACACATATCTAGTAACTATTTTTTCTTCATCGTCATGTTTATCTAATACTTTTATAGCATGATCATCTGTTACTACAGTAACAATATCATTTTCATATTCATCAAATATATTATTAATAACCTGTCTAAGTTCTCTCATACTTCCATCAAATAATTCTACAGAGTCTATACTTACATATTGCTCTTTTATACTACCTTCAAATGTAGTCATTAAAAAATATACTTTTTTACAGTGATTACAAGATGCTATTATCTTTTCTTCTCTTAGTATGTACGCCCCTGTCATGCCTTCTTCTGGCTTAATTCTAAGCTCCGATTCACTAACTTCTTTAAACAAAACTTTTAATTTTTCTTCTTCCTTGCAATCACATATTTTTCTTTTTAAATCCGTTTGTGTTAAATACTTTGTAACAGTAACCATATTTGTTATCTCCTATATTTTTATTCAGAAAAATAAAGGCATTAAGCCTTTATTAATAATTTTATCTACATATACAAGGCTCTACTACTTTTCCATAAATACATACTCTGATACTTTTAAATCTCCTTCTCTGTCATCTTTGATAAGTTTTGTTAAAAAATTTTCTGATTTTATTATTGATACAACTTCGTAAGAGTCATAGTTTTTTGTTATATTTTCTTTTATTTGAGGATATTTTTCTTCTATGAAATTTACTTTTCCTACTTCGTAGTTATCTCCACTTATATTTGATAAATGTTTCAAATTAAATCTATATGTACTTCCACATTTAGAACAAACAGCTATAATATCACTGTTAATTTCTTTAGTAGATTCCTTTTTATTTTCAATCATATTGGAATGGCAATATAATATTCTATATTTTTTACATTCTGAACATTTACATATCTTCTTATCTAAATCACTATTATAAATATATTTTGGTGTGTATAACATACGTTTTACCCCTTTCTATTTCCATGATTTTATTTTTATTCTAAACCTATGTATATGTAGCTCTTTATCGATGTAAAAAATTCACTTCTCCTGAGCAACATGTCAGCAAAACTCTTTATGTGGCCAACTAGATATCTTCACTACTACTTCAGATAAATCTGTTGCTCAAAATTTAATTTTTATGTCATTTCCTCTTTATACTATTGTATCATCATATTTTATAGTTTTAGGAATATTTTGTAATTTTTTATTGTTTTTATTCACAAAAAAAGCTAGATATTTTCCATATCTAACTTTTACATTATAAATTTATTACTATTTACTTTTATCATTATCAACTTCCTCTTTTTTGATTTTATTATGACAATATATACATTCTTCCTTTACCTCTTGCCAACATATCTTGTGGTAAATATTATCGCAATTTTCACATACAGTTAAATCTTCTTCACTCATTATTCTTCCACCGCAAACACTGCATCGATTATTTAGAACCTCTTTCATATAATCCCACCTCTCCTAATTAAATTATAATATTATTATTAAATATATATTAATATTTCTTTTATTTTAAACATAAAAATATACCTTAGATTAAAAATTATAATCTAAGGTATATTAGCTTATAGGAATATTATAAAAATCTATCTATTTTAATTTTCAATTATTCTTAAAAACCTATCTACATATCTTTTATCTAAATCACATAACTTATAATTTTCTTTAGATGATATTTTTTTTGCATTACTTTTATCTAAGGCTAACTTATCAAATATTTCTAGTTCTAAATATGTGTCATCAAAGTTACTTGTAGCTTGGTAAAGATCGATTGTTTTCTTATTTTTTAAGGTTATTTTATAATAAAAATCACCCTTATTGCCATGTAACAATTTTCTTTTGCCTAAAAAGCCAGTATTAATATTAGCAATATCCTCATATGCATACTCTACACCCAAAGGATTATAAAAATTGTAATCTATTATTTTATCTTTAGTTATGACAGTTATACCTGTAACACACATATATAATAAAACCAAATTTAACACTACAACCTTAACAACATTTCTTTTTATAAAACTGAATAAATTGTATGACCATTCATGTTCATCTGAATCTGATTTTCTTATTTTGTACAAAATAGCAATTATCATAATAAGTACTTCTATTTCAAATAAAAATATTG
Organism: Terrisporobacter mayombei; assembly: GCF_020748465.1. Lineage (GTDB taxonomy): Bacteria > Bacillota > Clostridia > Peptostreptococcales > Peptostreptococcaceae > Terrisporobacter > Terrisporobacter mayombei. The sequence goes on from NZ_JAHZMP010000004.1 coordinate 135,292, forward strand.
TATAGCTATATGGTGGTTTAAATACATACATTAAGTAATCATTTGGAACAAATATTTTAAACTGCAACCAATCAATACCTACAAATATTAATAAAGTTAAAATTAGCGCCAAAATAATACCTAATATATATCCAAATGTTCCACTTATTTTTTTATCTTTTTGCTGTAAGTAAGATTTCCAAATTAACGTAAGTATTATGGTTACTATTATTGATAAACTACCTTTAAACCCAATTGAACTGTAGTTTTTTTCTGCAATATCTAGATAAAACCCCAGTATTGGTGCCATTAAACTTATTGTAATTAATATTTGAAAAATCAAACTCCGTTGTGCAATTTTATCTAAATCAGATATAAGTTCTGCATATTCTCCATTATCTATGCACTCAATATCTTCTATATATTCATTTATATTTATGTCTTTCTTTTTATTTATATTTTTTAATAGATCTTTAATAGCATCTTCCTTACCTTCTATATTAACTTTATAATTTTCTAACTCTTTTATTTTTTCTTCCAATATACATTTTAGAGATATTTTCTTATTCTTAAGTTCCTTTATTTTATAAATTGGAATATCTAGTTTTAATAATAGTTTTATATATTTTAACTGTTCGATATTATCTTCATCATATTCTCTATCTAAATTAGAGTTTCTTTCTACAAAAATCAATCCTTCACTCTCATAAAAATAAATTGTATCTTCTGATAAACCCGTGGCTAACTCCACATCTTTAATCTCCATATTCTCTCCCCTTAAACATTTTGTTGAATATATTTATAAATAAATGATAAAAGTGTTATTTGGTCTAATATAATTAATAGTGTAATAGTAAAAAAAATCTAACAAATAAATTTACTAACCTATCATAGATAAAGTAACTAGACATATAGAAATCAACTATTATGATATTCATAAAATTCATTCATCATTCCATCAACAAAATCATTTATTTCACTATTCATATATTTTTTATTGATAGCTGCGGAGTATTTATATTTATGATTTGTATTTTTAATGTTGACAAAATTTATGTTTTCCAAATTAGTTTTAGATAAAGACTCCTTAGGTAATACAGCTATACCCTTATTTAAAAATACCATAAGTATAAGTTCTGAAAAAGAATCTGCTATATGTACTATATTTGGTTTAAATCCATCAATTTCAAAATTTTTTATTATCTCTTCATGATAGAACATGCTATATTCTTTTGAAAATATCACTATTTCCTCAGATGCTAAAGCTATTCCTTCTATCTCATCTACATCATTTAAATAATGATCATTACTAGTAATTGCAACCATATTACATTCAATAGTTTTAGCTATTTCAAATTCAGCTAACTTGCTTAATTCAACTAAATTTCCTAATATCACATGAAATTCATCAGTATAATTTTTTATTATAGCATTTGGTTTATCTTCCTTTATTTCTATATTTACATCTGGATTTTTTTTTATATAAGTTTGTAAAAATTTATAAATATAGCTATTTTTCATCTCTTCAGATAATCCAAGTTTTATCTTATACGTATATTTTTTATTTATGTTTTGTATTTCTATAATAGCTCTATTGTAATCATCTAATATATGTTTACATCTTCTATAAAATTTTTTACCTTCTAAGGTAAGTCTTGCGCGATAACCGCTTCTATCAAATAATACAATACCAAGTTCATCCTCTAAAGCCCTTATTTGTTGGCTAATCCCAGTTTGGGATATATTGCAATGAATAGCAGCCTGTGTAAAACTTTTATAATCTACACATGCAATAAAGTATTCTAATTTTCTTAAATCCATTTTATATCTCCACCTAATTCATTTTTATTATAAGTATTATATAGTCCATTACCCCCTTTCTATTAAAAAATATAAATGCTAAACATCATAATATTTTCTTATGATGTTTAGCATTTAATTGTATTATCTTTTTTTTGTTGTCTTATCTATAATTAGATACATCAAATAATTTTTAAGATTTGTAAATTCATAAAAGCTAGGAGTTAAAAAAATGAATAAAAAGAAAATACTATTAACATTAACTATAATTTTTATATCAGCGAATTTAAGAGGACCTTTAACTATGGTGGGTCCATTAATTCCATCTATGAAAGAAAGTTTTACATCCGGTAATTCAATATTTGGTATATTAACATCAATTCCGTTATTTGTATTTGGGTTAATATCAATAATCGCACCCAAATTAGATAATAAATTTGGTAAAAGAATTACAATTACAACAAGTTTAATTTTACTTTTAATTGGCTTAATAATAAGATCTTTAGGTTCAGTAAGTAATTTATTTATAGGTAGTATCTTAGTTGCTTTAGGAATAGGAATTTCTAATGTACTTTTACCTAGCGTCATCGTCGAAGGTGCTCCTCAAAAAGATGTTGGTAGATTAACAGGAACTTTTACAACAACAATGGGGTTATTTGGATCTATTGCATCTGGATTAAGTATTTTTCTTGCATCTATTGTAGGTTGGCAATTTGCACTTGAGTTTTTTGTCATAACAGTAATTATAGCTTTAGCTCTTTGGCTAACTTACAGTAAAACTGTAGAAGAAATAGAAAAAGAAGAACAACTAGAACCTGAAATTAAACTTTCATACTTATTAAAATCAAAGTTAGTTTCGGCAATAGCATTGTTTATGGGCTTACAGTCATGGATAGCATATGCATTATTTGCATGGGTTCCTTCTATATTAATTGATAGGGGTATGTCTTCAAACTTCTCAGCTCTAGCACTTATGATTATTCAATTATGTAGTATGCCAACTATGTATATTATACCAATTATTGCAGGTAAAAAGAAAACCCAAAGTATGTTTGTTGCAGTAACTACAATAATTTCATTTATTGGATGCTTATCTTTATTTGCAACTAATCCAATTATACTTACACTAGGACTAGTTTTAATAGGAATAGGACAAGGAGCTAGTTTAAGTTTTTCCTATTTATTCTTTACTGTAAGAACAAATAGTGCTAAAGAGACATCTTCATTATCTGGATTATCACAAACTATAGGATACTTTATTGCATCAACTGGTCCAATACTTTTTGGATATATTCATGATATAACTAATTTTTGGAGTAGTTCACTTATATTTATGTTATTTATTCATGTTATACTATTATTTGCTGGTATTCTATCGGGTAGAAATAAAAAGATTTAGAAATTTTCAACTGGCTCTCAAAATACATTAATTTAGATTTTAAGGTGATTTTTGCTAAACATCTTTAAATTTCAGTTCAGGAACTAGTTATATAGTTAATATAAAGTTAAAGCCATTATAATCCAAATAAATGGATTCTAATGGCTTTTTTGCTAGACACCTTTAAATATGCTTTTTTAAGAACTAGTTGAAAATATAAGTTTTTTATTTTATAGCACAATTATTCTGTGAACACTAAACAAATATATTTTCATTAAAATTTTTTCGGTTTAATTTGTCTTTTTACTTTTTTAATATAGCTTTTCTTTTATCTTTCCAATGACTTGTCTTTAAATAGTTTTTATAATCTTTATTTTTTATTAAGATTAAGTGATAATAATCTTCTAGTATACTCTTATTTTCATCAACTAATCTCATAAATATACTCTTTAATAATATTCTCTAATAACAAAAACACCCCCTTATTAATCTGTACATCTTAATTAAAAGTTTGTACATCATAAAAGAAAGTGTTTTGTATATTCCGTAATTAAGACAATGTATTCCATAATTATTTTATTAACATTTCATACATATTACTTAATTAACATTAATTTAAGCTATTTTTTGATATTCACAAAATATCTAAACGTTCATAACCATTGAAAATGCTACATTTCATTTATTATTATGCTTGTTCCCAGTTATGGAATACATTTTGTACATCATCGTCATCTTCAAGTAAGTCTATTAATTTTTCCATAGATTTAACTTGACCTTCTTCTGATAATACAGTTGTAGTTTGAGGCACTAATTTTACATCAGCAGATACGAATTCATATCCTTTTTCTACTAGTGCATCTTTAACCATATTGAAGTCTTCTGGAGTTGTTACAACTTCGAATCCGTCTTCTTCTGTTATTATATCATCTGCTCCAGCTTCTAAAGCATCATCCATAAGTTGATCTTCAGATATACCTTCAGCAGCTATTAATATTTGTCCTTTTCTATCGAACATAAACCCAACACAACCAGTAGTTCCTAAGTTACCACCATTTTTATCAAAGTAGTATCTCATGTTACCAGCAGTTCTGTTTTTATTATCTGTTAATGTTTCAACTATAACAGCTACTCCACCTGGTCCATATCCTTCGTAAGTGTTTTTGAAGTAGTCTTCACCTGCACCAGCTCCAGCACCTTTTGCTACAGCTCTACTTATATTATCATTTGGCATGTTATCAGCTTTAGCTTTATCTATAGCTGTTTTTAAAGCTGCATTGTATTCTGGATCTCCTCCACCTTCTTTAGCTGCAACAGCTATAGCTCTTGCATGCTTAGTGAATATTGCTCCTCTTTTAGCATCTTGTTTACCTTTTCTATTGATAATGTTACCTATACGACCCATAGTTCCACTCCTTATTTCTTATGTGTTTACCACATTAAAATTAAATGTTATTAACACCGTAAATTTTAACATAAAAAATCAAATTAGTAAATGTATGTACTTCTTATTGGAATTTTTATATTAAATTTAATCAAATATTGGTGGCTTAGGAGCAACTTGTCTCTTGTGCTCACTTATTCTATGAAGTCTATCTATTATTTCTAAGTCCTTCTGAGGAACCTCATCTCTTTTTCCTTCAACTACTTTATCTATCATATTATAAGTTGTCCCCATTTCATTTTCATCAGTTTGGCCTTCCCATAAACCTGCTGATGGAGCTTTATTTATTACATCTTCGTGTACACCAAGCTCTTTTGCCCATTCATAAACTTCAGCTTTTGTTAAATTTGCAAGAGGTACTAAATCTACTCCACCATCTCCGTATTTTGTAAAGTAACCCGTATGCACCTCTGCTGCATTATCTGTTCCTACAACTAAATATCCTAAATCATTTGCAACAGTGTATAATGCACACATTCTAACTCTAGCTCTTAAGTTTGAGTCTGCCGTTCTTTCTCCATCTGGATTAAATAAGTTTTTTTCTTTTAGTGCATTTAGCGCTATATTTCTAATTGCCATTTGTGGTTCTGTTAAATCAATATCTATATAATCAATCCCGCATCCGTCAATTACTTTAAGTGCATCTTCTCTATCTTTTGGATTGCTATTTATGCTCATTATAACACCTATAGAGCTATCCGGACATGCTCTCTTTATAAGGTTTGCAACTACTGCTGAATCTATTCCTCCTGAAACTCCAACTACTAATCCTTTGCAGTTAGCTTCCTTTACTTTTTCTCTTAGCCATTCAACAGTTTTTTTAATTTTTTCACTTCTGTTCATAATTTTGCCCCTTTCACTAAACATTTTTAAGTCTATTATAGCATATATCCTTATTATGTTTTGTATACATTATATTAAATAATCTTTTAACAGAATTTCATTATTTATTAAATAAAATTCCTGTTTTGGTTAAAACTAATTCAAGGTAGGTGAATTTTTATGAAAAAACAATCCACTCCTTTTAATATTAAAAATTCTGTAATAGGTTTATTTACTGGATTTATCAATGGTGTTTTTGGTTCTGGTGGTGGAACCTTATTAGTTCCCATACTAAATAATATTTTAAAGGTAGAAGAACATAAATCCCACTCTACTGCTCTTGCAGTAATTATATTTTTGTCTACAACTAGTTCAGTTATCTACATATCAAAAGGTACCTTCGATATAAATTTAACTGTACAAGCAGCTATAGGTAGTATAATTGGTGGGATTATAGGTGCAAAACTTTTAAATAAATTAAATGGGAAATTTTTAAGAATTGGATTTGGAGTAGTAATGATAATTGCAGCATGTAGGATGGTGTTTTAATGCTTGTTGGTATAATTGGATTTTTTGCTGGAATTATTGGTGGAATGGGAATGGGCGGTGGAACCATACTAATTCCCGCCTTGGTCTTATTTGCAAATATAGACCCTAAGTTGGCACAAAGTATAAACTTAATTTCTTCCATACCCATGACTATTGCAGCATTAATTATCCATATAAAAAATAAAAATGTAATATACGAGTTAGTACTTCCCATAGCAATATTTGGTATAGCTGCTGCCATAGGTGGCTCTTTATTGGCTGAATATCTAAATTCAGAAATACTACGAAAAGCCTTTGGAATATTTTTATTTTTCATAGGATTATATGAAGTAAAAAATGGTTTTTATGATAACAATAATAAATAAAAAAGGTACTATATCTTTTACAAGATTTAGTACCTAAAATTTTATTTTAAATCTTCTTCCAATTGAGATACCATAGCAAAATCTTTTATTGCTTCATCATAATTTCCCATATTACAATAGGCATCTCCTCTGTTTTGATATGCTTTTAAATCATCTGGATCTATTTCTATGGACTTTGTAAAATCAGCTATGGCATTATTATATTGTCTCAGTTCATAATATGCTAAACCTCTATAGTAATATGATATGGAACTTTTAAGCAAACCTAATGAAGAAGTGAAGTCATCTATGGCTTCTTCATATTCCTCAAGCTCTAAATTTACCATACCTCTTACATCATATATCCTAAACTCTTCAGAGTTGTATGCTAAAGCAGTAGTTAAATCTTTTTTAGCACCTTCTAAATCCCTTATTAGTGACTTAGAAGTACCTCTATTATAATAAATATTTTCATCTTTATAGTCTAATTCAATAGCTTTTGTAAAATCTTTTATTGCTTCTTCATGTCTTTCTAAATTATCTAAAGCAAAAGCCCTTTTATAATAAGCATTTGCATTATTATCATTTAAATATAACACTTCATTAAGATCTTTTATTGCTTCTTTGTAATTATCTATTTTTAAATTCACCAAAGCTCTACCATAGTAGGCTTGCTCATATTCATTATTCATTTCTAAAGCTGTATCAAAATATTCTATAGCCTCATAATATTCCTCTAATAAATAATAAGAAAAACCTGCATAATAATATACATCTGCAAAGTCTTGATTAATATCAATAGCTTCTTTATAATCTTTTAATGCTTCTTCATGCCTTTCTAAAAGTGAATAAGCAATTCCTCGATTATAATATAATCTATCATCAAACTTTTCTAACTCTATGGCTTTTGTAAAATCTCCTATAGCATCTTCATATCTAGTTATCCTACTATAGTTTCTTCCTCGATTATAATATGCACTAATATCGTTTTGATCCAAGTTTAAAGCTTTTGTATAAGAATCTATAGCCTTTATATATTTTTTTAATTTAGAATAACAAACACCCATATTATAGTGAACAACTTCATAATTTTCATCAATATCTATAGCCTTTTTATAATTTTGTATAGCGTCATAATAATAACCTTGTCGAGATAAACAAACTCCTTTACATCTATATGCTTCCTTATAATTGTTATCAAGCTGAATAGTTTTATCAAAATCTTTTATTGCTTCTTCATACATTTCAAACTTCATATATAAATTCCCTCTAAAATAGTATCCTATAGGTTCATCTTTATATGCTTCAATGATTTTATTCGCATAGTAGACTTTTTCATTAATCTCACTTTCTATATTTATATGATTTAAAATATCTTGAACAAATAATTTTTTTTCTAAGTAACTTACTTTTGAATTTAATTCTTTTATCTTGTTCTCTTTACTTCTCTCAGTAGAATGCTTATTAAATTTTCTTTTATTAATTCTTGTGACTATCATTATGACAAAATACATTAATAAATTGCATAGAATAATTAATACTATATTTTTTAACATAGCTCCCCCCAGTAATGTATTTTTTCATTTTAAATTAGTTTACTTAACTTTTTATAAACTAATTTATAATATTAATTCACCATCCTTTTCTGATAAATAGTCTTCATCTCCTAAACTTACATCTGCTGTTGCGCTTGTTATATCAATCATTCTTTCCTTTAATGATTGTACATCTTCAACTTTTGAGTATACTATTATTTCCACATCTTCTGAGTATATAGTATCCTTAACTGTAAAACCAAGATTCATTATTTCATTTTGTATTTTACCAAGTTGCGTGTACTCAATTTTAATCTTTACTTCAGTATATTTAACTTTTTCAATTACAATTCCTGCTTCTATACCTATTTTTGCACCTTTAGTATAAGCACGAACTAATCCTCCTGCACCTAATTTTATTCCACCAAAATATCTTGTTACAACCACCACCACATCTCTTAGATCTTCCTTTTTTATTACTTCTAAAGTAGGAATACCTGCTGTACCTTGAGGTTCGCCGTCATCACTATATCTTTGTATATTCATATTTTCCCCAACAGTATAAGCCCATACATTATGAGTGGCATCCTTATGTTTTTTCTTTATTTCATTAACAAACTCTATAGCTTCTTCTTCTGTCTTTATTGGTTTTGCATATCCTATAAATGTTGATTTTTCAACTATATACTGGTCTGATCCAAACTTATGTAATGTTTTATAGCTACTCATCAATTCCTCCTGTATTATAAAAAAGAAAGGGATTTACCCTTTCTTGAATTTTTCTATTTAATTATATTATATTTTACTTCGCAATTTCTGTATTACTTTTCTTCTCTTCTTTATATTTTTTATATGAAACATCAACTAACGCTTTTTCTTTGTTATGAGATAACATATCCATGGCATCTTTTATTTTGTAGAAACCACCATCTAAGAAATCTTCTCTTATTATGTATTCTGGGTTTTCAGCTTCCATTACGTACCAAACTATGGCATTACAAACTTGTTGTTTTCTACTTCTTGAGTAAAATTCATACATAGTATCTCCTGCTACTACTAATGGACAAGCCTCTACTCCTGTCTCGTTCTTTACTCTACTTACAGCGCTATCTGCTGCCAATTGACCTTCAATAACTTTTCCTTTTGGCAATGTCCATTCATGTCTATCATTTTTTAATAAAAGTACTTTATTTGCGTAAAAAACAACTCCACCTGCACAACGTCTTACTATCATTTTAAAACCCCTCCTATTAACCTTTGAATTATTTTTCATTACATTTTGTTAAATTATGGAGATAAATCTCTGATAACAATTAATTATTAAGTTGTCTGTTGCTGATACTGCTAAAAACTTTCTTCCTCAAGAGCTTTAATTGCTTCTTCATAAGCTCTTAATACATATTCTTTTTCGTGATTACTTTTTAATAATAGTTTTCTTAAAATTTGCAAACTATTATTGTTGCCAACTACAGATAAAGCTTTTGCACAATACTGTCTAGTCTGTGGATTAGAATCGTATAATCCTTTTTCTAAGCATGATCTACTTCTAGGTGACTGGATTTTTCTAATAGCTGAGTATGTAATTCTTCTAACATCTGAATGTCTATGCATTGTTAGAGAGTGCAATAAATCTAAATATTTTTCCTCTTTTAATTCCCCAGTAGTCCATATTAAAATTATTAGATCTTCAGCATTTTTTTCTAGCCTGATTCTTTTATAAAGCTCTCTTTTGAACTTTAATATCCTGTCTTCATCTAACCCTAATTCGTCAATAAAATCAAGTCTCTCAGGTTTCTCTAGCTCCAAATACTTATCTAATATGTCTTTAGAGCTTTCAATTTTATTCTTAGATACTGACTTTATCTCTAGTTTTGCCTTAATTAGTTGATCCTTTACTTCCATTGTAGGTATGTTTCTAATTTTACTTATTTGTGGTACTGTTTTGGATTCCTTATAAAGAAGATAGGTAATGAAGTGATCTTCAAGTTGGTCTATATTACTCCAATTTATATCCATTTTATTACCCAAAATTATTTTATATAGTCCTTATATATATTATAATCTTCTTCATCTAAATTTACATCAACAGAAATACCATTTTCTTCATAATTAAAATCATTAACATTATATTTGTCTTTTAATTTGCTAAATATATCTCCTCTTTCATAAGGAAGTAGAAGACTTACTTCATGAGTATCTTTCATTAAGGCTTCTTCAATTAATTTTAATAACTTATCCATATTTATTCCTTTTTTTGCAGAAATATATACTTTATCTTTTTGATTTTTTGGATAAATATCAAGTTCTAGCTTATCAACTTTGTTATATACTATAATTGTTTTCTTTTCGCCAACTTCTAAATCTTTTAAAACAGATTCTGTTGTTTGCTTTTGAAGTTCATAACTACTATTAGTTGCATCGATAACATGAAGTATTAAATCTGCATATTGAACCTCTTCAAGTGTTGCTTTAAAAGCATTTACTAAGTCATGTGGAAGTTTGCTTACAAATCCAACTGTATCTACAACTAAGAAGTCTCTTTTATTAGGCAGAGTTGCTTTTCTTAAAGTTACATCTAGTGTAGCAAATAGCATATTTTTTACAAATACTTCTTTTTCCTCTTCATAATCTTTGTGTGTTTTTATTAATTCGTTTAATAAAGTTGATTTTCCTGCATTTGTATATCCGACTAATGCAACTATTGGCATATTTGATTTCATTCTTTGAACTCTTTGAGTTTCTCTATTTTTTGATACTTCTTTTAATTCTCTTCTTATATCTGCTATTTTATTTAATATAATCCTTTTGTCTATTTCTAATTTTTGTTCTCCTGGTCCTCTTGTTCCAATCCCTGCACCAGTTCTACTCATTTCTCCACCCATACCATAAAGTCTTGGCATTCTATATCTAAGCTGAGCAAGTTCAACTTGTAGCTTCCCTTCTTTACTTAGGGCTCTTTGAGCAAATATATCTAATATAAGTGTAGTTCTATCTATAACTTTTCTACCTATAGCTTCCTCTAAGTTTCTTATATGAGCTCCCGATAACTCGTCGTTGAATATTACCATAGTAGCACCAGTAGCTTCACAATATGCTCTAAGTTCTTCTACCTTACCTTTTCCAACATAGTACGCTGCATCAATAGATGGCCTATTTTGAATTAAGCTTCCAACGACTTCTGCTCCAGCAGCCTTAGTTAATTCTTTTAACTCTTCCATTGATTCATTTATATCTATGTCATCTATTCTTTTCACATTTGTTGTTATATTAAGCCCTATAAGTAAAGCTCTTTCTTGTTGTTTTTCCATTTTTACACCTCTTTATCTTAATGTATGTATATGTTTAAAATCATTTTCTTTGCTATATTTTTTGTAATTAAATAAATAATAATTTTTTATAATTATACCATTAAAGTTAATATTTAGTATAATTAAATTATTAATAATAGGAGGTTTTATCTTATGAGTGAAAATTATAAATTCTTTAGCCATAAAGAATGTGAATACTTTCCTTGTCATAAAACAAATGACTCTGACAATTTCAATTGTCTATTTTGTTATTGTCCCCTTTATGCTTTAAAAGATAAATGCGGAGGCAATTTTAAGTATACTGATAGTGGTATTAAAGATTGCTCTAACTGTGGTCTTCCTCACAAAAGAGATAACTATGATTATATTATTGGAAAATTTAAAGATATTATTAATATAACTAAAAAATATGATTAATAATCTACATAATAAAAATGATACCGACTGATTTTAAATTAAATCCGTTGGTATCATCTTTTATTATTTATATCTTTTATTCAACACTCTATAAGACATTTGTAGCAAAATACTTATCATAAGTATTATTGCTAAAATAAATATTCCTATATGGAAAAACACATCCTGTGGCAACATATTAATTACTGGATCTATATTAGGATCAAATATCCAATAATCATTTGAAAATACTGCCTCATGAAATTTTATAAAGAAATAATTAAAATTAATCATAAGTGGAATTACTGTAATTATTGGTAGCAATATGGTCATTATAGATGCAGTATTTAAAAACTTTATATTTTTATTTTTAATACTTAAAATAATGCCCAAAACAGAAATTAGTCCACTTATATAAAATACTTTTTTAACTACCTGAAAAATATTCCTTACTTCTTCAAAATGAATTTTTCCTTCTTTAGAATATTTAATTGTAGGCAAATGAAATTTTGCCACATTCTTATTTAGATTATAGTCAATTAAATAATCATAGTTTTGCTTAATTTCTTCTTCAGTGAATCCACTCATTTCACTTATGTTTAATTTTTTTACATCATAGTAATATAAACTTTTACATTTTAAACCTATTATGACTGAACCACTAATTATAAAAATAGCCAATGAAAATGAAATTAAGATATTTAATAATCTTTTCATTTGTACTCCCCTTGAAATATAATTACTACTTTCCCTTTTTATATTTTATCAAAAATTAAATTATACTATTTTAGTAGTGAAATCTTCTATGTTCCACACATCATCTACTATATCACTGTAGAATTCAGGCTCATGGCAAACTAATAAAACAGTTCCTTTGAACTCTTTTATAGCTTTCTTTAACTCATCCTTAGCTTCCACGTCTAAATGGTTAGTAGGCTCGTCAAGTACTAAAAAGTTTATATCTTTAAGCATTAATTTACAAAGTCTAACCTTAGCTGCTTCTCCCCCACTAAGAACTCTAACTTGAGAAGTTATGTGCTCATTTGAAAGACCACATTTAGCTAATGCTTGTCTTACTTCATAGTTTGTTAATACTGGATATTCATTCCATACATCATCTAAGGCAGTGTTGTAGTTGTCCTTTGAAGACTCTTGCTCGAAGTATCCTACTTCTAAATAATCTCCCAATTGTACTGCACCATCAAATGCTTTTTGCATTCCAAGTAATGTTCTTAGTAATGTAGACTTACCTATACCATTCATTCCTTTAAGAGCTATTTTTTGTCCTCTTTCTAATTGGAAGTTTAATTGTTTAGTTAAAGGATCATTGTAACCTAATACTAAGTTATCTGTTTGGAATATAAATCTAGAAGCTGCTCTAGCATTTCTAAAGTTAAACGTTGGTTTTATTTTCTCTTTTGGTCTTTCTAAAACCTCCATTTTATCTAGAACTTTTTGTCTTGAGTTAGCCATACCACGTGTAGCAACTCTTGCTTTATTTCTTTGCACGAAATCTTCAAGCTTTCTTCTTTCTTCAACTTGTCTTTCGTAAGCGCTCTCTTCTTGTTTTTTCTTAATTTCATTAAGTCTTACAAACTCATCGTAATTACCTTTGTATCTAGTAAGTTCACCATTTTCTATATGATAAATTACATTACAAGTATCATTTATAAATGGAACATCATGTGATACTAAGATAAAGCTGTTTTCGTAATCTTGTAAATATCTAGTAAGCCATACTATATGTTCCTCATCTAAATGGTTAGTCGGCTCATCAAGTATAAGTATTGTTGGGCTTTCTAAAAGTAATTTAGTTAAAAGTACTTTTGTTCTTTGTCCTCCACTTAAATCATCAACATCTCTATCTAATCCCACTTCTCCAAGACCTAATCCGTTAGCTACTTCTTGGATTTTTGCATCTATTGTATAGAATCCACTATTTTCTAATATTGTTTGTATTTCAGCAGTTTCCTCAAGAAGTTTAGTCATCTCCTCGTCACTTGCTTCACCCATTTTGTCGTACATAGCAAGCATTTCTTGCTCTAATTCAAACATGTGCTTAAAGGCACCTCTAAGTATGTCCTTTATTGTATTTCCTTTTTCAAGAACTGAATGTTGATCTAAATAACCAACAGTTGCTCTTGAAGACCATTTTATATTTCCTGCATCTGGCATAAGTTTTTTTGTTATTATATTTAAAAAACTAGATTTACCTTCTCCATTTGCACCAACAAGTGCTATATGTTCACCTTTTTTAAGTCTAAAAGATACATTTTCTAGTATAACTCTAGCCCCGAATCCATGACTGACATTTTCTACTACAAGCATTTTCACACCTCTTCATAAATTTTTTGTCTATAATATCTATACTATTATATTTCATTTTAATAAAAATGTATATTTATTATTTTTACCTTTTTCAATAAGTACAATATGTTTATACAAATAAAAAGAGTCACCTTAATTTTTTAAGTTAACTCTTTTTATTTATTAGTTATATTTATTTACTCTTTCTTTTTTTCTAATCATATCTAAATCGTCATAAAACATTAGCATACATCCAGCTGTACTTCTTTGAGCAAGATTTAGTGCATTAAAAGCTACTAGATAAAACTTTGTTTTATCTTCATGTACATTTTTGTACATATAATCAAAGTTCAAAGCACTTCTAGAATTAGACTCTATATAGTCGCTTACACTATTATAAACTAAAGGACCTTCCTTAGTTTTAAAGCGTTTTACCTTTTTATAATTTGATTTCACATAAGTCTCAAATTGTTTATGGCTATCTAGTAGTTTTCTTTTAGCATGTTGAGGTATGGTTACATCTTGAATTACATGACACATAGCTCCAAAATAAGCCATTCCATTTACATAATCATCTTCATTGATAAAATGTAATGCATTTTTGTAATAAGTATTTGCTAGTGTCATTGCATTTGTAGTATGCCCATACATTCCTCTTTTGTCTTCTGGATTATAAAAATGAAAATATGACTTAAAATCTTGATCAGCCCATATTAACCCTTTATTTATATATGACTCAAAATTATTATAAAATTGGAACTGCTTCTCATATCCTTCATCTCTTATTACATCTAAAGCGCTTTTTTGAATAAATAAATGTACTTCGCAGTTTGTGTTTATTATTTTCTTTTTAATAGGATTCACTACCCTAAAAGTTTGAGATATTAATCTACCATAAGCCTTTTCTAAACGATTTTTCATTTATATCACCACTTTAATTAGTCTGAAAATACTCTTCTACTCCGTCAGCAATACTTTGCATCATTTTTCTTTGATATTCTTTATTAGACATCATTTCATCTTCATTATAATTACTCATAAATCCCATCTCTACTAATACTACTGGCACCTTAGACCAATTGAAGCCTGTTAAGTCATCTCTTTCAAAGATTCCATTAACTTTGAATCCTCCATCGTCCATTTTATTTTTTATTAAATTAGCGCATTCGTAGCTAGCTTCAAAGATTGATGATGTATATTTACCTTTTTGTGATGGAATTAAAATAGATGCACCTGTTATTGATGTATCGTCAGAACCATCAGCGTGGATTCTAATCACCATATTTGCATTATGATCATTAGCAAATGTAGCTCTCTCTAGATTACTTATATTTACATTGTGACTTTCCCTAGTCATAATAACGTCAAAACCTTTACTTATTAATATATGTTTTAAAACTTCAGATGCTTCTAAATTCAAAATATATTCTGGTTTTTTTGTACTTATCCCAACCGTACCAGAAGAAACTCTAGCTTTTTGGTATGGTGAGCCTGGACCTACAGGTTCACTTTTCCAATCACCCTTAGCTTGGTGACCTGGATCTATACAAATTAAATATTTTTCAACTTTCTCTTTTTTCTTTGCACCTTCATTTTTAGTTGAGTCTTTGTTTTTATCATCTATTTTTAATCCTGTAATTATAGATGCACTATTTTTATATAAGTTTTTCATGGGATCTGACTTTCCTATAAAAATTATTCCTAAAACCATTATAACAATAAGAGATACTTTATAAACTTTCATAAGCCTTCCTTTCTTTTTCTATAATATTTAATATAAGTTATTATTTCCACTTTCCATCGGCTTATTTATATTCATAGTTTTTTATTTTGTATTTTTAACATATATATTTATATACCTAGATTGGAGGTGATTATAAATCTCTATTTAGGGATTAAATAAATGAGTGAATCTAAGGGTAAGTCAAATAAAAAAAAGAAATCTAAAAAAAGAAGTAGCTACAAAAAAGAAAATACTAGTAACTCAAACAATAATGACAAAAACTCTTCCAATAGTAATTCAAGTAATAAATCTAATAGCGGTCAAACTAAAGATTCTAAACTTTGTTGTTTTAGCTCTGTAGATTACATTGTCCTAGCTTCAACTCTTGCCATTGCTTTGGGAGAAGAATTATCTTCAACAGATTTAGGAATATTATCTACCTTTTTTGCTGTTTTATCTGATGAATTAGCTTTAATACAAAGTGTAAACAATTGTAATAGCAATACTAATAATCCAATCTTTGTTCCTCCTGTTGCTGATGTTGCAGTAACTTCGTCACAGAGTAAAGGCAATGAAAATAAAAAAAATATCAAAAAAAAGAAATAAAAACATATTTTACAATAAATTACATGTTTTTATTTCTTTTATTTTTTGGTCCTTTAAATTTAGCCATTTTAAATTATCCTTTGTTTTTTTATGAAATCTTCGCCCTTCTTGAAACTCATTTCCAAGGATTAAAACTTTTATACTGCGCAACATAATATTAAAGCACCAACATGAACACATGACAGAAAGAAGGTGTTTTATATTTTAAATAAAAATTTAAAAGATGAAGTTGCTTTAAAAAAGATAAAAAATAAAATTAATGGTTTAGTTTTAATATTTTTTTATGTTTTTCTATATTTTTTCTCAAATAATTTTATTTATTCACAATCCTTAGAAAAAAGCGATTGCGAATACTTAATACCAATGGGAAATATATTGCAAATTGATGCTCAATTAAAAAATATCATTGTCAGAAATGAAATTAATGGTTGTCCTTTAAAAATAGGTGATTCTATTTTGAAAGTTGAAGATAATGATATTGATTCTTACGAAGATTTTAATTATGTTATTTCTTCCTTAAATAAAACTGACGATATATCAGTTTTAATAAGAAGAGAAAATTCAGTTTTTTGCTTAAAATGTGATAAAAATGCCTTAGAAAAAATTAATTTTAATAACTTAATATCAGGTTTTGCTACTTTAACTTATATTAATCCTGATACAAAGGAATTTGGTGCTGTAGCTCATTCTATTAACATTGGAACTACTAAAAAAATTCCTATAAAAAAAGGGTGTATTTCTTGCACCAATAATTTAAATATTAAAAAATCTTATAAAGGTAATGTTGGTTGTATAAATGCTGTAAAAGACAATGTAATTGGTGAATTTGAAGACAACACTACCTTTGGTATTAAAGGCTCAGTTAACAATGTTGATTTATCTAACTATAAAAAATATAAAGTTGCAGAAGTAGATGAAGTTAAGTTAGGAAAAGCTCAAATTATTTTACAAAATAAAAATAATATTTGTAAGAAATACAATATTGAAATAATTAATATTGAAAAACAGAGAAAGCCTGATTCAAAAGGAATTAAAATTAGAATTACTGATCCTCAACTCTTAAAAGAAACTGGTGGTATTGTACAAGGAATGAGTGGGACTCCAATAGTACAGGGTAATAAAATAGTTGGTGCTGTATCACATGCTTTAGAAAACAATCCTACTATAGGATATGGTGTTTATATTAAATGGATGTTAGAAGAATCTCATTAAAAGAACTGCTTAAAAGCAGTTCTTTTTTAAAATTTTTTTTTATATCTTTTTAAATCTCTAAAAAATAGTTAATACTAACAATATGAACTAAAATATAAATAAATATTTTTTAATTAAATTATTAAAATACAAATATTAACATAATTTAATGTTATACTTAAAATCAAATGTTTTTATTAATTATTGTATAAAATTAATAATTTTACTTTATTATTTGTATATTATAAATGTATAATTATATTGTATCTTTTACTTAAACTGAAATCAGCATAAAGGAGATTTTGTAAAAATCCTTAAATATGTTATAATTATTCATTAATATAAGGAGGTTAATCTTATGGGAAGAGATAATCGCGATGATAAAAATAAGATCAAGAGAAGAAAAGTAAGCTCTTCAGATAAAAGAAATACATCTCAAGCCTCGAGTAAATCAGGCAAGTCCAGTAGCTCTAGTAGTAAAAGAAAAGTTTCTAGGAAAAAGAGCTCTGGAAGATTTAAAGGTGTTAAGACAGTTGCTCTAGTATTTCTAGTACTTTTAGTAGTAGGTGTGGCAGCAGTATCTGGTATTGTGTTTGCTTCACTTAGAAATACAGACACTATTAATAAAGCTTACGTAGATAAAAAAACATTCCAAACAACAGAAATTTTATATGCTGATGGTCATTTACTAGCAAAAGCACAAACTTCTAACAAGAAGGAACCTGTAGATAATATAAAAGATATAGATAAGGATTTACAACATGCTTTAATTTCCGCAGAGGATGAGCGTTTTTACGAGCATAATGGTGTAGACATGAAAGGTTTAGCACGTTCTGTAGTAAACACTCTTATGGGTAATAAGCAAGGTGGTTCAACAATACCAATGCAGGTTTCAAAGATGTTAATTACATCTCAAGAACGAAGTGTTACTCGTAAGATAAAAGATATTTACTATGCTTTTGAAATGAGTAAGACAATGTCTAAAGAAGATATATTACTTGCTTATTTAAATAATTTTTATGCTGGTAATGGTTTATATGGTGCTGAAGCTGCAGCTCAAGGTTACTTCAGTATATCTGCAAAGGATCTAACTCCAGGTCAAGCTGCTTTATTAATGGCCTCTACTAATAATCCAAGTAAGTATTCACCATATATAAAAGAAAAGTTAGATGGATCTGAAACTAAAGAAGATGTAGAAAACAAATTATTATTCTACACTAATACAACAGAGGATACTTGGGATGAGCCATCTGAAGTAGAGTTACAAATGATACAAAAAATATACTCTTGGCAACTAATCGACTACGAAACATATACTCAATTGATAAATAAAACTATTGTTGTTAGAAAAGCCGTACCTAGAGAGGCTGCTAAAGAAAAGCAAAAAGCTATTTTATCAAAAATGCTAAGATTAGGGTATATTACACAAGAACAATATGACAAAGAGGCTGCTACTCCAATTGAAATAAAACTACCAAAAGCTAAAGAAACTGTTGTTTCTTCTGTTGAAGATTATGTTTATTCTGAAGTAGTAGAAGCTTTAATGAATCAAGGATATACAAAAGAAGAAGCACAAAATATGTACTATAATGGTGGACTTAGAATTTCTACTACTATAGATGCTGGTATGCAAAAAAACCTAGAAACACAATATGATAATAAAAGTAATTTCCCTGAAACTAGAAAAGGTGCTGACGGGGTTGTTCAGCCTCAATCAGCCATGGTTATATTAGACTATAGAACAGGTCAAATTAAGTCCTTAATCGGTGGTAGATATGTTAAAGGTAAAAGAACTTTAAACAGAGCTACTAATCCAGAACAGCCTGGATCAACTATAAAACCTTTATCAGTTTATACTCCTGCTATAGACACTAAAAAGACTACACAGTCTAGAGCATTTAGTGATGCTAGAGGCGGATATGAATTTGAAAAGAATCAAAAATGGAATCCAAAAACTACTACTGCTGGATCTGGTATAATGAGTGCACGTAAGGCTTTAGCCTGGTCATCAAATACTGTTGCTGTAAAAGTAGGTGAAACATTAGGTAACTCATATGACGAATCTATTGATGTAATGATAGACTACCTTAAAAACTTTGGTATAACTACTGTAAAGGATAGCAAAACTGATAAGGATACAGATAGACAATTTCCTTCTTTAGTATTAGGTGGTATGTCTTATGGTATATCTCCACTAGAGATGGCTGCTGCTTATGGTACACTAGCTAATGGTGGTAATTATATAGAACCTACAGTATTCACTACTATTCAAACTTATGATGGTAATTTAATAGCTAAATCTAACCCACAAGAAAATAGAGCTGTTAGTGAAGATGTTGCTTTTGTTGTAACTGATATGCTTCAAGCTGTTGTTAAAGAAGGAACTGGTAAAAATGCAGCTATAGATAATATGGCTGTTGCAGGTAAGACAGGTACTACTAATGATGCTTTAGATGCATGGTTTGTTGGTTATACTCCATACTATGTTGGAGCAACATATATAGGTGACGATGCAGGAACAGGGAAAGCAAGACAAAGTGTTGTTGGAACAAGTTCTTCAGCAGCTTCTCTTTGGTCAAGTGTTATGACCCCTATACACAAAAACTTAACACCTGTAGAAAGTTTTACTAAACCTGAAGGCGTTTATTTTGCTAAAATAAATCCAGTAGATGGCGGAACTTCATCTTATGGTGTAAATGCTGCATTTCTTGAAGGAACATCTCCTCAACGTGCAAGTACTCAAGCACCTCCAGTTCAAGAAAAACAACCTGCTGAAGAAAAGCCAAATACTGATGCTGGTGCTGGTGATAATCCTCCAGATGATGGTAATACAGAAAAACCAGTAGAACCAACACCTCCTGAAGATACAGGCGGTAATAATGGTGGTAACGATAATGGTGGTAACAATAATGGTGGAGGCAATGAAGATAATTCAGGAGATAAGCCTGTAGATAAGCCTGTAGATAATACCACAGAAAATACTGACAAAGTCAATTAATAAATAAAAAAACTTCCTTAATAATTAAGGAAGTTTTTTTTATCATGGTTTTGTCTTTGGATTAAAAATTACAGATATTATATAACCAAAGAATATTGCAGCAGCCACACCTCCAGCTGTAGCAGTTATTCCTCCTGTAAATATTCCTAAGAATCCATCTGTCTCCATTCCCTTCATAACTCCTTTTGCCAATGAATATCCAAATCCTATTATAGGTACTGTTGCACCTGAACCACCAAAATCAACTATTGGTTCATATACTCCTAAGAATGTTAAGATAGCTCCTAAGCTTACATAAGTAACCATTACATAAGGTGTCTGCATCTTAAAATAATCCATCATTATTTGAGCTATTACGCATATTAGGCCACCAACTATAAATACTTTTATATAATCTAGTAACATAAGCTTTGCCTCCTATTCATTTACAATTACTACACCATGAGCTACTGATGGTATAGTCTGCTTTTGAAGTGTACTTGTTGGAGATAATAAAGCGCCTGTTGATACAAGCATAACTTTATTAAATTCTTTTTTAAGTAATTTATCGTATATATATGAACAAAATACTGAGGCTGAACATCCACATCCACTTCCACCACAGTGCACATCTTGTTCTTCTAAATTAAAAATTTCTATGCCACAGTCTGTGTATACTTTTGATATATCTAACTTCATTTGTTTTAATAAATCTATCACTATTTCTTTTCCAAGTTTGCCTAAATCTCCAGTAGCAATAATATCGAAACTATTAGGATCATCTTTTGTATCTTGAAAATACGAATATATGGTGTCTATTGCTGCTGGAGCCATTGCTGCACCCATATTATTTCCATCATCAATTCCTTTATCTATAACCTTACCTGGTATAATATATTTTACTTTAGGTCCTTTACCATCTTTGGTAAGTAAAACACTGCCAGCACCTGTAACTGTCCACTGAGCTGTCATTGGTTTTTGATTACCTAATTCTAGAGGGAATCTAAATTGTCTCTCTGCTGTACAATAGTGGCTAGAAGTCCCACATAGTACATATTTAGCATATTCTCCGTCTATGGCCATAGAACCTAAACACAGCCCTTCTGACATGGTAGAACAAGCACCATATATACCAAAGAAAGGTACACCTAATTCTCTAGCTGCAAAAGATGCTGGAAACAATTGATTTATTAAATCTCCTCCGAATAGAAAGTCCACATCTTCCATAGTCTTATTTGCTTTTTCCACACTCATTTTCATTACAGTTTGCACCATTTTGCTTTCTGCTAATTCCCAAGTTTTCTCACCATATAAATCATCCGATAAAATCAAATCAAATTTATCTTTTAAAGGTCCTTGTCCTTCTTTAGGGCCTACTATTGATGATGCTGCAATAATCGTAGGCATATTATTTAATTCTATAGTTCTTTTTCCAATTCTTTTTTTATTCATAATTTCACATCCTTAAATATTAATTTCTAATTTATTAAAAAATTAATTTAATGAAGTAATATAGTAGCCCGCATATTATGGATGATGAAATACCATAAACTAAAACCGGGCCTGCTATTTTAAATAAATTTGCTCCTACTCCTGTTACATATCCTTCTTTTTTGAACTCCATAGCTGGAGACACAATTGAATTTGCAAAACCTGTTATAGGAATAATTGACCCTGCTCCTGCTCTTTTACCTATAAGGTCATAAACTCCTAAACCTGTAAGAAATGCTCCTAAAAAGATTAATGACATTGATGTGGCAGAAGCTGCTGCTAGTTCATCTAAATTAATGATTTTCATATAAATATCATTAATACCCTGTCCTATACAACAAATTAGTCCACCTACTAAAAAAGCCATTATACAGTTTTTTAAATAAGTTGGCTTAGGGCTCATTTTTTCTACATATTGTTTATATTCATTTTTATCTGGTTGCATATCAGGCATATATTTTTCCCTCCAATTTTTATAAAGAATTAAATACAATATATATTTATTATTTGAAGAAAATTGAAAAATAAACTAAATATTTTTGTAATCAAAAAAGTCCCTTTGATTTTTCAAAGAAACTTTATTGTATTTAAATTAACTTATATAAGATTTTAATTTTAATAATACTCTTTTCTCTATTCTTGAAACCTGAACTTGAGATATTTTTAAGATTTCTCCAATTTCACTTTGGGTTTTATCTTCAAAATATCTAAGCATAATTATCTGTCTTTCTCTTTTTTCTAGTTTTCCTAATACTTCTTTTAACAATATATTATCTACTACTTTCTCTTCGTTATTTTCTTCTTTTAAACTAATTTTATCTATTAAACAAATTGGAGAACCTTCTTCTTCATGTATTACTCCATGTAAATATTCTACAGAGAAATTTGCCTCCATTGCCATTACTAAATCTTCTTTTTCTACTTCTAGTTCTTTTGCAATTTCTTCAACTGTTGGTTCTCTGCCAAATTTTTTTGTTAAAGCTTCTCCCTGTGCTTTTGCTTTTATTGCTAATTGTTTAAGTGATCTAGATACCTTCACCATTCCATCATCTCTCAAGTATCTCTTTATCTCTCCAAGAATCATAGGTACAGCATATGTAGAAAACTTAACATTAAATGTTGGATCAAACTTATATATAGCTTTTATTAGTCCTATTGAGCCTAATTGATATAAGTCATCTCTCTCATATCCTATATTAGAAAATTTAGATACAACGCTTCTGACTAATCCCAAGTTGTTTGATATGAGCACTTCCTTAGCTTCTTCGTCACCATTTTGAGCTTTTTCTAGTAATTCTAAGGTTTCTTCATGACTAAGCAAGTGTCTTTTTTCTTCTTTTTTAGCAACTACACTCATATTCAAACCTCTATCCTTTTTTGACTTTATTTAGGTAATTCTATAGTTTTAGTCATTACTACCTTAGTTCCTTCTCCCTTTATAGAAACCACATCTAAGCTATCCATAAAACTTTCCATAAATGAAAATCCCATGCCTGATCTTTCAAGCTCAGGTTTAGATGTGTACATAGGTTGCATTGCTTCATCTACATCTTCTATACCATTTCCTCTATCTTCTACAACTACTTTTATTGCTCTATCTTCGATTTCACATCTTAGGTAAACAAATTTTGAATCATCTTCATCATATCCATGTATAATGGCGTTTGTTACTGCTTCTGATACAGCAGTTTTGATATCTGACAGTTCTTCTATTGTTGGATCTAATTTTGCTGCAAAAGATGCAACAATTACCCTAGATAAACTTTCATTTTCTGATTTTGCAGAAAACTTAACCTCCAAAATATTACTCATCCTAAAAGTTCCCCCTTTTAATTAAGAATTTATTGCATCTTCAAAGGTATCGTAAATATTAATAATTTTGCTCATTCCAGATAAGTTAAATAATTTTCTCACTCTAGAATTCATATTTATAACAGATACTTTACCACCATGGTTGACTATTTTTTTATATCTTCCAATTATTACTCCTATTCCAGAAGAATCCATAAAGTTTACATATTGAAAATCAAATATTATATAATCAATTTGTTTCTTCATTAAAATTGAATCTACTTCTTCTCGAACATCTCTAGCTACATGGTGATCAAGTTCAGCAGACAAAATTTCTACTAATAAGGTTTTATCTTCAAGATAACATTTAATCATATATTTCCCCCCTTATGAAAGATTTACAAGTAATCAATTCTATTAAAGTCTTTTGTATCCTTCAATGAAATTTAACTAGTTTTGTTATATTATGTATATTAATAATATTCAAAACAGCATAACAACCTATTATTACCTATATCTATATATTTTCCATAATTTACTTGTTATATTCTTATAATTTATAATTTTTTCAAATAAAAAAGTGTCTAAAAGGTATAAAAATACTCTTAGACACTTGTTACTTACACTAAAGCTATTAAATTTATAATTTATAGACATTTTCTCCAGTCCTAGCCGTTCTGGTTTTGGTATGAATTTTTTTATACAACCATTTTACCCTATCTAAATTCGCAGTGGTTGCTCTGCTACACACTATATCCTGATTACGTCATTATTTAATAAATTTTAGCAGCTATACCACTTTCAAGTAAATTATCTACTATATTTATTGCTGAATTATTTGATATAATTAATTTTCTATTGTTTGCATTTAAAATATAATTAAAAAGTTAAGCATGTGATACTTTCACAAATTTTATAACAACTTTTTTCCATATGATTCCTATTATAAGTGATTGTACTGGTATCATAAGAGCAGCCTTCATTATACGAGTTGGTAATAATGCTAAATACCCTTTACCCATCATTATAGATAGCCAATAAGTGTCTAATCCTAAATTTAAAACAAGACATACAGTTAAAACTGCACCTATTATTCTAGGCCATGTTTTTGGTTTATTATATAAAAATACTCCATATACTATTCCTGTTAAAAATGCTGTTAATGTAAATCCAGGGAAAAATGCTCCCGATGGAAATAAGGCAACTCCTAAAAGATCTCCTATTGTATATGCTATACCAGCACTTAATGGTCCATACATCATTGCTATTATTGCAATTGGTAAGAACCCAAATCCTATTCTAACTATTGGTGTTTGTATAGAACAGAATCTTGTTAAAATAACTTCTATTGCTATTAACAAACTTATTTGTATTAATTTTTTTACATCAAATTTATTATCCATAAATTTCCTCCTATTCTAGCTAGACACATAAATAAGTGATCCATGTGTATGGAGGTATTAAAAATGATAATTATTTTATTTAATTGTACTACTACTTATCATTAATTTAATATAGTCTATCTTTATAATTTAAATAACTATCAGATTTAAACAAATACAAAAGTGTTATATTTGTTTAAAATAAGTAAAATAATTTGTTATTACAATTATCACAATACTTCTGACTAAATTTGTAATGTCATATAGAATTGAATTTTAAAATGAATAGATAACTCCTCTTTTAACGTCCTTCTTCTAATGTCATTAAAAGGTGTATACCCCTGTATACATACAAATAGGAAAGATTTCATATTATGATAATTATACTAACATCTCATCTAAATTATATCATAAATGTATACCATTTGTATTGTATATTGCCTATATATTAATAACTAAAGCTATAAATTTATCAATATTTACATTCAAAAAAAGTAACTTGATTTATTAAATCAAGTTACTTTCATTTATATTATTTTCTTCTTGTATTGGTATTGGCTTTTTCTATATTAATTTTATTACCTTTAATTTTTATATTTTTCATTTTATCTAATACTTTTTTAGCATTTTCCTTTGGAACTTCTACAAATGTATATTTGTCATATATGTCTATTGTTCCAACTAATTTACCTGGTATACCAGCTTCACCTGCTATAGCACCAACTACGTCTTTAGCTTGTACTCTTTGGTTTTTACCAACGTTGATAAATAGTCTTACCATTCCAGCTTCAGCATTTCTACCACGTTTTCTATCACTTCTGTCGCCTCTGTCTCTATCTTTACGATCTCTTCTTCCAGATCCATCTCTGTAGTTTGAAGTTTCTTCTACTATTTCTTGTTTTTCTTCGTCACCTAAAGCAAGTTTAACAAGAGCTGCTGCTATTTCTATAACTTCTAATCCTTCTTCTTCACAAAGATTTTCCAGCCATTGAGTTTGCTTAGATAAGTTACTTTCTTTTATTGTTTCTTTAACTTCTTTGAAGAATGCAGTTACTTTCTTTTCCTCAACATCAGCTATTGTTGGTATATCATGTCTAACTAATTTAGATTTTGTATATCTTTCGATATCTTTCATTTTTCTTACTTCTTTTCCAAATACAAATGAGAAAGATATACCTTCTCTACCAGCACGACCAGTTCTACCGATTCTGTGTACATAATATTCTTCGTCTTGTGGAAGGTCATAGTTAAATACTGCTTCAACATCATCAACATCTATACCCCTAGCTGCAACATCTGTAGCAACAAGTATATCTATTGTACCTTGTCTGAATTTATCCATTACTATATCTCTTTGCGTTTGCTTTAAATCTCCGTGAAGAGCATCTGCAAAGTATCCTCTTGCTTGTAATTCACTAACTAACTCATCAGAACCTCTTTTTGTATTACAGAATACTACTGATAATTTTGGATTATATACATCTATTAATCTACATAATACTTCTAATTTATTAGCTCTTCTTGTTTCAATATAATATTGTTTTATATTTGGTACAGTTAATTCTTTTCTTACAATTTTTATTAGTTGAGGATCATCTTGATATTTTTTAGTTAAGTCTAATATTTCTTTTGACATTGTTGCCGAGAAAAATGTCGTTTGTCTTTCACTTGGAGTTTGCTCAAGTATTAATTCAATATCTTCTCTGAATCCCATATCTAACATTTCATCCGCTTCATCAAGAACTAACATTTTCACTTTGTCCATTTTTAAAGTTCTACGATTTATATGGTCTATAACACGTCCTGGTGTTCCTATTACTACTTGTACTCCGCTCTTTAGTGATTTTATTTGTCTGTCTATTGGTTGTCCGCCGTAAACTGGAAGTGTCTTTATTCCACTTTTATATTTACCTAATTTTTTCATTTCACTAGAAACTTGAATTGCAAGTTCTCTTGTAGGACATAATACTACTGCCTGTACACTTTTTTTATTAGGATCCACCATGTCTAACACTGGTATAGAGAAAGCTGCCGTCTTTCCTGTTCCCGTTTGCGCTTGTCCTATAACATCTTTTCCTGTTAAAATTACTGGTATAGATTGAACTTGAATCGGAGATGGCTCCTCAAATCCTAGTTCCGCCACTGATCTTTTTATTTCTTCACTTATTGGTAAATCTTCAAATTTTATTATATTCATAAATTATTTATTTCCTTTCCGTTATCATAAATATTAACTTTTCTATTATATAGTTTATTTCAATATTATGCAATTATATTTTTACCTAAAAAAAAGGTCCTATTCAGTTAATCACTTATTTTCGTAATTATCTAAATAAAACCTTATATAAATATGTATAAAATTTTTGTTTATGTTAAGTATGTAAAATATATTGTAGCTATGTAAATTATGTAAGTTCCTAGTAACACCAACCCCTGTAATCTATATATCTTGCTACTTTTAATTGTTGGTATCATTAAAGTTAATAAAAGAATTATCATAAAGACAAAATCTACCCTTATGTTTTGCGCTAATATAGGTAAATCATTAATTAATGACGAAATTCCTATAACTGAAGTAATATTTAATATATTAGCCCCTAATATGTTACCTACTGATATTCCATGGTGATTCTTTCTTATTGCAGTTAATGAAGATACTAGTTCAGGTAAAGATGTGCCTAGAGCTATTACAGTTAAGCTGATTACCCCTTGTGGAATTCCTATGTAGCTAGCAAGTTTCACTCCATTATCCACTAACAATTTGGAGCCTATAACCATCATTATTAATCCAAGAACAAATGAAGCTCCTATTTTTAAGCTTTCGTGTTTATTAGGTTTACTATTATTGCCAGAGTCCGCTCTCATATTACTTAGGCCACCAACTTTATTTTTACCCGATACACTTTTTATATTTGAGTACATATAAACGGAAAGTAATACAATTAATAGTAATCCATCTCCTTGGGTGATAGTTCCATTAGCCCCTAAAATCATTAAGGCTATTACAGAAATTAATAAAATGACTGATTTAGAAAAAAACATTTTTCTATCAACTTTAAAAGGGCTAATAAATGCAACTAAACCTAAAATTAATCCTGTATTACATATTATAGAACCTACAGCATTTCCCAAACTCATGGTTGTATGATTGTCCATGGACGCAAATACAGAAACTGTTAACTCTGGTAATGTAGTTGCAAAACTTACTATAGTGGCACCCAAAATCAACTCTGATATTCCAGTTTTCTTCCCAATCTTTACTGTACACTCTATAAATATGTCGGCACCTTTAGTGATTAAAAGAAATCCAATCAAAAATAAAATTATAACTAAAGTCATGCTATTCCCCCCTATATTTATAGCTATTCAAAAACTTAATCTTTATGCACCAAAATGTTTCTTTATTAAGAAGTAGACATCTGCTTTTTTACTAAGGTTATAAGCATTTTTTCAATTAAATAAATTCTCCGATATTTCTATAGGATATTGTTTAAAGCATTAAATAGCGGGTATTTATGTAGTATAACAAGTCAGATATAATTCTTATTATAAAGGCATAATATTTTTACAATATATTTTTTGTATACAATATACTTTGTTTATGTTAGAATATATTTGTTGTTACTTATTGAATTACAACATTAATTAACTAATTATTTATATTAAAAAGTAATAATCACTTTTAGGAGGATATCTTAATGAACGCATGGCAAGGTTTTAAAACTGGAAGATGGACTAAAGAAATAGACGTTAGAGGATTTATCCAAGCTAACTACACTCCATATGAAGGAGACGCTTCTTTCTTAGCTGGTGCTACTGAAAACACTAAGCAATTATGGGACGAAGCAATGGAATTATTCAAGAAAGAAAGAGAAAATGGTGGAACTCTTGATGTTGACACTAAAACTGTTTCTGCAATAGATGCTTACGCACCTGGATATATAGATAAAGATAGAGAAACTATTGTAGGTTTACAAACTGATGCACCTTTAAAAAGAGCTATAATGCCTGAAGGTGGTATAAGAATGGTTGAGTCTTCTTGTGAAGCTTACGGATTCAAATGTGACCCACAAGTAAGTGAAATATTCACTAAATACAGAAAAACTCACAACCAAGGTGTATTCGATGCTTATACTGCTGAAATGAGAGCTGCTAGAAGATCTGGTATAATAACAGGACTTCCAGATGCTTACGGAAGAGGTAGAATAATAGGTGACTACAGAAGAGTTGCTTTATATGGTGTTGATAAATTAATAGAAGACAAAATGGCGCAAAAAGACTCATTAGAAGTTTCTTGCATGGACGAAGATATAATCAGATTAAGAGAAGAAATATCTGATCAAATAAGAGCTTTACAAGCATTAAAAAGAATGGGTGAATCTTACGGATTCGACTTATCTAAGCCAGCTACTAACTCAAAAGAAGCTGTACAATGGTTATACTTCGGTTACTTAGCAGCTATAAAAGATCAAAATGGTGCTGCTATGTCAATAGGTAGAACTTCTACTTTCTTAGATATATACTTCGAAAGAGATTTAGCTGCTGGAACTATAACTGAAGAGGAAGCTCAAGAATTAATGGACCACTTCGTTATGAAATTAAGAATGGTTAAATTCTTAAGAACTCCAGAATACAATGATTTATTCTCTGGTGACCCAACTTGGGTAACAGAATCAATAGGTGGACAAGGTATAGATGGTAGAACATTAGTAACTAAAAACTCATTCAGAGTTTTAAACACTCTTTATACTATAGGACCTTCTCCAGAACCAAACTTAACTGTACTTTGGTCAAAAGATTTCCCACAAGGATTCAAAGATTTCTGTTCTAAAGTATCTATAGATACAAGTTCAGTTCAATACGAAAATGATGACTTAATGAGACCTTACTGGGGAGACGATTATGGAATAGCATGTTGTGTATCTGCAATGAGAATAGGTAAACAAATGCAATTCTTCGGAGCTAGAGTAAACTTAGCTAAAACTTTATTATACGCTATAAACGGTGGAGTTGATGAAAAATCAGGTGCTCAAGTAGGACCAAGATTTGAACCAATAACTTCAGAATACTTAGATTACGATGAAGTAATAGCTAGATTCGAACCTTTCACTGATTGGTTAGCAAACTTATATGTAAATGCATTAAATGTTATCCACTACATGCATGATAAGTATTCTTATGAAGCATTAGAAATGGCTTTACATGATAGAGATGTATTCAGAACTATGGCTTGTGGTATAGCTGGTTTATCAGTTGCTGCTGACTCATTATCTGCTATAAAACATGCTAAAGTTAGAACTATAAGAAACGAAGCTGGTGTAGCTGTTGATTTCGAAATAGAAGGAGATTTCCCTAAATACGGAAACAACGATGATAGAGTTGATGATATAGCTGTAAACTTAGTAGAAAGCTTCATGAACAAAATAAGAAAGAACAAAACTTACAGAAATTCTGTTCATACTCAATCTATATTAACAATAACTTCAAACGTTGTTTACGGTAAGAAAACTGGTAACACTCCATGTGGTAGAAGAGCTGGTGCTCCATTTGCTCCAGGAGCAAACCCAATGCACGGAAGAGATACTAACGGAGCTTTAGCTTCATTAGCATCAGTTGCTAAATTACCATACGAGCATTCTCAAGATGGTATATCTAATACTTTCTCTATAGTACCAGGTGCTTTAGGAAAAGATATGAGCGAAAGAGTAACTAATCTTTCATCAATGATGGACGGATACTTCACTGATGGAGCTCATCACTTAAACGTTAACGTGTTTGATAGAGCTACTTTAGAAGATGCTATGGAACATCCAGAAAAATATCCTCAATTAACTATAAGAGTTTCAGGATACGCTGTTAACTTCATCAAATTAACTAAAGAACAACAATTAGATGTTATAAACAGAACATTCCACGGAAAAATGGCTTAAGCTTAATTGATAAAATACAAGTAAAAAGACTAAATTCATTTTAGTCTTTTTATTTTACCCTTTTACTATAAAAAATCAATTTTTTTGGTAATAATAATTAGAAAATTAACATACACAATCAAAACTTAAAAAGTCAAGATATAAAAATATATGAAATATTCTTATTTATAGATTTATTTATGCAGTTAATCTATAATCTTCTTAATTTTAAATTTTGTATACATATTCTTTATCTTTTTTAGTTTTAATAATTAATTTTACGAGGTGCAATATGACTAAAGGAAGAATTCATTCAATAGAAACATTTGGAACAGTAGACGGACCAGGAATAAGAAGTATCTTATTCTTCCAAGGATGTCCATTAAGATGTAAATACTGCCATAATAGAGATACTTGGGATACAAAAGGTGGAACTGAATACACAGCAGAAGAATTAATAGAAAATGTATCTAGATATTCTTCTTATTGGAAATCATCTGGTGGTGGAATAACAGCATCTGGTGGAGAAGCTACTTTACAAGCAGATTTCCTTGCTGAATTATTTGCAAAAGCTAAAGAAAAAGATATTCATACTTGTTTAGATACTTCTGGTTTTGTTGATATAGAAAAAATCGAGAAAGTTCTTGATAACACTGACTTAGTGCTACTTGATATAAAACATATAGATGAAGAAGAAGCTAAAAAATTAACTGGTGTTGGTATAGAAAAAACTTTAAAATTAGCAAGATATTTAGATGAAAGACATATACCAATTTGGTTAAGACATGTGTTAGTACCTGGTATAACAGATAGTGAAGAAAACTTATCTAAAATTGGTGAGTTCGCTGCTTCTCTAAATAACGTAGATAGATTAGAGGTCTTACCATACCATACTATGGGTGTTCACAAATGGGAAAACATGGGTATTGAGTACGAATTAAAAGATGTTAGAGATGCTGATGCTGATGATGTGGCTAGAGCTGCAGAAATCATCGAAAGACATGGTGTTAAAGTATTTAATAGCAAAAAATAATTAATATTTTAAATATATTAACTATATAAATATTTGTATAAAATCATGAAAGAAGTCTTATTAAGAAGGCTTCTTTTTTTAAATTAAAAACTTACCAATTGATAAGCCAATTAAACTTAAAAATAAATTTAAAATTATATTAAGCGCTGCAAAAACAAACTTTCCTCCCTCTATTAAAATTACTGTTTCATAGCTAAATGTAGAAAATGTAGTTAAACCTCCCATAAGGCCTGTTGCTAAAAATAGCACCTATAAATCCACCTATTCCTATGCATAAAATATTATCTAAGGCTTTTATTTCTATTATTATTTTTTTAATATAATTACTTTATTTATTATATTTTTATACAAAAAAAGTGGAGTGTACCCTATTCACTCCACCTTTCTTTCACTACAAACACTACTTCTTGGAAATATTTTCGGCCAATTTATATTATTTCCAAATACCAAAACATCTACTCATTAATGTTTTATAAGTTAATGTTATCATACACATTTTATTTTTACAGTATACTTTTTTATATGAAAAGTATACCGTAGTATTACTACCTTTTTAGAATTCTATAACTTCTACTTCTATGTTAGCTATAGCATCTTCTATTAACTTTTCAACGTCTAGTGCTTTCTCTGAATCCTCTATTCTCTCTAATCTAGGCTTAGTTACAGGCTTTTTAGGAGCAAACACTGAACAACAATCTTCTTCTGGTATTATAGATGTTTCAAAAGTATCTATTTTCTTAGCTATATCTATTATTTCAGTTTTATCCATAGCTATAAGCGGTCTAAACACTGGTAAGCTTACAGAAGCATTTGTACAAGTTAATCCTTGTATAGTTTGAGATGCAACTTGTCCTATACTTTCTCCTGTTATTAAAGCATCACAGTTTCTTTGAATCCCTACTCTTTCAGCTATTCTCATCATAAATCTTCTTGAGATTATAGTCATTTCTTCATCTCTACAATTTAAGCCTACAGCTTTTTGTATTTCAAGTAAGTTAATTTTGTGAAGTCTTACTCTTCCAACATATTTAGCTAATATTCTTGCTAAATCTTTTACTTTCTCTTGTGATTTTTCACTTGTGAAAGGATATGTATGGAAATGTATAGCCTCTACTTCCATACCTCTTTTCGCAACCATCCATGTAGCAACTGGTGAATCTATTCCTCCTGATAATAAAGACATAGCCTTACCATTAGTTCCTATTGGAAGCCCTCCATAACCTGGAACAGTATCACTGTAAACTACCACATTACTTTCTCTAAGTTCACATTTTATTTTAACTTCAGGCTTATTTATATCTACTTTTATTCTATCTCCTACATTAGATAATAAGTATCCACCTATATCTATACTCATGTCTTGAGAAGTTAATCTAAATGATTTATCTCCTCTTCTACTCTCAACTTTAAATGATTTACCTCCACTTGATATTTTCTCTTCTAAAACTATAAGTGCTGTTTCTTTTAATTTTTGGTAAGCTGCTTCCACATCTTCGCCCTTATTTCTAAGCACTTTAACAGCTGGACAAACTCCAACTACACCAAATACCTTTTTAACTTCTTCACATACTTCATCATAATCATAATCGTCTAAATCCACGTAAACCCTTCCGTATTCCTTGTATACATTAAATTTATCTATTGGCTTTAGCATATTTTTTATGTTTTTTATTAACTTATTTTCAAAGATATATCTATTTTTACCTTTGATACCTATTTCTCCGTATTTTACTATAATTGAATTATACATATTCCACCTCTTATTATCGTCTTTTTATTATCATTCTTAGGTCACTTATTGAATCTTTCAATACTTTTACAGTTTCTAAAATTTCTTCTTCTGTATTAAAATCTGATAAACTAAATCTTACTGCACCTTCTATTTCTTCTGGTTTAAGCTTAATTGCATTTAGTACATGGCTCCCTTTCTTCTTAGAAGAACATGCTGAGCCTGTAGATACAAAAATATTTTTTTGTTCTAAGAAATGAAGTAAAACTTCTCCTCTCATATTTTCAAAAGAAACATTTAATATGTGACAAACTCCGTCTTCTGGTGAATTTACTTTTACGCCATCTATATTTTTTAATATTTCTTCTTTTAATAATTCTTTTAAACTTTGTATTTTTTCAATTTTATTATCTAAGTCTTTATTCATTATTGCCACTGATTTTCCTAAACCATAAATTCCTGGTACGTTTTCAGTACCTGATCTTACACTAGATTCTTGTCCTCCACCAGTTATAATAGGCTTTAGTTTACTATTTTCCTTAATATACATAAAACCTATTCCTTTTGGTCCGTGGAACTTATGACCACTTACTGTCATAAAATCAATATTATATCTAGTTGGTCTAAATTTAATTTTTGTGTAAGATTGAACACAGTCCACATGGAAGTATATTTTTTGTTCTAAAGTTTTTAGATATTTTCCTATTTCTTCAATTGGTTGAATACTTCCTATCTCATTATTAACGTGCATTGTAGAAATTAATATAGTAGAAGGCTTTATTGCCTTTTTTACATCTTCTACACTTATTTTTCCACTTTCATCAACTTCTAACAGTGTTATTTCAAATCCTTCTTTTTCTAAATCAGCTAATGTACTTAGTACTGATGGATGCTCTATATTAGTAGATATTATATGGTTTTTCGTTTTTCTAAAATTATAAGCAACTCCTCTAATAATTGTATTATTAGACTCAGTTCCTCCTGATGTGAAAAATATCTCTTTATCCTTAGCACCTAAACTTCTAGCTATATTTTGTCTTATTTCTTTAATCTTTCTGTCCACTTCTATTCCTTTTTTATGCAATGAAGAAGGATTCCCGTATTCTGTAGTAAGAGCTTTCACCATTTCTTCTACTACTTCTTCATAAGGTTTTGTAGTTGCACTATTATCTAAATAAATTTCCATTTATTACACCGTCCTATTATATTTTTTATTAATATATCCATCAATTATGTGCTTTAATTAATTCGTCAAAAATATCAGCATTTTTTATTATACCATTTTTAGACCTATTTTTTAATCTTATAGTATAAAGTTTTACAAATACATATTAATTATATTAACATTTTAGGCTATAAATATAATCAAAAAAATTTTCTAAAAAATTTGTAAAATTATGTTGCATTATTTGTCGAATATTGCTATTATATATAAGTAGTTATCCCCTTGATAACCCAATTAAAGTTTCTATTCAAATACCCCTTTTTATGAATAGATATATATTATGTCTAAGACGAATTAGATTTAATTTATCAGAATAAAAAAAGAGCTTCCCCGGCTCTTTTTTTATGTTTAATTTTAAAGTGAAATACTGAAATTTCTTTAAAAATAATAATTTTTAGTTTATATTTTTGGTATAATTAAAGTAGTATTTAAATTCAAGGAGGTAATGTTATGTCTACTAAAAAAAAGGTAGGTATCCTATTTACTGGTGGAACTATATCTATGACAATAGATAAAGAAATCGGTGCAAATGTACCATCTTTATCAGGAGAACAAATAATGTCTATGGCAACTAACGTTAAAGATGTTGCTGATTTTGAAATAAAAGACTTTGACGAAATTCCAGGACCTCATATGACACCTGAAAAACTAATTCAATTAAAATCTGCTATTTTAGAATTATTAAACAGAAAAGATATATGTGGCGTTGTAATAACTCACGGTACGGATAGTCTAGAAGAAACTGCTTATTTCTTAGATTTAATAATAAATCATGAAAAACCTGTTATCGTTACAGGCGCTATGAGAAGTAGTTCTGAACTTGGATATGATGGGTCAAACAACTTATCATCAGCTATTTGTGTTGCTATATCAGAAAATGCGAAAAATAAAGGTGTTCTTGTTGTATTAAACAACGAAGTTTTATTAGCATCTGAAGCAACTAAAACAGATACTATGGCTCTAAATACTTTCCAATCACCTGGCAAAGGCTCTTTAGGCATAGTTGATAGTAACGAGCTTTTACTATTTAAAAATGTAGCCTCTAGAACTTTTATTGATACTGATAAAGTAGAAACTAAAGTTGCCCTATTTAAATCAGGAATAGGAATGGATTATACTTTTATAAATCACGCTGTAGATATGGGATATAAAGGTATTATAATAGAAGCAATGGGAAGAGGAAATGTGCCTCCATTAATGTATGAAGGTGTTAAATATGCCAGAGAGAAAGAAGTTATCGTTGTTATAACTTCTAGATGTTCCACTGGTAGAGTGTACGATTCTTATGGGTATTTAGGATCAGGAAGAGATTTAAGAAATTTAGGATGTATCTTCGCTGGTGACCTAAACGGACATAAATCAAGAATCAAATTAATGTTAGCATTAGGTAAAACTAATAATCTTGATGAGCTTAAAGACTATTTCGAAAAAGGAATATATTATTAAGATTATTTAATTTATAAAAAAATTTAGTATTATCCAATTAAATTACAGTAATATTATATACCTTCTTTATTACAATAAAAAACTTCCAGGTTATCTCTGGAAGTTTTTTATTGTAATAATATATTTATAAAACTTTAGCTAAAAATTCTTTTGTTCTTTCATTAACGGGATTATTAAATACATTTTCCGGCGTATCCTCTTCTATTATTTTTCCACCATCTACAAATATAACTCTGTCTGCTACTTCTTTTGCAAATCCCATTTCATGAGTAACTATTGCCATAGTCATTCCTTCATCAGCCAACTCTTTTATAACATTAAGAACTTCTTTTACCATTTCTGGATCTAATGCTGATGTAGGCTCATCAAATAACATCATCTCAGGCTCCATTGCCAAAGCTCTAGCTATGGCGATTCTTTGTTTTTGACCACCTGATAGTTGGGATGGATATGCATCTTTTTTGTCTATCAATCCTACTCTATTTAATAACATCTGGGCCTTTTCATTTGCCTCTTCTTTACTTAATTTTTTTATTTTAATAGGAGCTAAAGTTATATTATCTAAAACAGTCATATGAGGAAATAAGTTGAAATTTTGAAAAACCATTCCTATATTTTGTCTTACTTCATCAATATTAACTTTTTCACCTGTTATATTTTTTCCTTCAAA
Source organism: Terrisporobacter mayombei (assembly GCF_020748465.1). Taxonomy (GTDB): domain Bacteria; phylum Bacillota; class Clostridia; order Peptostreptococcales; family Peptostreptococcaceae; genus Terrisporobacter; species Terrisporobacter mayombei. The sequence continues at coordinate 172,327 of NZ_JAHZMP010000004.1, forward strand.
TATTATTTCACCTTCAGTAGGTTCCTCAAGTAAATTCATGCATCTAAGTACTGTACTTTTTCCTGATCCACTGGGACCTACTATTGCAACTATTTCACCTTTATCAATTTGTAAATCTATGCCTTTAAGCACATGCAAATTTCCGAAAGATTTATGCAAATTATTTATTTTTATCATATTATCACTTTCCCTTATATTATTCTAGTTTGACTGAGCTAGCTTTTTCTCTAATATGCCTACTAATTTAGATAATACAGATGTTATCGCAAGGTATGTAGCTGCTGCTACTAAATAAGGTTCCATCGGGCTATAAATTGCTGTAACTACTATACCTGCTTTAAACATTAACTCTTGAGTTCCTATAACAGAAAGTACTGCTGATTCTTTTACTAATGTAATAAACTCATTTGCTAAGGCTGGCAATACATTCTTTATAGCTTGTGGGACTATTATAAATCTCATTGTATCTTTGTATCCTAAACCTAATGATCTACTAGCCTCCATCTGACCTTTATCAACAGATTGTATTCCTGATCTTAATATTTCAGCCACATAAGCACTTGAATTTATAGATAATGCAAATGCACCTGCTATAAATTTAGAAGATATAGGACCTACATCAGGAAAGTCGAAGCCTAATTGGGGAAATCCATAATAAATAATATATATTTGCACAAATAACGGTGTACCTCTAAGAATTTGAACATATGCACTTGATATTAGTTTTAATATCTTAACTTTAGACATTTTCATTAGACAAATCAATAAACCAAGAATAAAACCTATGATCAATGAGACCATAGATACTAATATAGTATACTCTGCCCCTTTGACTATTAATCCATAGTATCCACTTAATTTACTAAAATCCATATAACCATCTCCTAATTACTGTCTATTATTTTGCTAATTCTAAAGCTTGTTGCATATATTTATCCGTTTTTCCTTCTTTATCTAATCTTGCTATTGTATCATTTACAGATTTTAAAAATGCACTATTATCAAGTTTATCATCTGACCTTTTAATAGCTGCTGCTGCAGTTTCTGCAACTTCATCACCTACAGTTGAATTTCCTATAGCTATATTCTTATAATTTTTAACATTTATTTCAGCTACTGCTTTACCTGTAACTATAACATCTATTTTTCCATTTTGAAGATCCATCATTAAATCTGGCATTTTCTTTAATTGTGTGGCATCTGTTATTCCTAAATCACCAGTAACATAGTCTGCTTGAGTTGTTCCTTTTTGAACTCCAACCTTTAATTTTTTTAAATCATTTGAATTTTTTATAGAGTCTTCTTTTCCTTTTGATACTATACATACATTGCTATTTGTATAATATATTTCTGAAAAATCAACACTTTTCTTTCTAGTTTCATCTGGAGTCATTCCTGCTAAGACTATATCAACTTTATCAGCTTGTAAAGCTCCTAATAATCCATCAAAATCCATATCTGTATATTCAACTTTTACTCCCATATCTTTCGCCATTTCTTGAACCATAAAATCATCGAATCCAACTATTTTATCTTCTCCATCGACAACTTTATGGAATTCATAAGGTGAGTATTCAGCACTTGTTCCTACTTTTAATACTCCTGCATCCTTAATTTGTTGAAGTTTATCCGCTACTTCAGTTTTATCTCCTTTATCTCCACCACTTGAACAGCCTACTAATGATATCGTCATCATCGCAGCTAACGTTAATCCTAATATTTTCTTTAATCCTTTCATTTCAATATTCTCCTTTATATTTTTATATAATTAATTTCAATTTTCCAAAATAAAAAATTCGCTTCGCTTAAGCCACTGCATGGGCGCTATACTTCATGTCGCCAACGAGATACCTTCGCTACCGCTGAGTCAACGACCTTGCTAAAGCTAATAGATTATAAATTATATGTTATCCACAGGTCAGATAACACATAATTTCCTTACAATAAAAAAAGTCCCTTAGTCATAATGACTAAGAGACGAATTAACCGCGTTACCACTCTTGTTGATAGGTAGTGCACTTACCTATCCACTCAAACCCTTAAGGCAGGCGCTACCTATTATCATACTTAAGTTCTGATAATCTTCTCCAAAGCTCTCTTCACTCTAAACTTTATTATTAGGCTCACACCATACCCTAACTCGCTATAACTCCATTTAGGCTACTCTCTTTTTCATAGAATTTTCTTTTTTCAAATTATTAATAAAATTATAGTCAGATAATTTACCTTTGTCAATAGTAAATTTCAGAATTTTTTAATTTTTGTTTATGTTTTTATTTATAGCTTTTTCATAATATTATTTCTCATACATAGTTTGTAATCTAAAGTTTTTTCTTCATTTTTAAATTTAACTTGTACCATATCCCCATCTTTACCCACAATTCTACCATTTCCAAAACTTTTGTGATAAAGTTTATCCCCAATTTTAACACTTTTCATATCTTCTTTTGTGGGGTTTTTTATATCATTCAAAAATCTTGACTCATATGCTTTTTTGCCATATTTATTTATGGGAGAACTTAAGGTTAAACTTTCTTCTGCACGAGTCATACCTACATACATAAGTCTTCTTTCTTCTTCTATTTGGTCAGCTTTTTTCTCATTATCATCAACATCGTAAGACTTTTCATGAGGAATTGCTCCTTCATTAATACCTATAATATAAACATATCTGAATTCCAATCCCTTAGCGCTATGCATGGTAGTAAATACTACTCCATCTAATTCCTTTTTATACTGATTTTGCTCCAATTCTGCCTTAACTTTTTCTATATGATCTAAATATTCTTCAATAGTTTCAAAGTTAGATGCAGAACTTTCTATCTCATTCAAAATTTCTATTAATCCATTTGTCTTTATTTTTCTATTCACACAATAATCTAAAATATATTTATCATAATCTAAAGTTGTTCTTATATATGATATGGCATCTTGTGGACATTGGTGTTTTAAATAACTTATATCGATATCCAAATCATTTATAGTTTTTACTTGCTTTGGATGAAGATTGCACTTTGTTATTAAAGCATTTACAAAGTCTTTGTCTTCCTTAATTTGATTTAAATTATCTCTAGATATATATCTAAAAGGTTTATTAATAATCCTTAACCAATCCTCATTACTATGTTTTTTTACAGCAATTTTTAAGTAAGACAATATATCTCTTGCTGCCCAGTGGTCGTATATTGTCACTATAGAGTCTTTTATGGTGAAAGGTATTCTCATATCCATGAATACATCTACAAGGGCTCTAGATTGAATATTCGTCCTGTAAATCACTGCAAAATCACTATATTCTACATAATCCTTTTTAATTTCTTCTAAAATTTCTTTTCCAATTTGAATTGCCTCATCTTCTGAATCCTTTGGTTTAATATAATTTACTATTGCACCTTCACCTTGATTACATTTTATAGTTTTATCGTATCTACTCACATTTTTTTCTATTAATTTATTAGATACGTCAATTATTTCTTTTTTAGATCTGTAATTAATATCTAATAAAATCTTTTCTGTTCCTTTGAAATACTCTTCAAACTGTAATAAAAAATCCGGTCTAGATCCTCTAAATCCATATATACTTTGGTCTTCATCTCCTACAACGAATATATTGTTATTTGGATTTACCATTAGTTTTAGTACTTCAAATTGTACTCTATTTATATCCTGAAACTCATCTACTAAAATATGTTTATAAACTTGTCTAACCATATCTAAAGCCTGTTTATTTTGGCTCAGCAAATAATATGTTCTCAGCAACATATCATCAAAATCTATTTTTTTAACTTGTTCCTTATATTCTTCGTACATATTGTAGGTATTTATAAATTCATCTTTTGTTAAAATCTCTGATTCAAAATCTTGCTTATCCATTAGCTCATTTTTAACATAAGAAATCTCATTTATAACTTGTCCAACTGTTTCATCATCTTCGCCATTTTCTACTTTTAAATTTTTAAGTATGCCTTTAATAGTATTTCTTTTTGTTTTTTCATCAAGAATACTATTCATCTCGTATTTTCCAAAATACCTTAAAATTTTATAAAAAACAGCATGAAATGTTCCAAAAGTAACTTTATTTATTCTACTATCCTTGCAAATTTGAATAGCTCTATTTCTCATTTCCATGGAAGAGTTCTTTGTGAAACTTATTGCCAATATTCTTGTTGGAGGAATATTATTATTCATTATCATATTTGCGATTCTATAAGTTATAACTCTTGTTTTACCTGACCCAGGCCCAGCTAACACCATGCATGGTCCATCAACATGCTCCACTGCTTTTCTTTGATTTTCGTTTAATTTATCTTTATCAATCATCTTTTCCCACCTTGAAGTATTTGTTTATTTATAAAATTACATTTACTATCATTTCTATTTAATATATGATTAAATTAATTTATTCAACGTCTATTATAGTACAAAATTGAAAAAAGGAGAAATACCATGAAAATTATAGAAAAAGTTCTTAACGAAAACTTAAACATAGGTAGTAACACCTTTATATTCGACATTGAAACTGGTGGACTAAGTCCAAAATTTTGCAAAGTTATTTTAATCGGTATTCTATATAATTGCCAAAATAAGACTGTTATTAAACAATTTTTTGCAGAAAATGAAGACGAAGAAAAAGAATTGCTTATGGCTTTTGTTGATAGTATTAAATGTTTCAAAAGGCATGTAACTTATAATGGCCTAAGTTTTGATATAGGATTTGTAAATTATAGATTAAAAAAACACCATATTGATTTCAGTTTAGATAAAGAAGATGACTTTGATATCTTTAGATTTATTAAATTATTTAAATCACCTCTAGGTTTGGAGGATTGTAGTTTAAGTTCAGTTGAAACATACTTTGATATTCATAGAAATGATGTTATAGATGGTTGCGAAAGCGTAAGATTATATAAAGAATTCGTTAAAAACAAAGATTATAAGCTAATGGATACTATTCTTTTACATAATTACGAAGATATTTATAATTTAAGTAAACTTGTAAATATTAAAGATTTAGTAGGAGAAAAGTTAGATTTAATAGAGCTAAGCGGTAGTAATTATAATCTTAAAATTTTTCCTTTAAACTACAAAATAAATGCAAGAAAGTTGTGTATGAATTATTTTATTTTTACTGGAGATCACAATAATATTTCAATTTACAACGACAATTATTCTATAATATGCCAAAATAATAATATTTCTCTGGAAATAAATATAAATAAAGGTATAGATAGGGATAAAAATACCATATTATTTTATAATTTATCGAAAATTATTCCTCTTAAGTTTAACGATAATATTCTGGACGCGAATATTTATTCTTTATGTAATTTTATAATGAAAAAAGAGCTTTGTAATATTTAAATTGTTTAACATAAAAAGCTATATAACTAGATTACTTTAAACTAGATATATAGCTTTTTTAATTTAACTAAGAAGGCTAATTTTTATACTTCTATAAAAATCTATAATACTGGTTGGGTATTCCCTTATCATATAATATATCCTGCTAGACAAGCTACTTGTCGAACATAGACCTTCATTATCCATTCCCAGAATACTAGCTATAAATCTTCCCCTAAACAAATGATAATCGCTAGTCACAATCAAAGCTTTATTCCCTAAGTTTAAATCTTTCATTATCTCTTTACTAAACATTATATTTTCTAAAGTTGTAGTTGCTTTATTTTCTAATATTATATTGTCTTCATCTACTCCATTTTTGACAAGATAATTTTTCATTGCTGATGCTTCAGTCATTACCTCATCTTCGCCTTTCCCACCAGATACAATTATATTTATATCTTTATTTTGATTGTAGTACTCAATTGCTTTGTCTAATCTTTGTTTTAGAGTCTTAGATACACCATCTTTATTTACTTTAGCGCCTAAAATTATCATAGTATCCATGTGATTTATAGAATTTGCATCATTAGTTTTGTACATATTTATAATAATTGCACCTTGCAATAAAATAAACGATGTTATAAATAGTATCATTACTGATTTATAAATTTTGTATATTAATTTTGTATGTTTATTTTTATAAGCAATATTTTTAGAACTTACTAGTAAATATATAAGCGCTATTGATACAATAATAAATACTGTAGAAAAACTTAATGCCCATTGAGATAATGCTAATATTATTGGAATACTTAGTACTATAAGTAATTTTATATTTTTATTCACAACTATTCTCCCTTGCAATTGACTATTATCCTTTATTCGCAATCAATTATAGCATACTCTATTACAACTTAAAAAGGAGTTCTCTAATGAAGATCAAATTATTCACTAAATAACTCCTTAAACTCTAATTTTTAATTATTTATTAAACTGTAGATGCCATTTCAGATATATCTTCTAACATGCATGAAGCACTATCTTCATTAGTCATTACTACTAATAAGTCGCCTGCATAAATTTTTGTATCTCCCCTAGGTAAAATTTCTTTTTCTCCTCTGTGTATTGATACAACTAAACAATTTTCAGGCCAATCTATATTTTTTATTTTCTTATTATCTAATTCGCTATATACTTGTACTACTATTTCTATTAATGTTTTCTTTCCTGCTCTACCTTCATATTTATTAGTACCTTTAGCTAAAATTCTACTTAATAAACTTTCATAAATTGGTGCAGAATTTAAAATATCCGAAGTTAACTGAGAAACTATTACAACTACTGCTAAAGCTAACAAATGGTTTAATGAACCTGTCATTTCAGAAATCAGTAATATAGCTGTGATAGGCGCTTTTACTATTGATGCAAAATGACCTGCCATTGCAAGAACAATAAAGTTAACTAAATAAACATCTGGTATTCCCAAATATTTAACATATACAAGCCCAACAAAATTACCCACTAAAGCTCCTAGAACTAATAATGGGAAAAATATTCCACCTGGAACTCCAGATCCAAAACTAATAAAGGTAAATAAGAATTTTATAATTATTAATGAAAATAAAAATATTAAAGTAAATTGACTTTCTTTTAAGGTCATTATTAAATCATGGCCTCCACCTAAAACTATAGGACATATCATTCCTATTATTCCTGTCATTACAAAAGGAATAATACATTTCATCTCTACAGATGTGTTTAATTTTTTATATAAATCCTGAGTTTTTAAAAGACCACTACTGAATATAACTCCACTAACACCTATAACTATACCAAGGATTATAAGACCCCAGTAATATTTTAAAGGTAAAGAATTTAATTTTGAAAAATGTAAAGACGGTGCCATACCAAAGAAATTTTTTGAAATAAAATCAGCAGTTAAAGATGCTATCATTGCTGATACTAGCACTAAGGGTGAAAAGTTTTTATGAGTTTCCTCCAAGGAAAACATTACACCTGATATAGGTGCATTGAATGCTGCAGAAAGACCTGCACTTGCTCCACTTGTGATTAAATACTTCTTTTCATTTTCTAACTTGTTGCTTTTCTCAGAAATTCCCTCACCAATACAAGCTCCCATTTGTACCGATGGGCCTTCCCTTCCAAGAGAAAGTCCTGCTCCTAAACAAATTAATCCGCCCATAAACTTATAAATTAGTACCTTAAACCAATTTTGTTTTAAGTTTCTAGTTAATATTCCCTCAACTTGAGGAATACCACTACCGCTTATCATAGGCTCTTTTTTTACCATTTTACCAACTATAAATCCTAGAAAAATTAAAAATAAAAATACAATAGGTATTAATATAATATTTTCTGTAGCTTTATTGTATAAATTTATAAACATGGGACTTACTTTCAATAATAGCATTCTGTGTATTACAATTACTAAGCCTACTACAATACCTATTAATAAAGAATCCATAATTAATCTGTATTTTAAATTTTCAAGTCGTTTTAACATATTATATACTCTGTCTTTCTTTGTATCCATAATATCTCCTTTCAAATCTAATTTTAAACATATTTTATTAAAATTACAACTAATTGATAAGAATCTTATATACGTTAATTTAATATAGCATAATAGAATATAAGTTTTTGCAAATAATAAATTTAACAAAATCATCTCAGAAAGGAAAATCATCATGACCGAGAATATTTCTGCAATTAGCTCTAATGAACTATTACTCGTTATGGCATCAATATCTGTATTAGGTATAATTGGTGCTTATATAGGAGAAAAATTAAAAATTCCCGATGTGGTTATATACTTATTATTTGGAGTTGCTTTTGGACCAACTTTTTTTAATTTGGTAAATATTAATTCATTCCCTGTAGCAAATGAGTTGATATTAACATTTGGCTCTGCTTTTATACTATATGAAGGTGGTAGCGAAATTAAACTTAAGATTTTAAATAAAGTAAAAATAACCGTTTTGTTATTATCTTCTCTCGGTGTATTTTTAACTGCTGCAATAATTGGAGTAAGTTCAAATGCAATCTTAAATCTGCCTATTCAAACTAGTATTTTGCTAGGCGCTATAGTAGCTTCAACAGACCCAGCTAGTTTGATACCAGTGTTTAAGCAAGTAAAAATCCAAAATACTCTAAAGCAAACTATTATTAGTGAATCTGCATTTAACGATGCATTTGGTGCTATACTTTTCACTTCAGTGTTAGCAAGTATAACACTATCTCAAAAATCTAGCTTGCTAGAAACTAGTATGCAACTAGTATTTATGATTTTAATTGGATTACTTGTAGGCACTGGCGTAGCTCTTATTGGGACAGCATTAGCATCTACAAAAATTTACGGTATTTTTGGTAAATATGAAGCCATAATGTCATTAGCCGTAGTAATTTTTTCCTATGAAATATCTGAAAGATTAGGTGGTAGTGGTTATATGTCTGTTTTTATAGCAGGTTTAGTAACAGGCAATAAAAAACTTTTCAATTTATGGATAGAAGATGATATATATATAGAAGGCGTCCACTTCAGAGAAACCATCGCAACAATTGCAAGAATGTCTATATTTATAGTGCTTGGTACTCATTTAGACTTGAATTCATTAGTTAAATACGGTTGGAAAGCTTTTTTAATAGCATTAATTTTAATTTTTATAGCTCGTCCTATTGTTGTTATAATTTGTACATCACTTGATATAAAAGCTAAATGGAGCAAAAATGAAAAGCTATTTATGATGTGGGTTAGAGAAACTGGTGTCATACCGGCTGCACTGTCAGGAATTGTAGTATCGAATAAAATTCCTGGTTATGAAATTATTTCATCTACAGTATTTATGTGTATAGTTATAACTTTATTAGTTCAAGCTAGCACAACAGGTATCGTTGCTAAAAAATTGAACGTGTTAGAAGATTAATTTTATACAAATATTATCGTTATTTTTCATAAACATACTTAATTTTAGTACCTTTTACATATTTTTAATATATTAATATAAGAGTATTAATTGATGTATATTTATGAAAAAAAATATCTAACTCAATAATTTTATTAAATAAAAAAGACTATGGAATAACTTCCATAGTCTTTTGATTGGCGGAGAAGGAGGGATTCGAACCCTCGCACCGGTTTAATCCAGCCTAATCCCTTAGCAGGGGATCCTCTTGAGCCACTTGAGTACTTCTCCAATACTATTTCATTATATTATATAAAAACCTTTTTGTCAACTATTAGTCTCTATTAAATATTATTTGTTTTTAATATTTAATTTTATTATTAACAAAAGCAAAGAAAATTTTCATATTCTTTGCTTTTTATCTTAAATAACTACATATTTTTTTTAGCTTCTAATAACATTTCATTAGCTTGTTGCATACATGCTATTGCTTTTTCTATACACTCAGCAGTTTCTTCTTTACCCATTTCTTTTGCTTTGTTTACCCATTCTCTGAAACCTTCTTCATGAGATTGGTTATGATTAACCCAGTGTACTAATAAAATGTTTAAAGTTTTTTCATCCTTGCTTACTTCTTCTTCTTCGTGATTATGGCAGTTTCCTCCACACCCACATTCAGTATGTACGTAATCGTGATCATGATGATGACCTTCATGATATAAAGCTACATTTTTATTAAACATTTTATACTCCCCCTTATTTTATATTAAATTCTCTTTTTATTATCTTGATTGTATCCTTAATTAATAATGATAATGGTTTACCTTCTATACCTATTACTTCAAAATTTTCTGGCATTATTGGTAATAATATTTTAAATGCTTCGCTATCACATACGGCCTCACTTATGATGCTTGTTACTTCTCCCATCATAGTATTTGGCATTACAATTGAAATAGGCGAAACAATTATATTGGCTTTTTTTGAAGATACTACTATGGCATTTTCTCCAGTTGCACCTTTGTTAGCATGAGCCTTCATCATAGCACTCGTAGCTATTGAATTGGTACCTAATGCATATATTTCCATATATGATGGTAATTCTTCTCTTAGTGCACTAACCACTTGAGCTCCTATACCGCCACCCATTCCGTCTATTACTGCAATTATCATATTTGACCTACCTCTAATTTAATTTTTATTTTTCTTCTAAAATTATTTTGTGGTCCATTAATCTTATCTCTTTAATAAAACCATCAACTATTTTTTGTTCTCCTAACAAGTCTGTTAAATAAACCTTTCCTTCAGTTGGGTCCACATTTACCACATTTTCCATTACTTTTTCCAATTTATTATCTTTTCCTAATACAAATGCAGATGATTCACACATATAAAAATCCCCCTTAATTCTATAAATCTAATCAAAAAAAAGATTTCTAAAGGCATTACAATACCATAAGAAACCTTCATGATTTCACTTACAAGTTTTTCTATTAATATAAGTATATACTCATATTATTTGCAAGTCAAACACTTAAGTACAATTTATTTCTTACAATGAAAAGTATTGCAAAAAAACCTTATTTTTGTATTGTATTTTCCTAAATTAGACATATATTTGATTATCCTTATGAGAATGTAATCCTGTAAATCCATCCTCATGTATATGGTTATCACCTACTCCATTTACATGTTCATGGGTATGCATAAAAGATACTTGTAGTTTTTGATTAATTGGGTTTCTACCTACATAAGCATTTACCCCAAATATTTCTTTTAAAGTTTCTGATGTTATTACTTCTTCAACGTTTCCAAATTTCTTTATTTGTCCATCTTTCATAACTATTAAATAATCACAATACATAGATGCTATATTCATATCATGTATTGCAGACAATGTTGTTATATTCATACTCTTTACCAAATCCATTAACTGTATTTGATACCCAATATCTAAATGATTTGTTGGCTCATCTAATATTAAAAAATCTGTATTTTGTACTAATGCTCTTGCAATTAAAGCTCTCTGTTTTTCTCCTCCTGATAAGTTGGAAAAACTTCTATGACTATAATCATCTAAACCTACTTTTTTTAACATTTCTGACACCATTTTTAAGTCGTCTTTAGAATAATCTTCGAAAACAGATTTATAAGGGTATCTTCCCATTTTTACTATTTGTTCCACAGTAAAGTCAAACTGAGAATTACTTTCTTGAGCCAATACAGCTATTTCTTTCGCACAGTCTTTATCTTTCATTTTGAATAAGTCTTTATTGTCCAAAGTTATCTTACCACTTGAAGGCTTATGTAGCCTGTATATATTTTTTAATAAAGTAGACTTTCCTGAACCATTTGGTCCTATAATACCTACAAAGCTTCCTTTAGGAACATCAAAAGATATATCTTTCAATATTTCCTTATTATCTATACTAAATTTTAAATTTTTAACCTGAATTTTGTGCATTATTCTTTTCCTCCAAAATCATAATTTCTATTGGAAATTAAATATAAGAAGAATGGACCACCAACTAGTGATGTTATTATTCCTATCGGTATTTCTATTGGAGGGAAAAGCCCTCTTGCAAATACATCTGATATTATTAAAAATATGGCCCCTACTAAGGAAGAAAGTACTATTAGCTTTTTATGATCATTACCTCCAATAGCTCTACATACATGAGGTACTACAAGACCGATAAATCCAATTGCGCCTGTTATTGCAACTAAAGAAGATGTTAATAATGTAGCTAAAATTAATATCATAGACTTTATAAATTTCACATTTATACCCAAAACTATGGCATTATCATCTCCTAGAAGCAGTATATCTAAAGATTTAGACATTATAAATACTATTATCATTACTATGACTAATACAATAAAAGGAAGTAGTAATATATCCCATTTTGCTCCACCTAAACTACCTACCGTCCAAAACAATGCATTTTTAGCCTGATTTGAATTTTCTGCTGAATATATAAGTAAATTAGTTAATGCTGAAAATATGGTTGATATGGCCATTCCTGTAAGCACAAGCCTTGTTGTAGATGTTGTCTTTCCCATTTTAGTTCCTATTGCAAATACTAATACTCCTGATATTATAGAACCGACAAATGCACCTGCGCTAATACTATTAATTCCGATTGCTGACATTCCTCCAAGAACAATTACTGCAACTGCTCCACAAGATGCCCCTGACGATATTCCTAATATATATGGCTCTGCTATTGGGTTTTTTGTCACACATTGCATCATAACCCCACAAAGCGCCAATCCAGCTCCACATATAGCTCCTAATAAAACTCTAGGAAATCTAATTTCCCATATTATATTTTGTGTCATTACAGTTCCCACATCGCCAAGTAAACTTCCTTTTGTTAACTTATTAAGTAGCACTTTATACACTTCTCCAGGTTCTATGTATGTGCTACCTACTGCAATAGCAATAACTACTGTTGCTGCTAATATGACTGTTAACAGTAGTATCCAAAACAAGAAACCTTTCTTATTAGAAAGGCTTCTCTTTTGTTTTATTGATATTTCCATTATTTATTTTCTCCATAAAAATATCCATACATTTCTTCTATTAGTTTAGGATTTCTAACACCTGGAGATAAATCTGCTAATCCTACAACATATATCTTATTATTTTTTATAGCTGATACATCTTTTAATGCTGGATGAGATTTTAAAAACTCAATTTTTTCTTTCACTGGCTGTCCAGCCATAAAGTCAGTTACTAATATTACTTCTGGGTTTTGTGCTACTATACTTTCAAAAGAAGCATTTACATATGGTTTTTCTGCATCTTTTCCAAATATGTTCTTCCCACCTGCTAACTCAATTAAATTATTTGCAAGACCTGAACCAACTACCATGGCATCCTTTTCTCCAGAATCATATACCATCATTTTTACTCTATCTTCATCTTTTATATTTCCTAATTTATCAGTTACTGATTTTATATCACTTTTCATTTTATTTATTACTTCTGTTGATTTATCTTGAACTCCAAATATTTTCCCAAGTAGTTCAAAGTCTTCATAAACAGTATCTATTGTAGCATCTGCTGAATAAGATTTAGCCATAAATGGTGCTATATCCTTTTCAATAAGTTCCTGTGGAGATCCTGTTGTTTGCTCACTTATTGATGAATCCCAACCACTAACAAAATCTGATCCTGTAGACATAAATCCTTCTTTTGATACAGAATGTCCCTCACCTATTTTAAGCTGTGGTATTTTCTCATAAGCTTCTTTAAACTCTGGAAGTATTGGGTTATCTAAAAGTGCTGTTCCTACCATTCTATCCCCTAAATCCAATGCTAATAACATCTCTGTCATAAATTGAGATAATGTCACAGCTTTTTGTCTTGGAGTTTCTACTTTCACATTGTAATCTTTTGCCCCATCAGAATATGTATACTCCACCTTTTCAAAATTACTTGATTCAACTTTAGTTTCTGGTGTTTCAGTCTTATTATTATTAGATGAACAACCAACTGTACCTAGTGTTAAACCTATTACTGATATTACTGCTAAAACTCTTTTTAAACTTTTACTTTTTACCATAAAACTTCCCCCTAAAATTACTATTTTTATATTTATTACTTTTAATGTTTATTAAATATAAAAGACCATGAGGTTATATATATCAATAAAGATATATAAAACCTTCATGGTCTTAATTATCATGTTTATGTTGTTATGATGTAACATTAAATCTTCTATTAACTTATTTACTTAATTATTCTTCTGATAAATATTTGCACTTCTTGTGCTTGATTACCTAAATAATATAACATCTATTACTATCTATGTAAATAAAGTTAAATATTTGCAGAATATTAAGTATTATACATAATACTACATATTTTTATTTTTATACAAAATACGACACATATAATTTATTTTCAACATAATAAAAAACTATGAATTATTCAGTTTTACCTGGCTTCATAGCTTTTTATTATTTGTTGTAAATTTTTATTTTTATTCTAAAATTTCTTTTACTGTTGGAAATTGATCTATATTAGTATGTGGTAAGAAGCATGCTGACACAAACTCATCCATATATGTAGGATATACACTTAACTCTACATATGTCATTTGAGATGCTATTTCTTCTAATTTATGTCTAGCATCTGAACTTATTAGGCTTAAGTATGATCCAACTAATGAACTATTTCCTATATACTTAAACTTACTTCTCTCTACATCTGGAAGTAAACCTATTAAGATTGAGTTCTCAATATCAAGATTATTTCCTATTCCTCCTGCTATATAAACATTATCAATCACTTCAAAGTCCATACCTAAGCTTTCTACAAGCACTGATGCACCTGAATATATAGCACCTTTTGTTCTAATGAAATTATCAATATCCACTTCATTTATAAACAAGTCATTTTCTAGACCTTCGTAGTCTTCTTTAAATGCCAAGATATATTCACCTATATCATGTTCATTAAATCTAACTCTTTTATTATTTAATTCTCTTTTTATTTTTCCTCTTCTATCTATTATACCTTTAAGTAGCATTTGGCATATTAGGTCTATTATACCAGAACCACAAATTCCTATAGGCGCAAATTCACCTATTATTGTTAATTCAGGTTCCAAAGTATTTTCATCTATACTAACTTTCTCTATTGCTCCATCTGATGCTCTCATACCACAACTAATTCCCCCGCCTTCAAAGGCTGGTCCTGCTGAGCATGCACAACACATCATAAAGTATTTATTTCCAAATACAATTTCTCCATTAGTCCCTAAGTCTATAAATAATGTATTTTCTTCACTAGCCCATATCCCTGCTGATAATACACCTGCAGTTATATCTCCACCTACATAACTTGCCACGTTTGGAGCTAGGTATATTAAAGCACTTTTATTAACATTTAGTCCTACATCTTCACCCATTAAATTTGGTGATTTTAAATATGGAGGAATATATGGTTCTAATCTTAAATAATCAGGATATATGCCTAGGAAAAGCGTAGACATTGTTGTATTAGCAGATAATACAACTCTTACTACGTTATTTTTATTTATATCTGTACTTGTATATAGAGATTCAATTAATGGATTTAGAGTGTCATCTATAATTGCTTTTCTCATAATTTCTAAATTATTTTTTCTAACAGCAAATACGATTCTATTAATTACATCCGCACCATATTTTATTTGTGCATTTCCTGAAGATGCCTTTTCTACAACTTCATTAGTAACTAAATTTACTAAACAAACCACTACAGATGTTGTGCCTATATCTACAGCTAATCCATATAGCTCTCCCTCTTTATTACCTGGTTCTACATTCAATATTGTAATTTTATTTTTCTTTTTAACATAAGTTAAAGTTATTTTAAAATTCTCTTCTCTTAATACTAATGGCAGTTTTTTTAATATATCTAATCTAAAATCTATTCCATCAATACCTAAATCTTGTCTTACTTGTCTATCTAATCTATCTACATCGCTTATATTATCATCTAATGATGGTTCATCTAATTCAATATATTTCTTCTCAACATTAGTGCTATAAGAGAATTCATGTTCCTCTATTATACATCTAGCTCTATCAAATAATTTTTTATCTACTTTCTTCCCCGTACCCTCTATTTTCATTCCATGCATTGAAGATGAAAGTTTAGATGGAACATCTATAACAATATCTCCTGTTACTTCAGTTGCACAAGCTAAAATATATCCTTTTTCATATTCCTCATCACTAATATGTACTGTCTTTTCTGCATCACATTTTCCCTCTAATAACTTTACTTTACATTTTCCGCATGATTTAGTTCCATTACAAGGTGCATCTATAAAAATATCTGCTTTTCTTGCTACATCTAGTAACTTTTCTCCACTTTCACATTCTACTTCCTTGTTATGTGATTTAAAAAAAACTTTAGCCATTCTATCTCACCCCAATAAATTAATTTTTATAATCACTCAACCTTATATATTACTAAAATATGTATAAAATACCCTTTGTTATTATTTTAATTCAATATACTAAAAAAAGCATAGTAAACTTAATTCTATTAAATTTACTATGCTTTCTTTTTAGTTCAAATTATCTTCCTACTTCTTATTCTAAACCTTTTTCGTATTCTTCTCCACTTAACAAAGTATCTAATTCAGATGTATCTGACATTTTTACTTTACATATCCAAGCATCGTAAGGAGCTTCGTTTACATACTCAGGTTCATCTTCTAATTTATCTTCGTTTATTTCAACTACTACTCCTGAAACTGGAGCTACTAAATCAGAAGCTACTTTAGATGATTCTATAACACCAAAAGACTCATCTTTTGTTAATTCATCATCTATTTCTGGCATTTCAACGAATAAAACTTCTCCTAATTGTTCTTGAGCAAAGTCACTTACTCCAACAAATGCAAATTCTCCTTCAACTTTTACCCAAGTATGTTTTGGAGAATATTTTAATCCTGCTACTGTACTCATATATTTTTTCTCCCCTAATATCTTTATTTAAATTACATTATTGGATCCATAGATAATGCTGGATGTCCTTTTTCCTCAAGGAATGCACAAACTCCTTCAGAATCATCAGCTATTGTTTCATCACAAATCATTTCGCTGAAGTTTTCTATTCCAGCCATTTCTTTAACTGTTTGATCTAATTTATCAGCTACGAATTCTTTTAATTCTTTTGGCATCCAAACTATTCTTTCTGGTCCACCTTCAGTATAAGCAAATTTCTTAGAAGATATGAAATGTCTACCATGACCCATGAATCCTGGAGTTTGAACTCCACCACCAGTCATAGAAGCAAGTTCACCGAAAGTCATACCAACAGGAGTTATTCCTGGGAACTCTCTATTTACTATAACTAATCCATTAGCCTCTGGCATAATACCACATATACATTCGAAGCATCCACAAGAAGTCATAGGATCTTCCATTATAGAGTAAAGAGTAACTTTTTCAACTGCACCTTGAGATATTTCATTTACAGTTTCATTAACTGATTCCCAAATACCTTTCTTATCATC
Source organism: Terrisporobacter mayombei (assembly GCF_020748465.1). Taxonomy (GTDB): domain Bacteria; phylum Bacillota; class Clostridia; order Peptostreptococcales; family Peptostreptococcaceae; genus Terrisporobacter; species Terrisporobacter mayombei. The sequence goes on from NZ_JAHZMP010000004.1 coordinate 189,617, forward strand.
TATACAATCACCTTTAGCTATTGGTTGACAAGGTCCTGTTGGGTTAAGCTCTTTAGTAGCTTTAGCATCTAACCAAGAAACTGCTCCACAAAGTCCTAATCTTTCAGGAGTAACTACACAAACGTGAGCTGGAGCGAATGATTGGCACATGTTACAAGAATAGAAATCTTCAACACTTTCATCAATAAGTGATGCTAATCTATCATCTCTAGATTCATATTTAGCTAAAGCTTCAGCTTTTCTTTCATTAACTATTGCTTCATCAGTTATTATAGTAACTTCACATTTATCAACAACAGCTTCGAATTCATCTTTCATCATAGCATACATAACTTCGCCTATATGCTCAAGAGTGAATCCTTTTTCAACAGCGTCTTTAGATATTCTCACCCAAGACATATCTCTTTGACCTACATGCATTAATCCTTCTATGTAGTTCATGAAGTAGTGGAATCTTCTTTCAAGAACTGGTTCGAAGTCTTCTTGCATTGCTTTACCAGCAACATTAACTACTATAGCAAGTGGCAATCTAGTAATACCCTCTGCTAATTTAGCTTGATCTATATTTTCACCTATAACTTCTATTTTGTGGTCTTCTATTTCTGCCATAGATTTAGCTATAACTAATTCCCAAGCAGGAGTTTTATTTCCACCGAATTCGTAAGCCATTTCAGCTTTTCTTATTCTTTCACCTTCGAAAGCTGCAGCGAATCCAACTGGTATAGGTATTTCAGTAACTTTTATTTTTATATTTCTAGCTTCTAATGAAGTAGCAACAAATTTATCATAATCTCTTTGAGTTAATAAGTTGCAAGGAACTTCAGTAACAACTTGGTCAGTTATAACTGGGAATCCTAGAGCTATAGCTCCTGCACCACAAGCAACTATTAATTCACTAAGTGGTCCAAATGCATTAACAAATGCAGGAACTCTCTTAGCTGTATATTCTAATAATTGGTTTAAATCACCTGGAGGAACAGCACCGAATATTAATGCAGCTCTTATAGCAACAGAAACAACGTGGATAACTGATGTTACATCATATCCTAGAGGTATAACACGAAGTTCTACACTCATTTTTACTCCAGCTTCTATAGCCTGATCTATAACTTTTCCAACTAGGAAAGTTAATAAACCTTTAGATTGGTAATCTTTAACTACTTTTGCTAATGTTTCAGCATCTGGGCATTCACCAAGAACAACTGCAACACCAGGTATATCTCCAGTAACTAGTGGTACACCTAGAGATCTTATTATAGGGTCAACTACGTGTCCTGCACATGGAGCTTCATATGGAGTTGGGCTTAAAGCATATTTAACTGCTTCAACTATCTCAGCAGCTAAAGCTGTAGCTAAACCAGCATTTAAAGCTGTTTCTAGTAATGGTTTTTCTACTATTAAAGATTTTACTATTGCTAAAGCACCTTCTAAATCTGCCAAAGTAGCCATTTTTTGGCCTGTTGCAGCATATATACATGGAAGAGAATATGCTGTATCTGGGAATGCCACCGGACATTCTTTACCTTTTTCTGCTATTGCAGCTGTAAGTGCTCCGTTTGCTGCATCATATGCTTGGTTTGCACCTGTGTAGATTATGTTATATAAATTCACTTTTTACTTCCCCCTTTTATGAATTATATGTTTATATTTAGGCTAAACATTAGTTTTTAATGCCTAGCCATTTAAACCTAATTCTAATTTAAAATTCTAATTTTTATTATCCTTTATAATCAAAAGCTAAATCTTTTACTTCTAAGAAAGAATCTGCATATAAGTTTGAGTTTCTGATTATATCACAAGATTTTATAGTTTGTATTAATATCTCATCTAATGGGTTAACTATTGCAGAAGAGAATCCATTAGCCATAGCCATTGCTAACCAGTTACTATCTAATATTGGTCTTATGTGTTTTGGACAACCATTAGAAACGTTTGATAATCCACCAGTAGTTTTTAATCCCATTTCAGTCATTTGTCTTATAGCTTCTAGTACATCCATTTGTTTATCTTGCATTCCTTTTATAACTAGGCAAAGTGGGTCGAAGTATACATCTGTTTCTGGATCTATTCCAGCCATAGCAGCTGCTTCTATTAGCTCAGTACAATATCCCATACGTTGCTCATTATCAGATGGTATACCTTCTTTAGCACATAATGCTATTATAGCTGCATCATATTCTCCAGCTACTTCCATTAAATGCATTCTATCTCCAGCATCTGCAGAGTTTATGATTGGTTTTCCATGAGTTCTATCATATACTTTTAATCCAGCTTCTAAAGCTGCAACATTAGCTGTATCTAAAGCTAATGGAACGTTATTTAATTCACTTTGAAGTAATTTAACTCCCCACTCCATTATTTCAGCTCCATCTCTTTCAGCTGGTCCTATGTTAAAATCTATAACGTGAGCTCCTGCATCTAATTGCTCTATAGCTCTTTTTATTATTGGCTCTGGATTTCTTTCAGCTATAGCTTTTCTTATTGGTGGTGCTATACAGTGAATTCTTTCACCTATAATCATAAATTTTTCCATATTAATTTATCCCCCTTAGATTTTATATGTTTATATGATTTTATTAATAAAATAAAACTTTATCTATTTTCCATATTTCTCTTTTAAAAATTTTGGAAGTTCCATAGCTTCTGGAGTACCAACTATAACATTCCAACCTGGTAAGTTATCTTGTACATCTGCTTGTATAACAGCAACTTTACCTGGTATGATTAAATCTCTACTCTTAGTCATATCAGCTATACCACATTCTTTAACAAAGTTACCTATTACACTACCGCCAAATTTACCAGCAGCCCAAGAAGTAAGAACTGAATATCCACCAGCATCTGGTATTACTAACCAACAAGGAACTTTAGATCTTTCAAGTTCACCAGTTACAACGAAGTAAGTTAAGGCAAAGTCAACAGTTACTAAAACTGGAGAGTTTTCATCTGGGTTATTTATTGGATAAACTTTAGTTTCAACTCTCATTGGTTTTTGAGGGTCAGTGAATAAGTTTTGTCTTAAAGCATATAGTGGTAATGCTTTTGCATAATTTATGTCATCTATTACTATTATAGAACCATATTTAACTGTAAATGCAGATGATAATGCAACTTCCATCATTTCATCTCCATTAGCTAATTTACTTACGAATACTATAGATGGGTATCCAAAAGTTCTATCTTGTTCTTTTAATGCTATTCTTCTTACTTGAACTGCATTAACATAAGTATCTTTTACAGTTTCACCTGTTACATCAAGTATTAATTCCTTATATCCAGCTTTTTGAACTAATTCAGTTGTTTCATATAGTTCTTCTAGGTTAGCAGCTTTTAAACCAAGTGCTAAATTTTCACCTTTGACTACATCTATCATAGATTGGTAGTTATCTTTAGTTGCCCCAACTACTACTGGTTTTAATCCAGCAAGTGCTGCAACAGCTTCTTTAGCTACTTCAGCATCATCTACATTTAAGATGAATGCTACACTAGTTTCTGATTTCAATTTATTTATTACATTTAAGAAGTTTTCTTTATTATCACTGTAAGTAACACATGCAAATTCAGCTTTCATTATTTCGCTGATTCTTTCATATTCTACAGCTTTTATATTAGCTATTTTAGCATCTACTTGTTCTTCAGTCATACAATCGCAGAATGCTATAGCATATCTATTTTTACTTACTAAAGTTTTTTCATGTCTAAATAATACAGTTTCTCCACCTAGAGTATATTCGCTTTCTCCAGCTCCAACTTTTAATGTTTTCATTGGAGGTGCAGTCGCCTCTGATAATTTTTGTATTGATTCATCAGACATGTGTGGACATTTCTCAACTTCCACTGCTCCTGAAGCAACCTTCATAGAGAAAGCCATACAAGTTGGAAATCCACATTCTTTACAGTTTTTCTTTGGTGTTAATTTAAATATATCTAAAGCTTTAAGTGCCATTATTTTATCCCCCTAACCTTACAAATATTATTAAGCTAACTCGCTTATAAGTGATTTTATAGTTTTTACTGATTCTGGATGACGAAGTATTACAGCATCAGATCCGCCTACTAAAACAGCTGTTGCAGTAGAAACTTCCATTGCTATACTTCTCTTTTCACTGCATCCCCATTCTGGTTGATCTGTTTCATCAGCTATAGCTTCTTTAACATGACCAACTTCAAAAGAAACTGGTGTAATTATTGGTATTTGCAATTGCTTATCGTTTTGATTGAAAGCAGCAAGTCTTATTCTATCCATTGTAGATGCAACATACTCATATCCATATCCAACAGCTGAGCATCCAATATTCATAACTATATTTTCAGGTTTAACACCTAATTGAGTTAGCAAAACATTCATTTGTTTAGCTAAGTTTATATCAACAGATGATTCTGCTCCAACTTTTTGATTATATGCTAATCCTGCAGCAGCTCCTACTTCTTTGTAGTTATCTTCAACTGCAGATAATATTAAAACATTTTTACCTTCTAAAGCTTCTGCAACTTTAGCAAATAATTTGCCATCTTTGTCAGCAACTCCACATCCTGCAACTACTAAAGGTAAGTCTATTGCATCAGCAACTTTTTTAGCTACTTCTGCACATTCTTCAGAAGACTTATCATCAGCGTTAGGATCTGCTCCAACAAATCTTAAGCATACAAAATCTGCTTCTGTATTATCTTGAACATATTTTGCCCAAGCAGCAGGGTCATTTGCTACATCTTTGTACATTTCTTTGTAACTATCTATCCAAGTATCTGGATATACATCATTTATTTCCATACCTACTTTTTGAACATTACCTGTATCACCATCAAAACCATAGAATGGTAATACATTCTCTCCACCTAGTTTTATAGCTTTTTCTCCTGTTCCTATTACTACTTCACTTACTTTTCCAGAACTCTTTTGAACAGACATTTTAAATGCCATATCTTTTTCCCCCTTAAGCCTATTTTAATTCTAATTTTGCCACTACTTCTTCCATGGCTAATCTAGATTTTGATTCTTTTGGTAATTTCACTAATGGAATTCCATCTGAATCATATTTATATATTAATTCATCTAAAGGTATAACACCTAGAAGGTTTAAATTATGCTTATTAATTTCTTCTTTTACACCATCATTTAATATGCCCTCTGGTGCTTTATTTACTATAAGATAAACCTTTCCAACACTTAAATTTAATTCAATAGCTAAGTCTCTAATTCTTGCAACAGCTTGGATACTTCTTCTTGAACAGTCACTAACTAATAATAAAGTGTCTATATGTTTAGTTGTTTTCCTACTTAGATGCTCCATACCTGCTTCATTATCAGTGATAACATAATTGTACTGTCCAGAAATCTGCTTAACTTGTTCTCTTAGTATTCCATTTACGAAGCAATAGCAACCTTCGCCTTCAGATCTACCCATTACTAACAAGTCATATCCGTTTCCTTCTACTAATATAGAATTCAACTTCCATTGTAAAAACTGAGCTTTTGTCATACCTCCAGGAAATGAATCTCCTTTTTTTTCTGTCATATTAGCTTCTTCTCTAATTTGACCTATAGTTTCTTCAACTTCAACGCCTAATACTTCATTAATATTAGCATTGGCATCAGCATCAACTACTAGAATTGGTTTTTTATTTTCTTTTAATAATATATCTATTAAAAGCCCTGTAAGACTTGTTTTACCAGTTCCACCTTTTCCTGCTACTGCTATGTTATAACTCATTTTAGGATTTCCCCCTTAATATGCCTAAACAGAGCTTTTTTCTTACTCTGTTACTTAACTTATAAAGATGATGGTACTGAGTGAACGCATTCTCCATGGACATCATGTAATGCTTCCATAATACCTTCTGATAAGCTTGGATGTGCATGTATTACTCTTCCTACATCCTTAGCTTTTAGCCCTAAACCTACTGCTAGAGATAATTCAGTTAATAAGTCTGTACAGTGAGGTCCTACTAAAGTTGCCCCTATTATTGCATCGTCTTTATCAACTAATATTTTGATAAATCCTTGTATTTTGCCTATAGCTTTAGCTTTACCTAAACCTCTAAAATCAAATTTACCAACATGATATTCTAAACCTTCAGCTTTTAATTCATCTTCAGTTTTTCCTACACCTGCTACTTCAGGCTCTGTATATACACAACTTGGGATAGATTTATAATTAACTGTTTCGCCATTTCCTTTTACTGCATTTTCTGCAGCTACCATACCTTCAGCAGATGCAACATGTGCAAGCATTGCCCCTGGTATAATATCACCTATAGCGTAAACACCTTCAAGATTTGTTTCCATATATTCATTTACTTCAATGAATCCTCTGTCAGTCATTTTAACGCCAGCTTCAGCTACACCAGAGTTAGCTAAGTTTGGTTTTCTTCCTGTACAAAGTAATACTACTTCTGCTTCTAAAGATTTGCCGTTATTTAAGTTAAGTTTAACTATGTCATCGCTAACTTCAAAGCTGTCAGTTGCAACGTTACACATAACTTTTATTTTGTCTTTCTTGAATTGTCTTGCAAGAGCTTTAGCACCATCAGAATCCATTCTTCCTAATATTTGTGGAAGAACTTCTACTATAGTAACTTTCGTTCCTAGTGAAGAATAGAATTGACCTATTTCAGATCCTATAACTCCACCGCCTATGATAACCATAGATTTTGGTAATTTTTCTAAACTTAATACTTCATCAGAAGTTATAACATTCTTACCATTGTATGGCATGAATGGGAATACTGTAGGTATAGATCCATTAGCTAATATTATTTTATCAGCTTTAACTTCTTCTACGCTTCCATCATCTTTAGTAACTTCTATAGTATTTTTATCAATTAGTTTTCCATATCCATCTATTTTTTTTACTCCTCTTTTATCGAAAAGGAATTGGATTCCTGCAACTAATTCATCTGTTATTTTTTGTTTTCTAGCTACTATAGCTTGAAAATCAGGTTTAACTTCACCTTCAATATTTATTCCAAAAGATTTTGCTTCTTGAACTGTTCTTAATACATCACTAGAAGCTAATAATGCTTTAGTAGGTATGCATCCTACATTTAAGCAAGTTCCGCCTAGTCTATTTTTCTCTATTACTGTTACTTCAGCTCCAAGCATAGCTGCTTTTAAAGCTGCTACATATCCTCCTGGGCCACCACCAATTACTGCAACTTTCATGTTCAATCCCCCATTTACCTAAAACAAAATTTTTATAACCCTGCTTCGTCTAATATTTTTGGAACATTTTCTTCTGCACCAATTGCCATTATATGTACACCATCACATAAGTTTTCTTCTTTAAGTTGTCTAATGAATTCACCAGCCATCTTAATACCTTCTTGTACATAATTACCTTTACCCGCTGCTTTTAGTCTTTCTATTTGATCATCTGGAACAAATATGCCAGGAACATTTGCTGTCATAAACTTAGCCATTCCAGGTGATTTTAATGGAACTATACCAGCTAGGATCTTACAATCCATATCCTTAGTAAGCTCTCTAAATTTTCTCATGTGTTCTATATCATAAACTGCTTGAGTTTGGAAAAATTTAGCTCCAGCATTTATTTTCTTCTGCATTTTTAATAATTGTACTTCTATTGGATCATATTCAGGTGTAACACAAGCCCCTAAATAGAAGTCTGTTTTTCCTTGTAATTCAAGTCCCACACTATCTGTCCCTTCATTTAAAGTAGAAGCTGTTTTTAATATACTTACAGAATCTAAGTCAAATACTGGTTTAGCCTGTGGATGGTCACCTACACTTGTATGGTCACCTGTTAAAGCTAATAAGTTATTTATACCGAATACACCAGCAGAAAGCATTTCACCTTCTATTGCGATTCTATTTCTATCTCTACCAGTCATTTGTATTACTGGCTCTAATCCTATATCTTTTAATAATTTACATGTAGCTAGAGAAGTTGCCCTCATTACAGCAGATTGGAAATCTGTTACGTTTGCAGCATGAACTCTTCCTACACATAATTTAGCACATTCTATTAAGTGAGAAAGGTCTGTACCTTTTGGTGGTGCCATTTCTGCAGTTACAGCGAATTCTCCTCTTTCAAATGCTTCTTGTAACTTACTCATGAAAATAATCCCCCTTTATTTACCTAACTTTTAAGCTTCAGCTTCAGCTTTTCTATTTGCGTTGTGTCTTCTTGGATTTAATTGTTTAGAATAATCTTTTGGAGCTCTTACTTCTAATAAGTTGTCTAGTTGATTTAAATCGTTAAGTCTTTCATAGATTTTTACCCATGCACAATCATTGTCTGGATCAACTTCACATTTACCATTTTTAGCTCCACCACATGCACCATTTATTAATCCTTTAGCACACATAGTAACTGGACAAATTCCTCCAGTCCAACCAAGTTCACATTCTCCACATGCCTTACATGCTTCTTCAAATTGACCAACTCTTTCAACTTCACCTATAAATAAAGTATTATTAGCTGGGTAAACAGGAATATTTTGTTTTTTAGTATTTTTTACAATAGTTTGAGTTCCATCTCCACATGCTAATGATAGTATTGCATCAGCATCTTTTAACTCATCTTTTAGTGATTTAAATTCTTTCTTACCTAATAACAAGTTACAAGCCGTATCTGGAAGAAGACATCCTAATACTTCTTTTCCTTCAGCTTCTAATAAAGCTTTCATTTCTTGTATTTCAGGTTCACCACCAGTTTTACTAGCAGCTGCACATTGGTTACATCCTACTAATATAACCTTTTTAGCGTCTTTTAAAAATCCTAGTATTTCAGCCATTGGTTTTCTATCAGATATTACCATAGATATTTTCCCCCCAAAGTTTTCTATTTCAAATACATTTATGTATAATTACTTGTTGTTTTGTTGCTTACATGCTTTTATTACATGTTTAGCAAGTATAGAAGTTGTTACTGAACCAACACCCGCTGGAACTGGAGTTACCATTGATGCTTTTCCTACAACATCATCAGTATCGACATCTCCACAAATTCCTCCACCTTCTGGTTTAGCATTTATACCAACATCTATTACAACTGCACCTTCTTTAACATAATCAGCTGTAACCATTCTTGCTCTACCAACACCTGCAACCAATACATCTGCATTAGCACAAACCTTTGGTAAATCTTGAGTTTTTGAATGGCAAATTGTAACTGTAGCATTTTCGCCTAGTAATAACATTGATACTGGTTTACCAACTACCATTGATCTACCTAATACAACCACATTAGCCCCTTTTAGTGGCACATTATAATGTTTTAATATTTCAACCACTGCTGTTGGAGTACATGGAGGGAATCCAGTCTTGTCTCCTTCCATAAGTTTTGCAGTATTCATTGGACTAAAGCAATCAACATCTTTTTCTGGTGCTATAACATTTTTTATTACTTCTTCATCTATACCTTCTGGTAATGGTCTAAAAGTTAATATCCCATGTACTGAAGAATCCTTATTTAACTTCTCTAATGTTTCTATATATTGTTCTTGAGTTGTTCCATCTGGTAACTCAGTAACTTCTGCTGTAATCCCTATTATTTCACATTTTTTAAGAGCACCCTTTTCATATGAAAGGTCATTAGGCTTAGCACCAACTCTTAAAATAGCTAATTTAGGTTGTATACAATCTTTAACTAAGGCTTCACATTCACCTTTTAACACTTCGCTAAGTGCATCTCCAACTGGTTTACCTTTAATTATTTCTCCCACTCTACTTTTCCTCCCACATTTCTAAAGATTATTTTCCGTATTGTCATTAATTAAATTATATACTTGTGTTATTATCCTCGCTTTCATATAAATATTTTTATATTATTAGTTTAACTTCAAAATTCTTATCCTAAAGCAACTAATACTTTTTGATATACTTCATCACAAGTTTTAACTCCATCTTGCACTAATTGATTACATTCTTTTTCTATTTTCTCTGCATATTCTCTGTCCTTCATTGAATTAACATTAATTATTACATTCAATTGGCCTGATAATATGGCAGCTCTTAAGCATTGAACTCCGCATCCAACATCGCTTATAGCAAGTTTAGAACCTTTATCAACAAGTTCCTCATGTAGTTTTATAGAGTCGAAGCATAGTCTTACTATATTCATAGGTACTTCACATGCAACTTTTAAGCATTTTTCCATTGTTTCAGCTTTATATTGCTTTTCTTCTTCAGTAGAAGTTGGAAGACCATAAGCTTTTGATAATGGGTAAAATCCTTCTGCATCTTTATCTATCATAGATAAAAGTTCTTCTTCTAATTTTGCTGCTTTAGCCAGTATTTCTTGAATAGTTTCTTCATACTGAGCATATTTTTTCTTTCCAGTAGTTAAATTACAAACCATACTTCCTAAAGCCATTCCTATTGCTCCAGCAAGTGCAGCAGCTCCTCCGCCTCCTGGCACAGCAGCTTTAGAAGCTAATACTTCAATAAAATCTACACAACTTTTTTGCGCTATTTTTTCCATAAAGATTTATGCCTCCTTAAATTATTCAAGGTTAATTTGAAGGTAGTGCACAAAATAGTATTGTGCACTACTTCTTTGTTTTTATATGTTCAAAGATTAATTTTTAATTTTCAAAGCCTAGAATAATCCTGAAATTACTCCATTTTCATCAACATCTATTCTTTCAGCAGCTGGACGTTTTGGAAGTCCTGGCATCTTCATTATTTCTCCAGTAAGAGCAACAACGAATCCTGCACCAGCAGAAACTGTCACTTGTCTAACTGTAATTTTAAATCCAGTAGGTCTACCTAATACATTAAGATCATCAGTTAAAGAATATTGAGTTTTAGCCATACATACTGGCATATTTCCAAATCCTAAACCTTCTAATCTAGTTAATTCTTTTTTAGCTTGAGGAGTAAAGTTAACTCCATCAGCTCCATATATCTTAGTAGCTATTGCTTCTATTTTTTCTACTAATGTTAAATCGTCTTCGTAGCAGAATTGGAAGTCATTTTCTTCTTCACAAAGTCTTAATACTTCCTCTGCAAGTTCAACTCCACCTTCTCCACCTTTAGCCCATACTTGAGATAGAGCAACGTTAACACCTAGTTCTTTACATTTAGTTCTAACTAATTCAACTTCAGCTTGAGTATCAGTTGGGAATTCATTTATAGCAACAACTGCTGGTAATTTATAAACTTGAGTTATATTTTCAACGTGTTTTAATAAGTTTGGAATACCAGCTTCTAGTGCTTCTAAGTTTTCATTATTTAATTGGTCTTTTGGAACTCCACCATTATATTTAAGTGCTCTAACTGTAGCAACTATTATAACAGCACTTGGTTTTAAGTTAGCCATTCTACATTTTATATCTAAGAATTTTTCAGCCCCAAGGTCAGCACCGAATCCACCCTCAGTAACAACGTAGTCCGCAAAGTGCATAGCCATTCTAGTAGCTATAACAGAGTTACATCCATGAGCTATATTAGCAAATGGCCCACCATGTACGAAAGCAGGTGTTCCTTCTAAAGTTTGCACTAAGTTTGGTTTTAAAGCATCTTTTAATAATGCAGCCATAGCTCCATTAGCTTTTAATTGTTCAGCAGTTACTGGTTGACCTTCAAAGTTATAACCAACAACTATTCTTCCTAATCTAGCTTTTAAGTCCATAATATCGCTTGCTAAACAAAAAGCAGCCATTACTTCTGAAGCAACTGTTATATCAAATCCATCTTCTCTTGCAACACCATCAGCTCTAGATCCTAATCCATCAACTACGTTTCTTAATTGTCTATCGTTCATGTCTACGCATCTTCTCCAAGTAATGCTTCTACTATCAATTCCTAATTCATTTCCTTGATGAATATGGTTATCTAAAATTGCAGCTAATAAGTTGTTAGCAGCACCTATAGCATGGAAATCACCAGTAAAGTGTAAGTTTATGTCTTCCATTGGAACAACTTGAGCATATCCACCACCTGCTGCCCCACCTTTAATACCAAATACTGGTCCTAAAGAAGGTTCTCTTAATGCAACAAGTACATTTTTGCCTAATTTGTTTAATCCATCAGCAACACCTATAGTAGTTGTTGTTTTTCCTTCTCCTGCTGGAGTAGGGTTTATAGCTGTAGTTAATATTAACTTAGCTTTTTTACCACCATTGTCTTTTTTTAATAGATTGTAATCTACTTTAGCTTTATACTTACCATATAACTCTAAGTCATCCTCTGTTAGCCCTAATTTTTTACCTATTTCTCTAATATCTAGAGGTTTTGCCTCTTGAGCAATTTCAATATCTGATTTGAATCCCATAACTATTCCTCCCACAGTTTTTATAATAAGCAGTAAAAGTATTTTTTATGTACTATTACTGTTTTAATCTCACTTTATTAATTTTTAACTGTTCTGATTTTTTATCTCAACTAGTCTATTTTTAATAGCTTTTATCTCATTTCTAGTTGCTTCACTTATATCGTAAGGAGATTGGTTTGCTCTATCTGAATCAATTACTTGTTGGTTATAATGAATAAATCCTAAAGCTTCCCCATCTTCAAGATTGCCCTTTATAAACTCAATATCTTGATTATCTCTCATTTTATTTCCAACTACATATACTTTTTTAACACCTATATCATTACCAAGTTTTTTAACTTTTCTATAGGTTTGTAAGCTTCTTTCACCAGGTTCAACTACTACTATAAATGCATCAACACCTTGAGCAGTACCTCTTCCTAAATGCTCAATTCCTGCCTCCATATCCATTACGACAACATCATTGTTTTGTAATATTAGATGTGAGCATAATCTTTTTAATAGGACATGCTCTGGACATACACATCCAGATCCTCCTGTATCAACAGTACCTAATGTTAAGAGTCCTACTCCATTATGTTCTTTACAATACTTTTCTGGAATATCATCTACTTTTGGATTTAGTTTGAACATTTTATTAAAGGTACCTTCACTAGTAGCAGTTCTTTCTGATACTAAGTTTTTCATTTCAGATATTGGTACAATTGATTCATAAACATCCTTTGGAAAACCTAATGCTAAAGCTAGATTGGCATCTGGATCTGCATCAACAGCTACAACTCTAAAACCTTCATCTGCAAATATTCTTGCTATCATTGAGGAAAAAGTTGTTTTACCTACTCCACCTTTTCCTGTTATTGCTATTTTCATATTCTCCCTCATCTCCCGTCCTTAGTGTATTGTCTTAAATTTAATAAAAAGCTAATTTTTATTTAAATATATATACAGTTAGTTTATTGTTAATTAAATATTAACAATAAACTAACTTTTATTAACTTAATTTTCTAGATTATTTATTATTCAGCAGCTACTTCAGCTAGTCTTTTATTTAAAACTTTTTCTTGATATAATTCTTCGAAGTGTGGACGTTTAGCTTCTATATCATCCATTATCATCTTAGCTAATTCAATTGCATCCTCATTTACATGGAAGCAAGCTCCTACTTTATCTTTTAATTCACCACATAATATTTCAACTGCTCTTGAAGAACCTGTAACAGGAGGCATAACCCCTAAATAAGTATCTATACCATTTGCTACAACATAAGTACCTATAGCTATAGCTTTTTCTGACATCCACTCTGGAGCAGAACCTGCAACTGGAAGATCTGGCACTTCCATTCCTAATGATTGAGCAACTAATGTACATATATTGATTATACGAGAGTTATCAACACAAGAACCTAAGTGAAGTACAGGTGGTATATCAACTAATTCACAAACTGTTGCCAAACCTTTTCCTGCATATTTCTTAGCATTTTCTTTTAACATTAATCCATTTTTAGCTGCTACAGAAGCACCACATCCTGTAGTAACTACTAAGAAGTCATTTTTAATTAATTCTTTTATTAGAGTTAAATGGTTATAGTTAGATGGTGTTTTAGCATTGTTACATCCAACAACTCCAACAACCCCTCTTATTACCCCTGAAGCTAATACATCTATTAATGGTTTTAAAGTATCCATATCATCTATTTGAGTATTAACAACATTGTTTAATTTTCCTACTATAGCATTTTCAGAGAATCCAACAACACCTTCGGATTTTAAGTCTGGAACTAAAACTTTAGAAGCATCTCTGTTTTTAAAGTTCATTATAGCTTCTCTTACTATTGTTTTCGCATCTTCCATAGCTGTATCTTCATGGAATTCCATATATTGAGAACCAGTTATTCTAGCTTTTGGAGATGTTGTTATAAATTTAGTATGATAATGAGTAGATAATTCAGCAAGTGATGGGAATATACATTGAACGTCAACTATCATAGCTTCTACAGAACCAGTTATTATAGCTAATTCTTGTTGATGGAAGTCACCAGCTATTTTTATACCATGTCTCATAGTTAATTCATTACCAGTACAGCATATACCAGATAAAGTTATTCCATCAGCTCCAACTTCTTTAGCTAGTTCTTGCATTTCTGGCAATTCAGAAGCTGCAACTATCATTTCTGATAATGTTGGCTCATGTCCATGAAGGATTATATTAACATTATTACCTGCTAAAACATTTAAGTTTGCTTCAGTATGTACTGGTTTTGGAGTACCAAACATAATATCTGATAATATAGTACCTATAGAAGATCCAACCCAGTCACCTAAAGAACATCTCATACCTGTTAATACTAGAGATTCTATATCGGCACAACATCCTATATGAGTAGCATGCATTACTGTGGCTATTTCTCTATCTATAGCTCTTACTTCTATACCTAATTCTTTCCATAGATCTTGTCTAGCTTGTGTAGCTCTTTTCATCATCTTAGAAGTCCCAAATGGTCTTCCAAATTCCATTAAACATTCTTCAGCTACTTCATGAGCTAAATCATATATATCTTTATCTCCTACTTCAATTCCTAAAAATTGAGCAAAATCTTTTAGTTTTTCAGGTTCTTTAATTTGATAATCTCCTCCAGGAGTAGTTAATGCCAATGTATGAGTTATATCTCTAGCATGGTCTGAATGGGCAGCAGCTCCACCAGCACACATTCTTGCATAGTTTCTACCAACTATAGTATGTTCATCGGCCCCACAAAGCCCTCTTGGAGTCTTTGCACTTATTCTACATGGTCCCATACCACAGTTTCTACAACATATACCTTGAAGACCAAAACCACATTGAACTTTGTATCCTAACTTTCTTTTATACATAGTTTCAACGCCATCTTTTTCTGCCTTCTCTAACATTACCTTACTGTTTAAGTCTATTGTCATGTTTTGCATTTGCTCAAGAACGTTAATATCTTTTTTTTCCATATTCTTTTTCCCCTCTTTGTAATTTTTTAACCCTATTTTTGAAACAACAAAAAGATGCCTTAGTTATATATTTCAATATATTTAAAAAAATATATGATAAACAAAATTATTAGGAGATTGTCCTATTAATTTAAAAAAATTAATTTTTTCACAAGCATAGATATAATTTGTTATATTCACATAACATTAAACGCATAACTATCTACCGCTCTTATACAATTTTAAAAAGATCGTTCATTCTAGATTAATTATTTGAAATTATTTTGTCGATGGAAATTTAGATTAGAATATATAAGATTAGATTTGTCATAATTTATTTTCCATTTTTTTCATTTAGTCACTTTAATTAGATTATATATTAGTTTACTTGAATTGTATACCGATTTGCATTTTAAAAATAGCATTTATAATCATTCTTTTTTTAATTTCCTTTATAGAATAATGATTTTTTTCTTTCATAAATATTCTTTGTTTACAAAAAAAGCCATCGTAAGAGATGATTTACCTCTAGCTATGGCTTTTTTGATATATAAAATTTTTAAAATATAGCTTTAAATTAGTTAACTCTATAATTATCTAACTCTCTCATGCATGAAATTGTTATTTCATCTTCTGGATTTAATTCATAAGCTCTTTCTATATAGTAAATAGCATCGTCAATATCTCCTGTGTTTAAATATGCCATTCCTAAATTACAAAGAATTTCAGGGTCTTCTTTTATTTTTGCTGCTTGTTCTAATAGTTCCACAGCTCTATCCATATTAAATGATGAAGCTTCACACAAAGCAAGCTCCACTAAAGTATCTACTTGTCTAGGTCTTATCATTAGTATTTTTTCAAAATAAAGCATAGCTTTATCTATTTCTCCCATATTTTTATAAGCTATACCTATAATAAATAATAAGTTCCACCAGTCATTGTATTCTTCTTCCAACGGTAATAATTTTTCAAGACCTTCTTCAAATTTTCCTTGGAATACTAATGAATATCCTTCTTCATATTGAACTTTATAATCCATCTTTCCTAGGTTTTCTTGTATTTCTGCTATTGTATCTTCATCTAAGCCTAGCTTCATTGCTTCTTCCCAAATTGCCTTAGCTTTAATATATTGACTTTGATTATAATAATGATATCCTAAATGATAATATGCTAAAGCAAAGTTTTCATCCATATTAATTATTTCTTCAAGTTTTTCTCCCGCTTCTAATAAAAATGCATTCATTGCATTTGCATCACCGTCTTTTTGATAAGTTGTTGCAACTTCTTGACAAACAATGGAGTAATTATAAAGTCCTTCAATATCATCAGGATATAATGTAATTAACCCTTTGATATAAATTAATGCATCTGTATATTCTCCAAGCTCAAAGTATTTTCTAGACATATATCCAGCATAAGATCTTACATTAAAGTTCACTTTTTTCTCAAGGGCACTTAAGAATTTTTTATATTCAGGGTTATATTTAAACTCAGCATCAATACCTATTATATATATCATTGCATCTGCTATAGACATTGAGTTTAGTCCCTCTTGTGCTGTCTTTTCTTTTATTCCTTTAACAAGAACCTCATTTTTTATAGGTACATTTAAGCCTTCTTTTGGTATTTCATATCCATCTAAATGAAAATCTCCATCTTTTTTTACAGTTATAAATGCAAGTTCTTCAGTTTTTCTAAGTAAATATTTATCTATTTTAAACTTCATCTTCTTCTCCTACCTTTACAGTATAAGTTTTTGACTTATCAAATACTTTATTAGTATTATAGTCAAATAATATTACAGTTTGTTCATTTTCTAATTTTGTACTAATATCTTCTTTTAATCTTAAAATATCATATTTAAATGGTTCAAAATGAATATATTTTAAAATATATTTTGTTGGTGTATCTACAAATTGTGGTAAGTATTCTTTAAGATTGTCCACATTATGTAGGAAATCATGACACTTACTTTTAAAACTATTTATTTCTATTTTATTGAAAATAGGTGGAACTGTTGATATTTTGCCTAATGATAAATAGTCATATTTTAATATCTCACTAAATAGATCATTATATTTATTTATTTTATCATTATAAAAATCTAACAATATTTTATATAACTGATTTTTTCCTTGAGCCATGTGGAAATATCCCATTTCTTCAAAATATGTTGAAAGCTCTTCAAAGAATTCAAATGGACTTTCATTATAATAATTTCGAATTATATATTCTAAAGAAAGTGGGAAGTTATTAGAGTTATAATAAGTTTCTAATATTTCTTCTATATCTTTTATTTTTAATATTTCGTCATAACTTATAAAATCATTATATAAAACTTCGTATGGAGCATAATCTTTAAATCTATATCCATATTTTTCTGAACTATATCTCATACCTGTTCCTTTAATCATCTTTAAGAAACCAAGTTGTAATTGTTCTATCCCTAAATTAAATACATCATTGAAAGACTCTTTAAATCTTTCATACCCTTCATAAGGAAGACCTGCTATTAAATCTAAATGTTGATGTATATTTCTAAATGATTTTATAGTTTTTACAACATGAGATAATTTTTCAAAATCATCTCTTCTCCCTACTGCATCTAAAGTTTTTTGATTAGTACTTTGTACACCTATTTCAAATTGGAATAAACCTTCTTTACAATTTTTTAGGAAGTTAAGAATATCATCATCTAGTAAATGAGCTGTGACCTCAAAATGATATGTTGTATATCCATTATCATTTTCCATTAGGAAATTCATTATTTCCTTAGCAAATTTTTTATTTGCATTAAAAGTTCTATCTATAAATTTAATTTGAGATACTTTTGCATCTATAAGATTTTTTAAATCTCTTTTTACTCTATCAATACTAAAGTATCTAAGTCCTTTTATAGCTGATGATAAACAGTACTGGCAGTTAAATGGGCATCCTCTAGATGTCTCGTAATAAACTATTCTGTTTTCATATTCTTTTATATCTAAGTTATCATAAGGACTTGGTATTTCATCTAAATTTTGTAGCAATGCCATTTCTTCATTTACTACAATGTTGCCGTCTTTTCTATATACAATACCTTTTACATCTTCTATATTTTTCTTACCTAAAAAATGTTTAACTAAATCTCTAAATACTAGCTCACCTTCACCACATAGTATATAATCTAAAAACTTATATTTTTCCATAGCATTTTCGCTATCATAAGTAACTTCTGGTCCACCTAGACCTATTTTAATCTCTGGTTTAACTTTCTTCAAGTTATCACATAATTTTACTATGTCATAAATATTCCATATGTATGTTGAAAAGAATACTACATCGTAATTATTCTTGTATATATCTTTTAAAATATAGTCTAGTTGATTGTTAATTGTGTATTCTCTAATATCCACATCAACTAAATCTTTTACGCTTTCTTTTAAATATCTTATTGCCAAATTCGTATGAATAAACTTAGAATTTAGCGTAGTTAATAATATTTTCAAATATTTCACTCCTTTTTAAATTTATACTATGTTTTTATATGGTTTTTAAGTTAAAATAATATAGTAAGGTAAATTTTACAAAAATATACTAAAATCAACAATTTAGAAAGGATGTATTTATTATGGAATCTATTGATCAAGTATCTATAAATGATTTATCAAAAAGGGATTTATTATTATTGATCAAAGCTCTTGAGTTTACTGGGGAGAACACTAAACTTGATGAATTCATAAATCTCAAAAACAATATTGTTAAAGAATTATGTTTTTTAACTGAAACTACTGAACAAGAATTTATTAGCTATTTAGAAAAAAATAGTTAACTCTTATGTTTTTTTAAATTTAAAATTATATTCACCTGATTTTGATTTAACTTTTACATGAAGAACATTGTCTCTCAATTCTTTTGATGCAATATTTATATTATTTAATATGGCATCTGAGACAATCTCTCCTTCATTGTACTTAATTAAATTCCTCGGGTCTGAATTTAAATCATAAGTTTTTTTGTTAATTACATACTTCCTTAATTTTATTATGTAATGAGACATTTGCTCAATAAAATCTATGTTATCCATATTTAAATTTGATTCTTCGCCCAATATTGATAATATAGATTTTTTTATGCTTAAAATTCCTATATTGTTTACATTTCTTTCTTCTATATAAATATCATATATAACATTTAATAAATTTTTTATTATTTTTCCGTCCTCATAATCGCCTACTTTTAAATCTATATAATTATCAATTAATTGTATAGCATTAATTCTAGCCATTTGAAATTTTACCATATTTAGTTTTTCTAACTCAATGGAAAATCCTATAATTCTTTCCTTTAATAATTGCAATAATGCACCATACTCTATATTTTTGTTATCCAGAATACAATGTATTGATGCATTGTACATAAGGGACCCTATAATATACTCAAATAAATTATCATCTTTTTTAAAGTATTTAACATACTTTTGAATTAAACTTATCACTTCGTCTTCTGACTTTTGAATATTAGTATTTGCAAGTATTAATGGTAGTAGAATGTTTAGTATATCATCATAAGATGGTTTTTTACCATAAAAATTATAATATCTTAATTCATCCTTTAATCTATTATTATCTATATGTACATATCGTTGAATTTTATCGTCAATTAAACACTTAGTATTAATGATAATTAAATCAGTTAATCCTTTTTCCTCATCATTAATGTTAAAAGAGTTTAGATAAGAATTTCTTATTAAATTTTCCTTCATAAATTAACTCCCTTATAAGTCTTTTACCTAGTATTTTTATCAATTTCATTACCTTGTATTCATATACCCATAATCAGTATTCTCTAAGAATTAAAAATAGCAGCTAAAAGCTGCCATTCTTAATTCTAACTTCTTCATACTGAGCAACTGATATATCTGCAGCGAAGCAGAGATATATCGTTTGTACACAAGCAAAGCGAGTTTTTACATTCTTTCTGGTGCATGCATTCCTAATATTGCTAGCCCATTTTCTAATGTTTGTCTTGTTGCAGCAACTAAAGCAAGTCTTGCTTTTCTGATTTCTGCATCTTCAACTATTATTGGATTATCATGATAGAATTTATTGAAAGCTTGAGCTAAATCTAGTACAAATCTTGTTACTATATGTGGCTCATTTCTTCTCATTGCAGAAACTATTGATTTATTAAACGATCCAATTACCTTTAATACTTCTGCAGCATCTCCATCTGATAATAGTTCATAATTTACATCTGAAGTTACTTCTTCGTTGGCTTTTCTTAAAACTGCACAACATCTAGCATGAGTATATTGAACATAAGGTCCTGTTTCTCCTTCGAAGCTTAAAGTTCTTTCCCATGAGAATGTATAGTCTTTTATTCTACTGTTTGATAATTCTTGGAATACAACAGCTCCAACACCAACTTGTTTAGCTATTTCATCTGCATTCTTAGCATTTGGATTTTTAGCAAGAACAGTTTCCTTTGTTTTTTCTATAGCTTGTTTTAAAACGTCCTCTAAGAATACTACTCTACCTTTTCTTGTAGACATAGTTCCTTCTTCTAAAGCAACCATACCAAATGGCACGTGAATTAAGTCTTTTGACCATTCAAATCCCATAAGTTCTAATACTTTAAATAATTGTTGGAAATGTAGAGATTGTTGAGAACCAACTACATATATACATTTTTCAAAATCATAAGTGTTTTTTCTGTATATTGCTGCTGCTAAATCTCTTGTCATATATAAAGTTGAACCATCATTCTTAGTTATAAGAGCTGGTGGCATATTGTGTTCTTCTAAATCAACAATATTTGTACCTTGAGATTCTTTTAATAATCCTTTTTCTTTTATTTGGCCTATAACAGCATCCATTTTATCTGAATAGAAAGATTCACCTGCATAAGAGTCAAATTCTATATCTAATAAGTCGTAAACTCTAGCAAATTCTTTTAAACTTTCGTCTCTAAACCACTGCCATAATGCTTTAGCTTCTTCGTCGCCATTTTCTAACTTAGTAAACCAAGCTCTAGCTTCGTCTTCCATTTCTGGTTTCTTTTCAGCTTCATCATGGAATTTTACATACAATTTTAATAACTCTGGTATTGGACTAGCTTCTACAGCTTCTTTATTCCCCCAAAGTTTGAAAGCAACTATAAGTTTCCCGAATTGAGTTCCGTAATCTCCTAAGTGATTTACTCTTACTACATTATATCCTTGAGAGTCATATATTTTATATAGAGCATTACCTATAACAGTAGTTCTTATATGTCCTATATGGAAAGGCTTAGCTATATTAGGAGATGAAAAATCTATTACTACAGCTTTTTCTCCACCTAAATCACTATGACCATAATTTTCTTTTTTAGTTAAAACATCTTTTATAACACTCTCAGCTAATTGAGATTTATTTACAAAAAAGTTTACATATCCACCAAGTGGCATTACTTTTGATATTTCACCCTTAGCTTCTATATTTTCTGCTAACTCTGCAGCAATCATGTTAGGAGCTTTTCTAAATACTTTAGCTAATTTAAAGCATGGAAATGCATAATCCCCCATTTCTTTATTTGGTGGAACCTCAATTAGCGCTATTATTTCTTCTAATGTTAAATCTTCTATTTTTTCCTTAAGGCAATTAGCTATTGCTATTTTAAAATCTTGCATTATTTTCTCCTCTCTACATCATTATTCTTCTATGTTAAATTAATTTCTACATTTTTTCAAGTTATTCCTATTGTTATATTTTCAAATATATATTATAATTCTTTTTCGCTAAAAACTTCTATATTATTTTCTTTAAATAAGGCTGCTGTAACACCCATACCAGAGATTTTATTACCTGTAAAAGTTCCATCATAAATTAAGTTACATCCACACGATGGGCTACCTTCTTTAAGAAGAGCCTGTTTGCAATTGAACATTTTAGCAATTTTTAAACTTTCCTTTGCTCCCTTAATAAAATTTTCTGTTACATCCTTATATTCACAGCTTATTACCTTACTATTTTCACTTAAAACTTCTTTTCCATCTATCTTATCTATCTCCGATGGTTTTCTTGGTGTAGTTAATCCTCCTAGTTGTTCTGGGCAAATAATAACGTATGGTTTATCTTTTAAAAATTCTTTTACTTTAGCATTATCATTATTTCCACCATTATATTTACAATTTACTCCAACCAAGCATGCTGACACTATCATCAATTCTACCATCTCCTCAATTTCTTATTATCTTATCTCAACAATAGTTACTCCCATTCCACCTTCACCATATTGTCCAGGTCTTTGAGATTTAACATGTTTGTTTTTCTTAAGTACATCTTGAAGTCCTTTTTTAAGTACTCCTGTACCAACTCCGTGTATTATTGTAACAATTTCAAGGCCTGCAACACAAGCATCGTCTAAGTATTTATCCACTTCAACAATAGCTTCTTCCAAATTCATTCCTCTTAAATCAACTTCACTCTTAACGCTACCTGACTTAGAGCTTATAATTTTTCTTGTTGATTTAGTTACTATTGATTTTTTTTCCTTCTGAGCCATTTGTAATGCTTTAAACGGAAGAGTCATTTTCATTATA
Source organism: Terrisporobacter mayombei (assembly GCF_020748465.1). Lineage (GTDB taxonomy): Bacteria > Bacillota > Clostridia > Peptostreptococcales > Peptostreptococcaceae > Terrisporobacter > Terrisporobacter mayombei. The sequence continues at coordinate 212,371 of NZ_JAHZMP010000004.1, forward strand.
CCCATCTGTACTACAGCTTCTTTTTTCTTCTTGTCAACTGATACTACTGTACCATCTTGATTTAAAGTAATAACTTTTACTTCATCTCCTGCTTTTAAGTCTTTTATTTCTTTATTTGATACTTTTGGAACTATCATACTTTTTACAGAAGGCTGTAAATTACCCATGGAATCAGCCAACTCTTTTCTTAAAGCTTCTATTTTCTTGTTTTTTTCCTTAGAAGCCATTTCCATTTCCATATTTCTAAGTTCTTTTAGAATATTATCCGCTTCTTCTTTAGCTTGTCTTGTTATACTAAAAGCCTCTGCCCTAGCTTTTTCCATCATTTTTTCTTTAGAAATAGATAACTTTTCAAGCTTTCTATCATATTCTGCTTTAACTTCTTCTATTTCTTTTTTAAGTCTTTCAGCTTCTTCTTTTTCTTGCTCAGCTTTTATTCTGTTTTTCTCAACATTTTGAAGTACGTCTTCCAACTCTATATTGTCTGTATTTATAAATTCCTTTGCTCTATCAATTATATCGTCTCTAAGACCTAATTTCCTTGATATTTCAAAGGCATTTGATTTACCTGGTACTCCAATCAATAATTTATAAGTAGGACTTAGTGTATTAACATCAAATTCAACAGCTGCATTTTCTACTCTATCCTTTGTAAGAGCATAGTTTTTAAGTTCACTGTAGTGAGTAGTAGCTATACATTTTGCACCTTCCATATTTACATCTTCCAGTATAGCTATTGCCAGAGCTGCACCTTCTACAGGATCTGTTCCTGCTCCAAGTTCATCAAATATTACTAGAGAATCGGATGTTACTTCATTTAATATTCCTACTATTTTTGTCATATGAGATGAGAATGTAGATAAACTTTGTTCTATACTTTGTTCATCTCCAATGTCAGCAAAAACATTATCATATACACACATAATACTTCCATAATCTGCAGGTATGTGTAGACCACTTTGAGCCATTAATGCAAATAGTCCAATAGTTTTTATTGTAACTGTTTTACCACCTGTATTTGGGCCTGTTATTACTAATGTATCAAAGTCTTCTCCTAAATAAATATTATTAGGTACAACCTTATCTGCATCTAACAATGGGTGGCGTCCATTTTTTATATTTATATTTTTTTCTTCATTTAATATAGGTTCTATTGCCTTCATTGATAAAGATAATTTTCCCTTTGCAAAAGCAAAGTCTAACTTACCAAGTATAACTTGATTAGATAAAATATCTCCTGCAACTTCACCTACTAATTTTGTCAGCTCTGCTAAAATTCTTTCTATTTCTTCTTGTTCATCTAATTTTAATTTTCTAAGTTCATTGTTCATTTCAACAATGCTCATTGGCTCAATAAATAATGTAGCTCCAGATGAACTTTGATCGTGTATTATACCTGAAACCTGCGATCTATATTCAGCCTTTACAGGTACAACAAATCTGTCTCCTCTAACAGAAATGATCGCATCTTGTAAATATTTTTGATATGTAGTTGATGAAATTATTGAATTTAATTTAGATCTAATAGATTGATTTTTTTGTAATATTCCTCTTCTTATACTTCTTAAAGTAGGAGAAGCATTATCTGATATTTCAATTTCACTAATTATTGCATTATTAATTTCTTCTTCTATATCTCTATATACATATAAAGCATTTGATAAAGACTGTATTATTGGATAATTAAAGTCTTCCTCTTCCCCTGGAGTTAAACTTCTTTTTAAATTTCTGGCTGCCCTTAAATTATCGCTTATCTTTAATAAACTTCCTGGGTCTAGTACTGCACCTATATCGGCTCTTTTAACACTGTCTGATATATCTTGTATACCACCTAAGTTTACATGACCTCTTTTTATAAGAATTCCCTGGGCTTCACTAGTTTCTTCTAGCATATCTTTTACTTCTTTATAATTAGGTTTTGGTATTAATTCTTCAATATATTTTAAACCTAAAGAAGATGAGGCTTTTGTTGCTAATAAATCAATAATTTTATTGTATTCTAATACTTTCAATGATTTTTGATCCATACTTCCTCCTCTTTTTTATTTTTTTATGTGAATTTATCATATAATTTCTTTTTATGTAGTTTTTTTTTTTCGAAAATGTATTATACTACTAATAGGCTAAATAATATTATACATTAATATTTTATATTTTAACATATTATACATTTTTTATTTAGTATATCTAAGTTATTTAAATTATTAACTTAAAAATTAATTTTAATCTATTTAACGAGAAAGGAATTTTATTATGTCAAATGTATTAAAAGATTTAAATCCAACATTAGTGTTTAAATACTTCGAGGAAATATCTCAAGTACCTAGAGGTTCTGGAGATGAAGAAAGAATAAGTGAATTTTTAGTAAACTTTGCAAAAGAACTAAATTTAGAGGTAGTTCAAGATGAACATCTTAATGTAATTATTAGAAAACCAGCTACTGCAGGATATGAAAATTGTCCAGGAGTAATATTACAAGGACATATGGACATGGTTTGTGAAAAAAATAAAGATGTTAATCATGATTTTGAAAAGGATCCAATAGATCTTAGAATAGTGGATGACATGATTTATGCAAACGGTACTACTCTTGGAGCAGATAATGGCATAGCTGTTGCTATGAGTATGGCTGTTCTTGCATCTAGTGACTTAGCTCACCCTGCTTTAGAAGTATTAGTTACTTCAAACGAAGAAGCTGGTATGACTGGAGCTAACGGACTAGACGGTAGTTTATTAAAAGGTAAATATATAATAAACTTAGATTCAGAAGAAGAAGGATTCTTATTAGTAAGTTGTGCTGGTGGAAACAGATCTTATGTTACATTACCACTTACATATAAAAACATAGAAGATAATAAGCAAGCATTTATGATCGAAGTAAAAGGTTTACTTGGTGGACATTCTGGTATGGATATAGTTAAACAAAGAGCTAACTCAAATGTAACTATGGGTAGAATATTAAATCTACTTGATGTTGATTTTGATTTAGTTGAAGTTAACGGTGGTTCTAAAAATAACGCTATCCCTCGTGAATGCGAAGCTATAGTTGCTGTAAACAAAGATCAAGCTGAAACTCTAAAAGCTAATGTTGCTAAAATAGAAGAAATATTAAAAAATGAATTTAAAACTACAGATCCAGGTTTAGAAGTTGTAGTAAAAGAAGCTACTGCTGACAAAGCTATAACTGATGAGTGTAAAGCAAAAGTTATGTTATTACTTAACTTTATTCCAAACGGAATACAAACAGTTAGTAAAGATATAGAAGGATTAGTAGAAAGTTCTTCAAATTTAGGTGTTGTAAAAACTGAAAATGATGTTATGTCATTTGAAAGTGCTGTAAGAAGTTCAGTTGCAACATTAAGAGAAAACTTAAATAAGAAAACTAAAATGCTTTGTGATACTGTAAATGCTAATTTTGAAAATACTGATGGATACCCTGCTTGGGAATATGCAAAAGATTCTAAATTAGAAGAGTTATGTGTAGACGTTTATGAAAAATTAGCTGGTAAAAAACCTGTTATAACTGCTATTCACGCAGGTCTTGAATGCGGTTTATTACTTGATAAAATGCCTGGTTGTGAAGCAATTTCTATGGGACCAGATATGTTTGAAGTTCATACTCCAAACGAGCATTTAAGTATACCTTCTGTTAAAAATGTTTATGAATTCTTACTTGCAGTTTTAAAATCAATGAATCAATACTAAGATTTTCTTTATTGAAATAGAAAAAGTACTAAAGGATTAATAATCCCTTAGTACTTTTTGTTTATAAATTATTCTACTCCTTTGTAGAAATGTGATGTTGTTATTCCTTCTTGGTCTAATTTTTTATATAATCTATTAGATTTATCTCCTAATCTGAAATTATTATTAATAACTTCAATATAAGCCTCTAATACTTCTCTTATTTCACTTGTACTTTCTCTCGTAAAATCTAGCCTAAATATGTTTACACCAATATTGTTTAATTCTTCTAAATTGTCTAGCACACAAGTTGGTTTAGAATTATATATTGTAGTTCTACAGAATATGTCTTGTGATAATCTATATTCTTCGCCTTTAAAATCTTTAAGTGCATATCTACCTTCACTGCATTCTTTACACCTTTTATCTTTTTTGCAATTTCTAACTATAACGCCCATAGGACAGTACTCGCTTATCATCATTGGTGCAAATCCATAAACCACACTTTCCACATCTAAATCAGTATAAATCAATGTTTCTTCAATCTCATTCATATTGAGTTCTTGTGAGATACAAACAGTTGTAGCTCCCTCTTCTTTAAAATGGTTTATTGTTTCACTATTAAAGGTATTTAAATAATAATCTATACAGAAATTTTTATTTTTAAAGAAATCTATTGAACCTAGAGTTCCTATTTGAATACTTTCTTCATTTAACTCTTTAATTTTATTTAATCTATTATATTCTTTATTTCTGATAATTCTAGGTGCTGAGTAAATTACTTTTTTATTGTTTTCTTTTCCTATTGTTATAGCATCTTCAATAGTTGATGCATCTTCATAATAAATAGCATCTATTTCAAAGTTTACAACTTCTCTTAATTGTTCTAAGTTTTTAACTTTCACTCTTAAATTTTTATCTTTTAATCTAATAGCTCTTTGTGGACTGTAACTTACTTTTTCGTCTTTGTATTTTCTATCTTTTATCTCTATTCTTTCTTCACTTAACTTATCAATGCACTCTCTTCTAATTTGATTAATTACACTAATTGGTAAGCTTATGTTATCATCTAAATCTATTTTTAAATCTCTTAACTGATAAGGAGTATTACCTAGTTTTCTTAATTGAGTTTCTATTTTTTCTTCACTCATTGGTACTTTTAAAGCTTTTTCTATAATAAAATCACCAATGATTTCAGCTTTATTGCCTTTTAAATCTTTAAATTTAATTATAGGATTTCGTCCTAATTTTAAACTTATTTCTCCATCAATATAACTTTTTACAAGCTCTTTATCTTGTTTAAAAGTGCTTTGAACCTTGTCCATTAATTGAGTATCAGAAGTTTTAAATATCATTTGGTTTCTTCTAGCTTCTCCTATAAAGTCTATCTCTATAGTTTCACCCTTATATCCAATATCAGTAATTTCATTACCTTTTATGATCCTTCCAATAACTCCTCCACCTAAATTAATTCCATCACCTTTTTTTAGGTTCTCTTCTAAAGCTATTTTTAGTCTCTTTGCTTTTTTGTTATAATCCACTACTTTTCCTATATACAAACCTTGGTTATTAGGTACCTGCGAATTCATAACATCTTTTCCCACATCTCCAAGTAAAAGACCTTTTGTGAACTTTCTATTAAATATAGTGTATAAGTCAGCAATTATATCATGAGATACATTTACTTTTTTACTTCTTAAATAATCATCAACTGCATCTCTGTAGCTTCCTATAACAGTTGCCACATACTCTGGCTTTTTCATTCTTCCTTCAATCTTAAGAGAATGTACTCCTGCATCAATAATTTGATTTATTTCTTCTATAGCATTTAAATCTCTTGTACTAAGTAAATAATCGCCCTCTGAGGATACCTCTTCTCCTGTATTAATATCAATCATTGTATATCTTTGTCTACAAGGCTGAGCACATCTTCCTCTGTTCCCTGATCTATTTCCTATCATACTACTCATTAAACACTGACCAGAATAACAAACACATAACGCTCCATGAACAAATACTTCTATATCAACATTAGTATTGTCACAAATATGTTTAATTTCTTCCACATTTAATTCTCTTGCAAGTACTACTCTGTCAAAACCTATACTCTCTAAATATTTTACATCTTCTAAAGAGTGAGCAACCATCTGCGTACTAGCATGAAGTTCAAAATCTGGAAGAATCTTTTTAATTGTCATTGCTGCACCTATATCTTGTAATATTAATGCATCTATATTTATGTCATATAAAAATTTTACATATTCAATAAAATCTTTAAGCTCATTTTGTTTTATAAGAGTATTTGTTGTAACAAAAACTCTTACACCTCTAATATGTGCATATTTTATAGCTTCTCTTAACTCTTCTCTATCAAAGTTATTGGCAGATGCTCTGGCACTAAAATCCTTACCTCCAAGATAAACTGCATTAGCTCCATTTTGTACAGCTGCCTTCAATGATTCAAAGGAGCCAACAGGAGCTAATAATTCAACTTCTTTCATATTATACCTCCGCTCTTATGTCAAAGGGGTGTTTCAAAAGTTAATAATCCTTTGAAACACCCCCCTTTATTTTCTTTATAGAGCACCTTCTCTATTTTTCAACTGATTTTCTAGCTCTGCATATTTTAGCTGATAATCATAAGTTTTATTTTGCCACTGAGATGCTATACTTTCTGCTGCTTCGGCTCTTTGTTTAGCTTCCTCATTTTCTTCTTTTAAACTTTTAATTTCAGCCATATATTTTTCTAATTCTAACTTCATTTCTTCAGTAGTTTTGCTTAGATTTTCTATTTTTTCATTTTTTTCTTTTATTTGTTCATCGAGCTCCTCTATTCGATAATCTTTTTCCATTATCTCTAGCTCTTTTTGGTCTAATTCGCCGGTAATTTTGTTAACTTCACTTTGAACTTCTTCATTTGGTTTACTCATTCCTTTTTTTAATGATTCCATCTCTTGGTGTAGTCCTTCATTTTCATGACAACAATCAAATAACTCATCAGCAATATTTAAACATGCAACTATAGTTGTAGTAAGTGAACTTAGTTTTGGGTTACCCTCTTTAACTTTATTCATTTCTCCGTCTACATACCTTGCTACGTTTTTCATCTGTTCTGGATTTTTACCAACAATGTTGTATTCAGAACCTAAAATCCTCACAACTACCTTATTCATCTCACTAATCCCCCTATCAAAGATGAGTTAGTTTGATCTTAATTTCGCATCTAGCTTTTCTTCTAACTCTCTTATTATATTCTGGTGTACTTTGTTTACATCCCCATCTGTTAGAGTCTTATCTTTACTTCTATATATGATAGAGTATGCTATTGATTTATATCCGTCAGCTATTTGTGAACCTTTATATACATCGAATAATTTATAACTTTCTAATAAATCTTCTCCATTAGCTTTTATTATATCTTCTATTTGTTTTACTATAACATCATCTTTAACTAAAAGAGCTATATCTCTAGAAGTTGATGGATATTTTGGTAATGGATTGTATATTATAGTTCTATCTGAGTTTTCAAATATTAAATCTAAATCTAACTCAGCAAGATAAACTCTTTGCCCTAGGTTATAGTTATCTATAACCTCCGGATGAACTTCTCCGAAAGTACCTATATATATATTATTATACATTATTGTAGCACATCTTCCTGGGTGGAATGTAGTATTATTAGTTTCTGGTATTATCTCATAGTTTTCAAATCCTACTGCATCTAGTATTGTTTCTAATGCACCTTTTAATACAAAGAAGTCTACATCTTTACCGTACATACCTACACATAAGTGATTAGCTTCTATTGGTAATCCTTCTTGTGGAGTAAATGTATGACCACATTCAAAGGCTAATCCACTTTCAACTTTACGAGATACGTTTGTATATAATACATTTAACATACTTGGCATCATTGTCGTTCTCATAACTGATGTATCTTCTCCAAGTGGGTTAATTAATGTAATGTAATCTCTTTTCTTATCATCTTCAGGTAATTTTATTTTATCTAATGATTTTGGACTTACAAATGAATAAGTTAATATTTCATATAATCCTATACTTGTAGCTGTGTTTTTTATTTTGTCCATGAATTTTTGCTGTGGAGTTTTAACACCAGCAGTTGCATTTCCTTCTAATTGTTCAGATGGTATATTTTCAAACCCGTATATTCTAGCTATTTCTTCATATATATCAGCTTCTTGTTCTATGTCTAATCTGAACGCTGGAACTTCTATAACTACTTCGTCATCAGATTTTAAATCACATTTGAATTCTAAGTCTTCTAATATTTTTACAAATCCATCTAATGACAAATCTATTCCTATATTTTTTATTATTCTTGATGGATTTACAGTTAAAGTTTGAACTTCTTGTTTAACTGGATAATCTTCAACAGTTCCTCTTAGAACTCTACCAGCACCAAGCATTTCTACTAATTGACAAGCTCTTTCCACACCTGTTATTGAAAGTTCTGTACAAACACCTTTTTCATATCTTCCAGATGCTTCAGTTCTAAGACCTAGTTTCTTAGAAGTTAATCTTATACTATCAGCATTGAATGCTGCACCTTCAAATAATACTGCTGTAGTATTATCAGTTATACCTGAGTTTAGTCCACCCATTACACCTGCTATAGCAACTGGCTTTTCACCATCAGTTATAACAAGCATATCTTTATCTAAAGTTCTTTCAACTTCATCTAATGTAGTAAATTTTTCGCCTTCTACTGCATTTCTTACAACTATTTTTCCAGTTGGAAGTTCATTTAAGTCAAATGCATGTAATGGTTGACCTTGTTCTAACATTACGAAGTTTGTTATATCAACTATATTGTTTATTGGTCTAACACCAGCTTCTATAAGTCTTCTCTGCATCCAGTATGGAGATGGCTCTATTTTAACATCTTTAATTATTCTAGCTCCGTATCTCATGCAAAGGTCAGGACTTTCAACTTTTACTTCAAAGTCTATATCTTCATCACAAGCTTTTACTTCTATTTCAGGATATTTTATTTTTCCTACTATAGTAACAGCAGCTTCTCTAGCTATACCTATCATAGATCTACAGTCTGATCTATTTGCTGTTAATTCGAAGTCTATTATTGCATCATTTAATCCTAAGAATTCTTTTATATCTTGCCCTATTACTAGGTTTTCCATATCATTTAAGATATATATTCCATCTTTACTTCTTTCGTTAACAAAGCTCTCATCTATTCCTAATTCTTCAGCAGAACATAACATTCCGTGAGATGCTTCTCCTCTTAACTTACCTTTTTTTATCTTTATTCCTCCAGGTAATGTAGAGTTAACTTTAGCTACTGGTATATAGTCTCCTTCAGAAATATTTTTAGCTCCTGTACATATTTGTACAAGTTCTTCTTCCCCCACATTAATTTGACAAACTACAAGTTTATCAGCATTTGGATGTGGCTTTATTTCTTCTATTTTTCCAACTACAACATTACTTATTTCTTTTCCTAAAAATTCTATTGTTTCAACCTTCGTTCCAGTCATAGTCATTTTATCAGCAAATTCAACTGTATCCATATCTATATTAACGTAATCTCTTATCCATTTTACAGGTACTAACATTTTATTTTCCTCCTTTTATTAGAATTGATCTAAAAATCTCATATCATTTTCAACTAATAACCTTATATCATCAATTTCGTATTTAAGCATTGCAAGTCTTTCAACACCCATACCGATAGCAAATCCACTATAAATTTCTGGATCTATTCCACAGTTTCTAAGTACATTTGGATGAACCATACCTGCTCCTAGTATTTCTATCCAACCTTCACCTTTACACATTTGACATCCCTTACCACCACATTTAAAGCAAGTAACATCTATTTCTGCACTTGGTTCTGTGAATGGGAAGTTATGTGGTCTGAATTTTATTCTTGTGTTATCTCCGAATAACTTCTTAACAAATAATTCTAAAGTTCCTTTAAATTGAGCCATAGTTATATCTTTCCCAACTGCTAATCCCTCTATTTGGTGGAACATTGGTGAATGTGTTGCATCTAATGAGTCATTTCTGAAACATCTACCTGGAGATATTATTTTTATTGGTAATTCTTCACTTCTCATTGTTCTAACTTGAACTGGAGATGTTTGTGTTCTAAGTAGTAATTCATCATTGAAGTAGAATGTATCTGTCATATCTCTTGACGGATGGTTCTTAGGTGCATTTAATGCATCGAAGTTATTTCCTACTGTTTCAACCTCTGGACCTTCTGCCACAGAGAATCCTATTCCCATAAATATTTCAGTTACTTCATCTATTATTTGAGTTATTGGATGTCTTTTACCAAATTTAAAAATTTTTCCAGGCATAGTAACGTCTATTACTTCCTCAGCTAACTTTTTGTTTAACTCAATTTTCTTAATTTCTTCCTTTTTTGTGTTTATTTGATTTTCTATCGCTTCTCTTACTTCGTTAGCTATTTTCCCTATTTCCGGTCTTTCCTCAGCAGATAACTTGCCCATACCTTTTAATATAGCCGTAAGTTCACCTTTTTTACCAGAGTACTTTACTCTAAGACTATCTAACTCTTCCATAGAAGAAGATGCTTTAATTTCACTTAAAGCTCTTTCTTTTAAGCTTATTAATTGTTCTTTCACTTTTTTCACCCTTTCATATATTTTCATGATATTTTACTTTCTTTGCAATAAAAAAAGCCCTTCATCCCTATCTAGGGACGAAAGACTGTTATTCGCGGTACCACCCTAGTAGTTTAATAATATAAAAATATTAATAAACCACTCAACAAAACTTAACGCGTTCAACGTTAAAACCTACTGATTTCTGTTCAGCTTTAATGCTCCAGAGTGAACTTCTTATAAATACTTAGTAAATACTCACAGCAAATGTATTTTTCTCTTGCCTAAGTTAAATTATAATACTTTTCTCTATCATAGCTTTTTTATATATAGTTTTTGTACAATTATAACATACTTAATATTGTATTTTCAACATATTAAACTAAATTTTTTTTAATTTCATACATCAATATAGCTGACGAAATAGCAGCATTTAATGATTCTGCATTTCCATAAATAGGTATTTTAACTAATATATCTGATTGATTTATTAATTCATCATTAACTCCATTAGCCTCGTTGCCTATTACTAAAGCTGTTCTATCATAATATTTTGTCTCGTGATAGTAATTTTCAGTATGAAGGTAGCTAGAAACTATTTTAAAATCCTTTGACCTTAATTCTTGTAAACATTCTCTTTGGGTACAGTGTATGATTTTCATGTCAAAAATGGAACCCATTGTTGATCTGATTACTTTTGGATTGTATATATCTACACAACCTTTTAATGCAATTATTGCATCTACACCTGATGCATCCGCTGTTCTTATTATTGTTCCCATATTACCTGGATCTTGTATTCTATCTAATATTAATACAAATTTATCTTTATGATTAATATTATGTTCAATTTTTTTCTCTTTAAACCTAATTACACCTAAAATACCTTGCGTATTTTCTGTGTCTACCAACTCTTTAAATATTTTATTTGTAGTTTTAAATATTTTAATATCTTTTTCTTCTAATATATTTAAAAAGTCTTTATACTCTTCTCTTTCTTCAAAAGTTTCATTTATAAATACATAATCTAAGTCTGCATTGCATTCTATTGCTAAAGTTAAAATTCTATATCCTTCTATTATATACTTTGATTCTTTTTGTCTATTTTTGCTTTTTAATAATGATTTAGTATACTTGACTTTTTCATTATCTTTACTACTTATGTTTATAGGCATTTTATATTCTCCTATTTTGAATTTTTGTCTTTAGCAACAATAGCACTTATATTACTGTTTTTTCCTATTACTACTAAAATGCTATTTTCTTGTAGTCGCTCTTGTGGTGAAGGAATAACATTTATGTCGTCCCCATCTTTAATAGCTAAAATAGTAATTTCATATTTTGCTCTTAAATCAAGTTCTATTAATGTTTTACCTATCCATTTATTCGGTGTCACAATCTCCATTATAGAGTATTCTGGATCCAATTCTATATGATCCAGTATATTGTCTGAGACTAAGTTATGAGCAACTCTTATACCCATGTCTCTTTCTGGAAATACAACTCTGTCTGCTCCTATTTTATATAAAACTTTTGCTTGTAATTCATCCTTAGCCTTACATACTACTTGCTCTACACCCATTTCCTTAGCTATAAGAGTAGCCATTATAGATGCTCTTATATCAGATCCTATTGCTATTATAGCCACATCAAAATTGCCTAATCCTAAAGATCTTAAAGCATATTCATCTGTAACATCTACTGCTGCCACATGAGTAACTTTATCTGATAAATTTTGAATTATTTCTTCACTTTTATCTATAGCCATAACTTGGTGGCCTAATAAATTCATAGTTGTGGCAAGAGATGAACCAAATCTTCCACACCCTATAACTATATACTGTTTCATAAATTTCATCCTTTCAAGCTTATAATTCTTATCCTACTATTATCTTTCCTTCTGCATATCTAACTTTTGATTTCATTTTATTACTTCTAGAAAGTAATGCTATGAAAATAGTAAGAGATCCGACTCTTCCTAAGAACATTAATATCATTATTATTATTTTTCCAAAGGCTGTTAATGTAGGTGTTCCTCCTAGACTTAATCCTACAGTAGCAAATGCCGATACTACTTCAAATGCAGATTCAAGTAGGGAAAATCCTGGACTTACTATAGTAAGCACTAATGTACCAAATAGTGCTACAAATACACCTATAAAGAAAATCCCTAGTGATTTTCTAACTGTTGTACTACTTATTCTTCTTTGATAGACTTCTATATCTTCTTTGCCCAAAATAAATGATTTTACTGTTAAAAATAAAGTAGCAACAGTAGTTGTCTTAAGACCTCCACCTGTTGATGCTGGAGATGCCCCTATAAGCATTAAAATTATCATTAAGAATAGTGTACTTTCTTTTAATAAAGTTAAATCTATAGTAGTATATCCAGCTGTCCTAAGTGTTACTGATTGGAATAACGAAGATAATAATTTTTCCTTCATATTAAGCCCACCTAGGGAGCCTTTATTATTGAACTCTACAATAAATATAAATAAAAATCCTATGGCAATAAGTATTGCAGTAGTGTTTATAACTATTTTAGAATGTACATTTAGTTTAGAGTATTTTTTATTATTTATTACATCTAATAAAACAGGGAACCCTATCCCTCCAAGTATAATTAACCCACAAATCACAAGATTTATTAATGAATTATTAACAAAATACGTTAATGATGAATATTCACCCGATATTGGACTCATTAAGTCAAACCCCGCATTACAAAATGCTGATATGGAATGAAATATACTGTACCATATACCTTTTATTAATCCTAACTTAGGTATGAATACCATAGATAATAATACAGCTCCTATACCTTCAATAGCAAAGGTCATCATAATTATGTATCTCGTAAGTTTTACAAGACCTGACAAGTCTTTTTGATTTAGCGATTCTTGTATTAGTAATCTTTCCCTTAAATTTATTTTCTTTCCTGTTAATAGAGAAAACATGGTTGCCATGGTCATAAATCCTAATCCACCAATTTGAATTAAGCTTATAATAACCAGTTGACCAAATTCATTCCAGTAAGTGCTTGTATCTACTACAATCAATCCTGTAACACATACGGCAGAAGTGGATGTAAATAATGCATTTAAAAGTCCAACACTTTTCCCACTCTTTGCAGCTATGGGTAAATTTAATATAAGTCCACCAAATAATATCACTACCCCAAATCCTATAACCATTACTTGTGCTGGTTTCATAGTATTTGCTTTTTTAAGTAGCTTTTTTAACATGGTTTTCAATTCTGTCTACCCCTCCTTTATTTATAAGAATTTTAACTATCCCAATATTATAAAACAATTACTAGCTAATAACAACATTATACTATATTAATTATTTTTAACCTTCTATCTTATTATTCTAGCAATTTAAGATATCTATGCAAAAAAGCATCTATAACGACTATTGTCTCTTATAGATGCTTAGTATTCATTATAATATGAAGCTATTAAGCTAATTTAGCTTTAGCAACTTCTACTAATTTAGCAAATCCTTGTGGATCGTTTATTGCCATTTCAGATAACATTTTTCTGTTAACTTCAACACCTGCTAATTTTAATCCATTCATTAATCTTGAATAAGATATTCCATTCATTCTAGCAGCTGCATTTATTCTTTGTATCCAAAGTTTTCTGAAGTCTCTCTTCTTTAACTTTCTACCTATATAAGCATTTTTTAATGCTTTCATTACGAAATTGTTAGCTGGTCTATATAATTTGCTTCTAGATCCTCTGAATCCTTTTGCAAGTTTTAACACTTTTTTATGCTTCTTACGAGCGTTCATTGCTTTTTTTACTCTTGCCATGTTCATGACCTCCTTTATTCTTATGTGTGTTGTCTTTCATTTTCGATTCTATTACTTAAGTTTAATTAATTGCTTCTTAGTATGGTAATAATTGTGCTATTCTTTCAGCATCACCTTTGCTAACTATAGCAGATTGTCTTAAGTTCATTTTAGTTTTAGCTGATTTCTTAGTTAATATATGACTTTTGAAAGCCTTAGCTCTCTTTAATTTTCCGCTTCCAGTTTTCTTGAATCTTTTAGCTGCTCCTCTATGAGTTTTCATTTTTGGCATGATAAATTCCTCCTCTCAGTTAATCATCTATTTTTTTGGATCTATAATTACAACCATGTTATTCCCTTCAAATGCAGGGGCTTTTGTTGGTTCTCCAAACTCTTTAACTATATCAATAAATTTAAGCATAACTTCTTTACCGATATCTTTATGTCCAAGTTCTCTTCCTCTAAATCGAAGTTCAACTTTTACTTTATCTCCTTTTTTAAGGAATTTTATAGCATTATTAGCTTTTGTATTTAAATCATTAGCCTCAATACCTGGTCTAAGTCTTATTTCTTTAACTGTTATAGTTTTTTGATTTTTTCTAGCTTCTTTTTCTTTTCTAGATTGTTCGTACTTATGCTTACCATAGTCCATTATTTTACAAACAGGTGGCTTAGCATTTGGTGATATTTTCACTAAATCTAAGTTTTTACTATTTGCCATAGCTTGAGCTTCTCTAGAAGACATAATCCCTAACTGCTCTCCAGTTTCTGAAAGAACTCTTAATTCCTTATCTTTTATTTGATCATTGATTGATAATTCTTTGCTAATTGTAGGACACCTCCAAATTGTTTTATATAAAATAAAAAGCGAATGATTGAATATCATCCGCTATATAAGTCAAAATTACACTTAGTTTGTGAAATACACATAAACTAAACTTATATTAACCTTACTAACCTGTGGCGTAAGGCGAGAACGGACTTCTTCTTATTTTACTAATCATTTTTTGTAGTTTTAATCACTACTCCATATAATATACGCTCATTTGAGCTATTTGTCAACTATTTTTTTTATTTTTTTTCTATATATTAAATTTATAGTTTTTCTGTTTCTAAGCTTTCTTTTATGACAATACTCTTAATGTAAAAGTTTATTTTTTAAAATTTCTATAATAAATTTTTACATCTTTGGAAAATATAAAGTAAGTAATAATTATATCCCTCAAAGGTGGTTTAATATGAACATTATAAATAATTTTTTGAAAAAAATCAATAATCCAGTTCCTGTATTTGCTCAGACAAAACTGGAAAAAGAAAACTGCTCTGAAGATCATAATAGCAGTAAACCCAAAACCACATTTAGAGATGTGGCAGGACTTGATGAAGTAAAAGAAGAACTATTCGAAGTTGTAGACTTTATGAAGTCTCCTGACAAATATATAAAAATGGGTGCGAAAATACCAAAAGGAATATTATTTTATGGTCCTCCTGGTACAGGAAAAACACTTCTAGCATCTGCTGTTGCCGGAGAAACAGATTCATCCTTCTTTAATGTAACAGGTTCTGAATTTGTTGAAAAATACGTTGGTGTAGGCGCTAAAAGAGTAAGAACTCTTTTCGAAAAAGCTAGAAAAGAAGCTCCAAGCATTATATTTATTGATGAAATTGATGCCATAGGAGCTAGAAGACATTCTGAAAGTAACAACGAAAAAGATCAAACACTAAATCAACTACTTGTAGAAATGGATGGCTTTAATAAAGATGACAATATTATAATAGTCGGTGCAACAAATAGACTAGATTTATTAGACGAAGCTTTATTAAGACCTGGACGATTTGATAGACATATACGTATCAATTCGCCTAACTATAATAGTAGATATGAAATTTTAAAAGTTCATACAAAGAATAAACCATTACATAAAGATGTTGATTTAAAATTATTAGCTCGTAAAACTCATGGTTTTAATGGTGCACATTTAGCAAATATAGCTAACGAAGCCGCTATATTTGCAGTAAGGGACAACAGTAGTGAAATCACAAATTATCATTTCGATAAGGCTATAGAAAGAGTAATTGCTGGCATAGAGCAAAAAAACTCTGTATTAATTGAAAAAGAAAAGAAAATTGTTTCTTATCATGAAGCTGGCCATGCCTTAGTTAGCAATATTGTAAATATTTGCCCTATACAGAAAATATCTATCGTTCCTCGTGGCGAGGCCCTAGGATATGTACTTCAGCTCCCAGATGAAGATAGATATATTTATACAAAAGAAGAGTTAATAGGTAAAATCAAAATATTACTAGCTGGAAAAGCCGCAGAAGAAATTATCTTTAACCATTTATCTACAGGAGCCAAAGATGACTTAAAGAAAGTTACCGACATTGCAGATCAAATGGTTTGCGAATATGGTATGAGTAAATTAGGCTTTATGACAATAGAAGGCAACTCAAAATCTTTTATGTCACAACAGGTTCAAAAAGAAGCCAATCAAATTGTTGAACATTGCTATAAAGAAACTTTAAAATTATTAAAAGAAAATATAAATGATTTAAACATTGTTGCTAATCATTTATACGATAAGGAGACTATGACTTTAGAAGAATTGCAATCATTAATTCAAAAAGAGCCTTGCTAGAAATAGAAATAACCTAGGATTAAAATCCTAGGTTATTTCTATTTTATTAATTATTGTTGAACTATATTAACTCTTTCTTCATCTTCTTTTACTACCATAGATACGAAATCATTTAAGTTCATGCTTCCCATTTCGCCTTTATCTCTTGATCTAACAGCTACTTGATTTTCTGCAGATTCCTTTTCTCCTACAACTAGCATATAAGGTACTTTTTGAAGTTGTGCTTCTCTTATTTTGAATCCTATTTTTTCTGCTCTATCATCCATTTCAACTCTTACACCTGCATCAAATAAAGCTTTTTTAACTTCATTTGCATAGTCCATATATTTGTCTGATATAGGTAATATTTTAACTTGAGTTGGAGCTAACCATACTGGGAATTTACCAGCATATTGCTCTATTAATATTCCTATAAATCTTTCTATACTTCCAAGAGCAACTCTGTGTATCATAACAGGTCTATGTTTTTCACCATCTTGTCCAATATATGATATATCAAATCTTTGAGGTAATTGCATATCTAATTGAATAGTACCACATTGCCATGTTCTTCCTAAACAGTCTTTTAAGTGGAAGTCGATTTTTGGTCCATAGAATGCTCCGTCACCTTCATTTAGTACATAAGGTAAGTTTAATTCTTCTAAAGCTTCTCTTAAACCATTTTCTGCTGCTTCCCAATCTTCATCAGATCCCATAGATTTTTCTGGTCTAGTAGATAATTCTAAATGATATTCAAATCCAAAAGTCTTATAAACTTTGTCTATTAAGTCTACAACACCTTTTATTTGCTCTTTTATTTGCTCTGGTAACATGAATATATGAGCATCATCTTGAGTGAATGCTCTAACTCTCATAAGCCCATGTAAAGCCCCTGATAATTCATGTCTATGGACTCTACCAAGTTCTGCAACCTTCATTGGAAACTCTTTATATGAATGCGGTTTAGCATTATAGTATATTAAAGAACCAGGGCAGTTCATTGGTTTTATAGCAAATAGTTCTTCATCTATATTTACAGTGTACATATTTTCTTTGTAGTTATACCAGTGGCCTGAAGTTTCCCATAATTTTTGATTTAATATAATAGGAGTTTCTATTTCTACATATCCATCTTGTCTATGTATTTCTCTCCAATATTTTAATAAAGCATTTTTTAATTCCATACCTTTTGGCAAGAATAGAGGGAATCCTGGACCTTCTTCTGGTATAAAGAATAAGTCTAATTCTTTACCTAATTTTCTGTGGTCTCTTTTCTTAGCTTCTTCTAATAAATGTAGGTATTCTTCTAAATCTTTATTCTTTTCAAAAGATATACCATAGATTCTTTGAAGCATTTTGTTCTTTTCGTCTCCACGCCAGTAAGCACCTGCTACACTAAGTAATTTAACAGCTTTTACTTTTTTAGTAGATGATAAGTGTGGTCCTCTACATAAATCAGTGAAATCACCTTGTTTGTAGAATGATATTATTTCACCTTCTGGTAAATCATTTATTAACTCTTCTTTGTATATTTCACCATTTTCTTTAGCCCAAGATAGAGCTTCTTCTTTTGGTAATTCAAATCTTTCAAGTTTTTGATCTTCTTTAGCTATTTTTTTCATTTCTGCTTCAAGTTTTGCAAGATCTTCCATAGTTAATCTTTCTTCTAAATCTATATCATAGTAGAATCCATTTTCTATGCTTGGTCCTATAGCAAATTTAGCCTTAGGATATAATCTTTTTATAGCTTGTGCTAACATATGTGCAGAAGTATGTCTAAAAACATCTTTTCCTTCTGCATCATCAAACTTAAATAAGTTTAATGTACAATCTTCCTTAACCACATGGTCAAGTCCTACTACTTCATCATTAACAGATGCTGAAACAACGGCTCTTGCTAAGCCTTCACTTATTGATTTCGCAATTTCTAAGACAGAAAGTTCATTTTCAAATTCTTTTACTGATCCGTCTTTTAATGTAACTTTTATCATAATTTTTCCTCCTAAAATATATTATTTTAACAATAAAAAAACTCGTCCCATAAAAATTGGGACGAGTTATATCTCGTGGTTCCACCCAAGTTGATATATATAATATACATATCCTCTTGATGACTATAAGGTTGTCAACCGAATACTTTCGCATATACATGCTACTAAATTCTGCTCCAAGTTAGTTTTCAAATAGGATTATTTTGGACGAGCTCACAGCCAAGGCTCATCTTCTCTGTAAAACAATTTATCTATTTTACTTTGTCTCTTCATCGCACTATTTTTAATTAATTTTAATTATATCAGATAGGTATTTATCATTCAACCATAATATAATAATTAATTACTATATATTACCGTTACCTTTCCTTCAAATAATAAGTTCACCATTTCTATAATATCTTTTGACTTATTATTGTTTGAATTATCAAGTATTTCTATTTTCTTAGGGCATAATGTCATTATTGCACTTATTAAAATATCTTCGTTATTTAAATCTTCTGATTTAGCAAGATTCATAATCTCTTCATTATTAAGGTTTTCAACCTCTCTTCCATTTTCATCACTTAGTACAAAGTTACCATCTTTCATAATTGTAATTCTAAGTAGTTCCATCTTTTCTTCTTGTATATCGATAAAATATCTTAAAGAATCTAGAAATTCTTTTTTATCCCTTTTTATTAAATGTTCTTCCATTGCAATATCACTTAATATAGAAATATAACTAATAAAATCTTTCATTCTGAATTTAACAAATCCTTCTAAATTTAAATCGTTATTTTCTATAATAAATTCATTTACTTTACTATATATAGTTTCTTTTATAAAATCTTCTTTTTTGTCAAATAAATTTACAGCTTCTATATATACACTTTTTTTATCCTCTTCACTTATATTAGTGTAAGTTTTCCATATGTATTCTTTTAAATCTCTTTCTTTTATTAAACTTATTATTAAATCTGTAATACCAGAGCAAAGTGTGTCACAACTTTTCATTTTAGACATATCTACATATGCACTGTCTAAAGTTTTATCATAACTAATCATTTTAGAGTAATTCTTTCCATGGAAAAATTCTTTAATTAGTCCTATATCTTGGGGTAAAAAACTTATTTGCATCATTCTGTCTGTCATTGTATCGCCCCTTCCAAATAATTAAAAGAAACTTATTCTAGTTTAATACATTGTTTTTTTATTGTATTGTCATGGTTTTAATACACTTTACCCCGATAAATTATTTATAATTTTACCGATAGTTATATTATTAAACATTTTTTAAAATTTTATAAGTTGAAATTAAATATATTTTTCTATACATAAAAAAGCTATGAAAATTTAATTTTCATAGCTTTAAATTAATTATCTTTCACCTTTTTTGTAAGGATTACCTAAAGCTGAAGGAGCCTTAGAACTCTTAACAAACAATACTAATATTATTAATGTTACAACATAAGGTATCATAGATAATAAGTTTTCATTTATTGTAAACGGTAATGTTGGACTTCCGAAGTATACAGATAACGCTGTTGAGAAACCAAATAATAAGCAAGCAAGTGCTGCCCATTGAGGTCTCCATTTTCCGAATATAACAGCCGCCATAGCTATATACCCTTGTCCAGATACTAATGTAGGTCTAAATGAAGAAACTAATGCAAGTGACATTGAAGCTCCACCAAGCCCTGCTAAAAATCCAGATATTAAAACTCCACTATATCTTACTCTAGAAACATTTATTCCTAATGTATCTGCAGCACCTGGATGCTCACCAACTGATCTTATCCTAAGACCAAATTTAGTTTTATATAAAACATAGTATGCTACTATTACTAATATAAATGCAAGGTATACAGTTGCGTAGTTATTAAATATTGTATCTAATACACTACCTGCTGGAAATGTACCATTAAATATTCTTGGTATTTTATTTTCCATTGGTATTGTTGGAGTTGTAGTTGCTCCATCAAACATTATTTTAGATATAAATAAAGCAAAACCTGGAGCTAATAAGTTTATTGCAACACCTGATATTGTATGGTCTGCATTAAAGTTAATAGTTGCAAAAGCATGTATTAAAGCAAATAATGCTCCGGCTAATCCTCCTACTAAGAAAGCTAACCAAGGATTACCTGTTAGAAAGCCAGCTGCTGCCCCTGCAAATGCTCCTATTGTCATCATACCTTCTAAACCTATATTAACTATACCTGAGTTTTCAGAGAATACTCCGCCTAGTGCTGTATATATAAGGGGAGTTGAATACATTAACGTTGTACTAATTATAATCGCTAAATCTTGCATTATGCGTTACCCCCTTTTGCTTTCTTTTGTTTCATTTTTATATATAACATTCTTAATCCATTACTTAATGCGATAAAGAACACTATGGATCCTATAACTATATTTATTACTTCTGATGGTGCTCCAACAGATTGCATTTTTATTCCACCGTATTTGAATGCACCAAATAATAGTCCTGAGAATATTACTCCTATTGGATTACTGTTTGCTATTAAGGCAACAGCTATACCATCAAATCCATATCCTTCTTGTGCTGCAAGAACTGTTATATTATGAGTTACACCCATAACTTGTATTGCACCTGCAACTCCAGCTAATAAACCTGCTATAGCCATTGACTTTAATATTGATTTACCAACATCTATCCCAGCATATTCTGCTGCATCTTTATTGTGACCAACTGCTCTAAGCTCAAAACCTAAAGTAGTTTTTGTTAATATAAACCATATTACAAATACTAATACTATTGATATAATTATACCCCAGTTAACACTAGTAGCTGGTCCAACTATACCTTTTAACCAATCTATACCTATGCTTGCACTATCTTGTATATTTACTGAAGCTTCACTGTTTGGCACTGATATAAACGAATTTGATACCATGAAGTTACTTAAATAAAAAGCAATCCAGTTTAACATTATTGTTGCTATAACCTCGTTTATTCCAAACTTAGATTTTAGGAAACCTGCTATTGAACCCCAAAGCCCTCCTGCAAGACCTGCTAAAATTATTGTTAATGGAATATGAATTACAGCTGGTAAATTAATGCTATATCCTACCACTGTTGCAACTAATGCGCCTATTATAAACTGACCTTCTGCACCTATGTTAAATAATCCTGTTTTAAAAGCAAACGCTATAGAAAGACCTGTAAGAATATATGGTGTCGCCTTTATTATAGTCCATGCTATATATTTTGGCTTTCCAATTATACCTTCTATCATAGCTCCATAAGCTTCTATAGGGTTGTTTCCTGAAATAATAAGAACTATTGCTCCAACAAGCAAACCTAGAAGGATTGATAAGAATGAAAACTTAACAGCATCATCTATAAAAGATTTTTTCTTAGTTTTTAAGCTATTTTCCATTACAGTCACCTCCTGCCATCATCATTCCAAGTGTATTTTCATCTGCATTTTTTGCATCTAATATACCCACTATTTGTCCTTCGTAAATAACTGCTATTCTATCAGAAACATTCATAACTTCATCAAGTTCTAAAGATACTAAAAGAACTCCATTTCCAGCATCTCTTTGGTCAACTAATGATTTATGAACGAACTCTATAGCACCTACATCTAATCCTCTTGTTGGTTGAGTAGCTATTAATAATTGTGGTTCATGACTGTTTTCTCTAGAAGCTTCTATATTTGTTACTTCTCTACCTATAATTACCTTTTGTTGGTTACCACCTGATAATCCTCTTGCTTTAGCATTAAGATCATTTGGTCTAACATCAAACCTTTTAATTATTTCTTCAGCTTTTTTATTAATTGCTTCTGTATTTAATATTCCATTTTTAGAGTATTTATTTTCCTTGTAATTTTGTAAAACAACATTTTCCGCAACTGTATAATCTAAAACAAGACCTCTCTTTTGTCTATCCTCAGGGATGTTCTTTATTCCCTTTTTGAAGATTTGCTTTGGTTTGTTATTTACTACTGCCTGTCCATTTATTTCTATAAGACCAGACTCAACGTTTCTAAGACCAGTAAGTGCTTCAACTAATTCCGATTGACCATTTCCGTCTATACCAGCTATTCCAAGTATTTCTCCAGCTTTTACTTCTAAAGATAACCCATCAACAACTCTTATTCTTCTATTGTCTTTTACTACTAAGTCTCTAATCGATAAAACTGTTTTAGTTGGATTTGCTTCTTTTTTGTCAACCTTGAAATTAACTTCTCTACCTACCATTTTTTCTGCTAAGTCATTTTCAGTTACATCTGATACTTTTACAGTGTCTATGTATCTACCTCTTCTAATTACAGTACAGTGATCAGCTATAGATTTTATTTCTTTAAGTTTATGAGTGATTATTATTACTGACTTACCTTCTTTTGTTAGATTTCTAATAATATTAATAAGCTCTATTATTTCTTGTGGAGTTAAAACTGCTGTGGGCTCATCAAGAATTAAAGTTTCTGCACCTCTATATAATGCCTTTAATATTTCAACTCTTTGTTGCATACCTACTGTTATATCTTCAATTCTAGCCATAGGATCAACGAATAATCCATACTTTGCCGATATTTCTTTAACATCATCTATGGCTTTTTTTATATCTAGAGCACCTACATTTTTTGTTGGTTCTGTTCCTAGTACTATATTTTCAGCTACTGTAAATGGTTGAACAAGCATAAAATGTTGATGAACCATACCTATACCTTTTGATATTGCTACATTTGGGTTGCTTATATCTACTAATTCACCATTAATATAAATCTCTCCTGATGTAGGATTATAAAGTCCATATAATATATTCATAAGAGTAGACTTACCTGCTCCATTTTCTCCTAAAAGCGCATGTACTTCTCCTTTATGCACAGTCAAATTAATGTTGTCATTTGCTATGAAGTCGCCGAATTTTTTAGTTATATTTTTCATTTCAACAACTTTTTGACTGTAGTCGATGCTATTGTTATTCATAGCTTTTTTTGCCCTCCTTGTCTGACCATATTTTTCATAATAAAAAAACGGATAATATATCTATATATTATCCATAAATCATATAATCTATTTGTTAAGCCAAATTAATTTTTATAGATTTCATATTTATCAGATAAAATATTATATGATTTTTAACCATTTCTATTGTTAATTAGTGTATCACTTAAACATTATATTGTAATTAGTGTATAATATTTAACTAAACAATTATATCATTTTATATACTTTATGCCAACAATTATAAGAATTTAATATATTTTCATTATATGTATTACATTATTTATTGTAGTTGAATATTATATAAAAAAAATATTCCACCAGAGAATATATATTCTTTGGTGGAATATGTATTTTAAGAATTTATACCCTAGGATTTTTATTTTTCGTATAATTCTTTGTATTCTTTATCAGTTGCTGGAACTTTTATTTTTCCGTCAACTATTTCTTTAGTTTTAGCATCAACATATTCTAATACGTCAGCTGGAACATTTTTGTCTGAAGTTGGAGCTATACCAACTCCTCCTGTTGCTAATGAACCTATTATAACTTCACCTGATTTATAAGATCCATCAACAAATGATTTTGCTAAGTTACCAACAGCAACATCTATATTTTTCATAGCTGAAGTTATTACGTTATCTGGAGCTAATCCATTTTGGTCTCTATCAACACCTATAGCCATTTTTCCATTTTCTTTAACTGATTCTATAGCACCAGTTCCAACAGCACCTGCAGCTGGGAATACTACGTCTACACCATTTTTAATCATTGAATTCGCTATAGATTTTCCTAAAGCTTGATCAGAGAAGCTATTTGCATATTGTACTGATATTTTTGCTTTTGGGTTAGCATCTTTAACACCAGCTTTAAATCCATTTTCGAATTTAGATATAACTACTCCTTTCATACCACCTATAAAACCAACTTTGTTAGTCTTTGTCATTTTACCAGCTATTAATCCTGTTAAGTAAGAAGAAGCGTTATCTTCAAATAATAAAGAAGTTACATTTTCTGGTTGTTTTTCGTAAGCGTAATCTATTATTGCAAATTGTTGATCTGGATAAGCTTTAGATGCCTTTTCTATAGCTTTATCTAATTTATATCCAACACCTATTATTAAGTCCATTTCTTGATCTATAAATTGATCTATATTTGAGTCGTAATCTGAGTCTTGTTTTGATTCTAAAACTTTAACTTCAATTTTATCTTTTCCTAACTCTTTTTCAACTGCTTGCAAACCTTCCCATGAAGATTGGTTGAATGATTCATCATGCACCCCACCAACATCAGTTATCATACCTATTTTTACTACCTTCTTTGATGCTTCGTCTTTATTAGATCCACATCCAACTAATAATCCTACAGACATTACCATTGTTAGTGATAAAGCTACTAATTTTTTTAATTTCATAAGTCCCTCCTGAAAATATAAGTATTTCGTCTCTTATGTTTTTTATTTTATACTATTTTTGATATTTTATCTATACTATTTTAAAGTTTTTTTACATTTTTCATCAAATTATTGGTTATTTTTCTAAATATGCTATACTATATTATAATTTATTTACATATTAATATTTTGTTTCCAGAATATTTTTACATTTTATTACATATTTATACATATTTAACTGAATATTTTTACATAAAAAAAGAGGTATTAATACCTCCTTAATTTATCTACTTTTTAAATACCAATATTCCACCTACACCAGGACCCGAATGTGCTCCGACACAAGTTCCTATTATAAAATATCCTATTTTCTTAGGTTTAAATAATTCCTTAGCTATTTCAGTAAGTTTTTCTCTTTCTTTTAAATCGTCACTATATCCTATGTAAACTTCTTCTTGCTCTAAATCGTCTCCTAATCTCTCTTTAATACATTCAATCATTTTACTTAATACATTTTTCTTTCCTCTAACTTGACCTACTTGAGAAACTAGCCCGTCCTTAACCTCTAATATAGGTTTTATATTTAATAAACTACCTACAGTTGCTTTAGTAGAAGATATTCTTCCACCTTTTTTTAGATATTCTAAAGTATCTACTGAAAACATAAGAATATATTTTTCTTTAATTTCATCTAAAACTTTAAACACTTCTTCTATTGTTTTACCTTCATTTATCATTTCAGCTGCTTTAACGACAAAGAAACCTGCTCCAAAAGTTAAATTATTACTATCATATATATATATTTCTCCTTCAGTATCATTTTTAGCCATTATAGCGCTTTGATATGTACCTGTAGCGGCTGCTGATCCCGATATATATAATATTTTCTTCCCATCTTTTGTATATTTATCAAAAGTTTCTTTAAACTGAGCATAAGTAGCTTGAGAAGTTTTTGGATATACATTTTCCTCCCTTAAAACCTTATAAAATTCCTCTGGTTGCATATCTATACTATCTCTATATTCTTTTCCATTAAGTATAAGTGTTAGTGGTACCACATCTATATCGTACTTTTCTAAGTACTCTTTGTTAACATCAGATAAACTATCACATATTATTTTAATATCATTCATCCCGTTAATCTCCTTTCTTTGTCATTATAATTATATTTATAATTATCTCATATTCGGATAACCAATTTGTCTTAAAGCTTCATAAACAACTATCGCAACTGAATTTGATAAATTTAAAGATCTTGCCTTTTCTAATTTTACCATAGGTATTCTCATACATGTTTCTTTATTTTCTGCTAATAAAGTTTCTGGTAATCCCTTTGTTTCTTTTCCAAAAACTAAAAAGCAACCATCCTCAAATTTCATGTCTGAATGAGATTGATTCGTTTTCGTCGTAGAATAGAAATACTTTCCTTCAGGGTATTTTTCAAATAGTTCCTCTAAGCTGTCATAGTATCTTATGTCAGATATATCCCAATAATCTAATCCACTTCTTTTTAAATATTTATCTTCCAATGAAAAACCTAGAGGTTTTATTAAGTGTAAAGTTGCACCTGTATTAGCGCAAGTTCTTATTATATTGCCTGTATTTTGAGGTATTTCAGGTTCTACTAATACTACGTTTATTGACATAACGCTCCTCCGTTTAAATTAACTAATCTATCAATTTTGCTTAATTTTAAGCAACTTCAATATTTTCCTAAATACATTATAACAGAAAATCCCCCTAATTAAAGTTGCTTTTTTGCTCTTTACTTTCTTAGCTCTCTTGTTCCATATACAATAATTCTATCCTGAGGTGGATAATAGCTTTCACCTATATATTCTGTTTTGTTTCCCAATGTACTTTTGTACACCCTGTAAGTTTGAACTTTATATCCTTTTCTACCTTCTTGTTCAATAGTTTTTATGCCTAATTCATATTTTTCACTATTTTTTCTAATTATCCTATTATGAAGTATATCAGTAGTTTCTGTTGTAACTTCAATATCTTTATCATCTTTTTTATTTCCATAAATAGTACAAACAATCTTATTACCTATAATCTGATTGTGTATTAAAATAGGACTATCAAATTTATTTGAAAATTTTAAGTCTATAGTTCCACCTGATACAGTAGCATCTCTTCCCTTTTCAATATAAGGACTTGGTATAGAATGATTTCTCACATTAATGATTTTCATGCCAGAATATAAAGCTGCATTATAAATGGTACTCGATACTTGACACATACCTCCTCCTATTCCTTTTTCTTGTTTTCCATTTATTATTACAGGAGCTTCCTTTAAATACTTATTAATATGAGATTTTTGTATATATGAATTAAAAGAAAATATTTCTCCCTTGTCTAATAATATATTGCTAGTTGCGTTTGCTGCTAATTTAATATTATTTGATCTATTATAATTGTTGGCATTAAAATAAGTTTCAAAACTTCCTAAAGACGTATTAATTTTACTTAAATCACTATAAGAATAAAATGGCTTAACTGATAAAGTGGGTATAATTTCATCTTCATTATCTAAGTCTTTTATTTTTTTAATTATTGTATTTTTTAATTCGCCTTTATTTAATTCATATCCATATTTTTCTTTAGTTACAATGATTTTACCATTTGCTATTCTTATAGTTGCATTTTTGGGTTTTATATATATTTTTTTATTCAACTCTTTTAAATATTTATCTAATTTTTTTTCATCATAAGCAATACTATAATCTAGTATTACCTTTTTCCCCATAGTCAAACTACTTTTAGTCTTTATATTAGCTATAATGCCTTTATCTCTGCCAATACTATATGCTTTCTCAACTACTTCTTTTACATTATAATCTGTTCCTATATCATTTTTAGAAAAAACATATTTTTCCCCATTAAAATTTAACGAAAAAGAATTATTATCATTAAGTATTTTATTGATTTTTTCCTCAGCTTCTTCTTTTGTTAAATTAGATAAATCAATATCTCTAACATAAATATTTTTGTGTATTTTTCCTTCCAGTTCAATTGCATTACTTAAGACTACATTGCTTAAGGATACAATTAATAATGATAAAAATATTGCAATCTTAAGTTTTTTCAAGAGTATCATTCCTTTCCTTGATAAAAATTACAATCATCTTTTATTGGGCATAACTCGCATTCTGGTTTTCTTGCTTTGCACATTCTTCTACCATGAAATATTAATACATGATGAGAATGAGACCACCTGTGTTTTGGTATAACATCCATGAGTGCAAACTCAGTTTTTTCCGGAGTTTTTGTATGAACAATACCTATCCTATTTGAAACTCTAAAAACATGCGTATCTACTGCTATAGCATCTTTATTAAATGCATTGCTTAGCACTACATCCGCTGTTTTCCTTCCCACACCAGGAAGTTTTGTTAATTCCTCTAAAGTATCTGGAACTTCACCACTATAATCTCTACATATCATTTCTGATGTAGCCTTAATTTTTTTGCCTTTACTTTTGTAGAGACCACAAGTTTTTATTTCTTCCATTATTTCCTCTTCAGATAAATTTACAAAATCCTCTGGCTTATTGTACTTCTTAAAAAGTTCCCTTGTTACCATATTAACTCTAACATCAGTACACTGCGCAGATAATATAGTAGCTATTAATAATTCAAAAGCTGTAGTATGCTCTAATTCACAATGAGCATCTGGATAAATTTCCTCTAACTTATCTAATATTTTATTTACATCTTTCATTTATTTTCCCCCTTATTTTATCTTTTACTTTTATTATCTATCAAATTAGTCAATCTATAACAAAGTAATAACTCTCAATTTTTTGATTTTTTGTATTAAAAAAGCAAAAACTTATTAAGTTCTTGCTTTTTATTATATCAATTTATTTATTCCTTTTTTGGTTCTCTTAACTTATTATAACTATCTAGTTTTTCTTTTACCAAATTTTTGATGTCCTCAAACATTTTATTCGTTAAAATTTCTACACTTTCTTCTATTTTGCTCACAGGATAAATTTTAAAACATCCATCTTTTATTGTTTTTTCCATTTCATCCGAAAGAATTAGATTATCCATATTATCTTTTGGCAAAATCACACCATACACTTTATCTTTAAATCCCCTTTTTTTACATACATTATAAAATCCCTCAATTTTTTCTGTTATTCCACCAACAACTTGTATTTCTCCCTTTTGGTTTAAAGATCCTGTAATTGCTATATTTTGTTTTATTGGTATTTCACTTAAAGAAGATAGTAATGCACATAGTTCTGCTAAGGTAGCACTATCACCATCTATTCCCCCATAATTTTGTTCAAAACAAATGTATGCATTTACTGATAAAGGGTATTCCTGTGCAAATTGTTCTGCTAAATAACCTTGCAAAATAAGTACTCCTTTATTGTGTATT
The DNA here is from genome assembly GCF_020748465.1 of Terrisporobacter mayombei. GTDB lineage: Bacteria > Bacillota > Clostridia > Peptostreptococcales > Peptostreptococcaceae > Terrisporobacter > Terrisporobacter mayombei. Next base: position 241,824 of record NZ_JAHZMP010000004.1, read on the forward strand.
GCTCCACTCATTTTTACTTCTCTTTCTATATTTACTATACCTTTATTTCCCATACTAGTAGTTACACTAATTCTTGACGGTCTTCCAAATGAATATTCTCCCATACCAAGAACTGATAATCCATTTATCACTCCAACTCTACTACCTTCAGTATCAATCATTATTGTATTATCTTCAATAAATTCATCAATCTTGTTTTCTATTTTATTTAAACGCTTACGCTTTTCTAAGATAGCTATTTCCACATGTTTCTTTTCCACAAAGTCTTTATTTTCTAGTTTCGCAAAAATATCTGCTTCTGTTATTATCTCAAGTAATTTATTAAAATCTGTTGATAGCTTTTTCTTACTTCCTACTAATCTAGTACTATGTTTTATAACATCCTCCACAGCTTCATAAGTAAAATGCTTCAATTTGTTTTTTTCACATTGAAATGCTATGAATTTTGCCATTCCATATTCTGTAACTTCACTTCTATCCATTTCATTATCAAAATCTACAAACATTTTAAAACATTTACTAAATTCACTATCATATCTATAAAGTACATCATAAATATAGTTACTTCCAATTAATATAATTTTCAAATTTAATGGTATTTCTTCAGGTTCTATTGATACTTTTGTCTCCATAGGAATTTTTTGCGACTGTATAGCTTTTTTTAAAAGTTCCCATGATAGAGGATAAGATAAAAGTTGTTGAGCGTACAGAACTAAATATCCTCCGTTAGATTTTTGCAAAGATCCAGAAAAGACTTTCGTAAAATCAGTTTTTATATTACCACTATTATAATCATACTCAACCTTACCAAATAAATTTGATGGACTTGGATTTGATTCAACAATAATAGGTGCTGTTTCATTATTTTCATTATCTACAAATAAATTTACTGCATATTTTAAGAAAGAATCCTTATTATAATATTCCCTAAGTTCCTCATCATCTAAGTAAAATAGTTCTAAATTTTTTAATATATCTTCTCTAACTTTATTAATATAATTTACAATTTTATCATAGTTTTCATATTTTGCTTTTAGCTCTTGAATATGCGGATCCACAACTAATTTCCCAACTTCATCTTCTATTTCAATCATTATAGTTTTTATATTTTCCTCAATTTCTCTTATCTGATAAACTACCTTTATTGCCATATTTTCTAGTTCTTTTTTTATTTTAAAAAATTCTTCAGAAGATACTTCATCTTCAAAATTCTCATTTAAAGGAACAAAAACCATCCCCACTTTACTACTTTTAAGCTTAAATCCTTTTTCTTCACCATAAGTTTTTATCTTTTTAATTAAATCTTCCTTTTGCATTTCATATTCTTCCAATAATGTATTTTTATTTACCTCATATTCTTCACTATCAAATGCTTCTTTTATTTCTTCAAACAATTTATCTATCATTTCTTCTATATCATCTTTAAATATTTTTCCCATGCCTCTTTCTAAACTTATTACAATAGGCTCTCTTGGATTATCGAAATTATATACATAACACCAATCTTTATGGCTATTTTTATCTTTAGAACATTCATCTAATATTTTCATGGTATAAGTGCTTTTTCCTGTTCCAGGGTCACCTGCTATATATATGTTATAAGCAGGATTATTTATTTTTAAACCCAGTTCCATAGCTGTTACTGCTCTATCTTGACCTAAAAAATCTTTTAAAGGTTCTATTTCTGACGTATTGTTAAATTTTTGCATATTATTCCCCTTTCCATCCCCTATTTATATGAACTAAGATTATACTCTCTTATAAACTTAATTAATTATATGTATTAGCATTCTTTTATTTGACTTAATAATTTTCAAAAAATAAAAAGCCTATGATTTATCACTTCATAGGCTTTTCTTTTAATATATCCATATTTCTTTTTATAATATTTCTTCCTCTCCAACTAAAGGCTCTATCCTTGTATCTTCTCTTAAATTCTTTATTTGATATATTTTTAATTTCTTCTTCATTTAAATTAGTTATTAAATTAATGGTAAATTCTTCAATATTGCTTTCACATATATCCTTATTGTGAGGACAAACTTGTTGACATATATCACATCCAAATATTGATTTATTCTTTTTTATTTTTGCTATTTCTTCTAAAGTAAGTTCTTCTTTCTTTTGAGTTATAAATGAAACACATTTTTTAGGATCCATTTTATAATTTCCCTCTAAAGCATTTCCCGGACAATATTTTACACATTTATTGCACTTTATACATGTTTTATTTGTAGGTTTATCAGGTTCAAGGTCATAATTATTTACTATATATCCAATAAACACGTAAGAACCATATTTATCTGTAATAATATTATTGTTAATTCCATAATATCCAATACCTGCTAAATAAGCTAAATACCTATCTACTAAAGGTCCGTTATCAGCAAAAATTTTATAATTAAAACTTTCATCTATTTTTTTTATTTCCTGACATATATTATTAAGTCTCTCTTCTATTACTAAATGATAATCTAGTCCATAGCAATATTTTGATATATTTGATTCCTGACTTTGTTCTATATAATAAGGAAATGCACATACTATAATTGATGATGCATCCTCCATAATTAATTTAGGATTTATTCTTTTTTCTATATCAGGTTCTTCCATACCTGTTACAAGATTTGCATTAATTTTTTCTTCTAAGGTTTTTCTTAATTCATCATATGGACCTACAGGGGCGACTCCCACAACATCTAGTCCTTTACTATAAAAAAGTTTTTTAATTTCATCTTTATTCATAAAATGTCCTTTCTTTAAATCCTCTTTAGTTTTATAATAAACTAATGATAAGGAAGTGATAATTTGATTAAACTAACAATCCCAGGAAGACCTATTAGTAAATCTAATTTTAAACTGCATAACGTTCATGGTCAAGCTTGGATGCCATCAAAAGGAAAATATTCTAAATACGTAGCTTATGAAAACATGATTGCTGGATACATAAACACACAGTATGATGGTGAAGTTATAGAAGAAGACCTAATAACTGTTATGAAGTTATATTTCCCTAATAAAAGAATGGGAGATTTACATAACTACCCAAAAAGTATTTGTGACGGAATAGAAAAAAGCGGTATTATAAAAAATGACAAACAATTAAAACCTGTTTTATTATTTGATTATATTGATAAAGAAAATCCAAGGGTTGAAATTGAACTTTATCCAGTTTCAAAGTATAATGTTACATACGACATTATTTCAAAGTAATTTGTTTTATAACAAAATGATTAAAATTTAATATTATTTTATATTTTTTAAAGATAATTTTTTATTAAAATATGAATATATGGAGGACTCTTAATATGCAAAATATATTGAATGATATAATTCTATCAAATAAAAAGTGTACAGCTAACGGAAAAGTTGCTAGTTATATTCCTGAATTAAAAAATGCAAATATTGATGATTTGGGTATATGTGTAATAGATAAAGATAATAACATTTACTGCGCTGGTGATTATAAGAAAAAATTTACTATCCAAAGTATATCAAAGCCTATAATCTTAGCTATGGCTTTAATGGATAATGAATGGCATCACGTTTTTTCTAAGGTAGGTATGGAACCAAGTGGAGATCCTTTTAACTCTATAATGAAATTAGAAACTAACGATACTAAAAAACCTTGCAATCCAATGATAAATGCTGGAGCTATAGTAACTACAGCTCTAATTAAAGGGAAAAATCTACAAGAAAAGGAAGAACGTATGTTATCTTTCTTCAGAAAACTTGCTAAAAACAATTCTCTTGAAATAAATAAATCTATTTATGAATCTGAAAAATTAACTGGTGATAGAAATAGAGCTATGGGCTATTTATTAAAAAATGATGGATTTATAGAAGGAGATGTGGAAGAAACACTTGATTTATACTTTAAGCAATGTTCCATTGAAGTTGATGTAGTTGATTTAGCTAGAATTGGTTTGCTATTCTCAAACTATGGTATTGATATAGAAACTGGTGAACGTGTAATAAGCGAAAATATATCTAGAATGGTAAAAACATTTATGGTTACTTGTGGAATGTACGATGCTTCTGGAGAATTTGCTCTTAGAGTCGGAATCCCTGCTAAATCTGGTGTAGGCGGAGGAATAATGGCATCTGTTCCAAGGAAAATGGGTATAGGTGTATTTGGACCTGCATTAGACGAAAAAGGAAATAGTATTGGAGGATTAAACATACTTGAAGATTTATCAAATAAATTAGAATTAAATATTTTCTAAAAAAAAGCAGCTAAAACATCTAAGATGTAATTGCTGCTTTTTAGTTTATTTATTTTCCAATTTATCACATACATTCTTTAGCATACTTCTAATTGGTAAATTATAAGGACATTTTTCTTCACAAATACCACATTCTATACATTTACTAGCCTTAGCATCACCTAGTGATTCATATCTTTCTAATGCCCATTCTTTCAAATTATATCTTGTATAGTATCCTTCCAATAAAAAGTTTTGCGGTATATTTATGTTTTTAGGACATGGAAGACAGTATTCACACCTTCTACAGAAATTTCCATTTAAATCTTTTCTAATTTTTTCAATCTTTAACTCATCTTCATGAGTAAGCTCCTTATCATTTATAACTGAGACATTTTCCTTAACTTGTTCAATTGTATTCATCCCTGGAATAGCTACATCAATATATTCTTTTGATAATATATATTTTATAGCTAAAGGTCCGTCATCAATAGCTCCTCCAGCTAAAGGCTTCATAGTAATTGTTCCTATTCCTTTTTCATAAGCTTTTCTAAAAACTTCATCTGCTTGATCTTCAACAATATTGTATGGAAATTGTATAGTAGCAAATTTACCATCTTCCACAGCTTTTGATATCGTTTCCAAACTATGACTAGTTATTCCTATATGTTTTATTTTTCCTTCTTCTTTTGCTTCTAATAAAGCTCTATATGCTTTATCTTCATTAAATATAGTATTGTATTCTTCTACTTTAAGGTTATGTATTTGATACAAATCAATATAATCAGTTTTTAGATTCTTTAAACTTGTATCTATATCTCTTTTCATATCATCATAATTTCTAGACATACTTTTAGTTGCAATATAAAATTTTTCTCTTCTACCTTCAATGGCATTTCCAATATATTCTTCACTTACGGTATATCCCCTTGCTGTATCTATAAAATTAACACCTTGATTTATTAATTCTTCAATAACTTTATTTGTTTCCCCTTGAGTAATTCTCTGTATAGGTATTCCCCCAAATCCAACTTCTTTGATCATTATATTTGTATTTCCAAGACTCCTCAACTCTCCAGCCTCCTTATTCTATATATTATATATACTATATTATCTTCATATAACCTGTCACTATTATGTATGAATTTACAAGTGTCATTTTTTTAACAAAAAAAAGTATCAACATAGAATTGATACTTTTATAATCTACTTATTTTATTTGTGAAGGAATTGCGAACATTACTACATCATGTTTCTTTTCATTTTCTCTATCACTATTATCTCTTTTTGCAATTATTTCATTAACTTTAACTTTGAATGCACTTCTTAGTTCAGATATTTCTTCTTCTGTTAATAATACATTGTCATATTCTAAAATGCTGTCCCCATTTAAAGCTCCCGCTTCAGCTGCATCATAGAAAGATTCTATAGTATCTTCAAAATCTGATATAGATACAAAGTCTGTATCTATTTCTTGCTCTAAAGTATAATCTATTATTTTTCTACTAATAACTATATTATTTGCAGTTGGATAGTAATATTTTTCTACAATACCTGACTTAATCTTCTCTTCAACTAATTCTAAAATCCCCACATTATAAAGTGTTTTGATATGATAGTTAATTTTTGCATGTGGCTCATCTAATATTTCTGATAACTGTTTTGCTGATAAGGGTTCCTTATCAAACGTTTTCAAAATATCTACTCTACGAGGATGAGCAATTGCTTTTATACAATCTAAATCTCTCAATACTAATACATCTTTCATATATTCCACCCCTAAAACATTTTTATTTAATATAATCCCATTATATATTAAGTGTATATAATTGTCAAAAGCTTATACATATTTAAACTTATTTTTTTATTTTTTTTATATTTTTTTATCCTATTTTTTATTTATATATAAAATGACATACTTTTTGTCATAATATCACTTATTTTTTGTTATATTAATATATAAATTACCAATTGCATATAGAGTTTATGTACACTATTTTTATTATATAATAATTTATTATAATATTTTAAAACATATAGTTAATAAAATTTAACAAAAAAACGAACTATAAAGTTCGTTTTAATCTACTATTTTACTTCCACCTATAAATTCTCTAATTATTGATGTAGGTGGCAAATCTGATGTATCTTTAAGCTCCACAAAATATTGAAGGAATTTTAATAACCTATTTGCTTCACTATAAGCTTTGCTACTAGAGTCTATCTCTTCCAATAATGGTTTAACATAAGCTTTTAAAATTGCCAACTCATATACACAAGATGAGTTAAAAATCATATCAGATTCTTCTTGATAAGGAAATATGTTTTGCTTTTCTCCTCTTCTTACAGAATCCCAAGTTAATATTGTTCTTGTAGCATTATGACCTCTAAACTGATTATCCCTTACAATACGTCTTATTAGTCTTAAGTCTGTAGTAGGTATTCTATTATGCTCATCTAAATTTAGCTGTGTTAATACACTAAGATAAATTTTAAATTTTTCCTTATCAGGTATTGATGAAGTTAAAATTGGATTTAAACCATGAATACCTTCTAGTATTATTGGTTGATTTTTTTCTATTTTAAGTTTTTTACCTTCTTCACTTATACCTTTTTTAAAGTTAAATCTTGGAATAGTCACTTCTTTTCCTTCTAGTAAATCACTTAAATCTTTATTAAATCTATCTAAATTTATTGCATATATAGATTCAAAATCATAATTGCCAAATTCATCTAATGGTGTTTTATCTCTATCTACGAAATAATCATCTAATGAGATTGATATCGGCTGTAAATTATTTACTTTCAAATGTATTGATAGCCTGTGAGCAAAACTAGTTTTTCCAGAAGATGATGGTGCTGCAATTAATATTATTCTTTTGTTTTCTTGTTTTATTATATCTGCTATTTGTCCCAATTTTTTTTCTTGTAAAGCTTCAACTATTCTTATTAATTCTCCATATGTTCCATTCTCTACTATCTTATTTAAAGATAATACTGTATCTACACCCATTAGCTTAGACCAATTTTCCATTTCCAAATAAATGTTTGATAGTTTTGGTTGAGGAATAAACTCTCTAACTTTAAACTTTTCTTCTTCTCTAGGTCCAAGTAATATAAATCCACTTCCATACTTTAAAACATCAAATGTTTTTAAGTAACCTGTAGATGGCAACATATGCCCATAAAAATGCTCCACATGATTATTACATTTATAAATTTTTATATCATCATGTTCCTTATATTTTAATAATTCTGCTTTATTTTTCTTATTATGCTTATCGAAAAAATTAATTGCTTCCTTCTTAGTTACAATTGTTTTTTCAATTTTATAGTCTTCATCTATAATTTCTTGCATTTTTAGTTTAATGGCTTCTCTATCTTTTTCATTTAATGTTGTATCCGTGCTAACTTCACAGTACAAACCATTTGATAAAGAGTGCTCTATACTTACTTTACAATTTTCATAAAGTTCTTCACAAGCCATTATAAACACAAGTGTCAAAGATCTAGAATATACTCTATATCCATCAGTATTATTAGTATCTAAAAATTTAATATTACAATCATCTGATACTAGCGTTGTTAATTCTTTTAATTTATTATTTATAGATGCTAAAGCTATATAGCCAGTATAATTTTCTTCAATTTCACAAGCAATGTCTTCTAATTTTATGCCTGTTGAGTTATCTTCAATTAAAATTTTTTTTTCTTCATCTTCTATAGTTAAATTTAATTGCTTCATTTTAACTACCCCTTTACGATTATTATTCTCCTAGTAAACCTATCTTGTTAAAAGGATATAACCTAACAAAAACTTTACCTAATATGTCTGAGTCATCAATAAAGCCTACGCTATCATATCTACTATCTAAACTTATTTCTCTGTTATCTCCCAATACAAATACGGAATTTTTTGGGACAACAGTATCTATATCACCTTCTGTAACTTCATCATGAATATAAGGTTCAACTAATTCTTCTCCATTAACATATACTTTTGAATTTTCTATCTTAACTTTATCTCCGCTTACACCTATAACTCTTTTTACCAGATCTTTGCTACTTCCATCTTCTTGTTGTAAGTCAGATTCAAATACGATAATATCTCCACGTTTAGGTTCCTTAAATTTATAAGACATCCTATTTATAATTAAGTAATCTCCTTCTTCCAAAGTAGAGTACATAGAATCTCCTCTTACTAATGTTGGTTTTATAAACTGTGTTATGATAAAAGCAAAAACTATTGCTAATACAAATACCTTAACCCACTCAAATATTTCTTTTTTTACTTTTGCACTCAAAATATCATCTCCTCAATAATATGTAATTATTTATAATATGTTACACTTACAACAATTTAAGTATAGTTAATTCTAAGACCTTTTGGATAGTGATTTTTCAAAATTCCATTAGATTCTTTTCCCCATCCCAAAGGTATGCCTTCTATTGCTACTAAGACCCATCCTCTACTATTATCTGTTTTTATAGTATTACCTCTTAAGTATTCCTTTGTTCTATCATCTTTTATACTTAAATCTTCAATATTTTGAACATCATCTATTGTAAGACAATGAGAAAAAGCATGAGATGGCTCAAATCTATCTTTCTTAAGTAAACCTAAATGTAGACCGTTTCTTAATACCTTGAGTTTTTTTGTATCTGGACAATTTTCCGGTAATAAGTATAAGTTTTCTCCTTTTATATAGAAATTTCCTTTTATCTCTATATTTAAAAATTTCTTTTCAAATTTTTTGTAATCATTTAATTCTTTTCCTAAAGGCTTTACTTTTATTTTTTTAGTAGAACATTTCTCTTCTGAAACTTTCTTTATCTTAGCCACAAAATGTCCTTCACCTTTTACTTCATGAGGCCATAATCTTTCCATAAACACAAGATTAGCACCTTCATTTTCATTTATAAATTCATTAATGACATCTTCATTTTCTTCTTTAGCAAAAGTACATGTGGAATATACTAAAATCCCATCTCTTTTTAACATTTCAAATCCGTCTCTTATTATGTCCCTTTGTATTGATTGACATTCTAGTACTTTATTATAGCTCCAATCATCTATTGCCACTTGATCTTTTCTGAACATTCCTTGACCAGAACAAGGTGCATCAATTATTATTTTATCAAAATATCCTGTAAATACTTTTTTTAAATTTGTAGAATCTGTATTAGTTATGATACAATTTTTTGCACCAAATCTTTCCAAATTTTCTCCTAATGCTTTTATTCTAGTTGGATTTATTTCATTAGAAACCAAAAGCCCTGTATTATTTAATTTTGATAATATATATGTAGATTTTCCTCCTGGAGCCGCACAAATATCTAAAACCTTGTCTTCTTCTTTAACTTCTAGTTTTGGGACAACACTCATGGCAGAAGGCTCTTGTAAGTAATAAGCTCCACTTTCATGAAGAGGATTTTTACCTGGCCGATTTACTTTTTCATCATAGTAGAATCCTTCCTCTGCCCAAGGAATATTTGTCAATTGAAATAAATTTAAATCCAATAATTTATCTTTATTTATTTTCATTGTATTCAATCTTAGCCCTGTAGTTTTAGGCTGCTCATAACTTTTTAGAAAATCATCAAATTCACTTCCTAAAATATCTTTCATTTCATCTAAAAATTGCTTTGGTAGATTAGTCAATTTTATCTCCCTTTCTACTTTTATTTTTTCTTTTGTAAAATCTTATTTTTGAGTATAGTGCATATCTATCCAACTTATCTAAATTAACTTTCCATAAGAATATTATATACACTATAAAGACTATAATAGCCCATCTATATCCTATCATCAAGATAAAATCGAAAACTCCATGAAGTAATATAGGAATAATTACAGCATAAATTAAATATTTATTTCTTCCATTATCATCTTCTTTTGAAAATTTATACTTTGAAATATAATATCCCATAGTAATTGCAAACATTATATGAGATGGTACAGAAATTAACCCTCTAGTTACTGCCAATTCAAAAGATAGGTCTAACCTTTCTCTCATTAAGTATATAATATTTTCTATTGTAGCAAATCCTAAGGATAAAAAAATAGAGTAAATTATTCCATCTAATTTTTCATTGAAATTTTTGTCTTTTAGTAAAACAGGTATTAGTATTATAGACTTTAATCCCTCTTCTGTAAATGCTGCCACAAAAAAAGCTATATATAAAGTTCCCATTATACCAGAAAATATATTCAATTTACTAAAATAGAACTCTAAAAGTATAGCCAATATACTTACCAAAATTCCCAACAAAAAATATTCTATTAATTTAAGTGGTGGTTCTTTTTCATATCTGTCTTTAAAATAAATCCATCCTACAAAAAAAATTACTGGTAATACAGCTAATGCTAATATGTAAATTTTCATATTTTAATATAACCTTTCTTTGCATATATATTAATATTTAGATATTTAAATTTAATACTTATTATCTCCATTAGTAAAAAATTTTAATATTTACTTTTTAACACTTTATTATTTAACAAAATAAAATATATTTCATAGAATAAACTAGAGTATTTATAGCCTAGTTAATTTAAAAGGGGTGATTATATGCAAGATGGTTTTTTGACTGTTAGTGTTATAAATTTTTCAACTAATACGCCAATAAAAGATGCCACTATAAATATATACGGTATGGATGATGAACAAAATAACACAGGCACTATATTTGAAAATTTAAAAACTGATATATCTGGTCAGGTAAGAAATTTAACCTTATCCGCACCTAATATTGAATATTCTCTTGAACCATCAAACGTGAAGCCTTATAGCGAGTATATGGTAGAAGTTATGGCTGATGGTTTTGAGACAGTCTTAATAAAGGGTACTCAAATCTTACCTGTTGTAGAAGCATTACAAAACGTTCCTGTAGGTACACCAACAAGAAAAAGTATGAAAAGACAAAACGAAGTAATTTATAATATTCCTGAACATACACTTTGGGGGAACTTCCCTCCTAAAATACCTGAAAGTAGTTTAAAACCATTACCTCCTCCAACAGGTTTCGTTGTTTTAGACGAACCAGTAGTACCAGAGTTTATTGTAGTTCATGATGGTTTACCTGAGAATACTAGTGCACCAAATTATTGGGTTCCTTTTAGAGATTATATAAAAAATGTTGCATCTTCAGAAATTTATTCCACATGGCCTGAGCAAACTATTTATGCAAACGTAATAGCCATAATATCATTCACACTAAACAGAGTTTTCACAGAATGGTACAGAAACAAAGGATATGAATTTACAATAACTTCATCTACTGCCTATGATCACAAATACGTTCATAACAGAAATGTATTTGATAATATAAGCATAATTGTAGATGAAATATTTAATACATTTATCAGAAGACCTCCTACATCAAGACAGCCACTACTTGCACAGTATTGTGACGGTCAAAAATCTCAATGTCCTGACCAAATGACACAATGGGGAAGTAAAGATTTGGGTGATCAGGGCAAGAGCTACGAAGAAATTTTAAGATACTTTTATGGTGATAATATAGTTTTTGCAGAAGCCAAGGTCGTCAGCGGTGTACCTGTTTCTTTTCCTGGTTTTACATTGCAATTAGGTTCTAACAATTCTTATGTTAAAACCATACAAAATCAATTAAATGCTATCTCCAACTCTTATCCAGCTATAGAAAAAGTTGCTGAAGATGGTATATTCGGAGAACAAACAGAAAAATCTGTGAAAAAATTCCAAGAAGTTTTTAACTTACCTCAAACAGGTGTTGTTGATTTTAAAACTTGGTATGCCATTTCTAGAATATACGTGGCAACTACAAAAATAGCTTCTTTAAATCCTGTGATTTAGCAAATAAAAATACTATCAGAATTTTTCTGATAGTATTTTTATTTAACCACTTCTAAATATTCTTCTTTAATTTGATTTTTTATATCGTCTATGTTTATCGGGAATTCTGGTATTCCTGCAGCATAAGGTGCTATATCATATAAATCAAAATATATTACTATTTTTCCATCTTCTAAATAAAACTTTTGATTTTCTTTTATTCCATAAAAATCATAAACCTTATCTAAGTCCTTCTCTTTTTTACCTAATTCTTTAATTTGATTTTCTATTTCTTTATCTATAATCTCTTTATAGTCCACATCTTTCTTGAAAATTTCTTTAAGGCTTAGATTATTTCCACTTCTTAAATCAATATTGTATGGCACATATTCATAGTATCCATGTGCTCCACCACTATATTTATAATATTTAATAAGAATACTAATTACATTCCCCGTATTCTTTTTCACTTCATAGGATGCGTCAGCAACAAAATTACTTTCATCTAATTCAAAATCCTCTAAAAAACTTTGTGCTTCTTTTAGGGCCTGTTCATAAAAATTTAAAATATCTTCTTTTATTTTTTCATTAACTTTATCATCTATCTTTGAATTTCCACTATTTATAATGGGTATTTCAAGAGTACTTTTTAAATATTTATTTTGTTTTTTTAATACTTCGCTGTTAACAGAAATTAAAAAAAAAAATTATTAAATGCTTCTATTTTATTTTTAAATACATCATAAGGTATTTTAAACTCATATTGAGTATCATCTTGACTTTGTTTATACGGATTAAAATAAATATTAATATATCTATCCTCTATATAATAATTTGTATTTTTATCAATATTTAAATTGCCATATAGGGGGTGTTTTTTATTTATTACCTTTTGAATTGTTTCAGTTATTATTCTACTATAGTCATCATTTCCTTTTAAAAACTCATCTAAATAGACTCTTTCTCCTGTTTTTAAGTTGAAAACATAACTATCTTTTTCTAACTTATAATCTTTTTCTCCCCAAGTTGTATTTTTTTCTATAATTATATTTATTATATTTTCATCTTCAAATACCACACTATAAGTAATATTTATAGCCTTCTTCTCCCCATATGTATTCATTTTGTTTATTTGTCTTTGAACATTAATATATTCTTTTATATTTTTTTTGATATAAGAGTTTATGCTCTTCTCCACATCTTTATTATCATAATGTATGCTAGGTACCTTAAACTTAATAATTAAGTTTTCGTCATTAATTTGTGACTTTTCATCTGTAACTTTTACAACTTTTAATCCCTCTTGAATATTATTTTGTATTCTTGTCATCATAGATGTAAAATCAACATTTCTCACTAATGATAATAGCAGTAATCCTAGAGTTAAAAATATAATTGGTTTTATAAAATTTTTTAAGTCCTTCATTAAAGTTCCTCCTAAATATAATTCCTTATTATATTTAGGAATTTTATAAATTTTATCCATTTATTTTACAAAAAAATACTTATAGACACTAGCCTATAAGTATTTTGCCTTACTCTCTGAATAATTTATATTGAGATTCTTCCACTTTTGAATCAATTTTTTTAGTGTATATTATATCTATTATAAACAGAACTATAGATAAATACACATTTATCCCAAATATCAAGCCAAAACCTCCATATATATATAGCTTTATAAAGAAGTCCCCAGCAAAAGATTTAAATAATTCATGAATTTCTTTGGGGTGCATTTTATCTACTTCTTCTAAAGTTATACTTTGAAGATCTAAGCTCTTTAACATTGGTATTATATTTTTTTCTATTGTATTGAATCCTGCATCTATAATGTTATTTATTATATAAAGTTTAAATTCTTCTGTAATAGAGTTTAATTTATCATCTAGTAATCTATCTATAATCGATTCAACAACTACTCTATTTTTATGATTAAGGTCTTTATTTTCTATAATTAAATTTAAATTGTCATGCATATCACTTTCTAAAATATCCTTATCTATCACAGAACTTAATTTACTGTTTCTTATTGATGAAACATAAGTACTTCTGCATATTTGTAATACATGGTAATTTACAACTTCACTACTATTAATTCTCTCTAAAAGATTATCTACAACATATGCTAAATCATCCTTATTTAATTCCCATGATATTTCCACCAAGTTAATGGAATAAAAATGTTTAAGAACTTTTTCTTCTATCAATTCTCTTACGAATTCATCAGCCACTTCTTTATTACTATTTAAGTTGTAAATAATTTTATTTGATGCCATATTAATTACTTCTTTATATTTATCATAAGTTTCTTGTAAATTATTTACTCCAACTATTTTGCTTATGTTTTTAGCTTTTATTTCACAGATATTATTAATAACTAAATCTGACGCACTATGCATATTATTTTTAAAATCTTCATTTTGTTTCATTGCAAAAACTAGTCTATCAAGCAATAAACTTGTATTAATTTCTGTGGATTTTAATCCTAAATCTTTAACTTTACTTGGATATATTTCTTTTCCCAAATAATCATTTAAGATTATAGACAACTTATCTTTATCTTCTAATATTAATTTCTCTATTTTATTATTTATTACTATATTGACAACATCTTTAACAAGGCCATCTCCATCAGCAAAATCATATGCCATTTTAACAAAGAAATTAAGATTTTTTCTTACAATTTTTATTACTGTTGAGGATATTAATTCATCATTAATTTTTATATAACTTATTAATTTTTCACTAGCCATATCTGTAAGATTATATATATTGTTATCTAGTTTTTCTTTTACTTTACCATCAAATAACTCATCAAATTTCTTTTCTTCTGTAAATTCTGTTGCTAAGTAATCTTGTAAATAGTTATTTAATTGCTCTTTTAAACTTAAAAGAGTAATATTTATAAATTTATCTGTTTTAACGCTATTTTGTATACTTAAAAGAGATTTTTCACTTATTATATCTTTTATTGATTTATCCATCATATAATTATAAGCTTTTTCATTGGTAAAGATTATATTTTTTATCACATCTTCGACATAGGAATTTTCTAGATTTTTATTTATATAATCATTAACTTGTTCTTCTATTTTATTATTAACAGTTGTAATTAATTCTTCTGGCAATACTTCTTGTAAAGATTTATTTGTTTTTAATTTTTCTTCTAAATACTCTATTATTTTATCTTCTTTTTGACTTATAATCTCTATTAGATCATTTGCTTTGTTACTTATAAAATCTATGGATACAAATCTTCCACATTCTATATCTAAAAGTCTGTTTCCTATACTATTACACATTTTATTATTATTTTTCTTTAATAATTTTAAAATAGTGCCATATGTTTTTTTAGCTAAACTATGTTTTCTATTTCTAACAAAATCTAGCATAGCCATATAATTACTATCTTTTATATTAGATATAATATAATTCTTAAAATTATTTTTTTGTGACTCAAATGAATCTACTACTCTATTCCCGCTTAATAATTCATTATCAATAAAATACGCCATTCCTGATGCAAAACTATTTTTATGAGAAGGTATATATCCTATAGAAAATACTCTAAATAAAGGTATTTTTGAAACAAATTTATTTTTTTCATAAGGGCAGAATATCATCCAAAGAGCTACAACATTTGTCATAATACCTACTACACCCATAAGGAAACATGCCATTAATGTATTAGTAACATTATTATAAAAACCATAAGCTCCATTAATATTAGTCATAGTAATACCAAATATTAATCCCACGATAGTTCCTAAAAAAGCACCAAACATTGATAGTGGTTTCAATTGTTTACCCATAAAACTTTGAGCTATATTACATATTTCTTCTTCATCCAATTTTATAAGATTGTCATATATAAGCTTTTTTACTCTTTTATCTACTATAGTTGGTAAATTATCTTTTATATTCTCATATAGTTTATTGCTAATTTCTTCAGGTAAATCTTCTTTGCTATTTATTTTATTAAGTAAGTCTTTAACTTCATAAGATTTATATTTATTAGCTTCTTTTTTAGTAAAATCTACAGTCTTTTCAGTTATTGAGTTTATTATTTTTTCCTCATTCTCACTTAATAAATCTTGTATTTTTATATTTTTAATGTAATCACTTATTTCCTTATTGATGATTTTCTTATAATTAATATGATTTTTATTTAAAATATTAACTATTTTATTAGACAGTAGAGATGATAATCCATCAACCTTATCTTTATTAAATAAATTTTTTATTTTGCTGTTTAACAAGACCTCTATTTTATCATGCACCAAATTAAATATAGTTTTATCTAAATAAGAAATTATTTTAGCTTTATTGTTCATTATCAAATCATAAAGTTTTGGCTTAATATTTTTATTAAATAATTTATTTAGATCTTGATCTACTAACTTATTTAAATTTTTTGAAGTTTGTCTTTTTAAGAAAAGCTTAGATAATTCTTTTCCTTCAGTATCCCATTTTTCTAAAATAATATTTATTACTCTTTCTTCATTAATTAAATTATTTTCTTCCAGTAAAACTACTAAATCTTTGATTTTAGTTTCTTCTAAAAACTTAATTATTTTAGAATATAACTTATAAGAATCTTCTTCACTTATTTTATATTCTTCTAAAAAGCTCACAATTTTATCTACTATTTGATTTTTAGAAGCAAAATCCAAAAGCATAGAATCCTTCACTTTTGAAATCATTGATTTTCTTAACTCATCATCAATATCATCTATACTTTCTAATATGGATTCATCTATTACGTTTTCTATTTTTGTTTTATTCTCACCTATCCATGATGATAAATAAGGTATAGCTTTTTTAATTAAATCTGCTACATACTCACTAGAAATTCTTCCAAAATGAATTGGCAATATCTCAAAAACTGTTAAATCTATATCCTTTGCTAAAGCAAATACTTCTTCAACTATATCTTCTAACTTTTCCTGACCTTCTTCAGATTTTGTTAGTTCATCTAATTTTTCATATACGATTAAACTTAGTTTCTCAAATTCCTCTTCACTTAAAATATCATCTATAGTTTTAGTTCCTATAGTTTTTTGAAGGTCTTTTAATAATGTTTTTATATCTATTAATGATAAAGACTTGTCTACTAACAATTTCGTTTCCTTCTTATTGTCTAACAGTCCATCAATAGAATTCATTATTTCACAACTAATTATTCTCGTTACCTTTTCTCCACTGTCTTTACTTATTAATTGGCTTAAATATATCTCACCTTGTTCTTCATATAAATCACTTAATAAATGCTTTAATTCATCATTATATCCAATATTTATAATAATTTCTTTGTATGCACAATTAACTATATGAGATCTTTGTTTTTCACTTAATAGTTTTTCTAATTTTATATTTTCCCCAATATTAGTTATTAATCGTGGTAATACTTCTTTTAAGCTATCTCTTAAAAACTCTTCTCCACTTATTAATGTTTCATTCCAGCTAGGTATTTCTTCTATTTTTTTATTTTCAAAAACTTCACATAAAGATTCTTTGAAAAAATCTTCACCCACATCTTGCATCGCAAGTTTGAAATTTTCTCCTAACACCTTATCTCTCAAAGTTTCTGAATTTATTATGTCTCTTTCTACTAAATCACTTATTTCTTCTATAAATTTCTCTTTATTTTTCTTTACTACTCCACCAATCTTTAATGGCGTATATTCTTTAAAAATCATATTAACAGCATATTTATTTGTAATATAACCTGCTACACCACTGGAAAAAGCCTGTAGTAATAGAAACAATCCATTTTCTAATGTAATCATACTTACCACCTATCTATCTTTTTATTTTTTCTCTTTATATTATCTTGCATAATTATCTTTTAGCATTTGTAGTATGCTTTGAACCTTCTTATCTTTCACAAAATAAGTTATATTTAAGCCATCCTTATTACTATCTAATAGCTCATGCGCTTTTAATATAGATAAATGCTGAGATAATCCTGACTGAGTTATATTACTTAATTTTTTATTTAATTCTCCTACTGTCATTGGTTTTTCAAGTAAATAATATAAAATCAGCAATCTATTTTCATTAGCTAACACTTTTAATTGCCTTGCTAACATTTTTGCCTTTTTTTCCACTATTAAGCTTCCTCTCTATTTATTTATGTATGTTGTTATAGTATTTCCATTATTAAATTTAAGTATATTAGCAATAACTAATATACTTAAATTTAATAATTATGTCAATATTTTACATATTACTATAATTTCCACCAATAAAAAACTATAAGATTTAATCTTATAGCTCTATAAATTCAGTATTATGTTATAGATTGTTCTTAAGGAATAAGAAAAAATATCTTCATTAAAATCAAATTTACTATTGTGTAAAGGATAATTTATTTCATTTTCTTTTTCAGCAAAAAATACAATTCTTAAACCTGGTATTTGTTGAAAATAATAAGCTGCATTATCACCTGCTAAATAAGGTTTTTCACCTAATATAAATTTATCCTTAAAAATTTCATCTCCTATTGCTGATCCTAATTTAACTAAATGTTTATTGTTTATAGCACTTGGTAAATGAGATTCTAAATTAAATTTTATTTTTGCTCCCGTATCTTCTGCTAAAAATCTCATTTTTTCTTCTAGTTAATTAATTAAATATTTAAAAGTATTATCGTCTATTGCTCTTAAAGTTCCCTCTAGTCGAACTTTTTCTGCCATAATATTATTTTTTACTCCTCCTTTTATCATGCCTATGCCTAATATAAATGGAGATTTATCACTTAAATTCCTATTCATTTCATCTATAATATTTATTATTTTTCCACTTACAGATATGGCATTTATACCTTTATCTGTATCACCCCAATGAGATGATTTTCCTAAAATATCAATAGATACTCTTCCTATAGTGGCTGTGGATACATCCTTTTGAATTTCCATACCAATAGGCTGAGAGTTGGCAAAATGAAAAATTATCATTTTATCTACTTTAGGATTTTCCAATACTTTTTCTTTAATTAGTTTTTTAGCACCGTTGCAACTATTCCATCATGTCCACAAGCATGCATTACGCCTTTATTTTTAGACTTATATTCAAACGTATTTTTTTCATCTATTGGAAGAGCATCAATTTCAGCACGCAATGCTATAGTTTGGTAATTTAAGTCATTAATTAAAGTTGCAACTACTCCCGTCTCTCCAATTATTTTATTCTCAATACCTATATCATCTAAATATTTGCCTATAAGCTTGGAAGTATTATATTCTTTTTCACTAATTTCTGGGTATTGATGTAAATATCGTCTTACTTTTATTACTTCTCTTATTAATGAATTATCTATTTCATTGCATTTTATCATTTATAAATTCTCCTAAATTTATAATTCAAAGTATTCTTTTATAGCATGTACTACGCCATCATCATCATTTGATTTAGCTCTATAGTTACATATTCCTTTTAATTGTGGGTGAGCATTTTCCATTGCATAACTATATTTACAACTTTGCATCATTTCATAGTCATTTAAATAATCACCAAAAGCCATTGTTTCATCATAAGAAACATTATAATTTTCTTGAAGAATTTTTATAGCTTCACCTTTATTCACTCCTGGATTCATTAAATCTACCCAGTTATGTCCTGATAAACAAACCATTAAGTTCTTATTATACTTTTCTAGTAATTCAAATGCATTATTTTCTGCATCAACTTCATCGAAAACAGCTAATTTGCATATTTTGTCTGTATATAATACATCCATTAAATCTTCTACCATTTCAAGTTTTGCATAATACATTCTTGCATTTTCTAAAAATACTTCATTATCATTTTCCACATATGCAGATTCAACACCACATAAAATAGGATACATGCCTTCCCCTTGTCTCACATCCTTCAAAGCTTTTTTAACTTCTTCTGTGTTGATTTCATCCACATAAATAGATTGGCCATTATCATATACAATAGATCCATTATCACTAATATAAACAAGGTCTCCCTTTATATCTTCAAAGTTTTCAAGTAAATTAAAATATTGTCTTCCACTAGCAATAGCAAATTTAACCTCTTTTTCTTTTAATTTTTTTACTAAATCAAATAAATATGGTGATAAGTTCTTATTACTGTCTAATAATGTGCCATCCATATCTGCTGCAATTAATTTTACTGTCATATTCTATTCTCCCTATAATATTTTTCTGTTATTATATCATTAAATTTTTTTATATATTTCTTAATCTAATATTTTTATAAATAAATTAATTAATCAAGTATGAACATTAATTCATAATATTTATCATATATTTCCTTATTAAAACACACAAGGTATATCATCTCAAGTTCTTGAGATGAATATTTGTTTAGCATATCTCTAATTGCCTTACATGCTACAATACATGCTTTTTCATATGGATATCCATAAACTCCTGTACTTATTGCTGGAAAAGCTACAGTTCTGCAATTATTTTTTATAGCTTCTTCTATGGAATTTATATAGCAAGAGTATAAAAGACTATCTTCATTTGTATTTCCTCCATGCCATATTGGCCCAACAGTATGAATTACATTTTTACATGGAAGGTTATAGGCATTTGTTGTTTTTGCTTCTCCTGTTTTACAACCATTCAAAGTTCTACATTCCATTAGAAGTTTTGGTCCTGCTGCTCTATGGATGGCTCCGTCAACCCCACCACCACCAAGAAGTGAATTATTGGCAGCATTAACTATTGCATCAACTTTTAACTTTGTAATATCTTCATTTATAATTTCTACTCTTTCTTTTAATTTCTCTTTTTTAAAATCAATCTTATTTATTAATTTGTATACTTCATCTTTCCCCCTTAGTATCTCAAACCATCTCTTTGGAATACTTTCAAAACCATATAAAACCCCTGCTATTCCCCCTGTTACTGCAGCTGTTGTATCTGTATCATTTCCAAGAGCTATAGCTTTTTTTATAGCATCTTCATAAGAATTACTTTCTCTAATAACTTTAATACTACTCTTTAAACAGTCTATCACATGTCCTGTACCGCTTTCTTCTACTGCATCTTCTGGTAAGATATCATTTATTAACCCTTCTAGATAGTTTTTATCGTGTTCATATATTTCTTTCAATTTCCTTATACTTATTTCATAAGCACCATTAAAATCATTTCCTTTTAAAATATTTCTAATTATAAGAGAATATAATGCGCAGCATATTTGATTATTAACATGACCATGTGTGATTAATGACTGAGTATGAGCATCTTCTACTAGATCTTCATCACTACCATCATGTAATAAAGGAATACCTAGTACTCTCATCAATGATCCATTTCCTTGGCCTTTTTTTATAGTAAATCCACTTTCATAAGGTGATGTCCCTGCACTATATTTCATCAATGATTGCATGGTTTGGCCACCTACATCAAATACATTATTATCTACAGCTAAATAGCCCCACGTCCACCAATCAAGTAGTTTATCCGCTAAATTTTTAATATCCAACTTCTTACATTCTAAAAAACTTTCTAATACACATAAGAATTGCGCTCCATCATCAGAATAAGTTCCAAAAGGTATATCTTTATAGGTTTTCTTAAATCCATTTGGTGGAATCATATCTATTTGCTCAAAAGGTGGAATTTGGTTAGGTGGATAAAATTCATAAGATACTCCTGTTGCATCTCCTATTAACAATCCCCATAATCCTCCTAAGACTTTATTGTTGGAATAATATAATTTATACACTGTATCTCCTCCTATTACATGAGTTTTATCATATATAGATATATGGTAACAGAAACTTATTCATTTATGTTTGATTTTGAACAAAATAAAAAGAAATGTTTTCACATTCCTTTTATTAAGTAAATTTATATGCATTCATTTAATACTTCTAAGCTACATGCTTTTCTATGTGGGTTAAATCTATTGTTAAATTCTTCGTATTTTTCGTCATATACAAACTCATTACCTAACTTATTAATCTCCTTTAACAAATTAACCTCATCCTTTACAATTGGGCCTGGTAAATCTTTTACTGATAAATAAAAATCTCTCATTTTATTTTTGTATTCTTTAAAATCATACATATAGAAAATTATTGGTCTGCTTAAATTTGCATAGTCGAAGAATACACTTGAATAATCTGTTATTAACATATCACTGACAATATATAAGTCATTTATATCATCATAATTGGATACATTTACTATAAACCCATTATATTTTTCAAAGTTAAAAGCATTACTAATGAAATAATGAGCTCTAAACAAAATTACATATTCATCCTCTAGTTCTTTCTGTAAGATATCAAAATTCAAACCTAAATCATAAGTATACCCAACTCCTGGCTCATGTTGATTTTCCCTCCAGGTAGGAGCATACAATATTATTTTTTTATTTCTTGGAATATTTAAATTTTCTTTTATTCTGTCACAATCATCTTCTGTAAATTCATACAGAAAATCATTTCTTGGATAGCCTTTTTCAATAAAAATATTATCTTTTCCTATATCTTTTAATCCAAATGCTGAAGTTATTTTCTCATTAAAAAATTTTGATGGTGATACTAAGTAGCTATATCTTTGTGCATCTACTTTATAATTGTGATGTAAGTCCTTTGTAGAAATTTTAGTACCTGTATAGTTTTCAATATCTAATCCTAGTTTTTTCAATGGTGTTCCATGCCAACATTGGATATATATTTGATCAGGGTGCTTTTTAATTTCATTAGGTATTCTTGAATTAGTTACCCAATATTTTGCTGTAGAATAGTATTTATAGTATTCTTTACTCTTATATTTAACAATTATTGTATTATCATACTTTAATAAATCTTCATGTTCTTTAGGATTTTTAAATGCCCAAATTTTTATGAAATCTTTATATTTTTCGTCTTCTGACATTGCCTTATAAAGCGATTTGGGGCTACAACTATACTGTCTTCCCATATATGCCTCAAATACTATTAATTTATCATTAATAATCTCTTTATTATAAAATGTTTTTAAGTACTTTCTTTTTTTATCCCAAGCAGATAAATTTACAGCTATTTGCTTAGTAATTGGCGTTATACTTAAAATTTTTATAATTATTTTTTTAATTTCTTTTTTCATTTGTATATCTCCTATTTTACCGTCTGAAGATCCTTTTTTATTTGAGTAGTTGATATTTCAGGAGTCCTAGGTAAATATACCACCTCACAGTACTCACTCAAAAAGTCAAATTTACCCTTCCAGTCATCCCCCATTACAAATGTATCTATTTTAAATTCATTAACGTCACTTATCTTTTGATCCCAACTATTCTCTGGTATCACTAAATCTACATAACGTATTGCCTCTAATAATCTTTTTCTTTCTTCATAACTGAAATAACATTTTTTATTCTTTTGCTCCCAGTTAAACTCATCACTTGATAAAACAACTACTAAATA
The DNA here is from genome assembly GCF_020748465.1 of Terrisporobacter mayombei. Taxonomy (GTDB): domain Bacteria; phylum Bacillota; class Clostridia; order Peptostreptococcales; family Peptostreptococcaceae; genus Terrisporobacter; species Terrisporobacter mayombei. Next base: position 265,250 of record NZ_JAHZMP010000004.1, read on the forward strand.
GTCACCTAATGCTTTTGCTCTTTCTAATAAATTTACATGACCATAATGTAATAAATCAAATGTTCCATAAGTAATTACCTTTTTCATCGTTAATCCCCCCCATTTATTTACTTTTTTCCTAATTCACCTATATCATTTTTAATGTATGAACAGATTTTTTCTGAACATGGTTCCTTTATATCATTAAATATGCTATTTATTAATTTTCTTTCTTGTTCAAATATATCTTTATTTTCAAATATCGTATTTAGTGATTCTAAAAATTCTTTCATACTTTTTGGTTTATATCCTGGTGTAACTTTATCATATTCAAAATTTATCCCTCTTTTAGTTAGATACTCTTCCTTATCATAGGGTAAAAATACTATTGGCTTTTCTAATAATAGATAATCAATATAAATGCTTGAGTAATCTGTAATTAGTATATCAAATATATTAAGTATCTCCATGACATCATCAACTATTTCTTCATCCAACACCCTCACTCTATCATCTATGTATTTACATATATTAGCGGTTTCGGCAATATGTGTTCTTATAAATACGATAGCATTGTTATTTTCTAAAAACACATTCAACTCATTTTTATTGTAATCATCAAATGGAAATAATAGAGTATCTTTATACTCTCTATACGTTGGTGCATACAATATTATTCTTTCATATTTATTTATATCAGGGCATAATGACTGAATTATTTTTTTATTTTGTTTCCTAAATAGAATATCATTTCTAGGCTGTCCCCAAACTTTGATTTTATTTTCATTTACCCCAAAACTGTTTTTCATTATAGTAATTAATTTATTTGAAGTGGTTGAAATATATCTGTAATTATTAGAAAAAATACTTTTAAAATAAATTTTTTTAATAATTCCGTAATTATTCTCCATTAAAGCAATTCTTTTCAGCGGAACTCCGTGCCATAAATTCACAATAATTCTTCTCTTTCCTAAACCAAATCCATATAATGGTAGTCCTGCAGATGTTAACCATACCCTAGCTGATAATACTTTTAATATTCCATTTATATCTTTTGTATTGATAAAATACTCGTCCCCGTACCTTTCTTGCATTTGTTTCCTTAACATATCATCATTAATTACATAGTACGGTTTAATATTATGTTCATAACTTAAAACATATTCAAACATATATTTCGAATTATAATTAAATTTTTCATTATCTATAGATGAAAATATCCATATATCATCTTCTATTTTATAATCAAATATCACTCTACAGATTTGAGTTTTTATTAAATTTAAAAGTTTTCCCAGCATAACTCATTTCCTAATCTATACATATATTATCCTTTCAATTTATTTCGGATTATTCGTCTAATTATTATTTGAATCTCATTTTTTACGTACTATAAACAATTATAAACTATCTTTAAAGCAATTTGTAGGAAATATTTTACATTTTTTTGTTTAGTTGGTATAATTTGTATATTATACTATAATACAAATACTTAATATTAGACATTTTTCGAGGGAGGAAATATGATAAAAAAACTCAAAAAAAAATATAAAAAACTACGTAAGTGTTTTAAGAAGCTATCTTTCAATAAAATGAAATATCGTAAATATATAAAAGATTTACCTATAAATGAAAAGTCTATCTTATTAGAGTCACAACATGGTAGAACTTCTAACGGTAATATGTACTATATCTTAAAAGAACTTTTGACTAATCCTTCATATAAAGATTATGATATTTATTTTACAGTTAAAGAGTGCAATAAAAATAATATTTTTAAAGCTTTAGAAAAATATAATTTAGATAACTTCAAAACTGTATCAATTTATTCTAAAGAATATTATAAAGTTGTAGCTACTTCTAAGTACTTATTTAATGATACAACTTTTTTACCTTTCTTTATTAAAAGAAATGGACAAGTATATACTAATACATGGCATGGAACACCACTTAAGTGTCTCGGTAAGAATAGTAATGCTGATGCACATCTTCTTGGAAATGTTCAAAGAAACTTTATTTTATCAGATTATTTGCTTTATCCTAATAAATTTACTATGGATCATATTATCAATGACTACATGCTTGAAAACATTTGTAATTCCAGGCCAATATTAGGAGGTTATCCTAGAAATTCGGTTTTCTTTAATGATGACATCCGTTCACAAGTTCGCGAATATTATGAAATTAATGATGATATACAAGTAATTGCATATATGCCTACTTATCGTAATCATAGTGTTCCTCAAGGTAAAACTATAGAAAATACTTATGTACTATATCATTTACTTGAACTTGATAAGCGATTAACAGATAAGCAAATAATGTATGTTAATATTCATCCATTGGCAAGTTCTAGAATAGATTATAAAATGTTTAAACATATAAAACCTATGCCTAAGTATTTTGAAACATATGAATTTTTAGCTGCAACAGACTGTTTGATAACTGATTATTCAAGTGTAATGTTCGATTATGCATTAACTAAAAATAAAATAATTCTATTCACGTATGATGAAGAAGAATATTTAAATAGCCGTGGTACATACTTAGATATTAATACTTTACCATTTCCTCTAGTAAAGGATGTTGATGAATTATTAAATGAAATTATAACTGATAAAAGTTACAACGATAGTGAATTTATTAATAATTACTGTTCATATGATAGTAAATATTCATGTAAAAATCTTTGTGATACTGTAATATTAAATAAAAAAAATATAATGCCTACATTTGAAATTCCTAAAAACAATAAGGAAAATGTTTTAATTTATGTAGGTAATATGGCTAAAAATGGTATTACTACTTCTATAAAAAATTTACTACTTAATTTAGACTTAGATAAAAAAAATTATTATATTAATTATATCCCAAGAAAAATAAAACGTAACTTATCTCAATTTGAAGACCTAAAATCAATAGTTAATTATATTCCCATACAAGGAAAAATGGTTCTAACATTGAAAGAGGAAATTATATATCATTTATATAATAATAAGTTTATTTCAGCTTCTACTATGGCCAAACACCTTGACACAGCTTATGATCTTGAACTTAAACGTTCATTTGGTGATATTAATTTTTCTCATGCAATACAATTTTGTGGGTATGAAGCTAGTCCTATTATGAAGTATTCTAAGTTTAAATGTAATAATATTATTTATGTTCACAATAATATGGTTGAAGAAATAAGAACTAAAAATAATCAACGTAAAGATGTGTTATCATATGCTTATAATACATATGATAAAGTTGCAATGGTTACTGTTGACATGTCTGAATCAGTAAATCATTTCTGCGAAACATCTAATAAATTAGTTGCAAATAATATTATTGATTATAATAGAGTTATTACAATGTCTATGGATGAATTATTTATAGACAATAATACAATTATTAATACAGGTTTAGAAAAAATGAAAACAATTCTAAATAGTAATTCTAAAAAATTTATTACAATAGGAAGATTTTCGCAAGAAAAAGGACATCTAAGACTTATTGATGCATTTGAGAAAGTATGGTTAGAAGATAATGATACTTACTTATTTATTATTGGCGGTTATGGTAAATTATATAATTCTACTTTAGAGTATGCAAAATCAAAAATATGCAGTGAAAATATTATAATTATTAAATCAATGTCAAACCCATATACTGTTTTGAAAAAATGTAACTATTTTGTTTTGTCTTCATATTACGAAGGATTTGGTCTCGTTATAGCTGAAGCCGATATGCTAGGATTACCTGTTATTTCAACAGATATTGATGGTCCTAGACAATTTATGTTGAAAAATAACGGCGCACTTGTAGAAAACTCAACAAATGGTATTTATACTGGAATGATTGATTTGTTAAATAATAAAGTGAAATGTATGAATGTTGATTATAAGAAATATAACGAAAATGCAGTAAAACAATTTGAGAACCTTCTAGCTTAGAGACTTTTAAAGTTATAGGTTGTAAGCTAAGTATTCTATCTCCAAACATTATTGTGAGTTGCCCTAAAATAGACACCCAATTTTGGTTTGGAGATGCCTATTTCTCCATAATTTTTATTGTAAATAAATACACACAGTTTTGATAACCTAAGGAATACCTTTTATACTATCAATGCATACAATTAAAATGTGAACGAGTATAAAATAACTTTTTTAATATTATATATAAAAAAAGAGAGATTAAACAAAATTTATTTAATCTCTCTTTTTTTATATATTTTTTAATAGTTTTAAATAACAAATTTTCTATTAAGTTTTACTATTCCTTATTAATCGTTAGCATTTAACCATTCAGTTAAAACTTCCACATATCTTTCATGTTCTTCCACAAAAGGCATATGTCTTGAATATTGGAATAACTCCCATTTACTATTTGGAATTCTATCATGCATAGTTTTTGCAATATATGGTGAGCATAAATCTATTGCTCCATTAGTTATTAAACAAGGTTCTTCTATTTCATGTAATCTATCTGTGAACTCATATCCAGCTAGTGTTCCTGATGGAGAGAACTCGTTGTGTCCCCATCCTACAACATATGCTTCAGTCCCTGATTTTTTAGGTCTTCTTAAGCATTCTGGGTCATTTTCAGTTACTTCACCTGCGCAGTACATTTTCATAAATTTATCTAATGCTTTGCTATATTCTTCACTAGAATAATCTCCAGTATTTACTGCATCAAGTAAAGCTTTTTGATCAGCTTCGTCCATGTATGATATTTTTCTTTTTTGCTCTACTTCCCAAAGACTTGCAGAAGAAAGAGTAGATGAAAGAATATATGACTTAATTCCTTTTGGTTTATACTCAAGAGCGTACCAGATAGCCTGCATTCCACCCCAAGATTGTCCTAATAAATGAATTTCATCAAGCCCTAAGTGTTCTCTTAATGCCATAAGCTCTTCTATCCAAGTATCAGCATTAAATAATTCTGGATGACCTTCAACAAATGAATTACCACAACCTATTTGATCATACATTATTACTTGTCTACCACTTTCAGCTATTTGGTCTAAAACTTCAAAATAGTTATGTGTAGAACCTGGCCCTCCATGAAGTAGTACTAATGGTGCCTTACCTTCAGTTGCTTCTCCTACTACACGATAATAAGTTTTAAAGCCTTTAAAAGGCATGTATCCTTCAGTTATTTTCATGTTTAACTCCCCCTATTTGTCATTAGAAACCAGAATTAGTTCCTAGGTAATACTTTTAAAAAATTTAGCACTTTTATTTAGTATAACATGAAAGTAAAAGGTTTTCACTACTATATGATCATGAAAATTTTATGCATACATATAATTTTGTTTTTACATTCTTAGATATATAAAAAAGAACTAAGCATTATACGACTTAGTTCTTTATTGTATTATTTTTTTAATTTTACTACTGTTTCACAATGTGGTGTATTTGGGAACATGTCCATACATTTAACTTTCTCAACCTTATATCCATAAGCTTCAAATCCTTTTATATCTAAAACTAAAGTCTTAGGATTACATGATATATAAACTATTTCATTTGCTCCAAATCCAGATATATCTCTTATAGCATCTTTGTGAACACCAGGTCTTGGTGGGTCAACTATAATTAAATCTGGCTTTTCAGATAGATTCTTAACAACTTTAGCCACATCTCCTGCTATAAATTCACAGTTATCAAGTCCATTTAACTTTGTATTTTCGTTAGCTGCAACAACTGCTTCTTCGATTATTTCTATACCATAAACTTGTTTAGCTGCACTTGCCATAACTTGTCCTATAGTTCCTGTTCCACTGTACAAGTCAAATAATACTTTTCCTTCATGATCTCCCACAAATTCTCTAGCTATACTGTATAATTTTTCAGCGCCTTTAGTGTTTGTTTGGAAGAATGAGAATGGAGATATTTTAAATCTTAGTCCTAGAACTACTTCTTCTATATAGTCTCTTCCATGTAAAACTCTTAATTCATCACAGTTAACTGCATCAGCAAGTCCATCGTTTATAGTGTGTAATATACTTACTACTTCTGCTTTTGTCCCAAGATTTAATATCATATCTTTATACTCAGTCATGTCAAAGTTTTCTTGAGTAGTTGTAACTATGTTAACCATTAATTCCTTAGTATTAACACCTTTTCTAACAACTAAGTTTCTTAAATAACCTTGATGAGAATTTATTCTATAATAAGGAAGATTTTTCTCTCCAAAATATTCAACTGTAGAAGTTAATACTTTTATAAAATCTTCATCTACTAATCTACAATCATCAACTGTTATAATATCTAAATGTCTTCCTTTTTTGTGCATTCCTAAAGTAAGGGGTCCACCTTTTACTTCATCTCCAAAAGTATATTCCATTTTATTTCTGTATAATCTTTCAACTGGACTTCCTTCTATTCCTAAAAATTCAAATCCGTCTATTCCTTGCTCTTCAAATAATTTTAAAACTTGTTCACCTTTTATTTCTAATTGCTTTTCATAAGGTACTGATAATATGGAACAACCTCCACATGCACCGAAATGATTACATACTGGTAAAGTTTCTATTGGTGAATTTTCTACTACTTCAAGTAATTTTACTTCTGCCTTTTCACTTCTTGCCTTTTTAACAACAGCTTTTACTTTTTGACCAGTAATTCCGCCCTTCATTTTTACTTTTCTTTTTCCTATTAAAGTTGAAGACTCTCCTCCAAATTCCATAGAACCTACTTCAAACTCAATTATGTCTTTTCTTTTCACTATAATTTCCTCCGCTCTTTTATCTTTCTTCTATTAGTTTAACTTCTTCATCAGTTAATTCTCTATATTCACCTATATCTAATGTTTCATCTAGTTTTAATTTGCCCATAGAAAGTCTTTTCAAGTATACTACTTTTTTGCCTACACTCTCAAACATTCTTTTTACTTGGTGAAATTTACCTTCATGTATAGTAAGTTCTATCTCAGATATCTCTCCACTTTCTAAAATTTTAAGCTGAGAAGGCATAGTTTCATATCCATCATCTAAGGTTACACCTTTTTCAAAAGCCTTTACATCTTCCACTGTTACTATACCATCAATTTTTGCATAATAAGTCTTGGGTACATGCTTTTTAGGTGATAACACTCTATGAGCCAATTGACCATCATTAGTTAAAACTAAAAGTCCCTCTGTATCTTTGTCCAATCTTCCAACAGGAAAAGGTTCAAATGTCAAATAAGATGCATCTATTAAATCTAAAACTATTGGATCTCTCTTATCAAAAGTTGCTGATAAATATCCATCTGGTTTGTTCATCATTATATAAACAAATTCTCTGTATCTTACCACTTCATTATTAAATTCAATTTTATCATCATCAATATCAACTTGCGTTCCAGGATTTGATATTACTTTATCATTTACTTTAACTATTCCTTTTTTACAATAAATTTTTATTTCTGCTCTACTTCCATATCCTAAGTTAGAAAGAATTTTATCTATTCTTAATTTTTTTGCCATTTTATTTACCTCCTTAAGAAGTATTTTTATATAAATCATTTATTTCCATATTAAAATAACATAATCACTATTATATATTATAATTTAAATTTTTGCTTATTATAATTTAGTCTATACTCTTTTTTATTTTAGTTATATAATATATTTGATGGGTAGGTTTTATAAATTTTAAACTTAATTAAAATTTGGAGGTTTAAATATGTTAGTTTCTGCAAGAGAAATGCTAGTTAAAGCTAGAAAAGGAAAATATGCAGTAGGTCAATTCAATATAAATAACTTAGAATGGACAAAAGCAATATTATTAACTGCACAAGAAAATAATTCACCAGTTATTTTAGGAGTATCTGAAGGTGCTGGAAAATACATGGGTGGATACGATACAATAGTTGGAATGGTAAACGGTTTAATAAAAGGATTAAACATAACAGTTCCAGTTGCTCTACACTTAGACCACGGTTCTTATGAAGGAGCTAAACAAACTATAGAAGCAGGATTCTCTTCTGTAATGTTCGATGGTTCTCATTATCCATTTGAAGAAAACGTAGCTAAAACTAAAGAATTAGTTGAAATAGCTCATTCAAAAGGTATATCTGTAGAAGCTGAAGTAGGTTCTATAGGTGGAGAAGAAGACGGTGTTGTTGGAGCTGGTGAAGTTGCTGATCCTCAAGAATGTAAAGCTATATCTGAATTAGGAATAGACTTCCTTGCTGCTGGTATAGGAAATATCCATGGTAAATATCCTGAAAACTGGACTGGATTAAACTTCGAAGTTTTAGGAAAAATAAACCAAGCTACAGGTTCTATGCCTTTAGTATTACACGGCGGAAGTGGAATACCAGAAGAAATGATAAAAGAAGCTATATCTTTAGGTGTTGCTAAAATAAATGTTAATACTGAGTGTCAAGTTGTATTTGCTGAAGCTACTCGTAAATATATAGAAGAAGGAAAAGATTTACAAGGTAAAGGATTTGATCCTCGTAAGATATTAGCTCCAGGCGTTGATGCTATAAAAGCATGCGTTAAAGAAAAAATGGAACTATTCGGTTCTGTAAACCAAGCATAATTTTAATAGTTTAATTTAAAATTCCTCAAAGATAGATGTGATTTTTATTACATCTATCTTTTTTTAATCTCAACTACTTCAAGTAGAAGCAATTCTGACATCCATTAACCACATGATTAAAACGAATTCTCAAATTAAGGAATAATCAATTTATTAACATTATATACATATATATATAACTACTTACTTTTATCATTTGAGTTCTTTTGTCAATTTTTATTTATTAAAATTCATATTTTCATATATTTCATTACTTATTTTTGTAATTTTCGACATTTATTTTTATTTTCACTGTTTTCATTCATGATGGTTTAAATATATTAGGTTATTATTAATGTTATTTTTTTAACAATTATTTACGATTAATTTATCCATTTATAATAAAAACAAATAATTTATTACTTTGGACAATCTATTGTTATCATATTTATTTTATTTTTTCAGAATATTTAAATTATTCTTTAATATTTAATTTATTTATTATAGTCCACTTATTTTTTTAATCTAATGACTAATTTTTTTTAGATTTTTCTTTATTTTTTTAAAAGAAACCCTAAATTTCTTCATTTTTTTATAATTATTCTATATTTGAATTATAATTTTTCATTAGCTTTTTAATATATTCTTATACTATAATATAAAGTAGAATTACAAATTTTTCTATATTGGTATTTTTCATATATTTTTATAGAAATTTTAAAATGTTAAATTTTTAACTCTATAAATTTTTAGTTAGCTAATTTTATAAATACATCCTCTCAAAATTTATAGAATGTATTTTAAGTTTTTGCTGTTAATTATTTACTATGACTAACTTCGAAATGAAAAGGGGGAATTTGCATGTGCAATTTTGTTTCACAAAACAAAAAATTATTTGATGAATTAGATAGCTTAATCGCTGCTCTTCCTGAGACTGATGAGAGTGCATTAATATATGTACTTAAAGAAGCTCAAGGTATATTTGGCTATCTACCAAAAGAAGTTCAACTTTATATAGCAGGAAAATTAAGTCTCTCTCCTGCCAAAGTATATGGCGTTGTTAGCTTCTATTCTTATTTCTCTACTACTCCAGTTGGAGAACACAAAATTAATGTATGTCTAGGAACTGCTTGCTTCGTTAAAGGAGCAAATGCTGTTCTTGAAGAATTCGAAAAACAATTAGGAATTAAATCTGGAGAAACTACTCCTGATCTTAAATTTACTATTGAATGTTTAAGATGCGTAGGTGCTTGTGGACTTGCTCCTGTTGTTGTTGTTGATGGTAGAGTATATAGTCGAGTTACACCTGATGATGTTACAGGTATAATAAACGACTATAAAGAAGTAGAAATGAGCTGTTAGGGGGGATAATACATGAAAAGAATTAATTCTTATACTGAGTTAAAAGCTGCTGTTGAAGGGTACAAACCTCTTCTTGATTTAAGAAAAAAAGACGGCGTTGATAGTGTTCCTGCAAAAAGAGAAATATTAGTTTGTGGTGATACTGGATGTGCTTCTTCTGGTAGTATAAAAGTTTTAGAAGCTTTGCAAGATGAAATAAAAAAAGCTGGCCTTGAAGATGTTGCTAAAGTTGAATTAACTGGATGTTTTGGTTTCTGTGCTGTTGGCCCTATAGTAAAAGTTTATCCTGATAATGTTTTCTATGTACATCTTTCTCCAGAAGATGCTAAGGAAATTGTTGAAAGTCATATAAAAAACAATGTAGTTGTTGAAAGATTATTATTTGAAGAGCCTTCATTAGATAACTTAAGAGTTAATAACGAAAAAGATATGTCTTTTTATAAAAAACAAGAGAAAATAGCTTTAAGAAATCTTGGTGTTATACATCCAGAACGTCTTGAAGAATATTTAGCTAACGATGGATATTTAGGTCTTGGAAAAGCTTTAAATGAAATGACCCCTGAGCAAGTTGTCGACGAAGTAAAAACTTCAGGGCTTAGAGGTAGAGGTGGAGCTGGATTCCCTACAGGGGTAAAATGGGAAGCATCTGCGAAAAACCCTCCTGTTAACGGTAGAAAATTCGTTGTATGTAATGCTGATGAAGGTGACCCGGGTGCCTTTATGGATAGATCTTTATTAGAAGGTGACCCTCATAATGTATTGGAGGCTATGGCAATCTGTGGATATGCTATTGGTTCTGATATAGGGTATATCTACATAAGAGCTGAATACCCTCGTGTTATAGAAAGATTAAAAATAGCTATAGCTGCAGCTGAAGAAGCTGGGCTATTAGGTGAAAACATAATGGGTAGCGGTTTTAACTTCAAACTTGAATTAAAATATGGTGCTGGTGCTTTCGTTTGTGGTGAAGGTACTGCTTTAATGCACTCTATAGAAGGTAAACGTGGTGAGCCTAGAATGAAGACTTTCTCTTCTTCTAAACACGGTTTATGGAATGCTCCTACTTGCTTAAATAACGTTGAAACATTCGGTAATGTTCCAGCTATAATAACTAAGGGTTCTGATTGGTTTACTTCTTATGGTACTGAAGATTCTAAAGGTACTAAAGTTTTCGCATTAGGCGGAAAAATAAACAATGTTGGGCTTGTTGAAGTTCCTATGGGTACTACACTTAGAGAGATCGTTTATGAAATAGGAGGCGGTATCTTACATGATAAAGAGTTTAAAGCTGTTCAAACTGGTGGACCATCTGGTGGATGTATTTCTACTAAAGATTTAGATACTCCTATAGATTATAAGTCTTTAGCTTCTATAGGCTCTATGATGGGTTCTGGTGGTATGCTTGTTCTTGATGAAACTGACTGTATGGTTGAAATAGCTAGATTCTTCTTAGACTTCTCTGTTGAGGAATCTTGTGGTAAATGCACTCCTTGTCGTATAGGTACAAAGAGATTATATGAATTATTAAACAAAATCTGTGAAGGTAAAGGATGCGAACAAGACTTAGTTGATTTAAAAGATTTAGCATTAACTGTGAAAAACACTGCTTTATGCGGTCTAGGAAAATGCGCTCCTAACCCTGTACTAAGTACTATGGATTGTTTCTATGATGAATACGTAGCTCACGTTAAAGATCATAAATGTCCAGCAGGAAAATGTAGTTCTATGTTAGACTTTGTGATTACTGATGATTGTATTGGTTGTGGACTATGTTCTAAAAACTGTCCAGTTGATGCAATAAGCGGTGAAAAGAAAGAAAAACATATAATAGATACTGCTGTATGTATTAAATGTGGTACTTGTATAGAAAAATGTAAGAAGGGTGCAATTGTTAAAAGATAATTACGCTAAGGAGGGGTTTATTAATGAGTTTAGTTAATTTAACTATAAATGGCAAAGCTGTTTCAGTTCCTTCTGATACAAAAATATTAGAAGCTGCAAAACAAGTAAATGTTAAAATACCAAGCCTATGTCATTTACATATGGATGATATAAAATTTGATAATCATTGTGCATCTTGTCGTGTATGTATGGTTAGTGCTGGAAGAGGATTAGTTCCTGCTTGTGGTACATTAGTTAGAGAAGGTATGGTTGTAAACACTAATTCACCAGAAGCATTAAAATATAGAAAAAATGTTGTTGAATTAATGTTATCAGACCACCCAAAAGATTGTTTATCTTGTATTAAGAGCGGAAATTGTGAATTACAAGATATTGCTGCAGATTTAGGAATAAGAAGTGTCAGATTCTCTGATGGAGATCAATCTTATGTTCCTGTTGATACTTCTACTAAATCTATAGTTAAAGATCATGCAAAATGTATACTATGTAGAAGATGTGAAACTATGTGTAACGAAGTTCAAACAGTTGGTGTATTATCTGGCATCAACCGTGGATTTGGTACAGAAGTTTCTACTTTCTACGGTGTTGATTTAGTTGATACTAACTGCACTTTCTGTGGACAATGTATAAGCGTATGTCCAACAGGTGCTTTAATAGAAAAAGATAATACTGCTGAAGCTTGGACTGCTTTAGGTCAAAAAGAAAAACCAGTTATGGTTCAAACTGCTCCAGCTGTAAGAGTTGGCTTAGGTGAAGAATTTGGATTAGATCCAGGTTCTATATCTACTGGTAAAATGGTTGCTGCATTAAAAGCTTTAGGATTCGATTATGTATTCGATACTAACTTTGCAGCTGACTTAACTATAATGGAAGAAGCTAATGAATTTGTAAATAGATTTGTTAAAGGTGAAAAACTGCCTATATTAACTAGCTGTTGTCCAGCTTGGGTTAACTTTATGGAACATGAATATGCAGATTTATTAGGTTACTTATCTACTTGTAAATCTCCACAAAGTATGTTCTCTCCAATAGCTAGACACTACTTTGCTGAAAAAGCTTTAGATAAAAAACCTGATGAAGTTATAGTTATGTCTATAATGCCTTGTGTTGCTAAGAAATACGAAGTTTCAAGAGAAGAATTAGGTCAAGATGGATATTTAGATACTGATTTATCATTAACTACTAGAGAATTAGCTAGAATGATAAAAGAAGCTGGTATAGATTTAGCTAACTTAGAAGAAGCTGAATTTGATAGCCCTCTTGGATACTCTACAGGAGCTGCTGATATATTCGGTGCTACTGGTGGTGTTCTTGAAGCTGCACTTAGAACTGCTTATCATGATATAACTAAAGAAGAAGCTCCATCTCTAGACTTTACAGTTGTTAGAGGTATGGACGGTATAAAAGAAGCTTCTTTGGAGATAGCTGGTCATACAGTAAATGTAGCTGCTGCAAGTAGTTTAGGAAATGCAAGAAAATTAATGGATGAATTAAGAGCTGGAACTTGCAAGTATCATGTAATAGAAATCATGGCTTGTCCTGGTGGATGTGTTGCTGGTGCTGGTCAACCTTATAATGGTGGAGACTATGATAAAGTTAAGGCAAGAGCTAAAGCTTTATATGAAATAGATGCGAATAAACCACAGCGTCTTTCTCATGCTAACCCAGATATCATCAAATTATATGATGATTTCCTAGGTGAAAGAGGCGGACACAAGTCTCATGAATTACTTCACACTGAGTATTATGATAAAAGTAATGTATATGCAGATGCTGAGTGTTAATAATTAATATTTTTCCTATTAATTGAAACTAAAAGAGAGTTATGAAATTTACAAAATCTCATAACTCCCTTTTTTATTTATTTATCAATTACATTAGATAATTTTTGTGTAAATTCTTGAGCCGCATCTATACCCATTCCCTTTTGTCTAAAGTTCATAGCTGCAACTTCAATTATCATAGAAGTATTTCTTCCTGGTTTAACAGGTATTACTAGTTTTTCAACTTGTCTTCCTAGTATTTCTTCATATTCTCTGTCTAAACCTAATCTATCATAATACTTTTGTTGATTCCAATTTTCTAGTTCAATTACTATATCAATAGCTTTTTGATTTTTTATGGCTCCAACACCATATAAACTTTTTACATCTATTATGCCTATTCCTCTGATTTCCATATAGTGTTTTAATATTTCAGGTGCTTGTCCTACTAATCTACTGTCATCCACCTTTCTAATTTCAACAGCATCATCAGCTACAAGCCTATGACCTTTTTGTATCAGCTCTAAAGCAGTTTCTGATTTACCTATGCTACTCTCACCTTTTATCAGTACACCTATACCATATACATCTACTAAAACTCCATGCATCGTAACATGGGGAGCCAGCTTATTATCTAAATAATTAGATAATCTATTAATAAATCGAGTTGTATTACATTTACTGCTTAAAACAACTCTGTTGTATTTTTTAGCACTTGCTATTATGTCTTCATCTATATCTAAGTCCCTTGTAACTATTAGCACAGGAATTTCATAAGAGAAAAACTTATCTAGTACTTTTTCTCTTTTTTCTTTTTTTATATTTTGAAAATAAGTATATTCTGTTCTTCCTATTATTTGAATTCTCTCATATGGAAAATACTCAAAATATCCAGCTAGTGGCAGACCTGTTCTATTTACATCTTCTGACTCCACGTAGTATTCCTTACCTTTTGGCATATATACTACTTCTAAATTTAAATCCTCAATTAATTGAGATATAGATACTATGTCTTTTACTGTTTCTATCAATTATTTACTCTCCCTTTCTAAAATAATCATAAATATTTTCTGCTACACTTTTATTTAACCCTTCTACCTTAGATAATTCTTCTACTGATGCGTTTTTTATATCTTCAATACTTTTAAAATGAGATAATAAGGCTTTTTTCCTTTTTTCTCCCACACCAGGAATATCATCTAAAGAAGATTTTGTTAATGATTTATTTCTCAAGCTTCTATGATAACTTATAGCATAGTTATGAACTTCCTCTTGAATACTAGCAACAAATCTATATAAATTTGATGTTTTATCAAGTTCAATTTCCTTAGAAGCACATATTAATCCTTTTGTTCTATGTTTGTCATCTTTATACATTCCCCATAAAGGAATATCTATTCCATATTTATCAAAAACCTTTTGTACAGCACTAACTTGACCTTTTCCACCGTCTAATAATATTAAATCAGCAAAATCCCCTTTTTTCAATCGTCTATCTACAATTTCTGCCATAGAATCATAGTCATTGGGACCTTCTACAGTTTTTATTTTATATCTTCTATATTCTTTTTTATCTTTAAGTCCATTTGTAAAAACAACCATAACACCTATGGAGTCTACTCCTTGTATGTTAGATATATCGTAGGATTCTATTCTTCTTGGTGGTTCTTCCAAGCCTAAAACTTCCGCCAGCTCTATTAAAGCGCCTTCACTTCTTTCATATTTTCTTTTGTTTAAATTAGAGAATTTTTCTAAATATTCCATAGCATTTTTCTTAACCATAGATATCAAGCTTTTTTTATCTCCTTTTTGTGGAACCCTTATAAATACTTTTTGACCTTTAATATTTGATAACCACTCTTCAAGAACTACCTGGTCTTCTATTCCACATTCAATTATAATTTCTTTTGGAATGTATTCTGCTTTCATATAGAATTGTTTTACAAAAGAGCTAAGTATAGATTCCTTGTCAGAATCTTTTGTTCCTTCTAATATGAAGTGCTCTCTTCCAACAATTTTCCCATGTCTAATGAAGAAAGATTGCACACAAGCCTCTTCATCATTATAAGCCATAGCAATAATATCTTGATTAACATCCTCTGTAGATACATCAATTTTTTGTTTTTGCATCATATCTTGAAGATTTATTATTTTATCTCTATATAGAGCCGCTTCTTCAAAATTAAATTCCATAGAGCATTTATTCATTTTTTCTTTTAAAATCTCTATTAAAGTTTCTTCTTTTCCAGATAAAAACAATATTATTTCTTCTATCATTTTATTATATTCTTCTTTTGAAACATTTCCAGTACAAGGTCCCACACATCTTTTTATATGAAGATTTAGGCAAGGCCTCATATTACTTTTTATAGCTCTTTCAATATCTACATTACAAGTTCTTATGGGATAAATATTTCTTATAACATCTAAAGTATCATTAACTGCTTCCACATTTGTATATGGCCCAAAATATTTTGCTTTATCTCTAAGGACTCTTCTAACTTTTAATACCCTTGGAAAATCTTCATTTACTGTTACTTTTATATAAGGATAAGTCTTGTCATCCCTTAGTAAAACATTATACTTTGGTCTATATTTTTTAATTAAATTACATTCTAAAATTAAAGCTTCTAGCTCTGAATCAGTGATTATATATTCAAATGATTTTATATTTTTAACCATTGATTTTACTTTAGAAGAATGATTTTTTGATGATTGAAAATACTGTCTTACTCTATTTTTCAATGAGACTGCTTTTCCAACATATATTATTTTATCATTTTCATCTTTCATTAAATATACTCCAGGTTCAGCTGGTAGTTTTTTTAATTGTTCTTGTATATCAAACACTTATATTCCTCCGAAATCAAAATTTGCTTCACCTGATCCATTACGTAAGCAAATCATTTTTGTTACTGCTTCAGGTACTACTTTGCTCAAAATTTTTATCCATAATTCATTCTATAATAAAACTTCTAATCTTTATATACATAAAAATTAGAAGTTTATATTTAGTCTTTGAGAATATTTAAATTTAAAACTTATTCAAAGTATTTTTTTAGAAATTGGCCAGTATAAGAACCCTCCACCTTAGATACTTCTTTAGGAGTTCCGGTAGCGATTATTTTTCCACCTTTATCTCCACCTTCAGGTCCTAAATCTATAATATAATCACTAGTTTTTATAACATCTAAGTTATGTTCTATAACAACTATAGTATTTCCTGTATCAGCTAACTTTTGTAAAACATGAATCAATTTATCAACATCCGCCATATGAAGTCCTGTTGTAGGCTCATCAAGTATATATAAAGTTTTTCCTGTTGGTCTTTTGCTTAATTCTGTTGCTAATTTAATTCTTTGCGCTTCTCCTCCTGATAACTGAGTTGAAGGTTGACCAAGTTTAATATAAGAAAGTCCCACATCCATTAATGTTTCAAGCTTTCTTTTTATATTTGGTATATTTTCAAAGAACTTTAAAGCTTCCTCTACATTCATATCAAGAACATCTGCTATAGTTTTATCTTTATACTTAACTTGTAGAGTTTCTCTATTGTATCTTTCTCCTTTACATACTTCACAAGGTACATAAACATCTGGTAAGAAATGCATTTCTATTTTTATTATACCATCACCTTTACAGGCTTCACATCTACCACCCTTAACATTGAAACTAAATCTTCCTTTTTTGTATCCTCTAGCCTTAGCTTCGTTTGTTGTGGCAAATAAGTCTCTTATTTGATCAAATACACCTGTATAAGTTGCAGGGTTTGATCTAGGAGTTCTTCCTATTGGGCTTTGGTCTATATTTATTATTTTATCTATATTTTCAATACCTTTAATTTCTTTGTGTTTTCCAGGTCTTTGTCTTAATCTATTAACTTTACTTGCTACACCTTTGTACAAAATAGAGTTGATTAATGAACTTTTTCCTGATCCTGATACACCAGTTATGCATACAAATTTTCCAAGAGGTATCTTTGCATTAATGTTTTTTAAATTATTTTCTGTGGCACCTTTAATTTCTATAAAGTTTCCATTACCTTCTCTTGTACTATCAGGTATTTCTATTACTTTTTTACCACTTAAATATAATCCAGTCATTGAATTCGGATTTTCTAAGATTTCATCTAAAGTACCTTGAGCTACTATTTCTCCGCCATGAATTCCTGCCCCTGGACCAATATCTACTACGTAGTCAGCTTCTCTCATAGTGTCTTCATCGTGTTCAACTACAATTAATGTATTTCCAAGGTCAGTTAAATGTCTCAAAGTTCCTATTAATTTTTCATTGTCTCTTTGATGAAGTCCTATACTTGGCTCATCAAGTACATATAAAACTCCAACTAAAGCAGAACCTATTTGAGTTGCAAGCCTAATTCGTTGTGCTTCTCCTCCTGATAAAGTTCCCGCTTTTCTTGATAAAGTTAAATATTCAAGTCCAACATCTTTTAAGAAAGATGCTCTTTCATTTATTTCCTTTAAAATTTCATGCGCTATAAATTTATTTTTTTCACTTAATTCTAAGTTTTGAACGAAATTTAATAATTCTTTTACAGATAAATCTGTAACCTCCATTATGTTTTTTTCGCCTATCAAAACAGATAGCACTTCTTTTTTAAGCCTATTACCTTTACATTTTGGACAAGGTGTTTCAGCCATATATTCTTCAATTTTATCTCTTGAATACTCTGAATTAGTTTCTCTATATCTTCTTTCAAGATTTACTATTACACCTTCAAAAGGAGCTTTATATTCTCTTCTTCCTCCAAATTTTGAATCAAATATAAATTGAACCATTACATTATTTTCACCATAAAGTAATTCTTGAACAAAATCTTCTGGTAAGTCTTTAAATGGTGTGTCTAGAGATACATTAAAATGTTCTGCTAAGCTTTGCACCATTTTACTATAATATGTATCATCACTTGTACTTACACTTCCCCAAGCTGCTATGGCTCCTTGTTTAATACTTAATTCCTTGTTTGGTATAACAAGATCTGGATCAACTTCTCTACTTTCTCCTAAACCTTTACATACATCACAAGCACCAAAAGGAGCATTGAATGAGAACATTCTTGGTGATAGTTCTTCAATTCCTATTCCATGTTCTGGACAAGCAAATTTAGTAGAGAATAAGATTTCTTCTCCATCTATTATTTGAGCTATAACAAGTCCATCAGATAATTTAACAGCTGTTTCTATGGAATCAGCAAGTCTTCCTTCTATTCCATCTTTCACAACTATTCTATCTACAACAACCTCTATATTGTGTTTTTTATTTTTCTCTAAATTAATCTCATCAGTTACTTCCTGATTTTCTCCATTAACCCTTATTCTTACGAAACCATCTTTAGCAATACTCTCTATAAGTTTTTTGTGCGTTCCTTTTTGACCTCTTACTACAGGAGATAAAATTTGAATCTTAGTTCTTTCAGGTAATTCAATTATTTTATCTACTATTTCTTGTATAGTCATTTGAGATATTGGTTCACCACATGTAGGACAATGTACATCTCCAACTCTTGCAAATAAAAGTCTTAAATAATCATAAATTTCTGTTACAGTACCAACTGTAGAACGAGGATTTTTTGATGTTGTCTTTTGATCTATAGATATTGCCGGTGATAATCCTTCTATATATTCCACATTTGGTTTTTCCATTTGACCTAAAAACTGTCTAGCATAAGCTGATAAGCTTTCCACATATCTTCTTTGACCTTCTGCATAAATAGTATCAAAAGCTAAAGATGATTTTCCAGAGCCCGATAGACCTGTGAAAACTATAAACTTATTTCTAGGAAGTTCTATACTGACATTTTTAAGGTTATGTTCTTTTGCACCTTTTACAATGATTTTATCTTCCATTAATTCTTTATCCTTTCTTCCAACTCTTTTATCTTATCTCTTAACTGAGCTGCCCTTTCAAATTGTAAGTTTTGTGCAGCTTCCATCATTTCTTTCTGTAGCGTTTCTATATTATTTTGAACTTCATATTCATCTTCGCTTTCAGCAATTCCAAATACAACTTCTTCATCAGCCGGTTTAAGTGTTTCTATGCTATTTCTAACTTCTTTAACAATAGTTTTAGGAATAATTCCATTTTCTTCGTTATACTGAGATTGTATTTCTCTTCTTCTCTTTGTTTCTTCAATAGTTGCTGCCATAGAACGTGTAATCTTATCAGCGTACATTATTACTCTACCTTCTGAGTTTCTAGCTGCACGTCCAACTGTTTGTATTAGTGAAGTTTCAGACCTTAAGAAGCCTTCTTTATCTGCATCTAATATGGCAACTAAAGAAACTTCAGGTATATCCAAACCTTCTCTAAGTAAGTTTATACCTACTAATACATCAAATTTACCCAGTCTTAGATCTCTAATTATTTCGGTTCTTTCCAGTGTATCTATATCTGAATGTAAATATTTAACCCTTATTCCTATTTCTTTTAAATAGTTCGTTAAATCTTCACTCATTTTCTTAGTTAAAGTTGTAATTAATACTCTTTCTTTCTTTTCAACTACCTTATTTATTTCGCCAACTAAATTATCTATTTGATTTTCAATTGGTCTTACTTCTATAACCGGATCAAGTAGACCGGTTGGTCTTATTATTTGCTGTGCCACAGTTGTAGAACGCTCTATTTCATAAGGTCCTGGTGTTGCAGAAACAAACAGTACTTGATTTATATTTTCTTCAAATTCAGAGAAGTTTAAAGGCCTGTTGTCATAAGCAGAAGGTAATCTAAATCCATTTTCTATTAATGATTGTTTCCTTGAACGGTCTCCTGCATACATTCCTCTGACCTGAGGAATAGTAACATGCGACTCATCCACTATTAATAAAAAATCATCTGGGAAGAAACTCATTAATGTATAAGGTTTTTCACCTTCTTCTCTTCCTGTTATATGTCTTGAATAGTTTTCTATTCCCTGGCAAGTACCTATTTCATTAAGCATCTCTATATCATATTTAGTTCTTTGTTCAATTCTCTGAGCTTCTATTAATTTATCATTTTCTTTAAAATATTGAACTCTTTCTAATAGCTCTTTTTCAATAGCTTCCACTGCATGAGCAACTTTTTCTGGAGTGGTAACATAATGCGATGCTGGAAATACTGCTATATAACTTCTCGTTCCCAAAATTTTTCCTGTGACATAGTCAATTTCCACTATTCTATCTATCTCATCCCCAAAGAATTCTATTCTTATAGCCTTTTCATCATCGCTTGCTGGGAATAATTCTAAAATATCTCCTCTAACTCTAAAAGTTCCTCTAACAAAGTTAATATCATTTCTTTCATATTGTATGTCTACTAATTTTCTTATAAGGGTATCTCTATCAATTTCCATTCCTGTTCTAATGGATAGCATAAGTTTTTTATAATCATCAGGATCCCCAATACCATAAATACAAGAAACAGAAGATACTACTATTACATCATCTCTTTCTAATATGGATGCTGTGGCTGAGTGTCTTAATTTATCTATTTCATCATTTATACTTGCATCTTTTTCTATGTATGTATCACTAGATGCCACATAAGCTTCTGGTTGATAGTAATCATAATAACTTACAAAATATTCAACTGCATTATTAGGGAAGAACTCCTTAAACTCACTATATAACTGAGCGGCTAAAGTTTTATTATGAGCTAGGATTAAGGTTGGTTTCTTTACCTCTCTAATTATATTTGCCATAGTAAAAGTTTTACCCGAACCTGTCACCCCTAGTAATGTTTGAAATTTTTCATCCTTATTAATTGAAGTAACAATCTCTTTTATTGCTTCTGGCTGATCCCCTGTTGGTTTAAAAGCTGATTGAATTTCAAAATCCATATCTCCTCACTCCTTTAGAACATCCGTTCCGTATAATTACAATAATAATTATACCATAATAATTCTATTATTGACCTTTTGTATAAACATTTATTATAAAATTTATTCATTAATATATTACCCATTTAAAATAATTTAAATAATTTATAATATAATGTTTTAGTAAGAAAAATTTCCTTCTCTCATATAGCCAACAGATTATAGATGATTTATAATTCCTTAGTACATAAAAATGGAGCTTATTTTTATATAAGCTCCATTTAACATAATATCTTCTATATATAGTTAAAACAAAAAACCATGTATAAATTTATACATGGTTTCTATGAATAATTGGTGACCCATCGGAGATTCGAACTCCGGACACCTTGATTAAAAGTCAAGTGCTCTACCGACTGAGCTAATGAGTCATTATGGCGACCTGGAAGGGGTTCGAACCCTCGACCTCCAGCGTGACAGGCTGGCATTCTAACCAACTGAACTACCAGGCCGCATTATATATTTTAATGGTGGGACCAACAGGGCTCGAACCTGTGACCCCCTGCTTGTAAGGCAGGTGCTCTCCCAGCTGAGCTATGGTCCCGGGAATTAATTAAATTGGAGCGGGTGAAGGGGATCGAACCCTCACAGCCGGCTTGGAAGGCCGGAACTCTACCATTGAGCTACACCCGCATGGTGACTCATAGGGGAATCGAACCCCTGTTACCGCCGTGAAAGGGCGGTGT
>NZ_JAHZMP010000050.1 GCF_020748465.1 Terrisporobacter mayombei
CTTTTGGAAGCGAGTGTCGAAGGTGAAATCAATAACTGGGGTGAAGTCGTAACAAGGTAGCCGTATCGGAAGGTGCGGCTGGATCACCTCCTTTCTAGGGAGAATTAACCTACTGTTTAATTTTGAGAGTTTTTTTACTTTCTCATCTAAATACATTGGCGGTTTTTAATCACCAATGTATCTTTACGTGGGGGTGTAGCTCAGCTGGGAGAGCACTTGCCTTGCACGCAAGGGGTCAGGAGTTCGATCCTCCTCATCTCCACCATTATTTTCATGTCATTTTATACTATAATAAAAAAATTATATAAAAAATTTTTACGAAATGACTTTGAATAATAAAAAGAGTGAAACCCTAAAGAATGTACTTTGAGCAACTGGATAAGTATGAATGAATATGAATACTTAGATGTTGGCGACGTGCGTTAGTACTTTGAAAACTGCATAACATTTAGTGATATGACATTAATATAAAGAAGAGATAACTTCTATAAAAATATCAACTCAATTAATAACTGGTCAAGTTATTAAGGGTGTAGGGCGAATGCCTTGGCACTAGGAGCCGATGAAGGACGCGATAAGCTGCGATAAGCTTGGGGGAGTTGCACGTAAACTTTGATCCCAAGATTTCCGAA
>NZ_JAHZMP010000051.1 GCF_020748465.1 Terrisporobacter mayombei
CTTTTGGAAGCGAGTGTCGAAGGTGAAATCAATAACTGGGGTGAAGTCGTAACAAGGTAGCCGTATCGGAAGGTGCGGCTGGATCACCTCCTTTCTAGGGAGAATTAACCTACTGTTTAATTTTGAGGGTTCTTTATGAAAACTCAAAATAAGTGCTTTGAGCAACGGGATAGACATGAACAAATGTGAATGGCTAGACGTTGACGATATGCGAAGCATTTTAGTACTTTGAAAACTGCATAACATTTAGTGATATGACATTATAAAAGAAGAAGATAAACTTCTTAAAAAATATATCATATAAAGAAGATAACTTTTAAAAATATAAACTTTAATAACTGGTCAAGTTATTAAGGGTGTAGGGCGAATGCCTTGGCACTAGGAGCCGATGAAGGACGCGATAAGCTGCGATAAGCTTGGGGGAGTTGCACGTAAACTGTGATCCCAAGATTTCCGAATGAGGAAACTCACTTAGAGTAATGTCTAAGTATGGTATGGTGAATACATAGTCATGCCAGGGGAACCCGGGGAACTGAAACATCTAAGTACCCGGAGGAAGAGAAAGAAATTCGATTCCGTAAGTAGCGGCGAGCGAACGCGGAACAGGCCAAACCAGTGAAGTTTT
>NZ_JAHZMP010000052.1 GCF_020748465.1 Terrisporobacter mayombei
GGGCGAGTATATGTTGATTGACCATATTGCGCCGCCAGAAATGAAAGCCAGCTATTTTTCCGCCCAGTCTTTAGGCTGGCTTGGTGCCGCGATTAACCCATTAGTGAGTGGCGTAGTGCTAACCAGCCTGCCGCCTTCCTCGCTGTTTGTCATCTTAGCGTTGGTGATCATTGCTGCGTGGGTGCTGATGTTAAAAGGGATTCGAGCAAGACCGTGGGGGCAGCCCGCGCTTTGTTGATTTAAGTCGAACACAATAAAGATTTAATTCAGCCTTCGTTTAGGTTACCTCTGCTAATATCTTTCTCATTGAGATGAAAATTAAGGTAAGCGAGGAAACACACCACACCATAAACGGAGGCAAATAATGCTGGGTAATATGAATGTTTTTATGGCCGTACTGTGAATAATTTTATTTTCTGGTTTTCTGGCCGCGTATTTCAGCCACAAATGGGATGACTAATGAACGGAGATAATCCCTCACCTAACCGGCCCCTTGTTACAGTTGTGTACAAGGGGCCTGATTTTTATGACGGCGAAAAAAAACCGCCAGTAAACCGGCGGTGAATGCTTGCATGGATAGATTTGTGTTTTGCTTTTACGCTAACAGGCATTTTCCTGCAC
>NZ_JAHZMP010000053.1 GCF_020748465.1 Terrisporobacter mayombei
CCCAGACCGCCCCCCGACGGGGGCCCGGGCCGAGCTTTGCCGTTCGCCAGAGAGAAAACCAGAAACGCCGGGGCGAAGGCCGGTTTATCGGCAATCGACGAGGCAATCTAAGCGCCCATGATGGGGATCATAAAGGTGAAGCCAAGGTAACCGATGGATTCAACTACCCAGGTAAACGACGGCGCGCCTTTCGACATATCGGTATACGGCAAACCGAACTGCACCAGCATGTTGGCAAGCGCCACCAGGATACCACCGCCGATGACAAACGGCAGCGCCGCAGAGACGCCCGCCATCAGGTGGCTCATCACGCTACCGCTTTGCACTTCCTGTTTGCCAAGCTTCACGCCGCTATCTGCGGCAAAAAGCTGCGAGTTTGTCGGTAATTCGCTGAAAATCTGGTCGATATTTTTCAACGCCTGGGAGATGGCAATCTCATAAACTTTCTTCCCGGCAAACCGCGCGCGATCATCACCGCTCAGGCCACGCCCGGTAGCGAGAATGACGTAATCGGCAGCGGCAATCTCTTCGCTGGATAAGCGGTTTTCAACGCCACTGGACCCTTGAGTTTCCACTTTTATGGTATGACCGAGAGAACGGGCTTTCTGTTCCAGGGCT
>NZ_JAHZMP010000054.1 GCF_020748465.1 Terrisporobacter mayombei
TAAGTTAGAACTTGAAAAAATACTTGATAAAGATAAGTATAGTAAAGTCAAAGCTCTTAGATTATATGTAATAGATATGAAAGATGGAAACACTAATTTAAGTTCTTCTGGATTGAATGCTAATATGGTGTATGATAGGGAAGCAGATTATAATAACATAAGTAATTTTATACAGCACTTAGGATATAATGGGAAAGATTTTTTAGACAAGAATGGGAATATAGTAAATCCAGATATTTTCTTAGAATATTTCTTTTACTTTGAATCGGAGATGTTAATTCCAGTAGCATTTGCACTTGGATTATTATGTATAATAGCATATTTTATATTAAGATTTAAAATTTCTTTAATAAAAAATAATAATTAAATAATTCACCAAGTAATTTTAATTTGTAGAGTAAATAAGATGTTTCAAAATAAAATTTGAATCATCTTATTTTTTATTGTTTGTTATACTCTTTTATTATATATTTTTCCATAGTGGATTGTATCTATACATAATCACATATTTTGATATAATTATACTTTTCAAAAAATGTACTGAATATACAAATTATAATCTGTATAATGTTGTTAGGGGAGAATGTATGAAGTGTATACAACTTTAATTTTAAAT
>NZ_JAHZMP010000055.1 GCF_020748465.1 Terrisporobacter mayombei
GTTTCAAACCATAATTGCGCCCCGTGCTCGGAATGATCTGCCAGATGCCTGCGGCATTGGCGCCAGACGTTGCGTGAGGATCAAAAGCGCTCTCCACTATGGGTAGTAGTACCAGTTCCATAGGTATGTTACGTTTTTTAACTTGCTTTGCTATCCAGTACATATACGGCTCTGCCCGTAAAGTTACATCGTGGAGATAGCTCTTATTGCGTAAATATTTCTGTTTCTGTTCGCGAATCCGGTCATTTTCCGGAATTCCCATCTTTAGCTCGTCGCCAATGAAAGCCCACAAGTCACCATCTGGCGCGATAGACGTCCCATCGTCCATCCATCGTGCCTGACTTGTAAACTTTGCTGCTTCCCCTTGACCAGCTGCAGAAAGGCTCTGTGCGTGCTGTTGAACGTTGCCGGTACTCTGGCAACCCACGAGCAGGATGTATTAAATCATGATTAACAGTTACGGAAAGAACATCAGTGTGATACCGGGACCCGGGAAAGGTATTCCACCGCGCGGATAATTGCCGGCGTCACATCCCACCGCCGTTTCAGAACAGGTAACAGTGAACCGCCCCGGAAATCCTGGAGACTAAACTTCCTGAGAAAGAGGTAAACAGGA
>NZ_JAHZMP010000056.1 GCF_020748465.1 Terrisporobacter mayombei
CAGAATTTCCATTTGCTACTAGTTCATCCAACAATTGAATCAGCTTAGCAGTATCATATAGACTTAGACCAGTAGTTGGTTCATCTAATACATAAAGAATATTACCATTTCGTTTTTTACCAATTTCTTTTGCAAGCTTGACTCTTTGGGATTCCCCACCACTTAAAGTTGTTGTAGGTTGACCTAATTTTATATATCCCATACCTATTTGTTCTAACACATTTAAGTGTGAAACAATATTTGGAATATCTTTGAAAAAATTTACAGCCTCAGAGATACTCATATTTAAAATATCATGAATAGTTTTATTTTTATATTTAATAGATAAGGATTCATCATTAAATCTTTTTCCATGACAGTCACTGCATATATGGTCTATACTTAGATTATTTCCTAACCAGACTTTTTCATTTCCGCTACCACTACATTTAGGACAAGCCCCTTTGGAGTTAAATGAGAAATGACCAGCTGTAAATCCTCGCTCTAACGATTCTGGCTGACCTGCAAATAGTGTACGTATCTTATCCCATATACCAATATAAGAAGCAGGAGTTGAGTTCATATTTTTTCCAATAGGAGATTGAGATATTTCTGAATATCCAGAAATATACTT
>NZ_JAHZMP010000057.1 GCF_020748465.1 Terrisporobacter mayombei
GGAAAGTAATTCTGGTAAATAGAAAGATTACTTTAACATACATTTGATTAAAAAATAGCTATGCACACTTATGACTTTAGCTATGGAAGATTCATAAGGCAAATAATAGAAATAGATTAGCAAAAATATATTTACTTATAAAACTGTATACTTTTATAGAGGCTATCTCAAAATGGAGATAAGCCTCTTTTTAACTATTTAAATGATAAAAATATATTTGATTTCATACAAAAAAGAGTGTCTCATAAACTAAAAAGTTCATTTTGAGACATTCCATTTTTCGAATCAAATCTTATTTTTATTGTATGTTTAATTTACTTTTCCACGTACTATTTTTATGATGTAAATATTAAAATTAGAGGTGTTAAAAATGGATACTAAAAAATATAAAGATAAATTATTGAAAGAAAGAGAAAATTTAACTAATTTAGTAGAGGATATGAAAGATAATACTTTATTTGGAGATACAACTAAACATACAAGTGAAAAGTATTCATCAGGAGAATTATCTAGTTATGATAATCATATAGGAGACATGGGAACAGATTTATATATGCAAAATATGCAAAACAGTCTAATAAATCATGAAGAGGGAAGATTGTATCAAA
>NZ_JAHZMP010000058.1 GCF_020748465.1 Terrisporobacter mayombei
CAGATAAAGGTGACCTGTGCCGGGTGGTCTGCGCGGGTAGGGATGTTGCGCGTTGAGTTCAGCGCGGAGTTTAAGCAGGTGGTGAACTGATGCAGGATATCCACGAAGAAAGTCTTAACGAGTCGGTTAAATCAGAGCAGTCACCGCGGGTGGTGCTCTGGGAAATTGACCTGACGGTGCAGGGCGGTGAGCGCTATTTTTTCTGCAATGAGCTGAATGAAAAAGGGGAGCCGGTCACCTGGCAGGGGCGGGAATATCAGGCATACCCGATTGACGGCAGCGGCTTTGAGATGAACGGGAAGGGCAGCAGTGCCAGACCGTCGATGACGGTGTCCAATCTGTCTGGTCTTGTCACCGGAATGGCGGAGGATTTGCAGAGCCTGGTGGGTGCCACGGTGGTCCGCCGCCGGGTGTATGCGCGTTTTCTGGA
Organism: Terrisporobacter mayombei; assembly: GCF_020748465.1. Taxonomy (GTDB): domain Bacteria; phylum Bacillota; class Clostridia; order Peptostreptococcales; family Peptostreptococcaceae; genus Terrisporobacter; species Terrisporobacter mayombei. The sequence continues at coordinate 431 of NZ_JAHZMP010000058.1, forward strand.
TGCGGTGAATTTTGTGGCGGGCAATCCGGAAGCGGACCCGGAGCAGGAGCTGAGCGACCGCTGGGTGGTGGAGCAGATGTCGGAGCTGACAGCCATGAAGGCCTCGTTTGTGCTTGCCACACCGACCGAGACGGACGGGGCGCTGTTTCCCGGTCGCATCATGCTGGCGAAC
>NZ_JAHZMP010000059.1 GCF_020748465.1 Terrisporobacter mayombei
CGGCCTGAGCAAAGCGGTTCTGGTGAAAGCGGCAATGATCCTTGCGGTATTCACGGCAATCGTCGCGGCGGTTAACGTGATGTGGGCGGGACCGTGGTCATCGCGTCATCAGGATGAAGCGTTAGCAGAAGCGAAAGCGAACCCTGGCATGGCGGCGCTGGCGCAAGGGCACTTCCAGCAAGCGACTAATGGCAGCTCGGTGCTGTTCATCGAAAGCGTTGACGGCAGCGATTTCAAAGATGTGTTCCTCGCACAAATTCGACCAAAAGGTAATGCACGTCCTTCTGTGGTGGTGGCCGATTCCGGACATTTAACCCAGCTGCGCGACGGCTCCCAGGTCGTCACTCTCAACCAGGGAACGCGCTTCGAAGGCACTGCACTGTTACGTGATTTCCGCATTACGGATTTCCAGGATTATCAGGCGATCATTGGTCACCAGGCGGTGGCGCTCGACCCGAACGATACCGACCAGATGGACATGTGCACATTGTGGAACACTGACACCGATCGTGCTCGCGCAGAACTGAACTGGCGTATCACGTTGGTATTCACCGTGTTTATGATGGCACTTATGGTCGTACCGCTGAGCGTGGTTAACC
>NZ_JAHZMP010000005.1 GCF_020748465.1 Terrisporobacter mayombei
CTTTCTATAAATAGTTTTAAATCCTCTTCTCTTGTTTGATTTAGCAAGAATTTTTTAATAGGGACTTGTGCCTTTTCTACTGCTTCCTCAAATTTTATTTCTTCATTCATATATGGCTTAATAGCCTCATTATTTATTGAGTTTATTGTAGGAGCCATAATAAAAATTGTTAATGACAATGCTATTCCAATTAATATTTGATTTGGAATAGATTGCGTAGCACCTAGAGCCGATTTAATAAATGAAAATGTAATAATGATTCTTATAAAACTCGTCATCATAAACACAATTGTCGGTAGAAACATCATAAGCGTTAAAACAATAAATAGTTCTATTAAAGGAGTAAGTTCTTGTTGATTATTTGAAATTATTTGTGTTAGTTCGTTCATTTTTTATCCCCTTTAATCTAAATTTTTTTATGTCTTTTAATTTTAAATCTATATTATTTCTACTATTATTTTTAACCTCTTCTTGTTTTCTTTCTATTTCTTCTATTTGATGACTTGTAAGTTCTTTTATTGTATCTGTTTTAGTAGGTGATGAGACTATAACACAGCCTTCATCACCTACTTTTAGAACATACACTTCGGTGTCTTTATTTAAGTTTGTTCTTTCTAAAACCTTTACGTATTTGTTTTTTGCTAATCCATTAATGCTTGACTTGCTAAGTCTTATAGTTATTATTATTAAAGCAATGGTAAAAGGTACAAATACTATTAAATTTATAATGTATTTTAGTATATTGTCCATTTTATTTCTCCTTTTGCTGTTCCTTAACTATTAATATGTCAACTCTTCTATTTATCGTTCGATTTTTTGTAGAATTATTCTCTACTAACGGCTTGTACTCACCGTATCCTTTAACTGCAAATCTTGTTGGATCTAATTTTTTCACTGAAACAAAATACTTTACAACACTAACAGCTCTTGCAGTTGATAATTCCCAGTTCGATTGAAACTCTTTGTTAAACATAGGAATATCATCTGTATTTCCTTCAATTAATACATCATTTGGTAGATCCTTAACAATTTTTGTAACCATATTTAATACATTTTGACTTTTCTTCTTCAAATCTGCTTTACCAGGGTCAAATAGTATTGTTTCATCTAATTGAAGTACAACCCCTCTATCTTCCTCTCTAACTTTAATAACGTCAGTAAAGGAATTTGCTTCAATTGTTTTATTTAACTTTTTCACTAAATCTTCTTGTGTTTGCTCTATATTTTCTTTATCATTAGTAGCTATTTCATTAATATCTGATAGTTCTTCTACTTTAATATCACCTTTTAAAGATTTTTGCAGTGCATCTGATAATTCACTTAGTTTCTTAGAATCAATAGATGACATTGAATATAACAGTATAAAAAATGTAAGAAGGAGTGTTATTGTATCAGCATAAGTATCTAACCACGCATTAGGGTTAATATCATCACCTTTTTTTTTCTTACGCGACATCTCCATCTACCTCACTATCGTCAACTTCTCTTTTAAAGTAATTTTTCTTTTCTGAATTACTTAAATATGTTAATAATTTTTCTTCAATAATTCTTGAACTTTCACCATTTTGAATGCTTCCTATTCCACAAATCATCATTTCCATAAGCTGAACTTCTTTTTCACACTTAATTTGTATATTATATCCTATTGGATTAAGGACAGTATTTGCAAGTATTGAACCGTAAAAAGTTGTTATTAACGCTTTCGCCATTCCCGATGATATAGCAGTTGCATCATTAAGTCCTCCTGCAAGCATTTGTATAAGACCAATTAGCGTACCAACCATTCCCATTGCTGGAGCAAAAGAACCCCATAGTTTAAATATTTTAGAACTATTTTCATATTTACTTTCAAATATATTAATTTGATTTTCTAGTATTTCTTCTATGCTTTCTGTATCTAAACCATCAATAACAAGCTCTAATCCATTTTTCATAAATTCATTTTCTATCTCTTCAACATCATCTTCAATTGATAGTAGGCCGCCTTTTCTAGCTTTTCTAGATAATTCTTTAAACTGACTAACTAAATCTACCTTATTAGTTCTATTTATCTGCATCGCTACTTTTATTGATGCTGGAATCTGTTTTAAATCATCAAATGAAAATGTAATTAGCACTGCAGCTAATGAGCCTCCTACTGTTATAATAAAGGATGGCATATCTATAAATGCCGCTACTCCTGCTTTATCTTGTCCAATTCCAAAGATTAGCACAGCTAATACAAATAAAAAACCAATAGGAGTTAATATGTCTGGCTTTTTCATGTCTTACCCCCCTCTGTTTTCTATCTTTTTAGATTAATAATTTCTTGTAATAACTCATCACTAGTAGTTATAACCTTACTTGCTGCCTGAAAGGCTCTTGTTGTCACTATCATCTCTGTAAATTCTTCTGATAAATCAACATTTGACATTTCTATGGCACCTTGTTTTACATTCCCGTAAGCTGCATTTACAATAGGATCTCCAGAGTTAGCTGATACTCCATAAAGGTTACTACTTAATGCTTCAAGACCTTCTGGATTTTGAAATATTGCTATACCTAGTTTTTGAGCTGCATTTCCTGCTTCTGGATATTTACTCCCGTCTGCCAAAAGATATGATACTTCTCCCTCACTTGATATGTTATAAGACAATACTTTTTGACCATTTTGTTCTTTAGGTATTTGAATAGGTTTTTTATCAGTTCCAACTACTTTATATCCATCAGCTGTAACTAAATTACCATCTTTGTCAATGTTAAAAGATCCATCTCTAGTGTATGCATATTGATTTTGACCAATTTGAATAGTAAAATATCCATCTCCATCAATAGCTAAATCAGCACTTCTACCAGTTGGTTGTATATTTCCTTGTATTGTATTTTTAAACATACCACTTACTTTAGTTCCTATACCTACTTGTCCTGGACTTACTCCACCAACTATAGTTCCTGGTGAACTACCAAATATTAAAGTTTGATATAATGCATCACTAAATCTAACATTACTTTTCTTAAATGCTGTAGTTCCTACGTTTGCAACATTGTTACCAACTACGTCCATCTTAGTTTGATTTGCCTTCATACCACTTATTCCTGAATACATCGATCTTAGCATTTAAATTATTCCCCCTTATTATCTTCTTCTACATTTGTATTAGTGCCCTTTACTTTAGTAAGTGCTCCATATTCAACTTCTACCAATTCTCCACTCTCGAAATCTCTTACATTCATATATACAACTCCATCTTTTATATGAACACTTTCAACTTTTCCTGACATTGTCTTTGTAGTATCATATCCTTCTTCTGTAGGAGGATATACTTCAACATCTTTTCCTATTAATGCTGATGCCGAACCCATTGCTGAATTTACCAAAAGCCCATTTGTCATTCCTATTAAGTACTCCATACTATCATTAAGAGCCATAGTTTGTTCTAACATATTAAATTGTGCTAACTGAGTTACATACTGAGTTGGATCTTGAGTGTTAAATGGATCTTGGTTTGTCATCTGAGCTACTAGTAATTTTAGAAATAAATCTTTATCTGTCTTATCACCTGAGTCAACAACCTTTGTCCCCTTTTCAGTTACTGTACTATTTCTACTTACACCTGTTATATCACTCATTTACTACTCCCTTAAATTAAAATATTTATATTATCTTCCATTTCAACTTCTTCAATGTCCTCTAACGATTCATCTACTGATCTGATATTTTTTTTGCTACCATGTTGACTTCTCTTATTATTTCTTTCAAATTCTTGATTCAAATTTGATGAGAAGCTATTTTGAGTATTTCCTTTCATTTCAACTGATATCTCTTTTACATTAATATTTAAATCTTTTAGATGTTTTGCAATCTCACTTTGATTTTCATTAACTAAATTGAAGACGTCACTTTTACTTATTACAATTGCAACACTAGCTTCCTCATGATTATTAATAAGTTTAATAGTCATATCACCTAATTCTCTTGGACTTATCTTAATTGTTATTTCTTCTTGCCCACTAGATTTTAAATATTTAACAGTTTTAATTATGTCTTCTCCAATATATTCTTGTCTAATTGTTGGAATTTCTTGTCGTGAAGTAACATTTGTCGAATTTATATCTTTATTAGTTAGTTGATTATTATTTAAAATAAAATTGTTATCATTATCTCCATTTAAAATGTTCTCTAAGGTATTTAGTTCTTTATCAATTTCTTCATTAAATTCATTATTTCTAATCAAGTTAAGTTTATCTGTTGTATTGCTAGTTTCCAGTTGACTAAATTCTTCATTATTAACTATTTCTTCATTATTAACTATTTTTTCATTAATTCTATTTTCACTGTTCTCTAATTCACCATCATCTAATTTATTTATTTGAGGTAATTCATTATTATTTTCTATTTTGTTATCTGAGATAATATTATCTAATTTTTTTAATAATTCAATTTCTTTATCACTTAGCTCAATTCCAATATTTTCATTATTTATTATTTCAAACTCATTTTCAAAGTTTTTTTTCAAGTTACTTAATATTTCAAGCTCTTCACTACTTAGTAGGTTCGTGTTAATCTCATGACCATTTGATATTATATTAAGTTCTGTTTCATTGATGTTGTTGAAAATACTATTTGAACTTTCCACATTATCTGAGCCAGTATGAACTTTCTCCATATGCTGTGAATTTTCTTGATTATTAAATAATTTTAGATTATTTAGTAAGTTCAAAATCAAGTTATAATCTATATCCTCCGATTTATCACTATCTTCAAATATTCCTTCTAATACGTTATCAAATATTCCTTGTTCTGTTTCCCCTGAGATATTTTCACTATTTCCTTGGAAATAATTAATAATATCTGCTACACTTGTTGATAAACTTAAATTAAATTCCATATTTACCACCTTTTTGTGAAACATTTACATTATTTCGTATATATGCATAGAGAGCAAACTCATCATTTCTAATTTGTTCTATTCTTGCTTCTTCTTTTCTTACTCTCTCTATTTCTTTTTCTTTAAGAATTTCTAATGATTTTCTTTTTATCTGCTTTTTTATTAGGTCATTTTGAGCTTCAATGACTTTTTTTTCTTCCTCTTTAAGTTTCTCATCTGTAAACTTTATAGACTGTGTAAGAGTAGCTAAATAGTTTATTGTAACCTTTTGTGAGATTACATCATCAGCTCTAGTAATATCCGAATATTTTTTATAATTTTCTTCAAGTCTTTCCAAATTTTTTTCTACTATTATTTTTTCATTTTGAGCCTGAGTGTATTTTAACTTGCTTTCATCTTCCTCTTTTATATTTATGTCTAATAGCTTTTCTAGTTTGAACTTAAATTTTTTCAACTAAACTACTCTCCTTTAGGAAAACATATTTATCAATGAATTTTTACTGTCTTCAAATAATGTGTTCTCATTTACATTTTGTTTTAAAAAATTATTAACAGAATCAATATATTCAATTGACATATCAATATTTTTATTAGACCCTTCTTTATAGGCTCCAATATTTATTAAATCTTCTGCATCTTTATAAGTTGCAAGTATATCTCTCGCATAAGATGCAGCTTGATTATGCTTGTCATCCGAAATCTCTTTCATAAGTCTACTTACACTATTTAATATATCTATTGCTGGATAATGATTCTTGTGGGCCAATGTTCTTGATAAAACTATATGTCCATCCAGTATACCTCTTACAGTATCTGCAATAGGTTCATTTAAATCGTCACCATCTACTAAAACTGTATAAAACGCTGTTATGGATCCCTTGTCTGAAGTTCCTGTTCTCTCCATCAATTTTGGTAACATAGCAAACACAGAAGGGGTATATCCCTTTTGTGCTGGTGGTTCTCCTATAGCTAGTCCCACTTCTCTTTGTGCCATTGCAAATCTAGTAACAGAATCCATCATAAGTATTACTTTTTTCCCTTGATCTCTGAAATACTCAGCAATAGCCGTTGCAGTTAAAGCTCCTTTTAGTCGTACTAAAGGTGATTTATCAGAAGTAGCACACACTACTACTGATTTTTTCATTCCTTCTTCGCCTAAATCTCTTTCTATGAAGTCGAGAACTTCTCTTCCTCTTTCTCCAACTAGAGCAATTACATTTACATCAGCTTCTGCTGTTCTTGCTATCATTCCTAAAGTTGTACTTTTACCTACTCCACTTCCAGCAAATATTCCTATACGTTGTCCCTCACCACAAGTTAAAAAACCATCAATAGCTCTTATTCCTGTTGGCATTATATTTGTGATTCTCGGTCTTTTCATAGGATCTGGTGGCTCATTGAGCAAACTGTATCTTTCTCCTGATATGATTGTTTCTTCATCAATGGGGTTTCCTAATCCATCTAAAACTTTCCCTAAAAGATCGTCACTACATCTTACACTTAATGGTATTCCTTGAGCTACAACTCTACATCCTGGACCTATTCCTGCTAACTCTCCAAGTGGCATCAGTATAACATCTCCATCCTTAAATCCAACAACTTCACAGTTAATTGTGTCATTTCTATTATTATAAACATGACACAATTCACCTACAAAGCATTTAACCCCTTCAACCTCTAGTGTAAGCCCTATGATTTTTTTTACTTTTCCCTCACATATTACTGAAGGAATATCTTTAATTTTTTTTACAAGTTTTTCAAACTCTATATCAATCATAGTAACTCCTCTTTTATCTTTCCTACTACTCCGTCAATTCCTACTATTAAGCTTCCGTTGACATTATCTATAATTGCATTACCAGCTTCAATAGACTCATCTCCTAGAACAAAAACATCTCCACTAATCTTATAAGATTCTTTTAGCGCTAATACTTGTTTATCTAAACTTTCTTTATATGTAGGATTGACTTTTATAACAAAGTTTTCTTTAAGTTCATATTCTTCAATTACATTTCCTATTAAATTATCCATTGCTGAAATATCTTCAAATTTTTCTTTTAATACTTGCTCTGCTATGCTAATACTTATGTTTAAGATATTATTTCTATTTTCTTTCATATAGTTTGATATTTCATTATTTGCTTGGATTAAAATGTTGTTAGCGTTTTCAATTATTTTATTTGCTTGTTCTTTGGCTTTCTCAACGTACTCTTCATAAACTTCTTTGTATCCATCTTCATATCCATTTTTTAGCCCTTGTTTATGTCCTTCTTCGTATGCTCTTTTTTCTATATTGCAAACTTCTTCTTTGCTTTGTTCTATAATTTTTTGTCCCTCTGTTTGCGCATCTTGGATAATTTGATCACCCTGCTCTTTTGCTTCATTCAATTTCAACTCTATCTCTTCTTTGATTTGTGACATTTCATTTTCTCTTTTCATATCAAATTCATCACTTTCAATTCCAAAGTTAGACTTATTTGAGTTGACTTTTATTTTTCTTTTGCCAAGTATCTCTACTTCTTCTGATTTAATAATATTACACAATAAATTCATCATCTGAGCCTCTAGTTAAATTTATTTCTCCCATATCTTCAAGACGTCTAATAGTATTCACTATATTTTGCTGAGCTTCTTCCACTTGAGATATTTTTACCTTTCCTAATAAATCAATTTCTTCCCTAAGAGCTTGAGATGCTCTATGAGATTGATTTTTAAATATAGTTTCTGAAACATCTTTAGAAGCACCTTTAAGAGCAAAGGCAATATCCTTAACATTAATTTCTTTAAGTATTCTTTGAATTGCAATATTTTCAAGTCTAACAATATCTTCGAATATGAACATATTAGATTTAATTTCTTCTGCCAATTCATCATTTCTATCTTCTATATACTTAATAATACTTTTTTCTGTTTTTCTATCAACATTCCCAAGTATATTTACAAGGCTATCTACTCCACCACTGCTTTCTATTTCTCTTTGGCCTAGATTAGCTAGTTTCTTTTCAACAGCTTTATCTATTGCTTTTATAACATTTGGTGAAATAGAAGATGCTGAACCTATCTTTAAAGATACTTCATTCTTAACCTTTTCGGGAAGTTCGGCTAAGATTACAGCTGCTTTATCAGGTTGAATATGTGTTAAAATCACAGCTATAGTTTGAGTACTTTCTCCTTGTATACAAGCTAATATTTGTTCTGGTTCAGCTTTTCTTGCTCCCATAAACAATTTTGTATATGCATCATATTTGATTCCTTCAAGCAGCTTTCCAGCTCTCTGACTGCCTAATGCTCCATGAAGTAATGATGTAGCACTTTCTATACCACCTTCCATTACATATTCTTTACCTTTGTTTAGCTCAATAAATTCTTGTAATATTTCTCTTCTTTCTCTTGCGTTGATGGTATTTATATTTGCTATTTCTACTCCTATTTTTTGTATCTTCTTATCTGATAAATTTTTCAATACTTCAGTTGAAGCTTCTGGGCCTAAAGTCATCAATAATATTGCTGCTTTTCTTGCCCCTGTTACACGCCTTACCTTTGGTATATTACCTAAGTCAAAGGCATTTTCTGATTTATTAATTTCTGTATTCAAAATAAACTCACCCTTTTATACATTTAACCAACTATTTATTAAATCTGTAACCCTATCAGGATTTTCTGAAGCATATTTTCTTACTTCTTCTTCTAATGTAATATTTTCCTCTTCTTCTTCATTCTCTAATTTCGAAGAACCTTCCATTTCTTCTATTTTTCTATTAATTAGTTCTATTTCATCTACATCATCATAGTCTTCGTATTCTTCTTCTTTTTTCTTTTTAATTCTATTTATTATGAAGAAGGCAACTATGCCTGCTAAGGCTACTGCTAATAATATAAATCCTAATAATTTCATATTGTCACTTATGCCACTTTCCTTTGATGCTTCGTCGGCATTTGCACCAAAGTCCATTGCTACGACTTTTACATCGTCTCCTCTTTTTGCATCCATACCTATAGTATTTGCTACCATATCATTAACATTTCTAATCTGTGCAGCTGTAAGTGTTCCATCTATTGCAACAGATGCTGTTATTTTATTTAACTCACCTTGAGCTTTTGTGGTTTTTGTCTCTTTTCTTCCAGTATCATACTCAATACTTTCATCTTTACTTGATGTAATTCCATTATTACGACCTGAGACATTGTTCATATTATTGTCTACTGTACCGCCTGTATTTTTTTCTTCTGTAGTTTTGTTTTCACTTCTACTTTCCTTCATAACTACTGTTTTAGGGCTTATTGACGTCTCAGTTATCTCACTATTATCAAAGTTTAAATCTGCATTTACTGTGGCCTTAACCTTTCCTGCTCCAAATATAGGTTCTAGTAAACTAACAATTGATTTTTCTAGATTACGGCTTAGTTCTTTTTCTGCTTTCAGCGCAATATCTATTCCATTTGAATTTGAAGTATTTCCTTTATCATCAAATAACCCCTCTGATAACAAATTCATTTTTTGATCTACTACTTCCACATTTTGCTTTGGAATATTCGTACTACTTGCAGAAACTAATGACATAATGGATCTTATTTGTGATGGTTCTAGAGATTGACCTGCCTTCAAAGTTAATGCTACAGCTGCACTTCCAGGAGTTCCTTCATCTGAAAACACTGACTCTTGACCTTGGGTTATGTTAACTCTAACATCCTCTACCTGTTGAAAAGTTTTTATAGTCTTTTCTATCTCTCCTTGAACCATTCTTTGTTTCTTAATACTAAATTCTTCATCTGTAAGACCAAATGAAGAAGTTTCATCCATTAATTCAAATCCTTTTGATCCATTTGAAATACTTCCTGATAACTCAAGCCTTAACTTATCTACCTGTTCCTTTGGTACATAAATACTATCGCCTTCAACCTTCATCTCTACCCCTTGATTTTCAAGTTCTTTAGTGATTGAATTTGCATCATCTGATGTTAGACCTGAAAAGAGAAGTTGATATTTACTATCACTTATATACTTGGCTCCAAATATTAATGCCAGTATAACCGCTATAACCCCTACTACAATTGCTATTTTCTTTTCTTTTTTAAGTTCCTTAAATTGTTCCTTTTTCTTCTGAAAAATATCTTTTACTTTGCTTATAATTCCTTTAAATTCCATGTGTTTGCTCCTTATTTATAGGCTACAGTTGCACTCCACTTAATTCTTTGTATGCCTCAAATAATTTATTTCTTGTTTCTAACATAAGTTGCATTGATATTTGGGATTCCTGCATTGATAACATCACATCATGCATAGAAACATCTTCTCCCTTTATAAGGGCTTCTACCATATTGTTTGCTTCTACCTGAGTTCCATTAACTTTATTAATAGCTTGTGATATAACATCACCAAATTTAATTTTTGAGTCGTTAACTGGTTGTTTTTCATTTAAATTTTTGTTCGTATAATTGTTATCTATTATATTCGAAAATATATCAGAATTTATATTTATACTCTCAATACCTTGCATCTAATTCCCCCTTATTTTCCAATTTCTAAAGCTTTTGAAATCATATTTTTTTGTGCATTTAATGTATCTATATTTGATTCATATGATCTTGATGCTGATATTAAATCAGTCATTTCTACTAGCAAATCAACATTGGGATATTCTACATATCCCTCTTCATCTGCATCTGGATGACTTGGTTCATACACCCTATTCATAGGTGAATTGTCATCTTGTATTGATACAGTCTTTACCCCAAGCATTCCTAGTTTTTCATCGTAATTTTCTTCAAATGTAGCTATTTTACGTTTATAGGCATCTCCATCTCCAGTTCTTGTTGTTTTCACATTTGCTATATTAGAAGATACAACATCCATTCTCATACGCTCTGCTGATAAACCACTGGCACTGATTCTCATCCCACTAAAAATACTCATTTATTTACCTCCCCGAAATTATACTTTTTGTCATTGCAATTTTGGTATTAGTTAAACTGACTAAGGCATTATATTCTAGAGTTGTAGCAGCTTGATTTACTTTTTCATTTTCCAGATCTACATTATTTCCATCTTCCCTCATAGATGTATTTTTCTCTGTTTTTACTTCAATTTTGGCATCTTCTAATTTATTTGTTAACGTATCTTCAAAATTAACATATTTTCTCTCATAGCCTACAGTATTTATATTGGCGATGTTATTTGCGATTACCTTACTTCTCAACTCTGTCGCATCCAAGCCCATTTTCATCAAACTGTATATTTCCATATATACCTCCCTAATTTCCTAATTTGAACAACTGTCTTAATAGCGTTTTCAACTTATCTCCCCTAACATTGCATTTTTATGGATTTTCAAATGTAAATTTAATTAAATTCATAGCTTTATTTATGCACCCCACATAAATTTATTTTTGCATAAATGTGAATTTTTTACATTTTTTGCCATCACCTTTTCTATTATACACTTTTTCCTGTTATTTATTTTAAAAAAAATATATTTTTTCGACTTTTTTGCAACTTTTTACCGACATTTTTTTACATTTCAATCATTTTTCATTTATTTGTTTAAGTTTTTTGAAAATAATCAGTATTCTTTATATTAGTGCAGGTAATAAAAAAACTATCCCAAACAATAAGGATAGTCGCCATCGAAAATATAAAAAAAATCACATTAATATTATATAAGTATATATGGTATTTATATAACACTTATACAATTAATTAATAATTTTCATAATAACAAAGAATGTGAACTCTTTGGCAACTGGCTGGCATAGTAAATTTGTATTATTCATGATAATTAATTTTACCGTAGCCCCTTTAGCTTTGCGTCTTTGAATTTCTTCAAATTTGCCAATATATTACTTTTATGTTAAGAATATCATATTTTATATTCTTTTTCAACAATTTCTGCAAATGAGATAAGAATATATATTATTTCTTCAATTTATACAGTATAATGATAAAATTATACAATATAATAATAAAATGTTCTTATAATAAACGCTTATTATCTCTTTAAGAATATATAAATAGCTACATTATATTTCAGAATCAAATACTATATTTTTATATCTACAATAATTCCTGTATTTAAATCCCCACTTATACTTATAAAATTTAGTGGATTTGATATTATATTATCATCTATATTTGCTTCTACTTTCTTTTGTGTTAAGTCCAATTCATTCTTACTTTTTTCTACTAAATATTCAAGATTAACTAATTTTGATTTGTACTGTTCAAGTTTACTCTTAACATTATTTATTTTATCTAGAGCTAGACTTATCGCCTCAATTATATCTTCTGACTCTTTTAGTTCTGTTACTTCTGTTATATATTCGTTATTCAAACTATTTACTTCTTTTTGTATCTTATTTATTTTAACTTTCTCTTTTTCTTCTTTTCCCTTAGCTTTGCTTATAGTGCTTAGATAGTATGATTTTATTCGATTTAATGATTCTTCCATATTTTCTACTTTTTGCTGCTGAGTTTGAATTTCGGATACTTTTTCTTGAATATGTCTTTTATCCCTATTTACTATACTGGCTTTATTTTTTAGGTTGTTATACATGTCATTGTTGCTTGTTTTTGATTCTTTTCTTATCACTTTAGTTGACTTTATCTCGTCATTGTGTTCTTTTATAATTTTATTGACATTATTATCAATATCTAGTTCTTTAATTTCTTTTTTATCATATGTTTTTAAATATGCCTTCTCCCCTATTATAATCATAGTTTTCCCTCACTTTTATAAAACATTTATTAATTTATGTACTTGGTTATACACTTTACCATAATTTACCTAATATTTATTGTACGGTATATTTTTTATAAACTTTATGATTTATACATATCTTACAAATTAAGTAATTTATTAATAATTATTTATAACTTATATCTATATGTTTTTCTCTAAATTTTATTAATTAAACTCATATACTTATATTTACTATTTAGTTGGATTCCACCACATTTTGTTTTTCAAGTACCATTCTATTGTTTCTATTATTCCATCTTCAAATATATATCTAGGTTCCCATCCTAATTCATTTTTTAATTTGCTAGAATCTATTGCATACCTTAAATCATGCCCAGCTCTATCTTTCACATAAGTAATAAGCTCTTCAGATTTACCTAACCTTTCTAATATACACTTTGCAACTTCCAAATTTGTTTTTTCATTGTTTCCGCCAATATTGTATACTTCTCCTATTCTTCCCTTATGCAAAATTAAATCTATTGCTTCACAATGATCATTTACATGTAACCAATCTCTTATATTTGCCCCACTACCATATATAGGCAATAGTTCATTATTTAAAACTTTTGTAATACTTAAAGGTATAAGTTTTTCACAGTTCTGATATGGCCCATAATTATTAGAACATCTAGAAATTGTTGTATGCATATTATACGTCTTATTATATGAGTTTACTATAAAGTCTGCTGACGCTTTAGACGCAGAATATGGAGAGCTGGGATTCAACGATGTATTTTCTGTAAATAGCAATTCCTTTTTATCTAATGGTAATTGACCATAAACTTCGTCAGTAGATACTTGATGATATCTCTCTATACCATATATTCTACATGCTTCTAATAAAACTTGTGTTCCTACTATATTAGTTTGCATGAATATACTTGGATAGCTTATGGAGTTATCTACATGTGACTCTGCAGCAAAATTTACAACCATTTCAAATTTTTCTTTTTCAAATAATTTTAGTATAAATTCTCTATCACTTATATCTCCTCTTATAAATTCATAATTTTTTTTACCTTCTAACTCCTTTAAATTATTAAGGTTACCAGCATAGGTTAATAAATCTAAATTGACTATATTATAATCATCATATTTATTTATCATATATCTAATAAAATTACTACCTATAAAACCTGCTCCACCTGTTATTAAAATTTTTTTCATTTTTACTCCTTATATACTTTTATAATTCTTGTTTTTTTATATAAATCACAGTTTGATTTTTCTTTTTATGACATTCTAGTTATAAAAATACTAAACTTATTATATAAAATAACAAGTTTAGTATTTTTTAATATTTTGTTAAATCAACTAAATATTTGCCGTATTCAGTTTTCATTAGAGGTTTAGCTAGCTCTAACAATTGGCATTCATCTATATACCCTTTTCTATATGAAATCTCTTCTATACAAGATATATATAATCCTTGCCTAGTTTGTATTGCTTCTACAAAATTAGATGCTTCTAGTAAGCCACGATGTGTACCCGTATCAAACCACGCTGTTCCTCTACCTAATATTTTAACATTCAGTTTATTTCTTTTTAAATACTCTTCATTTATAGATGTTATTTCTAACTCTCCTCTTTGTGAAGGTAGTATATTTTTTGCTATTTCTATTACATCATTATCAAAAAAATATAACCCTGGAATAGCATAATTAGATTTAGGTGACTCTGGCTTTTCTATTACTGATAACACATTATAGTTCTTATCAAATTCCACAACTCCAAAATCTTGAGGATTATTCACATGATAACCGAATATAGTAGCCCCTTTACTATCCACTGCTTTTTGTAATACGCCACTAAGCCCTGCTCCATAAAATATATTATCTCCTAATACTAATGCAACTTTACTGCTACCTATAAATTCCTTTGCTATTATAAATGCCTCAGCAATTCCTCTTGGGTTTTGTTGAATTTTATATTTAATACTTATACCCAGATTACTACCGTCTCCAAATACACCTTTAAATAAATCTATGTCATTAGGTGTTGAAATGATTAATATATCTTTTATACCAGCTAACATTAATACTGATAATGGATAATATATCATTGGTTTATCATACACTGGCAATAGTTGTTTTGATATTGCCAGTGTCAAAGGATATAACCTAGTCCCTGATCCTCCAGCCAATATAATTCCCTTCATTTCTTTTTCTCCTGTAAAATAATTTTAAATGTATAGTTATTAATTGAGTCACTAAACAATTAAGTCACATAATTCAATATATCTTTTAGATAAACGTAAAAGAATTTCTTTCTACTTTATATTTATCCATTATTCATATCTCCATTTGACTTAGCTTATCTAATAAAATTAGATTGAAATATATATCCACATGTGCATCCTGGACATTCTCTTTTTATCATTTTTTCAATATTTTTTGAGTATTTTTCCCCTCTTAAGATGTGTATTACCTCATCTTTTCTTATATTACCTATAGGTTCCAATGCCCAACATCCACTATAGACGTCTCCATTACTTCCAATATATAAATCTGTATATCCCAGAGGACATTCACCTATTATTGGCTCTTTTTTAAGGTATTTATTTATATACTTTATTGAATTATCAGTTAATAATACTGGTTTATTGCTTAATTTCCATTCATTCAAATTATGTATAATTTCGTCCATATTTTTACAAGATATTGCATATTCATCTTTAGGTGTATTTTCAAAAATAGGAATAGAATCATCTGGTAATTCTATGTATAATTTGAAATTCAATTTTTCACAATATTTAATCATATCCTCTATAACATTGACTGTTTCATTTGTAAATAACATACCAACTTTAACATAAATATCCTTGTAGTTCGATATACTACTTAGTATACTTAAGGCTCTTCTAATATTCTTTTCACTTTCTTTAACACCTGTAAACTGAGTGTGATTACCTATACCATGATATGATATGGTAAATCGATTTACACCATTTTCAATTAATTTCAGTGCATCTTCTTCTTTTGTTATAAACGTTCCATTTGTTGTTATTGACACATTTTCACAATATTTTTTAGCAAAAGATACAATTTCTAGTATATCTTTTCTTAATGTGGGTTCTCCTCCTGTAAAAGCTATATTAGAAATGTTACTTTCATTACATACAGTTGATATAGTATCAAAAATTTCCTGTGTTGTGAGTTCCATCTCATCTTTAATATTATAGCTATTACACATTTTACATCTTTGGTTGCATTTTTTAGTTAGCTGTATATTTAATCTACACATGCTTAATTCGTTTAAGTTCATATTACACCTCCATACTAATACATCTGCTCTTTCTGATACTATAAATACTACTTCTTTTAATTATTTCTACTATCTTATCTATATCCATATTCTTCAAGCTATCATATAATGGTAAACATAATATTCTTTCTGATATATCTTCTGAATTAGGCATTACTTCATTACAATGAATATAGTTCAATTTATTTAATGATGGATAAAAGTACCTTCTAGGAAATATGTCCTCGTTGTTCATATTTTTTAGAGTTGTTAGCATCGTTTCACTATCTTTAAATACTATAGGCAAATAAGAGTAGTTTATATGTGAACTTTTATTTAGTTCTTGAAAACTTATTAAATCAATATTCTCTAATTTTTTTATGTAATATTCATATTTTTCTTTTCTTCTACTTGAAATTTTATCTATATCAGATAGTACACATAACCCCATTGCGGCCTGGAATTCATTCATTTTAGCATTTATTCCAATTTCTTCTATATAACCATTTGCACAAAATCCAAAGTTTATCATTCTCTTAGCTTTTTCATACAATTCATCGTTATTTATAATCAAAGCTCCACCTTCTATGGTGTGAAATAATTTTGTGCTATGAAAACTTATAGTTGATATATCTCCATAATTTAGTATACTTTTACTTTTATACTTCACTCCAAAACAATGAGAGGCATCATAAATAACTTTAAGATTATGCTTTTTAGCTATCTCCTCTATTTGCTCTACATCACATGCATTTCCAAATACATGTACTGGTACTATGCCCGTTGTATATTCAGTTATCTTTTTCTCTATCCTATTAGCATCAATATTATAGTCATTTTTATTTATATCTACAAAAACTGGTTTTAATCCTTGCCAAACCATTGAACTAGTAGTTGCTACAAAGGAGAATGGTGTTGTTATTACCTCATTTTCTAAACCTAAAAGCTTGTATGCAATATTAAGAGCTACAGTTCCATTTGATACTAATACTATGTTTTTTACGCCTAAATACTCTTTTAGTTTTAATTCCAACTTTCTAACCAAGTCTCCATTATTGGTAAGCCAACCGGTTTCATAGATTTTATCTATATAATCCTTATATTGATTTATATCTGGTAAATAAGTTTTTGTAACAGGTATCATCCTTTATCTCCTATATGTTATTACTTAATATAAATATGGGTCTTTTATAAAATTCGCTATTATTATATACTTTATATTCTTCTAAGTAAGCATTAAACAACTCTACATCGTATTTATTAAATTCACCAATATTTATCCCATATTCCAATAATGATTTATATTCCTTATCCCTATTAGTCGCATATGATATATCTATAATTTTCCATCCTGTTTCTTGTATTAAATCAATTTGATAGTCAAACATTTTTTTTATTTCACTTGGGCTTATTATTGGTTTTAACTTATTTCCACCATGATTATATCCCATCTGAAAAATCAATATCTTGCATTTATTTTTTAATTTTTCTAAATATTGATTAGCATATTGTTTAAAATTCAAATTACTAACATCTAAATTAACATCAAAATCTACACCTGCATGGTGTATTACATTTAAAAACATGTATATATCTACTTCACTTAAATAATCTATCCCTTTTAAATCTACACCTTTATTAATAATTTGTATATTTTCGAGATTAAAATTTTCCTTTATTGTATTTATAAATTCTACATGATTGTTATTTATTTCATATGATATGACTTTTTTGTCCTTCATTTCATTTGCCAAAGATAAAGAGAAGTAGCCAGTATTAGCTCCTATATCTCCAATTGAAGTAAAGTCTATATTTTTTAATTTATCATATATATAAGTTAATCTTGATGTATCACCTCTCCAGTTTTCATCCAACTGTACTTTGTATTCTATTCTATCTGATACAAATTTAGGTATATTTTGATATACGCTATGCTTTGAACCGTCCTCATAAAGTTCTTTCAACTCTTCTAAATTCATTTTTTCTCCTCATTTATTTCTATATTATATATTCCCTTTGTATCAACCCTATTATATACATCATATTTTCTATATTTAATTTTATCATTTTCTAAAAATTCACCATGATAAACCAAACTTCTATTTTCTCTTGCTAACTTTTCTATTCCACCTTCCCAAAAATACATTGCATCATAATTAATATCTTCTTCATATATATTTAAATCAAAACCTAAATCTTTTATAAATAATTCAAATAAATTTATATTTGCATCTACAAATAATTGCGAAGGTCCCCATAATCTAGGATTAGCTTCTATCATATAAAATTTATCATCATATTTTTTTAGTTCTATCATTACTAAACCTTTATATGATATATTGTTAAATAAATTTATAAATTTATTGCTTATATTATATAAATGTATCTTGGAAGCTTTAGCTGCAATTATAGATTTTCCTCTATCTTGTTGAAGTATATTTTGCTGTGAAAAAGATAGTACTTTTCCATTTTTCGAGAAATAATATAATAAGTAATATGACTCACCTTTTATAAATTCTTGAATATATACATCTTTTAAATTATTATTTTGTAAAAATAATTTAAGTTGTGACTCTTTTTCTATTATTACAGGTGATATTATTTTTTTATTTGTACAAAAATATTCTTTTGGCTTAATAACTACTGGAAAATTTTTAATAGATTCACTATATATCTCTTTAGGTACATGTATTCTATTCTTTCTACACATTTCTCCAAAACTATATTTATCAGATATTAAATTATATAATTTACTTTCAACTAATGGTATTTCAAATCCCATATCTTCCAGTATAATTTTATTTTCCAATATAAATCTGTTTATATACTCTGAACTAGGTAGAATCGTCATCTTCTCATAATCTTTAATTGTCATTCTTATTTTTTTTAATAATTCCAAGTCAAAAGTACTATCTTTTCTTTTATACACAACTTGCCTTTTGTATACAGTATGTTGTATCGTATCATCGTAAGAGCTTACTAATTTATAAGGTATATTATATTTTTCGCATACTCTGCAGAAAGAAATTATTGATCTTTGATTATATCCAGAAAAAATAAGTATACATTTTTTATTTACTTTCATAGTTTATCCTTTTCCTTAACCTATTTATTTCTACTGAACTGTCATACTTAAAATTCAATACCCTTACCTGCCACATATAATTTTATTTTTTCTTCATTACTTAACTTGTTGTAAAATTTTTTAAACGTTCCACTTGTAATCTTATCAAGTCTTCCATTTTGCAAAAGTATGCCACATACGTAAAATATTACATCCTTAAGATTCTTATCTTTTCTGATTTGTATTTCTTCACTATACTTATAATCTGTGTATTCATTTATGCTATCTAACATTTTAGATACTCTACTAAAATGTTTTATTCTATCTTTAGAAAAGTACACTCTATTAGACCATGACCCAGGTACACCAACTCTATATGTAGCCATACTCTCATCCATGTAGTAGACCTCTCCATTAATTGCAAGGAAAATTTGCAATGGATAATCTCCTACAGGAGCATCAAAATACCAATCAGGAGGATTATCCATTAGTCTCTTGCGATATACAATAGAATTTGTTCCTATAAACATACCCCCTCCTGCTATAAATTCTCTTGAGTCTATACGAGAATTGGAGTTCTTAGGTCTAATTATATTCATTATCTCTTCACTATTTTCATCAATTATGTCTACTGCATGAGTACATAATGAACAATTTGCATTGGATTCCATATACTCTATCTGTTTTTGTAATTTATATGGATCTGTCCAATAATCATCTCCCTCACATAAAGCTATATATTTCCCTTTAGCTCTCTTGTGATTAAATGTATAATTTATTATAGTTACTCCCTTTGACCATTGATTTTCTTTTTGTAATAACGGCTTGATTATATTAGGATATTTTTTATGATATTTTTTTATAATTTCTGGCGTTGAATCTGTTGATGCATCATCATGTATTAATATTTCATATTTAAAATTCGTTTTTTGCATAAGAAAACTCTGTATCGTTTGTTCTATGTATTTTTCATGGTTATATGTTATACAACTAATGCTTACCATTATTTCATCTGCCATTATTCTCATCCCCAACTATTGTATTTTTCGTAATATAACCTTCCAAACATTCATATATGTCTTTAAATATTTCTTGATTATACCAATCAATTTCAATGTCTTCTATACATTTCCTAAATTGTTCATAGGCATCATAATACATTTTATAATTCTCATTACCTACAGCATACATTAAACATGCAGTGTTTCGATTAACTAATGGTGACGTGGATAAATTAATGTCATTCTTTAATATTTGAGTATATTTTTCTAAAGCCACATCATATCTTTTTAATTCAAAATTATAAAAAGCCAATTTATAATCCACATTATTGTTAAACATAGATTCTACAAGCTTGTAATTTTTAATCATCATATTTGTAATAAAGTCAATCAATTCATACTCCCCTATAGAATTTAGATAAACCAACTCACACCTATACACATCTTCATAATAATCACTATTTATAGCTACAGATATTAAATTGTTGTAGTCCTTAATTCTACTTAACAACGTTATGTATAATTGGTATATTTCTTCAGTATTATATTTTTCATAAATCTTACTTACAATTTCTACACAATTCTTTATATTATCATTTTCCGTAGCTATCAAATATAATTCTTTCGTATATTGATCTTCTATATTTTCCAAATAGTTTTTCATATTATCATTGATTAACTTACTATCAAATTTATAATAATTTTTTGATATATAATCTAATGTACATTTTCCTGTGTCTTTATTGTCTACTAAACATACATTTTCTCTTTGCTCTATTATCTTTTTACAGTTATAAATGTTTATATCTCTAGCCATTATCAAATATGCACTATCACAAGCTTCCTTTTCAATAAACATGTCTATACCATGATTTGAATAGTTACTTTTATCTACATAATAGTTTTTGCTTGGAAAATATAATATTTTAACTTGGTCCTTCAAATTGTTTACTATAGATGATTTTCTTATGTCACTATATAATATTATAGGATTTTCATTTGTTTTTATTAAATACTTTAATATATCTTTTATTCTAGTAGAGTTAACTTCATAAATCTTTATCCCATCTTTTTTGTATATTTTTTCAGATGTAATATCTTTATTTTCAACTATTTTTATTATACTATTTTCGCTATTGCTCAGTTCTTTTAGTATAACCTTATCTTCATCTAAAACAATTATAGAGTATGTGTTAGAGTTAAATTCTTTTCTCATATGTTTTACTACTTTACAAACTTCATTTTTTAAACTTTCATCATCTGTATTTAATATACATTTTTCATAATAGTATATAGCTTGCTTGCTATCTCCTAAAAGCGTATATAAGTATGCCATATTATATAACAAATCCACATTTAAGCTATCTAATTCTAATCCTCTTTGGAAGTTTTTCAAGGCTTGTTTTAAATTATTTTCTTTTATACTAATTATTCCTGCCATTGAATATATGCTAACATTGCATATATCATAATTTTTATATATGTCCAGTAGTTTTTTAGCTTCATCTATACAATCATTTTCTATTAAAGTTTGTATTTTTACTTTCAGGTCTTTACTATAAAATTGTGTATCTAAGTAATTCCAAATTCTTTCACTTGCTCCACCATCTAAATATTTATGATAAACCTTTCTTAATTCACTTCTTTTTTCTAAATAATAGTCTTTATTCTTTAAACTTTTGTAAATCTCTTCAAATAATTCTTCTTCACTTTGAACTTTAGGACCAGCAGTCCAAAAATCATATGGTTGTAAAGCAAGACCTTTATTTTTCGAAAATTCATCGATGTCAGTATTTATAAATACTGTAGGTTTATTCATAAATAAGAAATCTCCATATATAGATGAATAATCAGTCAATAGCAAATCTCCTGAGTTCAATATTTCATATAAGTCTAAATTATTTTTCCCTAAGTCTTCATTTGAAATAGTATATATATTTTTAAATCTATCAGATCTATTCTTGCATAAAGTTTTTTCTTCTCCATGGTGAACTTTTAGTATGCATATATAATTATTCTCACCTAAAAACTCATCAAATTTATCATAATTAAATTCTTTAATTTTAATAAAACTATTTAAATCTTTATCTCCATCAACTCTTCCACTATTTTCATGAACTGTAAAGGTAGGCATATTAAAGATTACTTTTTTATTATCCAGTTTTATATTTAATATTTTTTCCAAATTTTTTCTTCCGTTACTATTCAATAAAAAATCCGTTCTTGGAATACCTGATATAAAAAATTTATCCTTTGTAACATGAGTAAATGATGCAAATAAAGTCATATCTAAGGCCGAACTAACGCAATAAGTATCTACATTTTTGTATTCGTTAGGCATAAAAGCAAATCCAGGTATATTATCCATTACACCACATGATTTAAAAGGTACCGCTCCATGGCCAACTTCTATATTGTGCATTAATTCAGGGCAAGGATAATATAAGAATAATCCATGTCCTGATACACTATATTTAGCCATAAGAGGTACTATTGCCATGTTTCTTATATTAAGGTCATCACTACCTCTCATCAATAAAGTATTAAATTTGCATTTCATCTTTTGAGGCATATTTTTGTATAGTGCATATACATTTGAATCACTTTCATTAAGATAATGAAAAGCTATAGTAGAATCTCTATCAATATTTTTTATCTCATCAAATGTTTTTTCTTCTATTTTTACTAAATATAACTCTTTTGAATATTTAATAATTACAGAAAAACTTGATAAATCATATTTAATTAAAGTATTAATAGCTTTTATGTAATTTTTGTTCAAAGGTACTATTATACTAATGTCTCCATCTCCTAAGGAACATTCTTCTAAATTTATTAAATGAACATATTCGTCATTAAACATTACCATATCATCCACTAAATAACATAAATTCTCTTTTTTATTTGATAAAATATCTTGTATATAATTTATATTTTCCCTGCTTTGCAATAAGTCTAAGTCATTCAATATATTATTTATCATTATTTCAGAAAGAGAATCCTTAACCTCATAAAGCATTTTTTTATACTTATCACATAAATCTTGATTTTGTAAATAATCAGATAATGTTATAGCACTAGATATCGCATACGTATTTTTGTTATTTAAATTTATCGCTTTTTCACAGCAAATCAACGCTGTATCATATTCTGATATAAGTATGCAAAGCTCTGCTCTTAATGTCCAGTATGTTGAATTATTTTCATATTCTTTTTCACACTTCATTATTAAGTTAAATGCATCTTCTATATTGCGTTTCTTTAAGTATGTATGTATTTTTTTTAACATTTAAACTTCTCCTACCCATTCTTAAGCATTTACTTTAGTCTATTAAAAACTTAATTTTTACCCTTTGTCTTTATATATCAAATTAGCTTAGGCTTTCTTGTAATAATTTAATTTTTTCTTTAGCTTCTAAAATCAAACTCTCATCTTCACTGATATCCATTATTTTATTGTAAAACATTATAGCTTCTTTATTTTCATGTTTTACCTCTTTCAAATACGCTATATTGAAAATCGTATTTATATTTGTGAAATTTAAAATAAATGATTTTTTCAATAATTTTTCTGCTTCTTTATAATTATTATTTAATAAACATACAATAGACTTCATGTTTATTATCTCAATATCTTCTGAATACATATTTTCATATTCATTTATCATAATTAATGCATCCTTTATATTTCCTGCATTTATACTATTTTCTATAAGTAATTTATACTGTATCTTAAGTTTTTTTATTTGTTCACTTTCATTAATATCTTTAATAAACTTATCAATAAGAATTTCTATTGCTTTTTTATATTTTTCATTATCTAAAATCAGTTTTTTTATTTTTTTTATATATTTTAATGGTTCTTTATCTTTTAACTTTTGTACTAAATTAATTTTAACTACAAATTCATCATCTTTATCTTTTAATAAGCATATAATTTCTTCATCTGATAAATTTGGATTATATACTTGTTTTATAAAATTATATCTATATGTTATATACATATAAAATATTTTTTCGTATTTATCATTAGCAAAACCTTTATCAATCAATAAAACTTCAGATATACAACTACATATATTAAGTTTATGTAAATTCAATGTATTAGGTACTTTTAGTAAAAATTCATATAACTTTGGTAAGCAGTCTCGTTTATTCTCAATTATATAGTTAAAATAACCTTTCATATACGAATAACTTACATTTTGCAATAATTCTAATATATTTAAACTATTTTTAATAGCATAATAAATAATTTCACCATAATATGATTGCTTTCCATCTAATAACAATCTATTTAAGGTTTTTACTGTGAATTTTTCTCCTAACCTTGTTTTATTTAATAAGCCATAGTCATTATCTATATTTGATAGTACTTTATATATTTCACTTTTATCACTTTCTTTTGTTTTTAATATCATACTTTCCAGACTAATCTCTATATATTTAGTATCTACCATTGATGATATCTTCTTATTATATATTTCTAATATTTCACTTACTTTATTTGCCTTATATAAGCTTTCAAATAGAATATCATATACATCTTTCATTTCTTCAAAATCCATATTTTTATATTTTTCAATTACTTGTTCATATCGTCCTAAATAATAATAATTTTTAAGTATATTCATTTGTGCATATTCTTTTAATCCGACTGTAATTCCATCAGCATATATACTATTTGCTTGTGTTGATATATCATAGTTATCTACTAAATATATATATCTTTCATAGCAATTTAAACTTTCTTCATATTTATATAAGAAACTTTGACTAAGTGCCAAGAAATAATATATATCTATATTTTTATCATCTTTTTTTTGTAAATATTCTATACAAATTTTTTCACACTTATCAAATTGTTTTAATTCAACATAAAATTTGGCTAAGTTGGAGTAAATATATGATGGTATGTTTTTACATTCTTCATATAAATTCATAGATTTTTCCATATAATACAATGCTTCTTCTTTTTTGTTTATTGCCATAAAATTTTTACCTAATTGAAAATTTATATAAGGATCATCAGGATTCTTTTTCAACTCTTGTAATAAAATGTTTTCATTTCTTTTAAGTTTCTTATGTTTAAATTCCTCATCCACATATAAATAACCATAATGATTAAATACTGCTATATTATTATATATAGGTTCTTTATACATAGGTTGTTCATGTATCGCACCCTCATACCTAAAACCTTTTCTTTTAAATAACCTTAGATTTGCAGATTTACTATAAGATTTCCCATCTTCTGAGTTTATATTTTTTAACTCTACGGATGCTGAGTTATATTTTTGATGTAAATCTGTTTTAAAAAAATTAATCATTTTTTCATATTCTATTAGTTCTTCATCTGCATCTATAATAAGTAACCATTCACCATTAGCATAACTTATTGATTTATTTCTCATATCAGCAAAGTCATTATTCCATGTTTCAAAATAAACTTTATCTGTATATAACTTAGCTATTTCCACACTTTTATCTATAGAGCCTGTATCTAGTATTATTAATTCACTTTCAACTTTTTCTCTTATCTTATTTAATGCCTTTAATGTATTATCTAAAAATTTTTCTTCATTTTTCATCATCAATACTATACTTAGTAACATATTTATCACCCTTTTAAATTTATTAAATATAAAAAATAAAGAGTAAAGCATAAGCTCTACCCCTTAGTTTAAAATTTAATACTTATTTAAATTATCTTAATAATTGAGTTACTTGTTCTGGTTGTTGCTTAGCTTGAGCTACCATAGCTTGAGAAGCTTGAGTTAATATGTTAAACTTAGATAACTTAACCATTTCTTTAGCAACATCTACATCTCTTATTCTTGATTCTGCTGCAGTTAAGTTTTCTGTTGATGTTGTTAAGTTTGAAGAAGTGTACTCTAATCTATTTTGTACTGCTCCTAATTTAGCTCTTGATTCATTTATTTTTGCTAAGTCAGTAGTTGCTGCATCCACAACAGTTTTAGCTTTTGCTGCATCCGCTACATCTGAAGTTACTGTAGTAGCTAATGCTCCTACTTTAAATGTTCTTGTTTCACTATTAGCTCCTGCTTGTATTGTTACTGTTGTATCAGCAAATACTGTAGTATTATTAAACTTAGTATCTGAAGCTATCTTACCTATTTCTTCTGTTAATTGCTGTAATTCTACTGATATTTTATCTCTATCTGCAGTTTCTAATGTTGTATTACCAGCTTGTATTCCTAACTCTCTCATTCTTTGAACTATATTTCCTGCTTCTTCTAATGCACCTTCTGCAGTTTGTACCATAGATACACCATCTTGTACGTTTCTATCAGCTTGTTCCATACCTCTTATTTGAGATCTCATTTTTTCAGATATAGCTAGTCCTGCAGCATCATCTCCAGCTTTAGTTATTCTTAAACCTGTTGATAATTTTTCCATAGAATTTCCTGCTAAAGCAGTGTTTTTTGCCATTTGATTAGTTGATATCATAGCATTTAAATTAGTGTTTATTCTCATTTTTATACTCTCCCTAGTTTTTACGACATCCTTGTCTTATTTTTTTATACAAATACTTGGCCAAGTATTGCTTACACTATATGTATCCGGCATACTTTTAAAATACTTTATACTTTTTTATTAAAAATATTTAAATTTCCTTTATTATAATTCATATAGGAGTTATTAACTTTTTTTGACAATCTATATTCTTTTATTTCTTGCTTTATTTTTGCCATATTATTTTTTAATAGTTCATCTATCTGTCTATCTATATCAATAATTCCTTCATTAATTAACTTATGTTTAAATTCATTATTATCAATTTGATTATCTAATATTTCTTGCCTTTTATCTAATAATTTTCCTAATATATATATATCTTCATTTTTTAATGATTCAACAATTTGTAATGATATTTCTTTATATAAATTAATTTTTTCTGTCATATAACATTCCCCTAGATTTACATTTGCGCAAAATAATTCATCTGAGAATTAAATTTATTCATATTTGACTCTAATAATCCAAACTTCTTATATAAATCATTTTCTTTATCATTCATTTTTCTTTGTAGTTCTTTTATAGACTCTGCATATTTTTTTAATTGTTCTGAATAAAAATTATTAGTTGCTGATGCAGTTTTTTCAAGACCAGCTTTTTTAGCAAAAATAGAAGAAGAGTTACCTACATATTTACCTATGGTACTTTTCATATTTTCCATCACACTGGAACTTCCCTTTGCAAATATATCATATACTTTGTCAGAATTATTTTCTAATGCTTTTATAAACTTACTCTCATCTAAAGATATTTGACCTCTTTTGTTATAGTTTTCGTGAGATTTTAATCCCATTTCATTTAATATTTGCATATTATCTCCAAATATTGATTTTTGCATATCATCCATGAATTTTCTCATATCAGAATCATTTCTAAGCAGACCCTCTTTAGACTTTTCTTCCCATTTTTTTATCTCATCTTCATCCATGTCTTTTTTTTGAGATTCAGTCAATGGTGGATAGCCTCTATTAGGTTTTTGAATTAAAGTATCATATACTCTTTCCATTATTTTGTTATAATCTTCTACAAATGCTTTCATCTTATCGACTACAGGCTGTACATCTTGTTTTGAATTTAATTCAGATGTCCCTTCTGCATGAACATTGTACTTTATACCATCTATAGTAAATGAGTTTGATTGTTCTTCCAATGTTTTTGTAAACGAACCATCTTTTGATGTTACCACTACTTCTGAATTAGTCCCAGTAAAAGTTTTTCTCCCAAATCCTAAAAAATCTAAAGATCCACTTTCAGTTGTCCCATCTTCCGAAACTATTTTAAGGAAACTGTTACTTCCTGTCTTAGAAGATTCTATAGTAAACTTACCTGTCATTTCACTATAAGATGCTTTTACTTCGCCCGATGTACTATTATTTATTTTTTTCACTAAAGTTTCTATAGTATCAGCTGGTTGATCTAGTACATCTATTTCTTCTGTTTCATAAACAGGTTTTCCATCTGTATCTACCATTGGATTTCCATCTGCATCTAATTTTTGTACATAAACAGGTTTTCCATCTGCATCTACCAAAGGTTTTCCATCTGCATCTACTTGTTGTTTTGGTACAATTTCTTTTTTATACGTATTCTCAGTTCTTATAGTTATAGGTTTTGAAACTTCGTTTTCTCCATCACCATATCTAATTACAAATGTAGTTTCTCCTGATAAACCTAAGTCTTTTAAGCTATTTGTTTTATTTGTAGCCTTAGAAGATTCAGCTATAGGAGGTTGAGCTAATTTTTTTACCTCAAATTTGTAATCAACTTTATTTGCTCCAGGCGTACCTGTTGCAGTTATCACATTTGAATTAGAGCTATTTATAGTTAATGTATTCCAAGCATTACTAACTAGTATGGAGTCTTTAGATGTGAAACTAAAATATTTATCATTAAAACCTTTTACATCCTTTATAACTTCTCTATAAATTTCTTGCTGCCACTTTATAGTTTGCTCTTTTTGTTTGGCTTTGTCTATTTTATTTTGATCTCCAGTAAGCATTTCTTTTACCATTGTTTCAGTATCCATACCCGTCGCTAAACCAGGTAATCTTATTCCACTTACACTTGACATAAAAATTTCCTCCTACTTCCCAGTTTTTATCTTTTTATCTGTTTCATACCATATATCCCTGATTTCTTCTATTATAGGTAAAATATTATCAATTATCTTTACATCTTTCTTTATATTTGCTCTTCCCAGTTCATTTTTTATAAAATCATATAAATTATATAACTCTTCCATATACTTGCCAGCACTTTTGTCCATTGTAACCATTAATTCTAAAAATATATCTTGAACTCTAACCAATTCCTTATGAGCTTTAGCCATGTCTTTTTCTTGTATCGCTGTTCTTGCTATCTTTGTATATTTCACAGAGCCATCTAGTAGCATCAATAGTAATCTTTCTTTTGAGGCCATATTTACTGAATTTTGCTTGTATGTATTATACGGGTTTGATGTATACATAAATATTCCTTCCTTACTTTAACAACTTTAATATTTCATTTGTATTTGCAACTGCTTTAGTATTTTCTTTTCTTACATTTTCATATACTTCTTTTCTAAGTATAATTTTGTCCTTTGGGGCATCTATTGCAATTTTTACGCTTCCATCATCTATTTTTACTATTTTTATTTCAATATCATCACCAATTAATAAAGATTCTTCCTTTTTTCTAGTAATTACTAACATCATCCCACTCCTTATACTAAAGGTTCTTTTATGCTATACTTATCATCTTGCAATATTAATTGCTTACCTTTGTTATTTTTTATATTTATAATAACAGGAGCTTTTAAATTAACCGTACTTTTCTCTAAAGTTTTTCCTAGAGTTATTAAATTTAACACTAATACATCCTTTGGGCTATCTATTTGTAATTCTTTTATTATATCGTCACTTAAGTTTAGTTCATAATCCTTTTTCATTTCAAAAGGAGATATGGCTATGAATCCAATATTTGAATCTTCTATAGATATTATAAGCTTAAATTTTTCATTGCTTTCAACTTGACTTATTTCAAATTTGCTATATTTCTCAAGTCCTGGTATTCCCTTTTCAAAAAATATTTGCATAGATCCCTCCCACATTTTATAGATAATCTAATATAGTAGGTTGCATTAATGTACTCCCTACTTTTATAGATGCTTGATATACTAATTCAGCTGATTTTAACTCTATAAATTTATTAACTTGATCCACATCTTGGTCTAGAGATAATACTTTCTTCATATTTAATATATTTTCTTCATTAAGTCCCTTTACTTTTTCTGCTGTACTTACTCTAACACCTAAAGAGGTTCTTTCATCTAGAGCGTGATTATACAAGTTATCTATATTATCCTTAGTCGTTCCTAATAATTGTTGTTTAGCTTTACTTTTTTCATCACCAGTTCCATTTGCTATTTTATTCATAAGTTTAGATACATTATTAATTTCTTCAAGAAAATTTATTTGTTTACCATTATTATCTTTTCCATTAAAAATTTCACCAGCTGATATATTATAATCTATATTTATACCATCAGATATATCAGCTCTTAAATCACCTATATTTGAATTTGGATTGATTTTTAAAGTAACTACACCATCTTTGCTTTCCATTATTATAGGTGGCTCATTCACATTAGTCCCACCAAACATGTATTTTCCACCATAAGTAGTATTCATTACATCTGCAATTTCTTTTATTTTTTCATTCATTTCAGCCTGAATAGCTTTAAACTCTTCATCAGAATACACACCATTTCCAACCTTTAATATATCTTCTTTTATATCTCCAAGCATATTACCTAAATGTTCTAAAGATCCGTCTGTTGTGTCCATCCACCCAACAGTCTCATCAATATTATAATTATATTTTTCTGTATATCTTATTTCATTGTTTAAGTTCATTATCCTTATAGCTTTATGTGGATCATCAGAAACTCTATTTATCATTTTACTAGTGCCTATCTGCTCATTTGTTTTATTCATTCTAGTTAAATTTTCTTGAGTATCATACATGTGATTCCTTATCATTGAAGTATTTGTTATTCTCATATTTACCCCCCTATCTCTTTAGCCCATTTACAACTACATCTAAAAGACTATCTATAGTAGATACAACCTTTGCACAGGCACTATATGCATGTTGAAATTGTATTAAATTTACCATTTCTTCATCTAAAGATACCCCTGATGTGTTTAATCTTGTATTATCTATTTCTTTAATTATTTTGCTTTGGTTACGCTCTTGTCTTATTATTTCTTGTGATTCATTACCTAGTTTTTGTATCATTTGATTGTAGAATTTATCTATAGTAGTTGTTTCTCCTCCTATAGTTATTTTTTCATCCTTTAATTTATACATTGCTAAGGCTGTTTCTGTTGAGATTTCAAAATCTCTAGGATTATCTGATAAACCTTTATTTACACTTAATATTGGATCTTTACTTGCGTCAAATACAAATAAATCAGATGGTTTAGCGCCTCCATCTGCAAGTACTTTATTAACACCTTCAGCTATACCTTTTGCTAATTCTGTTAAAGTTGCTGTATATTCATTTATTTTATCTATCATGTCTAAAGAACCTTGTATTTCTCCTGATACATTATCCAAACCTTTGATATCATCTGCAGTTAACGGTGTAAAATTACCGTTCGCATCGTATGTATTATCTAAAAGTTTTTTAACATCTTCGTTATTTAGATCTAGCTTCATACTTAAATCATCTAAAACTTTATCTCTTTCATCCATCAAGTCATTAGGAGTTTTCCCACTGCCTTCAACTATTTTTATCTGTTTATCTAATTTTTTAAGTTGTTCAAGCATATTGTTTACTTCTTTAACATCATCGTTAAGCTTCTTATTAGCCTGTTGTGCCAGACTATCTAGTTTTTTCTTTATATTACTAATATTGTCTGCAAGATACTTAGTATTTTGAACCATAATATCCTTAGATCCTACATCAGTAGGATTCTTTGATAATTCTTGCCAACTAGAAAAGAAGTTCGCTATTGATGCTGAAATCGACGTTTCTGAAGGCTCATTGAATATGGTCTCCATATTTGTATAGTATTGATACTTTGTACTTATTTCACCGTAGTTATGAGATTCGCTTCTGTACTGATAATCATAAAAAGTATTTCTTATCCTCATAATATTAGTAGCCTCTACACCTGTCCCTAATTGACCTGCTCCAAGACTACTATTAAAACCTGGGTTACTATAAGCACTTCTTGCACTTTGTTCTACTCTTTGCCTAGTATATCCAGGTGTATTCATATTGTTAATGTTGTGAGATGTAGTCTGTATTGATGCCTGACTTACATCCATTCCCGATTTAGCTGAGTGTAAACTCCCTAATAATCCAGCCATATGTATCCCCCTATCCTATTTACCTACTTGTCCATAAGCGTTATATGTACCTATTCCTTTGTTAGGCTTGATGCAATTTATCATTTTTCTTGTAAAGAATAATCTTTGTTTTATAAGTATTTCATTTGCTTCTTTCTGTATTTCTATCATCTTTAAGGTAGTTTGTATTTCTTCATAAGCTTGCTTTATTTTTTCATCATTGCTAGCTTCAACAACTTCTTTAATGCTAGCTTCACTACCCATGATATTTCTTCTTTTTATTTCTATTCTTGCTAAATCTTTAGATACTTCATCTAATTCTTTTGCAATTTTATCCATCTTTATAACATCTTTATCTATTATAAAGTTATACTGTTCATCTAAAAGAGTTAATAAATTTTTAATAATATTTTTTTCTTCAAATATTATTACTTTTAACTGTGAATTCAATTATTATCACCTTCCATCCTTTCTATTATTTTTTTTGCTAAAGCTTTCGAATCTACTGAATATGTTCCATTTTCAATTCTTTTTTTTATATCATTCACTTTATCCATATTTACATCTTCTTTACTTATATTTACTTCATTCAAATATTTTCCCAAATCTGATATTTGTACTGAATCTGATTTATTATTTTTATTATTTATATTTTCAACTCCCAATTTTTTAGTTCTATAAACATTATCAATATTTGTAAATTTAATACTATTAATCTTCATAGTGCACCTCCTTGTATTAACTAAATATCTTGATTTACACTTTTAATCTGTGAAAGCCTAACTGCTAATTTATTTTCTATAATTATACTTTCTCCACTTGCTATCATTCTTCCGTTAACATTTATGTCAAGTGTTTCTTCAACATGCTTATCAAGCACTATTATGTCTCCCACTTTATAGTTAGCAATTTTACCAATTTTTTCTCTTGCACTTCCCATAGATATGGTTATATCCATAAGTGCTCCAAATATTTGATTAGCACTATCAGTTGGTATTTTTTCACCTTCTACTAATTGTTCAAATTCTACTGAATAAATATTATTCATATTTCCTCCTTTATAAATACATATCGACTAAAAGACCATTTATCTCGTCTATTTTTGTGGCCAAATCTATATTATCTTTCTGATCGTATAATAATTCTTTAGTAATACTCTCTAATTTTTCGTCTACTATTTTTACTGTTTTAAAATAATTTCCATCCCAAAAACTAGAATCTTGATTTAAACTATACATATAATCTACTACTGACTTTAAATATGATTTAATGGCCTTTTTATAATTTACCACATCGCTATAGTTTTGATTTGCCACTACTTTTTCACCAATTGATTTTATTTCTTTTATATATAGTTCTATCTCTTCTTTACTTTTAAATCTATTTGCCAGATTAAAACTATCATTAAAGCTACTTTTTTGTTTGTTTCCTCTATTTTCTATAGTATTAATATTCCTATTTATACCTACCTGTTCTACTTTCATATTTATCCTCTATATTATAAATATTTTAATTATTACCCTTTATAGTACTTCATTACTTTTGGTACATAGTTTTGAGTTTCTTTTGGCATTTTATATAAATCATTGATAGATTTGACTCCTCTGCTAGCCATCCTTCCCGGTCCGCCATTAAAAGCCATCAATGCCATTTGTTCATCCCCTCCATACATATCTAGATATTCTTTTATATGTCTTGTTCCACCGTCTATATTTTGTTCAATGTTAAATGGATTTTTAACTCCTAAGTCAGTACAGTTAAATGGCATTAACTGCATTAAGCCTTTTGCACCAGCACCAGACACACAATTAGGATTAAAATTTGATTCAACTTTGATTATGGCTTTAATCAAATTTTCATTTACCCCGTATTTTTTAGCACATTTTTCTACAGCATTTTCAATTCTTTCATTTACACTTTTATCCTTATTAGTTGCTTTTATTTTATTTGTATTTTGGCTACTATTTAATGTTTCTAGTCCTGAGACATTCTCAAAATTTTTATTATTTAAGTTTATATTTATATTTATATTTTGTGAATTAGTTGTAGAGATTGCTTTTAACAAACTTATCATTACCATGTCAAAAGAACTACTACTAGATTCACAACTACATTTATTTAAACCAGTCAAAGAATTGCTTAGCTGGCATTTTAATAAGTCAATGCTATTAATCATATATTCTCCTCAACCTTTTTATTTTTATAATACGTACATTTCTAGATTATCTTTATACAATAAATTATTTTTTTATTAAAGTTTAGCATTTTATCTTCAAATAAAAATGAGCTATTTACTAATTTTTTAATAACATAGCTCATTCATATTTTCTATTTGATTTGCACTTCTTTAATAAGGCCCTTTTTGTAAGCAATTATTAACATTTTCAAATCATTTACTTCTTGCTGAATTTTCATTCCATCATAAGTATCCCTTACAAACATTCTATTTACTCTATTTTCCACAATTATTGATGTGGATAATATATCTTTTTCATTAAATATAGAGTCTTCTGCTGATGAGAAGGGCTCATGTGATACTAATTGCATCATTTGTGAGTTATATATCAAAGTATATCCTGCTATCCCTGTTTTCCCTTGGTAAGCCCTAGAAAAACCACCATCAATAGCTAAAATTCTTCCACCTGCTTTTAATGGACTTTCACCATTTTTACTCTTAACAGGTACATGACCATTGATTATGTGTCCACTCTCAAAATCTAAATCAAACTCATCAAAAATCCTCTTTAAAATTTGATCTTCTTCTCTTAAAGTATAATATGGATTTTTATTTTCCCTTTGAGCTTCTTTTTCACCTATAAAATATCTTTCATATGTGGTCATATCATCTTTTCCAAATAAAGATGAACATTTGCCTGTCCATAAGTACCACATCATATCTTTTCCATATTCTTTTTCTGGATGATTTTTATCAAAGAAATATCCTTTTCTAATATAAGATTCCATCTTGTCCATTAGCGCTTTACCCTTATACTCTTTATTGTCAATTTTCATTGACATAAAGTCACCATCATTAGTTAAAGGTATACATCCATGAACAAGTAAATTACCATTAGTTTTTAAATAAATACTACCCTTTGAAAATAAAAAGCCTACGTGTTTTTGAAGTTTATCACTATTTTCAAAAGATGTAGCCAATTTCTCTATTACAATTTCTTCTCTTTGTGTTAATTTATAAGGATCTTTTGGATCTATTGTTGGGAAATTTGTGTCTTTTAATTTATAAGTTTTTCCCTTTAACCCTATTGTGCCTTCTTTATAGTCTACTTTATTTAATAATACTCTATGATCCATTTCAAACTCAGGTCTTCTTTTTATTATTTCTGCTTCTAACTTAAATTGAATTATACTAATTGCTTTGTGCATTTTTGCTATTAATGATTTTTCTGTTGTAGAAGCCTCATCATCACTAATCTTCGGCATAAATTCTGTACATGGATCATCTTTGTATACTTCTAGGGCAAATGTTGCTAAAGGTAATATATTAATTCCATAAATATCTTCTACTATATCTAAATTCGCATATCTTGCAGATATTCTTATGGCATTAGCTACACATACTTTTTGTCCTGCTGCAGCTCCCATCCATAATATATCGTGGTTCCCCCACTGTATATCCACATTGTGATAATCCATCAAAGTATCCATAATAATATCCGGTCTTGGTCCCCTATCATAAATATCTCCAACTATATGTAATCTATCTATAACAAGTTTTTGTATTGCCTTAGAAACCTCTATTATAAACACTCTTGCTCTATCTATTTCAATAATATTATCTACTATACTTTTATAATATTCATCTTTATGAGGGCTAGTTGAATCTGGATGCAACAACTCCTCTATAATATATCTAAAATCTTCTGGAAGGAATTTTCTTACTTTTGATCTTGTATATTTGCTTGAAGCATATCTTAAAAGTTCAATTAATCTATTAATACTTATTCTATAAAAGTCTTCAATTTCTTTTTGACTTTCTTGTTTTTCAATTAAATCTAGTTTTTGTTCTGGGTAATATACAAGAGTAGCCAGCCTTCTACGCTCACTTTCTATCATGGAATTTCCAAATAACTCTTCTATTTTTCTTTTTATTACTCCCGATGCATTTTTTAATACATGAACAAAAGGCTCATATTCTCCATGAATATCTGACAGAAAATGTTCTGTCCCCTTAGGAAGATTTAATATTGCTTTTAAATTTATAATTTCAGCACTTGCTTCTGATATGCTTGAGTATTGTTTAGATAATAATTTCAAATATTTAAGCTGACTATTTAAATAATCATCTGAAACTTCATATATTTCTTTCATATAAAATTCCTCCCTATTAATTTTCTTACTCTAAATTATTATAACATATATTTTTATATTAATTTTTCTTATAGTTACTCTTTATATTTTATTCCAAATGTTAATAATATATTTTTATACAAATAAAAAAGAATGAGATATCTCATTCTTTTTTAGGGAAGGTTAGATTGTTAAGAAATTATTGTTTATGGTTACACTGATTTGCAGATGAACACCCATTGCAATCACTAGAGCACTTACTTTCTCCACTTCTAGCATTCTTTATAAAATTTTTACAAGTTAAAATTACTATTAAAGCTGCTCCTATTCCAATTAAGTAATTTATCATAATATCATTCCTTTATTTAAAAAATAAACCCACATATTGTATATACTAAAAATGCAACTACCCAAGCCACTAACATTTGAAAACCTACTGTACAAAGAGTATCTTTCCAAGAACCCATTTCTTTTTTAATAGCTCCAACGGCTGCAAAACAAGGCATACAAAGTAAGTTAAATGCCATATATGAAAATGCTGATGCCTGGGTAAAGGCTGCTGCCACACCTGGAATTGCCGCACTTCCTTCCATAGCCGCCTCTGTTATTGCATCACTTGCTCCAAATAATACTCCAAATGTAGAAACTATATTCTCTTTAGCTATCCATCCTGTCACTACACCTACTGATGCTTTCCAGTTTCCAAATCCAAGTGGTGCAAATATCCACTGAATACTTCTGCCTATTGATGCTAGTATACTATCTTCCATTTCACACATACCGCTGAAGTTGAAGTTTGATAATAACCAAATCAATATTGTAGATGCTAATATAACTGTACCTGCTTTTATCGCAAACCCTTTAACCTTTTCGAAACCATGTATAAATACACTTCTTAAAGTTGGTACTCTATATTGAGGAAGTTCCATTATAAAATTTGAAGCTTCACCTTTTACTACAAATTTACTTAGTATAAGTGCTGATATTACTGCTACAACTAAACCTAGCATGTAAATCGAATAGATGATTAAAGTTTGATTACTATTTGCAAATAATGTTGCTGCAAACATTAGATAGATTGGTAATTTAGCTCCACAAGACATAAAAGGAGTAATCATCATTGTTATTTTTCTATCTTTTTCATTTTCTAAAGTTCTACTTGCCATAAGTGCTGGCACTGAGCATCCAAATCCCATAAGTAGCGGTATAAATGATTTTCCACTTAAACCAAATTTTCTAAAGATTTTATCCATAACAAATGCAACTCTTGCCATATATCCGCTGTCTTCTAAAACTGACATTAACAAGAATAACACAAGAATTTGTGGTAAGAATGATACTACACCACCAAGACCTGCTAAGATGCCATCACCTACTAGAGATAATGCCCATTCACTAGCTCCCATGTTTTGTAAAGACGTTAGTATTGTCTCAGTTAATGGTCCATCCCAAAAATCAACAACTATAGTTTGAAGCCATACACCTATGCCTAAAGGTCCTTCACCAAACGTTATAGAGAATAATCCGTACATTATCACTAAAAATGCAGGTATAGCTATTATTCTATTAGTTAGTATTTTATCTATTTTATCTGATGCAGTTTCTACTCTATTGCCATCTGCTTTTTCTTTCTTTTTAACAGTTTTTCCTACTACGTTAGAAATAAATTTGTATCTTTGATCTGCAATTTCACCCTCTGCATCTCCATTTAATTTTTCATTGGCTATGCTTAAAATAGATTTAATTTTTTCTTTTTTATCTTGTGAAAGTTTTTGAATTTCTATTGAATCCTCTTCTAATAATTTAATACTTCTCCATCTACTATTTATCTTTTGAATATCATTATCATCTATATGACGTAAAATTTCTTCTCGAAACTCCTCTACATCTTTAGAGTAAATTTTTAAATCTTTATTCTTATCATTAGATACCTTTTTAACTTCTTCCATTAACAAATCTATATTTTTACCATTTCTAGCTGCTATAGGTACAACCCTAACCCCTAAAAGTTTTGATATTTTATCAATGTCTATTTGAGTTCCACTATTTTCAACTTCATCCATCATATTTAATGCCACTATAGTCGGGATCTCTGTTTCCAATATTTGAAGTGTTAAATACATATTTCTCTCTATATTGGTAGCATCAATTATATTTATAAGTACATCTGGCTTTTCCTCTACAATATAATTTCTTGCCACTATTTCTTCTGCTGAATATGGCGAAAGAGAATAAATCCCTGGTAAATCCACTATATTCATTTCTTTATTTTTTTTATATTTTCCCTCTTTTTTCTCTACTGTAACTCCTGGCCAGTTTCCAACATGTTGCTTTGAGCCAGTAATTTCATTAAAAAGAGTTGTTTTTCCGCAGTTTGGATTTCCTGCTAATGCAATATTTAAACTCATTTTATTCCCCTTCTTTACTATAATTGATTTACTATTATTTGATTTGCTTCATCTTTTCTTAGACTTAACTCATATCCTCTTAAGTTCACTTCTATAGGATCACCTAGTGGGGCTACTTTTACTATTTGTATTTCTACTCCTGGTGTAATTCCCATATCCATCAGTCTTCTTCTTGAAGGCCCTCTTTCTCCTAAACTAGTTACTGTTCCTTTTTGTCCAGGACTTAAATCTCTTAACGTTTTCATTAATCTTTCCTCCTGCTATTCTACTACTATTTTATTTGCCATTGCTTTATTTATAGCTATTTTTGTGCTTTTAATTAATAATATAATCCCACTTGGATTTTCTGATATTACTTCAATTTTTTCGCCTGGAAGAAATCCAAGGCTCTGTAAATGTGTTTTTACTGAATCTTTTCCTCTTAACTCTTTTATTTTCTTAATTTCTCCTAAAGAAACCATTGATAATAACATATAATCATCCCCTTATATTTACATAAATGA
The DNA here is from genome assembly GCF_020748465.1 of Terrisporobacter mayombei. Lineage (GTDB taxonomy): Bacteria > Bacillota > Clostridia > Peptostreptococcales > Peptostreptococcaceae > Terrisporobacter > Terrisporobacter mayombei. The sequence continues at coordinate 39,015 of NZ_JAHZMP010000005.1, forward strand.
TATTTAATATTTACTGATAATCAATCTCATACATATAATAACTTTCAATTTTTCCCACGTCAATAGTTTTATGAAAATAATTATCATTATTATCGTATACATATATGAATGTCTATGTTTTTCTCTTATGTATTTTATATAAAACTCTTGGTTTTTTTAAAATTATATTTACATGATGAACATTCTCCATTACATTCATCTACTTTATCAAGGCATTCCAAAAAAGATACTTTACTGTTATTGTAATGTCTTATAACAGGTATATTTTTTTTCTTTGCTTGAGTTTCTACTACAGTTTTTAACTTATGAGATACTGTAGAAGTAAACATTACAACTGCATTTGGACTTCCAAAATCCTTAAGAGCTTTTGATGACATATTCAATATTACTTTTGTTTTGTATCCTTTTTCTTTTCCTAAATTAATATAGTCTCTCCTCATTCTTTCATTTCCACCTACTACCAATAAAGTCATTTATCTTTCATCCTCCCTTTCGAAATTGATAATGATTATCATTAGTATTTATAATATTATCATCTCATTTCCAACCTGTCAACAAATACAGGTTTTTTTCACAAATTTTACATAAAAAAACAATTATAGATTGGCTATTTTATAAGAATAATAAAACTATATAACTTTTAAGGACTGATTTTAAATGATAGATAAATTATTAATAAAATATGCTTCACCGACTTTAGCTGGAGTAAAAACGGGTAGCTTATTCAAAGTTTACACACATAATAAATCAAATTTAAATATTGAAATTAAAAATTATAATCTGCTTTTAAATTCTTTAGATGTATACTTAGATATTATTTATACTTGCGATAAATATGATTTAATTTACCTTTATAGATCAAAAATGCTTCTTAATGATTTAAAAAATAAAAGCGTTATAGATTTTTTAAGTACTTATGGATATGAATGTATTAATATAGAAGATTACATTTTTCACTTAAAAGTAAGATTTAAATTTTTTCATAAAACACCTCATGAAATCGGTGTTTTTCTAGGTTATCCTTTAAATGATGTAAAAGATTTTATTAAATATAAAGGAAATAATTTTAAAATTTGTGGTTGTTGGAAAGTTTATAACGATGTTGAACTTTGTATCAATAAATTTAAAATTTTCAAAAAATATACTCAACTATTTACTTATCTTTATGACGATAATTATCCATTAGAAATATTAATTCATAGTTGAAAAAATTTTAATTATAAGTTGTTGACAAAAAACATTCAATGTAATAAAATAGTTTGCATAAGAACAAATTAGTTTCTATGCAAACTATTTTGTTTAATTAAATTGATGAGGAGATTTTTTAATGAAACATGATTCATTTGAAATAGCAATGTTAATTAAGGAAATATACGCAAGTACAATTGAAATTGTTAACCAAAATTTAAAAGGAAGTTCCCTTACTCATCAACAAACCATGGTTATTAAGTTAATAGCACATAAAGGAAAGATCACAATCTCTGAGTTGTGTAAAGAAATGTCCTTAGCTAAGGGTACTATATCCGGAATAGTTAGTAGACTAGAAACTGCTGATTACGTAAAAAAGGTAAAATATGACAATGACAAAAGAAATACCTATGTAGAGTTTTCAAATAGAGGTTATGAATATGCTAAAAACTTTAGAAATGAAATAAATAAAAGTTTTGATAAAGTTTTTGAGAATTTTACTGATGAAGAAGTAAAAAAAACTAAGAAAGATTTAATTGAATTAAGAGATAAATTAAAAGGAGATAATAAAAATGAGTAATATTTTAATTTTTGCAATAGTAGCTATAACTTTAGCTCTAATATTTTATACAATAGGAGTATTCTCTGAAAGAAGAGCTAAAAACCTTAATAAAAATCATGTAATTATATTTTGGCTAGGTTTAATATGTGATACAACAGGTACTTTAACTATGAGTAAAATAGCCAAATCAGGTGCTGATACAATGAGTGCTGCGGGTCTAACGTTACACGGAATTACTGGATCTTTAGCAATTGTACTTATGTTATTCCATGCTGTTTGGGCCACATGGGTATTATATAAAAACGATGAAAAGAAAAAAGAAACATTCCATAAATTTAGTATTGTAGTTTGGCTTATATGGTTAATTCCTTACTTTATAGGAATGATGTTAGGAATGGGAATATAGTATTTTCATAATAAAAATAACAACTATATAACATTATATAGTTGTTATTTTTATTATATAGTAATTCTTATTTTAGTCATTTAATAAAATATTTAAAAACTTTTCTTTGCTATTTAAAAATGATTTTGTTATTTGAAAATGCTCCGTTTCCTCCACATTCACTTCTCTAATTTTGCTATCTTTAATCTCATATATTGTAGAATCAGGATAAGTCATAAGTATTGGTGAATGAGTACTTATAATAAATTGACAGTTTTCTCTTACTAATTCATTTATCCTAGTGAGCATTGACATTTGTCTACATGGAGACAGGGCAGCTTCTGGCTCATCAAGAATATATATACCATTTTTTGAAAATCTATTTAACATTACAGAGAAAAATGATTCTCCATGAGATTGATCATGAAGAGATTTCCCTCCATATGAATCAATCACTCTAGCTCCTGGACCAAGAACACTATCTAGTTCATCTATATTAGTAGCCAAGTTATACATTGACTCTGCTCTCAAGAAGAATCCATCTTTTGGACTTTTTATTCCTTTTACTAAGGTAATATATTCGTAAAGTATGGAGTGGCTATTTTTTGTATAAAAATTAAAGTTTTTGGTACCACCTTCCGGATTAAATCCATACGCTACAGCTATAGCTTCCAATAAGGTTGATTTTCCACTACCATTTTCTCCTACAATAAAAGTAACTTTTGGATGCATTTTTAATCTTTCTAAATGCTTTATTATAGGCAAAGAGAAAGGATACTCATTAATATTTTCTATCTTTTCTTTATTAATTTTCACTTCTCTTATAAAAGTATTATAATTTATTTCTTCCATTTTGCATTTGCCTTTCAATATATTAGAATCCTATTAATTCACTACTGCTAACATATCCATTTTTAAGAGCATCTTCTCTAAGATAAGCATATAACTCTGCATTTGTACTTTGTACATAAGGATTAACATAGAAAATACCAAGTATACCTATAGTAAAGATTGATAATATCTCCCATCCTAAGAATGATAAGTCCAATACAAAAGTATTCCACTTATTACCACCCATCATTCTTTTACTTATTTCAAAAGCCCTTTGTCTACTTATATCTGGATTTTCACTTAGTATATATGGTATCATTCTATATTCATAAGCCTTTATTATTCCTGGAATTATAAATAACAATGACCATAAAAACTGGAATAAACCTTTCATAAACATTGTAAATATTGTATTTTTAAGTTGCCCACTTTTGTAAATAAAAATTAAGCTGTCCAATGTCTTTTCTTCTTCTCTTATTCCCATAAAGAAATTATTTTTACCTATTTCTATTGGATAAACAATTAGTAATTTAATAATAAATAATACAATAAAAATAAGTATAAATATACCTATAAACAATAAAAAGAATCCACTAGCAAAAAATTCCTCCATTATATTAAAAGAATCTGATGCTTCTTGATCCAAATCTTCATCATAATAATATTCATCATTGCCATAATAGTAATCGTCTGTATAATTATAATCGTTATGCATAAATGAATCGTAAGTATCACTTACTCGGCTACCAGCTCCACTTCCTAAACCTCCACTTAATAGTAAACATATAAAACATACTAGCACTGCTTTCCAGTAAAATCTTTTAAAAGTAATTTTTCCTCGTTCTTTCAGTTCGCTTCTAATCCACATAATATTTCCTCCCTTTACCATAAGTATATTATATGCTAGTTTTTATTTGCATAATATTACAATATTGTATTATTTAAAATGCATAGACTTACCTTTTAATAATTTTTAAATAAAAATGGTGGATTAAAATAACCCACCATTTCTTTTTATATTAATTAATTAAATTTTATATTTATATTAGTCAGCTAATCTCTTATAGCTATCTAATCTATCTTTAGCAGATTCTTCAGCCATTGTGAATAATTGTTCTGCTTCATCTGGGAATTGTTTAGCTATAGCAGAGTATCTTACTTGTTTCATTAAGAAATCTCTGAAGCTTTCTGTTGGCTCTTTAGAGTCAAGTGAGAATGGATTCTTACCTTCAGCTCTAAGAGTTGGGTTATGTCTGTATAAATGCCAGTATCCAGCTTTAACAGCTTGTTCTTCGTTAGCTACAGTTCTTCCCATACCTTCTTTTAATCCATGAGATATACATGGAGCGTAGCATATGATTAGAGATGGTCCATCATAAGCTTCAGCTTCTACAACTGCTTTTACAAATTGGTTGTAATCAGCGCCTATAGAAGCTTGAGCAACGTATACATTACCATAACTCATAGCCATCATACCAAGGTCTTTCTTTCTAGATCTCTTACCAGCAGCAGCGAATTTAGCCATAGCAGCAACTGGAGTAGCTTTAGAAGATTGACCACCAGTATTAGAGTAAATTTCTGTATCAAATACAAGAACATTTACATTTTCTCCTGATGCAAGAACATGGTCAAGTCCACCATATCCTATATCATAAGCCCAACCATCTCCACCAAGTATCCATTGAGATCTCTTAGCTAAGTAATCTTGTCTTGATTTAACAGATTCGATTAATGCTTTAGTTTCTTCATCTTTTGGTTCAGCTTTATTTATTAATTCAACAACAGCTTTACTTGCTTTAACAGAAGCATCACTGTTATCTTTAGCATCTAACCAGTTATTGAATACTGTTGCACCTTCTTCACAACAAGGATTTGCAGCAAGTTTTTGTATATCTTCAACTAGTCTACCTCTTATTTGTTCAACAGCTAAATGTTGTCCTAATCCATACTCAGCATTATCTTCGAATAATGAGTTTGCCCAAGATGGACCTTTACCTTCGTGGTTGCAAGTATATGGAGTTGATGGAGCAGATCCTCCCCATATAGAAGAACATCCAGTAGCATTAGCTATCATCATTCTATCTCCAAATAATTGAGTTACAAGTTTGATGTATGCAGTTTCTCCACATCCTGCACAAGCTCCTGAGAATTCCATTAATGGTTGTCTAAATTGAGAACCTTTAACAGAGTTTACGTTCATTACATCACCTTTTGGAGCAACTTTGTCAGTATCTACTGAATAAGCCCAGTTTTCAACTTCTACGTCTTGAGTATCGAAAGGTTCCATAACTAAAGCTTTTTCTTTAGCTGGACATACGTCAGCACAGTTTCCACATCCTGTACAGTCCATTGGAGATACTTGTATTCTATATTGTAATCCTTCAAGTCCTTTACCTATAGCTTTTTTAGTTTTGAATGCCTCTGGAGCATTAGCTAATTCTTCTTCTGTTACAAGAACTGGTCTTATACAAGCATGAGGACATATGAATGAACATCTATTACATTGTATACAGTTTTCTGTAATCCATTCTGGAACATTTACAGCTATACCACGTTTTTCATAAGCAGCAGTACCACATGGGAATGTACCATCTTCGTATCCTAAGAATGTACTTACTGGTAAATCATTACCTTTTTGTCCACTCATTGGTCTTAATATATCTTTTATGAATGCTGGTTCTTCACAAGTTGTTGCTGCTTCATCAGTAGCATTTGCCCAAGAAGCTGGAACATTAACTTTAACTAGTGAATTTATACCTGCATCAACAGCTTGATAGTTCATGTTAACTACTTTTTCACCTTTTTTACCATAAGCCTTTACTATAGAATCCTTTAGATATTTAACAGCATCATCAACTGGTATTATATCAGCTAATTTAAAGAATGCAGATTGACATATCATGTTTATTCTATTTCCAAGACCTATTTCTTGACCTATTTTAACAGCATTTATTGTATAGAATTCTATTTCATTTTCTGCTATATATTTTTTCATTTCTGCAGGAAGGTGCGCTTCTAATCCTTCTTGGTCCCATATAGTGTTAAGTACGAATGTACCACCTTTTTTTAGTCCTTGTAGTAAATCATATTTGTAAACATATGATTGGTTATGACAAGCTATATAATCAGATTCATCTAAAAGATATGTAGATCTGATTGGAGTATCACCAAATCTTAAGTGAGACATTGTTATACCACCAGATTTTTTAGAATCATAGTCGAAGTATGCTTGAGCATATTTATCAGTGTGGTCACCGATTATTTTTATTGCTTGTTTGTTAGCACCAACAGTACCGTCTGATCCTAGTCCCCAGAATTTACATCTAACTGTTCCTTGAGATTTTATTTTAATTGGTTCAGCTTTAGGTAAAGATGTATTTGTTACATCATCTACTATACCTATAGTAAATCCAGTTCTAGGTTCTTCTATGTTTAAGTTTTCAAATACTGCATGTAAATCAGTTGGAGTTGTATCTTTTGATCCAAGTCCGTATCTTCCACCTACTACTAATGGAGATATATCAGATTTAGCAAGTACATTTACTACGTCTAAGTATAATGGCTCACCTGGAGCACCTGGCTCTTTAGTTCTATCAAGTACACATACTCTTTCAACAGTACTTGGCATTGCTGCTAAGAAATGTTCAGCTGAGAATGGTCTGAATAAGTGAACTTTTATCATACCAAGTTTTTCACCTTTAGCATTTAAGTAATCTATAGTTTCTTCTAAAGCTTCTGTAACAGAACCCATAGCAACAACTACATGTTTAGCATCTTCTGCTCCATAGTAATCAAATAAGCTATGTTTTCTTCCTGTTATTTCGCTCATTCTTGCCATATTTTTTTCAACTATTCCTACTATATCATTATAGTATTTATTAGAAACTTCTCTTGTTTGGAAGTATATATCAGGGTTTTGAGCTGTACCCCTAGTTACAGGATGATTTGGAGATAAAGCTTTATCTCTAAATGCTTGAACAGCATCTTTGTCTAATAATTGCTCGTAATCTTCATTTTCCATTAATTCAACTTTTTGAATTTCATGTGAAGTTCTGAATCCATCAAAGAAATGTATAAATGGTAATGAACCTTCTACTGCAGACATATGTGCAACTGGCGCTATATCAGCAACTTCTTGAACTGAACCAGAAGCAAGCATAACAACACCTGTTTGTCTTGCAGCCATAACGTCCTGATGATCTCCAAATATTGATAATGCTTGAGCAGCTAGTGCACGAGCAGTAACATGGAATACACCTGGTAATAATTCACCAGCACATTTATACATATTTGGTATCATTAATAATAAACCTTGAGAAGCAGTAAATGTTGAAGTTAAAGCTCCAGCTTGTAATGAACCGTGGAATGCTCCAGCAGCTCCTGCTTCAGATTGCATTTCAACAACTCTTACTTTTTGTCCAAAGACATTTTTTCTCCCTTGAGATGACCATTCATCAACTAATTCAGCCATAGTTGAAGATGGTGTTATTGGATATATAGCAGCAACTTCTGTAAATGCGTAAGCAACATGAGCAGCAGCTGTATTTCCATCAACTGTTTTCATAAATTTAGCCATTTTATGTTTCCTCCTTAATTTTACCCTAAATACTATACAATTTATATTTGTATGTTTATAAAACTATTAATTGCGTCATTGCTATAAGTGCTAGTCTGTTTTATAAAACATTGTTTACATTTATTAACAATATTCTGCATAATAATTTAAAGTCCTTCATAATTCTGACAATTTTTAAAATTCAAACAAAAAAATAATTTTTAATACAAAATTATTTTTTTAAAGTCACATTTAATACATTACCCATAAAATAACAAATCAAATCACATTAACTTCTATTGGTTAAAATTTCCTAATAACATGCTTTTAGCTTTATTTAATTATTGTCATATCTCTTTAATGTTTTGTTAATTAGATAAATTCTAACTAGTAGTTTTAATATCCTATGGTATCTGTTTTTTCTCCAGTAGCTATAGATATAGAAGCACTAGCTCCTATTCTAGATGCACCAGCATCTATAACTTTTATAGCATCTTCTGTAGTTCTAACACCGCCAGATGCTTTAACACCAATATTTGGTCCAACTACATCTCTCATTAATTTTATATCTTCAGGAGTTGATCCGCCAGTTCCAAATCCAGTTGATGTTTTTACATAATCTGCTCCAGCTTTAACTGATAATTCACATGCTATTTTCTTTTCATCATCAGTTAAATAGCAAGTTTCTATTATTACTTTTACTAATGCTTCTTTATTAGCTGAATCTACTACTGCTTTGATATCTTTATAAACAAGATCATAGTTTTTATCTTTTAATGCACCTATATTTATAACCATATCTACTTCATGAGCACCTTTTGCTATAGCATCTTTCGTTTCGAAAGCTTTTACTTCACTAGTATTTGCACCTAAAGGGAAGCCTATTACTGTGCAAACTTTTACTTTACTTCCTTCTAGTTCTTTCTTAGCAAGTTCTATATGTGTTGGGTTTATGCAAACTGAAAAGAATCCATGTTCTTTAGCTTCTTTACAAACCTTTATGACATCTTCCTTACTTGAAAAAGCTTTTAGTACTGTGTGATCAATCATATTGGCAATATTTTGTTTCATTATTATAACTCCTTTATATTATGTAATATTTCCTATATACATCGTAAATATGTATTCTTCTATTTATGATGTAATCTGCTGTTAATAAATATACTTTCATTAATATGTTAGCACATATAATTCTTTTTTTAAAGAAGAGTTTCCTTTATTTTCATAATTATATTTACATATAATTATTTTTTTTCTTTAAAAAAGAAAGTATGTTTTTCACAATGAATGAAAATAAAGTATTTTTGAGTAAAATGAAATTATTTGTTTAATTATTTACCCTGTAAAAATATTTTACAGGGTAAATATAAGAACACTCAATTTAATTTTAACAACTATTCATTTCACTTAGTTTGAACATTTTTATATGTAAATATTTTATAAAAATAAAATTTTATTTTTATTTCATAAAAAAAAGATATGTATAAAAATACATACCTTTTTCATTTTTAATATTCGATAATTATTTAACTAATTCTACTAATTCTCCGTTTTTAACTCCTGCAGCATTTCCTTCTTCTAAATCAACGTGCATTTCTAATGCGAAAGCAGCATTAGCTCTAACTAATACATTGTTGAATAAAAGTGCTCTTTCTCCTTCAGTTTGAACTGAAACTATATCTTTATCTTTAACTCCGAATTTTTCAGCATCTTCTAAGCTCATATGTATGTGTCTAGAAGCTACGATAACTCCTCTTCCTAATTCAACTTCACCTTTTGGTCCTACTAATTTACATCCTGGAGTTCCTTCAACATCTCCTGATTGTCTAACTGGAACAGCTAAACCTAATCCTCTAGCATCTGCTAAAGATACTTCTACTTGAGATTCTGGTCTTGTTGGTCCTAAAACTCTCATTTTAGTTGATCCTTTAGGTCCAACTACTTCTACCATTTCTTCACAAGCGTATTGTCCTGGTTGAGATAAATCTTTTTTATGAGTTAATTCGTATCCTGCTCCGAATAAAGCTTCAACATCAGCTTGGCTTAAATGTATATGTTTATTTGATAATGCTATTTGTAATTTCATGAAATATAACCTCCCAAAAATTTTCTTGTATATAATTATTTCTAATTACTATCTGCAATTCAATTATACATAAATTTCTATGTAAAATCAAACCATAATGATTATTTTGATAATTTCTTCAGCAAATTAAAGTAACCTGGAAAAGAAATATCAATGCATTTGTCACTATCTAGAATGACTTTATTGTTGCTAATTAAATTTGCAATGGAAAATGACATGGCTATTCTATGGTCATTAAAGGTTTGTATTTTACCACCTTGTAAATGAGTTTTTCCTTTTATTATCATTCCATCTTCTAGCTCAATAGCTTTAGCTCCTATTAAGTTTAGATTATTCACAACAGATTTTATTCTATTACTTTCTTTTATCTTCAATTCTGATGCATCTTTTATAATAGTATCTCCTTCTGCTCTAGTTGCTAAAACTGCAATTATTGGAATTTCATCTATTAATTTTGGAATCAACTCTTTATCTATGGTAGTACCTATTAAATGAGGACTATATTTTACTAAAATATTTCCAACTTTTTCACCACAAATTTCCTCTTCATCTATTATTTCAATGTTTCCATTCATTTTTTTTATCACTTCTATAATTCCCACTCTTGTATCGTTTAAACCTACATTTTTTATTAATACTTCTGAGTTTTCACTTATTAAAGCTCCTACCATTATAAATGCGGCCGAAGATATGTCTCCTGGTACATAAATATCTTTATTAAATAATTCCTCCACAGGATTTATTTTTATTTCTAAGTTATTTACTTCAATATCTGCTCCAAAAGATTTAAGCATTATTTCTGTATGATTTCTACTTCTCATTTTTTCATGAATAAAACTTGTATTATCTCCGTATAAACTTGCTAAGATTAATGATGATTTTACTTGTGCCGATGATACGGGCATATGATAATCTATATGAGTTAAATTTCCACCTTCCACAGTTATAGGTATTAAGTTTGCATCATCTCTTCCACTTATAATAGCTCCCATTTTTTTTAGTGGATCTGTAACTCTTTTCATAGGTCTTTTTCCTATAGACTCATCTCCTATAATTGTAGTTTTAAAGTCTTGTCCTGCAAGAATTCCCATCATAAGTCTTATTGCTGTACCTGAATTTCCCACATCTAAAAACAATTTATCTTCAAATGATTTTAATCCTTTTAGACCATTTCCACTTACATATACTTCATTATTATTTATTTCAATATCCACACCCATTTTTCTAAAGCAATTTACTGTAGACAAGCAATCTTGCCCCATAAGAAAGTTGCTTATTTTATTTTTCCCTTTCGAAATGGAAGAAAACATAATTGCTCTATGTGATATGGATTTGTCTCCAATTAACTCAAAACTTCCCTTAAGCATTATTGCACTCCTTTATTACTTTTAGAATAAGTTCTTCTTCTATATTGTCAAATACTTCAACCCTTCCTCCACCTACTGGAAGAACAAGGTTTATTTTAAAGAAACTATTTTTTTTATCATTTTTCATTATATTAAATACTTCATTAATATTTTCATATTCAAAAGTAGTAGGTAAATTAAATTTTTCACATACATTTATAAATTGATTGTAGTATTCTTTATTTATTAGATCTTTTTCAATAGACAATTTAAATGCCATATTCATTCCAATAGAAACAGCTTTACCATGACTTATATGACATAATTTTTCTATTCCATGTCCAAAAGTATGCCCAAGATTTAGTATTTTTCTAAGACTTCCTTCTTTTTCATCCTTATCTACCACATTTCCTTTAACTTGTGCACAAATTTTTACCATTTTTAACAATGTTGAAGTTTTTCTATCTAAAATATCTTCGCTATTTTCTAATAAAAAATTTAAAAAGTCCATCTTTTCTTCACAAATATTATCTTCTATAAAAGCATATTTTATTACTTCGCCCATGCCACTTAAATATTCTTCTTCTGGTAAAGTTTTTAATGCTTCCACATTTATATATGTAATCTTAGGTTGGTGAAAAGCGCCTATTATGTTTTTACTATTACTTAGATTTATTCCCGTTTTTCCTCCTATGGAAGAATCTACTTGAGAAAGTAATGTAGTTGGTATTTGTACCACATCTATCCCCCTCATGTATGTTGCTGCTACAAAACCGCCTAAATCTCCAACTACTCCTCCTCCTAAAGCTATTACTAAAGATTTTCTACTAAGATTTACTTTTATACAATAGTTCATTATTCTTTCGTAATCTTCTATGGATTTTGAATCTTCACCAGGGTTTACTATGTATTCATAAACATACTTTCCCTTTAAGTGCTTCATCATTTCATGCAGTTGAGTATTGTATGTATTGTAATCACACATTACAAAATAAGCATCATAAATTTTATTTAATTTTTCTATAGACTCCACATTACAGGCTTCACATAGACTTTTTTGAAAATTTCTATATCCCTCATCAACATATATTTTACAGGTATTATTGATTATTTTTTCCATCCTCTATCACCTAACCTTTTTATATAAGAATTATAATTACTTTTTAAATCTTCTAAGGAGTCTCCCCCTATTTTATCTAAGAAAAATTTACAAATTACAAAAGCCACAACATTTTCACATACTATGGAACAAGCAGGCACTGCACACGAATCTGAACGCTCAACACTGGCTTTATATTTTTCCAATGTATTTATATTTATAGTGTCTAGAGGTTTGTATAAAGTTGGTATAGGCTTCATTGCACATCTTATGATTATTTCATCTCCCGTTGTCATTCCGCCTTCTATTCCACCCAAATTATTGCTCTTTCTTATTATACCGTCTTCTTCATTGTATAATATTTCATCCATAACTTTTGACCCCATAAGTGAAGATGATTCAAACCCCAATCCTATTTCCACACCTTTTATTGCTTGTGTTCCCATCAAATGCATAGCTAAATGTGCATCTATTTTTTTATCAAAATGAGTATAAGACCCAAGACCTGGTATTAAGTTTTTTACTCTAACTTCTATTATTCCACCTAGAGTATCTCCTTCTTTTTTACACTCATCTATTTTCCTTTTTATTTTTTCTTCTAAATCTTCATTTACACACCTTATTTCACTATTATCCACACTATCTTTAATATAGTTAAAGTCATAAATTTTGTCATCTTTTATTTGTCCAATTTGTACCACATGAGATACAAACTCTATGTTAAAATTTTTAAGAACTTGTTTACAAATAGCTCCTACACCTACCCTTGATGCAGTTTCTCTTGCTGAAGATCTTTCTAATACATTTCTAGCATCATCAAAATCATATTTTAAACAACCTACTAAATCAGCATGTCCTGGCCTTACATTTTCCACTATTTTTCCTTGTTCATCTACTTCCTCCATAGGAGACATATATTTTGTCCAGTTTTCAAAATCCTTATTTTTTATTTCAAAAGAAATTGGAGCTCCAATAGTTTTCTTTCCTCTAACTCCTCCTATTATATTAATTCTATCCTTTTCTATTTTCATTCTACCACCACGGCCATATCCACCTTGGCGTTTTCTTAGTTCTTCATTTATTTCTTCTATATTAAGTTCTATATTTGATGGTATCCCATCAATAATAGTTATTAAGCTTTGTCCGTGAGATTCTCCACTTGTTAAATATCTAAGCATATTGTTCTCCTTATCTTTTTTACTTATTTTATTAGTTTATCAAAATAAATCAAAAAAAGACATATTAGTTTTACATAAAAAAGACTAGCTATTAGACATAATCTTATAGCTAGTCTCTTATATTCTTACTTTTAATGCAAATAAAATAGTTATCACAACAAGATTAAGTGAAATCCCACTGTAATAACTATTATATAATAACGTTATTAATAAAAATTTACGTTTATTTTTTAGCAAATAATTAAACTAGGTTAATAGTTTCACCATTGTTAAGATTTAAACAAGTTTCAGGTTCATCATCTATTTTAGCTATTTTAAATTTACATGCAATTAAAATTAATGATACTATTGGATTTATGATGTTTAATAATGCATATGGAGCATATACAAATGCTGATACCCCTAGTGTTCCAGCTATATAAGCGCCACATGTATTCCATGGTACCAATGGAGAACTCAATGTTCCACTATCTTCCAACGCCCTTGATAGCATTTTAGGGTGTATACCTCTTTTTTCATATTCTTTACTATACATTCTTCCTGGTATAACAATAGACAAGTATTGTTCACCTGCGATAGCATTTGTAAAGAAACATGTTATCATTGTACAAAATACTGTTCCAAATACACCTTTTGCAAATCTTAATAAAGATGAAGCAACTACTTCAAGCATACCTGTTTTCTCTAATATACCGCCAAGAGATAATGCACATATTGTCATAGATACTGTAGACATCATATTCATAAGCCCACCTTTAGATAATAAATCATCTACTATTGCTACCCCAGTCTGGGACATATAGCCATTTTGAGCTGATTCTAATATGACACCTATTGATTGTCCTTGTAAGAATATTGCAAACAATATACCTGTTACAGCTCCTACCAATAATCCTGGTATGGCCGGAACTTTAAATACAACAAGACCTATTACTATTACAGGTGCTAATAATAATACTGGCGATAATGTGTTAAAAGAAGATAACAATGTGGATCTAATTAATTCAATTTGACTCACATCTAAAGCTTGTCCTGAATATTTCATTCCAATTATACCATATATTACTAAACAAATTATTAGTGATGGTATAGTAGAATAAAGCATATATTTTATATGTGTAAATAAATCTGTTCCTGCCATTGCTGGAGCTAAGTTAGTCGTATCAGATAGTGGTGATATTTTATCTCCAAAATAAGCACCCGATATTATAGATCCAACAACTAGTCCAATAGGAATACCTAAACTTTGACCTATACCTAAAAGTGCCACACCAACTGTACCCATTGTACTCCAAGATGATCCTGTTGCAAGAGATACAACAGCACACACTAAAACTGCTGCTACTAAAAATATGTTTGGCGATAAAATTTTTAAACCCCAATAAATCATACATGGGACTACTCCACTAACTATCCAAGTCCCTATTAGTATACCTATTATCATAATAATTAATATAGCTTGCATAGCCATCTTAATACTATCAAACATACTTGTTTCAAGGTCTTTCCACTTGAATCCCAGTCTATAGACACCTACAATTCCTGCCACTGCTGTAGCGCCTACTAATGGAACATGAGGTGATGCTCCATACATAAATATTCCCACACCTAAAAATAACATCAAAGCTATAATTGGTATCATCGCTTCAAATAGAGTTGCTTTCCTTCCACTTTGTTCCTTCATGAAATATTTCCCTCCTATTTTTAAATAACTTAACCCTACTATTTATTACTTTCAATACATATCTACTTATTCAATATTAATTTATACAAGTCTGTTGATATCGTTTTTCTAACTCTAATTTTTGCTTCCAAAAAATTTCTATACGGAATTTAAAATCAGCCTTTTAATAAATTAGTTATTGTTTTGTATACCAATATAGGGGCAACTTTAAAACTATACTCTTTTTCTATACGTTCAGTAAATTTATGAGCATCCTTTCCGAAACTTCCTATGTCTAATACAGGTAAATCAAGTTTTTGCATATCTTCCAATGGTAAATGATACTTACTTCCAAAACCAGGCATATTATTTTTCAATGCGCTTATTATTTTGGGGTCTTGCGGAGCTGCTCCATAGCTCAAATCACTAATATATGGGAAAAATTTCTTATACACAATTTTATATTTAGTCTTTGTATCATCTACTGCTTTTTTAACTGCATCTAATAAATCTTTTTCTTTTTCATTTTTTCCTTCTATATATATATGAGGATAATATGGTGGTGTAAAATATACAACTACTACAGGATTTTTATCTGACCACAAGCTATGCAGTTCCTCAACCATTTTTAAAGAAAAGTCCCTTTGATCTATTGAATTATCCCTTAACATTTCCTGTTCAAAAATTTGCATATGGTTTTTTGCTTTTTCTCCCATTTCTTCTATTACTTTATCATATAGTTCTGTATAAGTAAGTACCTTTGATTTAAAAGATAATTCTTTATATTCTCTTTTGCTCATTTGTGTAAATCTTCTGTATTGATTATTTAAACTATCTATAACATTTTGAAAAGCTTCATCTGCTGCATTTTTCATTTTTAGGAGTACTTCATCTGGTGTGCTACTATGAGTTGCATAATTGAAGAATAACGTAGCTGTTTTAGCTATTTGTACTGAGTACTCTGGTTTTAGATCTCTTTGTTTTAAAGATATAGGAGGAAGAGACACTTCTCCTTCTACTTCATCACAAAAATCCACATTTAAATTTATTTTTTTTAGTATTTCTGATGATATACTATTTGGATCTATTCCTTTAAAAGATTCTCCTACATGTGTTTCTTTTCCTACTATGTAGAAGGATGGCATTAGCTTTCCTACTGTACCTATATATACGTATTTATTTTCATCACCTTCATACTCTGATGTCATATAGTCAGTATCTAAAAGAGCCAAGTATTCCAACCCTTCTTCTTCCTTTATTTTTACCAATTCAGGTATACAAGAAAGCATTCCTCCAGAATTTCCTTCTTCGTCACATACTGCACAGAAGATTAAATTCCCCTCAAAATCTTCAAGATTTTTTGATATTTTCTCCATAACCGCCATTATTATGGCATCACCAGTTTTCATATCAAATAATCCTCTTCCAAAGAGATAATCCCCAGATTCTAAATCTTTTTTAGCTTCTTCTGGAATACTTACTTGCTTAAACATTTCTGTTAATTCATAAGGCTTATTTGCATATTCCTTTAAGTTTCCATAATCAGATATACCTACTGTATCCGTATGACCTATCATTATGACTGTATTATTGCTATTTCCTTTTTTTCCTCTCAACATTGCCATTACTGATTTTCTTTTCCACGGATCATTAGGCACATCTACAAACCTTAGATCATTAGGATTTTGTTTATAATAATCCATTTCACTAAATATTTCATACACTTTATTTACAGAACCAATTTCTCCTGTTGTTTCAACAACACTTAATTGCTCAGTTAATGAGATTGCAATTTCTTCTATCCTTTTTGATATATCTAATTCCATTTTTATCCTCCTAATAAAACCAAAAATTATTACTTATTACCTATCAACTCTTTATTATTAAAGAAGCTATCTGATTCTTCTTTTACTTCTTTTCTAAGAAGTAAAACCCCAATCATATTTGTAGCTATTACTCCAGCTAAAGTAAAATCTAATAATACAATAATTTTACTTAAATCCATAGTCGATCCAACTATTATAAATAATAAATAAATAACTCTCATTATTTTAGAAAACTTACTTCCAAATAAATATTCTGCTTGTTTTTCTCCGTAGAATATAATAACTACTATAGTAGAAAATACAAACATAAGCATACAAAGAGTTATTATACCCCCGCCAAATGCATTACCAAATGTAGTCTGTATAGCTGCTGATGGCATTGCTGCCGCTTCACTAGCACCAAACTTATGCCAAACATCTGTAGTTAATACTAATAAAGCAGATAAACTACAAATCATTAGAGTAGAAACTATTACTTCAAATATTCCCCATAAGCCTTGTCTTGCTGGATGATCAGTTATCGCTGCACTATGTGCTATAGTAGAAGTACCCATTCCAGCTTCATTTGAATATGCTCCTCTTGCAGCTCCTGCTTTTATAGTTTGAACTACTGCAGCTCCTGCAAAACCGCCAAATCCTGCTTGCGCTGTAAACGCTCCTTCAAATATTAATGCAAATGCCCTAGGTAATTGATCAATATTTATTATTATAACTATCAAAACCATTATCATATATATACTTGCCATTATAGGTACTAGCTTTTCAGATATTTTTCCTATTCTTTTTATTCCACCGTACACAATAAATCCTACAAATAGTATTAAAAAAGCACCCGATACGATAGGAGCTATATTTATAGTTGATGCACTCTGAACAAATGATGCTGTTTGTGTTGCTATGGATGGCGCTATTTCTATCATTAAGAAAAATGCGAATAAGGTACCTAGCCATGGCAATTTAGCTCCATCTCTTATGTAGTACATAGGCCCGCCTACGTATTCCCCATCTTCATTTTTAATTCTATACTTTATACCTAGTATTATTTCTGAGTATTTAAGGGAACAACCAAACAATGCAATTAACCACATCCAAAATACCGCTCCAGGTCCACCTGTAGCTATTGCTATAGGAACACCAACAATATTAGAAGCTCCTATAGTTGAAGCTAATGCTGACGTAGCTGCTTGAAATGGACTTATTGTTCCATCACCACTAGATTTGCTCAGTATTTTTCCAAATGTTTGTTTTAAGATAAAAGGGAATTTTGTAAATTGAAAAAATCTTAATGTAATTGTCATAATAATTCCCCCACCTACCAAGACTATTAAAACTGGATATGTCCATAACCAATTTGTTATGCTCTCCAATAAATTAAACATACAATCACTCCTAATAAATTATTTTTTCTACATATTCGCTTGTACTCGTTGACATTAGACCTCCGTAAGTTAGTAGAAATTCGACTTCATCCCCTACCCTATAGTCATTTTCTGATTCGCTTATATCTAATATCATGTGGTCTGAACTTGCTCCTAGTATTTCTATAGAAGTGTCTATTGGCATTAAAGAATCTGTATCTATATCTTGCTTACCAATTGCTACAATTGCTCTTTTTAAAATTCCTTTATCTTCGTAAACCGGCTTATTACCAAATGCATCAATTCCTATTTCCCCTACAGGTAATGATGGCTTTTCTTTACACTCAACTACTTCACATACAAGTTTAAACGCATCTTGGTATGCCCCTTCTATGCTTTTTCCATATGCGGTTTCTCTTCCAAGTACTATAGATTCTCCTACTCTAAGATTAGTTACACCTTTTGGCATGTTATCATTCATCATTAAATCTAATGAACTCGAATTTCCGCCAGATACTATTTCTAACTTCAACCCAAAGTCATTTTCTACCTTTTTTGCTATTTCAACTAATCTTCCTGTATTTATTGGAGATGGTATAATCGCACCGTAGCACGTTAAATTTGTTGCTATACCAACTATTTTAATATTTTTAAGTTTCTGAATATTTTTTATATTATTAAATAAATCCTCCTCATAATAATATCCTTCTCTTAGATCCCCTAAATCAAACATTAGAACTATATTGTGAATTATACTTTTACTTTCACATATTTCATTTAATGCCTTTATTGTTTTCAGTTCTGAATTAAAACTTATATCGCTATATTTTATAACATCTCCTAACTCACTTATCATTGGTATTCTAATTAGTATTTTAGGTAAATCTATATCTTTTAATTTTTTTAGATTATTTATTCTTGAATCTGCAATATAATCTATACCTTCTTCAACTAGCTTCTCTACTATTTCCTCTCTTGCGCAGAATGATTTAGTTACAAAAGCTAAACTTATATTTTTATCATGGCACATGTGAGAAATAATTTTAACATTGTGTTTTAATTTATTTATATCTATTTCTAATTTAGGGTACATAATTTTTTCTCCTCAAAATTTAAACTTTTTAGCATAAGTTTTAAAGATGCCTCTTCATATTTTTTAGATAAAACACCAATAGAGGCCATAATATAATCGTTGTCTATTAATATCTTTGTTTTTTCTTTTGGCAGCAGTAATTCATTATTCTTGTTGTACCTAGTTACATATTCTAAAATTTCAAATCTATTTGGAAGTCTAGTAAGTGCTCCACCAGTTCCGATTATATAGTTAACACCTGTTAAATCCTTACCTTCTGCTATTTTGCTTTTTCCATTAGTGCCATAAATGTTTCTTATTCTTCCTGCATGTCTTATAATAGCTTTTATAACAGCCTCTTTTGTTAATCTCTCAACAAACAAAATTTCTTCTTTTGATTTTGGTATTGGCGGATAATTCTCCATTATAGAATCTATATCTATTGATAGTTCTTCTTGTAAACTTTCTTTACCTATAACATCTACTATATTGTTCATATTTACATATACACCTAAATCCCCTTCTACACTTCTCTTTGAAATTGGTTCTGGATTTACTAGTATTTTGTTTATATAATCACTTCCTTCTGTTGCAGAATGGACATCCGTAGTTGCTCCACCCACATCTAATGTCAATAAATCACCAATGTTTCTATAAAGAAGTTTAGATGCCTCCATTACTGCACCAGGAGTTGGTGTTATATTCTCATTCACCATATCCTTTATATACTTCATTCCTGGAGCGGTAGTTATGTGTTCTTCAAATACGTCTTGAATAATTTTTCTTGTTGGCTCTATATTTAGTAAATCAATTTTTGGGTATACGTTTTCCGTTATATAAAGCTTGTAATTACTATCTTCAAATATTAATTTGATTTCTTCATGATTTTCCACATTTCCAGCATATATAACTGGTATTCCTAGATTTAAAGATGCAATCATTTCTGCATTATATATGGCAGTATCTCTTTCTCCATAATCCACTCCACCAGCTATTAAAATTATATTTGGTTTTATTTCTTTTATTTTTTTCAAATCAGTTCTTTTTATTTTTCCCGCTGTAACTTGCTTAATAACTGCTCCTGCCCCTAGAGCTGCTTCCTTTGCTGCTTTTGCCGTCATATCATAAACTAATCCATGAACAGTCATTTTTAATCCTCCAGCAGCGCTTGATGTTGCAAACATATCCTTATATTTAATTTCACCTACATTTAATTTACTCGCTAAATCTTTAATGGCACCTGATAAACCGTTTCTTACATCTCCACCTTCAAAAACTGTAGTAGGTGCTTGACCCTGACTTAAGAATTCAGGGTCTTCACCATTAATATTATTGAAAGCGTTTACAACTGTTGTTGTACTTCCTATTTCTGCAACTAGAACATCTATTTCTAATATGCTATTCGGCATTTTGATTCATTTCTCTTCTTTTTTCTACTAAGAAAGTAGCTACATTTATTCCTTTGCTGTTTCTTCCAAAACCTGCATCTACTCCTTGTTCAACGGCCATTTCAGGTGTTACTTGTGTTCCTCCACAAACAATCATTACTTTATCTCTTATACCTTTTTCTATACAATACTCATGTAACTTCTTCATATTTTTGTAATGTATATCATCATGACTTATTATTGTAGATGCCAAAATAGCATCAGCATTTAATTCTATTGCTGCATCTACTAGTTTTTCTACTGGCACTGAAGTTCCTAGATAATGACACTCTATACCATATTTTTCTATGCCACCATGTTTTATATCTATTATTTCTCTTAAACCAACTGAATGTTCATCTTCTCCCACTGTTGCTGCAACAATTTTCATAGGTTTTACATCTATGTCTTCTCTTATTTCTTCATCAGTTAGTACTTTTGGTTCTTCTGGTATAACTAAATCATTTATATCTATTTCAAATGGAACTTTACCTTTCATTTCAATTCTAGTACCTTCAGACTCATGCATAACTTCTCTACTTATAACTTCAATATCTTCTAAATTCATCTTTTTGCCAAATTCAAGCGCTGCAAATTCAGCTGTTCTTTTATCTGTTGGAAGCATCATTGTTATCATAACAATACCATCTGCACACCACTCCATCTCTGGCTTTATTTTTGTTCCAAGTCTATATCCTTCTGACTCTTTTAATCTTGTTTCCACATTATCAAAATCATCAAGTTCATCTATATATACTATTTTTTCTGGATTTTCAAAAGTAGAACCTCCTATTAATGAAGCCGGATTATCTATAGCATTTTCGTCATATTGAGCAACGTTATTATATCCAAAGTGAGCAGTTACAGGAGCGAAATAGTCTTCATCTCTTTCGTAAACAGTTCCTTCTCCAACTCCTCCTTTTATTTTTCTTGATATTCCATCTCCATTTCTTTCTGGATAATTTCCTGAATCAACAAAGAATCCTTGCTCAACAGCTTCAAAATATCCACCAGCTTCAATTATTTCTTCCATGTATAATACAGCTCTTTCTTTAATCTCTCTAGACTTATCTCTTAATTCCCCCACATTTTTAAGTTCTATCATATCCATAAGTCCATCCATACCAATTAAAGCTTGTTTAGCTGTATCACATGCTTCTATATTATAAATATGCCATGGAACATTTCTACCTTCGTCAGGAGTTATAGTTGATTGTACATCAGCTCTAGTTAATACTGATGTTAATAAGTTCAGCACATGAGTAACTGTTGCTTCTCTAGTAGATGAATCCATATATTTAGTATTCATTTGAGCTCTCATTTTATAGTCGCTGAAAAATTCTCTAAGTGCAACAGCGTAAGGTAAGTCAATTCTTAAACAAGGTGCAGGAGGAGCTGTTGGAGGAACTGTTGATAAACAAATATTAGATTTATCTATTCCTATTTTTTCAGAGAAAATTGAGTTTAAAGCATGTTGTACCATAAGTTCTGGCATTACCTTCCAAGCTTCTCTAGCAGTTGCATTGGCATTATGAGCTCCATCTATTTGAGCCATATTCGCAAAAGACATTATCTGTTTAGCTTCACAAGCATCAACAAAAGATCTTATCATATTTATATTTCTATATAAAACATTATATTGTGGATCTTGGTGTGCTCCATTTATACCTTCTTCAGCAAACATTACAGCCACTTCTGGCCCTGCAATACCACTTACATATGAATGATAATTAATAGGTCTTCCAACTTCTTCTTCTATAAAATCTAAGGCTTTTCTTTGAGCTCTAACTTGCTTTCTTGTTATTGGAACACCACCAATTCCTTGAGGGGTACCTTCTATAAGACCATCGAAGTGTGATTGTCCAGCAGTTCTTATAACCATTAAGTGATCCGCACCATGGTGAGCTGCCATTCTCATTCTTCTTATATCATCTTCAAATCTTCCTGATGCAATTTCAGTAGTTATAACAGGTACCGGTTGAGGATCTATATTATTAAAATATTTAGCTGATGGTAATGCAACACCGTCTGTTAGAGGTTTTGTAGCTTGCTTGTATTCAAATGGACCCATCTCAAGATTTTCTACATGTTCTCTCCATGTCCATCCTCTTCTTTTGGGTCTATATTTATCTAGATCTTTAAGAATATAATCTATATCTAATTTTTTATTTTCTTTTAGCATTCTACTGTTTCCCCCTCTCCAGTTACTTCCATAGTTGATTTTTCATTATTATGAAATAAATCTACTACTTCATCCCAACATTCACCATTTATTAACATTAATCCTGCTTCTCTAACTGTTATACCTTTGTTTGTTGCTAATTTATAAACTACATGACCAGCACCTTTTCCTATTAATCCTCTTTCCATAACCCCCTCTAATATTGGTTTTACTTCAAGAGAAGAAAATCCCATTCTAAGTAAAATAGATCTTTCTATTGATGGTGTTGTATTTTTTCTACCTAGTTCTACCATTGGCTCAACTATTTGACTTGCTAATTGCCAGAATCTATCTTTTAATTGTTGATCACTTAGTTCTTGAAGATGTTTTCTTCTAACTTCAAAATCATCTTGTCTTTTTTGCATATATATCCCCCTCATTTATTTACCACTATAACTATGGCTTTCACCTATTTATATTTATATTTATTTAATAAATCTTATTTCAAATTATCCAAAACTTCTATTACAAACTCCCTAGAGCTTTTTGTCTCTCTCATTAGAAATTCGATATCTTCATTACTTAAATTATTAACATCACCTATTTTATTGTTTAATACACAATTTTTTATATAAGATTTTCTTATTTTGTTCATATCAACATCTACACATTTTAATAACTCTGGACCTTGTGGTAGTATTAAATTTTCACCAGCTATTTCATCTTTTGGATTACCAAATTCTATTTCTATTCCGTTTTCTTTGGCAAAAGTAAGTTGAGGATTAATATGTTTTCCTGCTCCAGTGTATTCAGTTTCTTGAACTACGATAATTTTATCCTCATCTAATTCTTGCGCTAAGGAGAATGCTGCTGTTAAAGATGTATTTCCTGCAGGACCTCTTTCAATACCTTCCAACTGTGCCAACAACTCAGTTATATAAAATACTTCTCCTTGTTTAACTAACACATATCTATCCATATATCTAAGTGGTCTAGCTGCTGATCTAGGAACATCAGATCTATCTGGCCATGTACAAAATGGAATTCCAAAACCTGTATGTCCTGTAGTAAAGGATTTTCTATTGAATTGACTATCGCTAGCCATATGTAATCCTTTTAAGTCAACGCTAGCTCCTACAACTTGAGTATTTAATGAATTTGCTTTTATTAAACCTCTGGCTGTACCTGTAAGATTACCACCACCTGCATTAGTACAAACAACAACATCAGGATTCTTGCCATATCTTTGCTTAAATTGAGCAGACAATTCATCTCCTAAAGTTTCAACACCTGCTATACCAAATGGAGAATATAAAGAAGCGTTAAAGTACCCTGTTTCCTCCAGTAAAACTAAAAATGTATAAAATAACTCTGGCCCAACTGTTAATTGAACAACTTCTGCACCATAAGCCTCACATTTTCTTGCTTTTTCTATAATTTCTGGCTGACCTACTCCATTAGAATCATAACATTCTTGAACTATTATACATTTTAATCCTTGCATAGCTGCTTGAGATGCTACAGCCGCACCATAATTACCACTAGTTGCTGCTATTACACCTTTGTATCCCATTTTTTTTGCATGATATACAGCAGTAGCTGCTCTTCTTGCTTTAAAACTACCAGAAGCGTTCATCGCCTCATCTTTTATGAAAATTCTAGCTCCTTTTCCTTTTGGAGCACATTTTCTTGCTAACTTAGTTAAATTTTTAAGTTCTATTATGGGAGTGTTTCCTACTGCATATTGTGATTGAATAGATTCTATTTCTTCCAATGTATATCCAGTTTCACTCATCATTTTTTCATAATCAAATCCAATGCCATCTTCTTCAAAGGAAGAGTAATCTAATCCTATAGCATTTTTCATTATTTCATTTTTTCTTCCCATAACAGCTTCATAACTCATATTTTTTTCTAAAACACTACTACTCATTATCCTCACCTCCAAATAATATTTTCTTTGCTTGAATTCCTATTTGAAGTAACTCTGGTATGCACTTACCATAGTCATGAGTATAATATGGATTCACTTGAACTAAATTACCTTTCACAAGTCTTCCTGTTATAGTTTTTACTTCAACCAAATCCCCTACATTAGCATCTTTTTGTATAAATCCTTTAACCCACATTTCCAATGGCACTTTCTTAGTATCATCTGGAACTTGTGGAGCTCTTTCATCAGGAGTTAATACTAGGTTGTGTATGATAACCCAATCATTACATTTCGCATCCATTTTGTTCTCCCCCTTTGCCTACTATCTACTTTTTAAACTTCAATCCTTATATCTCTACTTTTACATCTTCTTCTAATTCAACTTCTATTTGATCTCTTACGTCACCCATTATTGCTCTTGGTACTGGTATATCTAACATAGTTTTTAGACCTGGTCTTGCATTTATTATTAGAGGTATAGAGTTTACTATCATTGCATATGTTCCTATGCCTCCAGGTATTTCAGGATTTATTTGTAAATCTATATTTGGTATTCCTTTTATTGATATATAGTCTCCTGTTTTAGTTCCTTCAGCTTCTGGTATTATTTGTTGTGGATGTTCCATTTCTACTAAAACTTCTCCATTTACATATCCGTATCCGCATTGTCTACAACCAGCAACATTTCCTGCTAAAGCTTCTCCATATTTAGATTTTCTGTCTATTGTAGTCATTATTGGCTCTTTTGTTTGTTCTATTTTATCTAACTTCCATCCTAATCCATCTGTAATCATATTTATTGATTCCACAAAACCAACATGACCTGCTATTGTGTCATTTTCTACACCTTTTAAGAACTCTTCTTTAGTTACACCTACTCCTTGTTCTACCATAACTGCTTTTCCAAATGGAGATAAATCATTTACTCTTTTAGCACTTATACTATCAACTTCTTCGCAAGTTCCTGATAAAGCTAAAACTAATAAATCTAATACAAATCCTGGATTTATACCTGTTCCTAAAACACTTACACCATTCTCTTTAGCAACTTCATCCATTTTTTTAGCTAAGTCTGGATCATCAGCTTGTGGATATGCCATTTGCTCAGCAGTAGAAATAACATTTATTTTTTTCTCTAATAAATAAATTATTTTATCAAAAGCCTTTTTTGTAAAAGAATCAGTTGCTAATAAAACAACATCACAACCTCCTTCTGGGAAAGCTTCTTCATAATTACCATTTATAATAACTTCGTTTCTGTTTCCTCTTTCTATTTCTAAAACATCATACATGCTTTTACCTGCAGTACTTCTGCTGCAAACTGATACTATTTCCATACCTTCTTTTTTTAATATCATATTTGCCATTCCTGTTCCCATTGCTCCAAATCCCCAAATTCCTATTCTTACTTTTCTCATTATTACATCCTCCTAAATAAGTTGTTTTAATTTTCTTACAATTTTATAAAGCATAAATTATGCCAACTCTAGATTATCAATCTTAATTTCTTATCAAACCTTGTATTTAACTCATATATTTATTTTTTTCTCTTAGCCTTTTTTCCTAATTGATTTTTTGAAACAAAAAAAGAGCAAAAAGTTTTGCTCTTACGCAAATTTTTTTGCTCTTTTTATTTATTAAAATTTTTTATATTGTACTTTTTCATTTTATACTGCAAATTTTGCCTATTTATTCCCAAAATAGCTGCTGCTTTACTAACATTATATCCCGTTTTTTCTAAAGATTCTATTATATATCCTTCTTCTATATCTCCTATAATATGATCTAATGTTTTGTATTCTAAGTCGTCCAAAGAATAGTCATCATTTATTTTTTTTTCTTTTAAATGATAATAGTCATTTAAATGAATCATTTCAGGAACTATATTTTTTTCATTGTCCATCATACTCATAGTAGAATATATTACATTTTCTAATTCCCTTACATTTCCTTGCCAGGTATGTTTTTTTAAATAATTAATACTATCATAAGAAATACCTTTTACATTCTTATTCAATTTTTTATTATATTTTTTAATAAACATATCACAAAGTAATGATATATCTTCTTTTCTCTCTCGTAATGGTGGTATTTCTATATTTATTACATTTAGTCTGTAGTATAAATCTCTTCTTATTTTATTTTCATTTAATATTTCAGTTGGACTTTCATTAGTTGTTGCTATAACTCTAACATCAACAGGAATGTTATTTGTTCCCCCAACTCTTCTAACATAGCCTTCCTGTAGTACTCTAAGTAGCTTTGCTTGTAGCGTCATCGGCATTGAATTTATTTCATCTAATAATAAAGTTCCTTTGTTAGCTTGTTCAAACAAACCAGGTCTATCGACTGCTCCTGTAAATCCTCCTTTTATCGTTCCAAAAAGGATTCCTTCAAATAAAGATTCTGGTAATGCTGCACAATTTTGTGCTATAAAAGGATGCTCATTTCTATTACTATCATAATGTATAGATTGGCTAATTAATTCTTTCCCAGTTCCAGTTTCTCCATATATAAAAACTGATGCATCAGACTTGCTTGCTTTCTCACACTTTTTAATAGAGGCTTTCATCAACTTACTGTTTCCTATGATGTCTTCAAACTTATATCTTCCTCCTGATTTATTTTCTTTATTTGTTAAATTATTTTTTAAGTTTGTTACTTGTTCAGATAAAGTTTCTATTGTTGTAATATCCTTTGATATTTCTAAAGCACCTATGAAATCATTTCCATTTATAATTGGGATTGTAGTATTTAATGTAGTTATTTCTTTTCCATTTTTATCAACATACCTTTGCATATTATTTTCTATGGTCTTTTTTTTATTTAATACCTCTAATAATGTGCTATTTTTTATATTCATTTCATCAACAATATCCATAAATGACTTACTCATTACATAAGTTTTACTCATTTTTTCTATTTTTTCCATGCAGTCATTATAGATTATTGTTTTACCCTTATTGTCTATAAAATGTATCCCCTCATCAATATTTATTAATATTTCCCTCATTAATATTTCATATAGTTCTAAATTCAATAACTCCCCCTCCAAAATAACTGACTTAATTATGAATTTTATTATTCTTACATAAGATCATTTATTTCTTTTATGTAATTTATCACCGCCCCATTGAGCTCTTCTTGAAATACCTTATTTTCATCAAATGGTACTTCATCACTATTACTCATATAGACATTTGAAATTAATTTAGTATTTATACACTTAAAGAATAAATCCATTACAAGTTGCCCACCTAAAAATTGATTTTCATATTTAGGTTGACCTCCTACAGCTATAAACATTCCTCTACGTTCTTTTTTTACATCTATAGACGGTTTCTTTAGTATATATTTACTTGAGTAAAATACCTGAGTTCTATCTACTAATGTTTTCACCTTTGTAGAAATACTTTGGAAAAACATAGGACTTACCACAATAGTTCCTATAGATTTGTCAAAGTCTTCATATAGCGGGGTCATGTCATCTTTTATAACACATTTTCCAGTTCTTTCACAATATCCACAAGCCGTGCAGTAGTCTATATCCATTTTATAAATATTTAATACTTCGTAGTTAATCTTGTTTTCTTCTAACTTTTTAGTTATATTTTCAATTATTTTACTACAGTTTTTACTTCTTCTTGGACTACCATTAACAATTAAAACTTTATTTTGTTTATTCATAACCCCTCCTAAATATTTTTTAACATTAAAATTAAAATATCATCATCAAAATTATCATTTCCAGTAAATTTTTCTGCTTCTTTTTTAAAGTTTTCCACAATTTTGTTCTTATTATTTTTATAGTTATTTTTTATAAAACTCTTCAACCTATCGATACCAAACTCTTCCTTATAATTATTTTTAATTTCTAATATACCATCTGTAAACATAAATATCATCGGATAATTTTCTACACTAAATGTATTACTGTGATATTCGCCCTCAGGCAATACACCTATAGGAATTCCTTTTTTACAATTAATACTTTCCACTACTTCTCCATTTTCATAAATAATTATAGGACTATAATGTCCTGCATTAGAAACAGATAATATATTTCTTTCTGTGTCAAACACATTTATTAAAGCTGTAGCAAATACACCCATTTTATCAAACTCTTCATATAATATTTTATTTAGGTGAGTTGCTATTTCTCCAGGTGTTTTATACTGATAGCATAATGTTTTAAAAGCACCTTTAATCATGGCAACCATATAGTTAGCCACTATACCATGTCCCATAACATCTGCAATAATATAAGCCACCCTTTTATCATCAATTTTGTGCGCATAGTAAAAGTCTCCACCTACAACTGTCGCAGGTCTATGATAAAATTCCAATTCTTTCTTATTGTTACATTCCATCTTACTATCGTTCATTATAAGTTTTTGTTGTTTATTAAGAATATTCAATTCTTTGGCAATTAACTTATGCTTTACATTTTTTTCACTATAGTCATAAAGTTGCATAGCAACTGCAACCTGTTTAGATAATATACTTAATATATTTAAATCATCATCTTCGTATTTTTTTCCATCTGTACATAAAATCACACCAATAGGCTCCGATTCATTAGACAATTTATAAAAAATATATGTATCCACATCTAAGTTTATTTCCCTCGATTTTTCTCTATTATTTACATACTGGCCTTGAACACTTTTTGATAAAAGCAAATTAACCGTATCTTCAATATTAGAATCTCTTTCATCCAGTTTACAATAAGATCTAAATATTTTATTTTTGCAATTATTCTTGTCTATTAATATAACTGAATCTTGGCTCTTTGTAGTTTTTTTAGCTATCTCGCTTAAATCTACTAAGAACTCATCTATATTTTTATTTTGATGAAGTTTTCTAGTAGCTTCACTTATCAACTCTAAAGAACTTCTAAGTTTATCAATTACAAAATTCTTTTGACTATTTTTTTCTGTTATTTCTATAGATAAAGCTATTAAAGATGCAATAGAAGACACAAAGTCTATATCCTCATCTTTTAAAATATCACCTTCATCTAAGAAACAAGTCATAAATCCTACTGCTTTTTTATTATATATTAAAGGAAATACAATTCTTCCTGTATATTTTTCATGTCTTGCTAAATCTCTTTCCTTTATAGCGCTTTCATCTTCAAATACATTTTTTATATAAATTATTTTCTTAAATTCTACTGCGTCATGAATATAATCAGGATAATCTTCATAAAAATCAAACTTCACACCTTTAGCTTCATCTGGTTTAAAAGTTTCTCTTATGTATCCTAAGCTATTTGAACATACCAAATAAGCATGCTTATAGTCATCATTATAAAATAAGTTGACACAAGCTTTTCTAGGAAAAACAACTTCAAGCATTTTTTCTATTATTTTGTCCTTTATATCAAAAAAATTAGTAGATTCTGTAACCAATGAAGATATCTCTACTAAATTTTTCATTTTCATACTAATATCGGTCATAAGTATACACCCTTCCCTCCTATAAGATTTCCTTTTTTCTAAAACTTATTGTAACATAATATTATTTATTTATATAGATATATTACCTTTTTACATCTTTGGGGAATAAAGATATATTACTATTTAAATCTAGTATTTCTGTAGCAATTCCTTTGTCACTTGGAATAAATGTCAAATTAATTTTAAAATTTTCGATATACACATTGTTAATCATATTGATTTTGAATCTTAATAGAAATTCTAAATTACCAACTCTTTTTAAATTGTCTATATCATTATAATTTGTGTGAAATCCATTAAGAGTATCAATAACTGGTATTATATGTTCTCCTTCTTCTAAATAGATTTCCTGGGCAAACCATAGGTTTTCATTGCACTTAATATAACTTTGTTCTTTATTACATACCTGATACAAACATGGCAATATACTTAAAGTACAAGATTTTTTTACTTTTACTTTAATATTTCCACTTAAATTAACTATATAATTTCTTTTTAAAGGTATGGAATAATATACATTTTCCATAGTAATATAATTATTTGATTTTAGAATTTTGTATCCTTCTTCATCACTTTTATTTCAATTTAAAAATTTATTGAATGGTTGAGTATTTGCATAAATCTCCGTACTTTTTTCCAATTTAGAAAATTCAATTATAAAATTTCCTAAAAACTCCACATACTTACACATATCCTTATTATCTCTATCATTACCATGAAGGTTTTTCCTCCATTCAAGACAAAGAGCCGGTACTTTATATTTTTAACATACATATTTACTAAAAACAGGTGAGATAGAAGAACCAAAGATAGTTCTATTTTCCTTAGAATTGAATTTTTTAAGTGTTTCTATAAATTTTCCTAAATAATTATCTACAAATCTAGGATAATAAACTATTCTTTCTGCCTCTACAGATATAATATTGTGTAAGTCTATTAATCCTACTAAATTATCTTCAGAATATGTATCTTCTACTAATTTTTTTATGCTTTTCATTTCTAAAGGACTTTCACCCTTATAATAAATTTGACCTTTTTTAGACTTATAATTATTATACTCTTGCCACAAATAATCACTATTCCTATTTAGATCTACAGCATTATAATTATTTCTACGATTATTTTCAAACCCCCAAGGGTTTACACATGGAACAAGAATTAACCTTACTTTATTCTTAATATAATTTAAATCTTCATGGTTTAATTCATCTCCACATAGTAGTTCTAAAAATCTAGCTACACCAAAAAGGGGTATATTCATTTCCATGTATACCCGAAATTAAAATAATTGTTTTTTCGTATTTTATTGGTTTAAAATCATAGCTATAAATATTGTATTTATTTGATGAATCCCTACTCAATATTCTTTTGTGCACGTATTTATAATCTACTAGTTTATTTAATATAGCATCTAAAGATTTTTCATAATCTTTATTTAGAGGAATATCATAATCACCAAAATTAGTACTTTTTATATTTAGATTTATTTTTTGTATTTTACTCCCCTCTATAATATCCTATGTTATTATATAATCATTTTCATTGCAAATAAAAGTATTTATTTATAAAATTATCATTATATTTTTTATTGTTTAAACTCTTCGTATATATTTCTAATCGTATAGATAAATACAATTATAAAACTTATACCTATAAAATAATTAAATCCTGTAAGCACACTTATAATAAGAAGAGTTATTAATAAGTTAATGCCTCTCTTACCATTTTCATTTATAAAGTTGTTTGCTGATATTTCTATGTTATTTTTTGCATTTTCAATTACTTCTTTTACTTGCTTTTCATAACTGACTTTGTATACTAAATAAGTTACCTCTACTAACAATACTCCTACTCCAAGAAGCATTTTAACATTAAAGGATAAATAAAGTATGAACAGTGCTAAAATTATTTTTAATCCTTTAAATAAATAACTGTCTATTTTTAATGTAATATTTCTAAATTCTTTACATCCTTTTCTAAGCTCATAATCTTTATTTGGCATATTACTCATTTTAGTTTTTACTACTTCTGAGTAAAACAATTTAATTATGCTATTTATCATAACTTCACTTCCTTTTAATATATTTATTTTTATTATTGGTAAAATTTTGAATTTATATACTTTAAGGCTTAAATAATAATTTCACTACAAGTTTTAGAATAATATAATATTCTTATAAGTAAAAATTTGCTTAACTAATGTTTCATTCCTTAACATAAAAAAAGCCCTAAAAGGGCTTTTTTTATTACAAGTATTAAGTTGTGTCAATATTATGTTATTTTTGTACAAAAGTTTGACAAGATGCATCATTTGCATTTATTCTAACGTCATCTGCTGTACAGCATTGATTTTCGTTGTATTTGCAATTACAAGCTTCACATTTAATATTTTGTGGCTTTGTACATCCACAATCTGCAGAGTTAGTAAATCCATTATTAGCTATATCAACAAAAGAACTACAGCCTGTTTCGCTAGTAGTAATTGCTTCACGTCCTGCAACATTTATTGCTCCTGCTCTACATTCACAGCTTTCATTGTGTGCACAGTTAGTAGCATTACATTTTAAGTTTCTATTTTGCATAAATTACACCTCCTAAAGTTATCTACTTTATTATGTGCAAAGTTTAAAATATAATTATGTTCTCTTTAATTAATTGAGTCTATGTTATAATGAAATATTTTAATCTATTTCTTTATATGTTTTAATTTTCTGACAAAAAGTATGCAAATTTCAAATTTGGTAACAATAAAATATAAGAACTTATTTAAAATAGGAGTGGTCCCTTATGGAGATAAGAGAATTAGACTTAGAAACACGTAATAAGATTTATAGCCACACCAAAAGCATTTTGAGAAAATACCAAAAGGGGATAGTTACTGGTAAATTAACTGCCGATAAGTTTGCACAAAATCTCTTATGTGATGATTATATAAATCATATATTAAGCGAAGATTTATTAAACGAAGAAGATTTTAAGTCTTCTTACATAGAATACATAAATACTCTTATTGATATGCAAAATGAAAACTTAGCAACTTGTCGCAAAAGAAAAAAAGAAAAGAAAAAAATATTGCCACCCAACATTTCTCAAAAAGTAAAACTTAAAAATCTTTTATTAGATGAAGGCTATGATTTAATTATTCCCATACAATATCTAAATGGTAATGATATGGATAGCATAATTAAATATATTGAAACAGGAGATATAGAGTTAGGAAATGAAAGAATTTACAATTACATACGAAAAACTAATCTTAGTTAAAAAAAGCACTACTAAGCTAATTCTTAGTAGTGCTTTTAAAATTATAATTTCTGTTTATCCCATAGCTTTTTCTAACTTAGATAAATATTGTATAGGATAATATCTTAATAATTCTCTAAATTGTTCTACACTTAATCCTTCTGTAGTAGTATATATTCTTATTTTTCCATCTACATCCGCATTAATAAAGTCTTGTTTAATTTTGTTAAAATCTACTACTGCCATAATAACACTCCTTATGTATTTAATATTTTACATCTAGAGTTATTTTAACCAAGACATGTATT
This sequence comes from Terrisporobacter mayombei, assembly GCF_020748465.1. Taxonomy (GTDB): domain Bacteria; phylum Bacillota; class Clostridia; order Peptostreptococcales; family Peptostreptococcaceae; genus Terrisporobacter; species Terrisporobacter mayombei. The sequence continues at coordinate 72,698 of NZ_JAHZMP010000005.1, forward strand.
TTTATTTATTTTTTCTATGAAAACGGGAAAAAACCTAAATGTTCTAATAATATTTTAATACCCATTAATATTAAAATAGCTCCTCCTGCAAATTCTGCTTTTGATTTGTACTTTGTTCCAAATACATTTCCTATTTTAACACCTATGCCAGATAAAATAAAAGTAACTATTGCTATAAATGACACAGCTGGTATTATCTCTACTTGTAAAAATGCAAATGTTACACCTACTGCAAGAGCATCTATACTAGTGGCAATAGCAAGCATAACCATATTTTTGAATCCAAGTTGATTTATTTCTTCTTCTCCTACAGCTGCTTCTGTTAAATCTACAATTCCGCAATCTTCATCCTTTTCCATAGACTCTCTTATCATGTTTATTCCTATAAATGATAATAAAATAAATGCTATCCAATGATCTATGCTAGTTATATAGTCCTTAAATTGCACTCCTAATATAAATCCAATAAGAGGCATTCCTCCTTGAAACCCTCCAAAGTATAGACCTACTTTTCCACACTCTTTAAAAGTAACCTTTCTAAGAGATAATCCTTTACAAATAGATACTGCAAAAGCATCCATTGAAAGTCCTACTGCTAATATGAATAACTCAATTAAGCCCATATTTTTCCTTCCTTCCATTTATTAAAATTTCATTCTACTTTGATATATTCTTCCCAAAATTAACTCCATTAAGCCACAGTATGGGTTTTAAATTTCAGATACCCAACCATTTATCTTTACTTACTTCAAATAAAAAAAGACCCACCTATAGCCTTCGCTATAGATAAGTCTCATCATTCAAAACAAAGCCAGATAGTATAACTATCAGTATGTTGACTTTATTACACTAAAATATCAGTGCTAACTACTCCCTTATCAAAGTATTCTTTATTTTAATATATTTTATTTTATTAGTCAATATACTCTTTATTTTCTATTTCAAACAATTTTTATAATATATATGTTCATATTAAAATAAAGAGGTAAGTAAAAAGGAGTTTACTCCTTTTTACTTACCTCTACTTTTAACTATCTATTATTTTATATTTTCTAGTTATTGTTGACCTTTTCCAGCCATTTGTTGTTCTGCCATTTCAACAAGTTTTTTAGTCATGTATCCACCTACATAACCATTTTCTCTTGCTGTAAGATTTCCTTTATCTACTTGTTGATAGTTAGACATACCAAGTTCATTTGCTATCTCTAATTTCATTTGATTTAATGCTGCTTTTGCTTCTGGAACTACCTTTGTATTATTAGTGTTAGTTGCCATGTTATTACCTCTTTTCTTTTTTAATATTTGTTTCTAATACTATTATGTTACAATTGAGATTTAACATGTATGCAATTTTTGACAAAATTTTTAAGAATTGGTTCCAGCTAAATAAGCTGTTGAATAAGCTATTTGTAGATTAAATCCTCCAGTATATGCATCCACATCTATAATCTCTCCTGCAAAGAAAAGATTATTTATTATTTTAGATTCCATAGTACTCGCATTAATCTCACTTACTTTTATTCCACCAGAAGTAACTATAGCTTCTTCTATTGGCCTATATCTCTTTACAGTAAAAGTAAGATTTTTTAATAAATAAACTAAATTCAATCTTTGTTTCTTAGATATTTGATTTACTTTTAAATGTCTCGGTATTTCACTTAATTCAATTATTATTGGTATAAGTTTTTTAGGAAGTAAATCATCTAATGAATTTTCAAAGTTTTTGTTTGTATACTTTGCAAAATCTTTAATAATTCTTTTATCTAACTTTTCATCATCTAATGCTGGTTTTAAATCAAGGATAATTCTGTAATTTTCTTTACTAGTATCTTTCATTCTACAACTAGCAGATTTTATTATAGGTCCATCTAGACCATATTTTGTAAATTCCAATTCTCCAAAATCATCATATATTTTTTTATTTTTACTATTAATCACAGTGATAGCCACATTTCTAAGAGCTAATTTTTCTAAATCTTTAACAAAACCTTCTTGGACTTCAATACCAATTAAGGAAGGTTTTGGGTTTATTATTGTATGTCCTAAAGACTGTGCAAACTTATATCCATCACCTGTAGATCCAGTAAGAGGATAGCTCATGCCTCCCGTAGCCAGTATTACACTGTCACATTTTATTACCTCATTATTGTTATAAATGACTTTTTCTATTTTATTATCTTTTGCTATGATTTTATTAACCTTAGCGCTTAATATAATTTTTACTTTTTTATTTTTAACTTGTTTTTCTAAAGCTTTTACCACGTCTAATGCTTTATCACTTTCTGGGAATACTCTTTTCCCTCTTTCAGTTTTAGTTGCAAGCCCAAGGGAATTAAACATAGTTATTGCATCATAATTTGTAAATGTGTAAAAAGCACTATATAAAAATTTACCATTTGTAGGTACATTTTCTATCAATTCTTCAACATCACAATCATTAGTAATATTACATCTTCCCTTTCCTGTAATTAAAAGCTTTCTTCCTAATCTATGCTGCTTTTCTAAAAGTATAACATTGGCTCCATTATCAGCTGCAGTTGATGCTGCCATCATTCCAGCCGGACCTCCGCCTATAACCACTACTGTTTTCAAATAATCATCCTTTCCTCATAAATAGGGAAATTTATGCTAGCTTAAATAATTTAAATAACGCTGGAGCACCTGCTACACCCCAAAATACTACAATTGTATATTTTAAATATTTGATAATATTAATTATCTCTTCTGCTTTATTGACTATTAAATTATCTTGCACATAATTAAGCAATAAATAAACTGCTAATAATGATATTATCCCTACTATAAATCTAAGTATTTTTTTGCCTAAACCTTCATTTTTTGAAGATTTTTTAGCAAATATATTTTTTCTTCTAGTCTCACTTTCTGTACTAAAGTTAATAAAAGTATCTTCTACCATATAACCTAGTGCAAAACCTGTGAAAAGACCAAACATTTTGTATAAATCTTCTCCACCAATAAAATATGTGCAAATTCCAAATATTAACATCAATCCAACTAATATATAGTAGTTTTTACTATCATCTATATAGTCAAACAATTTTATAAATAATACACTTAAAACTATACCAAATCCCCATGCAACAATTACGTCCATTGGCCAATGAACACCTAAGTATAGTCTTGATATTCCTGCTCCTAAAATCATTAATATTCCTATAATATATATCCATGATTTTCTAAATAAATACATCGTAGAAGTCCAAAAAGTTGTAGCCGTTTGTGTATGTCCACTAGGGAAAGAATAACCTGTGGCTGTTTCTATTCTTAATGATTCTAATCCTTTTGTACCTATAGGTCTTGGCATTTTAACAAAATTTTTAACCCCTGCATTTATATTTAAACTTCCACAAAGAGCAAATAACGTTCTTTGCCCTGCTTTTTTATTTATACACCAATATATTATCCCTGTTAGTACAGTTATTACTGGCACTTCTGTGCATACAGTAAAGAATGTAAATACACCTGTAAGTAACTCATTTCTTATACTTTGTAAATACATTAATATGTCCAGTTGATATCCCATAATTTACCACCTTTCAATAAAATACTTCTTCTTTTCTATTTTACATAATTTTTAAAAATAAATATATATTTTTTGACAATAAATATAATATTTTGTTATTTTTCTTATAATTTACATTTTGAAATATGCTAAAAGGAGTATAAGATTCACTCTTATACTCCTTTTTTATTATGTTCTTATATATCTTCAACAATACCTATATAAGGAAGATTTCTATATTTTTCAGCGTAATCTATCCCATATCCAACTATAAATTTGTCTTCAATCACATATCCTACATAATCAACCTTAATATCTGATGTTCTTCTTTCTGGCTTGTCTAATAATGTACATAGTCTTAATGATTTTGGCTTTCTAGTTTTTAAAGCTGCAACTAATGAACTTAAAGTTAAACCTGAATCAATTATATCTTCAACTATTAATACATTTTTATTTTCTATATCTACATCTAAATCTTTTATTATTTTAACTGTACCTGATGAAGCAGTTGATGTTCCATAACTTGAAACAACCATAAAGTCCATTCTTACATCTAAATTTATCTCTCTTATTAAGTCAGCACAAAAAACACTAGCACCTTTTAATATTCCAACTACTAGTAACTCTTCTCCAGCATAATCTTTTTCTATTTGACTTGCTAGTTCTTTAACTTTATTTTTTATTTCTTCTGCTGAGTACAGAACTCCATTTAATTTATACATAATTTCCTCCCAGTAATGATGAATCATGTTTATTATAACATATATTTTGCCTTTTTCAAATATTTTCATTCGTGTTTTATGTCACATTTTTTTATTAAATATTACAGCTATTGTATTAGTACAATATTCTTTTTATTTTTGTACATATCTACATATATTTAATTTATACTATACTATATTAAGAATCAAAAAAATTGGAGGGCTAATTATGAGTGTAAATCATGGTGCTAATTTATATGATTTGTCAAAACAATACGGTTTTTCAAAAGATGAATTTTTAGACTTCAGCTCTAATATTAATCCATTTGGCACATCGACTTTAGCTAAGGAATATGTAATTAATGATATAAATATGGTATCAGTTTATCCTGATCCAGAATATGTTGAATTAAAAAAATCAATTTCATCTTATTGCAATTGTAATAAAGATAACATGGTTTTAGGAGGTGGCGCTACAGAGCTTATATCTTCTTTTATAAGTACTATTGATCCTAAAAAGGCAGTTCTTATTTCTCCTGCATATTCAGAATATGAAAAAGAACTTAAGAAAATTAATTGTGAAATAATTAAATATTTTTCTAGAGAATATAATGATTTTGAAATAGATCCTGTGGAATTTGTTGATTTTATAAATAAGCATGAATGTGATTTAATCGTCATTTGCAACCCTAATAATCCAACAGGCTTCTCTTTTTCTAAATTTGAAATAGAAATTATATTAAAAAATACTAATGCTTTTGTTATGGTTGATGAAACATATATTGAATTTACAAATACTAGTATTTATTCTTCCACACCTTTAGTTGATCAATATGATAACTTATTTGTAATTAGAGGTACTTCTAAATTTTTCTCTACACCTGGTATTAGATTAGGATATGGGTTAATTGGTAATGAAAATATAAAAAATGAAATCAACAAGAATCTTGATTTATGGAATATAAATATTATTGCTTCATCTATGGGCGAAATAATGTTTACTGACAATAACTATATTAACAGCTGCGTAAATACAATTTTAGCCGAGAGAAATTATCTATATAATTCTTTATGTGAGTTTAATAATCTTACAGTTTATGAAAGTAAAGGCAATTTTATATTATGTAAATTAAAAGATAAAACTATAACAGCTAGTGAACTTAGAGAAAAGTTGATACCTAAAAAAATTATAATAAGAGACTGCGAGTCCTTTGACGGACTTGATGAATATTTCTTTAGAGTGTGCGTTTTAAAACCAGATGATAATAGATATCTTATTAATTCTTTAAAAGAAATTTTATATTAGTCACTAAATAATAAAAAGGACATAATGTGATATGTCCTTTTTATTATTAATCAATTTCCATTTTCGTAGTATAAGTACTATTTATTTTCATTTAAGTATTTTATAATAGCACCTTTTGCAGCTTCATCTGCTAAATCATTGTACACACTTTCATTACTATGTGCCTTCACTTTTACAAAGCAAATATTCAATTCTTTACTCATGTTTTCTATATATTTTACATATTCTTGAGTATATTCATTCTTTGCCTGCCACTCACCACTTGCCCATAAAGCTATATTTTTTAGATCATGGTAAATAGCTATATTTTGCATTCCTAATTCTTTAGCTTTATTTATAGCGACTTTAACTGATTCTAACTCTCCCACTATATTCCATTGATCCCATTTGTCATACCCTGCATTATGGTAAGTTTCATGAGAATTATTATTAGGGTCAAGTACAATCACACCAGAGCCAAAAACTTGATTTCCTCTGTCATAACTTCCATCTACAAAAGCAATAAATTCATAATCATCAATAATTTCTTCTGGATTTATATATGATTTACAAGTTTTAACCTTTGCAGTACTTCTAATAGGCTTCACATCATAACCTTCTTTTAGTGGTTTAGTATTTGTTGGAGCTTTTTCCGTATGCAATACGTTCTCCTTAACTGTAGCTTCTTTTTCCATAGATTTTATATTATCATCACCTATAAAAGCCATGGCTTCTTCAATAGTTGGAAAACTTTTGTATTTTGCACCTTTATATCCTGTTACCTGTGCAGAACAGTCAACCCAAGTGAAATATATCCCTGGAGTTTTTCCAACTTTAACTGCATAGAACTTCTTTTTTGACATATTAAAATTCCTTTCATTTGTTCATCATAAACATATATTATAATATCATTAATAATACTAAATTGTATAATTAATATCTATAAGAATTATTTATTTTTTCAAATACATAATCATTAACATGTACAAAATACTCCTTTGTTCTTTCTTTTGCATGCTCTATAGTATCATAATCGATAGTATTAAATATTTCTTTTAATATGTTTTCAGTTGATTCTAGCTCTTCTATATAAATTTTTTCAGCAAAGTTTTTACTCATATTTTTCATTTGTAAAAAAATTTGTTTAAGCGTCTTTACAGCTTCTTCAATAAATTCTAATTCAATATTACCTGCCAAAAATGCTTCTTTAAGTAAAAAAATATTATAAGAATTTTCTACGCCTAAATTTCTAATAAAATCATCAATAGTAAAATTATATTGATTGTATTTATCCATTTTTTTATATTGTTCAATCATTTCTAGGGAAAATTCTATATCTTTATAATCCTGAGAAAGCTTTTTATAAAATTCATAAGTATTTTTATTGGTGCATGAAAAATATATAGTTTCTAGATCTTTAGAATCATACTTCTTCACCATTTTCCATGCTGCATAATAGGCTATATTAGCTGACTTTTCTAAAGGGAATTTATTATTTCCTGAACTGATGGAAGGAATTGCTACAGTTTTATTGTCGTATTCTACTGCCATATCTATAGAGTTTTTATAGCAGGAATATAATAAATGGCATTCATCTTCATCTCCACTTTGCCATTTAGGTGTACAGGTGTGAACTATACTTTTTACATTTAAATCATATCCCTTTGTAATAATACTATGACCTACTTGGCAAATTCCACTTTTGGATAACTTCTTACTAAGTTTTGGTCCAGCATTCTTTTGAATTAACTTATCAAGTCCATCGTTACCACTAAAACACTCATCTGTTGGATTTACAATGGCATCCACTTTAATGTCTATAACTTCTTCTTTTATAATTTTAATTCTGTTATCTATACTGTCCATATATACACCCCATTTTCAACAATAAATTATTTACTTTTCATACATTTTCTATAAAAAAGTATAAAATCCCTTTTTATTATTGACTCTACAATTTAATTATAAACATTTTTGTTAAAATTATCATAAATCAAAAGTAAAAAGTTAGACAAATCTAACTTTTTCTATATACTTAAATTATTTAGTTTTGTATATATCATCATCCTCTAACAGTCCTATGGAAAGTTCCATATAAGATAAATTTTTATATTTACACATTGCTTCTTTGAAAAATATCTTTACTATACATTTTAGTATTCTCATGTCATGCCTCCGCTGGCTTTTAACCCTATCTAACATTTACTTTTTAGGTTTAATATATATTATGAAAAATAAATATGTGGGTTACTAATAATGTAAATCATATAAAAATTAACTATTAAAAACACATATTTTAATATAAAATCGTTTATAATATCCAATATTTTATAATAATAGAAATATATGATAAAATGTTATAAAAAATGAGTTTTTATAAATGGCAGATTTTAAATATGATATAGTTGAACATTTAGGAGTCTTATCTGAAAATACTAAAGGATGGACAAAAGAGTTAAATCTTATTAGTTGGAATGGTGCTAAACCAAAATATGACTTAAGAGACTGGGGTCCAGAACACGAAAAAATGGGAAAAGGAATTACATTAAGTAATGAAGAATTTGAAGCCTTAAAAGAAATAATTAGCAATTTATAATTAGCAAATCATTATTTTTAAATAAATTTAAAGTAAAATAAAAAGCTGATTTCATAAGATGTATTTTCTTATTTTAATCAGCTTTTTTTATTTTTATTATAAAAATGATTATTATTCTATACTTGGCTAAATTCTTCTTTTTTCTCGTTTGATTTAACACATAATGTTATAACTTTTCTAAATTCACTTTCATTTAGTTTAGCATTATCAAAACCTTTAGATATCCACATTTTACTATCTCTGATTTCATCCATAGGACTATATTTTCCTAGCCAGTTGTCAGAACTATCAAATTCATTATCATGATATATTGTAGAAATTAAACCTTCCTCTAGTCTGTATCTTTCTTTTAATTCTTCCACTTCAAAACATACAAATTCAAATCTTTCCTTCATATAATTACTTATTTTTTCTTCCAAAATTGATTCGACTTCCATATCTCTAAGTTGTGCATATTTACTCTCATTAATTTTATCATTAAAATTTATATTCCAAATATACGAATAATAGTGTTCATTATAAGATAAAATAGACTTTCCTATATTTTTTCTAAAAAAACTGCTATCTTTAAATCCATTTTTATAGTGATTTTTAATTCTAACAATTAATTTATTATCCTTATCATGAGTACCTATTCTTACAATCCTATCCATATCATTATATTTTTCTTTTTTATCTAAAACTATATAAATACCATTGGTGAATGGAATTTCATCAAAATTATTGTGGTTATATCTTTTCATAGAATTAAAAAGTATATGTAGCTTTTCTCCATAGGAAATCTTTCCTCGATCTTCTTCATTTAGCTCTTCTCTTAAAAAATTTATCTTTTCTTCTACTGACAAGTGTCCTAAAGGCATATCAACTTTGTTTAAAAGTTCCACATAATTTTTGTAATAACTTTTATCTGATAAAATAATATATTCATCTTCATGTATATTAGTAAAATTGTTCAATTTTTTCAAAACTCCCAGCGACCATAATCTATTTTCCATTTCACTTGTAAAGCTGGTCGACTCATTATAAGACATGGTATAATCCCTTTCTTTTACAAGACCATATCTTGAAGTTAGTATATAAACTTCATCTGCAATCTTTTTTCCATAGTCCATAGATAACTTAAATAATTGACTCTCTTTATCTATATCCTTAACTAAATTAAACCCAGTCTTCTTTCCATTGGTGCAGGATATTAGTGCAATTTTACTCAATAATATCTCCCCCTAATTTATAATACATAAAACATTATTCCAAATAAATGAGCTATACTTCCAAGCAGCACAAATACATGGAAAATACAATGCATATAGCTTTTATTCCTTCCTATTCCATATAAAACAGCTCCAACTGTATAAAATATTCCTCCTGCTAAAATATACATAAATCCACTCCAAGTAAGAGCCTTAATAGCTACAGGAACTACTACAATTATTCCCCATCCCATTATTAAATTACATATCATAGAAAATACAGCGTATTTTTTTAAATCAATTGCATTAAATATAATTGCTATTATGGCAAGTGACCACTCTACAATAAATATACTCCATCCTACTATTGGATCTACTTCTCTTATTGAACAAAGTGCAATAGGTGTATATGTACCCGCTATCAAAATATAAATAGCGCAGTGATCTAAAACCTGAAATACTCTCTTCGCCATACCATCTTTTAAACCATGGTATATAGATGACATGGAATATAGTAATATCATTGTTATTCCATATACTACTGATGTAACTATTGCCATTATATTGTGATGCCACGCTGCAATTATTACACATATTACTAAAGCTATTACACCAATAGCACCACCTACTATATGAGATATATAATTAAATCTCTCCTCTGCTATAGAATAGTTAGGTAACTTTCTATCAATTAACTTTGTTCTCATATTATTCCTCCTACTTCTTTTCAAGTCATTTCTGTTTAGAAATATATGTATTTTATACACACTAATTATAGTACGATTTTCAACTTCGTAATTCCTTCTTATACAGAAATCTCATTCGTATTTTAAATCATTTAAACTAAGTTACCATAATTTATTTTGAATGTCAAAAATTTGGCTTTACAATGTTTTTTCATGATGATAGTATATTTTATAATAAGTAATAATTGGAGGATTAAGAAATGATAAAAATAGTATGTGATAGTATTTCTGATTTACCACAGGAGATACTTGAAAAATATAATGTTGATATAGTGCCCTTAACAGTAATTTTTAATAATAAAGAATATTTAGCTGGAGAAAATTTAACTACAAAAGATTTTTATAAAATGCTTAGAGAAAGTGATAGTATGCCAAAAACTTCTCAAGCTACTTATGTACAATTTAAATCTGTATTTGAAAAATATGATGAAAATACACAAATAATTTATATCTCTGGATCTTCAATAGCTTCTGGAACTTATCAAAGTGCCATGTTAGCTAAAAATGATGGACATGACAATGTTTTTATTTTTGACACAGAAAATTTATCTATAGGGAGTGCTTTATTTGTAATAAAAGCATGTAAAATGGTTGAAATGGGTTGCTCTGTTAATAACATTGTTTCAACTTTAGAAAAATATAAAAATAATGTTGAAGTAGCCTTCTCTGTAGATACTTTAGAATATTTAAAAATGGGTGGAAGAATTTCTTCTACTAAGGCTGCTCTTGGAAATTTATTGTCAATTAAACCTATTCTAGAAGTTAAGGATGGCTTAGTATCTCAAAAGTCTCAAGTTAGAGGTAAAAAACAAATTTACTCAACTTTAGCAAAAACCATAGTAAATAGATTTGGAGCAAATTTAAAAGATAAGACCATTATTTTAGGTTGTGGAGACAATGAAGATGATTTAGCAATAATGAAAGAAGCTTTAGAAAAGGAATCTGAAGTTAAAAATATTTATTTTGTTAATATAGGATGTGTTATATGTTCTCATTCTGGGCCAGGAGTTATGGGAATATCTTGTATGTAATAATTTTAATAAAAAATATCAAAATAGACTTAGATAGCTAACAAGTATACTATCTAAGACTATTTTAATTTTAATAATACTGCTTTTTAATATGTTTTTAAAATTTAACATATTGTAGTCCAAGTAATATTTTTAATCCTTCATACAAAGATAAATACTAATTAAGTATTTATATGTATAAGTATACTCTATCTAAAATTTCATGTATGTTGTTTAAACAACACTATTTAAGAATTTCAAATTCATTTTTTCTAAATTTTATGATTCCATCTTGTTGCATTAGAGATAATTCATGGGATAAAACACTCCTATTTACACATAAGTAATTTGCTAATTGATCTCTATCAAAAGAAATTTTAAACTTATTGGAGTTCTTGTTCTTTTTTTAAATTAATAAATAAGTTATAATCTTATCTCTTATACTTCGTTGAGATACTATTTCTATTTTATGGCATTTTTTTGCACAAGCATTTGCTAAACAAGCAATAATATTGTTATAAATTTTATAAGTATCTTTTTCAGATAAAATTATTCCATTTTCTAATATTTTTTTATCTATTTTCAAAATGAAAGATGGCTCAGCTGTATAAAAAATTGTAAAAACTATTTTGAGATAATGTACATAATATATCCATCCCAAAAACTTCATGAGTTTGTAATTTACCTATTATATCATTTTTATATACAAAAATTCATAATTCCAAGCGTTGACTCTTATATAAAAAATAAAAGTATGTTGTTAAAACAACACACTTTTATTTTTTATATCATTCTGTAATTTTTTATTTTATCTTGATTAAAGACTCTGTTATCACTTGCCCACTTTTATCATACTCCATAGATAAGATCCAACCTTCATCCTTTATTGTTCGAGTTTCTAATCTATTGTTTTTTTCTACCAAAATAGATACTTCTCTTTCTTTTTCGTCCACTATATTATAAACTCCACTATCCACATTTTTTATAATATTTCGAATAGTTTCAACACTTCCCATATTAATTAATATTTTTTCCACCTTTTGTCTCCCACTTTATTTTCATAATTTAGTCTATTTATATATTACAATAATTTAAAAAACAAAAGAAATATTATATTATTTAACTTTTATACTTTTTGAAGATGTTGCATAACCACTTTTAGACATTTTGACTGTTATAGATTTTCCTTTTGATTGTTTAGGAATAGACATTGAGTAAGTTCCATTTGATTTAACAGTAGCCTTACCTATTTGTTTATTATTAGCATAAGCTTTTACTGTTGCACCCTTTGAACCTTTACCAGTTATAGTTTTTTGTGTTGATTTTACAGAGTTAACAGTAAGCCCTTTACTGAAAACCTTTTTAACTGTTACAGTCTTAGATTTTGAAGTGTAACCAGTTTTATAGATTTTTACTGAAATCTTTCTACCAGAAGATTGTTTTTTTATCTTCATTGAGTATGTACCGTCTGATTTTACTGTAGCTTCTCCTATCTTCTTGCCATCTACAGAAGCTCTTACTGTCGCACCGCTTTTTCCTTTACCAGTTATTTTTGTAGAAGTAGATTTTACTTCATTAACTGTAAATGTAGAAAACTTAGCTTTTTCTACTTCAACTAAAGCTAACTTAGAGCCATAACCTGATTTTTCTATTTTAACTAATAATGTAGAATATTCTTCTTGCTTAGGAATAGTTAATTTATATGTATTATCTGATTTTACAGTTGTTGTATATGTTTTATAACTATCTGTCATAACACTTACTTTTGCACCAGCTACACCTGTTCCTGATAAAGAAGTAGTACCTGACAGTACTTTTTTTATAGTAAAAGGTGACATTGTTTTTAAAGTTTTTGTTGTCTTAGGACTTATTGTATAATTACCTTTAGTCGCAGTTACTAATATTGCATATTCACCTTTTTTTAATTTTAAGTTTACATTATTTGATACTTCTTTTGATTCATTTACCATTGTATCTGACCATATAATCGATTCCTCATCACTACCAACCATTGTTACTTCAAATAATTTTGAAGTTGATTTATAGCTAAGATTTATACTCTTGTCACTAGTTAGTTTAAATTTGTACATTATTAAAGATAAGTCTGCATTAACTTTATATTTTTTTTCAGTATCTAGTCTTATAGCTATAGGTTTTTCTTTAATATCTACCTCAGCGTTCTCGTCAAGTAAGATATCACCCAAAATATCTTCTATGCTTGCACTCCTTGGTCTTACATTTGTTACTTCATCTGCGAAAGACGATGCTGTTATACTTACTATCATCATAAGTGATAGTAGTAAAGATAATAATTTTTTCTTCATTAAATTTCCCCCTCATTGAAAATATTTAATTTAAACATACCATATTTAAATGTAAATTCCATATTTTTTTCAATATTGTAACTAATTTGTCAAAAATAGGTATATGAGCTTACAATAAACTCACCTACTTATTTTAATTGCATATTAAATTTAATAGTGTTTCATTGGGAGGTACTATTGGATAAACATCATAGTTCGTATTTATTACACATTCTAAAAATACTGGTTTATCTATATTTATCTCACTTAAAACATTCTTTAATTCTTCCATATTTGTTGCTTTATAACCATCTATTCCATAAGCTTTGGCTAACATTACATAGTCTACACTTGGATCAACATCAGTTTGGGAATATCGTTCATTAGAAAAAAGTTTTTGCCACTGTCTAACCATACCCAAAGTAGAGTTGTTAAGAAGCAATATTAGAACAGGTATTTTGTAAGTTGAAATTGTAGCCATTTCATTACAATTCATCCTAAAGCTTCCATCTCCTGTAACCAATACTACATTTTTGCTTGGTACTCCAATTTTAGCTCCTATGGCAGCACCTAAACCAAATCCCATAGTTCCAAGACCTGATGATGTTATAAAACTTTTACCAAGAGAAAAGTTCCAATACTTCGCAGTCCACATTTGATGTTGACCCACATCTGTGACTGCCACTGTATTATCTCCCATCTTTTTATTTACTAAAGATAATATATTTTGCGGGTGAAACTCATCTTCACTCATTATATTTTCTTTGTCTTCGTAAGTTTTTATTTCTTTTTTCCAACTAGAATTATTCTTTTTATTAACTTTATTATATAATTCCTTAAGTAATAAAGTTAAGTCTCCCACTAAATCAACTTCTGATTTTATATTTTTATTTATTTCAGAAGGATCTATATCTATATGAATTACCTTGGCATTTTTTGCAAACTCAGAACTCTTGCCTATTACTCTATCGCTAAATCTAGCTCCTATAGCTATAATTAAATCTGAATTAGATATGGCTAAATTTCCCTCTTTACTTCCATGCATCCCTAACAGTCCTAAGGATAAATCATCTCTTCTATCTATATCACCAAGACCCATTATTGTATTTAATACAGGAGTATCAATTTTCTTTGCAAAATCCACTAGTAATTTTTCCTCATTAGCAGATTTTACACCTCCTCCAGCATATATTATAGGTCTTTTACTTTCTCTTATTAAATCACAAGCTAAATCCACTTTCTTCTTATTTTCATACTCTTCTTTTAACTCATATTCACTTTTTAAAGGATTTTCAAAATTAGATGGAAGATAATCATCCATATCAAAATCAACTTCTGTCAACATTAAATCCTTTGGTATATCTATTAAGACAGGACCTTTTCTTCCACTATTAGCAATTTCAAATGCTTTTCTTATGGTTTTTGGTAAGTCTTTTGCTCTTCTTATTAAGAAGTTGTGCTTTGTTACTGATAAAGTAACCCCAGTTATATCTATTTCTTGGAAAGAATCTTTTCCTAGTAAAGCTGTCGGTACTTGACCGCTAAAACATACTAATGGAGATGAATCCATATAAGCTGTCGCTATTCCTGTAATCGCATTTGTAGCTCCTGGACCTGAAGTTAAAAAACATACCCCTACTTTACCACAACTTCTTGCATATCCATCAGCACCGTGAACTGCTCCTTGCTCATGAGAAGTTCTCACATGATATAGTTTATCTGTATAGTCATATAGAGCATCATAAAGAGGTATTACTGCTCCTCCAGGGTAACCAAATATAGTATCTACACCTTCCTTTATAAGACATTCTAATATTACTCTTGACCCATCCACCTAATTTACCTCCTTTTATATATAAATCTTATTTGTTTAAAAAAGTCATCATACTTCTTAAAGTTCTACCTGTTTCTGATATTTCTGCATGATATTGTTGTGTTCTTCTATTTAAGAAGTCTTCACATCCATCTTCATTCTCCTGTATCCACTCTTTTGCAAATTTACCATTTTGTATATCTTTAAGTACATCTTTCATAGCTCCTTTAGATGCATCATTTATTACTCTAGGTCCTGATACATATCCACCCCATTCAGCCGTATCACTAACTGAGTAGTTCATCCTTTCAAGTCCGCCTTCATACATTAAATCAACTATTAATTTCATTTCGTGTAAGCATTCAAAATAAGCAACTTCTGGTTGATATCCTGCATTTACTAAAGTTTCAAATCCAGCTTTTATTAACTCTTCACATCCACCGCAAAGCACTGCTTGCTCTCCAAATAAATCTGTTTCTGTTTCTTCTTTAAAAGTAGTTTTTAAAACTCCCACTCTAGTTCCACCTACCCCCTTTGCATAAGCAAGAACAGTATCACCAGCATTTCCACTTGCATCTTGATATACTGCAAATAAGCAAGGAACTCCGCTTCCTTCTTTATAAATAGATCTTACTAAATGACCAGGTCCTTTAGGAGCTACCATTACTACATCCACAAATTCTGGTGGATTTATTAAGTTATAATGTATATTAAAACCATGGGCAAAAGCTAGTGTTTGACCTTCTTTTAGGTTATCTTTTATATGTTCATCATATATTTTCTTTTGAGCCGTATCTGGCATTAGGCACATTACTATATCACTTGTTTTTGTGGCGTCTGATACACTAAGTACTTTGAATCCATCATTTTTTGCTTTTTCTATTGATTTACTAGTATCATGTAATCCTACTACTACTTCAACACCACTATCTCTAAGGTTTTGTGCATGTGCGTGACCTTGACTTCCATATCCAAGTACTGCTACTTTTTTCCCTTTTAAAACATCCATTTTTACATCATGTTCATAAAACATTTTCATTCCAATTTACCCCCTGTGTTTAGTTAAAATTTATAATTATGAATTTATCTGTATAGATATTACTTCATATCAATTTAATTGCTACATTACTTTTAAATCAGATATATCATGTAGTTTTCTCATATAATTAATTACATCTTCTAACGATGTTGTTTCGTCATTTATTGTTAAGTGCATTCCACAGCTTTCTGCAGACATACTCATGGACTCTACTTCAAGTTCTTTTCTTCTAAGAGTCATAGCTACTCTTAAAAATGAATCCATTCCTTGATTTAAACTTGCATATACATTTCTTTTCATATAAATTACCTCCTATTAAATCTTTACAATTTTACTTAAAATTTGCTTAGCTCTTAACTTTCCATGTAGCTTATAGAAATTGATTAGGTTTTTATATATTCTTGCAAATAAAAAAACTTCCGCCATTATAAGCAACATTTATTTGCTCATAAGGACGAAAGTTATATTCCGCGATACCACCTTATTTATAACCTAAAAAAACATACAGGTTATCTCTCATTTATTCTAGTCAGAGCTAATCTTAACTATAGCTAAGTAACGCTAGCATACGTTCATATTTACTAAGAAAACTTTTCAATATGAAAGCTGGGAGTGATTATTATATACTTAAATTAACACCAATTCTCAGCAACATTGGCTCTCTGTAATTAATTAGACTAAGTATTTTTGTCTCCGTCAAAGCTTTTAAATTTATTAATTTCAATTTATATCAGTAATTATATGCAGGTTATTGTTTAATGTCAACCTATTTTTAAAAATTTTCTGAATTTTCATTTCAATATACAATCTACATTATTTTTTCAAAGTGACTTTATCACTGTATTTCATATATAAAAACATTATAATACTTTTATATCACTGAGGAGGAAATTTAAATGGCAAAAATAAAAAGAAAAGCAATTATAGATAAAGATTACTGTGTAGCTTGCGGTAGTTGTGTAAAAGTATGTCCTTTTAATTTAATACACATAGAACAAGGTGTCTTTGCAGAGATAAACTTAGATAAATGTGTAGGATGCGGAAAATGTACAAAATCATGTCCTGCGTCGGTTATAAATATAGAAAAAGTGGAGGTAGAAGAATAATTATGAATAAAAGGAAAAAGAGATTCACCGATTATATATGGATAATAAGTCTCACATATTTAGCCTTAGGATTTTTTAATATATTATTCGCTTGGATAGGTTTATTATGTTTCTTAATACCTTTAATAATATCTCTATCTGGTCATGGTAAAACTTATTGCAATATTTACTGCGGTCGAGGCCAAATGTTAGATTTAATGGGAAATAAATTAAAATTATCAAAAAATAGAGATATTCCTAAATTTTTAAGAAGTAAGTGGTTTAGATATGGATTTTTAACATTCTTTATAACTATGTTTGTAGTTATGTTATTTAACACTTATTTAGTATTTAAAGGAACAAACGGCTTAAAAGAAGCTGTACAATTACTTTGGACATTTAAAGTACCTTGGGCATGGACTAATACTAGCATGGTAACTCCATGGGTAACTCAATTTGCCTTTGGATTTTATAGTATGATGTTAACATCAACAATTCTCGGAATAATAACAATGTTATTATATAAACCAAAATCTTGGTGTGTTTATTGCCCAATGGGAACTATGACACAATTAATATCAAAAGCAAAATATAGTGATAAAAGTAATACATCATGTAACAGTTGTAGTGGCTGTTCAAGTAAAGTTAGTTAGAACCTGTTTAAATATAAAAAACTTAGCTCTATAATTTCCGCCAGCTATTCTTATAGACTTATCTTGAGTTAAGGCTATTGCAACTTTTTCTCTGGCTGAATCTATAATATTTTAAAAAGTTTGTCTAGATACCTTCATTTTTTCTGCTCACTCTTCTTGATTTGATTTTTCAATATCTTCAATCCTCATGGCTTCTAGCCCTTCTACTTTTTCAAAAGAATAGAGGATATTTCTTATCCTCTATTCTTTATAATTATAAAATCGCTTCTAAACTTTCATCTCGATCACTTATTAATTTTTCTGCATTTTTTATACTGCTATAGGTTTTATATCCACCATCTATATTTGAAGTATTATATCCATATTGATTTAATATAGTACATGCAATATATCCTCTTAATCCAACTTGGCAACATACGTATATTTTTCTGTCTTTAGGTATTTCATTCAATCTATCTCTTAATTGTCCCAGTGGTATATTCATAGCATTTTTTATAGAACCATTTGACACTTCGTATTCTTCTCTTACATCAAGTATGTATTCTTCATTTTTTACTAGATTTTCAATTTCATACCACTGTGTATTTTTAACTATGTTTTCCATAATATTGGCACCACAGTATCCCATCATATTTACAGGATCTTTTGCAGAGTTGTAAGGTGGTGCATAACAAACTTCTGTGTCTTGCAAATCATATACTGTAAATCCTGCTTTAATTGAGTTTGCTATTAAATCGATACGTTTGTCTATACCGTCTTTTCCAACGCCTTGTGCACCTAATATTTTTCCTGTAATTGGATCAAATAACATCTTAAATGAAATTTGTGTTGCCCCTGGATAATACCCTGCATGAGATGCTGGATGAATATGAATCGCTTCATAAGGTATTTCCAAATCTCTAAGAGTTTTTTCATTATTTCCTGTGGCTGCAACAGTTAAATCAAATACTTTTGCTACTAATGAACCTAGAGCTCCTTTATATTCCACGTCTTTTCCTGATAATATATCTGCAACTAATCTACCTTGTCTATTTGCTGGCCATGCTAAAGGGATCATAGTTGGTTTTTTATTTACAAAATCCATAACTTGTATGGCATCTCCTACAGCATATATATCTTCATTCGAAGTTCTCATCTTACTATTTACTACAATAGCTCCCTTTTCATTTACTTCAATTCCAGCTTCTTTTGCTATCTTACTTTCAGGTGTTACTCCTATGGAAAGAATAATCATATCCGTTTCTATTTCTTTTCCACTTTTTAAAACAACTTTTTTACCATTATCTTCAATCCTAGCAGGTTTATCTTTTAATATTAATTTTACGCCTTTTTCGATTAAATGAGTATGAAGTACACTTGCCATCTCATAATCAACAGGCTTCATAACTTGCTCCCTTGAATGAACTAATGTTACTTCTACTCCTCTTTCATGTAAATTTTCAACCATTTCTAAACCTATAAATCCACCGCCAATTATAAGAGCTTTTTGTGGTTTATTAATATCAACGTAGTTTTTTATTTTATCTGTATCTGCAATATTTCTAAGAGTAAATAACTTTTCACAAGATTTTATTCCCTCTATATCAGGTATTTTAGGCATTGCCCCTGGTGAAAGTATTAACTTGTCGTAGGTTTCTTCATATACTTCTCCACTTTCATGATTTTTTACCTTAACTTTTTTATTATTTTTATCTATTTCTATAACTTCACTTAAATTTCTTACATCAAGTTTAAATCTTTCTTTCATTCCCTCTACAGTTTGAACAAGAAGAAAACCTCTATTTTTTATACTATCCCCTATGTAGTATGGAAGACCACAGTTGGCAAATGATATGTATTCTCCCTTTTCAAACATAATAATTTCAAAATCTTCATTCAGTCTTCTAAGCCTTGCTGCTGCAGATGCTCCACCTGCTACTCCACCTACTATCAAAACCTTTTTAGACATTAATTTACCCCCCTTAATAATTTTATCTGTTCACTTATATTATAGTCCAAATATATGTTATTTCTCATTTAATAAAGACTTTAAAATTGAATAATTATTAGAAAAAAGGCAGTTAATAATAATATACACATATAAAAAGAGCTATCCATAATTATTATTAACTATTCTGGATAACTCCTAAATTAATCTTTATAAAACACTTACTAATATAGCACCTTCTGATGTATAAGTTCCCATAACTGAACCGATTTCAGTTATGATAACCTCTTCAAAACTATGATTTTTTAGTATCATTTCCTTAGCTTTTTCGGCTTTTTCTAAACAGTTTGCATGAGCTATTGCTAGTGATGTATATTTTCCATTACTAATAATATCACTGGTTTTTCCTACAACTTTTTTAATAGAATTATTGCAGCCTCTTGCTGAATCTATTGGTTTTACAACACCCTCACTAACCTTTATTATTACTTTCATATTTAAAGCATTTATAAGTTTCCCTGCTAGAGGATTTACTCTTCCACCTTTGATAGCGTTTTCTAAAGTCTCCAATGAACCATAGAAAAATTTATCTTTCTTTAATTTTTCAATTGTATCTACTACTTCTTCAAAGTTTCTTCCTTCTTCTATTAATTTAGCCGCTTTTACTACAAACTGTCCATGTCCTATGGATCCTGCTTCTGTATCTATTACAGCTATTTTTTTATTAGGATTTTCCTCTAAGATCATATTCTTAGCAAGAATAGCTGCTGAGTAAGTACCTGATAATGCCAATGCTATTGTAAGTACTATCACATCCTCATCACCTTCATAACTTTGCATAAATTTTTCTGGTGATGGACATGAAGTCTTAGGAAGTTCCTTAGAATTTCTCATTTTTTCGTAAAATTCTTTGTTATCCAATTCTCCATCTATGTATACATCTTCTCCAAAAGAAACATTTAATGGTACTACTTTTATATTATATTTTTCAATTATATCCTTATTTAAATCACAAGAGCTATCTGTTATTATCTTTATTTTATTCATAATTTACTCCTTAAATTATAAAATTTCACAAGTCGGTCATCCGACCGATAATTAATTTAATTATATTATTTGATTAATCTAATGTCAACGTTTTATTTTGATTATCAATTTTTTACTATTAATATGTTTTAAAACAAAAAGAAAACTTTTATAGTATGTTTATATCATACTATAAAAGTTTTCTCATATTTCTTATACTTTATTCAATTTTAAATTATGGTCTTCTTGCACATATGTATTTTTTTTCATAATGTCCAGTTAAAGTTGATTTTTTCACTCCATCTCTTGGATTTGAAGCATGTATAAATTCATTATTTCCTATATAAATACCTACATGACTTACTCTTCCTTTTCCCATTGTGTCAAAGAATATTAAATCTCCTACTTGTAAGTCTTTTTGCTTAACATATTTTCCATATTCACTTTGTTCATATGATACCCTTGGTATATTTTTGCCTAGTGCTTTTTTATAAATATATTGAGTTAATCCTGAACAATCAAAATTGTTTGGTCCTGTTGCTCCCCACACATATTTTTTTCCTATTTGTTCTTTTAGTAAATCTACCGCTTTATCCATTTTAGTTTTACTTGTTGGATTAGCAACATTTTCAGTCTCTTTACTATCGCCAACTGATATTTCTATATTTGCTATTGTGTTAGCATTACTTGACTGAAGATCTTCAGGTTTTCCATAATTTATATTCACATTTATTCTATCGGAATTTATACTTCCAAGAAGTGTAGTAAGTGCATTTAAATCATTAGAATATAAATTATTATTATTTAAGTTACTAATATTATTCAATAAATTTCCTGCGCTATTACAAGAAGTACAAGAACCTCCTAAATTATTAGAATTTAGTAAACTATTTGATAAAACAGAAACAAAGTCATATGATGAATTACTAGATGAACTATTACTACTATTTAGACTTGCACTAGTGCTCATTGCCTGTAGCAGTCTACTTACAGCTATTTGGTTAATTTCACTCATATCTTACTCCAATTTATAATTTGTTTTTATAATTTATATAATACGGCAATTAATTTTCTTTATTTAGGCCTAAACTTATTTTTGTTATATTTCAGAATAATTTTTTTCACAAAAAGAGAGCCCACAAGGCTCTCCTTCTTATACAGTAGGTAGTTCATCATAACTACTTATTACTTTGTTTACTATGCCATACTCTACTGCTTCTTCACAATTTAACCAATAATTTCTATCTGTGTCATTTTCAACTTTTTCTAACGGTTGGTTTGTTGCAGTACTTATTATTTTATTTATTCTTTTACGAACTCTAGCAATTTCTAAAGCTTCTATATGAAGATCTGTTGCTTGACCTCTGCATTGACCAAGTGGTTGATGTATCATATATCTTGTATTTGGTAGAGAATATCTATTTTCTTTGTCAGCAGCAAGATATATTGTTATTCCCGCACTAGCTACCCATCCTGTACCTATAACTATAACCTTTGGTTTTACAAATTTAATCATATCATGGATAGTATCTCCAGCTTCCACATGTCCACCTTGACTATTTATGAATATCTTTATAGGCTCATCACCCATTTCTTGTAATATTAATAGTTGAGTAGATACTTTTTCTGCTAATTCTTGGTTTATCTCTCCCGAAATAAATATTGTTCTAGATTTTAATAATTTTTCCATTACCATACTAGATGTGTCTTTTCCTTTTTCCTCTTTCTCCCCTAAATAAATCATTTGCTTTCTCCTTTTATACCTTTTTAATATAAACCATGCTAAAGATTATTGTTAATTTGTCCCTTATTAAACATTATATATCTATCTTATTTGCCTTACAACTTTCCGTTTATTAAATTTTCTATTTCTTTTAATTTATTTTCACTTAATGATTTAAGATATTCTACGTAAAACTCTTCCCATTCATAATTAGTGTCTAATTTTTTAGAAAGAGTTTTTATTATATCTAACTTTTCCATTCTGTATTCTCCATAAAATATAAATTTACATAAAATACTTAGTTCTAAATTGCTCAAAGGCATAAATAGAAACAAATACTCATCTTCAAATATACAATTACTTTTCAACATATCTATATAATCTTTTATTGAATTTATTTTCTTATTTATTATATTTATTTTTTCATAAATATTATCACTGTCTAATATGTCTTCTATTATTACTCTAAAAGTCTCATCATCTAATCTACTTTCTTCATCAATAATTAACTGACTTTCATTATTTTCAATTTCATCTGTTATAACTAAAAGATTTATTAAATTGTCTCTTTTCAATTCATCTATTGTAAGATTTATAAGATCATCTTCATATTTTTTCAAGTAAGCTTTCTCATATTCGCCCAAATTATAATCTTTAATTATTTTATTTATCGATAAGCTAACCAAAATTTTTATTTCATTTTTATTTAACTTTTTCAATCTATTATTTAATTTCTCAAAATCCTTTTTACTTATTTCCAAAGAATTATTATTACAAAGTATAGAAAAAACTCCATTATTAATTGTCATTTCAAAAATATTTATAAGTAAATCTTTATAATCTATTTTATAAGTATCTCCATAAGATTTTAGAATTTTATGAATATCATCATTATTAAATTTGTTGCAGATTTCATTCTCCAAGTATAGATTCCATAAATAATTTTTTATATAGTAAAGTCCTGCCACATCCCAGTCGTCAAATGCAAGAGGATAATCTATATCTGCTACACTTTCATCTGGCTCAAATTCTAAATCATAGTACTTAAAAAAGTCCGAAATTCCAGGTAAAGTATCTTTATAAGCTCTTAAATCAGTATAAATTTGATTTTTTAATGTTTTTTCATATAAGTTTTTAGTATGAATGAAATCCTCTTTTAATATTATTTTTCCTTTTTCATAAATATATGAAATTTCCTCATTCTTTAAAATATTTATAGCTAGATTTATATTTTCCAAAGTATTCATATATGCATCTATTGTGTACCATATTCCAATTATAAGCTTTTCTGCTTTTTCCACTGTAACTGAGCTACTTTCCCCTCTTGTATAGCTCAATATTATATCTTTTAATATTTCTCCTATTTTAGTTTGTACATTATATAAGAAAGATTTGGATAATATTTCGCACCTTACACATTCGTTTATAAGGGAAATAGTGTATTTATATTTTGAAAGATTACTAGAGTTAAAATCTTTACTAATAAATTGTAAATTATTCATCCTCACTTACCCTTCCTAATCTATAATCTAGTGCAAATTTTTCAGTTAAGTTTTGTACATTGTCGATTCTTCCACTAGTTTTTTCATAGAATTCAACTATAATATCTATAATTTCATTATCACTTACTTCATCCAATGTTTCATTTTTTAAATAGTAAAAAATATCTTGTAAATCATTAATTATTTCCACATAATCATCTTTGTCTGTATATTGAGATGTATATATTTTATTTATTAATTTTTTAGTCACATCCATATTCAGATCTATTCTTCCATAAATTTTTAAGCTATACCCTCTTGATTTAATTATTTCTTCCACATCTCCAGGCGTTAAAATCAATCCATAGGCTGATGATTCTTCATTAATTTTTAAGATTTCATTTTTTGCTACAATAATAGATTCATTTTGTATTGAACTTAAAATAATGTTTTTTATCAACTTTATCATCTCCTTTTTAAAAATATATTGACTTTTTATTTTGTTTGTGATATACTTAAATCAATATATGTTTTATTTCGATTTCAAATCTAACCTTTAGTATATTACAATTATATATAGTTGTCAACAAAGCAAAGGCAGTTTACCTGCTATTTTTTTATGCATAAAAAAGGCAAGTTATAATAACTTGCCTTTTTTATTTGTTCATTTTTTATTAATAAATTACTACTGTTGTTGTATCTAAAACATTATCGTATATCCATTGTGCATTTTCCACTGCTAACCTTACACAACCATGACTTAAAGCTTCACCTAAAGTATCATCAATTATTTCTGTTCCATCAGCATTAAAAAGAATAGAATGATAATAATAACTTCCTTTTATTCTTGTAGCATATTTTACTCTATAAGTATCTGTTCCAAAGTATGGCTTTCTACCATTTATATAAAAAGTTCCCGTAATTGTTGGTGTACTAGGTTTTCCTACGGTGCAGCTCCATTTATAGAGTAACTCCCATTGATTATTTTCACCTTTTTCAAATACATAAGTTAATCTATTGTCCAAATTTGTAGTAATTAAGTTTATAGTTGGACTTTTTATATCATTATCATTTACAAATTTAACCATATCTGTATCAAAATAAGTAAAATCATATTCCCCTGGTTCCATACCATCATTACTTAAAAATACATTAAAAATATATCCTTCTTCATCGTCATAAATAACCTTACTCCAATCTCCATTTACATCTAAAACTTGAACCCTAGATTTTGCTGGAACTATGGTTACTGGATTTGATGCTGAGTCCGGAAAAGATCTTAATTCGGTATCTGTCCAAGTATATTGCGTTTTTGACAGGTACTCGTTATACACAAATCCTCTTAAACCATTATAAATCACCTCATACCAATCTTCTTCTGCATCGATAACATTAACTTTCGAGCCTGCTGGTATCACTGTAATAACATTAGCCTCAGTAGATTTTGCATCTCTTAGATTCAAATTGGCAAGAGTATATTTTACATTATCATTTAAATCTTGTTGTCTTTTAATTCTACGCATATTTCCACCCCATAATAAATATTTTTATACTATTTTATGAGATTAAAGCTATATTAGTTCATCATTTGTGTATATATCTAAAGAATAATTCTATAGCACTCAGTTAATCATCTTAATGCTTTAATAATTAATGGCCTGGTAACTTTAATACCAGGCCATCTTAGTTATTTACTATTTAATCTTTTTATATTTTTTTTCATATCTTGTATATTTTCTTTTACAGTTTCTTTTAATTTTTCTCCTTTTTCCTTACTAATAACTTTTTCACTCACCATTTTGTCTATTTTTTCACATTCAATTTTATAAATTCGTTCTTTAATTTCGGCTTCTTTTGACTCTCTATCCTTTGTCATATAGAAATTAATATTTTTCACATCATCTTCCGTAAGGCTACCCCTTTCTTTTAACTCATTAATGCTTTCTTTTAGCAAATATCCTTCAACTCTTGGACAAGGGCTATAATCAACATATGTACATGAAGTCATCGTATTTTCCGAAGCATTAGCTTTTAAAGTTCCTCCACATAATGTTCCAAATATTATTAATAGCGTAATTATCACCAAACCTACTGACTTATCATCTTTTTTCATATTTTACCTCCTTAAGTTTATAAAATCGCTTTTGATTAATTTTACTTTTCCCCAAAACCTTAATTAAACCTTAAGAAAATAAATTTTTATAAAAAATTCGCTTCGCTCATATCGCCAACGAGATACCTTAGCTACCGCTTCAGGCAATGACCTTGCTCAAAAAAGACCTACATTTTAAATATTTATGTAGGTCTTTCTAATTTATAATATGAATTTATCTACCACCAGTTAGTAACATGTAAACTTTTTTCATATATTTTCTCATAAATATGGCTACACAAGCACATATTGTTATTGTTATTATTGGTGCTACAAAGAAAATAATTAAGCTACTCGTTGAGCTTACTGGCATTACTTTGAACCACACCTTTTTAATAATTGATTGTAATGGAATATGGAAGAAATAAATAAATATTCCGTATTTAGCTAGTCTCATTTCTTTTCCTAAATCAAATTTATTCTTAAATCGTTCTCCAATTACATCGTAAACAAACCATGCAAATGGTACACCACATAAGATTATTATGTTTTCAACAAGTAATAATACATATTCATGATTTGGTATTTGAGGCATATACATTAAAATAGTTTTTAATATTATAGCCAGTATATAGCCCAACCCAAATAAATATCCCTTGTCCTTATATTTATTAAAGTATATATCAAAATCACCTATTGCAAAACATGCACCTATTGCAAACATTAATATAGGATAGTAAATAACATCAAAGAACAAGAACACTGTAATTACTAGTAAGGCTTTATCTTTTAATTTATCTATTACATAGTAGATTATTGGAGAAATCACTACGTTTATCATTAAGGCTCTAATATACCAAAACTGATATGGTAGAGGATAAATATATGTATTTTTAAATAATTCTACTGCATTATAATCAGCTATTATTCTATCTGAAAACATGGACCTACCAAAAGCAGTAAGTTCTACTAAATATAATATTATTAGCCATCCTGTACACCATATAAAATAAGGTATAAATAAACTTTTAAATCTTTTTTTGTATTTTGATAAAAAAGCCTCTGTTGATGGTCTAAATTTATAAAAGAATAGGTATCCTGATATTACAAAGAACATAGGTACAGCTATTCTTACAATTCCTTGTCCTACAATATTTTGTACTAATGTATTTACATTAAATACAGATGCATCTTCTAAGTTGTTAGAATGAAGAATAACAACAAAGAAAGTCATAATTAAAGACATATTTTTAATTTTATTACTAAGGTATTTGTCCATAAGTTCCCCTCTTTCTGCATTTTTACTTTTTTCGCTAAATTTCTAATAGTCTACACTTTAAAATACCATAATTTCTTGTTTTTATCAATAAAACAAATGTGACATTTATGTTATATTTCTAATATTTTATAAAAACGCTTTCTCTAACAAACTAATTTTAATCAAAATAAAAAAAGCTGTACTATTTATCTTATAGACAACTTTCTTTTATCTTATTCTCATCAAATTTATATTATATTAACATTCTTTAAATATTTGATAAAATCATCCACGTTACTTCTTGCTTCATTTAACTCTAAATCATATTTATCCATAACCATAGAAACGATTTCATCTTCATTTTTTGCACTTTCAAGATTATTCCAAATAAAACTTCCTATATTATTAACCTTTATTATTCCCTTAAAAGATAAGGCTGTTTCTCCTATTGGAACTAAAGTATTTTCTCCACAGATATTTCTCATACAAAATTCTTTTTTTATTTTCATAATTACTTCCCCCTTAAGTTTGCTATTTATATTAAAATAGCAACTTTGTTAAAAATATATTTATATTCTATAAATAATATATTAATTTTTCATACATGTCAACGAAAATCAAAAAACATTTTCTTGGCTATAAAATTTACTTTTTTAAGCTATTAATTTTCTTTTCTTAAAAAAATATAAAAAATCAAAAAAATACTATAAAGTACTTTAATTATTATTAGTCAAAAATGTCACTTCTCCAAGTTTATAAATTTAGAACATTTCAAATATTTTTGCTTAAATTATATATACTACAAAAGTAGATAAATATAACATGAGAGAGTTATTCTCTCCTGTTACAAAATTTATTCTAAAAGAAAGAATTGAAGATGATATACTATACGTAAGCAAAGTATTTTACAAAGGCAACAAAAAAACTTTAGCTTTGAAGATCCTATAATTTAACTTTTAAGTTAATAACTCTTTATAAATAATAAATTAATATTTTTCCAAATAAAAAGAAGGTGATGCTAATATTCACCTTCCTTTTTAAACATACTGTATATATTTACGCAACTTTATTTGCATTATTTTTATTTTTAATATATTTCTTTTCATATCTAGCATATAATAAATATCCTACTATAGAGAATAATAATGGCCCACCTATCATTGTAAGTGTCTTAACTAATCCTTGTGGACTAGTTATTACTGGTTCTATTATCGTAAATATGTTTGCAAATCCTATTATAGCAGTTACCATTGTTGCTGCTGCTATAGCTAAACCATAAGATTTATAAACAACAAATGGTTTTTCTACTTCTCCATTTAATTGCTTTTTCTTAAATTTAGGGAATGCTGCTGATAAGAACATATATGGTATAGTCATTGCTACGTTAGTCATTAATGTAAGAAGAGCAACGAATTCTTTTGCGTCATCTCCACCAAATGCAACTATTAATATCATTACTATTACTATTATTGCTTGCACTATCATAGCATTTATTGGCATTCCATTTTTTATTTCACCAAGCTTTCCAGGCCATACTTCTTTTGGTGCACCTTGGATAAGAGTTTTAAGTGGTGAATAAGTTAATGTGAAGAAAGCTCCTGTTAAAGCTAAGAACATTGAAAGACCAACGAATCTTGCTGTCCATGCTCCTACTGTTAATGCAGCCGCTTGAGAAAGCCCCATTCCCACACCTATTTTAAATCCTAAGTTACTCATTAATATGTAAGTAACATTTGCTAAGTTTACGTTACTACCACTCATTACCTCTGACCAGTTAGCAAACATGCCACATGCAAATATTCCTAATGCATATCCTAAAGATATTACTACTGCTGATATAGCTAAACCTTTTGGGAAAGTCTTTTCAGCATTTTCTGTTTGGTCTACTAATCCTCCAAGAACTTCTAAACCTCCAAATGCAAAAACTGCAAATGTTAAGAATGATAATATCGCTATTGGAGTTGAATACTCTGGATTTGGTGAAGTTGTAAAGCTTTGAGCTATATTGTTTATTGGCTCTGCTAAACCACCATTCATTAAGACTACTACAATACCTCCACCTAATAATACTATGTTAAGTATTGTTACTGCAGTTCCACCAACTGAAGTTATTTTACTTATTTTATCTACACCTTTTGTAGCTATGAAAGTAACAACGACTATCCATATTGCTG
The DNA here is from genome assembly GCF_020748465.1 of Terrisporobacter mayombei. Classification (GTDB taxonomy): domain Bacteria; phylum Bacillota; class Clostridia; order Peptostreptococcales; family Peptostreptococcaceae; genus Terrisporobacter; species Terrisporobacter mayombei. Next base: position 102,323 of record NZ_JAHZMP010000005.1, read on the forward strand.
CTAATATTCCTAATGTTTGTACTGATCCTAGGCCAAATAAGCTCCAGCTACCAGTCATATCTGTACCAAATATTGCGTTTGATAATGGTATCCAGATAGTTGATGAAACGTTTACCATCCAAATCATATATGAAGCGTACCACATAAAGGTACCTATAAATGCATATTTACCACCAACTGATTTTTCCATCCATGAATACATTCCACCACTTTCTTTTTTGAAAGCTGAACCATACTCTGCCATCATAAATGCGTATGGAATAAAGAATAGTACCGCACTTATTACATACCATGGAATTGCTGAATAACCCATTAAGAAAAATGCCTTAGGCATATTAGCAAATCCAAATACAGATGTGAATATCATAAGTACAAGAGGTACTAATGTAAGTTTTTTTGTTTCTTTTGACATAACTTTTCCTCCTTATAATCCCCCATAATTTACTACAAGACAAACATTTTCTTCTGTAAATTCTGAGTTCACGAAGTAACAACTTTTTTTGTTACCCAAAATTGTCACAACTTATAATACCACTATTAATTTTATTTTTCAACGACATTTTTTATTTTATTATACTTTTGTAAATATACAGAATTATCTTGCTAATTACGACAATTATTGTCGATTATGCAAGCCAAGTGTCATAATAAAAAAGAATGATGCAACGCATGCATCATCCTTAGTTTCTACACCTTCTACAACCAATACATTATCTACTGCTATTAAACATCCTTGTAATTATAAATTTCAATAAAAAACTAAATAATAGTTTTTAAATAAAAAAAGACAGAGCTCTACTCTATCTTTCTTGCTATATATGTTATTTATTAGCTAACTTATTTATTTATATTATGTCTGCTGCTTCCAATTGCTTTAAAAAGCTCCCTAAATCTTTTTTAGCATCTGATTTTTTCACCATATATGTGTTAGTAATTAAGGAAATCATCTCCTCTTCACTTTTGCATTCTTCTAAATTTTCCCAAACTAAAACTTCTACTTCATTTAAACTAATTAGTCCATTATAACCTTTTTGTGATGTATTTTTGGGCATAAGAATATATTCTCCAGCAATTTTTTGCAGATTGAAATCTTTTTTAATTTCCATGATTCCTCCCCCTTGTTTTAAAGTTTTTCATCATTATAGTATATGCTAATTTGTTAAATAAATTTTACATAAACATTAACATGAAAAATAACCATCACTTAAATTTTACTTTAGTGTCTCTTTAATGTCAACAAGTGAGCCGTGATTTTTTAAATACTTTTCTTTACAAAATAAAGCATTATATTAAAATAGTTTATTTGTATTTGATATTTATTGGTTAATCTTATGATAAAATAAAGAAAGTAGTCACATTTTGCGACTACTTTTAATTACTTTATAATTTTATTCTTTTACAGATTCAACTTTTAGAATCTCACAGTTTTTATTAGAAAAATGTATAGTATTAGAACTTATATTTTTTCCACCTTCTACATTTTCAAATTTAGCACGATAAGTAATTCCGCCTAAATAGCATCCACCTGGAGAAATAGTTTTATAATATACATAAACTGTGTTTAAGTTTTTGTCACTTAAATTTTCCACAGTAATTTTTTTATCTTCTCTAGTTACAGCCACTTGAGACTCCATAGTAGATAAATCACTTATCATATTATGTTTTGAACTCATATATATATATTTATCCTCTGAGTTAAACTCTATTTTGCCGCTTGATTCCATTACAAGTGCACAAACTCCTGGCTTTAAATTAGTAATTTTAAATTTCATGGTATCAGTTTTACCTATTATTTTCATATTAATTTCACCATAATCGATAACCTCTTTAGAAGTATTTTTTACTATTATGGATAAAACATTGTCTTTATTAATATCACTACCATCTTCAACAAACTTTCCAGAGTATTGTCCTATACTTATAATTTCCATATTTTTATTCGGAATAGAATATGGAAGATTAATTCCTCCAACAGTTACAGCTTCACTATTTCCTTGCTCTAAGTTATTATTTGTATTATCTTGGCTTACTAGGTCTTCACCTGCAGTATATCCATCTATTTTATCAACATCGATTTTATCAGAATCGACTACCAACTTTTCTTCTTCAATAATTTGATCTACTTTTTCTTCAGTTTTTGCATTTGTTTTTTCAGCTGCCTTATCTTTCTCCACATAGTAACCTATGATGCCTAAACCTATTAGACATATTAAGATAGCAGATATTATAATTGTGAATACCTTTTTCAATATATCCTCTCCTTATTTGCCTTCTCTTGTGACAATTGTCTTTACAATATTGTTAACTTTAAAAATATAGTTTCTAATTGGTCTAAAAAACTGCCATATTTTTATTATACTTTTATATCTCCAATTGTCACAGGAAATCTCCCTATCATTTCTTATAATTTTAGAGCAAACTCCTATAACTTGATCATTTCTAACAGCTTCTACCCACTGTTGTGCATCACCATTCATAATAAAAGTATTATCATCTATTATTTTATATACTCTATGAAGGACAAATTGCCCTGTATGCCTTTTTATAAATACAATTTCACCTTTTTCAATAAATCTGTTTTCTGGCGATGTCAATATTACACTGTCACGAAGATGTTTTAATATAGGTGTCATTGAATATCCTGTTACCCTTAGTTTGCATTGTCCCCCATTTTTTATTATCTCTTCCATAATAGGTACTATTTCCTTACCATCTTTGCAGCTATATACATAGTTATCCATTGTATTCCCTTTGTTTACATATAATAATTTTATTGTATCTTATATTAGTAAGTTTTTCAAACAAAAAAATTCACTTATTTCTTATGTTGAAGCGCTTATCTTATCACACAAATTAAATAGTTAATTTGTGTTGAATTACTATATAAATATGTATAGTTTTTATGTTATAGTGTGTAAATTTACAATATTTGTTATAATACAATTATGAATTTCAATTAAATGAAAAACGGAGGGGATTTTTTGACGCAGAAAAACAAAAAATTTAAATTTACAAAAGTGGTAATTATATTATTAGCATTAATAATAACTATTCCTTTATTCACTTTTTATCATTTTTATAACAAGTTAAATACAACAAGCACTAAAGTTGAAAATGCTTACAAATCAAAATACGAAACTGTAGATGGCGTAACAAACATATTATTATTAGGTACTGATGGTAGAGAGAAAGAACTTGCTTTTCGTTCTGACTGTATGATGATTGCAACTATTGATGCTAAAAACAAAAATATTAAATTAACATCTCTTGCTCGTGATACTTATGTAAATATTCCAGGTAAGGGTAAGGGAAAATTGAATGCAGCTTATTTTTGGGGTAAAGAAAAGTTGCTATTCCAAACTATAGAGGAAAATTTCCAAATAAAGTTAGACAAATTTATTCAAGTTGATTTTGATAATTTGATGAATATTATATTTTTAATAGGTGGAGTAGATATAGATATTAAAGAATATGAAATTAAGTCTATAAATGAAATGATACCAGGTTCTTACAAACAATGTACTTATTCTAGTAAGGGTAATATGGAACTTATAACTCATTCTGGTAAACAAAGAATCAATGGATACCAAGCTATTGCTTATACGAGAATAAGAAAAGTAGATAGTGCCATATATAGAGATGAGAGGCAAAGAGAAGTTATGTTATCTGTTATAAATACTATGAAAGAAGAAGATTTTTCTAAATATCCTAGTTTATTAAATACATTACTTCCATACGTATCTACTAATCTTACACCAAAAGATTTAATAGATATAGCATTTACAGCATACAACTTTAAACCTTTAACTATAAAACAAGGAGAATTCCCAATAATTGATGATGTTCATGTTAAAGGTGGAAAATATAAAAATGCTGGTTGGGTTTGGTTATACGATTTAAACTCAAGAAAAGTTTTACAAGATTTTATAAATAATGATATTGACATGGATAAAAACGAGTATTTAAAAGATAATAGTAATATACAACTTAATTATTAATTTAAAACAAAAAGACTGTAGTAAAGATTTAATTTCTTATACTACAGTCTTTTTATAATTTCTACATTTTAGTCATAGAACCACCTGATAAAGTTGTTCTATATATATTGTCGCTAAGTATATCATCAAATTCATCATATTGGTCAAATACTATTCTGCCATAATACATTCTGCTGTTTGCAATATTAATGCCATAATTCCATTGATTCTTGCTCGCTTTTTTTATAGTTTTTCTACTACTTCCATCTAAATTCATTGAACATACACTACCACTTGTATTGATATAGTACATTTTATTATTGTACAAATTTATACCCGTAGTGAAATATTTTGATAAACATTTGTTATTTTTTCCAGTTGATGATACCTTATGCACTTCACAAGTATCGTCATTTTCATTATAAAGATCTTTATCATTATATACCGTATAGTAAATATTTCCTTCATAATAAACCATATTATTTATGTATGATTCTTCTTTTTTGCCAGATTGATATTTATAAACAGTTGTTCTTTTTTTAGTTTTTGTATTTATTTTGTATATTATAGAATTATCATATCCAGTAGCTGATATATAGATGTAATCTCCAGATAATGACATACTTTCTATATCTCTAGATGTTGTAGTATATAAAGTTGAAACAGTTTTTTTAGTTGATAAGTTGTAACTACGTAAAGACATTACTTCATCAGAATAACTATTTATATTTTCTTTTATATAATATAAATAATTATCTTTTACTATAATCGGACTATATTCATAATTATTTATTAATCTAGTTTTTCCAGTACCATCAGTTTTAACTCTATAAATACCATAGCTATTACCAGAATCATATACTCCTACATAATACATATATTTTCCAACCACATTTATGTACGGCTCTTCTGCTGCATTATTTACTATTTGTTTCTTTGTACTTCCATTTTTGTAAGTTCTGTAAATATAATAGTAATTTGAATCTTTAGTTTTTTCATATGCATTACTACTTCTTGCATATGAATAGTTTCCATTTGAAGCTGCATATCCTCCATTACTAATATTCGAATTACTGTTGCCGTATACAGAAGCTGCATCAACACTTTTTGCGAACCCGCAAGTAATTACCATACCTACTACTAATATTGTAGATAAAACTTTCTTTAATTTACTCATATATTCCCCCCACTTTTACTTTAAATCTAATATTACTATACATTAAAATATCGTTTTCCTCTATAACTTCTTTATAAATGTAATTTTTCTATAAATTATTTATTAAATTACAAGTTAAATTTTATTACTACATTTTTAAGCTTGACAAATTTCGACTCATTTTGTAGAATATTTTGTGGAACTCACATAAAATCAAATATTCCTTATCAAGAGAGGTGGAGGGACTGGCCCTATGAAACCCAGCAACCGGTCTAAAGACAAAGGTGCTAATTCCTACAGAAGAATTCTGGAAGATAAGATTACGTGTATAATCTCTTTCTTATCAGAAAGAGATTTTTTATATAAAAGTTCATTAATAAATTTTAAATATAAAGAAATGAATGGAGAAAAAAGAGTAATATGATCAAAATAGATACAAAAACAATAGTAACCATAGGTGTTGCTGCTGCTCTTTATGGAGCCTTAGGGTTTGTTGGAATTCCCATAGGCCCTAACACACAATTAAAACCTGCTATAGCTTTACTTGCTATCTTCTCTGCTCTATTTGGTCCATTGGTGGGATTTTCAATGGGATTTTTAGGACATATGCTAACTGACATGATTGCCGGTTGGGGAATCTGGTGGGGCTGGGTTGCAAGCTCTGGTATTATGGGTCTTTTCATGGGTTTAGTTTTCAAATGTAAGAAGTTTAGTATAAAAGATGGATTATGTAATAAGTTTCATGTCTCATATCTTGTAATTACAGGTATGATTGGTATTATCTTAGCATTTATATTTGCTGCAGGCTTCGATGTAGTTGTTATGGGGGAGCCTCTAGACAAAATGAAAATTCAAGTGGCTCTTGCCATATTCACAAACGCAATAGTATTCTTAGGAGTTGGCGTTCCAACTATACTAGGATTTGTTAGAGCAAATAAAAAAAATAATGGCTTAAAAATTGAGGAGTAAAAGTCTCAATATTATTAACATTAAGGAGAATAATATGATAAGTTTTAAAAACTTTAGTTTTAAATATAACAATGTAGTTGATAAAACTTTAAAGGATATAAATATTACTATAGATAAGGGAGAGAAAGTCTTAATGGTGGGGCCAAGTGGTTCTGGAAAATCCACTCTTTCTCATTGTTTAAATGGACTTATTCCTTTTTCATACAATGGTGAAATGGAAGGTTCAGTTATAGTAGACAATATTAAACCTTACGAAGAAAGTTTATCAGATATAAGTAAAAAAATTGGTACAATAATGCAAGACCAAGACTCTCAGTTTGTAGGTCTTTCTGTTGGAGAAGATGTAGCATTTAGTTTTGAAAATGATGCAATACCAGTTAATGAAATGAAAGTGAAAGTTATTGATGCACTAGAATTAGTAAATATGGTTGATTTTATTAATCGAAGTCCTCATGAATTATCTGGAGGGCAAAAGCAAAGAGTTTCTTTAGCTGGAGTTCTTGGAAGTGATGCTGAAGTCTTACTTTTCGATGAGCCTTTAGCCAATTTAGATCCTGCTTCTGGAAAAGAAATTATGCAATTAATAAATGATATTCATAAAAGAACAAATAAAACTATTATAATAGTTGAACATAGAATAGAAGATGTTCTGGATCAACTCTTTGATAAAGTTATTATCATAGACAAAGGTAAAGTTAAAGCTATTGGTACACCTGATGATATTTTGAAATCAAATTTATTAGAAAAAAGCGGACTTAGAGAACCTCTTTACGTATCAGCTATGAAATATGCAAATTGTAATTTTAAAAAAATAAATAAATTAACGGACTTTAAGAAATTAGATGAGGAATCTAAGGAAAATATAAAAAATTGGTTTAAGAATAATTCTAAAAATACTTCTATAAAGGACAATAATAATGAAGAAAAAATTCTTGAGATAAATAATTTAGCTTTTTCTCATAACAAAAATAAAAATACTTTAGAAAATATCTCTTTTAATCTTAGTAAAGGTGAAATCTTAGCTATTTTAGGAAATAACGGTGCAGGAAAATCAACTTTATGTAGACTTATAACAGGAATTTTAAAATACAAAGACGGTAGTGTATTTTTAAAGAATAAATGTATAGATTCTTGGAGCATAAAGAAAAGAAGTTCTTCTATAGGATATGTAATGCAAAATCCAAATCAAATGATATCTCAACATATGATAAAAGATGAAATTGGCCTAGGATTAAAGTGCAGAGGATACTCTAAAGAAGAAATTGATATAAAGGTCGAGGAAGTGTTAAAAATATGCGGTTTATATCCATATAGAAATTGGCCTATTGGAGCACTTAGCTATGGCCAAAAAAAAAGGGTAACTATAGCTTCAATATTGGCAATAAATCCAGATGTTATAATTCTTGACGAACCAACTGCTGGACAAGACCACAAACACTACACAGAATTTATGGAATTTATAAAATCATTGGCAAATAAGGGAATTTCCATAATTCTTATAACTCACGATATGCAGTTAACTCTGGAATATTGTGACAGAGCCGTAGTACTTTCTAACGGTAAAAAAATAGCAGATAATAAGCCATCATACATTTTAACCGATGAAAACATTATAAAACAAGCAAACTTAAAAGAAACGTCATTATCAACTTTAGCAAAAGCAGTTAACATAAAAAATACAAATGATTTTGTACAATTCTTTATAGATTACGAAAGACAGGTGAAAGGCAATGAGTAGGGCCCAAACTCTTTATATTGATGGTGACTCTATTTTTCATAGATTAAGTGGTGTAAGCAAAATACTATTATTTCTTACATGGACAATTATAACAGTGATGTTTCTTGATATAAGAGTATTTCTAGTTATGGCAGCAGCTAGTATTATAATGCTTTATTTCGCAAAAATACCATCAAAAACATTAAAACCACTACTATGGATAATGGTTGTTTTCAATATAATAAATGTGATTTTTATACTACTAATCACTCCACAATACGGAAGCGAATTAGTCGGTACTAATACAGAATTAATAAACATAGGATATTCATATATAAACAAAGAAACTCTATTCTATGTTTTAACTATATCATTAAAATATGCAGTGCTAATGCCTATAACTGCCATATTTATATTCACAACACATCCAAGTGAATTTGCCAGCAGTTTAAATAAAATAGGTATTCCATACAAAATAGCTTATGCCGTAAACATTGCATTTAGATATATACCAGATGTTCAACGCGAGTACAGAGACATTCTAGATGCTCAACAAGCAAGAGGACTAGCTTTCCGTGAAAGTGAAGGTAGTATAAGTGAAATTTTGAAAAATTACACTACAATATTTGTTCCTCTAGTTTCTTCTTCTATTAAAAGAATAGAAACTGTTTCAAATGCCATGGAACTAAGATCTTTCGGTAAGAAAAAGAAAAGAACATGGTATAGCTATAAAAAATTGAAAGGTATGGATTTTGCTTTTATAATATTTTGCATCATGATTCTTGCTTTAGCAGTTTATTTAAAAAACAATGTAATAACAGGATTTTATTATCCTTTATAAAAAATTCGCTTCGCTCATATCGCCAACGAGATGCCTTCGTTACCACTTCAGGCAACTCCGTTGCTCAAAATTTACTTTTTTACTCTTCTAGGAACGTATTGGTAATACAACAATGTAGCAGTTTTTCACAGCCATAAAATCATTATAATCTCCTAGTAAGTAAAAAAATAACCCCTAAGTCGTAAAATATGACCTAGGGGTTATTTTTTACTTATCCTCAGGTGTATATACTTTATTAGAAAGATCATTAATCATTGCAGTTAATTTGTTTGCCATATAGCTAAAGTTCTTACTGTTTGAACTTCTATATTTTTTATTTATCTCTAATTGTAATGTAGGTACACCTAACTTTGAAGCACAATAAGTAGATATTGTATAAGTTTTTCCACCAGTGAAATATTTATTAACTGTATAGTTATTTTTGCCTAAAGAACTTTCTATTAAAGATAATATGTAGTCTTGTCCTAGTAAATTAATATTGCTACTATTTCCAGTTCCTATATCTATATCACTGTCTTTGTCCGAAGCAATACCATGTAAATCTATAATTAATTTTATGCCTTTTTTTTTAACTATTTCTTTTATTTTTTTACGATACTCTGTTTCTCTGGTTGTACAATTTTCATCTCCATTAGTCCTAGCTTTGTAAATTACGTGTGCTCCTGTGGATCTATGTAATGTTTTAGCTAGCGCTCCTGTATAAATATCTGCCTTTTTGCATTTTTCATTTCTCCATTGTTTAACTGTATGAGGTGCAGATATTAATATTGGTATATTTCCTGACTTGTATTCATAATCATTTTTACTATTTCCAAAATAATTATTGCATATAAATTGCTCTTCCTGTTTTTTTATGTATTCTGTACTGTATAGTTTGTTACTATTAGTCTTTAAATTGAAGATATTCATTATAGTAAGCATTGATGTTTTTATTTTCACCACTATTTCTCCTCTACTTAATATATATTTTCTTATATTATTAATACCTTAACATTAAATTGCCATTTTTCCAATCAGCTTATGTACATATTTCCTATTTAAATACAGTATATTTTGAGATTATATTTTAAAATCAATATTATTTACTAATAATAACAAAAGGATGTATCTAAGTAAAAAGATACATCCTTACAAATCTAAAGTTTAATTTTTACAGCATGCTAGTTCTTTATATCCATTAGGATTATTACTTTGCCATCTCCAAGTGTCTTTGCACATATCGTCCACGTCAAACTTAGCTTCCCAACCAAGTTCTTTGTTAGCCTTACTTGAGTCTGCATAGCACATAGCAACATCTCCTGGTCTTCTGCCTACTATTTTATAAGCAACTTCCTTGCCACTTGCTTTACTAAAAGCATTTATCATATCAAGTACACTATAACCATTTCCTGTTCCTAAGTTGTAAGTAACTAATCCTGGCAAACTATCCAGTTTATCTAGAGCTTTTAAATGACCTTGGGCCAAATCAACTACATGTATATAGTCTCTGACTCCTGTTCCATCAGGTGTATTATAATCATTTCCAAATACACTTAATTGTTCCAACTTACCTACTGCTACTTGAGAAATATATGGCATTAAATTATTTGGAATATCATTAGGATCTTCCCCTATTAGCCCACTTTCATGAGCTCCCACTGGATTGAAATATCTAAGAATAGATACATGAAAATTAGGATCTGCCTTACATATATCCCTTAACACATCCTCTATCATAAGTTTTGTTGCTCCATAAGGATTTGTAGTACTTAATGGAAAATCCTCTGTTATAGGACAAGTATGTGGATCCCCATATACTGTTGCTGATGAAGAGAAAACAAACTTGTTAACTCCATGTTTTTTCATCAGACTTAAAACTGTTAATGTATTACATAAATTGTTTTTGTAATACTCTAAAGGTTTTGCGACAGATTCCCCAACTGCCTTAAAAGCTGCAAAATGTATTACAGAATCTATTTTATTCTCTTTAAATACTATTTCCAAAGCGACTTCATCATTAGTATCTAATTCATAAAATTTAAATTCTTTTTTACTTATTTCTCTTATCCTATCTAAAACTATAGGACAACTATTTGAAAAATTATCAACAATAACTACTTCTTTTCCTTCCTTCAATAATTCAACCACAGTATGACTTCCTATATATCCGGCTCCCCCAGTTACTAAAACTGCCATTTATTAACTCCCCCTTATTCTCTATCTTTTATCTAAAGGGGGGCACAAAAATGTTACCCCCTTGCGTTAATTGGATTAATCAGATTAAATCATTAGTTTTTTTATATTAAACAGTTACCGCCACTTCATCTAGAATATTTTTTTCTATTTTTTCTAATTTACTTTTTAAAAATGATTCAAAATCATCTCTTAATTCTGGCCTCTTAAGTGCAAAATCAACAGTAGCTTCTAAGAACCCTAATTTATCACCCACATCATATCTTCTTCCTTCGAAATTGTATGCATATATTGCTTCCTTTGTAGCTAACGTTTGAAGGGCATCAGTAAGTTGGATTTCTCCACCTTTTCCTGGTTCTTGATTTTCTAATATGTTAAATATTTCAGGAGTTATTATGTATCTTCCTAGAATTGCTATATTTGAAGGGGCTTCTTCTACAGCTGGCTTTTCAACCATATCTTTTACTTTATATACTCTATCTTCTATATGTTTAACATCAAGTATTCCATATTTATTTACCTTATCTTTGTCTACTTCTTGAACACCTAATATAGAAGTTTTGTATTCATCGTAAGTATTTATCATTTGTTTTAAGCATGGAGTTTTTGCATCTACTATGTCATCTCCAAGCAGCACTGCGAAAGGTTCATTTCCTATAAATTTTTTTGCACAGTGTACCGCATGTCCAAGTCCTTTAGGCTCTTTTTGTCTTATATAGTGTATGTTGACCATGTTCGATATATCTTGTACCATTTCTAACATGGCAGATTTCCCCTTTTTCTCAAGTTCAAGCTCTACACTTCTATCGAAATGATCTTCTATACATTTTTTATTTCTTCCTGTAACTATTAATATTTCCTCTATACCAGACTCTATTGCCTCTTCTATTATATATAGTAGCGTTGGTTTATCTACTATTGGTAACATTTCCTTTGCTTGTGCTTTTGTTGCAGGTAAGAATCTAGTACCTAATCCTGCTGCTGGTATAATTGCTTTTTTTACTTTTTTACTCATATTATCCTCCATATCCCTTAAGTCCAACCCCATATGTTAGCTTGTCTAATTATCTACTTTTCCCCTAGCCAAGTGCGCTATTTGTAATATAGCTTAATTTGCGCTTATATTTTCTTTGTTTCTTTTTCTTTTTTTCATAAAATAAAGACCTAAGACCATAGCAACTAAAGCTATTAATATTAGTTCTATACTACTTCCATCAGCCACATGCATGAAAACAGTTAGCATAATAGCACCAGCTATGGCATTTCCTATAAATATTCCAAGAAATGCATCTACTATTCTCATCTTAAAAATAGATGCCAATGCTGAAGCAGACCAAGACCCCGTAGTAGGTAGTGGTACTCCAACAAAGACTATAAGTCCTATCATACTGGCAGTTTTTAACTTCTTAGCTCTTCCCTCTATTTTTTTATCAATCCATCTAATTACTTTATTAAAATATTTTCTATGTCTAAAAAAATCTATAACTTGCCTAAATGCTAGTACCACTGGTACTGCTATGATAGATGATCCTACAACACAAGTTATATATAGATATATTGGATTTAGATCCATTGCTATACCTAAGGGTATGGCCCATCTTAATTCTTTAATTGAAATCATTGATAAAAAAGTAATTTAATATATTGTTTACCCCTTTATTCTTAACTACTTTTAGTTTTATTTTACATGACAAAATATGATTTTGCAAAAAATTCTATTTTAACCATTCATACCCAATTCTAATTTTGTTAATTTTTAGCTTATTTTTATTGTGATAATGAAGATAAAGCTGATAAAAAATATTTTGATAAGTACATAAAACTGACTATAGAGAAACAACTCTAATACTCATTCCTACTAATTTATTTTCTTGTTCCTCAAAAAAACGTGTAAAAATAGAGAATATTAAACCCATAGAACAAGTGGAACAAGAAATACTATATGATATATAAAGCTTAAATACTATATACTATATACTATATACTATATGCCTATATATACCTCTATGTAGAGGTATATATAAGCATAGCAGTTTCTCTTGTTCTTGTTCCCAAATGGGCAAAAGCAATTGCTACTTATAAAGATGAGTAAGAACTATTTTTAAAAGGATAAGTAGTGCCAAGACTTAAAACGCACAGATTCTTATGTTATAGAATCAATTATAAATCGTATAGGTGGATGGGAAAGGCTATCATCAAACAGAACAGGTAAAGCAAGATATCCTTTATACGGACTTTAAATAACATTTATAAGAAATAATAAATAAAAGACTTAGTGCTCTTCTATTAATAAAACTAGGAGATAAGTACAGTAAGCACAAAATAGTAGTAAATATACTGTACTTATTTGTGTAAGCGCAAGCATAAGTTCAAATTTAAGCACAGGTTAAGAATTAGTAAGGGCAGTATTTTAACTAAGGTTGTGCTTAGTGTTTCTATATATATATATGCATTTAATTAATTATTATAAAAAATATAGAAAAAAATAGTCGCCTATGTGTATGCGTGCACTTATAGGCAATTTTGCATTAATGCACAACACAAAAGCACAAAATATAAAATAGAAATTTGGAGGGTAAATTATGGATATGGTAATGTAAGACATACTTTATAATTTGCATACAATTGTAGACATGGTAGGAATATAAAACTTATTACTCCATATTTAGGGACTTTTTGCACAACCTGCCGGGGTCACTTGACCACGGCACGTCACTGACTTGGTCTTGCTAATACTTATTCAAAGAGTCAATTTTTTGACGCTTACGTTGGAATAGTAGAAAAATATTTCATGTATAGACATTAAAAAAAGGATGTCTATTTTAATGATTCAAAAAATCATTTTGAGACACCCTCTACTAATTAGATATGGCAGGACGGCGTATCCTTTATCTCTGTTTACTACTTTATTTCTTCCATCTCATATTCGCTACGCGGGCCAAACTTCACTTTCCGACATATTCATCGTTTCCCAGCTTTTTTTCTGAGACACGCAGTGGATCGGTTGCTAATACGGTCCTCAAAAAACATTTGTTAAAAAATTATCCTAAGAACATAGGAACTGAACAAGAAACATGGGTACTACACATTATGTGCGCACATAATACGATATAATTCTTTATGCAAATCCCATCTTTAGTATTATAATGATTAACAAATATACACCAGCTACATTTAAATAATAAAGAGACACATATTAAGTTCCATGAACTTCATAAAACGACTTCATCATTTTCCTATGACAACTTAGTTTGACTATAAGTATTAGCGATATTATTATCATCATATTTCATTAAAAGAAAACATATCCTTTACTTTTTAACACTTATCTTCATTCCTGTTGATTTTTAACTATTATTTTTATGTATTAAAATAATGGTACAAATTTATATCTTATTGATTTACCATGAATATCCATTTAGTATTCACTCTTGATACTCTCCATTTATTGGATTTTGTTTTAAGTCATTAGCTAATATTTATAATATACCTTCAAAATTTTTTATCAATAGACTATCTACATTATTAACTTCAACTCTAGATAAGTCGTATTATCATTTGCAATTACTTTCTACAAAAACTACTGTAGCTTATATTTTAGCTAAATACTCTATAATACTTACTTCCTCTAATCTCTTGTTCACTATATATTCTAATATTAAGCTTTTTATGTTAAACATACAATTTTAATTTATCTTACTCTATCTTAAATTTACGAATTCTCAACTTTTCTTTTATTTTAATTATTAACAAACTTATTTCTTCATTTTTCATAACTATCCCTAAAATTCCGTAAATAAGCATTCCTATTATTATCGAAACTAATAAGGATAACAGTTCTGATGATGTTATTTTAACTAAGTAGCAAAATGAAATTTTAGTTATTACACCCATAATAATTCCTGATATTAAAGATTTGAAAAATACTATTTTAATTTTATCTTGTCTAAAATATCCAATTTTATTTTCTAAACTTTTAAACAATAATAATATACAAACTATAGCTGATATACTTGTTGCCAACGCTAGCCCTGCATATCCCATAATTTTTGATAATATGATATTTAATACAATATTTAGTACAACAGCAATAATACCATTTATCATAGGTGTTTTAGTATCTTGTAAAGAATAAAAAACCTTATTCAATATTTCTCTAATTGCAAATCCTAGCATTCCTATAGAATAAAATAATAATGCAGTAGAAGTCATTTTAGTCGCAATAGTATCAAAAGCGCCTCTTTGAAATAGTATCCTTACTATAGGCTCTGATAGCACTATTGCACCTATTGAAATTGGAACTATTAATATTATCACCCAATTTATACTAGTAGATATCGAACTTATAAATTTTTCTTTATCATTGAAAGATATTTTTGCGAGTGTTGGATATATTACAGCACTTAAAGTAGATATAAACAATCCTATAACAAAACTATTCAATCTATTAGCATAGTTTAGTGCTGAAATGCTACCTTCAACCAATGTTGAAGCTATAGTTCTGTCTATTAGAGCATTAATTTGATTTACAGCAACACCTATAAATACTGGCATAATCAATAAAACCATTTTTTTCACATATTCATCTTTTAAATCAAATACAAAATGATATTTAAATCCATCTTTTTTCACAAAAAAATATTGAAATACAAATTGACTTAATATAGCAACTAATGTTCCAATAGGTAATATATATATATATTTATCATCACTAAACATTATAGAACAAATAATTATTATATTATATGGAATCCCTATAAATCCTGGTATTACATATTTCCCTTTGACCTGTAGAAGTGATGTCATAATATGATTTATTCCTATAAAAATCCCACTGAAAATCATTATCTTAGTAAATTTGACTGCCATATTTAAAGTATTGCCTTTAAAACCAATAGCAAATATTTTTACTATTTGATCAGCAAATAAAAAGCATAGTAAAGACATAATAATACTTATAATCAATACTATATTGATTATATTGTTTGTGAATTTTGCAGCTTTCTCTTTTCCACCCAATTCTAAATTTTCGTAATATAATGGAATAAATGTTGTTGCTAATGCTACCCCTACTGATGTGAATAACACTGTTGGTATATTCATTGCAGTTATATATACATCACTTATTGTAGATACTCCATAAACAGCTCCAAGTACTAATTCTCTACTAAACCCCAATATTTTCGATACCATTGTAATTAACATTAGCCCAATTGTTGCTTTTAAAACTTTACTCATTTTTTCTCCTCAAAATTAATCTTATTACTCAATTAATCGTTATCCTTTCCACATCATCAAATACTTGCTTATTACGCATAAATTACTTCCCTTATACTATCTCTCCTAATTTGTTTTTTATCATTGTTGTTGATATCTCTGGTGTTCTCTCTAAATAAACTACATCACAATATTCATTTAAATAATCAAACTTACCTTCCCAATCACTTCCTATTACAAATTTATCAATTTGATATTTTATAATATCATCCTTTTTTTGATTCCAATTCTCTTCAGGTATAACTAGGTCTACATATCTAATTGCCTCAAGCAATATCTTTCTTTTTTTATAATCAAAAAAGCATTTCTTGCCTTTAATTTCATTAAATTCATTAGTAGATAGTGCCACAATTAAATAATCACCATTTTCTTTAGCTCTTTTTAATAAATTAATATGTCCATAATGTAACATATCAAACGTTCCATATGTAATTACTCTCTTCATAATTAATACTCCTAAATATCTTAATTTTTCTTGACTCTTATTTTCTTACTAATAAACCACAGTATTGTAAAAAATATTGTACTAATAGTAGAATTCATTGTAAGCATTAATTGGTTATTTGCAGGTATAAATATAAATTGAATAAGTAAAAATGAAAATAAAACTTTTGCTATTATATTATCATTAACTATTGCATCCTTATATACCAATGCAAAAAATAAACCTAATAATAACATGTATAATGATACCCCTATAAATCCTACATCATTTGCAATCCACGAATACATTGAAAACCACTGTACTCTAGAGTTCCAACCATATTTATTTTCAACTTTTTTTTGTAAAGTATATTGGTTTATATCATATTTTTCTGAAATTTGATCTACTAAAAAAATAGAATTCCCAAATCCGAGCATTGGTGTATTTTCAACTTCCATTGAAAGTGATAAACCATAATATCCTTGACATAAATAACTACTAAGCAGTATGACTGGCTTTTTTAAAATTGTTGGAGTAAAACTCATTACTATTGAATCATCATCTATACTTACAGTACTAGCCAATTTACTCCCACTATTTAGATATGTACCAAACGCTCTACTTCCTATCATATGACTGAATGTAGTAAATAAAATTGAACATAAAACTATTATTATTGTAAACATTTTAATTTTATTTTTATTTATCGTTGAATTTTTATTTTTTAAATACTTTAATAATATATAAGAAATATAAATTATTACAAAATCAAATATTCCTTTATTTGTTCCAGTAGCAATATACTTAGTTAAATTTAAGCATATAATAAAACTAGCCAATATTTTATATTTTTTATCTAATTGTTTAAAGTAGTATATAATTAAAGGCATCATTGCATATGAAATTGGGCTAGCTATAAACATAATTATAGTCCCAAAACTTCCTAGAAAAACATTTGAATTATTTACTTCTAGTTTACTTAAATATCCACTTTGAGGATTTTTTATTCCAATTATAAGTTTTTCTATAATTTGACTAATACTAATTGATGTCAACCCTAAACTTCTTGTTACCTCAATTAATAAAACAAATGTATAAAAAATCATTAATTTCTTTAATAATTTTATATTAGATTCTTCACAGTTAAACGAAACATTTCTACCTACTTTAATTCCATTTATTCCTATAAAATATCCATATAGCAGAAATACCTGATAAATAAATAATAATAGTATTAAATTCACCATATTATTAACTTTGAAATCCCATGGACCAAAAACAAAAAGTATTAATGTAATAAATAAGTACAATTGTATTAAAATCATTGGCAATAATTTTTTATTTCGCATTTTATAATTTTTCGCCTTCCATATTTTTAAACATACTTAATATTTTATTAGTTTGCACTGTACTATTCTTATACTCGCAAATAAAATTATAATTGACTTCTCCTATCTCATGTAGTTGATCACTATTATAATTGCACACTTTTTCAATTTCATATTTTAATGACTCTACTGTATTATCATTCGGATAGAATATATATTTATCATATTCATCTGGCATACCATCCAATTTATAACCTATAACAGGTTTTTTTAGTGTCAAATATTCGATTACTTTTGAAGGAAAACTATACTTGGTATACTCACCTATATTTTGCCTAGGATTTATTAGAACTGTTGCTTTATTTAAGTGTTCTTTTAAAGACTTATTATCCACATATCCAAAAAATTTAATTCTATTATCGCTTTTACTTTTTTCAGCTATTTTACTTTTTAAATCTCCATCTCCAAATAGCCATAACTGATAATTTGAATCTTGTATCAATTCAAATACATCAAGTAAGTTGTCAACATTATACTGACTAGATAAAATACCTGAATATGCAATAATCTTCTCTTCACTAGTGTTTTCATTTATATCCGCATTACTATTCATTAAATCTGTAGAATATATTCCTTCAATTATGGTAAAGGGCTTATTATTTAACTTTAAATATTCATACATTTGTTTAGTTAGCAAAACAAAACTATCAAATTTTTTAGATTGATTAATTTGAAAATCTAATAACATATTAGCTATTTGATCTTTTATTCTTCCATATGATGCCGTTTTACAAGCTAAATTTCCAGATAAATCAGCTAGTGCCATACATGTTGTAATTTCAGGGTATATTTTTTTCATTTTATTTATTGCTAATACATGAGACAATCTTCGCCCATACGCACATATATACATAGCGTCTTTATTATTAAATTTTATCCATTTTTCTAATTGATTTTTTAATTTAAAATACTCTATTATATCTTTTAATATTGGCAAATTTATTTTACCAATATTAAAATACATACCTATTTTATCATTAATCTCTCTTGTAGACTTTATTAACACTTTTCTATAATTCGGAAAAGATGCTAACTTTTCTGTATTAATAATTGTTAAATCACTGCCTAAATTTTTTCTTAATCCATTTAATAAATTAATATTAAAATTATGAGTTGATACAGATGGAGCAATTTTTGAATTTAATATAGCCTCTTTCTCATCATTTAAAAATGTACTACAAAAACATACTTTCAATTTATACTCATTCTCCTTTTGCTATATTTTTATTCCCATTGAATCTAAGATAAACTTACAATTATTTTCATAATTATATTCATTGAAGTATTTCGATACCTTAATTCTCTTTTCCTCATACTCACTAACAGTAGAACTCAAGTTATTAAAGAATTTCTCTAATCCATCAAATTCATATATATGTTTTCCTGGCATATAATCTAATGGCTTTTCTAAGTTAAATCCATTTTTAGCTTCATAATCTTCTATATCATCTACTATAAAACCTATTGGTCTATTTAATAATAAATAGTCTATAAATACTGATGAATAATCTGTTATTAATGCATCAGTTTTACCTAATATCTCATACAATTGAATATTTTTACTTGTATACTCTTGCTCCTCTAATACTTTAATATTTGTATTACCCTCAACTATTACTTTAGACTCTTTTGAAGTAGTATGCATTTTTAGTAACAGCAATATATTATTTTTCTTTAATATTTCATTCATTTTTAGTATGGCGTCTTGATTAGTTATCAATGGCAGATTGGTATCACTCCAATTTTCATTACTTGTATGGCATAACCTGCCATCTTTAGATATTCTATATGTAGTCATCCACATTATAACCTTATCAAACTTTGTTCTATCTATATTTAATTCAGAAAAAACATCTTTATTACTTAGTAATAAATCATTTCTTGGGTGTCCAGAGAAAAATATTTGATCATTATTTAAATTAAATGATTTTATATACACATCTTTCATGTTGCTACTACTTACAAGAATTTTACTAAATGTATTCATCAAATTACGTGGTAAATCTTTTTCAACATTTTTTGATAGAAATCCTATTGATTTAAACGGTGTTCCATGCCATAAATTCATTACAATTTGATTTTTAGAAGGCCTAATCCTAATATTTCCTGTATCAAAAAATACGTATTTTGCTGTAATATAATGCAACATAGATTTTAATAAACTATAATTTAAATAAATATTTTTTTCTTTTTTTATTACATTTTTAATATTAGGCATAGAGTAATATATTTTATATTTTTCATTTAATTTATTTTCGATAATATAATTATATATTGCATAGTTATTTTGATAACCAGGTTTACTATTATATATAAATATTTTATTTTGTTTTTTTGGTATTATTGGATTAACAAATCCTATAACACCACATAATATTTCAATAAGCTTCCTTATTTTTTTCTTGAATTTCATTTATTAATTATCTCCTCAAAATTATTTTCCCCACACTGTCTTATTTACAATTTGAGTATAACTTTGTATTAATTTAACAACTTTTACTGAAACATTTGTATCTACATAATCATGTGCTAATACTACTTTTTCATTATTTTTTCTCATACTTACCGCAAGCTCTACAGCTTGTTCAACATCGTTTCCTTTTATACCACCTATAACTACAGTTCCTTTATCTAATACTTCTGGTCTTTCTGTAGAAGTTCTTATAAGAACACCTGCGAAATCTAACATAGCACTCTCTTCTGATAATGTTCCACTATCAGAAAGTACACAAAAACTATTCATTTGAAGCTGATTATAGTCCATAAATCCAAATGGTTTTAAACTTCGAACTAATGGATGGAATTTAAATTCTCTTTGTTCTATATACTTCTTACTTCTTGGATGAGTAGAATATATAACTGGCATTTGGTACTTTTCAGCTATATTATTTATAGAGTTCATTAAATCCATGAAGTTTTCTTCATTATCTATGTTTTCTTCTCTATGAGCAGAAACTAATATATATTTTCCTTTTTCAATGTTTAACCTTTCTAATACATCACTTTTTTCTATCTTATCCATATGTGCTTGTAGCACTTCTTGCATAGGTGAACCAGTAACAAATATTGTCTTTCCATCTATACCCTCTGATATTAAATATCTTCTTGAGTGTTCAGTATATGGTAAGTTTATATCAGATATATGGTCAACTATCTTTCTATTTATCATCTCAGAAACATTCCAGTCCCAGCATCTGTTTCCAGCTTCCATGTGGAATATTGGACATTTAAGTCTCTTTGCAGATATTGCAGACATAGCTGAGTTAGTATCACCAAGCACTAATAATGCATCTGGTTTTTCTTTTGCAATAACCTCATAAGATTTAGCTACTATGTTACCCATAGTTTCACCTAAGTTTTTACCTACTGTATCTAAATAGTAGTTAGGTTCTCTAAGTTCTAAGTCTTCAAAGAATACTTGGTTTAAAGTATAGTCCCAGTTTTGTCCTGTATGAACTAATATATGGTCAAAATATTTATCACATTTTTTAATAGTTTCTGAAAGTCTTATTATTTCTGGTCTAGTGCCCACTATAGTCATTAACTTTAATTTTTTCATTATCTATTCACCTCTAAAAAATAAGTATCTGGCTTCTCTGGATTGAACATTTCATTTGACCAGAAAAGAGTTATTACTTCATCTTGTCCTATATTTTCTATGGAATGAGTATATCCTGGTGGTATATCTAATACTTGTGGTTTTTCACCATCTACTATATACTCAATAATTTTGTCTCCATCTATTTTTCTAAATCTGATAGCTGCTTGTCCTTGTATTACTATGAACTTTTCAGTTTTCGTATGATGCCAGTGGTTACCCCTAGTTATTCCCGGGTGAGTTTTTGACACAAACATTTGACCAAACTGTTCTGATTTCACAAGTTCAGCTAACCATCCTCTATTATCTTCATTCTTTTTTAGATAGTATGAGAAATCATCTTCTTCTAAATATGTTAAGTATGTTGAATACAATGCTTTGTTAAATTCATCACTTAAGTCTGGTATTAATAAACTATTTCTCATATTTCTAAACATTTTTAAGTTGTCTACTATATTTCCTAAAGTTTTTTTATAAACTGTAGTAACTTCATAGTAATACTTATTTATTTGTAAACTACTTGCACCAGTAGTTGTTACTGCTACTTCTTCATTTAAATTAGATAACTTAATTATATTCTCATCTTCTATTGAATCCATTATTGACGCTACTACATCATCTACATAAACTAAACTTAGTTCTATAGCTGAATCATTTACCCATACATCCAAATCATGAGCTATGTTATGACAAAATGTTGCTACAGCAGAGTTGTAATTAGGTCTACACCATTTACCAAATAAGTTTGGTAATCTGAATATATAAACTTTAGCATCACATTCATCACTGTATTTTATTAAAGCTTCTTCTGACTGCTTCTTACTCTTACCATAATGATTATCCAACACTGCATGAGTTGACGATGTTATCAATATAGAAGTATTTTTATTATTTTCTTTTAAAAATTCTACTATGTTTTCAGTTAATCCACCGTTTCCTTTATAAAACTCTTCAGTATTTTGCGGTCTATTTACTCCAGCTAAATGAACTATAAAATCAGCCTTTAAAACTGCTTCTTTTAATTCATCTTCTGTATTTTGTCTATCTATTGTAAGTACTTCATACTTTTTAGTTTCTTTAAGAGCTACTACAGTATTTTTCCCTACAAATCCATTTGAACCTGTAACTAATATCTTTTTCATATATTCCACCCTAACTATTAAAATTTTGTCTCTTACCTAGTACTCGCAACCTCTATAAGTGCTTTTTCCTCTTCAAAGTTAGATAATTCTTCCTTTATGTAGTCTAACTTTAATAGTAATTCTTTCATGCTCTCTACATCTAACCTAGTAGTATTATGTGAATGGTAATCATCTAATGCTGATGTTTGTTGTTTACCATCACTGAAGAAATTATCATAGTTTAAATCTCTATTATCTGCACATATTCTGTAATAATCACCACAGTCTTCTGACTTAGCTAATTCTTCTCTAGTTGCTAGAGTTTCATATAATTTTTCACCATGTCTAGTACCTATTACTTTTACTCCTGCATTTGAATCAAATAATTCTGTCATAGCTTGTGCTAAACATTCTACTGTAGCAGCTGGAGCTTTTTGTATAAATAAATCACCTTGTCTTGCATTTTCAAAAGCATATAATACAAGTTCAACTGCATCCGGTAAACTCATCATAAATCTAGTCATATTAGGGTCAGTAACTGTTATATCCTCTCCTCTTTTCATTTGATCAACAAATAGTGGTATTACTGAACCTCTGGAAGCCATAACATTTCCATATCTTGTAACAGATATTAGTGTATCTTCTGGATGTACTTGTCTAGCCTTAGCTATTGCTACTTTTTCCATCATAGCTTTAGATATACCCATTGCATTTATTGGGTAAGCTGCTTTGTCTGTACTTAGACATACAACTTTTTTTACTCCATTGTTTATACATGCGTTTAATACATTTTCAGTTCCTATTACATTTGTTTGTACTGCTTGCATTGGGTAGAACTCACATGATGGCACTTGTTTTAGAGCAGCTGCATGAAATACATAGTCCACACCTTTAAGTGCATAGTCTATACTGTTATAGTCTCTTACATCCCCTATATAAAACTTAAGCTTATCATTTCTATAAGTCCTTCTCATATCTTCTTGTTTTTTTTCATCTCTACTGAATATACGTATTTCTCTTATATCCGTGTCTAAAAATCTATCAAGAACAGCATTTCCAAAAGAACCGGTTCCTCCAGTTATTAAAAGTACTTTATCTTTAAACATATTGTTCATCTCCCATAATATTTTTATTAATATTGTCTAAATACTCATTTAATCTATTTAACAACATTTCTCTTTCAAAGTTATTTATGAAATAATACTTTCCATTATTTCCAAGAATACTTCTTTCTTCTTTTTTCATATTATATAGTTTAATTACATTTTTATATAAGTTATTGAAATCTTCTGCTTCGCATGCGATACCACACTTACTATCAGTTATTGCTTCCATTCCTGCACCGCTTATAGCTCCAAGTATAGGTTTACCCGATGCCATATATGACTGAACTTTAGCTGGTAATGTAATCCTTAATATATCCGTGTCTTTCAAAGTTACTATTAATGCATCCGATTGTGAGAAATATTTCGGCATATCTGATGATGGTTTTCTTCCTAACAAACTTACCGTATCTTCCAGTTTATATTTTTCAACCATGGTTTTTATATTCGAAAACTCACTTCCATCTCCTAAAATAATCCATTTTATATTTTTCTTTTCTTTGCACAAATTAGCTGCCTCAATAATTGTATCTACACTTTGTGCCTTTCCGATATTTCCAGCAAAAGTTACTATAAAATCATTTTCTGATTTTTCTATTACCTTTTCTTTTTCTACTTCCGAATATATATCTTCAGCCCATTGAGGTAAATAAACTATTTTATTGTCATCTACTCCTGCATCAACTAATATTTTTCTATAGCCCTCTGATGCTATAATAAGTTGATCAAAACAATCATAAATCTTAATACATATTTTTTTAAATATTTTTTTGATGTTTTTATTATTGATATTAACAATTGAGTAGAATGTTTCAGGCCATAAATCTTGTATATATATAGAAGAAGGTATCTTCTTTAATTTACTTAATATAATTGCTGGTATAGCTGTTGTTATAGGTGAAACTTGGAATACAAATATATTATCAAATTTCTTTGTCATAAGCTTAGGAATATGAAATAACGAACTCATAACAAAAGAAATATAATTAAGAGCTAACTTAATAGAGCTATTTTGTCCACGTTCACTTAAGTAACATCTATTTATTTTAATATTTTTATATTGTTTTTGTCCTCTCTTAAAGAAGGAATACCCATCAAACAATTTTCCATATGGATAGTTTGGTAAACCAGTTAGTACTTCAACCGTATGTCCTTTTTGTACTAGACCTTCACATATATCATTTATTCTAAATTCTTCTGGCCAAAAATATTGTGTAACTACTAAAGTTTTCATTGTATCTACCTCAAATCAGTTAATCTATATATAAGATTAATATTTTTACATATTTTTTCTGATGAATATATATTATCACTTACTAGTTTTATAGAATTTTCATCTATAAACTGTTTCTTAATAGCAATCTTATTTATCTTGTATAATATACCTATAAGAATCTTTGGTACTACTACCTTTATTTTAGATACCTTGTTCATTTCTAACATATCTGAAAATGAGTATATACTTTTATCTGATATATTATAAATTTCATTTTTAGTAGCTTTATTGCTAATTATTCCTTTCACTGCAATCACAATATTATTAACATTACATAAGCTTAGTTTATTGTCGCCTTTTCCTACTCTATAATTTAAACCTTTCATCTCTGTTCTTCTTTTTATATTAAGCTTAAATTCATCGCTATAAACAGGTGCAAGCCTTAATATATAATAAGAAGATTTGCAATTATCTTGCATATATTTTTCAGATTTTTTCTTAGCTACAGCATAAGGTGAACTCGGATAACATTCATCCCCTTCTGTATAAATACTTTTATCCATTTTTTCTCCATATACGGAGATAGTACTTAAAAATATAAATTTATTAAGATTTAAATATTTATTACTTAAATCTACTAAGTCTTTAGTCACTCCAAAATTAACCTGTTGAAATCTATCAAATGATAAGTCATTTCCTTTATTATGAGCTAATGCTGCGCAGTGAACTATGACATCTATATCTTTGTTATTTTTTATAATTTCTTCTAATGAATTTTTATCTGTTAAATCACATGATATATATTGATTACATATTTCACTATTCTTAGAACGTGATATGCCTATTATATCGTGTTTATCTTTTAATCCATTGTATATATGGCTACCTATAAAACCATTTACACCTGTAATTAATACTTTCATTGATATTTCCTTCTTTCTACTATGCAGTTATTAACTTATATTTTTACTACCTTCAACTACACCTTCACTTTTAAATACTTTAATAAAAGTCATAAAAACTATCTTAATATCCATAAAAATAGATCTTTTTTCAACATACTCTCTATCAAATTCAACTTTCTCCGATATCTCCAGCTCATCTCGACCATTTACTTGAGCCCATCCAGAAACACCTGGATACAACATATGAACACCTTTTTCAGTTCTCAAATCTCTTAAATCATACTGATTATAAAGAGCTGGTCTTGGACCCACAAAAAGCATCTCACCTTTAACAATATTAATTAACTGAGGTAACTCATCTAAACTAGTCTTTCTTAAAAACTTTCCTACCTTAGTTATAAATATATCTGGGTTATCAAGCAAATGAGTAGCCACATCAGGAGTATCTGTCCTCATTGATCTAAACTTATATATCATAAAGTTCATATTATCTTTTCCTATTCTCTCTTGCTTAAAGAAAACAGGCCCTTTAGATTCTATCTTTATTAATAAAGAAACAATTAAGAACAACGGTGATAAAATAATCAATAATACTAAAGCTACAAATCGTTGCAGTAAATTATACATCATATAACCTCCTTTTTATTAGCCTCTTCAGGTCTAATATATGTATCTACTAGCTGTCTCATAACACTATCTATAAGTTCAATATCTTCTTTGTCAATAATTTTTTTTAAAACATCTAAAGATTTTTTAAAATTTTCTGTATTAATATCAATAGGTTTTCCTATAAATATTTTCTTATTTTCTGTACTAGTAATCCCCTCTTCACTCATAAGAAGTTCCTCATAAAGCTTCTCGCCAGGTCTTAATCCAGTAAACTTTATACTAATATCCTCACCAGGTTCAAATCCGCTAAGTTTTATTAGATTATTTGCTAAATCTAAAATTTTTACTGGTTCTCCCATGTCCAAAATAAATACTTCTCCACCCTTAGCCATAGCGCCCGCCTGAATGACAAGACCTACTGCCTCTGGAATTGTCATAAAATATCTTATAATATCTGGATGAGTAATAGTAACTGGTCCACCTTCTTCAATTTGCTTTTTGAATAAAGGAATTACACTACCATTACTTCCTAACACATTCCCAAATCGTACAGCTACATACTCTGTTTTGCTTTTTTCGTTAAAAGTTTGTATTATCATTTCTGCAGCTCTTTTAGTTGCTCCCATTATATTTGTCGGATTAACTGCCTTGTCTGTAGATATAAGTACAAATCTTCTGACCTTATACTTGTCTGCAAGCATTGCAACTTTCATTGTTCCGAATATATTGTTTTTGATGGCCTCACTTGGAGATTTTTCCATTAGCGGCACATGTTTATGTGCTGCGGCATGGAATACCACTTCCGGATTATATTCTTTGAAAATTGCTTCTATTCTTATTTCTTCTCTAACAGAAGCAATAATTGTACTAAGATTTAAAGCTTTTCCGTATTTTCTTATTAATTCTTGTTGAATAGAGTAAGCATTATTCTCATAATTATCTACTATAATAAGGTGTTTTGGTTTAAATGTTGCTATTTGTCTGCATAGCTCACTTCCTATTGAGCCTCCTCCACCTGTTACTAATACTACTCTTCCTTGAACATAATCACTTACTTCCTTTAGATTTGTTTTAATAGGCTCTCTCCCTAATAAATCTTCTATATCTACATCTCGTATTTTCTTAATATCTACTTTGCCGTCAATAATTTCATATATTCCAGGTAAAGTTTTTAATTTACATTTTGTTTTTTGACATTTTTCTATAATTTTTTTTTTACCTTCTTTAGTTATGTTTGCCATAGCTATTATAATTTCATCTACATGTTTTTCTTCTACTATCTTTGCTACATCGTCTGTAGTTCCTAATATTTTAATATTATGTATTTTTCTTCCTGTTTTATTTTTATCATCATCTAATATTCCAACTACTCTTTTTTTCATCTGAGGATTATCTTTTATTTCATTTATTACTACATGACCTGCTGTTCCAGCTCCAACTAGAAGTACATTTGAAACATCATATTTAAAATGATTCATTTTTCCAAGTTTTCTTCCTGTTCGGTAAGCTAACCTAAATCCGCCTGTAGATGCTATTATAAATATCGTATTTACTATATAAAATAGAGGAGTATATTTATATCCTGCTATTTTGTGAAGTAACATACATGGTATAGCATATATTAAACTTGCTAACACTATAGATAGCGCCTCTTCCACACCAGCATATCTCCATAAGCTTCTGTAGCACCCTGCAAAAGTAAATATACTTATATGCAAAACCATATATATACCAACTGGTATAACAATATTGCTCATGTCATAACTGGCTTTACTTCCTGTAAGCATCATTGATGATAAGAATGATATCAGTATAAAACATAAATCTGCACCAACTAAAACGCTTTGTCTTATTCTATATGTATCTAATAATCTTTTTATAGTATTTTGTCCTTGAGGATTAGTTGTTCTTACATCCATTTCGCATCCCCTCGCATTTCTTTATTTAATTTGACTATCTTGCTGCACTCATTTTTTTCTTTTTATTGAATAATCCCCATCTTTTCTTTTTCTTAGCTCCCCTACCACTTCTTACATCATCTTGTTGATAATAATAACCATAATATCCATATGCATTATTTTCCATATCGTATTTGTTTAAAATCGAGCCTATTATATTAACATCAGACTTTCTCATATTATCAATAACTTCTTTAGTATGATTTATATCAGTCTCGTTTGCCCCCACAACAAACATAACACCATCTGTGTATCTAGATATTATTATTCCATCGGATACAATTCCTACTGGAGGTGCATCTATAAATACATAATCATATTTACTTTCAACATCTTTTATAAAATTTTGCATTCTTTTTGAAGATAAAATTTCCGTTGGATTAGGTGGTATAGCCCCTGGAGTTAAGACATGAATATTTTCTTCTACTCTATTAATGCATTTTTCTAAATCTCTTGTATTTTTCAAATAATCCATAACGCCATAAGTATTTCCTATGCCAAACATCTTATGAACACTTGGATTTCTTAAATCTAAATCTACAACTAATACCTTCGTATTTTCCAACCTAGAAAATGCATGAGCTACGTGACATATTGTTGTACTTTTCCCTTCATTTTGCTTTGTACTTGTAAACATAATAGTTATTAAATTATTGTCTATATCAGAAAAACTTATATTAGTTCTGACTGTTCTATATGCCTCTGCCAAAGGTGATTTCGGATCTAAATCCATAACTCTTCCCATATTAATAACCTCCTATTAAAACTTAGGAACTACGCCAAATACTGGTAATCCTAGTTTTTCTTCTATATCTTTTGGTTCTTTTATTTTTGTATTTAAGGCTTGTCTTAAAAATATAACAAATACACTAACCATTGGTCCTAAAACCATCGCTATTAATATATTCATTGTTTTATTTGGTTTAACCGGTTCTTCTGGCACCGCCGCCTTATCTATTACCTCTGTTCCACTTGCCTTTACTATTCTTTGTACCTCTGTAGAGAATATTTCTGGAATAGTATTACAAATTGTTGCTGCTACTCTTGGATTTTCATTTTTTACAGATATTTTTATAATTTGTGTGTTTTCAACATTAGTAATTGAAACTGCTTCTGAAAGTTCTTCATAAGTCATGTCTAAATTTAACTTATCTATAGTAGATGTGATAACTGATCTTGATTTGATTATCTCCCCATAAGTCAATGCTAACTTTTGTACAAAGTTTAAATCATCACTTGTTGTCATCTGTGTAGTTTCGTTTTCCACCTCTTTGTTAACTATCAGAGTAGTGTTTGCTTCATATACTGGTTTTAATACATAAAAACTAACTAATCCACTTATTACTCCACAAATTACTGCAGAAAGTACTATTATCCACATTTTTTTCTTTAGTATAAAGAAATACTCCCTTAAATCAATTGTTTCTTCCATAATTCCTCCAATATAACTTATTTTAAAATATGTTTTTATATTTACATTCGTGTTTTTATATTTGGTCAACCTTTATTTCAAAATATATATTTTGAAATAATTCCATCCTGCTTTACAAAAAAATAATTAAAACTTTAGTAGACCTTTACTTTAATTACACAAATTTTAAATAAACTTTAATTTATGTTAAAATATATTTTAATTTTCATTTTTTATATATTTTTGACTTTTTCTTCACCAAAAAGTTTAACATATATTCCCATGTATTACAATTTTATGAATCATTTTATATACATAAAATGACTTTTGTCACTGTCGACAATTGTCGTAATTTCAACGTTTGTGAATTTTATAATCACAAAAATGCCTTTCTTGCCCTCTAAAAGTCTTACT
This sequence comes from Terrisporobacter mayombei, assembly GCF_020748465.1. Classification (GTDB taxonomy): domain Bacteria; phylum Bacillota; class Clostridia; order Peptostreptococcales; family Peptostreptococcaceae; genus Terrisporobacter; species Terrisporobacter mayombei. The sequence goes on from NZ_JAHZMP010000005.1 coordinate 132,579, forward strand.
GTTATTTATGTTAATATGTCTTATTTCAAATTCTGACAATAAATTTGAAAGAAGACATATTACTTTATATGCAAATTATAATTTATATTTTATTTTAATTTTAATTTACATATTCCTTCATTTTTTTCTCATCAGTTTTACACTATATTTTTATATTACGATATAAACAAAATTTTTTTAACATCCTATATAATAAAATAATCTTATTTTCAATTAAGTTTTTTATCTTCTAGAAATTTTTCAAGTATAATATAATAATCATACGAGAAGAATATTTACCTAAATGCATATATTTTAAAGCATCAAATCTAGAGATAAATATTATGAAAGGAAGATACTATTGGAAAATATAAAGAAAAGACATAGTAGGTTTTGGACCCTTATCCTTATAATACTAAGCATTTTTATAATAATAGGTATTAACAATAAAATGAATAAAAATTTTGTTATAAAACAAGAAACTTTAATATACGAAAAGCTACCAAAATCACTTAGCAATTACAAAATCCTTCAACTTTCAGATTTACACAGTAAAGAATTTGGAAAAGACAATAAAGACTTAATAAATTCAATTAAAGAGATTAATCCTGATTTAATTCTAGTTACAGGAGACATGTTTACCGTATCAGATATCTCCATAGATATGAATGAAGAAGAGCTTGTACCTTATCAACTACTTTCTAAGCTAGCTCCTCACTATAAAATTATCTACGTTTCTGGAAATCATGAAGAAGGAAAGGACATAACCTACAATGGTGATGACTACACAACTAGAAATCGTAGTAAAAACAACGCGTATAACCGATATAGAAATAAACTAGAATCCCTAGGGGTAACCTTTGTAGAAAATTCCTCTTTACAAAACTATGATTACTTTATAAATATTTACGGTGTATACTTTGAATCTATGGAGAAAGGCGAATACTATAAATCTATTAATTTAGACAAAAACAAACTCAATATAATGCTATGCCATGATCCTAAGTACTTTGATACTTTTGTTAATATAGGCTTTGATTTAGTTCTTTCCGGTCATGTTCATGGTGGAATAATTAGATTACCTCTAATAGGTGGCCTTCTAAGTCCTGACAGAACGTTTTTCCCAAAATATGATAAGGGCATTTACAAAATAAGTACCTCTTATATGAATGTTAGTGCCGGACTTGGAGACTCTATAGTCAAGAGGATATTTAATCCTCCAGAAATAAACGTTCTTCTCCTGAAAGATGAGTAAAATAAAACCTGCCTGTAACAAATTGCAAAATTCGTTACAGGCAGGTCTTTATTATAACCTTCATAGCTGAAAAGGTTATTTTTTTTAAGAAATAATATGAATATGGTTACATTTCGAATGTCTTTGCACTATAATTATTTTAGGCTCGAATGATAACTATATGATATAGTCCATTCTTAAGTTTACATATTATTTAATATTAAAGGACAACCTCCCCAAGGTTGTCCATTTTTCATTTACATCAATTCACTTTAAAATAAAGGTGAAAATTACAATATCTATTTAACGAGTTACAATCCTCTTTTATAAATTGCCACGTATCTTTATAATCACCTCGTATCGTAAATTCATTACAACTTAAAAAATCCACAAACTCTTTTTCTGATCCCACATATTTATCTACAAAATCATAGGAATATACACGTTTTTTATTATATGGTGTATTATGGCAATTATGAAGTACATGTTCTAAATTACAAGAAAAAAAGTAAACTTTGTATCCAATCTTCCCAATATTGCTAGTTTGATAAAGTTTATTCAAAGTGTTGCTCTTTCTCTCATTTCTCTCTACTATTAAATCTCTTTTATTTGTAACAATAGAGTTAGAAGTATAAAAGGTTTTCTCTTGTTTCATATCCTCTACAACAAAATCTTCCTTTATAAATGCTCCATCCGTATCTACTAGATGAATTATTTCTTTTATATCTGTTTTTTTTAATCCATTGTTTTGCGATAAAAATTTCTTCACTTGACTATCAATTTTCCTAATAATATTTTGACAATTTGAATTAAAGTCTGCTGTAATATCTTGATTTATTATATGAAACTGTACACTGCAATCTTGTACTAATTTTGAAAGAATTAAACTTAGAGAAATCTCATCGGTAATTCCTTCAACTATAAAGAGTATTATTTTCTTCGTCTTCATCATCTGATACTGTACCTGCCATATCTATTTTTCTACGCTCTCTTCATTTTCTTTATCATTATTTCCAATCATCCATGCCTTCCTAAAAGCATAGTTTATCTCATATTTATTAGTCTCATCATACAAATCTTCTTTCTGTCCTCCAAGCATAATACCTCTGTAGTAAAAATCTCGAAGATTATTACCAACTCTTGCATTGTTAAAGCTTATATATCTGTTGTTTTCATTTGTCGTTGTAAATACTACTAAATCCTTGTTTAACTTCTCCAAAGCTCTTAAGTTATGTGATGTGAAAATAAGTTGACCCTTGGCACTTTTACTTAAAATTTCAAGTATCTCACCTAGTAAATATTCAAAAATACCAGCGTCTAACTCATCTATTGCCACCAAAATATTTTCATTATTATACATTCCTATTAATACGCTTAATATGGAAATAATCTTTTTAATTCCTTCTGATTCATATTTTAAGGGGATTTTTATTCCATTTTTTACTGATAAAAGCTCCACCTTAAATGCTTCTTTTGAATTATTCAAAGTTTCCTTACCATAATTTTTTATTTCTATCTTTAATTTTGGAACTAAAGTATTTAACACTACATTTATTTGCTCCAAAATTTTCTTAACTGTTTCCAGCTTATCCATATCAATAACAGAAACATCAAATAAGTTTAGCCCAATACTGCCTCTCATATTTACTTTTCTATTTTCAAGCATAAAGCTAATAGGAATCATCCTGTTACTTGTTATAGCTCCCAACTCATCATTTTGTATGACAAAAAGGTTGACTATTGCAAAATTCCTTAATATAGCCATAATCTTGCTGTTTTCTGGGCTAGTTTTTGCAAAAGAAGTTAACAAAAGAGAAAATGTCTTTGGACTAAAAATAAATGATGTTGAATTTTCTTGAGAAAGTCCCTTTGCAATGCCAAATCTTACCTTCTTATCAGTAGAGTTTGCCGCCTCTTTATAGTTTTTTATGGGTCTAAAAGTATAATCCTTATCATCCACATCATAGTCCACAATTGTTATACTCTTTCTCCACTTATTCTCCTCCAATTTAGAATAAGTCAACTTCTCTTTAAAAATTTCTACTGTTATATCTTTATCTTCCTCTATGCTAGTACCTTTACTTTGGTTGAATTTTAGTATTTTATCGTATTCTGTACTTAAATCCTGTGAAAAAGCACCGCTTTTATAAGTTTTTCTTAGTTCAAATTTATAAATTACCCTATATATTTCCGTCTTGTCAATCATTCTAAATTCTAAGCTAATTCCTGCAGATTTGGCACTACAAGAAATAAAGTTGCAAAAATTAGGATTCAATGATTGACCTGAAATAACCATTCTAAAAAGGTATAATGCATTTATAACAGATGTCTTTCCTGATCCATTTTGGCCATATATTCCTAAGATATTAGAAATATCTCCTGACTCCTTATCTTCTTTAAAATCAATCTTTCCATACTTTACATTTTTAAAATTTTCTAACTCTAATGTTTTTAACTTTACAATTCTGCTATCCATAAAATCACCTCCATACTACAACAAAACACCCACCTCAAGGGTCGGTGTCCTGATTTATTTTTTTATTACGTATTTCATCACAAAAAAAGTAATGGGAGTGGCAACTAATGCTGTAATCACAGGCGCCAACTTACTATTCATATTAATTTTATCTACTAATAAAATTATGCCAAAATACTGAATAATAAAATTAGGCACATAAGTCAAAGGAAAAAGTAAAAACTTCTTCAGATTAGGCTTTTGTTTGTATGTAAAATAAGTATTAAAAAAATATGATCCTACAATACTAACCACGTAACCCAAAACAAACGAAATCCTGTATGAAAATTTGAATATATCCATAAAAATCAAATAGGACAAATAATAGTCCGCCGTATTAATGCATCCTACAATTGTATATTTCATAAACTCAACTAAATTACTTCTATCTTTTATAGTTATAAAGGTTTTATCCACAAAGTTGTCTCCTTCTTTTCATAATTTGACTATTATTTATGGTTACCTTTTATTTTGCAATTTTTACACATATTTTATTCTCTTTTTCCTACTTTTCTTCATTTCTAATAATTTTATAAATATTAGAACTATTGCAATTCCTACAAAACTTCCTGATGAATCAATTATAACATCTTTTAATTGACCTGTTCTTCCTGGTACAAAAAGTTGATGAATTTCATCAGAGATGGCATAAATTACACATATCAAAAATGCAAATAGTGGCTTTTTATTTATATTTTTAAACTTTAAAAGCAACAACATTGATAAAACTCCAAGCATCATGTATCCAATAAAATGACCACTTTTTCTACCTATAAATTGAAGACTTTCTACAATATTGTCTTGGACTTCCTTTGGCTGCTCATTAAACTTTGGTACTATCGATAAAACAACTTTGATAGTGCTTCCACTTGTATTTGATGATACTTCTCCATTTTGTGACGACATGGAAAAAATAAATAACATCCAAATCACAATTAACACGGCGAAAATACTTTTTTTCACTATTATCATCTCCTTTCACAAATTATATTATAGACTATTTACATACAAAAAGAGACTACCTTTTTTAGATAGCCTCTTTGATAAAATTAAAAATACTTATTTTCTTTTCTTCTTTTTCTTTTTTTTCTTCTTTTTATTTATACCTTTTATTTCTGGTTCTTCTTTTTTCTCAATCTTACAAGATTTTCGTATATTGTAATACATAATTGCACCTATTATAAATAGTACTGCTATACTCGCTTTGTTTAAGGCATCTCCTACCTTATTACCAATTGTAAAATATCTACCAACTAATAAAATAATACTAATAAATCCATATGCCATAATATGAGTTCCAGCTACTTTAGCTACTTTTTTATTATCATATTTTTTCTCATTAACAAAAATTATGTAACGGCCCAGGTTGTATCTTAATGTTGCATAACCTAAAGCAATGGCAAGTAATCCTATCATTAAATCTGTATATAATCCCGTCATATTTTCCCTCCTCCTTGTCCAAGTTTATTATATCATTTGTTGCTGCAAAATTATAACAATATGATTATATAAATATATATAAAAAAATTCACTATTTAACTTTTACAGACTTTACATTACTGTAATAACTATGTATGTTTCCTATATCAGCTGTCCTATATGTATTAATCTTGTAATAATATGTTTTTCCTGTTTTTAATCCTTCATCATAAGTGCTTAAAGTCGAACCACTCTTAATAGTTTTTATTCTTTTATAATATCCATTTTCACTATCTGATCTATAGATTGCATATCCATATGCTCCATTGATTTTTTTCCAGCCAATTTTTACCTTTCCATTTTTGTTAGCATCATCTTTTATACTAGAACTAGTACAAGATGTAATAACTGGTGTATTACATCTTGTACTAGCTTTTAATATTGTAGAATATGAACCGTAATATCTATTCTTTCCAACTTTTCTATAAGCTCTTACTTCATAATAATATGTTTTTCCTGATGATACGTTTTTATCCGTAAATTTTGTATTTGTACTACCACTAAGTTCGGCAACTCTTTTGTATGTTCCATTTTTGCTAGTTGTCCTGTATACTCTATATCCACTAGCATAACTTGCTTTATCCCAAGACAGCTTTACTAAAGTTTTGTAAGAAGAATTCTGTTTTAAGTTTTTAACTTGGGATGGATATTTTGTTTTTCCATAAAAAACACTAGAATAATCACCATAAAGCTTTTCTTTATCTACTGTTTTGTAGGATCTTATCTTATAATAATATGTTTTTCCACTTAATCGTCCTGTATCTGCGTAAGTATTAGATGATTTATTGGAAACTGTAGCTACTTCAGTGTACTTCCCATCTTTTGATGTAGCTCTATAAATTTTATATCCTGTTACACCACCTTCTTTATCCCATCTAATTTTCAAAGAATTAGTAGTGCTACTTAATACTTTTACTCCAGAAACTTTATTGGGGTAAATTTTAAATGTAACATTCTTTTTCCCCGTATAATTACCTATTCCTACAACAGTTGTAGTTCCTTTGCCGCTTAACATGTTTTCTCCATAATCTAAGGAGTAGTCCTTACCTTCTTCTAATATTTTATTATTATATACAGCTACAACACTCGGTTTTAAATTGTCAGAATAAGATATAAATTTTTCTCCATTACCTATTTGAGTTACTTTGCAGCCACTTAAATCATATCTTACTTTCACATTACAAGTAGCACTTTCACCTTTTTTAGTCTTAGCAGTAATTGTGGCATAACCCAGATTTAATCCCGTTACATTTCCTTTTGAATCTACCTTTGCTACATTTTCGTTGCTGCTAGTAAAAGATTGAATTTCATCATCATAAGATAGTTGTATACCTTTTAATTCAAAAGATTTTCCAACTCCTATTGTTTTTTGTAGCTTATTTAATGAAAACTTTTCGTCATTGTAATCAACTTTATTATAGGATGTTTTCGACATAGGATATGATGTATTAAATTCATCTGTAACAAATTGATACTCTCTTTTATGATCAGGAAACTCAACATTATTTCTCAGGAAATATGTATAATTAACATAATTATTATCACCATTAGCCGCATCCCAGGTATTATCTATGTTGTACCATTTTCCGCCTATTTTCCCTATATTCCAAGCATGAGAACCATTACCAGCTTCCCCTGTAATACATCTTACTTTTACACCTAAATCCTTCATCATTTTGTAAGTTAGAGTTGCATATCCATTACATACAACATTTTTCGAAACAATACCATCATAAGCAGAGAATTTTTTCAAAGCATAATCGTACACTATATTTTCAGTAATAAAATCATGAACAGCCTTAGTTTTTGTGTATTCATCTTCATTATAAACATTCAACTCATCTAAAACTTTTTTCACCTCATAATCAACACGTTGCTCCTGCTTATATGTTGAAAGATATTCCATTTCAAATATAAACTTTGTCTCATTAGACTTACTATCATTCCAATTAACATAATAAGAACTCCAGTGTCTAAAAAGATAGTCTCCCTCACTAGAATTACCATTTTCGTCATCTGCTACTGCCATGGCAAATAAATCTGTATATAAATTACTATAATTCTTCTGTTTTATTGTAAATTCAATAGTACCACTTCTTTTTACCATTTCTTGTTTTAAATAATTTGCAGCTTCTTTTTTTGTTGAAAAAACTTTATTTGAATAAAGTTTAAACGAAGATTTTGGTGAATAAGTTTTTATATTCTCATCTTGATACAAAGGATTTACTATTTTTCCATCTGACTCTTCTACAACTTGAACTTTATCCTGTGATGTACCAATAGAAATAATTTTCGGGTTTCTTTCATATGCAGAATTTAAATTTTCTGCAAAAACATTAAAATCTCCTATTGAAATTAAATTAAAAATCAATAGGGCGCATAAAAATAAACTTATTGTTTTCTTTAAATTTTTCATCTCTTTTCCCCCAGGTAATTTATTCTTGAAATGTGGAGTAAAATTGCCTTACCCTTAATTATTCTCTTATTTTTTTTTAAATCCTTTTTATATGTTCATTTTTTTGTACAACAAAAAGGAACACTAATTTCCAATTAATGTCCCAATTTTTTACTACTTACCTTAATATTAGACTTTCTTTTCCTATTTATTGGGATAATAAACTTTTTTCGTTTTTATATCATAAATTGGGTAACTATTATCTTTACTTAAGTATAAATAAATTTTATTATTTACAATACACCCTAAAGAATTTTTACCTGACCATTTTTTTAAGGTAGTTTTTTTACTTCCATCCAAATTACATCTCATTAAAGATCCATTTTTAATATAATATATTTTCCCATCATATAGTCCATAATTTTCTATATCATCAAGCTTTATAATTGCCTTTTTACTACTTCCATCAGCCTTCATTCTATAAATACCATAGTCATTTTGATAGAAAATATAACCCTTGTAATAAACCATATCTAACATATATGAATTGTACGAAGATGTTGAACTTGCAATTTGTTTTGCATATTTTCCATCTGTTCTTACCCTAGTTATAGTATCTTTACTTCCTGGCCAATAGGATTTATTTGTTTCATTTAAAATATATATATAATCTCCTGAAATTGAAAATCCACCAGTGTAATATTTTGAAGTATATATGGTTTTTTTATTTTTACCGTTTGTTGATATTCTCTTTACTTTACAATCTCCATCTAAATAGTAAAGATACGAATCCTTAAGTATCATCCTGAAAGTGATCCTCTATAAGTCATCATACTAATAGACGTTATCCATGTCCTCTTTGTTCCATCTGTTTTGACTTTGTAAATTCCAGTATTACCTTTACTCGATATTCCCACATAATAAATCCATCCAGACTTGGAATTTAAACTAGGTGCTGCCACTGCATTTGTTGCAATAGATTTAACATGTTTTCCTTTACTGTCTTCTTTGTAAATAGTATAGGAAGACCATGGCCATAGTCCATCAATACTATATTCATATTTATAGTTCGGCTTGTGACTTACTGAGTAAGTTGTAGAATTATATCTTAATACTTGACCGCCATTGTTTATATTTGAGCTTGTATTTCCATAATATGATGCTGCCTCTATAGTACCTACACTAGAAAATACAACTCCTATTCCTATTATTAATGCTAGGAATAAAGAAAGCTGTTTTTTTAATAATTTCATATACCCCTCCTTATTAAAAGACAAAATTCCTTCTTAGCAATTATTTCGTCTTTATTGCTTAATTTTTATAAATTAACCTTTTAAATTGTATCAGTTTTCTTATTTGAATGAAACATTATGAAATTTATTTTATAAATAATTGATATATAAATGCTACATATATGACAAGTAAAAAACCCTCATAAAATGTATTTATTGAGGGTTTTTTATTATTTTAATTTTGGTTTTTAAAAAAATTTATAATTAATTAGGTTTTGAGGCTTAAACTGTTGCTTTGTTTACAACTTTTACTCCTAGTTCTTCTAAACGCTTTACAACAAAGTCTCTATCTTTATTTACTTCTTCTATTAAATATAATATATCTTCTTCATCTATTTCTTCCAACTTGTTATTAACAACTGCATTTTTTATAAAGTTATTTTTTAGTCTATCTAAATCTAAATCATTTGATTGGATGTCTCCCATATTCCAAGGTATTACTATATTTTGGCCAGGAACGTTTTCTCTTGGATTTCCTCTTCTTATTTCTATTCCATTTTGTTTAGCAAAAGTAAGCTGTGGCATCGGATGTTTTCCTGCTCCTGTGTATTCTGTTTCTTGTACTACTATTATTTGATCTTCATCCATTTCTTTTGCTATAGATATGGCTGCTGCAAGAGAAGTATTTCCTGCTGGTCCTCTTTCTGTTCCTTCCACTTGAGCCAATGCTTCTGTTACGTAGAATACTTCTCCTTGCGTAACTGTTACATATCTGTCCATGTATCTTAAAACTCTAGCTGCGTTTCTTGGTACGTCAGATCTATCTGGCCAAGTTGCAAATGGAACTCCAAATCCTGTATGGCCTGTTGTAAAAGACTTTCTATTAAATGCATGATCAGATGCCATGTGTAATCCGCTTAAATCAACAGATGCACCTATTATTTTAGTATCTTTTGCTCCAGCTAAATTTAACCCTCTCTTTGTTCCAGTTAAGTTTCCTCCTCCTGCATGTGTTGCTACTACTACATCTGGGTATTTACCTTCCATTTCCATCATTTGATTAGCTAATTCATATCCTAAACTTTCCACGCCAGCTATTCCAAATGGTGTATATAAAGAAGCATTGAAATATCCTGTTTCTTCTAATAATTTTAAGAATGTATAGAATAATTCTGGTCCAACTGTTAATTGTATAACTTCTGCACCTAATGCCTCACATTTTCTAGTTTTTTCAAGTATTTCTGGTTGACCTACTTTTTTAGAATCAAATACTTCTTGAACTATTATACATTTTAATCCAAGTTGAGCCGCTTGTGATGCTACAGCTGCACCGTAGTTTCCACTAGTTGCTGCTATTACACCTTTATATCCCATTTTTTTAGCATGATAAACAGATATAGCTGCTCTTCTAGCTTTAAATGATCCTGATGCATTTGCTGCTTCGTCTTTTACAAATATTCTAGCCCCCTTGCCTTCTTTTGAATATTTTCTAACTAAAGCAGTTATATTTTTAAGCTCCAACAAAGGTGTTCCACCAACTTTTGCTTCTTTTTGTATTTTTACTATATCTTCTATTGAATAATCAACTGATGCCATCATCTTTTCATAATCAAAAGCTATTTTTCCATGTTCAAAAACACTATAATCAAGTCCTACTGCTTCCTTCATTATGTCATTTTTTCTGCCCATTACGGCTAAGTAAGACATATCCTTCATATCTACATCCCCTTCTCTTCTATGATAAATTAAATCTTTCTTTCACTCTTTTTTATTTACTATTTAATTCTTCTATTTCTTTTCTAAGTTCCATTCCAACTTGAATTAATTCTTTTACTGGTTCCCCAAAGTCGTGTACGTGTCTAGGATTTATTGCACATAATTGTCCTCTTACACTTCTTCCTATTATTGTCTCTATCTCAATTTGATCACCTATAGTTGCTTCTTCTGTTATCATTAATCCTCTTATCCATTGAACTAAAGGTACTTCTTTTGTATCATCTGGCACTTGAGGTGCTCTTTCTTCTGGCTTCAAAAGTACTTCTTCTACCTCTACCCAATCACCTTTTTTTGCTATAATCATTTTTAATTTAGCTCCTTTCTCAATTTAGGTTTCTTATATTTCATAAACTCTAGGTCTATGGCTAGCTAAGATAAACCTAGAATTCGGCTATCATTTAAATTTATTTAAGCCTCTGCTTCAGCTAAAGTTTTTACTTCTTCACCTTTACTGTTTACATATGTTCTTCCCCAACCACTTATCATGGCAAATAACATTACTACAAGAAGTGCCCAACAGTAAATTATCCATGGAGACATTTGAGTTGTTGTAAGTGCAGGTACCATACTACCAAATTGCTCACTAGCTTGAACTGACAGGTTCTTAGTAAGTAATAAAGCTGGTGTCCAAGGTAGAGAATAAACTAATGTACACGCTGTTGCATCTAGTAGGTTTGCTCTTCTATATGGAGATATTTTATATTTTTCTCCTAAAGGTTTAGCAAAAGATGTTCCTATTGCAAGGATTGGTGGTGCATTTAATCCCATTATTCCAGACATTGCAAGTGCCAAAGCCCCTATACTCATTTCCACACCACGAGCAGTATGTACAAATTTTTCTGTTATACCTATTAAAGCTTTATCTCCTCCACCTTTTTGCATAATTCTTACACAAGCTAGAACTAAAAGTGCTAGGATACATATATCAACCATTCCACCTATTCCATCTACTAGTAGACCTTGAACTGTATCTCCTTCTATAAATAACAAGTCTGATAGACTTATCATTCCAAGTACACATCCAAATATTGCTGCTGCTATTGTTCCTATAGTTGTTGCTGCTATTATGTGATAACCTTTTATCGCTAAAGTGATTGTTATTGCTGCTGGTATTAACATTAATAATCCTTTTGGATTCATATATTGAGAAACTAAATCATAAGGAATATCATGAGCTGCTCCTCCACCACCAAATAACATAATTACTACTAAAGTTGCTGCTCCAGCTACCAAGGAATACTTTAATCTTGATTTTACGACTCCACCAACATCTGCTCCCTGAGTTGCCGCGGAGCATATAGTAGTATCAGATAGCGGTGCCAAGTTGTCACCAAAGGCTCCTCCACCAACTATAGCTCCTGCCATAACAACTGGGTTTGCTCCAAGTAAAACACCTGCTGGGTATAAAACTGACATACCTGCAACTATTGTTCCGAATCCTGTTCCTGCTGCTGTTGCAAATAATGCACTTGCTATAAATGTAATTGCCACGAAAATTCTTCCACTGGCTCCAACATTATATGCAAGCCAGATAATTCCTTCAACTAAACCAGATGCTCTAAGAACTGATGCAAAAACACCTGCAAATATCCAACATGCTATAGGCGTTACTGCTATTGGATCTGCCATACCTTCTATAACTGTGTCACAATAAGTTTGTTTATCTGTTGCGAAAAAATAAGTTGCCATAATTCCCAGTAATGCACCAATCCACATTCCTCTTATATCTGGCGCATTAAGAACTGATATATAGATTGCTATTAATATAAATACTCCAAAAGGTAAAAAGGACATCCATCCTCCACCATGAAACCTAAGCGTCTTTTTTTCTTCCATATATAAAACCCTCCATTTTATAATTGATTATTATATCTGCCTTTTTATATAAGCAATTGTTATGCCAAGTTTTCAAACTTTTACAAAATAATTAATTTTTCCTAAAGTAACGGTATTTTATAACAGTTTTTTCTGCTTTCTTACAATAAAAAAGGAAAAATACTTCCAGCAAGTCACATAATTTATTAAATAAATGTGCAACTTTTTTCCACCTGGAAATATTTTTCCTACTTATGTATGTAATTTTTTTCACACTATAAATCTTCTTTCACATTGTACTCCACTATTTTATTAAAAAGTTGCCTTCTACTAATTTCTAAGTACTCTGCACTTTTTGTAATATTGCCATTAAATCTTCCTAACACTTTTTTTATATAATTGGCCTCAGCTTCTTGTTTAATTTCCTTTAAAGGTTTAATGTCTTCTAACTTTATAAAGCTTCCACAGTCTGGTTCTATACTAGGTTGGACATTTGCTGAAACAAATTCCTTGCCAATGATTCCATTTTCTGATAAAACCACAAGTCTATCTAAAATATTTTTTAACTCTCTTATATTTCCTTTGTATTCATAATTTAGCAAATGATTCATTACATCATCTTCTACCTTTACTATTTTTTTATTATATTTGGCAGAAGATTTTTTTAGAAAGAAATCAATTAACATGGGTAAATCTTCTTTTCTTTCTTTTAATGATGGTAAATGAATAGAAATTGTGTTTATTCTATAAAATAAGTCTTCTCTAAATTCTTTATTTTCTATTGCTTCATAAAAGTCCTTATTGGTAGCACAAATTAATCTAAAATCCACATCTATAGGTTTATTACTTCCGATTTTTTCTATAGTTCTGTTTTCCAAAACTCTAAGTAATTTGACTTGAGTATTTAAATCAATTTCTCCTACTTCATCTAAAAATAAAGTTCCACCATGGGCTTCTTCAAATCGACCAATTCTTTTATTTACTGCCCCTGTAAAAGATCCTTTTTCATGTCCAAATAACTCAGACTCTAATAAGCCACTTGAAAATGCCTGACAGTTAACTGGCACAAATTTTTCATTTTTCCTTTCACTATTTTCATAAATAAACCTGGCCATTACTTCCTTTCCTGTTCCTGACTCCCCCGTTATTAAAACATTTACATCAGCAGAAGCTGCCTTTTTAGCAATTTCTAATATTTTTCTAAAATTATAATTTTTAGTATCCAATAAAAACTTGTTATTTATTTTTTCAACTTTTTCTGTACTTTCACATTCTTTCTTAACTTTTTCAATCTCTCTTATAAGCTCTCCTGGATTGTTTCCCTTTATAAAATATCCAAAAGCGCCTTTTTTCATTGCCTCCACTGCATTTTTTATTGTGCCAAAACCAGTAATTAACATTACATAAGTATTAATATAGTTATTTTTTATTTCTTCCAACAAATGAATTCCATCCATACCATTCATTTTTAAATCTGTTAAAACTAAGTGAAATTCTTCTTTTTTCAATATTTCTAGAGCTTCTTCACCACTACTAGCTACTTTTGTTTTGTATCCTTCACTTTGCAAAATCATATTTATAACTTCTTGATATTGTATTTCATCATCTACTACAAGTATTTTAAAATTATCCATCTAAATCAATTCCTCCTTTGTAGGTATTTCAATCCTAAATGTTGTCCCTATATTTATTTCACTTTTAGTTATTTCAATATTTCCACCTAGTTTTTGTACTTCATTGTAAACTATAAAAAGACCTAAGCCAGTTCCCTTTCCTGGGTTTTTAGTTGTAAAAAATGGATTAAATATATTATCTAAATTATGTTTTTCAATACCAACTCCACTATCAGCAATATCAATTTGTATAATATGACCCTTATCAACACAAGTAATTTTTATAGTTCCTCCATTTGGCATAGAGTCAACAGCATTAGTAATTAAGTTTATAAAAATATGTTTTAAGCTTTCTTCATTAGTATAAATAAATACATTTTCACAAAATAAGATTGGTTCTATGTTCATCTCCTTCATGGCCTTTTTCTCCAATTGTAAAATGAAAAGCAAGAACTCCCTTATATTTATTTCTCTATATTCATCTCCCGATATGGAAGAGAAGTTAAGAAGATTATCTATAATTCCACTAGCCCTCTCCACTGATAATTCAATATTGTCTATGCTCTTTTTGTATATTTCTTCATTTTGTCTAGCATTTTTCCCTTGAAGAAGATAGCAGTAGTTTCTAATAATACCTAAAGGATTTCTTATTTCATGGGCAACACCTGCAGCAAGTTGACCAATGGCAGCCATTTTTTCTGATTGTAATAATTGTTTTTCTGTGGCCTTGGTGTTTGTAATATCATTTATCGTAATCAGCATATCATAGGTTTTATTTTCTTCACTTTTATTATCTAACTGTTCTATATCTTTTATATTTCTTACATGTATTCTATAAATTCTATTATTATAATTAAATTCAAAAGGTGCTTCTTTCATGCTTTTAACATCAAGAGTTTGCCAAATATATTTAAACATCTCATCTATTTCATTTACTTTTTTACTAGAAAGCTCTTCCTTAGTAAAATTACAGTAATTATAAAAAGATTTATTTCCATTTAAAATTTTTCCTCTTCCATCTACAATAATAACCATTCTATTTAAAACATCGAAGGCTGCCTGTAACTCATTTTTACTTCTATTAAGCTCCTTTGTTCTATCTGCAACAGCATTTTTCAAAGATCTATTAATTAAATAAAATAAGTATGTTAGTAAGATAAAAATAAAAAGTATGCTTAATAGAATTTTGAATGAATAAGCTTCCTTTTCTCCTGTATAAGTCATGGTAGCAGAGATTCCAAACCATTTTTGTTGCATTTTTTCCATTATATTATTTTTATTTAAAGAATAAATACCCTTATTTATAATATTCACTAAAGTTCCATGACTTTTAGGAACTGCCAAAACAACATCATTTTCGTATATTTCCTTTTCCACTATTTTTAATTGACCTTCATAATGATTTTTCTGTATAAAATAACTACAAACTGGTTCATCACCAACTACAGCATCAGCTTCTCCACTTTTTAATACTTTCAAAGCTTCATTAATATCCGCTACATAAACATATTTTGCATTTTTTACATTCTCTTCTAAAAATTCGTTAGTATAGTCTCCCAACTGAACTGCTATTGTTTTATCATTTAAATCCCACAAATTTTTTATATATTTATTATTCTCATTAGTTACAATAACTCCCCTTAGTTTGTAAATAGGGTTACTAAATAAATAGTCTTTTGATCTTTCTACACTTGGAAACATATCACATATATCTGTTTTTTCATTTTTTAATTCTGATAATGCCTTGTCCCAAACTAAAGGTCTAACCTTAATCTGCAAACCACTTTCTATTGATAGAGAATTCAAATAGTCAATAAAAATCCCCTTATATTGATTATCTTTATCCACATATCTAAGAGGTGGAGCATTTTTGTCAGCGCCATAAATTATATCTCCATGATTTTTCAGCCACTGTTTTTCTTCCTCAGTTAATGGCTTTGATATTGTGGAATATTCTATTAAGTTTACACCATATTGATTTTCTACTATATAATTAATTAAATTAATTGTAAAAATTAATATCAAAATTCCCGATATGTATATCTTTTTCTTCATAATAACCCCTTTTTTTCTTTATTTAGACTCAATATAATTATATATCATTTTTTAAAACCACCTAATAATAGTTTTCAATGTATAGTAAAATAATAAATAGATGTAAATTTTTATTAGGAGTGAAATCAATGGTAATAGTTTTATAACTATTTTTGTACTTTACCAATTATAAGAAATAAAAACTGTTATATAATTCAAGAATTTTTCCCATACTCCTAGTACAACTATTAGTAAAAGGAGGAATTCTCTTGTTTAAAGTTTTTAAAAAGTTAAAATTTATCATTATATCAACAAGTTTAATTTTTATAATAATTGGGATAGTGACTTATGCTGATTTATTTACACAGAAAAAATCAAATATCTTACCTTCATCAACAAAAGTAAAAGAAACTATCACGGATAATAATACTTACACAGAAGGTTCAACTAAAGATAAAGCTTCACAAAATACTACAAACATCTTACTTTTGGATGATAAGTCAGACTCCATGGTAGTGGCATCACTTGATCCAACCAACAAGGATATAAAATTGACAGAAGTTGCAAACACAGGTTATTTTGACAGAAGTAATATGAATAATTTACTAAATACTGTTGAGAAAAATCTAAATATAAATTTAGATAAGTTTTTAAAAGTTGATACATCTCAACTAATGAATGTAATTTCAATTTTAGGCGATATATCCGTAAATATTAAGCCAGAAGATATAAAACTTATTAATAATCTAATTCCAAAATTTTATTCTCAGCTCCAAGGTAAAAATAAAGTAGATATGAAATTAATAACTTCTCCAGGTATTCAAAATATAAATGAATATCAATCATTGGCTTATATTAGTGTAATTTCAAAAGACAGTAGTAAGCAACAAGATACTATTCTTACTTTAGTTAAAAACGTTAAGAATCTAGGTTTTAATAAATACTTTGAAATTTATAATAAAATGAAACCCTATGTAGAAACAAATTTAACTATTCCTGATATGTTAAAACTTGCATCAACTAAATATGAATTTAGATAAAAACAAAGCCGAGCCCAGAGTCGGTTCTTTTTTATATTCAGTTTCTGTATCTTTTAACAAAAATAACTTAATATTGGACAACTAAAAAAATTTAGTTCAATATTATTTTTTCTTGAATAAAATAGTGATTTAGTAGTATATCCATATGGTATAATTATTTATTATTGAAAAGGAGGCTTACTTTGGCAAAAACACAAAAGAACTTTAACTTAAAAACTATTACTATAGTATTACTTTTACTGCTTATAGGCATACCTTGTATTACTTTCTGGGCCTTACAAAATAATAAAAGTTCAAGTACAGATAATTCCTCATCTCAAAATACTTCAAATAATATTACAAATATTTTATTACTTGGAACTGATGGGAGGGATAAGGAAGATGCATTTAGATCTGACTGTATGATTATTGCCACATTGGACATGAAAAACAAGAGTATAAAATTTACATCATTAGCTCGTGATACTTATGTTGATATTCCTGAATTTGGAAAGGGTAAGCTTAATGAGGCATATTTCTGGGGAAAACAAGATTTGTTATTTAAAACTATAAAGAATAATTTTGGAATTGAGCTATATAAGTACATACAAGTAGATTTTGATAATTTAATGAATATTATATTTATATTAGGTGGAGTTGAAGTAAATGTGGAGCAACATGAATTAGAAGCTGTAAATAATCTAATTCCTGCTACTTATGAAAGTTGTACTTATGAAAATAAAGGTGATATGAAACTTTTAGGCTCAACAGGTGTACAAAAGCTAAATGGATACCAAGCTATAGCTTATACTAGAATAAGATATTCAGACAATGCCATTAATAGAGATTCAAGACAACGAGAAGTTCTTATGTCAGTTCTGAAAGATATAAAAAGTAAAGCCAACGACAAAACTCTTAAAGAGTTGGATCCATACTACTCAACAAATATTACCTCTTCAGAAATTTTGAATCTGTCTGCCAATGCCTACTCTTCTGGGGCAGTTAACAATGTTAAACAAGGACAATTTCCTATTATAGATAATGTTCATGTTAAAGGTGGTACTTACAAAGATGCTGGCTGGGTATGGTTATATGATGTGAATTCTGTCTGTGTCTTGAAAGATTTTATCTTTAAAGATATAGATATGAAAGATAATGATTATTTAAAAGACAATAGTAAAATTGAACTAAATTACTAAAAATATAAAACCGACCCAATTGGGTCGGTTCTTTTTATAATAAACTTATTTTGCAAATCCCTTAATTCTAAATCTAATTCTCTTAGCTGATAATAGCATATTTGTACATACTACTGATAACATAGCAGATATAAATATAGATAATTTAGCTAAATTTATAACATCTTTATTTCCTAAAAACGCTAATTCACAAGTAAAAATAGCCATAGTAAATCCTATTCCTGTTAGCATTGCCACCTCAGTTATAGATCTCCATGAAATATCTTTGGGTTTTTCTGCAATGTGAAGCTTTGTAGCTATAAAACTAAATAGTACTACCCCTAAAGGCTTTCCAATTACAAGTCCCAAAATAATTCCCATTACAAGATTAAATGAGTTTGGAACAGCCACATTAAGAGTTAACACTACAGATGTGTTAGCAAAGGCAAATAAAGGCAATATAATTAGATTGCATAAGTACATTAATTTATGCTCTAACTTTTCTGCTATGGATCCCTTACTTCCCAGTCTTTCTGATGGTATTGCCATGGCTAAAAATACGCCACTTATAGTTGCATGAATTCCACTTAAATAAATGAAATACCACAATATCAACCCAACACCTAAGTAAACCCATATATTTTTTACCTTAAATATTTTATTTAAACATATAAGAACAACCATTATACCAATTGAAATTAGTAAAGCCATGTAATTTAATTTAGATGAATATAAAAATAGTATTGCTATAATAGCGATTAAATCATCTACTACTGCTAAAGATAATAAAAATATTTTAAGTTCACTATTTAATTTAGATTTAAAAATCATAAACATTCCTACAGCAAAAGCTATATCTGTGGAAATTACAGCTCCTAATCCGTCTGAATACCCGCTTTTGAAATTGAATATTAAATATATTATTGCAGGAACAATAACGCCACCCAAAGATGCCAAAATAGGAAAAGATGCCTTTTTAAAACTAGATAACATTCCATATTCCACTTCTTTTTTTATTTCCAATGTGACATATAAAAAGAATATGGCCATTAGAAAATCATTAATTATCATATGAAAATTGAAATGTCCAAATATATATGTGTTATAAAATAAATCATCGTATAAACCTTTAAAACTACTATTTGCTATTATTACAGAAATCAAGGTCGCAATCATTAAAGCTACGCCTGGTATACACCTCTGATTTCATTATCTTTTTCACGCTTTGCAACATAATAATCCTCCATTTTTTAAAAAAGTAAACCTCAATATAATTGAGGTCTACTAATTTATTACTTCTTTAGTTTTTATATAATCTTGTTGAAAATACTCTTTTGTCAATTTTCTTACTTTAGGTAATAATATTATTAGTGCTAGAAGATTTGGTAATATTAACAGTCCAAGAGCACAATCTTGTATTGTCCATACCATATCTATACTTACTAGCGACCCTATTATTGTAAACATTGGGAATACATATTTAAAATTCAGTGCTATTTTTTCACCGAACACATAGTTTAATCCTACATAACCAAAGTACCATTGACTTATAAGTGATGTAAAAGAAAAAGATATGAGACTTATTGATACTATATAGCTTAATAATGGGTTGATTGTTCCAAATGCATTAATTACTAATACAGAAGGATCAGCTCCACTATCTAAAACACCTGTACACCCTATCACTAAACCTGTAATTGTGCAAATTATTATTGTATCTATAAATACTTCCGTAACACCAAAGATAGCCTGCTCTACTGGATGAGAAACGCTGGCAGTTGAATGGATTACTGGTGCTGATCCCTCCCCAGCCTCATTAGAATACAAACCTCTCGCTACACCAAATCTCATAGCTTCTTTCATAGTGTGACCTGCTATACCACCTATGCCAGCTTCTACTGAAAAAGCACTTTTAAAAATATCTACAAATACTACAGGTACTTGCTCTATATTGATTAGTATCAATATAACACCAGATAAAATATAAAATATTGCCATAAATGGTACAATTTTTTGAGTTACACTTGCTAGTCTTTTAAATCCTCCAGATACTATAATAAAAATTACTGTAAATAATATTGCTGCTGTAACTATGGGAGTCACATTAAATGAATTTTTCATTACTCCTGAAATAGCGTTTGACTGAATAAAGTTTCCACCTATTATTTGTATCGTCATAAGTATGGCAGTGATACTACCTAATACTGGTAACCTTAATCCTTTAGAGATATAGTACATAGGTCCTCCCACATACTCTCCTCTATGATTTTTCTCTCTATATAAAATACCTAAAATTATCTCTCCATATTTTGTTGCCATTCCTAAAAATGCAGCCACCCACATCCAAAATATTGCGCCTATTCCTCCTGAAACAAGTGCTGTGGAAACACCTATAATATTGCCACTTCCAACACAACTGGCAAGGGCTGCACACATTGCTTGAAATGGTGATATTGTAGTACTATTAGAGTTAGATTCTTTATTTTTTGACTTTTCTTTAATAGGTTTTAACAATGTTTCCCTCATTATATAGGGGAATTTTCTGAATTGTATAAACCCAGTTGCAAAGGAGTAAAGCACACCTACTGATAATAAAGTATATAAAAGCCAGTCTCCCCATAACATACTAGCAAGTTCTTTCATAAAATTTCCCATACTCTCCATATTTACCTCACCTAAAATATAATTTATTAACCTTATAGTTCATCTATAAATATAGGATTACTCCAAGCCTTTTTCCCATATTTATCAACACACTCTATTCTTATATAAGTTTCGTTACCTCTTAGTTTAAATTCTGCTTTTGTAACTCTATCTTCTTTTGGCTCTCCCCAGTATGAAAAACCTCCATTTATTGCATTTCCTGACATGAAGTGTACATGATTTACCGGTGAGCATTCCACATAAGCTACTCCATCTTTTATACCAAAATCATATATTTCTGGCCCTGATGAAGAGTAGTAATTTCCTTCTAATAATGCATTTATTATATTATCATGCTCTAAAGATTCAGCCTTAACCATTATCCATCCACCACAAGAATCTGGTAAAAAATCTTCATTGTGGTTATCATCTGATGCGAATCCAAAGACTCTGTTTCCTTTTCTTAACATAGTATCCCAATGAGTTGTATCATAACCTGTATTGCTTTCAAGAACTGTTCCATGATTGTATATCTCAAGAGCAAATATTCCTCTAGTATTTATAAAGTCTTCTTGGTCCACTCTTGACCATAATGGATGATTATAAGTAGCTATACAACCTTTTGATTCCATTAAATCAGCTATATCTTGAGCTGTTTTAGCCCCTTCCCATGATGCATGATCCAATGTTTCCATATGTTTAAACAAGTTATCCTTTGCTTTTTCTTGCATTTCACTTGTTCCTAATATTCCATGTAAATGATGTATTTTTTTTCTTTCATTGTTTTCGTCATATAAAACACTAGAACATTCTATACCTGGTAATAATATAAATTCTTCGCTATTTAACTCATCTCTAAAATCTGTATATCTATCATGCTCACTTAAGCACATGAATGAATATCCATTCTTTTTATATAGTTCTACTGCTTCTTTAGGTTCTAATCTTCCATCTGACACTGTAGTATGACTGTGTAAATTTCCTTTGTACCACTTACCATCTGTTTTGAATCCTCTGATATTTATACTTTCCATAATTATTTCTCCTTCTATGCATTTCTATTATAATATAAAGCACTATTTGTTGTATAATAAAAATTTCGTATTAATTGAGCATAAACCTGTGAAAAAATTCACAGGTCATGTTAAAGCAAATTTATTTAAATTATTATTATTAGGCTTGTTGTTTCTTTTTAATTACGTGTACTAAGTAAGAACTTATGAAGAATCCTACTACTGAGAACGCTATCATTGTCATAAATACCATTTTGTATCCTGCAATCCCTGGAGTTTTGTCTAACATACTTCCGTATAATGTGTATGCAAATGTTGATGGGAAATATCCTACTAAAGATCCTATTGACATTGCTGCACCACTTATTTCTATTGGAACTTTTATTTCATCCATTGGAGCAAAGAATACTGCTCTCATTGTGAATATTATAGCTCCGAATCCTAATGTTAATGTCATACCTACATATATATTCATATTTTCATGAGGTAACATTACTATTACAGTCATTGCAACTGCTGCTACAACAAATGCTGCTCTTATATATTTAGCAGTAGATTTAGTAACCTTATCAGCTAAGAATCCACCAACTGGCCCACCAATCATTTTTAATCCATATTGGTTGATTATTCCGTAAGCTCCAACTAAAGCTGCTGGCATTGCATATATATCATTTAAGAATGGTATAAAGTATGTAAGTCCACAGTAAACACAATATACTGAGAATATTGTGAATGCAACTACCCATATTTCTTTCATTTTTACTGCTTGCATCATACCTTGGAATGCTGCAGCATTTTTACCTATTTTTTCACCAGAATCATCAGTTTCTCTTATCTCATCATGTGGTACTAAGAAGAATGATATTATTCCAACTACTATAACAACACCTGAGAAGAATAATATACCACCTTTAAGTCCAGCAGCGCTTGATCCCATAGCACTAAATATTGCTAGAGCTGAGAATGCTACTATAGTATCAACTACTCCACGTCCAGCTTCTAAGAAACCAAATATTCTTCCTTGTTCTTCTTCTGTAGCAGTAAGTCTAACTGCTTTTAAAAGAACTGGCCAATAAACAACTTCACCAAATATAGCAAGTATAGCAAATGCTGCTAAGAATCCTGCATATGTAGGGAATGTAGATAAATAAATACCTGTTAAACCTACTCCTACTAGTGAGAACGATATCATATACTTTTTAGAAAATCTGTCTGATAAATAAATAGAAAATATTAATCCTACTGTTTGTACCATTCCATACACTGATAAGGCCATACCTATTTGTGTATGAGTTAGCCCCATATATTGTTGCATAGGAACATAAAATGCATCCTTTAAAGAACTAAGTTTAAATATAGTTCCTGCACCTAACACTAATATGGCAAATGTGAACCATCTGTTAGCTGCATACTTTCCTGTTTGTATACCTTTTGTGTTTGTTTCCATTATAAACCTCCAATTAAATTGTAAATCGTTTTCAAGTGTGACTTAACTTGCCATTCCTTGTTATATTTTTAATTATACTTGTGTTTTTTTGGCATTGCAAGGTTTTTTTTGTTATTTATTGCGTTTTTTTGTATTTAACTTTTCGAAAATTGTTTTTTATTGTATTTGCCATTAAATATTTGCAATAATAATACATATATCCTATAATATTATATACATATGCAACATAATGCAATTGGAGGTGAAATATATAATAGCAGAACAAAGATATTCCATCATATTAGAAAAATTGAGAACTGATGGAATTGTAAAAACAACGGATTTAAAAAAGCTCCTAAGTGCTTCTTCAGAAACTATTAGAAAAGATCTTAAGTATCTAGAAGAAGTTGATAAATTGGAAAGAGTCCATGGAGGGGCAATTATTAAGAACAAAAATCAAACCTCTAGTGATATAAGCGAAGACAAGTATATTTCTTTCAATGTAAGACAGTGCCAAAATCCAGAAATGAAACACTCTATAGCACTTTCTGCTGCAGAGTTAATAAAAGAAGGTCAATCTGTAGGCCTTGACTCTGGAACTACTTCATTTGAATTAGCAAAAGTGTTAAAGCAAAAATTCAACAATCTTACAATTGTAACTAACTCTTTAGTAAATGCCCATGAGCTAGTTGACAAAAAGGGCTTTACTGTAATTGCAACAGGTGGTGTACTTACACCAGACGAAAACTCATTTGTTTCTGATTTTGCCACTTTAATACTAGATAAGGTGAACCTTGATATAATGTTTTTAACAGCTTGTGGTGTATCTTTAGATAATGGCATTACAGACCAAAGAATGGCAGAAGTTATGATTCACAACAAAATGATGAATTGCTCAAAGAAGGTTGTTGTCTTATCAGATAGCACTAAATTTAATGAAGTCTCTCTTTATAAGGTGTGTCCATTGGATGTGGTTGAATGTATAGTTACAGATTCACATATTGATGATGAATTAGTAGATAAATTTAGCAAAGAAGGACATAATATTATAGTTTCAAATTAATATTTATTCTTAATCATAAAAGTGCTTACAAATTATATTTCATTTGAAAGCACTTTTTTAATTACTGTTATTTTATTAGTTTATATTCTTTTAGCAAATCTATTCTTATGTTGCCTACTTCAATAGTTTCCTTTGCAGTGACTCCCATATTGAACAAGCTGCCTCTTTCTTTTGAATAAGTAAAAATTCTGCTTCCCCATGCAACTGGCAGTAATATTGGATATTTTTCTAAGTATTTGTATCTTCCTTTCAAATTTTCTGCTTTTGGGAAGATTGCTGCTATGTTGGACTTAATTTTTGATTTCGATTCTTTATTTAGAGCATCCAGAGACATATTTGCTGAATTTAATCTTGCTTGTGTGCTTGATCCATATATTCCACCCTCCATTATGTCTTCTATAAGATCTTCTGTATTTATGTAGTATTCATTTTTATCTTTTAGATATACTATTTTATTTCCTTTTAATCCCAGATAATCTATAGCTATTTGGAGTAAATTTACTAATAAGGTGTCGTAGTCTAGAATAGTTATTTCTTTCCATATGTATTCCCAGTTGATGTTTTCATGGTATTTGTTTATATATATGGATATGTCACAAATTTGCCTTATTCCTGTTCCGCAGGAAACAAAATGTTTGATTGCATGGCAGATGATGTATAGAAAATGCTTGTCTATGGAAAAAGTGTGTACGTCTATGTTGTTGATGTTTATAGCATCTGAGTCTTCAAATACTGTGGAGAATATTTGCTCCATTTTTTTGTAAACACCTGACTTTCCACCAAACAAAATAGTATGTAGTTCTAGATGAAGACCTGTTTTATGACAAAAATAATGATACACATCTTCCTCTGGTTCTTGAGATAAAACTCTCTCTAAACCCCTTGCTTGCAATATTTCTTCTGCTTTTTTTAAGTCTGTTTTTTTTATTAATAAATCCTCATCTCCAGATCTTCTCTCATCTGGGATTGGATATAGCTCTCTTAGTATAATTCCTTTAAACACAAGAATTTCAAGCCCTGCTTTGTTGAACTCCTTGTATAGTTGTAAAAATCTATCACTTCTTTGAATTTGACTGTAGACAATTTGCATAGATGTGGTTTTGGAGTGTTTGATTAAGTTTTGGTCTTGTTCTTTGAAGGATTCTGTTTTATATGCTGATTCGTATATTAGTGGCTCTACTTTATGTATAGATGCTAGTCTAAATATTTCTATCCAGTTTGGTGATGATAGGGCTGTTGTGTTTTGACTTTGTAAACTTGATTTTAGTAGTTGTAAAAAATCTTCGTATATTTTTCTCATATTTCTCCCTCTTATAAGGGTGTAACATTTTGATACACCCTTCATGTTTCTATATTTTGTTTTATTTATCTTGATAGTGGATTTTAGGTTTTAGAAATTTTTTATCAGTTGTTCTACTTCTTTATGATCTATCTCACTGACAGTACTTTTGTCTATTTTGTAAACTCTATCACATAAATTCAGCACGCTAGGTCGGTGAGTTGTAACTATACAAGTTCTTGCATAGCCCATATCCATTATGTTTCTAAGTACTACTCTCTCTGTGTACACATCCAAAGCTGAGGTTGCTTCGTCTAAAATTAATACAGGACTTTTTCTAAGAAGTGCTCTGGCTATGGATAGTCTTTGAGCTTGTCCTTCTGAGAATACCATGCCCTTTTCTCCCACCGGACTGTTTATTCCCTCTGGTAATTGTTTTACAAAGTCAAAGGCACAGGCTGTTTCTAGTGCGTTTATAATCTCTTCATCTTTGGCATCTTCTTTTACCATTCTCATATTGTCTGCTATTGTTCCTGAAAATATGGCATTTCCCTGTGGTACATAGGCAAAAAATCTTCTACTGTCTGCTGAAATATTACACTCTATTCCATTAATATCTCTTAAAACAGCTTTTCCTTTTTTAATATTTATAAGTGCAAGTAAAATCCTTACCATAGTAGTTTTTCCCTCTCCTGAAGGTCCAACTAAAGCAACAATTTCCCCAGGATTCGCTACTATGCTAGCATTTTCAAATACTACTTTATTTTCATCATAATTAAACATTACATTATCCAGCTCAACAGTCAGTCCTTGATCTTTTGTATTGTTATAAATATGCTGAATTTTTTCATCATCTAATAATTCCTCATTGGGAAGTTTGAAAAAATCCATAAGCCTTCCTGCTGAAGTTGTGGCTGAGATGGCTGAAGGAACCATTCCCACCAAGGCATTAAAAGAGCCTGATAAAGTTCCTGATAATTGTAAAAATAAAGTCATAGTTCCATAAGTAATGTGTCCCGTCCACAAACGATAGACTCCCCATCCAAAACATGAGTAAGAAACTAGCATTCCCACCAATGACATAAATGATGAAGTTGCTATGGAAAATTTATTGTAATCTAGTGATACTTCTTTGTACTTGTTCTGCATGTTGATTAACTTATTGTTGAAATGTCCTATTAGATCAAAGGCTTTTATTGACTGTATATTTTGAAAAGATTCCTCGTTAAATGCCATAACTTCACTTGATACTTCTCTTGATTTTTTGTTAAAGTAGCGCATCTTTGTCATTAATAATTTTGATACTATCATCATTATAGGTGTACTGATAAGGGCCAAAATTGCCATGGTTGGGTCATAGTAAAGTATGATTGCTAGGGCTCCTATGAATTGTACTGTTTTTGTGATTAGACTAGGTATCCATCCTACAACACTGCCTGATACAGTGCTTACATCTCCATTTAATCTGTTTAGTATATCCCCACTGTGGAAATTTGTCATGGACAGCCAATCGCTTCTCATGACTTTGTCGTAAGCTTCTTGGCGTATTTCGTTGTTTACTTTTATGCTTATCTTTGTGGAAATTCTTGAAGTGATGGCATTTATAATAATTCCTCCAACTCCCATACCTACTATTCCACCAATAATCCACCCCAGGTTATTTTTGTCTACTCCTGTTACTGCATCTATTAGGTATTTGGAAAGTACGCTACCTGCTAGTCCCATTACTGTGGAGAGGATTCCTAGGATTAGGTAGAAGAATACGGCAAATTTGTATCGGTTTATGTACTGCCACATCCATTTTGCTTCCTTCCACATTTCTTGGAGCAGACCTTCTTTGATTTTTTGTATTACTTTTTTCATGAAATTCATTTATTTCTCCCCTGTTAAAAGATTCACTTCTCAAATATGGCCAATGAGCTCCCTTCGTTTCAACCTAAGGCAACCACATTGCTTAAAATTTACCCCTTTATATGATAATTGTTGTTTTATTTAGACATTTATGTCAATATTTTTCTTTTTAATTTACTTGAATTTGAGTAAATTTTTAGCATAGTTCCTCTTAATGGTAGAAGCTTCATCCATATATAGAATATTGACTTCCAGTATTTTGAGTTGCAGTCTATTTCTTTGTTTTTTCTTATTATTTTAATCACAACACCTATTATTTCATCCTTTTTAACATATCCATCGAAGTGAAGATTTCCGTCACCTATAGTTAAATACCCTTCTTGTGATATGCTGTAAATTCTATGCAATATGTAGTTATTGTATTTATTTTTAAATAGTATGATATCTCCTACTTTTAAGTTAGAGAAGTCTTTTTTATCTAATACTACTTGGTCTCTGTTATCCCCTATGAAAGGCAACATGCTTCTTCCCTTTACAGTAAAAATTGCTTGCCTATCCATGGCAAGCAATTCTTCTATTATAGGGAATAGGTCATGAGTAGAAACTTTTCTTGTAGTTTTTTCCATAACATCCCCTCCATTTTTAATTAAAGTTTGTCTATTTCTTTTTTTAGTAACTCTACTGCTTCTATGTCCGGTGTACATTTTAGTTTGTATACTGGTATTTCATTTACCATATCTTCTAGATAGTCCATGGCTTTACTTAAGAGATTTTTTTCCCATGTTGGCGCTGTGATGTTTGGTATCATGTGATTAAATGCTTGTAATATATTTAATTTTTCCACTGAGTTTTCTTTTGCTTGTTCTAGTACTACTATTGCACTTATTTCTACATCACGATTTATATATTCTCCAGATGTTCCACACCATGGCATCCCAAAGCCTGTCCACTTACCATATATCTTACGACATAAGGCCCTATCACCATTTATTATAAGTGCTCTTTCTTTATCTCTCCACATTCTTGCATGTGTAGTTTTACCTATTCCTGACGGTGCAGAAATTATTATTCCTTTATCATTATATTCCATAAGTACACTATGTAATACAATTCCACCATAGTTTATTACAGAATAAAAAAATATTCGTCCTAGATACTCAAATAGAAATTTATCATCTATATTTTTACTGCTATATATCAAGTTTATTTTATCCCAAGATGGATTAATTTTATATTTGAGTAAACAGTTTTTATTTAAATCATCTTGTCTCCATATAAAATCATTATTTTCATCTTGAAACACATTATAATTATGAAATACTTTTCGTGCATCATAAATTTTATTTTTATCTAATATATCATGACTCAATGTGTATTGTTTTAAATCAAAGTAAAACTTTATATTATCTATATTTTTTTCTTTTTTAAACGAATCTAATTTCCATGGAAAAGAATAATAATTTTCTTTCTCTTCATAATAATTAGATTCTATAGTCCATTTGCCAATCTCTATTGTACTCGTTTCATTCATTTTAAGTTGTACTCCAGTCAGGTCCAGGACCTACTTCACTAAATCCATTTCCATTCCATGGATTACCATTTGCACCTCCTGCGTTTATTAATTGATTATAAACTTCTTGTTGAGTTATATTAACATTGTGATACTTTACAATAGTTATATCTGCAACTGAATCAAGTTTACATGCATCAGCCCCAGCAACAGTAAATTCTACCCATCCTGCATTTTTAACATCAAAATACATTACTCTATTTGTTCCATGATTACCCCAGCATGTCTTAGCTATAGACTCTGCTGGCTGTATTTTTTCAAAAGCTATTTTTGGACATTCATATTTTTTCCCCATATTTATACCCCCAAATTATTTATTCTTCATTAAAGAATTTAACTACTTCCTTTGTACAATTACATATATAATTAGGTATTTCTCCAAATTTACCTGTTTCTGTGTACATAGATATATGACATATAGAACACCTATTTCTATATTTGCAATTAATACATTCACTATTCATATTTGGTAACTCTACATGAATTGGATACTGGTTCCATGCATCTATGAAACTATTATCAAACGGCTCTGAGTAAAATTTATCAAACAACTGACAGCCTACCAATTTTCCATTCCAGGTAATACTATATGAGCTAATCCCTGCATTACATCCAAATAATGTAAATCTTTTATTATTATGATAATTTAATATCTTCTTCGTTTCAAATTTAACTTTTTCCATATCAAAGTTTTGACTTCCTACAGTATCCTTTATTATTTTCATACTTCGCCTTAGCATCAGATTAGCATTATCTTTTGGATTCAATCTGCATAATTCAGCTTGTGAATTTCCTCCCCTAACAGACTTCATTACCGTTTTGGTAATTATTAATTTCTTATCCTCTCCAAATTTGTCATGTATAAGATTTTCTATGTGATCAATATCTCTGTAATTATCTTTTATAATAGTTGTTCTAAACTCAAGTTTAGACGGCAGATTATTCAGTAATTCGATTCCTTTAATAGCTTTATTAAAAGCATTTCCATTACCACATACTTTTTTATAAGTTTCAAAAGATGCACCATATAATGTAACACCAATTTTATGAGGCGGATATTTTCTTAAAGTATCCATTATCTTATCACTTACCAAAGTTGCATTAGTAAATAACTCAATAATAAATCCTTGCTTATAAATACCCTCATAAATCTCACAAAAATCTGGTCTAAGCATTGGCTCACCACCAGTAATCAGTAAATTCATAGTCCCTGCATCAGCCACCTGTCTGGCCATATCAATCCAATCTTCAGCAGTCTTCTCCTTAGCCATAATCTCAGGATTCTCACTATCATCATGTATAAACAAACACATCTTACACTTCAAATTACATCTAACAGTCAACTCAAAAGTACCATTAATAGGATTTCTAGGAGGCATTTCTTTTAAAACTTCCATCTTAAACACCTTCTAATGCATTATTTTCTTCTAATATTTTTATAAAATCTTCCACATCATTAACTGCCAATTCTTCCCCTATGTCATACTCACTTTTTAATTTATTTACTAAATCCTTCTTAGAAATCTCCTCCTGCAACTCTCTCCATAAAAATGCTGCAGATTCATTTAGCCTTATTACCCCATTAAAATCAGCAATGTTATTTCCAATAGGAACTACTATATCTTCTCCTGCAATTTTTCTAAGTATAAAACCCTCTTTAATCTTCATACTATCCCCCTAATTTTCTGCTATTTATTTCATCATACATTACCACAGTGAATACAAAATAATCCTGCCTACTATATTCTACATATTTTTTTATAATCCTTTTTATAAAATATTTTCAAATAAATATATTATTATAGTAGCATAATCTAACAAAAATATGATTACAATATGAATATATTTTGTGGTTATTTACTACATAAGAATAAGCCAAAATTTTATTCTGGCTTGTTTTTATCATATTTATATAAACTGTCTAATTCTATCTCTTCAATCTTCTCTTCACCACATCCGTAACGATCCTAATCTCGTCAACCTTAAATAATATAACAAGAGCACCATACACAGCAGTAGCCAAAATAACAGCTATCATCAGCACAATAAACTCTGTTTTTCCTCCAGTATTAGCAAATAGCATCATATAATGATAAGAATAATAAGCTACAGCACCCATAATCAAAGATGCCACAAGACTTTTCACTGTAGCCTTAGCAATCTTATCTTGCCCATAGTATCCTATCTTCTTTCTCAAACTTCTAAACAACAACATAATACAAGCTAAGGAAGACAAGCTTGTCGCCAAAGTAAGGCCTGCCAGTCCCCAAAACTGAATAAACACAACGTCCATAACCATATTAACTCCCATGGCAATTACACCATTAACCATTGGTGTTTTTGTATCTTGCAAAGAATAAAAAATCTTACCAAGGACGTCTCTCAGACCATAAGCCACCATTCCTACAGAATACATAGCCAATGCCATTGCTGTTAAAGAAGTCCCCCTTGCATCAAATGCTCCTCTTTCAAAAAGCACCCTAACTATGGGAAGTGACAAAACTATAGTTCCCACAGTAATAGGTAAAACAAGTATTATAACGCAGTTTATACTTTTTATAACAGAGGCAGTAAATCTCTCCTTGTTATTCTCATTGGACAACTGTGATAAAATAGGATAAATCACAGATGAAATTGATGTTATAAATATGGCTATAACAAATGATATAAGTTTATTTGAATAATTTAGTGCAGAAACTGTCCCTGCTGGTAATGTAGATGCCAAAGTTCTGTCTACCAAAGTATTCACCTGATTTACTGCCACACCGATTAACACAGGAGCAATAAGCCAAGCCATCTTTTTAATATATTTATCTTTTATCTTAATAATTGGTACATATCTATATCCAGCCTTAACAGCATAAGGTACTTGAATAAAAAACTCACTCACCATTCCCAGCAAAGTTCCCCAAATCATTATATAAGGACCATACTTTATACTAAGT
This sequence comes from Terrisporobacter mayombei, assembly GCF_020748465.1. GTDB lineage: Bacteria > Bacillota > Clostridia > Peptostreptococcales > Peptostreptococcaceae > Terrisporobacter > Terrisporobacter mayombei. The sequence goes on from NZ_JAHZMP010000005.1 coordinate 164,638, forward strand.
AAAGTTGCCACAATAATAATTACATTCTTTGGTACACTACTAAGTCCTGGCGTAATAAAATCATTTTTTATTTGTAAATAAGAAGTCATTACATAACTAAGGCCAGTAAAGACAATTCCAAGAATAGTTATTCTAGTAAAATTAATAGCTACCTGCAGCGCCTCTCCTTCATATCCCATAGCAAATACATCTACAATTTCTTCTGTAAATATAAATCCAAGAATAGAAAGAACTATACATCCTATTACAACTAAGTTAAACACATTATTTACAAATTTAAGAGAACCTTCTTCTCCTTCGTCTCTATGTACTTCCATATACATTGGTATAAGCACTGTTGCTAAAGTACTTCCGATTATTGCAAAAATAACCTGAGGTATATTCATGGCTGTTACATAGGCATCACTATATATGCTTGTTCCATACCCAGCAGCAAGAACTAATTCTCTACCAAATCCCAATATTTTTGCTATTATAGTTGCCACCATTAGTCCAAAAGTGGCTCTTGCTAATTTGCTCATTGTTTTGCTCCTTTGTATTTTTTTCACATATAACATTATAGTATTTTTTGTTAGATTTTAATACGATATTCTAACATTTTTTTCTATATGTTAATGATTTTTAATAATTTTAGTTTTTATTATGATTTTTGGTGTCCTAGGGACCTTTCCTTTGGTATTACTTTATTAGAGGTTGGTCGCCAAGATTTTTCTTGCCGCCCTTTTTATTTTAACGGCCAATTTTTCTGCTAAAAAATAATATTTCATAAGTCCAAAACACTTATACAAGTTATAAAGGACATCAAAACATGTAAAAATAAATTAGTAAATTCTTATTAATTTTGGACATATATAACCTCTTATTCCACTTCTTTTGGTAAAGGTTGCACCATAAAACGCCATAACACTTTTCAATCATTTATCACTTCTTTGAAACATGCAAATTTCTTTTGCCATGTCTGCATTTAGCATATAGTTCTTAAAATCTTGCATTCCCCTTAGGTTCGGTATTTTTGCATTACTATTTCGTAGTCTTCCTTTTCCTCAAATCCGTACTCTATCATTCTTAGGATCCATATTTTAAAAGGTGTTTTAATTTGAAGAAAGTCGTGTAATTCTCTTCCACTTACTATTACTTCTCCACTTTCATTAACAATGTAGGGTATTAATTGCTTTTCCATTTTTGTTACCCCCTTTGAGATTATTGATAATATTTAATTTTTTACATAAAAAATGAGCTTATTTATAAGCCCTAATAATTGTTTTACTTTTTAGATATATGCAAATTTACTACCTCTGGTGGATTATTAAATCTAGGTAGTTTTTGTTTCCCTGATCCTAATCCACTAGTCATAAGAATTTTTATTTTGTTTAAATCAAAGAGCCCTTTGTCATACTTTGGGAACCACCCTTGATCTCCTCCGTAGAGTCCCCCGATAAAAGGCAGTACTACTTGTCCACCATGGTTGTGACCACTTATTACTAGGTCAATATCCCATACTTTTGATGTATTTCCAAATATAAAACTGTCTGGTCTGTGTGCCATCATGATTTTATAACTATCTGTGTCTTGGAATTCAGTTAGAAAATCATAGACACCATCTTCCATAGTATCTTTATCAACATCATTGTTATCATTTAATCCAAAAGCATAGGCATACATTCCACCTATTCTTATATTATTTCCATTTATATTTATATCCTTGTACTCATAATCAAGTACTGTTACTCCTATATTCTCTAGTTCTTTTACTAAATCAGAAGTTCCTGCTTCTATGTAATCTATGTCTGTATTTCCCAGTGAATAAAATACTTTATTGTCTTTAGATAGCTGTTTCATAAGGTTTGTTACTATTTTGCTGTCTTTTGAATCTGAGTTCACCGCATCACCCACAACAAGTATGATATCTGGTGATAGTGAGTTTATTTGATTTATTAAGTCTTTGTTGTTGTCTCCTAGCTGATTGTCGTGAAGGTCTGATATTATGACTACATTCACTGAGTTGTTGATTTGATTTGTTATTATACTGTAATTAGTTATTGTTAATTTATTATATGATATGTGTACTTCGTATACACCAATTAAGCACATTGCCCCCATAAATAATAAAGCGAGGACTATTCTTTTTTGTTTTTTAATCATATCATCCTCCTCACTTATTATTACATTATGTTAACTTATTTTTATTTGAATCTCGATCCCTATAGGATTTACAATAGTTTTGTCAAAAACAAACTTTTTTCTATTTAAAATAAGCCAATAAAATTGAAACCTACAGTTAAATATCCTTCATTCTATAATACTGAACTATATAAGTATGACAAGGATAAGAATGTAAATTAGAATTATATACTTTCATAACAAAATTCAAATATCATGTTACTTTTGAAAGCAATAATGGAAAATGTAATCCTACTATTAAACAGCTATCTTCTGCTTTTATATACTATATATAATCTGAAAAGAAAATATTTGCTATAAATAGATTTAGCATAATACAGTAATTAAAACTATTAACTTATATCATTTACTTAATAACTTAACTTCTACTTAAATTTGTGTATTAATTATGCATATCATGAAAAATTAAATTGAGGTTTGTCATATATTAATTGAATAAATATCCTAAGAAGCTTATAATTACTTTAGAAAATAGTAATTTACAAATAAAGTTAAATCTTACTTTGAGCTATATAATATTATTTTTGTAATTGATTTAATTTCAAACATAAATTTTTTAATAAATATAAATAATTTACTATTAGGATTATCTTCAGTTAGCTCATAAATAAAATCCGTGAAATTATTGTCTTTATAATTATCCATAAACAAATCTCTTTTTTTATTATAGATACATGATTTAATCGCACAAGGATTAAATACTATTGACTTTTCAATATGTACATTTTCATATACAACATCATTTTTTATTTTATCAAACAAGAACTTTCCTTTATCTGAGTTTATAAATATTAATGATGTTCCTTTATTATCATCTAAGTTAGGCAATATGCCCTCAACTCCCCAAAAATCTGCAAGTGTTATATCACTTTGTCTATTAAGCGTCTTATAAGCACATTCATAGCAAGATGGTCTTAAGTACAAATTTTTTATAAATCCTTTTATATAAGCGTTTTCATTTCCAACCTCTTCATAACTCCGTCCTCCTATAAATTCTAATTTTAAGGAGTATTTCTTCCATCCTGTGGATTTATCTCTAAAATTTATCTTCTTAATATTTCTATCTTTAGAAATTAAATTTTTATAATGCTGCCATACATATTGAGAAGGAACTCCATGGCATATTATATCTTGACAGATTAAATTACAATAATCTTTTTTTAAATAGGATTTAAGTCCGCCTATTTGACACGGTGTCCCAGTAAATAAAACCATTTTATCTTCTTTTAACAACTGCTTTACCTGTTTGTATGTATCTCCTATTTTACTTTGTACATATTTAGCCCCTCTAAATTTTTCTATTCCTAATATATCATCTGCGCTGTTATGTCTTACATTATAGTTTTCATCAAATTCTGCACCAAATACTATTCCTCCAGAGTTAATCACATGTTCGGCAATCAGCGTAAAAATGCCACCAGATGTACTTTGACTTCTTATCTCCTCATTTTTATTGTGACATCCATAAGCTAACGGATTATTATCTACCTTTTCTTGATGGATAATTGGACATATTTTCTCGCATAAATTACATCCAATACATTTTTTAGTATTAATATTAGGATATAAAAATCCTTCTACATCATGCTCCATAGTAATACACTCTTTTGGGCAAACATTGTAACAGGCATGACAACCTGTACAATCTTCCTTCTTAATTATCTCTATCATTATTTGCCCCCTAATCTACGCTTGTAATTTTGACTTTATTTTTAAATAAAGATCCAATAAATAATTGCTTTTCATACTCATTCATTGACAATTTATAAATAGATATTAAAAATACAATTATATAAATAATACCCATGACTAAAAATCTACCTATGCTATTAATTCCTATAAATGTCATTATGACTCCGATAGTTGCAGGTATTATTAATCCTGGTATAAAAGTAACTATATTCTTCCAAAAATATATAACATCTAAGCCTATTTTTGTATGGTAATACCAATTCATCAGAATTCCATTTCCTAAAATCATAGTCACACTAGTCCCGATAGCGCATCCTACAACTCCATAATATTTACAAAGAGGAATACTCATTAATAAATTTCCTATGGCTATTAAAAAATACAATATAGACCTAAATTTATGCATATTTTTAGCTTTTTGGATTTCTATACCTAAATTTTGAATTAAAGGTACAGTTACTGTAAACATAAGTAAGAGCGCTACTGGATAAGATAGCTCGTATCCTGCTCCAGCAAATATCTCTTCTATAAAATATTTTCCAAAGAAAACAAATCCGCTCAATATAAAAGATAAAATTATAAATTGTATTCTCCCTACTTTAGTAAATATCTCAGTTAAAATTCTGCTATCATTGCTTTCGTTAACCATCCTATTTATTTTAGGTATAAATACATTAGAAACTGAAGTCGAAAAACTCATATAGTATGTATTAAATTGAGAACCTATTCCATATATAGCTACAGCGCCAGTTCCCTTATACATACCTAATAAAAATCTATCTACATTCCAATTTATTTGATCAACAATCATATTTAAAAATATATATGAAGAGAAAATTGATATCTCTTTCATAAGCTCAAAATCAAACCTTCCAAAAGTGAACTTCATTCCTATCTTTTTAAAACAGTACCATATATTTAATCCAGAGTTCACTAATCCAAGTACAGTTGTTACCACTACCATACCTACAGATTTATATCCCATAAGAAGTACTGGTAACATTATAAATGGATTTATTACTGTATTAATCGATCCTATAATCTTTTGAAAGAAAAATTTTTCATTAGCAGTTATATTTGATATAAAAACACTCATAGGGAACGATATTGCTAAATTAAATACCATAAATGACATAAGTATTCTAGATTTATAAATTTCATCTGATGAAAGTCCGTTTTTAAAAATCATATCTACATTCTTAATAAGTACCATTCCTGCTAATAGTGCAACTACTGCTATTATAGAATATACAATTAGAAAAGTTCCATTCAGTCTACTTATACTAGTGTCATCTTTTTGGGCTTTATATTTAGAATAATATCTAATATATGCACTTCCAAAACCGAAACTTAGAAGTCCTAAATACGATATCGCTGAAGATGATAAATTATATAACCCATATTCATTTTGACCTAACAATCTAAGCATTATCGGTGTATATATTATAGATATTATATTACCAAGAATCAATTGAACATATGATAGTATAGCACCTACTTTTAACTCATTCGCCTTCACACTACTCACCTAACAGTTTTTCTAGCTCTGTTCTCCCTTGTAAAGCTCTTTCTTTATAACTCGGTATAAAATTGTTTAGATGATTCCTAATTTCATATTCATTCGTTTTCATCCACTCAAATATATTTATCAAATCATCTTTATCCGATAATGTTTGAACTGGCAATACATAATTTTCATATGTTCCAAATATATCTTTAGCTATACCTTTAGCTTTCACAGAGTATCCAATTGCTAATGTTGGTACACATGTAGAGTAAGCCGCAATAGTTGAGTGAGTTCTAGCCCCTATAAACATTCTACATCTTGATATAAATCCTTTTAACTCCATACAGTTATAATCACCTAACATAATAACTCTATTTGTATCTTTAAATTTATCATATAATGCTTTAAGTGGTTTTCTATCATCATTTTGTTGCCAAACTACATGGGGTATTAATGCAATTTGTATATCAGTCGTGTCAATTATATGTTGTATCAAATTCTCATAATTTTTCATAGCTGAACCATCTGATGTTTCGTAGCTCATTATCATAGGGCTCATGTTTATTCCTATAGTATTATTTACTTCAAACCCTTTAGGCAATGGGAGTTCTATTTTTTCTAGCTGAAATGCTGGATCAGGTATTAATTTTGTGCTTTTATTTACTTTTTTAACAGCTTCATATGATATACTTTCCCTTGTAGTTATAAGTGAATATTTTGCTAAATCCTCCTCCATTTTTTCGTCTATAAACTTAGGCTCAACAGAACATCCCCATAAAACTGTTTTTGTGCCATTTTTGTTAAAGCTTTTATTTAAGGTTTTATATACTTCATAACTATCATAACAGTAATTATCTCCACCAATAGATATTGCCAAATCATTTGAGCTATATTTACTAAATAAATGATCAAATGGTATCTTTTCAGCATAGCTACCATCTTTAAATAATTTTATTTTTAAAGATGCGATTATTCTTTTTATATTGAATCTAGGATAATCTATTCTTTGACTTCCTAAATTAACAACTTCATCTAATCCATATAACTTGTCTTCTTCTTTATTAAGAGAATATACCATCATGTTCTCTCTTCCTATTATCTTTTGTGTTCCTCTTACTATAGCCTCACATCCATGGTTTCCGCTTCCTCCATGAGAATATAAAAAACAATTTTTCATAACTTTCTCCCCTATTTATGTCAGATTTTATTTATAATTTCTTCTATATTTAAAACAACACTTTTATATGTATAATTTTTCAATACATTTAAATCTTTATTACTTAGTTTATTATATAATTTATTATTATCTAATAGGCATCTTACCCCATCTACTAATCCTTCTACATCTGAATTTACTAAAATTCCGTTCTCTTTATTTTTAATAAACTCTGAAGGCCCTATTGATTTTGCAACTACTAATGGCTTGTCCAAACACATAGCCTCTAAAACTGTTATCGACATCGACTCTATATAAGATGGATGAACATAAATATCTGCATTTTTTAAATAGGAATAAGGATTTTTCTTACTTCCTAACAAGTAAACTTTATCCTCTAAATTACTTGCCAATATTTCATGCTTAATTTTTTCATACTCTAAACCATCACCAATTAAAAACCACTTAACTTTATAACCTAAATCAATCAGTTTTTTACAAGCAAATACACAATTAATCATACCTTTCTCTGAAGATAATCTACCTATACTTACAATATTTATATCATCTTTCTCATATAAATTATCGTCAATTTTCTCCAGTGATTTATTGCATATATTATTGAAATCTATTATATTAGGGATAACTACAATCTTATTTTCTGGAACGTTAACATTATCTAATATCATTTTTTTGCACCCTTCAGATACTGATACAATATGATTAAAGTTTTTATAAACATTTTCAATTTCTTTAGTCTGTTTTTCATTGTAGTCATAACTCCCATGATGCCACCATGTTATTTTATTTTTTGCACTTACAACATAAGCTACGAAATCTGTACATATTCCCATTCTATATGCAATGGCACAATCATATTTGCCTAAACTTTTGAATAAAGGCTTCAGTAATTTCTTCACCTTTGCCCCAAAAACTCTTTCTAAGTAGAATATACTCCTAATAAGCACATATTTTCCTTCTCTATTTTTAAAATTATTAAAAATACATTTGAAAAATGATCCATATGTCTTTGTCAGATTATAAAATATTAAATTTACATCCTCTGGAATCTCATCTATGTAATCTCCTAAATCTTCAAATAAGATTAGGTCTACTTCATATTTATGATAGTCAATATATTTGAGTAAATCCACAAGTGACCTCTCAACTCCACCCACATTTAAATGACCATTTACAAATAATAATCTCTTTTTTATATAGATCCCTCCCATACGGTTACTTTCTACTCATATAAAGTATAAGAGCCGATATAAAAACCTTATTTTTGTAACAGTAGGTAATCAATTGTTGTTTTTTACTTAAGTTCAAGCTCTTTATGTCTATATTATTAAACATTTCTCTGACTTCTTTAGTATTTAATATCTTTAATATATCTTTTTTTTTAACAGATAGTTTTTTATTAGAACTATATATATTTCCAATTGAGTTATATATGAAAAACAATAGACAATTATATATCTGCATAGAAAAATCAAAGTCTTTTTTATCTTCGAAGAATAATCTTATCTCTACATAAAGACTAGTAAAGTTGTCCCATTTTTTTTCATAGTATGTATTAGTTGTGGATGTTGGATTATTGATGTAATTGTAATAGCATTCATTTTTTAAATAATAAAAACTGTTTGCATAGTACATAGCTTTGCTGCCAAATAATAAATCTTCTGAAAACTTAATTCCTTCTTTATATTTTAGTTTATTAGTTTTTATAATATTTGCCTTTATAAGCATCACCCAGTTAGATATGGTCGGAGGATAATTTATAGAATCTTGCATAAGTAATTTATCAAAATATTCCTTATATAGTTGCTCTTTATCATAAAATCCACCTCTTATATCATGTGTAAATACGTATTTTTCATCACTAATAACTTTATAACAATCGCACATAATTACATCACATTCATGTTCATTTGATTTCTGCATCATATTAAAATACATATTCTCATCAATATAATCATCACTATCTACAAATGCCATAAAATCTCCATTAGCCACTTCAATACCTATATTTCTAGCTGTAGAAACTCCTCCATTTTCTTTATTAATTACTTTTATTCTTTTATCTTTTTCAGCATATTTTTTACATATCTCTAAACTATTATCTTTAGATCCATCATCCACTAGTATAATCTCTAAATTTCTATATTTTTGATTAATTATACTTTGAATACATTTATCTAAATACTTTTCTGCATTATAAACCGGTACTACAACACTTATCAATGCATTCATTCTCTATCTTAACTCCTATTTTTTAAACTTCTTAATTTATTCATATTGTTCTTTCCTATTATAGGAATAATAATTTTCTTTACTGCTTTTTTTACTTTAGTAGTCCAAGGTAGCCAACTTACCAAGAACAAATGCTCACAGTAAGTTTTTTCTGTATTTTTACTAATACAATCTCCATAATCGTAAGGTGAAAAATATTCTTGAGGATATATACTTATATCATCAATCTGTTGGTATTGGTTATTTATATTTAACCCTCTATTTACTAATATATCGGTTAGTCTTTGCACATTTGTAGTTAAATCCAATGAGTTATCATCATTATAAAATTTAAGGTCTTCATACCTATCGATAAATTCTTTTATCAAATCATGTTCTGGAGTAGATGCAATAAAACTAGTCGCTATATAATTTTCTTCCTCAAATCCTAAAATACACTTATTATCAAGTATGTTATTGAAAGATTTATAAACCATTACATCAGTGTCCATATATATTCCACCATATTGATACAAAGCATTAATTCTAGCATAGTCACTTACATATGCAAATTTTTTATTTTCGTATGCTTGTTTAACATAATCATTACAATTTACATCAAAATTACTCTCATTCCATTCCATAAATTCATAATCACTCAAGTATTTATGCCAACTATTTATGCATTTTTGAATCTTGGATGGCTTTTGTTTACCTCCAAACCAACAATAATGTATTATTTTAGGTATATTTTGACCATCCATATCTATTCCTCCAATAATGCATAAATCTTTTCTAATTCTTGCTTATTTGTATAATCAGTTATCTTCGTGTTCTCAATTAATCTTCGTTGTAGCTCTTTATCTTTTATCAATCGATAAATTCTTTCTGCACACTGTTCATTGTTCATTGGAACTATAATTCCATCAACCCCATCAATAAGCTGACTTTTAGATGTTTCAAATTTAGTTATAACAACTGGCTTATTCAGTATCTGAGCTTCTCTTACTGCTACCGCCTTTCCTTCATATCTTGAAGGTTGCACATATATATCACATGCTTTTATATATGGGTATGGATTTTCTTTTTTACCTAATAAGATTACATTCTCTTGCATGTTTTCCTTCTCTATTTCACTTCTTATAAAAGCTTCATCTGTCCCATACCCTATGATATACCATTTTACCCTAATACCTTTTTGTAAAATAGATTTACACATCTTTGGTACATTATCAAAGTTTTTAGCATCAGTAAATCTACCTATTGATAATAATTTTATTCCATCTTCACTTTTTATAAAATTGTTATCATCTATTTCTTGTTTTGATTGGGAAACAAGAAATTTTTCAGCTAAAATATTCTCTATTACCATAGTTTTATTCTTTAATATTGGGTATATATTCAAAAATTGCTTTTCACAAGTATCACAAACATTTACTATATAATCAATTTTCGAATATGTATCTAAATCAAACTTCTTACTCGGTACTAACTTACTATAATCAGTATGAATCCATGCTATTTTTTTCTTGGCATTCACCTTCTGACTAAGTACGTCTGCAATACCCAGGAAATTTATAGCTAAATCATACTCCTTATCTATTTCGGGTAATAATGGAACTATCCTATTTGATATAAACTGCATTGAACTCCATACATTACTTTCATTTCCTGCCTTTATATTTTTTCTAACATCAAGTTTAGCTTTTAATCTAGCAATACCATATTTAAAGTTTTTACTAAATAAGATATCTTTTATAGGCCTGTCAAATGTTGTGTATTCATCTATTTTAGGTAATAATTTAACTTTATCGGGAATTAAACTCATGAATTCACCTTCATGTCTATTTAAAAATAAATCTACATTATATTTTGTGTAATCAATAGAATCCAATAATCCTATTAAACTTCTCTCTGCTCCTCCAATAAACATCGATGGCATAATTATTAGTATGTCTTTCTTCATTAGTTTTTCTCCCTTATTTTATCAATAACTATATTATTCTTATCTAAAATAACGATAGAGTTATCAGGTATTTCTTGATTAATTACACATCCTGCTCCTATAACACACCTCTTACCTATCTTCGTATTTTTAAGCAATATTACGTTTGCACCAATCCATGAACTTTCACCTATAAATATTTCTCCATAAGAGTGGTTTGTAGTAAAAACGCCTTCTTCTTTTGAAAATTTATGGTTATTATCAATTATTTTCACATCAGGCCCAAATTGACAATTTTCTTCTATATGTATTTTTCTTTGACAACTTATAAATGAACCTCTATTAAAATACACTCTGTCACCTATATATAAATCTCCATTCTTACCTATAAAAATATCTCCATATTCATTTATACAGGTGTTATATCCTAAACATAGTTTTCCACCATTTATTACTCTGACACTTGTTTTTAAGCTAATGCTCTGTATTGATTTAAATTCTATATTTTTTCTTATCTTTTTTATATTAAACCTTATATAATTTAAAATCACTGTGATATAAGTTCTTAACAAATTCATCCCTACTTTTCATATATTTATTAAGCATTTATAATCATATTCCGTTTCTAATTATTTATTTTTTAATTACTCAATAAAACCTAATATATAATACTAAAATCATTACTAATTTTAACGAATAATCATTTTAGTAATTTAAATTTAATATTATACTATTGTAATCCATGCCACCCCATGCAATACACATCTGATAATAGAAGAATCCAAAGTAACAAACTATCATTGTATAATATATAAGATTCTTTTCTCTTTCCTCAAATATGTTTTGTAAAAGCCAAGGCAGAAGTATTAAATTATACATAGAAAAATATATTGGAAGTCTGCCAAGAAGTATCCCACTTTTAGCAATTTTAGATATTATATAAAGTCCACTTGCAATTAATGACATATTTATACTCAATTTAATAACGGGTGTTAATTTATCTTTTATCTTATCTCTATATATAAATGCAATAATTATAGGTACTGATTCCACCAATATTCTAATTAAGCTTGTTCCATCATCAGTATTTTTAAATTCATTAACTGATGTAGCATAATCTGTAGTTTCAACCACATCTGTAAGTAGATTCGTAAATTTATCTGCAAATACCATTGCCAATACAATAACTACAATAAATATCATCGTTCTCTGGTTCCACGGTTCTCCTTTAGCTATAAAGTACATGGGTATTAAAATCAATGCAGATGTATGGATGGTAGATAGTATACATACAACTACTATATATAAAATAGTTTTATTTCTAAGAATCAATCCAGTACAGGCAAATATAACAGATGCCACCATAAATTGTCTCATACCATTAAACATCCATATAAACTGGCAAGATGCCATAAATAAAAATGCGCTAACACCAAAATTACATGAATATTTATAAAGCGGTACCATTACACATATTCCACTTATAATTGCAATTATCCAAAGCCAAACACCGTAATTATCAGATATATATGTCTTTATTAATATTGAAAATAATCTAAATCCGGGCTCTCTAGCGCTACTATCTAAAAGAACATCACGAGCCTCTGAAAATAATGGATATTCATTAAACATTTTAATATATGCAGTTGTATCAGCCACATGACTTCTCATACCTGCAAAAAATATAATCACAGAAAAAGTAACTAGCGCCATAAATAAATTAGTTCTTGCTTCATATCTTTCTTCACCTACATGAACATACTCAGCTTTCATTTGAGACATAATCCCAAATATTATTACCCATGCTAACATAAACCAATATATTTTCATCTCTTATACCCTTTCTTTATTGTTATATTTAATCAATCCATAAAGACAAGCTCCAAAAGGTATGGCAAAAACAGTAAACAATTTATTAGGGCTTTCACTAATAAAACTCTTATTATTACTAATAAAACTACTAGACACATAATGAATACAAGTCTTAAACTTTTTCATAAATCCTTTGTCATATTTCATATGAACCTTTCTTGCAAAGGCAAACCCTCTAGGATTTTTATAATATTGCCTAAACATATTCATACTAGAACCATCTTCCATATACTCAACCATACACACAGCTTCATTTAATATAAGTAATTCATAGTCTTGATCAGCTAGTAAATACTTATAGTCTAGTGGAACAAACTTTTCATTTTTAAACTCAGGATACTTGGGATAACTATTAATAATATCTGTTCTATAAATTAACTTCTTATCTCCTTTTCCTCCATTATCATAAAATCTACCTAATGTAGTAGACTTTTTATCAGGTAACCTACATCCTATTACTTCACCATTTTTGTATACGTCTAAAGCGATTATCCCACTGTATTTATCACTACCATTTTTCTTCCAAAATCCTGTAATCAGCTCCACAGCATTATCTGGCATAAAATCGTCTGAATCAACGCACACATTAAGCTCTGTAGCAATCAACTCATAAGCAGTATTATGACCTGTATGCATTCCACCATTTTTTTTATAATGATACCTAATTTCAAATTCATTATCTTCTTTCATCCACTTCTTTACTAATTCCTTAGTATTATCAGTAGATCCATCATCTATAATTAGCCATACAAAGTCTTTACAAGTTTGTCTTACTAAACTTTCGTAACATTGATTCAATATATAAGCTCTATTATATGTTGGTGTAAAAACTGTAAGTGTTGCCAAGTTTAATCCCCCTTTGCCATATTTTCCAAATAAAACTCCTGTAGCCATATAGCATTTGATTTTATATCAAACTTAGCGTCTTGAATTTCATTATATAAATTTTTTCTTATCTTATTTTTGATTTTAATAATTTCATTAGCCCAGTACTTTGGATCTTCTTCTATACTTATCCTCTTTACGTTTTTAGTTACTATACATTCCTTAGGAACTTTATCTGATATTATACAATTTAATCCTGACGCTTGAGACTCTATCATAGTTAATGGAATGCCTTCATATAAGGAGGGTAATATAAATACATCCATCCCTTGCATTAAATCATTTACATCATCTCTAGTCCCTAAAAATTTAACTTTGTCTAATAATTCTAAGCTCTTAACCTTTTTCTTTATTTCTTCCTCCAAAAGTCCATCACCTATTAATAGTAGGGCTGCATTGGGTTCTTTTTTGCAAACTTCTTTAAAAATATCTATAATAAAGCTATGGTTTTTTTCCTGTCTAAATCTTCCCACATGACCTATTACAAATTTATTTGTAATACCTAGCCTTTCTTTCACTTTTAATGATTTTTCTTCATTATATATATACCTTTTACTATCAATAGCATTATTTAAAATAATAAAGTTTGATGTGTTAAACATCCACTTACCAGATTCTTCACCGCAGGCAAACAGGTAATCTGCATACTCCGGCATAGATTTTTTTGCTATTAACTTAACTATATACTTAAAATTTTTATTTTGATTAGAGCTATGACTATGAGCTATAGTAGAAGGTACACCATTTTTCTTTGCATACTTTAAAATTACCCCACTTAAGCAATCTTGATGGCAGTGAACAATCTTATACTCCTTGTGATCCTTGAAAAAATTATCCAAAGCTTTTAGATACTTTGGACTAAATGGATTCAACCTAGGCAAATGATAAATCTTTCCTCCTAATTTTTCTATCTCATCATCATAGTCCCATCTTTCATACCTATGTGTTAGAAAATCAAACTGAACCTTACTTCTATCAATATTTCTATAGTAATTCATAATCATGGATTCAAGTCCTCCACGCCCCATATATGTTACTACATGCAAAACTCTGATTGGTTCACCCATCTTCCCATTTCCTCCACAGTTTCCTCAACTACCTTATCCTTATCAAAAATATCCTCCATATGTCTTCTACCTGCTTGTCCCATCTTCACCTTTTCCTCAAAATCCATATCAACAAACATCTTTATCTTCTTATAAAGATCTACACTATCCCTCACCTTACAAGTACATCCGCTAATACCTTCCACCACAGCTTCCCTACAACCATATATATCACTAGTAATAATCACTCTCCCCATTGCAGCACCTTCTAGTAACACATTTGCCATACCTTCATGATATGATGGAAGGACTATACAATGGCTATCTTTAATAAAAGTAGTTACATCTTCTTGATAACCATAATATTTAATAAGTCCTTCACTTTGTAAATCCTCTATCAAGTTTTTATAATCTTCTTCAAACCATCCTATAAAAGAAAACTCCACATTTGAGTATTCTTTTTTTATTCTTTTGATTGCTTCAAATAGCTCATTGACCCCTTTTTCAGCCATTATTCTGCCAATAAATAAGAACTTCACTATATCGTCTGAGGGCATCTCACAGTATTGAAACTGCTGAAGATTTACGCCTGCTCCTTTTAAAACTATTGCTTGATCCTTATTAATAGTTTTATCATCTATTAAAACTTGAGCGTTTGCAATGTTTTCAAAAAACACTCCTTTAGCTTTTTTTAATCCTATTTTGTATAATCTACTTACTATATTTTTTATTAATCCCTCTCTATAATAAGCACTTCCAAGGCCTGTCACATTTGCCATAAATGGAGTTTCATGTAATCTACATGCTATGCCTCCATAGATATTAGATTTTATTGTATATGATAAAACAA
This sequence comes from Terrisporobacter mayombei, assembly GCF_020748465.1. Taxonomy (GTDB): domain Bacteria; phylum Bacillota; class Clostridia; order Peptostreptococcales; family Peptostreptococcaceae; genus Terrisporobacter; species Terrisporobacter mayombei. The sequence goes on from NZ_JAHZMP010000005.1 coordinate 180,004, forward strand.
TATCTGGCTTTTCTTCTTTGATTATCTTTGTATAATCATTTAGTAACTTAAAATCCTTTACTGGATTTACGCTCTTTCTGTCCACATTAGTATCAATTACCTTAACCCCTAGGTCCTTGATTTTATATATATCTTGTGAAAAAGGGAGAGATATTACTACCTCATACCCCTCCTTTACAAGTTTAGAAACTAATTCTTTTCTAAATTTATAAATAGTAGCAAAATGATTTGCTAGTATTAGCAGCTTTTTCCCCATAATAAAAACCCCTAAGTAAACGTATTTTTACTTTTCCAATTTTCCTTCAACAACCCCATCTTTTTTTAACACTTTAAATATAGTTAAAAAGAAACATTTAATATCAAAAGTAAAATCCATATTATCAACGTATTCCCCATCATAACAAGCCTTGACATCTATTGACAACTCATCTCTACCGTTGATTTGAGCCACCCTGTAAGACCTGGCACTACGTCGTTTGCGTTGTATTTGTCTCTTTCTTCGATTAAATCAAACTGATTCCAAAGTGCTGGTCTAGGACCAATTATACTCATTTCCCCTTTTATAATATTGATAATCTGTGGTAACTCATCTAAGCTTGTTTTTCTCAAAAATCCCCCAATTTTTGTAATATAAGCTTCTGGATTATCTAATAAATGAGTAGGCATATCCTTTGGTGTATCAATTCTCATTGTTCTAAATTTTAAAATATTAAATTCTCTCTTATTAACCCCGATTCTTCTCTGTTTAAATAAAACAGGCCCCCTTGAATCCAATTTTATTAATAAGATTATTACTAAAAATAATGGTGATAAAATTACAATTCCTATTATTGAAATTAAAAAATCAAAAAATCGCTTAACCTTAGGGTAAAATTGTTTAATTTTACCCTGTAATTGCAACCTTATTCACACCTCTTTTTTCTTTTATTATGTAAGTAGGTACTAGCTCTTTTATAACATACCTAACTTCATCTCCGTATTCTTTTTCTGACACATATTTCAAATGTCTCAACCTATCAAAAAACTCCCCTTCGTTAACTTCAATAGGTTGTCCCACATAAATCTTATCTTTTCCTGTGTGTCTTAAACCTTCTTCATCCATAAGTATTTCTTCATATAACTTCTCACCTGGTCTGAGTCCTGTGAATTCAATCTTTATATCCACATCTGGCTCCAAACCGCTAAGTGAAATAAGATTTTTTGCTAAGTCCAAAATTTTCACTGGTTCCCCCATGTTTAGCACGAAGATTTCGCCACCCCTAGCGATTGTTCCTGCTTCCAACACCAACGAAACTGCCTCTGAAATTGTCATAAAAAATCTTGTTATTTCTGGATGAGTTACTTTTACTGGTCCTCCTCCTTCTATTTGTTTTTTGAATAGAGGAACAACAGAACCATTACTTCCGAGGACGTTGCCAAATCTTACTGCTACAAACTCTGTTTCACTATTTTTATTTAGAGTTTGTACTATCATTTCGCAACATCTTTTTGTTGCACCCATTATATTTGTTGGATTTACTGCTTTATCTGTGGAGATTAATACAAATCTTTTCACCTTGTATTTTGCTGAAAGTTCTGCCACGTTCAACGTTCCGAACACGTTGTTTTTTATGGCTTCACAAGGACTATCTTCCATAAGAGGTACATGTTTATGTGCTGCAGCATGGAATACTATTTCCGGCTGGTAGTTTATAAAAATTTCTTCCATCCTACGTTTGTCTCTTACAGATGCAATCAAAACCTTTAAGTCCAGATTTTTATATTTTCTTATTAATTCTTGTTGCAGTTCGTATACATTATTTTCATAGATATCTACTAAAATCAACTCATCCGGATTTAAAGAAGATATTTGTCTGCAAAGCTCTGATCCAATTGAGCCCCCTGCTCCTGTTACTAACACTTTTTTCCCCTTTAAAAAGCGAAGTACTTCTTTGTCTCTGATTTTTACACTTTCTCTTCCTAGTAAATCTTCTATGTTCACTTCTCTAATGTTTTTTATCCCAACTTTTCCATCAATAAGTTCATAAATCCCTGGTATGGTCTTTATTTTGCACTTTGTTTTCTTGCAAATTTGCATAATCTCTCGTTTTCTTTTTCTTGTTATTTTAGCTATACTAAAAATAATCTCATCAATTTCTAAGTTTTGTGCTATTTGCTCTATATCATCAGTTGTTCCTATTACAGGTACGTTGTAATAAGATTTTCCTAGCTTATTTTCATTGTCATCAATTATTCCCACAGGGTACATATTAAGCTGTGGATTTTCAAACATTTCTTTTAAAATAAGATTACCAGCTGAACCTGCTCCAACTACCAATACTTTCATTCTATTTTCCATATTTTCATTTAATCTAAAATAAAGTACTGCTTTTCTTGCTGTTCTATATAAAATTCTTATACTACACATTCCCACATGAATTAATAAGGCATTTGTCACATAGAAAATTCCATCATAGTTAATATTCTTTATTTTAAAAATAATAAAATACGAAAAAGTTGAGATTATTGTAGATAATAAAATCATTATGATTTCTCTGTCCACACTGGTAGACCATAATGTTCTATAGATTCCGGAGATTGAAAATATTGTTAGACATATTATTATCATTGTTATTAATGGTAATAATATATTTTGTTGCAAATATGAAATGCTCATGGTAGCTGATAAAGATATGATAAAAGCCCCTATAAAGATTATGGTGTCAGATATTAGTAAGACCCCCTGTCTATATCTAAAGTCACCATACTCCCTACTGTAGTAATTGATTTTTCCTAAAATTTTATACCCCATTTAGCCATCTCCCCTACAAACAACCAATCCATACCCCTACAAATTAGTTATCTTCTTTTTCTTCTTTTAAAAAATGACTTTTTGTTTTCCTCTTCATAATATCCGTAATATTTGTAGTATTTGTGATCATCTGCTTTAAACTTGTTAAGTACTACTCCTATAACATTTGCATTAACCTTTTCCAGTTTATCTTTTGTAACTTTTGCCATTTGTTGGTCTATACTTTCTGACGCATTTACTATTATTGTTCCATCTGAATATCTCGCTAAGATGGCTGCATCATTTAGTCTTCCCAGTGGTGGAGAGTCTATAAAAATGTAATCATAATCCCCTTTTAAACTTTCTATAGCATCTCTAAATTTTTTTGATTCTAATAAAACTGAAGTGTTAGACAGTGATATTCCACAAGTTAATACATCAAATTCATTCACATTTTTTATACATTCTTTCATGTCCATATCATTCATAATTACGTCTGCTATTCCATTTTTGTTATCTAGCTCTAGAGTACTAGCAACTGATTTTTTCCTAAAATCGCAGTCAATTAGGAGAATTCTATGATTTTCTAAATCAGAGAAACATTTTGCTATGGAACATACTGTAGTAGTTTTTCCTTCATTCATTTCAGCACTGGTAAAAACTATTGTTTTCAAATCAGTATTTAATGAAATATTAGTTCTTATTTCTCTGTAAGCTTCATTAACTTCAAAGCTTCCACTGTCATATAGCCCTAACATATTTGCCCCCCTTATTTTTTTAACGATGCTTTCCTTTTGAAGAATCTCTGTCTAAAGGAATAGTTCCTATTAATTGATAATTCCAGTATTTGTTTACATCATCTGGTGTAACAATTTTTGTGTCTAAACATTCTCTAAGTAAAACAAAGAATACAGACAACACAATTCCTATTGCTGCAAATTTGAATAAAGTTAAATCTCTTGGTCTTCCTATTAATGATGCCTCCGATGCATCATATACTACTTCTACACAGTCAATTCCAACAAGTCTTATTAATTCCTCGTTGAATGCTTCTGGTACCTTTTCAGCAACTTTTTTTGCCATCTCACGACTTTCACTTATTACAGTAATATCTAAAAAATCAGTTGTTTCTTCTCTTTGTGTAACACTTATACTCCCCACATCTGATGATGATACCTTTAGTGAACTTGCTATTATGTTTACTACATTTGGCGATGATGCCAATGATTTATAAGATGTTGCGATATTCTGATTTTGTGCCACATTATATGTTGAGTATGGATCTACAATTTCTGTATCTTCATCTTTTTTGCTACTTTTCTTTTTCATTAGTTCTTTAGAAGTGTTTATTCTTACAGTTATATTTGAACTATATGTTGGTAGATAACTCATATAGTTTTGGTAAGTTTTATACGCCCCAAAGGTCAAACATACAATCATTGTTAAAATAACTATAAGTTTTCTTCTTTTGAACATGTCCACATATTCTCTTAAGTTAATACTCGGTTCCATTACTCCCTCCAATTCTCGCATATTCTTTTAGATCTTCTGTAATAGTTTTTTCCATACTTTCAGAAGTATTAAGTCCAGATTTATATTTTTCTATAAACGTTGGATCATCAATTTCTTCTTCTAAAATTTCTATGGAGGTCATATTTTTTATGTTGTAATAATTGAATTCTTCGAAGTTGTTCTGAATAGATACTAGATAATAGTTTTCATGGTCGTTTGCCATGTATATTGGATTGACTTTAAAAACCCCCCCTTGATTTTTATATTCTTTACTGCAAATTAACCCCTGACTATACTTCTTGTAACAATAGATGAAAGTAATTTTTTTATTTTTCATAATTGCTTTATCGATAAGTTCAATATTCCTATAAATCCCCTCATTCATAGTTTTACATGTCTCATCAATAAATACATTACTTTCAACAACCCTACCCCTGTAAATAAAATTAAGTTCGCTTATCTTTTCTAGAAGTTCTTCCGTTTTTTTCTTGGTGATAAATTTGCTAGATTTTACTGAGTCCATTAAAAGTTTCAACTCATATTCTTGAAAAAAAAAGTCATAAAGAAAATACCCCTCTTTTTCCTTATCGTAATCACTAACTCTCAAACCAATATGTCTCATATCTTTAATATAAGCATACATGGTTCTTCTATCCAAAGTGATACCTAACCTTTCTTCCATATGTTTGTTTATTTCTTTTATGGATATGGAGACATCTTCGCTAGAATAAGTTCTCAAAATATTAATAAAAGTGCAGAATTTAATATTATTGCTTACTTTTTCCATATAAATCCTCCCATAATTCCAGATATAAATAATATTGTATATATTTTCGATTTTATTTGGAAATATTTTCTAATTTATATCTAAGTTTATTATATATACATCCAAAAAAATGTACAACTAAATTGTACATTTTTTTGGACATTATTCGTTCTAACTTTTTCGACATTTTTCTTTTTTGAGTTCCTTAACCAAAGCAATTCCTATTGCTACAATAACAAATGCAAAAGGAAAAGATACCACTATGGCGAACCTTTGCAGTATATCCAGTCCTCCAAGCATTATAAATACTATGGCAAATAAAGCTTGAATAACTCCCCATATAATTTTATTAATGTTTTTAGGATTTAAGCTTCCTCTAGAAGTAAACATACTAAGTACGTATATAGCTGAGTTTGCTGAAGTAATAAAAAAAGTAAACAACAAGAATATGGCTGTTATGGAAAATACAAATCCACCTTTATAGTGAGAAAATACTTTAAACAAACTTGTATCAGTACATGTAATTGCTTCTTTCGCAAACTCATAACCTAAGTCCATACCCATCATTCCAAAAATTACAAACCAAAGCATACATATAATAGAAGGAACTATAATTACTCCTAAAATAAACTCCCTTATAGTTCTTCCTTTTGAAATTCTTGCTATAAAAACTCCTACAAAAGGTGACCAAGAAATCCAATAAGCCCAGTAAAAAATCCTCCATTTATATACCCATTCATTGCTAGTAATAGGATTTATAAATAAACTTTGTGATACAAAATAATTAACATAGTCACCTACACCATTTACAAATGTATTCATGATTTCTGAAGTGGGTCCTACAAAGAAGCATCCCACGACAAGAATAGTAGCTAAGCCCAAGTTTATGTTTGATAATTGTTTCATTCCTTTGTCCAATCCACCAACAGCTGTCCATATGTAAATTACCGTTATTACTAATATAATAAGAAGTTGAAGTTTGAAGGTATTTTTTATTCCAAATAAATACTCCACTCCTCCACCAATTTGCATAGTTCCCAGTCCCATAGATGCTGCCACTCCTATTACTGTAATAAAAATAGCAAGAACATCTACTATTAACTTTATGGAATTTTTGTATTTATTATTTTCCAAAATAGGATCTAAAGTAGAACTAATAAGTCCCTTTCTTCCTTTTCTAAATTGAAAATAAGCCAAAGAAACTCCTATAACTGCATAAGAAACCCAAGACATTACACCCCAGTGAATAAAACTCTGCTCAATAGCAAATCTAATTGCATCCTCACTGCCACCTACTGCATTTAGTGGATTAACAAAATGACTCATAGGCTCCCATGCTCCAAAAAATACTAACCCTATACCCATTCCAGCCCCAAATAACATGGAAAACCACACCACATTGCTAAACTCTGGCTTGTCGTTCTCTTTACCAAGCTTTATATCTCCGTATTTACTAAAAGCTAAATACAAAGAAAAGAAAAAAATCCCCAGCATAAGCATAAGATACATGGGACTAAATTTATCTACAAGTACATTGAATAACTTTGTTGATATGTAATTAAATTTCTCCGGAAATAAAATTCCCACAAATGCCACCGTGGCTGTTAATAACAAAGAAAATATCAGTACATAGTTTCTGTTTTTATGTCTCTTTGTCCCACTTCTATAGTTCACTGATCTTAAAAACATATTATCCCCCCATTTATTTTGATATAATTTATTATTCAAGATCACGGAGAAATAGTACTCTATGAAAAGTTATGAAATTTATTACTTATTTCTTACGACTTATTTTTTATTTAATATACTTTTAACACTCCTTTAACCATAAAATGTAAAACTTGTTGTACTATATAATTGTAAATCGTAAGTTGTAATTCCACTATTTAAAAGTGATTATTACTACCTACCTAGAATTATTTTTCATTTTACTAATGAAAGTATTTCGTTTTATATATCTAAAAAGCTAGGGCCTCATACCCTAGCTTTCTTTTTATACTTTCCCAATTCACATAATATTTAGCTTTCCTGGTTAAACTTATAGGAAGTGCATTTATTTATTAATTGAAAGGTGTAATTAAAATGAAATCAGCGTTAAAGTTTAATGAAGTAATTATTTTAATGGTAGGCTGTTTGTTCATGGCGGTTTCCATAAATATGTTCTTAAATCCTCATAACATTGCACCAGGAGGACTTACTGGTGTGTCAATTATTATTAACACCTTAACTGGCTTGCCAATTTGGCTAATAAACATAACTTTTGATATACCTTTATTCCTATTTGCTTTTCGAATTCTTGGAAAAAAAGATGCATCAAAAACATTACTTGGCATAATATTTCTTACTGCTTCATTGAAAATAACCGAAAATCTAGGAAATATTAATGTTACTAATGACGTTCTTTTATCTTCCATCTCTGGAGGTATTGTACTTGGAATAGCTTTGGGGCTTATATTTAGAATAAACGGAAGTACTGGAGGTACTGACTTAATAGGAATTTTGGCAAATAAATCTTTTCCTTCCCTAAGTGTGCCTACACTTATGGGATTTGCAGATGGTTGCATCGTAGCTTTATCAGGTATTGTTAGCAAAAATATTGAAGTTGCTCTTTATTCTGCCATAGCTCTCTACATAATAGTAAAAGTTAGCGATATAATAGTAGAAGGTATTAATACTTCCACATCTTTTACAATTATTTCTGATAAATATATGGAAATTGGAAGGGCCATAACAGATGAATTGCAAAGAGGTGCTACTATTTTAAAAGGCCAAGGATTATATACTGGGAGTGAAAAAAATGTACTTCTTGTTGTTGTTTCAAAGAAAGAAGTTATTACATTAAAAAAACTGGTTAAACATACAGACCCATATGCATTTATAATAATTACAGATATTTTTGAAGCATTAGGTGAAGGATTTAAACCTATATAACTTATTAAAAAACAAAAGCACTTTCCTACATATTAAATGGGAAGTGCTTTATTGTGATTATTTTATTTCTCATATTATGCCACTGTTCCTTCTCTAGTTTTTTCAATACTAATATACACAGGTGTTCTTTCTTTGAACATACAAACATACCTGTAATCCAAGAACTCTAGCATATCATAAGCCTTATAAAAATCTTTACAAAGATCCTTTGCTTGGTGCGAATCTGAACCAACTGTAATAATTTCTCCGCCTAGCTCTTTATATCTTTGAAGAATATTTTGGTTAGGATGCATGGCTTCCAAGTTGTATCTTATACCAGATGTGTTTATCTCTATACCTTTTCCACTTTCAATAATTGTCTTTAACAAAGTATCTAGAACATCTTTATAATCATTATAAATTACTTTATTATTTTCATAATTTCCATATCTTACAATATAATCTAAATGCCCATAAGTATCAAAGTTCTTAAATTCTCTTACTGTTTCTAAGATACTTGTAAAATACTTTCTATAAGCTTCTTCTTTGCTATACCCCTCAAAGAACTTAGGATCAGGCACATTAATTTTATCTACTATATGAGTTGAACACAATACAAAATCAAAAGCATATTTGTTTATTATATTATTTATTTCATCTTCTAAATGATTTTGGTAACCTACTTCTATTCCTTTATAAAGATTAATATAATTTTTGTACTTCCATTGAAACTCTTCAATAGTCTTACAGTATTTCTCAAAATCAATACTAAATTTATCTGTATTGTACTCCATATGATCCGTAAAAGTTAAATGAGCAACTCCCATATCCATAGCCTTTTTTATTACTTTTTCCATAGAATCCTTACCATCTCTTGAAAAAGTTGTGTGTACATGATTGTCTAACATATTCATAATATCAGTCTCCTTTATATTTTTTGTTAAAATAAATATCTCTTAATATCAATTTTCCATCTTAATAAGATTATTGTATACACTTATATAATATATTTTTTTATGAAATTTTCATTAAGATAATGTAAATACTTTGTTATAAATAAGTTAAAATTTAATTCACTTGTTGCGAATCACTTCATAACACAAACAAGATGCCTTCGGACGATGTATGTTCCAATCATTTTTCTACAGCTTCAGACAACTCCATTGCTCAGAATTTATTTTAATCAAAAAAAGCGCCAACTTAAGTTGACGCTTTTTAATTATTTTATATTTTTTAATATGGCAACAAGATACTTCCAAGTTCTCTCAGTTGATGGTATATCTAAATGCTCATTTGGTGTATGAACATCAAATAGGTTTGGTCCTATTGATATTGCTTGTGCTCCTTTTATTGCATCTAGTAATAATCCACATTCTAATCCTGCATGTATTGCAACTATTTCAGGTTTTTTACCCATTAATTTTTCATATGTATCTACACAAATTTTCTCTAATTTAGAGTCTTTTGCATATTCCCACTCTGGGTAATCATCCATTAAATCTAATTTAACTCCTAATTTATTACATAATAAAGTCATTCTATTGTTTAAATCGTCTTTTAAACTTTTTACTGAACTTCTCGTAGCAAACTCAAACACAAAGTTTTCTTCATTGTTAGCTATAACACCTAAGTTAGTAGAACTTTCAACAAGTCCCTTAATATCCATACTCATTGTTTGGATACCTCTTGGCATTAAATTAATTAACTCAATTATATTTTCTTTGCACTTATCATTTAAAGCTTTATCATATGCTTTTTCACATTTTTCAAATTCTATTGTCACATCTGGATCTGAAGTTTTATATTCATTTTTGAATACTTTTAAAGTATTGTTTATTTCTTTTTCTAAGTTACTTTCATCATTGCTATTTACAAGTATTATACATTCAGCCTCACGAGGAATAGCATTGTTTTTTAGTCCACCTTCAACAGATACTAAATCAAATTCTATATTACAAACATTAGAAATATGATTTAAAAGTCTGCCCATAAGCACATTAGAGTTAGCTCTTTGCTTGTCTATTTCCATTCCTGAATGTCCACCAAGAAGGCCTTTTATATCTATTTTGTAAGCTGATTTTTTATTTTCAACTGCCTTATATTCTTTATCAACTGTTACAACTGCAGTAACTCCGCCTGCACAACTTACAGTTATTGTTCCTTCTTCTTCTGAGTCAATGTTTATTATGTATTGTCCTTTAAATAATTCACCTTTTATGTTCATTGCACCATTCATCGTTTCTTCTTCATCTGCTGTGAAAATAACTTCCAAAGCTGGATGTTCTATATCATCTGATGCAAGTAAAGCAAGACCCATAGCTACTGCTATTCCATTGTCTGCTCCTAAAGTTGTATCTGTAGCATATAAGTAATCTCCATCTACTCTTAATTCTATTGGATCTTTTGTGAAATCATGTTCTTTTCCTTTATTCTTTTCACAAACCATATCCATATGTCCTTGAATTATAACAGTAGGTGCATTTTCATATGATTTAGTAGCTGGCTTTTTAATTAAAACATTTAAATTTTCATCTTGCACTACTTCCAGACCTAATCGCTTTCCTTCACTAGCTAAGTAATCACTAATTCCTTGTTCATTTCCTGAACCTCTAGGTACTTTTGATATTTCTGCAAAATAATTAAATACTAATTCTGGTTGTAAATTTTCTATTTTCATTTTAATTCTCCTTTTAATTAAAAAGATTTAAAGAGAAAACATTTAAGTTTTCTCTTTTGTTTGTAATTTTTTAATTTATATTATTTATTCTTTTAAGTTTTTATAATATCAATTCTTTTTTATACTAACATCATAGCTAAGCATAAGATTATTGATGATGATATAAATATTGCAACTAAAACTTTACTTACAAATTTAACCCATGTAGCATAATCTACTTTTGCTATAGCTAAAGCTCCCATTATTACACCACTTGTTGGTGTTACTAAGTTAACTAATCCACTACCTGCACTGAATATAGATATTATTAATTCAGCTTTGAATCCTAAAGATACTGCTAAAGGTCCAAATATAGGCATTGATAAACCAGCTAAACCAGAAGTTGATGGTATAAAGAATGATAATACCATATATATTAAGAATGCTGCTATTGTAAATACTATAGGTGACATTCCATTTAACATTGATGATGCATGGTTTAGTACATAATTATCTAATCCAGTAGTACTCATCATTACTGATATTCCTTTTGACACACCTATAACTAGTGCAACTCCAACCATATCAGCAGCTCCATCCATAAATGATCCTACAATATCTTTTTCACTCATTCTGTAAACTACTCCTATAATAATTGCCATTATTACAAACCACATGCCTAATTCAGAGAACCACCAGTGCCCTAGTGAAGATCCAGTTAAGAATGATGTACTTGCAAATATTGTTACTCCAAATTCTTCCCAAGGAATTACTGCAGCTACCATCACTAAAAATGTTAAAGTAAATAATCCAAGAACTATTCTTCTCTTAGTAGTAAATTCTACTACTTCTTCACTTTTATCATTTCCTATAAATGCATCATGTGCTTCTTTTATTTCTCTTTCTGATAATATTGAAGCATTTTTATCTTTTTGAACTTTCTTTGCATATTTCATAACGAAGTAGATAGATATTAATAATGATGATAACCATAAAGCTACTCCAGTTCCTATAACTATTATCTGGTTAACTTCGATTCCTACTCCTTTTAAAGCTCCTATACTAGTTGAAACTAAGAAAGGATTTACAGTAGAACCTAAAACTCCACTACCTGCTCCAAGTATAATCGTACCTACTGAAACTAATGGGTCAAATCCTGCTACTATCATAGTTGTTGTAACTAATGCAGCAAATGCTATAGTTTCTTCTGCCATACCAAAACTAGTTCCTCCTAAAGAGAATATTAACATAAGTACTGGTATTAATATTAATTCTTTTCCCTTTAATTTAGCAACTACATTTCCTATTCCTGCATCTAATGCTCCTGTTTTCGCTGTTACTCCTAAAAAACCACCTATTAATAAAACAAATATTGCTATCTCAATAGCCTCGTTTAAACCGTTTATCGGTGCCATAACTAAATCTGAAAATTTAGCCGCTGTAACCCCAGGTATAAATTGTGTTGCTAATGCTATTATTGCTGTAATAATTAATAACACGGTATAGGCCGACGGCAATGTAAATGATTTTTTCTTTTTATTTGGTTTACCCATTTTTCAATCTCTCCTTTTATGTCCTCTTTAATAAACATCTTCTTTTTAAAGTTAAGTTGTTTCTATTTTCGACATATTTTGTTGAATATTTTTATTTTATATAAATAATACCATATTTCGTCAAGAATTTACATAGAAATTTTTTCCATTTTATTCCAAAACTAATCTAAAAATTATAAATTTTCATAATTATTAAAATTTATTTTTTCTTTTTATTTTATTTTTTCACAAAAAAAAACTAGACCATTGCCTAGTTTATTATTGGAGCTGGTGATAGGAATCGAACCTACAACCTGCTGATTACAAGTCAGCTGCTCTACCGTTGAGCCACACCAGCTAATCAAGTTTCTGTTATACTAATTAGTTAATTAGTACTTTCAAAACTGCTAACATTTAATGTTTCCATTATATTTATTGGTCAAGTCCTCGACCTATTAGTATCAGTAAGCTACATATGTTACCACACTTCCACCTCTGACCTATCAACCATGTAGTCTTCATGGGGCCTTAACCTTACGGTGGGAAATCTTATCTTGAAGTA
>NZ_JAHZMP010000060.1 GCF_020748465.1 Terrisporobacter mayombei
ACCGAGATCCAGCGCTGCTTCCACCAGCGAATAATCAATACGAATCAACGCGGTATAAATCGGCAGTACCATAAACGGCACGTAAGCGTAAACAATGCCGATATAAACGGCCAGATTGGTATGCAGAATGGTCAGCGGTTGATCGATAACCCCCAGCCACAGCAGAAAATTATTCAGCACACCGTTGTTTTTTAATATTCCCATCCAGGCATAAACGCGGATCAGAAACGAGGTCCACGACGGCAGGATCACCAGTAGTAATAAAATATTACGGGTCGAAGGCTTACTGTGCGCCACCGCCCACGCCAGCGGATAGCCGATCAGTAAACAGCAAAATGTCGAAATCGCAGCCACCTGTAGCGACTGGAGATAAGCATCGAAATAGAGCGGATCGTCGGTCAGTTGCAGAAAATTACCGAGATTAAGAGTGATGGACAGTTGCCCGTCAGCCCACTCCATCAGTTCGGTATAAGGTGGAATAGCGCGCGCCATCTCCGCCAGGCTTATTTTAAAGACAATCAGAAATGGCAGCAGAAACAGCAAGATCAACCAGATATATGGCAACGCAATGACCAGTTTGCGCCCATGCTTCATT
>NZ_JAHZMP010000061.1 GCF_020748465.1 Terrisporobacter mayombei
GAACTCTTGTAGCAACATCTATATTTTCTAGTGCATCCTGTAGCGCCATTGCATTCATAACTGTAGCTAACATTCCTATATAGTCAGCAGTAGTTCTATCCATTCCTTCACTAGTTCTACCTCTCCAGAAGTTTCCTCCACCTACTACTACAGCTACTTCAACACCTATTTCTTGTATTTTTTTTATAGCAATAGCAATATCATTATCTACATCATTGTTTATACCAAAACCTTTTTCTCCTGCTAATGCTTCTCCACTTAATTTTAACAATACCCTTTTGTACATTGGTTTATCCATCAGAAACCTCCTATTTCAATCCTTCATATCCATTTTTTCTATTTTTTAAAAAAGAGAACACCTGCGTGTTCTCTCTTTGGTTATTACTTAAGTTGCTTAGCAACTTCTTCTGCAAAGTTTTCTTCTCTCTTTTGTATACCTTCACCAACTTCGAATCTCACAACTTTAACAACTTTTATATCAGAACCTACTGCCTTAGCAACATCAGCAACTAATTGTTTAACAGTTATATCTGGATTTTTAACGAAAGTTTGCTCTAATAAACAAACCTCTTTTAATTCTTTTTCTAAT
>NZ_JAHZMP010000062.1 GCF_020748465.1 Terrisporobacter mayombei
GATTTACTACGCGGGTCCGGCCAAAACGCCGGAAGGTTATGCCTCCGGTTCTCTTGGCCCAACGACCGCCGGACGGATGGATTCTTATGTCGATCAACTGCAAGCGCAGGGCGGAAGTATGATCATGCTGGCGAAAGGCAACCGCAGTAACGTTGTAAAAGAAGCCAAACAAGAAGGCATTAAAGTATTAGCTTACGACCGTATGATTAACGATGCGGATATCGATTTTTATATTTCTTTCGATAACGAAAAAGTCGGTGAACTGCAGGCAAAAGCCCTGGTCGATATTGTTCCGCAAGGTAATTACTTCCTGATGGGCGGCTCGCCGGTAGATAACAACGCCAAGCTGTTCCGCGCCGGACAAATGAAAGTGTTAAAACCTTACGTTGATTCCGGAAAAATTAAAGTCGTTGGTGACCAATGGGTTGATGGCTGGTTACCGGAAAACGCATCGAAAATTATGGAAAAAGCGCTCACCGCCAATAATAACAAAATTGATGCTGTAGTTGCCTCAAACGATGCTACCGCAGGTGGGGCAATTCAGGCATTAAGCGCGCACGGTTTATCAGGGGAAGTAGCAAT
>NZ_JAHZMP010000063.1 GCF_020748465.1 Terrisporobacter mayombei
TTAAAAGGACAACATCCCATATTAATTTCACTTTTTACATTGACACTTCCAACAAATTTCCCAGAACCATTATAATACTTTGCAACACCAACAATATCTCCTTTATGGATAGGATAATTCATATTTTTAAATACTACCTTCGGATTGATATTCTCGTTATCTGAAACAACACCATACAAATCTTTATCAACCTTAACTTTTATCTTAAAATCATCAATACCATCAACACAAGGAGTCTCTATAATATCCCCCTTATGTGCTATCTTTTTAGAATGGAAATTATCTTTACCATACTTCAATAGACTAGCATAAGAAGAAATTCTATTTTTCTTGTTATCATCACCAAGTACAACACCTATTAATCTATGTTGTCTTTCGATGTTATCATCCTTAGGTATCATCATAGAAAATTCAATACAATATCCAGCATTATCTGTGTATCCTGTCTTTATTCCATCAACACCACACACTTAAACAAGAAGATGATATGTGTTATAATGTATAACATCTGTTTTAGTATCATTATATTCTTGCACAGTGGTTTTATATGTAACTTAGTTTTCATAATTACCGAATGC
>NZ_JAHZMP010000064.1 GCF_020748465.1 Terrisporobacter mayombei
TATTTAGAATCAAAATCAACAAGATTTGAATATATCAGACCTTTATTATCTTGTTTCATATAATTTAAAGTTTCATCTACTCCTTCCATATTACTTTTAGTGTGGATAGCATCTGTAATTCCTTTTCCATTAAAAATATCTTCTATTTTTCCAACTGCTAAAACGTCAAGACCTGATTCTTTTATATTGTCAAGAACTGTTGGTTCAAATGGGTCTAATGAATAATCTCTTCTATTTTAAGTTCTTACAAACTCACCTTTTTTCTTACCTATGAATGGTCTAGCAATTACTCTAGCTACTGCATTATCCCCCATCATTATTTCCCTAGCGATTTTACACATATTATAGAGTTCTTCTAGAGGAATTACTTCTTCATTAGCAGCTATCTGAAATACACTATCAGCTGATGTATATACTATTACATCACCAGTTTTTATTTGATGCTCTCCATACTCATCTATTATTACAGTTCCTGAAGCTGGTTTATTTCCTACTACTTTTCTTCCAGTTTTTTTCTCAAACTCTTCTATTATCTCCTTAGAGAATCCATGTTCAAATGTCTTAAATGGTTTGTCAAC
>NZ_JAHZMP010000065.1 GCF_020748465.1 Terrisporobacter mayombei
GGTTCCAGATGCTAAAGGAACACTTAAGAAACTTGTTGAAGGAAGAAAATCAACTACTGTATTTATGCCAGTTAAAAATAAAGATATAAATTACAGTATACAAGTAAATGAAAAGCAGGAAGAGTTAAAAGATATTATTTTGTATGATGAGCTTCCTGAAGGATTGACACTGATAAATGGCTCTGTAAGTGTAGTAACAAGTGGTGGAAAAGAAGTTAGTGATTTTAACATTACACAGAGTAAAAACTCTATTTCAGTTAATTTTGGAAATATAGATAAATCGTATACTGTTAAATATAAGGCTAGAATCAGTGACAAAAATGCAAAACATGGCAATAAATATAAGAATGTAGCTAGGATTGAATCTGATGGGAAGAAGATACAAGAAGATGATGCTACTGTAAGTGTGTTTGATAGAGGGGATAATTATCTTCTCACTAAAGGACATTCAGGGGCAACAAATATTACTCAAGTTGGTCAAGTACTAAACTATCAGATTTCAGTAAATGATGATCAGTCACCAATCAGTAATGTTGTTTTAACAGATAATATACCAGAAGGTATTAGGTTGACTT
>NZ_JAHZMP010000066.1 GCF_020748465.1 Terrisporobacter mayombei
GTCAGTGAGCGAGGAAGCGGAAGAGCACCGGAAGCGGCATTTTCTCCTTACGCATCTGTGCGGCATTTCACACCCGGCATGGTGCACTTTTCATACAATGCGCCCTGATGCCGCATGATTAAGCCAGTATACACTCCGCTATCGCTACGTGACTGGGTCATGGCTGCGCCCCGACACCCGCTAAAACCCGCTGACGCGCTCTGACGGGCTTGTCTGCTCCCGGCATCCGCTCACAGGCCAGCTGTGACCGTCTCCGGGAGCTGCATGTGTCAGAGGTTTTCACCGTCATCCCCGAAGCGTGCGAGGCAGCTGCGGTAAAGCTCGTCAGCGTGGTCGTGAAGCGCTTCGCAGATGTCAGCCTGGTCGTCGGCGTCCAGTTCATTCAGTTTTTCCAGCAGGGTCAGCGTCTGGCTTCTGATGAAGCGGGCCATGTTAAGGGCGGTTTTTTCCTGTTTAGTCACAGTTCTGTTTCTCCATGTGTGGGGAGTCTGTCGGAGGTTTTTAATGATACCGGTGAAACGCGAAAGGATGCTCACGATACGGGTCACGGATGAGGAACATGCGCGGCTGCTGG
>NZ_JAHZMP010000067.1 GCF_020748465.1 Terrisporobacter mayombei
AGAATACCCAGCCAGGGTTCATCGTTAGCAGGTTGCAGGTAACGAAAACCGCCGCGCGCATGGACGGCTTTGGCTTTAACGTCAATATTACGCCCATCCAGCTGGAAACCTTTGTTATTGTTCAGCCAGCTTATAGTTGCCTGGCCGTCGGCGATTTCTAGTGGCGCACGGAATACCGTTTCGTAAGGCATCTTTGCCTGCTTCATCGACGCGGTAAGCAAACCATTTTCAACGCTGCCGGAAAGCGTCCCGGAGAAGTGTTCCGCACCCGGTAATAATTTCCATTGCTTCCAGGCCAGATCGCTCCACGATGCCTGAAAACGGGTCTTGTCTGCCGCCTGAAGCGGGATATCCAGCGCCAGAGTGTTAATCTTGCCGCTCGGTTGTGTGGAGCGCCAAACATCACCCAGTGCAGGTGAAAGTTTCGCGGCCAGCGGGCGTATGCCCTCCAGGCCTGCCAGCTCCAGATTACTGGCGCGAATCCGGAGTTCGTCACTGCGGTTATTGTCTTTGCCGCCAACGTCCTGTTCCGGTATCCAGGCCAGCGTCAATGCTCCGCCCGGCCCGGGGTT
>NZ_JAHZMP010000068.1 GCF_020748465.1 Terrisporobacter mayombei
CGATACCCTGCCAGCTCAGTTGATATCCGGCATGAATCGCCAGTTGCTCGAAGAAGATCCGCTGTGCCAGACCACTTCCCACCCGGAAGGGATGCAGCACGTTGATTTCACAATAGTAATGCGCCAGCCGCTCGACGAACTTCGCTTTCTCCAGGCCAACCAGATAACCTTCTTCCTCCAGATCCTGCATCAGGGCATTGCCCTCTTTTTCGATATAAGCAAAGTGGCAGAACGGCGTATCACCCTGATAAATATCAACTTCACGCAGTTGCCCTGCCCAGTCGAAAATATCCTGATACAGCTGGCGATGGATAGTTCGCAAATGCGGTAAACCGCGCACCAGCGGACCAAGCTCAATGGTCGCAGCACGCAGCGCCGTCATTTCGTAAGCGGCCTGTTCCAGCCGCTGCTGCTGGCGGATGTTCAGCCGGTTACGCATGATATCAAGGCCTGGATAAAGATACGGATCGCGCCCTTCGCCGAATTTATCGCTCATAGTGACTCCTCAGCTCTTCAAGGCGCGCTAAAGCCTCTGCGGCAGTAAGAGTGACTAAAGGCATCTCGAC
>NZ_JAHZMP010000069.1 GCF_020748465.1 Terrisporobacter mayombei
CACAGTCTGGCGAAACCGCGGATACCCTGGCTGGCCTGCGTCTGTCGAAAGAGCTGGGTTACCTTGGTTCACTGGCAATCTGTAACGTTCCGGGTTCTTCTCTGGTGCGCGAATCCGATCTGGCGCTAATGACCAACGCGGGTACAGAAATCGGCGTGGCATCCACTAAAGCATTCACCACTCAGTTAACTGTGCTGTTGATGCTGGTGGCGAAGCTGTCTCGCCTGAAAGGTCTGGATGCCTCCATTGAACATGACATCGTGCATGGTCTGCAGGCGCTGCCGAGCCGTATTGAGCAGATGCTGTCTCAGGACAAACGCATTGAAGCGCTGGCAGAAGATTTCTCTGACAAACATCACGCGCTGTTCCTGGGCCGTGGCGATCAGTACCCAATCGCGCTGGAAGGCGCATTGAAGTTGAAAGAGATCTCTTACATTCACGCTGAAGCCTACGCTGCTGGCGAACTGAAACACGGTCCGCTGGCGCTAATTGATGCCGATATGCCGGTTATTGTTGTTGCACCGAACAACGAATTGCTGGAAAAACTGAAATCCAACATTGA
>NZ_JAHZMP010000006.1 GCF_020748465.1 Terrisporobacter mayombei
CCGCCGGAGCTTTGATAAGAAATCCATGTGAATCTCTTATATCATCCTGTATTAGCATACCTTTCGGTATGTTATCCATGTGTATGAGGCAGGTTACCCACGCGTTACTCACCCGTCCGCCGCTCTTTACCGAAGTAAATCGCTCGACTTGCATGTGTTAGGCACGCCGCCAGCGTTCATCCTGAGCCAGGATCAAACTCTCAAATAAAAGTTGTCCAATTGCTCAGCTAATCATTATCTGAATATCTGGCTTGGTTTGTTTGTGTTTAATTCTTAAAGAATTAATTTATTATTAACCTACTGTTTAATTTTCAAAGTTCTTTTTGTTTCAACTTTTTTAATTTTAACAAAATCAAAAGTTCATGTCAACACCTTTTTTTATATTTTATTTTCAGTGTTTGCCTCTCATTGAGGACATGTATAACTATACCATCATAATAATTATTGGTCAAGGCTTTTTTTATTTTTTCTGAAATATTTAAAACCTCTTTTGGGTACCTTATAGTCACATATTCCATAAACCCAAAAATCAATATTACTATTGCTAATAAAAATAAAACACTAATTCACATAAATTCTCTTCTCTAACTACTCACTATTTTTCTTGCGAATAATACAAATACCAAATTTTACTTTAGACAAACATTTTGATTTCATAAAATAAGCTGAAACATAAATGTATGCTTCAGCTTATTTTTAAGATATATTAATTTCTAGTCGTTTTTATTTTTTCTAATAATAAAGAATAATCCACCTATTGCCGTTATTCCCATTATCAAATATCCAACTGATGAAGGATCTCCTGTTTGTACATTACTGCCATTTCCAGATGAATTTTGATCTGAATTATCATTATTTTGATTTCCATCTTGATCTTGGTTATCATTTCCTAAGTTTTGATCTTGGTCATCATCTACATCTTGGTCTTCGTCTTGATCTTGATCATCGTCTTGATCTCCATCTCCAGGATTTGTTGATTCATTACCTTTTACAACTGTTTTTGTAACTTCTAAAGTTTCATATCCTTCTTTTGTCATTTTAACTGATACGGTCTTTCCTTTTTCTAAAGCAGGTATTTCTACTTCAAAAGTTCCATCTTCATCTACTGAGCCATTTCCTACTAATGTTCCATCAACATAAATTTCTATATTTGCCCCGGTTTCACCTTTACCTGTTACTACTTTATCTGTAGTTTTTATGTCATTTACTTCTAGGTCTTTTTCAAATTTTTCTAGTATTTGACTTAATGCATCGTTTAATTTTTCAATACCTTCTACAAATCCTTTTTGAGCATCTGTTAATGCATTATATTTTTCTTTTGCAGATAATACAGATTCATGATCTGATTCAGTTATTTTTTCTGGTAATGCATTTATTAGTTCATCAACTTCCTTAGCTTTTGCTAAATTTTCTTCTGCCTTAGATATGGCAGATTTTAATGATTCAACTTTTTCTTTTTCTGTTACATATGATTTTACTTCATCACTTAATTTATTATATGCACCTAATTTATCTTTAGCAGCTTCTAGTTTTTCTTTATTATTAATATTTTCTACAACATAATCTCTTATATAGTTATCAAATTTATCTGCTATAGCTATTTGTTCTATATTAGCTTTTATTTTATCAAAATTTCCTACTGCTTCTTCATCTTCACTAAAATAGAATTTAGATCTATCATTTAACGCTTTATGTCTTTTAACTAAAGATTTAGCAGTTTCTAATTCCTTTCTATCTATTGATGTTTTAAGTTTTTTCACATCTGATGCAAGCTCTTTTGCCATTTGTTCATAAGCTTTTTCTTCATCGATTCCTAATAATATTTCATCAATCTTAGCTTTTGCATTTTTAACTTCTTCTTTAGATTTTTGAGAATCACTCATAGCATCATAAGCTGCTAAAAATGCTGTTACTTTATCTAAATCATCTTCCGTTGCAGGACTTGGAATGCTGTTTAATATAGATAAAAGATTTTCAACTTCTAATTTATCAATTTCATTTAGACTACTCGTTAATTTGTCTAATATCGCTTGAGCTACTAATGATTTTTGATAAGCATTTAAGCTATCATATAGTTCTTTCAATCCTAGAACATAGCCTTTAGTTTCTTGTGAAAATCCTCCAGATAAATCAATATCGTTAACTTTTGAAATAAATTCATCGACTACTTTTTGATCTTCGTCTTTCATTGAAGCTATTGTTTTTTCAGCATCAATTAATATATCTAAGTTAGTAACTTTTTGTTTGAATTCATCATTTAAAGCTTCATAAGCCTTTCTTGCTTCTTTAACTTGCTCTTCTTTTTCTAAAGTAATTTCACCCAAAGCATCTATTTTTTCCATTACTATTTTAGCAGGGTTTTTCTTTACAGTTACTATTGCTATTATTGTTTTATTTCCTATTTTTGCATTTACTTTTGTAGTTCCTGCTTTTTTAGCTGTTAAAAGTCCACCTTCTGATATAGTAGCTACATTTTTATCTTCTACTGACCAAGTTACTTTACCTAATGAACAACCTGGTGCGCCTTTAACTTCTAATTGCTTAGTTTCATCATCATATAATTCTACATCATCTAATGTATAATTGATTTGATCTTGCATATCATAAAGTGAAGATTTACCATCTAAAAATCTTTGATAAGCAACTAAAGCATACATTCCTTGGTCTGTAGCCATAGCATCTGTGTTCATATCTAGTACGTGTTTAAATCCGCCACCTTCACTATAGAATTGCATTATTCCCGTTAATAAATTACTTTCTTTTCCTGTTTTACTATTTACTTTTATAAATCTTTCATCTTCTAATGGATCTATACCAAGTGCAGTAAGAGCCACTATAACTTGTGCTGTAGATTCACTATTCATTGATCCCCAGCTATTATATGCTCCGTTATCTAATTGTAATTTTGAAAGTTGAGTTAATCCTCTATCTACTGCAGATTTTACTTTTTCATTAGTTTTATAGTATGGTGCTAAAGATTGAATAGCCATTGCTGTTATATCTGGATCTGGTGAATTACCTGTTAATGCCCATCCGCCAATTTCTCCTGATGTTTGAGTTATTTCTTTATCTAATATATAATCTATTAGCATTTCTCTCGTAGTTTGAGTTTTACCTTCTGGTGCTTTTGCTATGTCATATCCTCTAGTATCTAAAGCTATAAGAGCAAATATAGGTCCATTTATACCTTGTCTTTTGACACCATTAAAGTCTCCAAGTGGTGCTACCATGCTATATCCACCCACATCAGTAGCATCTAATCCTATTGAAGAAAATCCTAAAATAAGCCTAGAATATTCTGTGTATTTAGCTGCATGAAGTTTTCCATTTTTACTTTTTACATACTCAACAACATTATCTTCATATGTTTTGTAGTATCCTTTAGGTACTTCTATTCCACCTCTTGCTAAACTTAGTACAGTCCATTCACCACTAAATGTTCCAAATCCAGCTTCTGGTACAGTTTTCAATAAATAAGCACCTGTTTCTTTTATTGCATTAGAAACAGATTGGTTTATTTTATCTTTTTCATATTTTTTTATACTAGCTTGTAGATTTTCAGTTGCAGATTTTACTTTTGCTTCAGTAGTTTCCATATCTTGAAGCACTTTCATTGCCTCATCATATGCCTTTTTTACTTCTTTATTTTGAAGTAGTTTTTCTTTTTCTTCTGAACTATTAACTGTTGCTATAGCCGTAGTTAACTTATCTTTAACTGGTGGATTTACTAATGCATCTCCTCCACCCATAAATGTTGATCCTAAATCACTACCATATCCCCAAACTGTGTATTGCCATCTCATTACGTCTCCATCTTTTAAATTATATTGTCCAGCTCCGTAATTTGGGAACCAATTGTTCACGGCATACATCCAACCTGACATAAAAGTATAGTCAAACTCTCCTAGCCAGTCTTCCCTATTTCTTCCACCTGGTTCATTGCATTCTTTAAGAATATATTCTGGTATTTTAGCATCCCTATGATCTTTATCTTTAACACTTGCCAGATAGAATGATTGTCCTAATACTCCTGATTGATCACCTATACTTCCTGTGTATTCGTAGCTACCTTTCCCCAAATTTTCCTCAATCATTCTAGTTATTACTGTTGCTCCTGTATCGCCTTCATATATAGGCACCAAAACTGGTTCAATAATATAACCAAGGCCTAGAGTGAATTTTTCCATACTTACAGTAACATTTCCTATAGGATTCTTTTCATCTGCATAGGCAGTAGGTACTTTTATAAAACATGCCGAAATTGTAAGTATTAGCGCTGTTAATACTGATATAAACCTTTTTAATACCCTCTTCATATATTCTCCCCCTTCTACTAATTTTGTTACTATTTTGTTACTATTTAATTGTAATTGTATTTTCATGTCTATTCAGTATGATTTTAGGGTAGCACTAAGGTAGTAATACTATTAAACTACTACTTTTTAAGGCTCAGTTATTTTCTTATAAAAAAAGTAGTACATCTAAATTTATAGATATACTACTTTTTTATTATTTATTTTTTAATAATTCAATCGTCTAAAACATTCTTTTTCAAAAGTATATCCAGGAGTTTTAAATGGATATTTAATATCAGACACATAATACCAAGGGTTGTTGTCTCCTCTATTGCTTTTTAATATATGAAATTCTTGAGCAGGCATATATCCTTGAGCCAATAAAAACGCTTTTTCTCCCTTATCATTTTCACACATATCAACAACTATTACCACATGTCCTGGACTTCCACCAGTAAGAAAAATATCTCCTATTTGCATTTCATCCAATTTAATTTTTTTTGATTCTTCTTCAAGGGATAAAGTACTTGCATAAGCAAAAACCATATTAAGATAACTTTCAAATGATTCTTTGGAATCGTCAAACTTGCTTGTTTTTACCCATGATGAGCTATTTCCATTAGTCTTAACTCTGTATCCATTTCTCCATTTTTCATAATCACATAAGAAACCATCTACAAAGTGAAATTTGATTTTATCAAACTGTTTGCGTTCATAAAAATATTCCGCATATACTCTAATTACGGAATCAGCACATTGTTGTAAGTTCCTATCCCCAAGATACATGTCAAAGACAGCTGTATGAGCACTTTGATTGGCCTTTTCTTTACCATTGTAAAGTAATACAGGCGAGCCATCTTTTTTTAATGGATATTGACGTAAAAATTCCACCAAGTTGTTTTTATCACATGAAGTTCGGGTAAATCCTTCTGGAGTATTTATTCTACTCTCTAAAATTTTACCATCTTTATTAATATAATTGTAAGTTGATATATCTTTGCTAGATGTTTTGTTTTCTGTTGTTTGACTTGTTCCTGCTTGTTTAGATATATTTTTCCACAATAAAGGTAAACCAATTAACACTATTACTAATAAAACAATTCGTAATGATTTTTTCATAGACCCCTCCTCACAATTGTAATTATTCCCCATATATAATACCACAATCTCTCATATTCACCTAATTTTTACCAATTTATATAATTTTGCATTACAAAAAAGATAGGATATTAAATACCCTATCTTATGTTTGCTATAATTTTATTTTTTTCTTCTTACAAAGTATCTAGTATGAAGTAATTCATGAGCTTTATGGCTTAATGGATAATCTAAATACTTGTCATAAATAGCTTGTACTGCTGGATTTTCCTTAGAAACTCTCATATCTTTACTTCTATCTATGCTATTTAGTCCTTCTCCACGCTTTTGTAAAATTTCATCTCTGTTTTTCCTAACTTTAGGTTGGCCACCACCACCAACACATCCACCAGGACAAGCCATAATTTCTATAGCGTGGAAAAATTCTTCTCCACTTCTTATTTTATCAAGCATTTTTCCTGCTTCTTCTAATCCGTGGGCTACACCTATTCTAAGTTTAATATCTCCAACTTCCACATCACAAGATCTAAATCCATCAAATCCTCTAAGTGAGTGGAATTCTACATTTTCAATTTGTTCGCCTGTCATATTTTCAAGAGCAGTTCTAAGAGCTGATTCTATAACTCCACCAGTTCTACCAAATATTACACCTGCCCCTGTATATTCACCAAGTATTTGGTCTATATCTTCATCTTCAATCTCTTTTAAATCTATTCCTGAATCTTGGAATATTTTTATTAATTCTCTTGTAGTTATTACATAGTCAACGTCGTAGTTTAATCCACGAGAAAATTCTGGTCTAGATGCTTCGTATTTTTTCGCAATACAAGGCATTATAGCAACAGATGTTACCTCATCTCTTATTAGACCTTTTTCTTTTGCCCAAATATCTTTAGCTACTGTTGCGAACATTTGCATTGGAGATTTTGCAGTTGATGGTACATCAAGCATGTCACCATAGTTTTGCTCTATAAATTTAACCCACGCTGGACAGCATGATGTTAGCATTGGTAATTTTACACTTTCGTCTCCTGCGAAATGTCTTTCTAATCTATCTTGTAGTTCTGCCGCTTCTTCCATAATGGTTAAATCAGCTGCCCAGTTTGTATCGAATACATAGTCTACACCTAATTTTCTAAGACCTGCTGCAAGTTTTTTCTCCACATTATCTCCTGGCTCAAAACCAAAAGCTTCACCTATGGTAACTCTTATGGCAGGTGCCATTTGTGTAATTACAAGTTTATTAGGAGTAGATAAGTCTCTTATAAACTTTAAAGTGTTGTCTCCAGCTGTAATAGCATCCACTGGGCATGTTGATACACATCTACCACAATGAGTACATCTATTATAGTCAATTTTATGTTTTTGCTTACGCTCACCTGCTATACAATCTACTGGACATACTCTTTTACAAGCTCCACATCCTATACATTTGTCTGTAATAGTAAGTTTTATTAAGTTATTACACTGCATAGTGTAGCATTTGTCTTCCTCTATATGTTCACTAATTTCATCGTAGAAATTTTGTAAAATTTCTTCCATAATATTGTGTTCTTGATTTAAATCTTCTTTTATTTGTTCTGCTATAGTTCTAAGTAAGTAAACATCGCGCATATTTGATTTTCCCTTACTTATTCTATCTAGAATTCTCCAAACTCTTTCAATTTGATCTTTTACTTTGGCATAATCCTCTAAGGATTTTCCATTTTGCATTGACCCTATTACAGAATCCATATAGAATTTGGAATATTGAACTATACAATCTTCTTCTGACAATACATTGATTGCCCTAATATAGTTATCAAATAATGCAAAATCTAATTCTTTATCTAAATCTTTTTTACATAAAAATCTTCCATATGGCGGAACCCCAATATGTGCTCCTTTGAAAGCTCTTTTATCTAATATGCCCCCAGCTAATTCAATAATATCTGCAAGTGTGGCACCTTCTGGAACATCAACAATCCCACTGTTGTTTACTCTTCCACATATAGCCACTTTTCTTGTGCTGCTTTGGGTCATGTTTTTTAATTCATCTTCACTAAATACAGAAAAAACAGATCCTCTATTACTATGTAACATAGTTGGCTTAGTATTTGTCATATAATCCACTCCTTTTTACACTTATGCTTAAATTATGCTACTTTCCCACATTATATACTCTAAATATATTTTTTACAATTGCCTCCAAAATAGTTGGAAAATTGTGTATTTATAGACTTATTGAATACGTTTAAATAAAATACTTAATATAGACAAATGTATACCTTTTCTACATCTCAACAAAAAACTTTACTCAAACAATGAGCTAAAATAAAAAATGCCGATGTAAATAAGAATTCACGTTCTTATTTACATCAGCCTTTATATGGATTTAGATATTATTAATTAGCTTGTTCTGCGCTTTTTACAACTAACATTTTTGACTTAACATATTCTTTTACTTCTTCTCTACCTTGAGAGTTGTATTTTTTAGGATCTATAGTATCAGGATTTTCATCTAATACTTTTTTTACTCCCTTAGTAAAAGCTATTCTTAAATCTGTTGCATAGTTTACTTTACAAATTCCTCTGTTTACGCATTCTGTAACTATCTCATCAGGTACTCCAGATGTTCCATGAAGCACTAGAGGAATATCTACTACTTCTCTTATTTGTGATAATCTATTTAAATCTAACTTCGGTTCTCCCTTATATACACCATGAGCTGTCCCAATTGAAATTGCTAGAGAATCTGCTCCAGTTCTTTGGGCAAACTCTTTCGCTTGTGAAGGGTCTGTATATCCTCCCTCTCCACCGTCCAAGTCGTCTTCTTTTCCACCAACTTTTCCAAGTTCAGCCTCTACTGGAACATTTCCATTTTTACAAACATCTACTACTGATTTTGTTAAAGATATATTTTCTTCAAAGCTACCATGTGAGCCATCTATCATTATTGATGTATATCCATTTCTATATGCTTTCATTGCCAATTCAAAGCTATTTCCGTGGTCTAAATGTATTGCCACTGGAACATTAGCTTTCTCAGCTGCTACTTTCACATTTGCATAAAAGTAATCAAAGTCAGCATATTTCACTGTTGATGGAGTTGTTTGCATTATAACTGGAGATTTTGTTTCTTCAGCTGCACTTACAACTGCCATTACCATTTCCATATTTTCCACATTAAATGCTCCTACTGCATATCCATTTTTTTGAGCATCTAATAACATTTTTTTTGTAGTAACTAAAGCCATTTCCTCTCTCCTTTATGCCAATAAACCAACTATTTCTTTTGCATCTTTACTTGCTAATATTTGATCTACGTATTCTTTTTCCATTAAGTTTTGAGCTAATGAAGATAAAGTTCTTAAATGCAAGTCATTATCTCCCTCTCCTGCTGCTATCATAAATATTAAGTGTACTGGTTTTCTGTCAAGGGAATCAAATTCAAAACCTTTTTTAGATATACCTACTGCAACTCTTGGTTTTACTACTGATTTAGTTTTAGCATGAGGTATTGCTACACCATTTCCAAATCCAGTTGATCCACTTTCTTCTCTTTTCTTTATTTCTGCTAAGAATTCTTCTTTATTTGTTAAAATACCATCTTTATATAATAAATCAGTCATTTCTATTAAAACTTCTTCTTTTGAATTACTTTTTAATTCTAAAGCTACTGTATTTTCATTGTATAAAGATGCTACAACTCTATCTATTCCTTGGTTAGTTACAGCTTCTTTTATTTTTTTATCTTCCTTAACTTCTACTTTTGGTGTAACTAATACATAAAGTAAAGCACCTACTGCAGAACCTGCTAATATACATGCTACCCACATCATTGGTTTGTTTACTAATCCTAGTATTAAAAATCCACCGTGAGGAGCTGGAACTTCTATTTTCATCATATAAGTTAGTATTGCTGATACTGATGAACCTATCATTAATACTGGTATAACTTTTAATGGATTTTTAGCGGCAAACGGTATTGCACCTTCTGTTATATGAGTAAATCCAAGTACATAGTTTAATAAACCAGCTGTACGGTCATCATTTGAGAATCTGTCTTTTTTGAATGTTGCTGCAAGAGCTATTATTAATGGAGGAGTTATACAAGCTGCAGATACTCCAGCCATGAATAAATAGTTACCTTGAGCAAGTAACATAGTACCTGTAACATAAGCTGCTTTGTTTACTGGACCACCCATATCAAATGCCGACATACATCCTATTACTAATCCTAAAGCTATTGGGCTTGATTCTTGCATTCCTGATAAGAATTTCATCATACTTTCATTAAGAGATGCGCAAGGCCCACCTAAAGCTACCATCAATAACCCAGAAGCAAATACTGTTATTATTGGAACTATAAATATGGATTTTAGACCTTCTAGTTGTCTTGGAAGTTTTCTTAAACTATTAACTATTAATAATGTGAAATAACCTGCGAAGAAACCACCGATTATACCACCAATAAATCCAGAGCCATTATCATTTGCCATCATACCTGCAACAAAACCTGCAAGCATTCCTGGTCTTCCTGCTATTGATTGAGCTATGAAAGCTGTAAGAACTGGAACCATAAGACCCATTGAGAATCCACCAATAGATTTTATTGTTGCAGCTACTGTATTATATTGTTCATGAGTTGGTTCTGCTGAGTATATTCCCCATAAGAAAGATATTGCTATTAGTACACCACCAGCTACAACTAGTGGAAGCATGTGAGATACACCATTCATTAAATGTTTATAAATTTGATGCCCAATAGAAACCTTTTCCTCAGCTTCATTGTTTCTTCTCATATCTCCTTTTCTTATAGGAGCTTTATTCTCTAAACATTTTTGTATTAATTCTTCTGCTTTGTTTATTCCCTCACTTACTGAAACTTCTATTACTGGCTTTCCATTAAATCTGTCCATATCAACATTTTTATCACAAGCCACTATTATTGCATCTGCTTCTTGTATTTCTTTTGGTGTTAAAGCATTTTCAACACCTATTGCTCCATTTGTTTCTACTTTTATTTCACAGCCTAACTCCAGTGCTGCTAACTTTAAGGCTTTTTCAGCCATAAAAGTATGTGCAATTCCTGTTGGGCAACCTGTAACTGCTAATATCTTTTTGCTCATAGATTATTCCACCCTCCTGATTCTAATTTCATTCATATATTCTTCAACCTTTTTTAAATCACCAATAGCATTACTTTCTGCCACGTTGGCACCTGTTGCTGATGCTCTTTTTAACCCTTGTTCAATATTTTCTTCATTATTGATATCCTCAAGCCAAATACTTAAAAACCCTGCCAGTGCTGAATCTCCTGCACAAGCCGAACTTAGAAGCTTTACTTCGTAAGCACTTGCATAGTAGATATTTTTTCCATTATAAAAATAAGACCCTTTTTCACCTAGTGTTAAGAAAATATTCTGTGCTCCTTGTTCATGTAAATATTTCAGAACGTCTTTTATATCTTCTTCATCTCTAACAATAATCCCAAAAATACCTGCTATTTCTTCATCATTTGGTTTAATTAAAAATGGTTTATATTTTAATAGACATTTTAGTTTTGGTGAACTAATGTCTAAAATTACCTTTATATTCTTTTTCTCACAAATCTCTAGTATTTCTTCATAATATGAAGAGTCTATTCCTGGTGGAAGACTTCCGCTTATGGATAAATACTCAAGATCATCAAAACTTTCCATCATTTGTAACATTTCTTCCTGTTGTGCTTTTTCAACAAAAGAGCCTGAGTTAACAAATTTAAATTCTCCTTCAGCATCATTAAGAAAAATATTTATTCTTGTTGTATCTTCTACTTCTACCGGAAATATTTCTATATTTTTCTTTCTAGTTTCTTCAATTATATACTTCCCTGAGAATCCACCAAAAAATCCAAGTACTTTCGAATCTACTCCAAAATATTTAAGTACAAAACTTACATTTAATCCCTTTCCATTCGCCGAGTACACAGCATCATGGGTTCTATTTACGATTTTTCTTTCTATTGAATTAGTACATATATTCATGTCTATGGCAGGATTTGTAGTTAAAGTGTAAATCATTCATCTTTCCTCCCTCTATCTTATAAATTCATTATAAAAAAAAAGGGAATGAAAATCTTTTCATAATATGAAAATCTTTTTCATTCCCTTTTCATTATTTTTCTAATTCTATATTTGCAGCCATGTAATCAATTATAATTCTAGACATCATAAACAATGAAACTCTAGAAGATACTTCAAACTTTTTAATAGAAACATGATTATGTTTAAATCCTATTAGATTGTAATGTGAGTGCTCTAAAAGTGGCGAGTTTTCGCTACAGCAACATGTTATAACTTTAGCTCCACATAAATTTGTATTTTTTGCAGATTCTATAAGTTCACTAGTTTCTCCATTTAATGAAAATATGAAAACCACTTCATCAGATCTTAAACTTTTAGTTTTTATTTGCATAATATTAGGGTCATCTATGAAAATAGCATTGCACCCCAGTAGTTGAAGTTTTAGAGTAAATTCTTCTCCTACATACTCAGTAAGGCCTCTAGCCAATACATAAATTCTTTTAGAATTTGCTAAGCAATTTATAATATTTAATACATTTGTAATAGATATTCTATCTACAACTTGCCTAGCTTCCACAAAAGATTTGTTGATAATTTCTCCCATATTGTGAATTTCATCATCATTATTTTTAGATGTAATTCTATATCTAAGTTCATTGAATCCATTTACACCACATTTTCTGATAGCTCTAGAAACAGTGGCAGGTGATGAATAAGTATCAAAAGCAATATCTACAATAGATAACTCTGACATTCTTTCTTCATTATCGTTTATAAATTTTATAATTTCACTTTCTGTCTTTGTAAGACTTTGCATTATTTCCTTATTTAATTCTATTAGCACAGGATTTCCCTCCTCACCATAAGTATTTTTTATTATAGTATACTAGCAAAAAACTTCTCTATTTTTAATTTAATACTTATAAATTATATTATAATTAATATATTAGTAAAGTAAAGCAAAAGGGGGTAGATAAAGTTGAGTAGGTTAAATAAACATAAATTTCAACAAAAAAAGAAAAAAAGAGTTTTTATAATTTCTTCGTCTGCAATAATAGCTATATTAATTTTAAGTATAATTATCTTTCCTGAGATAAGTAATTGTGTCAGCATTTCTAAAACAAATTGGACAGTTTTATCTAATAATAGTAATCTTGATGATATGGAATATGTAATATCTGAGCAAACTAAAAAAGCTCCAGAAAAAATTGATTTAGATGGTTATTTATTTTTAGGTGACTCTTATACAGTGCTGCTTAAAGATACTATAAAAAAACACAATGAAAATGCTATTATAAAAGCTGTAGAAGGAGTTCAACCCGATTATTGGATAGACAACTTTAACGATTTACCTAATAATGATGATGTTAAAGGTGTAGTTTTGTTAATTGGCGTTAATGGAGCTACTTATTCCAATAATGTTTCGAATAAAGAAAAGCTAATTTCATCCTTAGTAAAAAAGTATAAAAATAAAACTATCTATGTTCAAGAAGTTTTTCCTGTGGGTAAAAAATTTTCAAATGCAAACCCAAAATCATTTAATAAGGCTATAAAAAATCATAATAAAGAGACTAAGAAATATTGCGACAGTTATGATAATGTTTATTATATAAATGCAACTACCAATTTAATTACTAAAGATGGATATTTGAAATTTACACGTGATGGTCTTCATATAGCTGGAAATAAGCAAGAAACATTTTATGAAAATATTGTATCAGCTATTAATAAGTCAAACTAAAATTCACTTCGTATATATCCGTTGCTTAAAATATGATTTTCATATATCGCCAACGATATATCCTCGTTTCACCTCGTATATATCCGTTGCTTAAAATAAAAATAGCTAACACTTATAAGACTTTATATCTTGTAAGTGTTAGCTATTATAAGAACAAATTATTGTGATTTTATTTCTGTCCAAGCATCTTCATATTTTTTTTGTACATCTGGTGGTAAATTTAAGAATACTTCTGACTTATCTAATATTTTTTCATCTGGATAAGCAGTTGGATCATTTTTAGTTTCATTATCTAAAAGATCATAAGCACCTTGGTTTGGTGTTGAATACTCTATATACTCTACATTTTTAAGGGCATTCTCTGGATCTAATATAAAGTTTATAAATTTTTCTGCATAATCCTTATTTTCTGCTATTTTAGGAACACACATAGCATCAACCCATCTATTAGTACCTTCCTTAGGAACAGAATAAGCTAAGTCAGGATTTTCGTCCATTAAAACTAAAGCATCTCCGTTATATACTATACCCATAGCAGCATCTCCAACTATAAGTCTATCTTTTCCATCATCATTTACATAAGCTTGCACAAGAGGTAGTTGTTTTATTAACTCCTTCTTAGCTGCTTCTATTTCTGAGGTTTTGTGTGTATTAATTGAGTGTCCAAGTCTTATTAAAGATATTCCCATTGTATCTCTAACTGAGTCTAACATTTGAATCTCACCTTTATATTTAGGGTTCCAAAGTACATCCCAACTTTGCACGTCTTTTTCATCTACCATAGTTTTGTTATATAATATTCCAAAAGTACCCCATAAATAAGGAACCGAGAATTTGTTTCCTGGGTCATAATCAGGGTTTCTAAAGTCCTTCATTATATATTTGTAATTAGGTATTTTTGAATAATCTATTGTTGATACTAAATCTTCGTCAATTAATTTCTCCACCATATAATCTGATGGGAATATTAAATCATATTTAGTACTTCCACTTTTAAGTTTTTGATACATCGCTTCATTAGTGTCATAAGTTTCATATACAACTGTAATTCCTGTTTCTTCTTGGAACTTTGTTATTAAATCTGGATCAATATAATCACCCACATTATATATGTTTAAAACTTCAGCAGATTTTTTAGATTGACCACAACCTACTAATAAAGTGGATGACATGACTACTGTTAAAGCTATTGAAATTATTTTTTTAAGTTTCATTTTATGTCCTCCCTTTAATTATGATCTTTGTGCTGCCTTCTTGTTTGCTGTTATATTTGATAAAAGTAATAATATTAAAACAGCAGCAAACATTAATGTTGATAAGGCATTTATTTCAGGAGTTAATCCTCTTCTTGTCATTGAGTAAACTTCTATAGCTAAGTTTGTTACACCATTTCCTGTTGTAAAGAAACTTATTACAAAGTCATCTATAGACATGGTAAATGCTATAAGCATACCTGATATTATCCCTGGTTTTATTTGAGGAAGAACAACTTTTCTAAGAGCATACCAAGGAGTTGCTCCTAAGTCCATTGCCGCATCTTCTATGTTTGCTGGTAATTGTTTTAATTTTGGAAGTACTGATAAAATTACATAAGGTATATCGAATACTATATGCGCTAATAACATTGTAGTAAAACCAAACTCCAGTCTTATGAAAACAAAAAGTGACATTAATGCCACCCCTGTTACTATATCAGGGTTTAATACCGGCAAGTAGTTTATGTTTAAAAGTAATCCTCTTACTTTTCCTTGTCTTATTTTGTGAATACCTATAGCAGTAATTGTTCCTACTATAGTTGCTATTACTGATGCTACTACGGCAATGAAAATTGTGTAATAAAGTGCATCTAGTATTCTTTCATTTTGTAGTAACTCTTGATACCATCTAAGTGAAAACCCATTCCATTTTGCCATGGATTTAGAATCATTAAATGAAAACACTGCTAGTGATATTATTGGTGCATATAAAAATATATACACAAGAGTTAAATATATATTTGATGTGAATTTCTTTATAATAGTAATCCACCGCCTTCCTTGTCTGATTCGTCACTAAATTTATTAAGTATTGCCATTGAAATTAAAATGACTATCATCATGAAGATTGATATTGCTGAACCAAAGTGCCAGTCACCAACTGACATAAATTGTTGTTCTATTAAGTTACCAATTAACATGAATTGTCCACCACCTAGTAATTTTGAAATTACGAAGGTAGATACTGCTGGCATAAATACCATTGTTATTCCTGACGCTACACCAGGCATACTAAGTGGTAATATCACTTTTGTAAACACTTGTCTGCCGTTAGCACCTAAGTCTTTAGCTGCATTTATTAAATCTTGATCCATCTTTGATAAGATTGTATATATTGGCAGTATCATAAACGGTAAGAAGTTGTAAACCATACCTAGCATTACCGCTGTATCTGTATAAAGTATATTGACAGGACTAAATCCTAACCCTGTAATTATTGTGTTTAATATTCCGTTTCTTCCTAGAATTGCTGACCATGCATAAGTTCTAAGTAAGAAGTTCATCCACATAGGAATTATTGCAAGCATAAGCAATGTATTTTGTCTGCTTGCTTTTGTTTTAGATATTATATAAGCAGTTGGATATCCTATTAGTAAACATAGTATTGTTGATAATACTGCTAGTTTAATTGATCTAAAGAATATTCTAAAATACATAGGTTGCATTAATTCTTCAAAATATTGTAGCGTAAAAGTGTAGCCTTCGCTGGTACTTTTTGTGAAAGCAAAGAATACAATTAAGAATAAAGGAATTACAATGAATAATCCACTCCAGATTATATACGGAGAAGATATTTTTAAACCTAATTTGTTTTTATTCTTCATTTGACTCATCATCCCCTGTTTTTCTCATGATATGTATGTCTTCTGGATAAATATCTAAGCCTAAGTCACATCCAACTTCTGCTGATTTAGTATTATGAAGTAACCAAGTTAATCCACTAGATTTAACTGTCATTTCATAATGAACTCCTTTAAATACGCAAGAAGTAACTTCTCCTTTTAACATACCATCCTCTGGTTTAACCATTTTTATATCTTCAGGTCTTATTAC
Source organism: Terrisporobacter mayombei (assembly GCF_020748465.1). Lineage (GTDB taxonomy): Bacteria > Bacillota > Clostridia > Peptostreptococcales > Peptostreptococcaceae > Terrisporobacter > Terrisporobacter mayombei. The sequence continues at coordinate 16,271 of NZ_JAHZMP010000006.1, forward strand.
TACTTGAATTTCTTCGTCTTTTTTAAATCCTTTATCCACACAATCAAATCTTTTTCCACAAAACTCTACTAAAAAGTCTTCATGCATTACACCATCTATTATGTTACTTTCACCTATGAATCTGGCAACAAAAGCATTTTCAGGCTCATTGTATATATCTTGTGGTGTTCCCATTTGTTGTATTTTACCTTTATTCATAACAACAATAGTATCTGACATTGATAGGGCTTCCTCTTGGTCATGAGTAACAAATATAAATGTTATTCCTAATTGTTGTTGTATATTTTTAAGTTCTCTTTGCATTTCTTGTCTTAATTTTAAATCTAATGCTCCTAAAGGCTCGTCTAATAAAAGTACTTTTGGCTCGTTTACTAAAGCTCTAGCTATAGCAACCCTTTGTTGTTGCCCACCACTTAATGAATCAATACCTCTACCTTCAAATCCTGGTAGTGCCACAAGTTTAAGCATTTTTTTAACTTTTTCATTTATAGCCTTTTGATCCATTTTTTTTATTTTTAATCCAAAAGCTATATTTTCATATACATTCATATGAGGAAATAAAGCATATTTTTGGAAAACTGTATTTACTGGTCTTTCGTATGGAGGTATTTCATTTACATCTTTGCCTTGGAATAAAACACTTCCATCATCAGCAAATTCAAAACCAGCTATTATTTTTAAAGTAGTTGTTTTACCACACCCACTTGGTCCTAATAAAGTTAAAAATTCGTTTTTTCTTATATCTAAATTAAGATCTTTTAATACCTCATTATCTTCATACTTTTTTGATATATTTTTTAATTCAATTATGTTCTCTTGTTTCAAATGTAAACACCTCTTTTATTCTAAAAATTCGCTTTACTCATAGCGTCAACGAGATGTCTTCGCTATCGCTTCAAACAACTCAGTTACTTAAAATTCGCTTCGCTACAGATATATCCGTTGCTTAAAACATTGGTGGCGTACTTACCCAAACCACTTTTGATTCTTTTTTACCTGGGTTTGAAATATAGTGATTAGCTCTAGGTTTAAAGTAAAAACTTTCTCCCTTTCTTACTTTATTTTTCTTATCTCCTAAATGAAGAAATATTGAACCTGCTAGAACATATCCAAATTCTTCTCCTTCATGTGGCTTATCTTCTTTATATTGTCCACCTGGTTGTAAAGTTATTATTATAGGTTCCATATCATTTTTTTGTGAGTTTGGAACTAACCATTTTAATGTATATTTTAAATCTTCGTCTTCCGTTTCAAACATATCATCCTTTGTAAAGGTGATTTTTTCATCGCTTATTTCATTAAAAAACTCTCTTAAATTTGTTCCTAAGATATCTAGTATATCTATTAAGGTTGCAATAGAGGGTGAAGTTAAATTGTTTTCAAGTTGAGATATAAATCCCTTTGATAGTTCGCATCTATTTGCCAATTCCTCCTGGGTCAGTTGCTTTTCTATTCTCATGCGTTTAATTTTTCCACCTATATCCATAGCGATACCTCCTTTTTATCATATAAAATTCGTTTCGTTCATTTTATGTCGATTTTTGTTTTTATTATTAGTAAATTTTTAGTTTAGTATATTGAACTTAATTTTTTACTTTTCATGTTATTATATATAAACATTAAGTTTATAATTTCTAAACAACAATAGATATTATATAAAATTTGAAACTATATTTCAATAGTTTTTTCGTTTTTTTGTTTTTTTTGATTAACTTTAAAAACGTGTAAATAGCTTGTTTTTATCATTTTCATATTAACAAATGTTTATATTAATTATTTAAAAGTTTAGTATGTCTAACTGTTTTCTTATTTACTATGATTTTTATTAATGAAATATACTTATATTAATAATAAATTCATTTAATATAAATTTAAACTTTCATAATTTTTCCTAAACAATATATCTTAAGTGTATTGCAAGATTTTGTCCTTTTTTGACTCAAAAAAAGTATTGATTGTCTTATCAATACTTTTAGTTTATTATTCTCTATTTTTATAAATTAAATCATTCTCAATTTTAATTCCTTATTTTTTTAGCTTATTCTCTTTTGTATAATACTCTTCAGATAATATGTTTTTTACTGATTTATTATATTTATTATATTTATTAACTAAGCTACCTAAGTCATTTATATTTAAATTGTGTTTATTAATTTCTTTAACGCTATGATCTCTTGTATCTTTATTACTAATTTTATTTATAAAACCTTGCCATTTTCCTCTTACGTTATTTTCAATGCATATATTTTTCAAACTCTTGTTTTCATTTTTTTTAAAATTAATTACTAAAGCGCCACATTTTCTACAGTACTCCTCATCATGTTTAATCATAGCACCACATTCTTTACAAATCATTACAATACCTCACTTCATTTATTAATTTTCCACTCTTTATCTATACTATAATTTTAAATCATTATATGTAAAAAGTCTTTATTTTAATTTAATTTGGAAATTAAATTATTTATGCTTAACATATCCTAAATATGGCTCTATACTTATTGTATAAAACGAAAAAAAATCATATAAATATAACATATTTAGCTATTCTTAAACTTTAATTGGAGGATTTTTATGATTATTTATAAATTTTTTTGCACTTGGTGAATATGAGAAAAAGGAAGAATGGATAAATATAATGTGTTCAAAGGGCTACGCTTTAAAAAGTTGCAGCTTTTGCAAATATAAATTTGAAAAATGTAATCCTGGTGAGTATCATTACTTTCTTGAATTGTTTGAAAATCTTTCTTCTTCTCCTAATCAAGAGGACTTTCTCAATTATTTAGAAGATGAGTGGAGTGTTGAATATGTATGCCACTATAGAAATTGGGTATTTTTTAGACGGAAAAAAATGTTAGGTAAATTCAGTATGTTTTCTAATTTAGAGTCTAAGATTGATTATTTTAGAAGAATATTATTATTTAGGCTTTTTGCATTTATATTTTTAATTTCTTTTTCAATACTAAATATTTTATATTCTCCTGTAGGGTCTACAGATAAAACTTTTGCATTGTTGTTAATTTTAATAGCCATAATAGTTTGTGCTGTAAATATACCAACTTTTATAAAATATCGTAAATTAAAAAAATAGACGAATCCTAAGATAACCTTAGGATTCATCTATTTTGTATATATTTTTTATTTTATTTTTCAATTTCTCTAAGCCTTTCTGTAACACTTTTTAGACTGGAATATTTATAAATTACCAATGGAATTATTAAACAGATTATGAATATAAAAACTAGTAAACATATAAATGGTAATATAGGAAATACAAATTTTGCATAACTAGCAATTTTCTTAGTTGCTTTTGCTATTTCAAATATAATTACCATACCAAAAGTTGATATAAGAAAAGTAGTTATTCCTGCATAATATCCTCCTTCAAACACTAACATATTCTTAATTTGTTTCTTTGTCATTCCTATACTTTCCATTATTGCCAATTCTTTTCGTATCATGTTGATACTTGTAACCATAACATTGATAAAGTTTAACACTCCTATTAAAATCAATATTGCAGACATACTAGTAGATATAATATTCATGATTGTTACATTGCCGCTGAAATCCTTAACTAGTTGTGATCTTGACTCTACAAATAAATACTCAGAGTCTATCATTTCGTTGAGCCTAGAATATATTTCTTCTTCGCATTTCTTATCTACGTTTATATACAGCATACTATTAACAGCTTTTTTATCTAACTTTTCTATCTGAGATGAGCTAATATAAATAACAGGCAATCCTATATCTGGTAATAAATTAGAATCATTTTCAAATTTTACTATCTTAAAAGTCAAAGAGTTGCTATATTTACCTTTTAAAGTAATTGTATCATTTAGGTTATTTTTCTCTTCTTTTGAATAACATAAAGTATCTATTAAAGCAACTTTTCCTGACTTGAAATCATCTAAATTCATTTCAACATTACTCATTTCACTGAATTTTTCTATTGCTAAATCATCCACTCCAATTATAAAAGACCTATGATACATAGGTGTTCCAATTTTCATTTTTCCTTGAAAATCAATTATTTCTTGCATATCATCTTTATCATATATAAATTTGCCTAATAAACGCGGTATTTCATTTGTATCACTTTGTAAATTAGAAAATTTAAATTTACTAACTGACTCGACACCTTTAATATTTTCTACTTTTTTTATAAAATCATCGTTCATTTTTTCGTCTATAGCTTGAATATTTTGTACTCTAAAATCATTGCTTATATATTTATCAATATAATTATCCACACTTAAACTGCTAGTAAAAGTATAAATACTTAAATATGTCATAATTCCCATAAAAAGAGATAAAAATACTAAAATCGCACTTTTTTTGTCTCTAAATACGTTGTGATATGCCATCTTATAAATCTTTCCACCATTAGTACTTTTTCTATAACTATTGTTCTTATTTTTCTTTTCTTTATTTCCTATTGAATATTTAAGAGCTTCTGTTGGCGATATGGAACTTGCTATTTTTGCTGGTTTTCTACAACTTATACTTACTGTTAGTATTGAAAATATCGTTGCTGATATAAATATTACGGGATTAAAGGATATATCACCTGGCATTGCATTAGTATTAACATTAACAGAAAAATTTTCAAGAATCATAGGTACAACTCCAAATGATACCGTTGCACTTAAAAACAGTCCTATTGGAATACCTATAATAGACAATCTAAACGCCTGCCCATTTACAATTTTCTTAATTTGTTTTGGAGATGCACCTATAGTCTTTATTAGTCCATAAAAATGTATATCTTTACTAACTGATATGTACATTATATTGTATATTAGTAAGTATCCACTAAATGCTATAAATAATCCTATGGTTCCCATAACAATAATGAATTTTTGCTTTATTTCTTTTCCATCTTCATCGACATCGTTATAGTAATCAAATTCTTGCATATCATCTAATTTAACCTTGGACTTTAAAATTGCTTGTGCACTATATTTTTTACCAGATTTAAAACAAATAGTAATTGAGCCATCATCGCCTACATTAAAATCATTATTTTTTATATAATCTTTTGATAATGCTAAGTAACCTATTTTTTCAGTAATTGAATAAGTCTTATATTTACCACTTAATACAAACTCTTTCTTATTTTTATTTCCTTTTGCATCTATATATTCAAGCTTAATTTTTTCTCCTATTTTCGCATCTTCTTTTCCTAAAAACTCTAATGCTTTCGTAGATACCATAACTTCATCTTCACTTGTTGGATAATTCCCCTCTACATTACTTATTGTGGGTGTAATTTGTTTTTCCCAGTTTTCTTTATCATAATATTTTAAAAATATCTCATGATTGTCTTTTTCTAGTTCTTGATTAATAACATTTCCTACTAAAATTTCCTCACCAATTGATGTGGTTATACCCAAATTCTTTATAGCTTCAATTTGATCTTTTTTAGGATTTGACAACATTGCATCTGATGTTGTTCCTCTTATTCTAATATTCATAGTATTATAATTATTTACAAGGCTAACTCCTATAGTAAATATTGAACACGTCATAAATGTAGTAAGCACTATAGCAAGGACTACAAATATATTTCTTACTCTGTTAAACTTTAGTGATGATTTTGTTATCTTTTTTACTATATTTTTATTATTATTTTTAAACTTCATCTTTGCCACCCTTTTTCCTCTATCTATTCATCATGCTATAGTTATATAATAATAAACACTTCTGACAATCCTCTGACATAAAAAAATCAGATTATAATATTTTCTTACTTCTAATCTGATTTTTATTTATTATATTTTATTCTTTATATCATTTAACATAAATACGGAAAAAGTACTACCAGTATCTTGTGATTTCACTTTTATATATCCATCTTGTTTTGTAATTATTTGTCTACTTAAATAAAGACCTATTCCTATTCCATCTTCATCTTGTGCATTTTGACCTCTATAAAATCTAGAGAATATCTTTGGTATTTCTTCTTCTTTTATACCAATTCCATAATCTTCAATATCAATTCGTGTAAACATCTCATATTTTTGTATGGCTATATTTATTTTGCTATTTTCTTTCGAGTATTTTATTGCATTTTCAATTATGTTAAAAATAGCTTCACATGTCCATTTTTTATCTTGATATAAATTAACTTTATCTTTTTGTCTAAAATCAATTTCTATATTTTTCATTTCAGCTTTTTTATAAAGTTGTGTAATAGCCATTAAAATTGTATCGTTTAAATCTTCATATTTTTGATTTATACTAATTACTGAACTTTCCAGCCTAGACATTTTTATCATACTTTCCGCTAAAAAACAAAGTTTGTCTAATGACAAAAGAATAATTTCATTAAACTCTTGTCTCTCTTCTTTTGTCAAATCTTCATCTTGTAAAAATTCGCTGTACATTTTCATATTTGTTAAAGGTGTTTTTAACTGATGAGCTATATCAGAAATTAATGATTTTATTTCATTTTTATCGTTTTCTATTTTACTATTTTGAGTTTTTAAAATATTAGTTAATCTTAAAGTCTGATGTTGTAGTTTTGAAAATAGAGAATCATCTATCATAGAAAATACTTCAGTTTCCTTCATATCAGATATTGTAGCTAACATATCTGATAGTTTTATTAGTATATCTTTCATATAATTGTGAAACATTCTTTCATAAATAAAAAACATGAAAATTATAATTAAATTAAATACTAAAACAATTAAAATAATTTTAAAACTTTTACTTAAAAACCCAATTAGCATATTAAAAATTAAGCAAATAATTATAATACATATTTTAAATATATTATTTTTTCTATCAAATTTTTTATCCATAAATTATTCTCCCATAATATATCCAATACCAAATAAGGTAACTATATATTCAGGATTTTTCCCATCATCTTCTATTTTCTTACGAAGTCTTCTTATATTTACAGATAAAGTGTTTTCATCTACGTAGTTTCCATTGTTATCCCAAAGCTTGTCTAATAAAATCTCCTTGGTCATGGCCCTACCTTTATTTCTACTTAACACTTCCAATAATTTATACTCCGTAACTGTTAAATAAATTTCTTCATCATTTTTATAAACTTTTCTACTGATATAATCGATTTTCATATTTTTGTATTTAAAAATATCCTTATTTGAAGAAGTATTTCTTTTTAAAATAGCACTTATTTTTAATTTTAAGACATCCATAGAAAAAGGCTTTGAAATATAATCATCACATCCACATTCAAACCCCTGAATCATATCTTCTTCTGTATCATTAGCTGTAAAAAACACTATGGGAAAATCCATCTTATCATTTATATTTCTACACAAACCAAGCCCACTTCCATCAGGTAAATTAATATCTAAAAGTAAAAAATCTATTTCATTTTGTAAAATAGCATTTTTCCCTTCTTCCATATTGTATGCGCTTATAATTTTGTAGCCTTCTTTTTTTAATGCAAAGGCGACTCCCTTATTTAATACCTTATCGTCTTCTATTATTAAAATTGTAGCTATAATAATCACCCCTTTAATCAACTGTCCTATCTAATTATAGCAATAGTGGTAGATTTTTCATACCTACCACTATTACTTATTTTCTAATTTTCTATTTCTCTTAATCTTTCTGTTACACTTGCTTTACTACTGTATTTATAAACTATACTTGGAGTTATTAAGCATACAGCGAATATTAATGTAACTAGGGAAACTAAAGGTATAGTAGGAAATACAAATTCTGCATAATCAACAATTTTTTTAGTAAGCTCTGCAATATAATACACTACTCCCATACCTAAAGTACATGTGATTAAAGTAGTTATTCCTGCGTAATATGCACCTTCTAAAGTTAACATATTTATAATTTGTTTCTTAGTCATACCTATACTTTCCATTATTGCAAGTTCTTTTAATCTTACATTTACATTGGTAACCATTACGTTAATGAAATTTAATAGACCTATAAGTATTAAAATTATGGCAATTCCCCCACCTACTAAATTCATCATCATTGAACTTTTTTCAAAATCATTCATAGTATCCGTTTTAGATGTAAGATAGAATCGATTTTTACTAGCTAGTGTTTTTAGTTTACTTTTTACTGAACTATCGTAGCTATCTTTCACATCAACATATACTAAATAATTTCTAGTATCTTTAGTCAATTTATTTAGAGTAGAAGAACTAACATATATTACTGGTATACCTGTTTGATCTGAATGTATAGGCAAAATTGCATTTTCATTCGGCATTAGCTCTATATTAAAGTCCTTAGATTTATTTTCTTTAGAATTTCTAAAAGTTATTTTTTCTTTTGAGAAATCTAATTTTGCTTCATCATTGTAATAGAATCCATCAATTAGAACCAAGTCTCCTTTTTTAAAAGCTTCTATATCTATTTTTTTATTAATTGCTTTGTTATATCTTTCTATAGTTTTATCTTCTAATCCAACTACCATTGGCACTAATTTGCTAGGATCTTTTTCTATATTCTTTAAATACTGGTCTAATTCTTCTAAATCTCCACCATGCATGCTATATCCTCCTTCTAGAGCAGGCATAAGCACTTTCTCATTCATGTCCATTTGTATAAATGAAGATACTAGAACTTCTACGGAATTAACACCTTTTATATTTTTGACTTCCTCTATAACTTTATTATCTAAGGTTGAATTATCATCATAATAATTTTGCATTTCAAAATCATTAGGTAAATATCTATTAGCATAATTTTCTAAACTAATACTATTCATAAAAGTGTTTACACTTAAATATGTCATGATTCCCATAAATAAAGATATAAATACTAATATAGCACGTTTTTTATCTCTAAAAACATTGTACCAAGCCATTTTATAAAGTTTCCCACCCTTAGTAGAGTTTCTATTTTTCTTTTCTTTTTTTGATTTTTTGCCACTAAATTTCATAGCTTCTATTGGTGAAATATTACTGGCAATTTTAGCAGGTTTTTTACAACTTATTAATATTGTAATTAGTGCAAATAATATAGTCCCTAGAAAAACTAGCGGAGTAAAATATATTTCGCTTGGCATCATAGATGCATAGTAAGTTCCACTACTCATTCCTTCAATAGCAGATGGCACAATTAAATAAGAAACTAATACTGATAAAGCTACTCCTATTGGTATACCTATAACTGCTAATCTAAGACCTTGTCCTCTTACTATTTTTTTAATTTGTTTTGGTGATGTTCCTATAGTTTTAAGTAATCCATAGAATTGAATATTTTTAGTAACTGCTATATATAAAATGTTGTAAATAAGTAAATAACCACTAAATACTATAAATCCACCTATAATAGATACAATACTTATGGATGCAAGTAAGATACCCTCTGAATCTTGTTCCACATCATAGTTATACTCAAATTTCTGATTTTTCTTTAAAGATACTTCTTTTTCTAAAAGCTCTGGTGCCTTAGCTTTTCCATTTTTTTGTAAAGTAATTAATAATTGTCCATTTTTCTCTAAGGTTAAATTGTTATCTTTTATAAAAGATTCTGATACAAATATATCTCCACTATCTTGGATATAAGCATAAGAAGTAAAGTATCCACTTATCACAAACTCCTTTTCTGACACTTTCCCATTTATATCACAAGGAATTTTTATTTTATCTCCTATTTTAGCATCTTCTTTATTTAAAAATTTTAATGATATTTTAGATATCATAATTTCATTTTCTTTAGTAGGATAATCTCCTTTTATATCACTTATGCAAGGACTTAGCTGTTTTTCCCAGTTTGTTTTATCTAAATACTTAAGTGATATAGTAGTTTTACTTTTACTTAACTCTTTTGAACTTACAACACCTGCATTTATTTCCTTTCCAATATTTTTAGCCACATTTAAATCTATAATTTCTTTAATCTGTTTATCTGTTGGATTTGGTAAAAAAGTACTTGCTGTTGTTCCTTGATCTCTTAAATTCATTATGGCATAGTTTTTTGCAAAACTTATGCCTAAAGTAAATACAGAAGAAATCATAAAAGTAGTTAAAATAATTGCTACTATTACGAAAATATTTCTAGTCTTATTAGATTTAAGAGATGATTTTGTAATTCTTTTTATTATATTTGTATTGTTGTTTTCTATTTTCATTATTTATCACCTCTCGCCACCTTGCCATCTTCAATTCTTATAACTCTATCTGCTAATTGTGCTATTTCTTCGTTGTGAGTTATCATTACCATTGTTTGATTGAATTTTTGGCTAGTCATTTTAAGAAGACCTATTACATCCATTCCTGTTTTACTATCAAGATTTCCAGTAGGTTCATCTGCTAAAATTATAGCTGGTTTGGTAGCTAAGGCTCTTGCTATTGCCACACGTTGCTGTTGTCCACCTGATAAGTTATTTGGCATATTTGTAAGTTTATCACTTAATCCTAAAGTTTTTATTATGGAATCTACGTACTCTGTATCTATTTTCACACCATCTAATTCTATGGGAAGAACTATATTTTCATAAACATTTAGTATAGGTACTAAATTGTAATTTTGAAAAATAAAACCTATATTTCTTCTTCTAAAAATAGTTACTTCTTCATCATTCATTTCACTTAATTTTTTATTACTTATAATTACGTCTCCTTCAGTTAACTTATCTAAACCACCTAACATATTTAACAGTGTAGATTTTCCACTTCCTGATGTCCCAATTATAGCAACAAACTCTCCCTCATTTATTTCGATATTTACATGATCTAAGGCTCTTACTATATTTGGTTCCTGACCATATATCTTAACTAAATTTATTCCTTCTAATATACTCATTTCATCCACCTCTTTATTTATTTTTATAATTTATATATTAATAATCACTTATTACAATATCCTGACATAAATATAAATATTTAATTTATAGGTATATCCACAATTGATTTATAAACATTTATAGCTTCGTCTAATGATTTTGCTGGAGCTGAAATTATATAATTGCCTTTATAAATGCAAATTTTATCTAAATCTTTCGAAAAACTAATTTCATAATCAGATATAAGCTCATCTTTTTCTTTTGTTAGTATTCCTTGCATAATTCCATCTTTTGCTACACTAGAGGCTCTCACATAATATCTTTTACCTCCTATGCTCACAGTACCTTTTAACTCCTTGCTAAATTGCAAATATCTATATATGAAGTGTGTATCAGATAAAGTACCTTTAATTTTTATATCTACATTGTCTACCAGTCTATTATCTTCAACCATAATAGCATTCTTAAAATATTTATCAATCTTAGTTACTTTTTTATGATAATTAATGTATAAGTTAAAACAGAGAAAAATTGATATTAATATTAATAAGACCACAATGATTTTGTTTTTTATTCTCATAGCTATTTACCTCCGTATAAATTTTATACTTATATAATATCTTTTACTTCTGACAAACTTCTGACAGAAAAAAAGAGTTACAACACAAAATTTGTGTTATAACTCCTTTTATTAATTAAATAAAATTTTCTCTTTCAATTTTTCAAATAAACTAATGTTATAGTATCCCAAAGTCCTTATATTATTGCCAAAACTAGCTAGAATATGAAGTTCACCACTACACAGCCCTAACTTACTACTTACAGGTCCTTCTTTAACATCCATATACTGAACCTTTTCATATTTTATAATACTAATTTTTTTAGCAAAAATACCCCAGGACATAGCCATATTGTCATCGCCCATATAAAATCCACGAGTTATATAGATCATATAATAAAATAATACTGAAATTAAAAATATTACAAAATCAATTCCCACAAATATTAATGGTGAAAGGCCTGTATCAAACTTGTAAATACAATATAAAATCACAGAAGAAAATATTGTTCCAAGTATAATATCAATAATTTTTATTATATGATGATTTTTAGATTCTCTTTCTAAATTTAAGTATTCCTCTAAATTTAACTCTGGAAGCAAAATTTTCATATTTTTTATAAAATCTTCTTTATTGCTAGATAGTAAAATTTGGGAGCCTTCAGAATCATCATCTCCTACACCAATAGTTACTATATCACTTTGATATCTCTTAAATACCCTAGATATGTAAGATTGTTTAACATTTAAAGCATTAATCCTGTTTATTGGCACAGCAAACTTTTTTATTTTTAATAATCCATAGCTTATGTAAAGCTTGTCTTCTTCACGTTTAATTGAGAAATTGTAATATCTAATTAAATCACCAAAAAATAGCTGAAAAACAGAAAAACAAGAAGTAATTAATACTATACCCAATGCAAAAAAGCTTTTAGCACCATCAAACTTTACTGAAACAAATACTGCAAATCCTATCATGGCTAAGTTAAATATAAAACCAAATAGTGATAAATTGTAAAAACAATGCTTAAGCACATCATTTACAGAATAAACTATATCATATTCTATATTTTCATCATCAAAATATACTTCATCTCCTAATGAGTTTCTATTTATATTGTTTTCATCACTCTGTACATTCTTTAATTTTTCATTATTCATAAGATATAAAACTCTATTTTTAAAATTATAAGCATGCTTTTTGGAAAGTACAATTTCTATATCTGTTGAATTGGCTGTAGATAAGCTATCTGTATCAATTTTTATTTTATAAGTTCCGATTATTCTTTCAAAAATATTTTGCTCTAAATTTACATTTGATATATTTTTAATTCCAAATGTATTCTCCTTAGAATTAATTGTATTTCTTTGAATAACTATTGTATTTTCTTCTATGGTTATAAAAGTTTTTTTCCAAACCATAATATTGTAAATTAAAATTAGAGTTAAAACTCCCAGAATAATTCCTAAAATTAATAAGTTTCCTCTGCTAAATCCTTCTTTTGCCATTTCTTCCAAATCATCTAAGTTTCTAAAAAATATAAAAAACAATGCTATAATAACTCCGCCTGTTTTTTCAACAATAATACTTGGATGACACCTAAACTTTTCTTCACTCATAAATGTCACCACCCTTATAATAAATCGTCTAGTTTCTCTAATCTTGATTCTATAGCTACTTCATTTATTTTTTTCTTAAGGGTATCTGCTATAAACTCAGACTTTTCATCTTCTAAAAATTTAATTGTAACATCTCCACCAGCTGTAGTAACAATTACTTTTGACAGTTTAAATACTCTATCAATAGGGCCTTTTTCTATAGCTATTTTATGAAGTCTTTCTATGGGAACTATACTTCTTTCTATAAAGATAAATCCTTCTTTAACATCAATGGCATCTTCTGTAATAGAATATCTATATCTTTCGTATCTTATTTTTGGTGATACTATTAAATATAAAAAATCTAATAAGACTAAACCTATCATAATATTTACAACAATTTGTGGAAAGTGATGCCCAAATATAAACCAAATCACAAATAGAATACTACTACTAACTAAAAATTGTACTAATGAGGCTACAAACATACAACTTATAGATTTTTTATTTAATTTTTCATATTTCATTTAATTTCCCCCTTTCAAAATAAATTAAATATTGTAAAGTTATTAACTCATTTTTTATTATATTATAAATGGTAAATAATTCCCATAAAGTTATGATTACAATTTGTTAAGGAACTATAAAAAAGCAGCTTATTAAATTCATAATAAACTGCTTTTAGTAATTATCCTAATATTAATTTTAGATGTTCTTGTAAGATATGTATACCTGTAGTATTCTCTCCACCTCTTGGTATTATTATATCCGCATGTTTTTTAGAAGGCTCTACAAATTGCTCATGCATTGGTTTTACAGTATTAACATATTGTGATAATACTGACTCAACGCTTCTTCCTCTTTCTTTTGTATCTCTTAGTATACGGCGCATTAAACGTTCATCTGCATCTGTATCAACAAATACCTTTATATCCATAAGGTCTCTAAGTTCTGGATCTTCAAATATTAATATTCCTTCTACTATAATAACTTTTTTAGGGTGAGCAAGCACTGTTTCTTTAGCTCTAGTATGTTTAGTGTAATCATAAACAGGAACTTCTATTTCATTTCCTGCTTTTAATTTTTTTATGTCTTCTATCATTCTTTTTGTTTCAAAAGATGATGGATGATCGTAGTTTAAATTTTTTCTTTCTTCAAGAGTTTTATCATCATTTGCTTTGTAGTAGCTGTCATGGCAAATTAACTCTATATCATCCTTAAAAAACTCTTTAATGTAATTTACTATAGTTGATTTTCCTGATGCAGTTCCACCTGCTATACCAACAACACTCACTTGTTTCATATTATCTTCCACCTACTCATATATTTTTACACTTACTTTTACCCAACCGTAAAAGTCCGTTAATTATCTATATCTGAAATATTTTATCATATTTTTATGGATAATTAACATGGGAAAAATAACCATATGATTTTAATTATACAAATAACTCCATCCTATTTATGTTATGTATCTTATAAATTTTTATCAAATCATTTTAACATTTTTAGCTTTATCTGTGTATTAATAGTTATTATTTCAACTCATTATAACATAATAGTATAATATTTTACCATTTTTTTACACATAAACAAATATTTGTAATAATTCATAAATACTAAAAAAACTACTGGAATTATTTCTCCAGTAGTTTTTTTATATTAAAATTTGTCATTACTATAATGTACTTCTTCATAAGAAGGTAATTTAAAATTTCCTTCTTTCTTAATTTTTTTACTTACTTTTTCATTCTCATCTTCTAGTAAATCACTTAATTCTTCAAAATTGCTTGCATGATTAACAAAATTGTTTATATCACTTTCATGGAGTTCTTTTCTACTTTGATTTACTTTTCGCATTTTTGCCTCCTTTTTTCTTCTACAAATTATAGATTTATTATAGATTTCCACATGCACATATTTTTATTACTAATAAAACCAAGAAGTCATTTCCAAAATTTAAATTTTTTATTTTTTTGTATCAATTCTTTAAGTATAATTTTTTTTATCATTGAAGGATTTTTACAAATATAATAGAAATTATATTTATATCAAAATACTAATCACAGCTCCCCCAAATAGCTGTGATAATACAATACATCTTTTTGAATTTCCCTAAAAAGAGTTGCTTTAAAAATGGTTAAATTTAACCATTTAACAACTCTTATGTATGAATAAAAAATTTGCTTCGCTTGAACGACGTGTCGGCGAAGCATTTCATTTCGCCAATGAGATGCCTTCGTTACCACTTTAAGCCACTGTGTGGATGACATGAAGTTTCAGGCAACTCCATTGCTCAAGTCAAGTGGTTAGAAATTAAAAAAAGCTATCTTTTTGCAATGATTATCATATCATTCATCAAGATAGCTTTATTTTTATATATCTTTTTTTAAACCGATTGGTGTCCATATTATTACCCTTTTATTATATCCCCATTTTTATTTAATATATTATCCACTAATTCCTTATCTAAATCCCATATTGATACAGGGTTTTTTACATCATGTTTAAATTCCTGCAATACCTTATTCATCCAAATTACATCCATCCATTTATCATGTTTATGCACTGAGTTTGGAAAAATACTCATTACTTTAAATCCATACTTTTCATGGAATTTTATGCTTTTTTCATTTATAGATAATATACAAGCATATATATTGTAATACCCCTGTGCCTCTAATAATTCTAATAAACTTTCATATAGGGCAGATGCTAATCTTCTTCCATGATATTTCTCATCAGCATATACGGAAACTTCTGCATTCCATTTGTATCCTTCTCTTTTAAATGGTTTTCCTGCATATGCATAAGCTACAACTACATTATCTATTTCACATACTAACCAGGGAAATTCTTTAGTTACTAAATCAAATCTTTCTTCTAATTCCTTCATGGTCGGTACTCTATGCTCCGAGTTTACAACAATATCTTCTTGTTCAACATAAGGTCTATATATTTCTTGTATTCTCGCTAAATCTTCTACTGTTGCTAGGCGTATCTTCTTGCTCACTATCTTCCTCCTTAATTATTGTTGTTGGCATAGTAAAATATAGTCCACAAGTAATTTTATAATACAATTGAAGGTTAATGCAATATTTATTTTATTTTTTTACTATGGTTAGAATAATTTTTTTAAATTCTTATAAGTTTTAAGTATAATTAAGGCTAAATATGTTATTATATTTAATTATGATATATATATTACAAACATAATAAGGAGATGAAAATTTGATTAAATTAGGACAGTATAACAAGCTTAAAGTTAAAAGAAAAGCTGAATTTGGATATTTTTTAGATGCTGAAACTGGACATACTAGCGATGATGTACTTCTTCACAATAGACTACTTAATAAAAATAAAATTGAAGTTGGTGACGAAGTAGAGGTATTTATATACAAAGACTCTGAAGGAAGACTTTCTGCTACTATGGAATACCCAAAAGCTCAGATTGGAGAAATAGCTTATTTAAATGTAGTAGCTCACACAAAAATAGGAAGTTTTGTGGATATTGGTCTTCCAAAAGATATCTTAGTTCCTTTTAAAGCACAAAAATACGAAATGACTAAAGGAAATAGATATTTATTCTATATCTACGAAGATAAAACTGGTAGACTTGCTGCTACTACTGATATATTCCCTTACTTATCTGTGGAGCATTCATATAAAGTTGGTGACAGTGTTGATGGTATAGTTTACGGATTCCAAACTAACAATTCTGCAACTATATGTGTAGACAATAAGTATGATGGAGTTATATTAAAGAACGAATACTTTACAGAACTTAACATAGGAGACAAGTTAGAGGATCTTAAAGTTATTAAGATTTATGAAGATGGAAGACTTGGACTTACTCCTAGAGGAGAAAGAAAAGTCGAGTTGGATATGTTAGAATTAGCTATAATGAACTATATGGAAGGAAATGACGGATTTATGAGATTTAATGATAAATCTTCTCCAGAAGAAATAACTACTGTATTTAATTCAAGTAAGAAAAACTTCAAAAGAGCTTTAGGCGTTCTTATGAAAAAAGGATTAGTAATACAAAATGAAGAAGGAACTTACCTAAAGTAAACTTAATGAAATTAAGTTTATTTTAACAAAAACAAACGAGGAGTAATAGCTATTCTATTACTCCTCTTTTAATTATCCATGTTAATATCCCTTTTATTTTATTAAAAATTTATTATATGTTGGCTAAAATATCCTCTTTATTCTTTAAATGTCCAAGACCTATGCTATATAAAGTTAATCCTTCTTTATAAAAATCTCTTCCTATTAATGTTCCACCTAGAACTATTATAGAATCAATATTAGGCGTAGGTACGTTTAAAACTTTTCCTAGATCAGACCAAAGTACAAGACCTGTTGATATATCTTCTACCATATATCTTCCTTCTACACTTGCTGGACCTTTTATATGTTGGAAAACTGGACTTGTATTAAAAAGCTCATGCAAAGGTTTATCTTCATTTGCAAAGTAACCTCTATTTATACGAGCCTGTTTAGTATCTTCTAATTGAATATCTAAAGCTTTTGCCACAGCTTCTCTTTCATTTTCTACTGCTTTAACTATATTTACTGTATGTTCAGTTATACCTTCTTTATATAGCCAAAACTCTCCCTTAGTGTAATCAATTCTTCCTGCATTTAATAAAGTCGGTCCTGGATGAACTAAAGGATTTGGGTTTTCTAAATTCACTACAATTACATTATCTGCTTTTACAAAACAATCATATATTTGTACACAGGCATTGAATACTTCGTCTGTGTTGCATGATGGATAAGCTGCTAAATAAACTTTTCCTGCTTTTAAAGAAATATCTACTCTTCCTTCATTCACATATGCTCTTGTAGCATATGTTAAAGAATTAGTTTCTCCAATTTTAAAGTCTTTTTCTATTCCCATTTCTCTTGCTTTTTTTATAAATCTAACAGACGCCATGGCTGGTGCAGAGTTTATTAAAATTATTTGATCTTCCTTAACTACTGGAGCAAGTATTTCTGCAAAATACTCTATTCCCATTCCTGGTACTGTTATCATAATAATTTGACAACCTTCAATTGATTTTTCTAAGTCATCAGTTATTAAATTAATTTTTTCTACTGATTTATTACCTTTGTACTCCATAGCTATTTCATTATTTCTTTTAATAAATTGCAAGTCTTTACAAAATCTTTGCGACTCAAATATATTTACTAAAAATCCCTTTTGAGTTAAATCTGCTGCTGCAGTAATTCCTCCATTTCCTCCACCTAATATTGCTACTTTTTCTACTTTCATATAATATGATTTCCCCCTTCGTGTTTTGTTGTGATTTATAATACATAAAAATAATTTTATGAATTTTGCATAATTATTATAAAATACTTCATAATATATAGTAATTCTACATAAATTAGGCAAGTTTTTGCCATGCCTTATACTTGTTACTTTATTCTTTTTTAAAAAAGAAGTGCTATACTTATTATTCCCATAGCACTTCTTTTTACATTTTCTATTATTAAAATATTAGTAATCAAACCTTACTAACTATTCATATTGCTTCTTTCTAACTTTTAAAACATATATAATCAAACTAAAAAATCTATTTTAAGTAAAGTTCTATGACTGACACTTTCTTTGAAGTTGGTACTTTGAATATTTTACTACAATCCCTCTTCTACTTACATTTGCAATTTTGTTTTAATTCATTTATTAGGTATCTATTATTAATTTACTCAAAAAATAACCTATTAAGGTATTTTAATAGGTTATTCTTCATAATATTTTATATAATAACTCATTTTTCAAAAAATTTCAATAACGTAAATTTCAAAATTTTTTAAACCATTTTGTTATATCCTCCATGGTCTTAATATCAATGGAGTCATCAACAATAAAAAATATGCTGCTATTAGTATTTCCTACAAAATCTATATAATAACTATCCACTTTAATATTATTTAAATAAAAATTGCATGATTGATATCTACAACCATTAGAGTAAACATTACTATTGCCATATGGAGATACAAATATTTTTTCAATTGAAAGAACATCTTCTAAATAATAGTTGTCCAAGAAGTATCCTGATTCTGACTGATTTTTCTCTAAAGAGTAATCTTGAACAGAGTGCTGGATAAAGTAAACTTTACAACCTTCATTTTCTATAGGCATATTTGCAAAATAGAGCAACCCATCCTTTGTTTTTCCACAATACCAATTTTCCGGAACCTTAGCTATGCCTATATTGGGTATTTCAACCTCTTTATATCCATCATATCTATAATGTTCATTTACAAAAAATAAAAATACTATAGATATTATTACCATAAAAATACCGCTCTTTTTCATTTGATTCGCTCCTTTATTTGTAATACTAAGTATATTTATACAAATTAAATAAATATCCTTTTAAATCATTGTAAAAATAAAGTGACTTTATCTCCTATATTTCACGGTTTAAAAAAAGACTAAATTATCTATTAATTTAGTCTTTTCAAAATTATGTATATTATTTTAATTTAAATTCATATTCTTTTACACCATCTATTGAGTTAATAATATTTGTGTATCCATCTTTTTCTAAAATTTGTGATGCTTCAGAAGTTCTTGTTCCTGTATTGCAATATAATAATATTTCTTGATCTTTATTTTTTAATTCTTTTTTAGCTTTTGCTTCAAATTCATCTATTGGTATATTCACTGCATTTTCTAATGAGCTTTTTTCAAAATCTTTAGCATCTCTAAGATCTAGTATAACAGTATCTTTGTCTCCTGTTGCTAATTTTTCAAATTCACTTCCAGTCACGTTATTATATTTAACTGTATCATAATCATATTCTTCCATGCCATCTTCTGCATTGTATACTTTAGTGAACCCTTTATCAACTAACATTTGTCCTGCTTTACCACTTTTATTTCCTGTATTGCATATTAGCACTATTGTTTGATCTTTATAGCCTTCTAACTCACTTATTTTCCCCTCAAAATCTTCAAATGGTATGTTTATAGCATTAGCTAAATGTCCTTTTTCGTATGCGTCAGCACCTCTTACGTCTATTACTAATGTTTCTTTAGTTTCATTTGCTAATTCTACTGTTTTTGCTGAGTCTATTTTGTTATATGTTTTTTCGCTCTCCTTTGAAGAACACCCTATTGCAGAGCTTAATGTCACAACTAATAACATCCCCAATGATAAAACTTTAAATTTTTTGTTTAATTTCATGATTATCCCTCCAGTTAAATTCCATATTATAATTTACTATAATATATTTTAATAATTAAACTTTTTAATCCGTTTTATTATAACAAATTCGACTCATTTAGGTAAATTAATATAGAAATAATCAATAATTTACAATTATATATAATTTTTTTCTATAAGTTATAACATTTATATTTTATATTCCTTTATTTTTAGTTCTGCATTTTTGCATGTAAATAAAGTGCTCATAATAGCAAAATCATCTGCATACTTTAAAACTTCTTTAACATTTTCAGGCAATATACCGCCTAGTGCTACGATTTTAATATCAGTGATTTTTTCCCTTCTTTCAAAAGATTTATTCCTTTAGGTTTTAAATTTTCCTTACACTTAGTTTCGTATATATGCGATAAGGTTATATAGCCTACTTTTATATTGTTCTCTTTAATAATTTTTTCTAGTTTGTTAATCTCACTTGTATTGTGAAGGGACAAGCCTAAAATTTTATTATCTTCAAAAATAAATCCTTCCTTAACAAGTTGTACAAATATTTCAAAAGGCAAATGAATACCACTAAAATTAAGTTTTTTATATAAGTTTATATTACTATTAATAATTAAATTAAACTTATCATGTAAGTAACTTGTTTTACTTACAATCTTATTGTACAGATCAGTTAGCTCCTTATCATTCATATCTTTTTCTCTTAGAATAACATTCTCTACTCCGCTACTTACAGCATCTTCAATAACCGACAAGTAATTATTTTCATCACATAAATGTCTATTTGTTATCAGATACATTAAAATCTCACCCAATCTTTAAATACATATTGATATCCAATTGATTTCAGCATACTAGCTACTTCTTCTATGCTATTGTCATCATTAGTTTTAAATTGAGCTGTATTTTCTTCTCCTTGAGAATGTCCGCCAACATCTGTTGATACTGCTGCACTTAATTTTGTAACACCAATGGGCATTAAATGCTTTCTCATGTCTAAAGTTTCTCTACTCGATACATTTAATGCTGCATGAGGATCGAACAACCTCATAACAGTTAAAATTTGAAACTCTGTAACATCGTCCACCTCTAATACATCTTCAAAGCTTCCTTTAAAAGGTCTTATTCTAGGAGCAGAATATGATAGCTCTATATGTGGATATTTTGTTTTTAAATACTCTCCATGTAAGATTGAGAAAAATGCGTCTTTCCTAAAATCACTAAGACCAAGTAATGCTCCTATGGATAAGGATCTCATACCAGCAATAGCCCCTCTTTCTGGTGCATCTAATCTAAATCTATAATTGGCTTTAGGTCCTTTTATATGCACTTTCTTATAAACTTTCTCATCATAAGTTTCTTGATATATAGTTAGTGAATCTGCACCTTTATAAACTAAGTGTGTATATCCTTCCACGTCCATAGGATAAACTTCTATAGCTATTGATGGAAATTTTTTAGATAAAATTCCCACAGCATCACCTATATATTCAATGCTTGATTTTGTTTCACTTTCTCCAGTTAAAACAATAATATGTTTAAAACCTTTAGCTGCAACACAGTCTCCTTCTTTTTCTATTTCTTCTAAAGACAATTTTTTTCTTTTTATTCCACTATGACAATTATAACCACAATAAACACAGTGATTTTCACAGTAATTTGCAATATAAATAGGAGTGTATAAAGTGGCAGTTTTCCCACAGTATTGTAATGCTAGCTTACTAGCCTTTTGAGCCATTACTTCTAAATGCTTTCTTGCTATAGGTGAAAGCAAATTAAGTAAATCTTTGTGATCTAGCTTATCCTTCGATAAACTTCTTAGTACATCATTATCACTTACTTGATCAAAATATCCATCAAAATCAAAATCTTTATATTTTTCAATTACATCATAAAAACTCATTTTATATACCTCCTATAAGTTCCCTAAAAAACCAGTAAGAGGAGAAGATGCATTAGCAAATTCTGATACAAATCCAGTTTTTGCAAGGAGTGCAGCGCGACCACCCTCTACTGCCATTTTAAATGCTTTTCCCATAGCTATAGGATCACCTGCTGATGATATAGCTGTATTTACTAAAACCGCTGCAGCTCCCATTTCCATGGCCTCCATAGCTTGTGATGGCTTACCTATTCCTGCATCAACGATAATAGGGATATCCAACTCTTCTATCATTATTCTTATCATCTCTTTCATTTTAAGACCTCTATTTGAACCAATAGGCGCTCCTAGTGGCATAACTGCTGCAGCCCCAGCTTCTATTAATCTTCTACCTGCATATAAATCTGGACTCATATAAGGAAGTACTACAAATCCTTCATCCGCAAGAATTTTAGTTGCTTTTATTGTTTCTTCATTGTCTGGTAATAAGTATCTAGTGTCTGATATTACTTCTATTTTTATAAAATCTCCACATCCCATTTTACGAGATATTCTTGCTATTCTTACAGCTTCTTCAGCTGTTGTTGCTCCTGATGTGTTTGGAAGAATTGTCATATTTTTAGGTACATATGTAAGAATATTTTCATTAGAATTATCTAAATCTACCCTTCTTAGTGCCATTGTTATTATTTCACTGCCACTCTCCTCTATTACTTTTGGAAGTATTTCATTCGATCCATATTTTCCTGTACCAATTAAAAGTCTGCTATCAAATTCATGTCCACCTAATATCAATTTATCCATTAATTTATCCCCCCTAAATATAATCTATAAGTATTTTACTTGCTAAATTAGCCATATGATTTGCACAAATAGCCACACGAGGTGCCATTAACCCCTCACCTTCTTTTGCTTCATGTACAAAATCACCACATATATAAAATTTTTCTCTTATTTTCTTTGTTACAATAATATTTGAGTCATAATATCCTGCCATGCCAGAAGATGCTATTAAATATTTTTCTCTCATATGAAGTAAAACAAAATTGCTTATTTCAGCTTTACAATTTGGATCATCAAAAGCTTCAATTATTATATCTACTTCATGTAAAAAATTTATATTTTCTTTAGTAATATAAGAATTATGTATTTCAACATCTATGAAAGGATTAATTTTATCTAAGTGTTCTTTCATTGCTTCTGTTTTGTACTTTCCAATATCATCAATAAAATATTGCTGTCTATTTAGATTGGAAGGTTCTACAACATCATAATCAACTAAAATTAACTTACCTACACCTATTCTAGCTAGAGAGATGGCTATATTAGAACCTAGGCCACCAAGGCCCAAAATAGCTATCTTTCCTACTTTTAATTTCTCATATACTTTTGGTGTATGCCTTGCAATCATAAGACTTTCTAGTTCATTCATAGATGGTTTCTTTCCTTTTTCTATTAAAGTTACTCTATCATTTTCTTTTAATATTTCATCTTTTTTAATAGGAAATCCATTCAAGACTACAACATCACTACACTTATTAAAAATATCTTTAATTTTAAAAACACTTATATCTTTCTCCACTTCTCTTTCTATTTCATTAACAAATATTTTCAAATCAACCACCACCAATAAAGCTAATAATTTCTATTGCATCATGCTCTTTTAATACATAGGTCTCATATTTATCATTTTCTACTATTTCTAAATTTATCTCTACAGCAACTCTATCTTTGTTTAAGTTGTAATCATTTAATAAATCTAATACAGTTTTATTATTTTGGAATTCTACTACTTTTCCATTTACCTTCATCGTTACACCTCCTCACTTTTTTATTTCAATAAAAAATTCGCTTCGCCTAAGCGTCAGCGTCAGCGAAATACTTCATGTAGCAAACGGCTTCGCCCGTTGCTCAAGTCACAAAGTTGAAAATTATATGTTATCCAAAGAATAGATAACATATAATTTCCTTACAATAAAAAAAGCCTTACCCGTAGGTAAAGCTTGTAGTAATCACATATCATATGTAAAAAATTACATATTTCATCATATAACACTCTACTCTTTCCTACGCTGGTATTATCCAGATCAGGTATAAGGGTTAATGTTTCCATCTCTCAGCCTTTTAGGGCACCCCTAGGTAAAACTTTTCAATTTACTTTAATTGTAGTACTTAGATTTCATTTTTTCAAATCAAAATATTTTTATGCTTATACTAATTTATATTTCTATTCTTGCCACACCTGTTTTTATAGCAGCTTCTCTTACTGCTTTTGCCACATTTTCTACTACATTTTTATTGAACGCATCTGGAAGTACATAATCTGTAGTTAACTCTTCGTAACTAACTACATTTGCTATGGCATAAGCTGCTGCAACTTTCATTTCTTCATTTATCTCTCTTGCTCTAACATCTAAAGCTCCTCTAAAAATTCCAGGGAAAGCAAGAACATTGTTCACTTGGTTAGGGAAATCTGAACGACCAGTACCTACTATAAATGCCCCTCCTGCTTTAGCTTCATCTGGGAATATTTCTGGAGTTGGGTTTGCCATAGCAAATACTATTGGTTTGTCTGACATCGTTTCTACCATTTTCTTTGTAACCATGTTTGGTCCAGAAACTCCTATAAATACATCTTTATTTTTTATAATTTCTACTAAAGTTCCTTCTTCATTGTATTTATTAGTAACTCCTAACATTTCTTTTTGTGCCCAGTTTATATTTTCTGAGTTTTTGCTTATAGCACCTTTTCTGTCACATAAAACTACATTTTTTACATTTAAGTTAAGTAACATTTTAGCTATTGCCATACCTGCTGATCCTGCGCCGTTTATAACTATTTCCAAGTCCTCAATTTTCTTTCCTGCTAATTTAGCTGCATTTAAGATTCCTGCAGAAACAATTATTGCTGTACCATGTTGATCATCATGGAATACTGGAATATCTAATTCTTCTTTCAATCTATTTTCTATTTCTATACATCTAGGAGAATTTATATCTTCTAAGTTAATTCCACCAAATACAGGCTCTAATAATTTCACTGTTTTTACTATATCATCAATATCCATAGTGTTTATACATATTGGAAAAGCATCTACTCCACCAAATTCTTTAAATAATATTGATTTACCTTCCATTACAGGGATTGAAGCAGCAGCACCTATATTTCCAAGACCTAAAACTGCAGTTCCATCACTAACTACTGCCACCATATTACTTTTACAAGTATATTTATAAACATCTTCTGGATTTTCTTTTATTTTTAAACAAGGCTCTGCAACACCTGGAGTATATGCAGTAGATAAATCATCTTTGCATTTTACTTCAATCTTACTTTGTATGCTAACCTTTCCTCCATGATTTTCGTGCATTTCTAATGCTAATTGCGCAAAATTTTTATTACTCATTTTACTTCTCCTTTATAACATTTGACAAATTATTAGTTTTTAAATTTATTGTGACTCTTTTGCAAACATTGCTCTTCCTTTTTCATATATATTGTTGCCATAAGAGTCTATAGCAACAATTAATTGCAAGTCTTCAACTTCTAATCTTCTCACTGCTTCTGGTCCTAAATCTTCATAATCTATTACTTCACATTTTTTAATGGCATGAGAAATATATGCTCCAGCTCCACCAATAGCTGCCAAATATACAGCCTTATTTTTTATCATAGAATTTACTACTTCTTCACTTCTTTTCCCTTTACCAATCATAACTTTTAGCCCTCGCTCTAATAAAGGTACTGTTAAGTCATCCATTCTATAACTTGTAGTTGGTCCAGCTGAACCAATTATTTGATTATCCTTACTAGGTGATGGCCCCACATAGTAAATTCCTGCTCCATTTACATCAAATGGTAATTCTTCTTTATTATATATTGCATTTATCATTCTTTTGTGGGCTGCATCTCTACCAGTATAAATCACACCACTAAGTTTAACAACATCTCCACAAACTAATTTTTCTATATCTTCATTTTTAAAAGGTGCTTTTAACTCTATCATATTTTCCCTCCTATATAATAACTTGCTTATGTCTAGCAGAGTGACAATTTATATTAACTACAACAGGAAGCCCTGCTATGTGTGTTGGGAAAGTTTCAATATTTACAGCAAGAGCCGTAGTATTTCCTCCAAGACCTTGAGGCCCTATTCCTAAATCATTTATTTTTTTAATCATTTCTTTTTCTAAGTCTGCTATCATCTCATCTTCACTATGCGTTCCAATATCCCTAAATAAAGCTTTTTTAGAAATTTGAGCACATTTGTCTACTGTACCACCAATTCCCACCCCCACAACTATAGGTGGACATGGATTAGGTCCAGCTTCACTTACAGTTTTCACTATAAATTCTTTAACTCCCTCAATTCCATCAGAAGGTTTTAACATTTTTAATTGACTCATATTTTCACTTCCAAAACCTTTAGGTGCATATTGAATTTTTATTTTATCTCCCTTCACCATTTCATAGTGAATTATGGCAGGAGTATTGTCTTTTGTATTTATTCTAGTTATTGGACTTACTACAGATTTTCTAAGATATCCTTCTGTATAACCTTCACTTACACCTTTATTAATAGCATCTGTTAAGGTATCTCCCTTTATCATAACTTCTTGGCCAATTTCAACAAAAAATACTGCCATTCCTGTATCTTGGCAAAGAGGTATATGTGTTTCTTTAGCTATTTGAGCATTTTCTATTAAAATACTTAATATATCTTTTCCTAAAACACTTTTTTCTTTTTCTAAATTTTCCTTAAAGGATTTTATTACATCATCTCCAAGGTATATATTTCCTTCAATACAAAGTTTCTTAACCTCTTTAGTTATTACTTTTGAATCAATTTCTCTCAAACGAACATACCTCCCAAACAATCTCATAATTATTCGTGTTTACATTTTAACTGTACCACTTTTTTTCAATATAAACAATATTTTAAAGTATAATTTTTATGGTAATTATGTTTATATATAAATTGTATCAGTTATAAAAAAATAAATCACAACTTTTAAAAAAGGATTTTCGCTCCTCTATATAGAATAACTATATATGTCAGTCCTATGCTTTTTTAGGATTCATTATAAAACTTGGGGAGTGAAATATATGAGTGTTGCAACAGTAGATTTTTGGGTTAAATCATTTGATAATACTTATTTAAAATGCGCAAAAGACTTAGTAAATAGTCCTAAAGCTACTATCTTAATCCTACATGGATTAGCAGAGCACTATAGAAGATATGATTATATCACTAGAAAATTTATTTCAGATAATTTTAATGTATATAGATATGACCACAGAGGGCACGGAGATTCTGATGGAAAAAGAGGATATGTTGATGATGCCCATACCTTCGCAAAAGATCTAAAAATTGTTATTGATGTAGTTAAAGAAGAAAACCCAAATCTTCCTTTATTTATTTTAGGTCAAGGCATGGGAGGACAAATAATGAGTATTCTAGGCGGACAATATGATAACCTAGCAGATGGTATGATATTTTGTAGCCCTTTAATTTGTGATTATGGTAATTATACAAAATGTAATTCTGATGAATATGATAGTGATTTTGACTTTGTTTCTGTTGGAAGTATTCATAATCTAAGCCACGATTACGATTTTATTCAATCTTATGATGAAGACGAATTAGTTTTAAAACAAGTTACTGTAGGTCTTTATCACGCGTTGAAAAAAAGCTGTTCACATATTCTTGAATATTTATATAAATTTAAATATCCTTGCTTAATACTTCATGGCTCAATGGATGCAGTAACAGATTGTGAAGATAGTAGGTTTTTATTTAATAATATAATTTCTACAGATAAGGAAATTAGGATTTTGAATGGTTTGTATCATAAGCTTTTGGATGAATTAATCAAAGATGATATAATCGCTGAAATAAGTAGATGGATAGAAAATAGAATATAGTTAATTTAGGAGGGTTAAAATTATTCAGCTCTCCTTTTTTAATTAAATAATATATTTAATCTCTGCATCTGGAAAAATTTCTTCTATATTTTCTGTAAAAATTTTTTTCATATAAGCTAAATTTTCCTTTGGATAAACAAACTTTCCATAGCCAAATTGGCCATATTTATAAGTTCTATCATCATCTTTCATTGGCAAAATATTATCTGGAAAAACTTCATTTATAATATTTTTTGCTCTTGTTGTATATCTGTGAGATATTACTTCAAAAGTAATTGGATGCTCTAAATTATTAGGTATTTTTTCATTTAAATAAATTAATAAGTTTCTATAATCTTCTATAACTTTTATTGTATTAATAGCAAATCTTGCTTCTGTTTTTCCTCTATGTTCAATATCTAATAATGTGTCTACATCGTCAAACTTTGTCACAAATCTAAATCTTCCATATTCGCTTTTTGCAAAAAATTCAATTGCTCTTTTTAAAGAATGTGTATATGGTTCAACAGGTATAGGATCAGATGTGCCTGAACCTTCAAATATTGTAATCTTAGGCTTTCTTTCATCCATATATCCTTTTGATCTATCTAAGATATCATCAATATTTACATTAACCTTTATATAAGGTTTATCACCTAAGTTTGTGTTCAGATAACAGTATTGGCAATTCCCCAGACAACCACTAAATAAAGGTAATTGCCAATGAGCAGATGGTTTACAACTTTGAAATTTATAGCCCTTTTTAACTCCTACAACTAAAGTGTTTTTCCCTTCTTTGTAAAAATCTCTAATATTATCTCCCGGTATATGTTCTTTATCTTTATTATTAGTTAAATTTATTATTTCTGTTTTTTCTTTGTTTTTAAATTCTTGATAAATATTTTTTCCTATTTCATAGTTTAGGGCACCTTTTTCAAATATAATTCTTTGAGGAACAAACATTACTTCACCTTCCTTTGATTCTATTTTTCCAAATTAATACTTAAAAATTCAAGGACAAATTGGAATTATATGTTATAATTTCAATAAAAATAATATTTAAGGGGTTTACTATGTCTGAAAGCATTAATGAAAAAAATTTAAAGGAACAAGATAAAATAAAAAGATTCGAAAAAATTAAAGAAGAAATGATAAACAATGGATATAAAGAGAATTTAGGAGTAATTACTGTTGTAAAAGCTAACATTTATGCACTACTTACAGCCGGACCAATAGCTCTTATTTGTTTTTTCATTTATATAAATAAATGGGGAAGTATTGTTTTTGAGTTTACTCCAGCTACTCTTATGTTATTTTTTATTTCAATAATTGCATGTATTGTTATCCATGAACTTTTACACGGACTTACTTGGAGTTTATTTTGTAAGGAAGGATTTAAAAGTATAAGTTTTGGTATTATGTGGCAATCACTTACTCCTTATTGTCATTGCAAAGAACCACTTAACTTTAAAGCTTATATTACTGGCGGACTTATGCCTTTACTTATTTTAGGTATTTTACTATTTATAATTTCTTTCTTTATGGAGAATTCTTCATTAATGATTTTAAGTTTGATTAATATTTTATGCGCAGGTGGGGATACTACTATTGCTCTATTATTATGCAAATATAAGGATGCTCTTTTTATAGATCATCCTACAGACTGCGGTTTTGTTGCATTCACAAAATAATAAGACAAAATTTCAATAAAAAACAGATACAAATTCAAAACTTGTATCTGTTTTTTATTTATTTTATTTCATCAATCATAGATTTAAAATCTGTTGAATTGTACATAAACATAACTATGTCAGCATCACTATCTTCAATTATTTCTTTTATAGATAAATCTAGTTTTTCCGTATATCTTGGATCAACTAGTTGTACTTCTGAAAACATGTCTGCAAACAGCCATGAAGTAGGAGCTTGATAAGAGTCCCTTATTATTAGTATTTTCTTATCATTTAAAGCATCCTTATTTTTAATTTTTAATATATTACAAGCATTACCAAACATATAGGCTCCACCATATAATATTTCATCTTCATGTATCCTTGTGGCTACAAAATCTTCTTCTTTTCCTTTAGTTTCTTTTTTTCCATCATATTTAAAATATTCATATTTATGTTTATTTTTTGAGTGAACATAAGGAATATCTTCATCTTCTTTTACTAAATTATTTAAATTTAAATTATAGCTTCCTAGGAAATATCCTTTTTTTAAATCTGTTTTAATATAATTATCCCAATTTATGTTTTTAATACTTTCTGTTTTTTTCATCTCCTCCATAATAGTTTTAAAACCTTCATATGCCCCTATACCATTCCAATGATGATCTGTTTTAAAATATAATTTTTCTCTTTCTTTCTCATTAAATTTACTTAAAAAATCTTCATCTATGTCAATAAAATCTATCTTATCTTTATCTAAATAACTTTTAAATTTATTTTTATTTTCAGTAGCATTATTTAAACCTTTTGTAAATTTAGGGTACAAATGAGTTAACATACTTTCTTTATGTGGTGTTGATGCATAATAAACTTTCTTGTTAGACTTTAATGCTGCTTGAGACAATTCATTTATTTTTTCAGCTGAATCTTTTAAATCTTCCTCTGAAAATACGTCTATTGGTGTTGGCATAACCCAATTGTTTTCGAGCACATAGTAATTTTTAATTTTATTTTTACCAAGCATTAATTCTACTTTATTATAAAGCTGTGACAACTCCTCTCTAAAAGGAAATTGATCTGAAAAGTAGTTTTCAAACTTTGTGGTGAAGTCTTCTTTTTTCACATCTTCCACTGTTGGTATTTGTGCTAATGCTCTATTTTCAGATGCGCTTATCTCTTTATCTTTACTTATTGTATGAATAAATAATATAGCTATTATTGAAATTAAAAATGGTATAGCTATATATTTAGCTTTTTTATTATTCATTATCATATCCTCCTCTTAGAATCTAAAATATAAAAATGGATTGTATGTGGAATTTATTAAAATCACAACAACTATAAACATAATTGACATTAGTGAAATTGAATGAAGTGTATAAGTAAATCTATTCTCAATTAATTTCTTATTCCTTAACTCAATTCTCGACTTAATCTTAGGTAAAATTGGTGTAGCAAAAATAATTGCCAAAATTACAATAAATCCTGATTCATTTATGTAATTAATAAATGAAATATTCCACATAGAATTTGCTCCCAGTCCAACTAAAACTTTTAGATATTCATATGCTTGTACAATATTTTCCGCTCTAAAGAATACCCATCCTATCATTACTAATAATATTAAATAAATATGTCTACAGAACTTCGGTAGCTTATTCAAATATTTTTGTAAGAAGGCTTTTTCTAGTGCAATTAGAAAACCATAATATATTCCCCATGTTACAAAAGTCCAGTCAGCCCCATGCCATATACCTGTTAATGACCAAACTATAAATAAATTTCTATACTGTTTAATAGGAGAAACTCTATTTCCACCTAAGGGAATATAAACATAATCTCTAAACCAACTTCCTAGAGATATATGCCATCTTCTCCAAAACTCAGATACACTTTGAGAAATATATGGATAATTGAAATTTTCTAAGAAATCAAAACCAAACATTTTTCCAAGTCCTATGGCCATATCGCTATATCCACTAAAATCAAAATAAATTTGTAGAGTGTAACATATTATTCCCAGCCAGCCTTCCATAGTAGACAAATCTGACATATTAGTTGCAAATATACTGTCAGCAACTA
Source organism: Terrisporobacter mayombei (assembly GCF_020748465.1). Taxonomy (GTDB): domain Bacteria; phylum Bacillota; class Clostridia; order Peptostreptococcales; family Peptostreptococcaceae; genus Terrisporobacter; species Terrisporobacter mayombei. The sequence continues at coordinate 47,908 of NZ_JAHZMP010000006.1, forward strand.
AACCTAAATTATTTGAGAAAATCACTTTTTTTCCAAGACCAATGACAAATCTATTTATTCCTATGGAAAATTTATTTATGGTATGAACTCTACTATTTATTTGCTCATCCACTGTTTCATATCTAACAATTGGTCCTGCCACAAGTTGTGGAAACAAACTTATATATAATGCTAAATTATAAATATTCCTCTGAAGCCTGTTGCTATTTCTATACACATCAATTACATAACTCATTGTTTGGAAAGTGAAAAATGATATTCCAAGAGGTAAAGGTATTGTGGGAATACTTATGTTAAGATGTAATATATTGTTAATATTATCTATTAAAAAATTGCTATATTTAAATACTCCTAATAGTGAAATATTAAAAATCACCGCTATTATAAGCCACAACTTCTTCTCCTTTGTATCCTCTGAAGATACCTTAATTCCAAATATATAATTGCAAATAATAGATGCAATCATTAAAAACACATATTTAGGTTCTCCCCATGCATAAAAGAACAAGCTGGCCAATAGTAATACTACATTTTTAAGTCTTTCATTAGATAAATAATAAAAAATAAGTACTACAGGTAAAAATAAAAATAAAAAAATTAAACTGCTAAAAACCATAATTATTTTCAACTCTCAATATGAGAATTGTTTCCCCTCCATCTATTAATTTTCTTCTATATAAATATAACTAAAAAAATCATTAAAATATCATATTTAGAAGTATTGTGCATTCTTTGTTATAAAGATTTAATAAAATGTAATTTTTGTTATAAATTTGTTATAAAAAATTCATTACAGATTCAAACAATAACCTTTACCAAATTCTCACAATATAAAAAACTATGAAATTAATTTTTATCTCAACTTCATAGCTTTTATGAAAATTATAAACTTTGACTATCTAATATCATTTAATTTTCCGTCTATTATTGATATAATTCTGTCTGCTTTTTTTGCAATTTCATTATTATGAGTTATCATTATTAAAGTTTGATTGTATTTTTTTATGGATTTTTTAAGTAAATCCATAACTTCTTCTGTAGTCTTGCTGTCTAAATTTCCCGTAGGTTCATCTGCTAAAATAATACTTGGTTTAGCTGCAAGAGCACGAGCTATAGAAACACGTTGTTGTTGACCTCCTGATAATTGATTTGGTAAGTGATCTTTTCTCTCTTCTATGCCAAGCAATTTCATAAGATCTTCTATATAATCTTTATCTATTTTTTGTTTATCAAGTTTTAGTGGTAGTTCTATATTCTCTTTGACGTTAAGGACTGGTATTAAATTATATTGTTGAAATACAAATCCAACTTTTTCTCTTCTATATTTAGCTAGTTCGTTGTCAGATAAGCAACATATATCTTTATTATCAACTTTTATAGTTCCATTACTTGGTCGCTCAAGTCCTCCTATTAAATGAAGAAAAGTACTTTTTCCACTTCCACTTGGTCCCACTATTGCCACAAATTCGCCCTTATTTATTTTTAAATTAACATCCTTAAGTGCATCTACTTTTGTTTGTTTTTTCCCATATATTTTACCTAAATTAATAGTCTCTAATATCACCATAACAATCCCTCTATTCTATAATATTTATAGCTTCTACTATGCTACTTTCTTTTATTTTTCTAGCTGGTAGATAAGTTGCCAATAATCCAACAATTATATTGGCTAATACAACTGCTACATATAACTTGTAATTTATTACAAAATCCATGCCATAAGCTTCAAAACCAAAGGTTTTATACATTCTTATTTGCATCAATAATGAAGTTACTACAACTATTGCACTTGAAATCACCCCATAGAATAACCCTTCATAAGTTATCATTTTTTTAAAGTCTTTTTCACCTATACCTATTGCCCTTAACATTCCAAATTCACTTGTTCTAGAAGTTAAGTTATAGCTCACATTATTAATTATATTGAACACACTTATAGCAAACATAACTGCTACTACACCAAAGTCTAAAAGTCTTTTCTGCTTTAATATTTGCTCATCCATTTTTTTATCTTCAGTCATATCTGTAGTTACAATTCCTGGTACTTTACTCCCAATTTCCCCTAATTTTTTATTTATAGTATTGTGATTTGCTCCATTTTTCATATTTGCATATACAACATCATAATTACTGTTGCCCACCAATCCATCTAAATATTTATCACTTACTATAACATCTATTCCATCGTCCCCAGTATACATATTGTCATCTGCATAAGGATAATTAACTATAGCTCCTACTCTAAAAGTGTAGTCTTCATATTGGCAATTATCTTTTCCTTGCCAATACTTCTGAGTATCTTCTATTTTACCTTTAGGATATTTAATTGTAATTATATCTCCTACTTTTATATCAGCAAGAGGTGAGCCCGTATTTCCACCTAGTACTTTACTTTTCGTACCATTATCATCATATATATAAGGCATATATACTACTGCCAAATTCTCTTTCTTCATCTTTTCTATATCAATCTTGCCACTTATTGAATAATCCTCTAGTGATTTTAGCATCTCATCATTATATCCCTTTAACTTCTGCTTCATTAAATAAGTATCACTGGATTTATCATCTATTAAGCTTCCATTTAAAACATCTCTTACATATATTTCTGAATCAAGTTGTTTATTAAAATCTTTCTCTAGTAAATCTTTTTTAGGTAAAACTAATCTACTTTCCAAGATCCTAGCTGCTTTTACTTCATTTATACCATCTATATTTTTAATTTTTTTGATATCTCCATCACTCAAACCAACTCTTTCATCATTAGCTGAAGTTACTTGCATAATAAAGTCACCATTTAAATACGTTCCCTTTGTCTGCTGTTCATACATAGCATCAGATATTGTGTAAGCATAATTGTTTCTTATTACTAATACACCACCTATACTCATAGATAACATTATTAAAATGAAGGCTTTCTTATTTCTAAATATATTCTTCATTGAAATTGATTTAGTTTGTGATATATGATTACTTATTTTAGCTATTATAAAATTACTTTTCTTAATTTTACTATTTGATCCATAGTTTCCTTTTATGGCTTCAATTGGAGAGATTCTTTTTATTTTAAAATAAGTAAATATACTAATTATCAATATTACAACTAAAGTACATCCTATAGATAGTAAAATCACTTCTGTTGGTATAACAAAAGGCGTTGATTCTAACTTACCTTCAACAGTTATATTTCCACCCAACTTATTAAATAACTGTGCCCCTCCCATACCAAGCAATATTCCAATTGGTAGTGATACTACAGCAATAATTAATAACTCATAAATCATAAGTCTAAATACTCTAAAATTAGTAGCTCCCACAGCTCGTAGCATTCCATAATCTTTGATTCTTTGGTATACAGATATGGAATAAATACTATAAATTACAAGACCTGCAAATATGCTCATTGCAAACGCTGTACTTTTGCTAGCCACGTCTATTCCACCGTTATCTTCAACTGTTTGTACTAGGGATTTATTTACTCCCACCTGTTCTTTTAGATCTATATTTGCTGCATTGGCGATAGCTTCTATATCATTTCTTATTGGACTTCCTTCATTAAATTCTACATTTGCAGTAAACTGACTCATATCATTCTCATCAAGGTGTAAAAACATTTCACATCTTCCAACACTTTTATCCTTATATCTATCTTTAAGAATTCCTACAACTTTGAAAGTCTCTGATTTTTCTTTATTGTAAAGTTTAAAAGTCAGCTCCTGTCCAGCCTCAGGCTTTAGCCCCATACTATTTAGTATCCAAGCTTCTAAGACTACTTCATTTTTTTCTTTTGGTAATCTACCTTTAACTATGTTCGACTCGTCATTAAGATAATTATTATCAGCATATAAAATGTTAATTGACAACTTCTCACTTACATCTGTAGATGCATAATACGAAGTTATCCCAATATTCTTTATGTCCTTACCTTTTTTTACTATTTCTAACTGATTCTTATCTATATCTTTGTAATAAACATGATAAGTCCCCATCTCCCTTTTAGTTCTGTTTACATCTGCTTGTTGTGCACTCTTTGATAAAGTCCCTACCCCTACTATAAGTGCTGTTCCTAAGATTATACTAAGCATTATTGCGATAGATCTTGATTTAAAATTTTTTATATATTTTATTACTATATTAAAATCTTCCCTCATTTGTTTTACTCCCTTCCATCTAAATAAATTCTCTTCTTGAATAAGTTCATTATATATGCGAAAAATAATTCTATCAAATCAAGTTTTTTCAATTTTTTTATAGTTATTTGTTCACTTCCATAGATATAATTGCACATTTTAAGTTCATTTATGTAAATTTCAACTTTTTACATATTTTTTTATAAATGATATACTTCTAATATAAATGGATAACTAAGGAGTTAAATATGTACAACATTTTTATATTTACAATGGGTATTTTGGTAGTTTTTGTGGGTAGTAATCTAATTTTTTATAGATATGACTTTTATAAAAAGATGAGTTTGGGAAAAAGAAATATTTTTAGTTTATGTATCTCTTCAATATTATTTTTAATAGCTTATAAAATATTTATTTTTGCATTATATAAATTAAATGATAGTTTACTGACAAAAGGTATTTTTGTATCAGTATTAGCCTTTATATTAATGATTTTTTCTTTATATCTGGGCTACGAATTTTCAAAAGCATTGAATACGAAGTTTGAATACAAATGTGAATTAAATAAATCAAATAACAAAATAGAGCATAAGGACAGTATTATAGCTAAACTTAGAAGTCAAAAACATGATTATCTTAAACATTTACAGGTAGTTTATTCCCTACTTAATAATAATTTAAATAAGGATGCAAAAGACTATATAACAAATATATCTAATAGTTTTAGATCTAAAACTTCTAGATATGGAAAAGTGTCTTATTTGGATGCTATAGCTTCACTAAAATACGAAGAGTGTCTTATGAAAAATATTACATTTGATGTTTATATCCAAGATTTTATTGATAACTTGGTTATTGAACCAAGTGATATGAATTCCGTGATTTTAAACATAATTGACAATGCAATTGATTCTTTGTCTACTATTAAGAAAGATAATAAATATATAAAACTCTTAGTCTACGAAGATGAGTTCCAATATGTTATATCAATAAAAAATAACGGTCCACAAATTCACAACACAGAGAGTATTTTTGAAGAAGGATTTTCTACCAAAGATGGAGACAACAGAGGGTATGGCCTTTATCTTGTTAAAAATATTCTAGACAAGTATGGTTATCATATTTTTGCAAGTAGTGATGAATTTTTAACTGAATTTACAATTTTAATACCGAAATACTGATAAGAGGAGATAATTCTAATGATAAAAGTTTTAATATGTGATGATGATAAAGCTATAAGAGATGATATAGAAAATATAATAAAATATTCTGGCTATGTGGACTATGTGAAAAAAGTAAAAAACGGTATTGATGCCATAGAGTTTATTAAAACTGAAAAAATAGATTTGCTTATAATAGATATAGATATGCCTCATAAAAATGGAATTGATTGTGCAAAGGAAATTACAAAAATAGATGAAGATGTTCATATAATCTTTGTAACAGGTTTTGCTGATTATAGTTTGGAGAGTTTCAAGGTCCATCCTGTAGATTTTATAGTAAAACCATTTACAAAGGACAAGATTTTAGATTCTTTAAATATTGCTATAGATCATATTAATTCCCATAAATTAGCTAAAAGTAACTTTATTGAAGACACCTTATTTGTATATAAGGTAAGAAAACAAGTTCATATGCTTAACTTTGATGATATTGTTATGTTTGAAAAAAATTCTAGAGCTATTAATCTTTATACTAAAGACCATGATGTGATAAAGTTCTATGAAAGTATTGAGGATTTATCTAAAAGATTGCCACCAGACTTCTTCACTTCTCATAAACAATATATAGTTAATTTAAAATTAATACATAAGGTTATACCTATTAATAAGTCTTCTCTTGAAATAAGATTTATTAATTTTCAAGAAACAGCAACCTTAAGTAAATCACTGGAAAAAGATTTTCTTTATAGATTTTATAGAACAAAAAGATTCTAAGGCGTACCATATGGTATGCCTTATTTTATAATATCTACATATTTAAAGTTTATAGTTTTTTGTAAGTCTTCAGGATTTAACTCAATTTGAAATCCTATTTTACCGCCACTTACAATTATTTTTTCTAAATCCTTACCACTTTCATGTACAAATGTAGGATATAATTTCTTCATTCCTACAGGTGAACATCCTCCTCTAATATATCCTGTTACTTTATTTATATCTTTAACATGAATCATTTCCACATTTTTTTCTCCAGCTGATTTTGCTGCTTTTTTCATATCTAAACTTTCTGCCACAGGTATTACAAAAACATAAAAGTTTTTACTAGCTCCTTGAGCTACTAAAGTTTTAAATACCATATTTTCATCTTGATTTAACTTGTGGGCCACACTTATTCCATCTATATGATTATCATCAGCTTCATAAGTATACATACTATACTCTATTTTATTAGCATCTAATATTCTCATGGCGTTAGTCTTTTGTTGTTTTTTTGCCATTTCATCATCTCCTTGTTAATTTTTCCAAATTAATACTATTCTTTTATTATAATATAATTTCCTAAACGGATACATCATTTGTCATAAAAAAGTGAATTTTGAGTAATATATTTATCCGAAGTGGTGACGATGATATATCGTTGGCCATATGAAGTGATTCGCACACGTAGTGGCTTAAGCAAATCAAATTTTATTTCACTTCTATAATATAAGCATTTGTTTGTGGCGGTATACTCATGGTCATAATATTAGAATGGTAAGCCACAACTAAATCGCCTATATTTAAATCTTCTACAGTAATTTCATTGTACTCACGATCCAATATTAAAGTTTCATCACTTACAACAAGTCTTGTAAATGTATAAATATCCTTCGGATTCTCTCCTATAGTGACTAACTTATATCTTTCATCATTACTATCCATTATTTCTACTATTACTCCTATTTTATAAGAACAACATTTCATTATAATCCCCCCAATTATCCAATTTAATTATTTATATTTTTCTTAGTTAAATATAGTTAAATAACTTTAAATCCAGATATCTGACATAATAGAACTAAATAAAATATATTTATCTTGCAAATATGCTGCTACACTATTTTTATAACAGCAATTATCATTGAAATCACAACCATCATAGCCTATATTGCAACCTTGAGCATAATCTCCATCACAAGAATCACAATATACATCATAATCATTAATTCTAATATCTACTTATTTAATATTTGTTATTATAAGTTTATTCATCTCTATAGCGATCTACTTCACATTAATTTTTCAAATAATTTCTTTTTCTATTTTTTTCGCACTCTGATACTCCACAAGTTGTACAGTTTAATATTTCTTCTGATGCCAGTTCAAATACTGTACATGCAAATTCTGATACTACCTTCTCTAATAAGTTTATTTCATTTTCCAATTCACAAACCATACATTCTATTAATTCACACTTACAATTCATATGTGACTTGCATAAGCACTCTATGTTACTTATTTTTGAAATTATACTTGCTATTAAATCTATGATTTTAAATAAAGTGCATAATACATCTGATATCAAATCGCATTTTTTACTAAATAGGCATCTTAATTGACAAAGTAAATTTTTAAAATTCTTTAATATACATTCAAATTTATCTAGTTGTAGTAGATATCCATAGTTTTTCTTACAGCAAGTACATTCCTCTATATCAAAAAGTGTTATTGTTAATACATCTAGCAAGTTAATACAATTACAATCCTTATTCCATTCCTGTAGTTTATCAATACACAAGTCTTCTTCTAAAAAGTTATTGGTAATATTTCTTATTATTTCAATTTCTTTTGGATGGCATTTATCATCACAATGATTACATCCATGACAATTTTTATCATGATTTTCATTGCACTCACAATCATCATCATGTTCATTAGTCTTATACATATCATCTATGCTGCCTTTTTCACAAGTTCTAAATTCTTTTTGACAGTCATCAAACTCCTTATGATAGCATCTTTTATCACAAAATAAGTCAAACTTCATCTCATTTAATATTTTATAAACAAATTTCAAATTAAACATATAATACACTACTTATCCCACCTTTCTAGTCAAAGAATGAACTTTTTTATATACAAGCTCTTTGACTATTTTATAAAAATTTTTATAATACTTATTTCTTTTAACCACAATTACATCCACCTATTGGTATGGATAACCACCCCATAGCCTCCTTTTTATAATTCATACTGTTATGAGGACACTCGATCTAATTTTTCTTGGTACTGATTCTGATGTGCACATTGGTGAAAATCACAAACTGCATGCTATAGATTAATTTTTGTAATAGTTTTTCAAGATTGTAGATATCATTTACAAAATCACATACCACACAATCAAAGAAAGATTTAACCACTTTGTTCCCTGCATTTGTTTTCATATCACAATCATTGTAATAAATTAAAGTTGTGCCTTAATTATAGCTGATATAGATTTAGTTAATATTTGAATTAATAAGCATAATAAATCCCCCTATTATTTCTGGACAGTTATTAGTACAGCAAATACTTTCTACCCTAGAGCAAAAAAATTCACATAAACATAGGAATCTTTCCATAGATATCATACTTAACAATATTCAATATTTCATTAGCTGCCCACTCTATATTTCCTATATATTCTTATATATATTTGCCACAATTTTATGCTGGTTCTTGATTTTCACAATCAAATAAAAAGCTAATCACTCATTAAATATTTTTTCAAAAGAATTATCTTCTTTCCCTATATATATGAATATTACTAAAAAATGGCACTAACTTTAGTATTTTTATTTATAAGAATTCATATTTTTACATAAAAATCCATCACCAAATTATTTTTTTTTCATAGTATAAGATATACTTTATAGGAGGGAATCTTTATGAAAAATTATTGCTGTCATAGCAACATAATATGTCCATCAACGATAAAAAAAATTTTGGATTCTGATATTGCTACAATTACTGCAAATTCAAGTTTCCCAATGCATTTTACTTTATGTGAAGATTTAAAATTACCTGAAAAATGCAAAATTGAAATCCTAGAAACAAGATTACAATATAATATTTCTAAAACAGAAAAAGAATTGTTAATCAATGGTAAATCTGTAGATTTAGATAAATCTTTACTTAATGATTGTATAAATATAAAGGACGTATTTATTAACTTACCAAAAGATAACTATAATAAAATCTTATTTGGTATCATAGAAAAGCTTAAATTAGAAATTTCACTTATATTAGAATTTAAGGCTATAGCTCATATTGATAATTGTAAAAAAATATATTTTGAAGCCACTGGAAAATCTAAAGATCGTATAGAGATTCTTTTAATGAACAAATGTTGCATACCTGCCAATTGTGATTTAGATAATAATTTTATAGATGTGGACCACTGCTTGAATGCTGAGGTTAATCCAGATTATATATTTATATCCCCTAAATACGATTGCCATTCTAATATTGACGGTCTTTTAGGAAGGGTGTTTATTAATTATGAAATTCTGATGGATTTAATGTGTTATAAAAAAATAAGAAAATGTTTTTATAATACTCCCTATAATACTGGAGATATTTATCATAAAAAATATATGTATTTTAACTGACAATTATATTTGTCAGTTTTTTATTTTAATATAAAAGCTTTTAAATGATATCTTATTTTGTAACATAAAATTCTTTCTAAATATATTAAGATTAATTCTTTAGTAGTAAATTTAAGAATCCATTATTATTCCTAAAATACATCAATATTTAACAAAATTTTAGTTTTTTATACTTATTTTGTAACATTATCTTATTTTATAAATATATTATACTATAAGCTTCGGAGGCTTATAATATAATATTTTAAGGAGTAGATGTTATGAGTAATAATAGTTGGATGGTTTCAAAACCATGCCAAAATCAAGAACATTGTCCAGAAAAAGATGAATGTTCTTGTAAAAAAGACGAATGTTGTTGCAAAAAAGATATTCTAAAAGCTTTAGAATTATTATTTAATCCAAAGGTAAAAGAATTTGTATGTTTCGATAAATTTTCATTTATTGGCAGAAAGTATTTAGTAGGTACTTTTTTAGAGTATTTTAATCCATATGATCATGATAATACTGCAGCACCTTGCGCTAAATTAAAATCTATTGACCCTTGTCAATCTGATTATATAAATATATGGGCAGATGGCTTCTATTATCCAATTCCTACTAATTATAATTATAAATATAAATATTTTGTACCATATCCAGTTGATAAAGCATCACTATGTGATTTAGAGGCTATTCAATTTGAATACTATCAATATGGATCTGGTTGGTCTTTTAAAGAAAGACTAATGTCATTACTAGATAAAAAACGTCCATTCAAGTGCTGTAAGGATAATGATTGCTGCTGTGGTGATACTACATTTAGAAATCTATCTTTTACGAGCAGCAATGTAAATCTTACTGCTGGCTGGTTAGCTTTAACAGATGCTGAAGTACTTGGTAGAGTAGGTAATATATTGGTTCTTTCTGATACAAGTTCTAATAAAATTAGCTATGTTTGCTTAGAATCTGTTGGATTTTATGGTCCTTCCTATGGGCCTTCACCTGTAGCTGAACCTGTAGCTGAACCTGATGTAGAACCTGTAGCTGAACCTGATGTAGAATAGATTATGAGAATTCCATTAAAATTTTTCTAATTAAATAGTTAGGTGTGCACCTTCTAAAAAAAGGTGCACACCTAACTATTATTTTATAATACTGAACTTATTTTTGATGTGGAGTAAATTGTTATACCTGAATCATTGTTATCCACTAACATAACCCCGCTACCGACCTGTTTAATAATACCGTTTATATCTTCTTCAAACGGTGTTGATATATTTTCCTTACTCATTTCCACACTGCTTATTAGACTGGTAGGTTTTTTATCCAATTTCACATCTTCCACAACATAATTTTTATTTTCAATAGTTTTAACTGATTTAACCATATCTATTTTTTCTATCTTATCTATTTTCGATACTGAGTCATATTGAACATCTTTTATACTCTTTATTGATTCTGCATTTTCTTTAGTAGCAACAAAAGCCGTCTCATGCTTATTCACTATATTATTTATAGTACTATTTGAAACATTAATAATATTATTTATGGAAGTTTCATTTTCTTCCTTTTTCTCTAGTATGTTATCATCATATTCAATATCTACAGAATTTGTAAAACTATCCTTAGAATAATTTATATCTTTAACTACTTGATTTATTATATTTTTATTTTCATCTATATTAACTAATATATTTTTTATATTATTAGGTACTACTGTTATAGTTTCCATAGATACTTTTAATGGTTCAAATGTTCCGTCATCCAGTACTATACCTATATAATTGTCTCCTGTTGGATCAAAAGTTAGGTATCTATCTTTTATTTCTTCTTTATTAATATTTTTATTACTAGGTTCAACAATCAAAATATCAACAGTTTGAGGTTTAATTAGCTGAATATCTGTATTAACATTTCCTATTATTTTTTCTTCATAAACAGGATTTATATCTATTATTGCTTTTGATTTTTTTTCTATAATATCTTTAACTACTTTTGTAGACGATTGATTTGTAATTACTTTGCACTCCTCCATATGTATATCTGTTACTACTCCTACTTCTTTTATTTTTATAGGTTTTGCCACTTCAACTTCATTAGAGTTATTAGTTAAAACAAGCATTTCCTCAGTTTCAATCTCTTTTATTACTTTTTCCTTATTGTCTTCTATGGAACTTAGTACATTATTTTTTTCCACATTTACTTTAAAATCTTCCAAAACACCTTTTCTTTTTATATCTAACGATGTATCATGACTTAAAGCTTCCTTTTTATCCACAGATCTAATATTATTCATATAACTATCATATTTTGTTCCCTTGCAATAAATTGTATTTATATTATTTTTATTTTCTTGTATATACCATTCTATATTCTTTTCCTTTGATAAATTATTACCACCTCTATAATACCCTGCCTTTTTATAATCTTGTATTATTTCCTTTTCAATAATATTTTCTACTTCTGTTATGAATATATTTTTAATCTTATCATCCAAATTAGTATCTAATATTTTTAATTTTACTATATCTTCTAAACGTAATGCTTCTTTATCTATTATTATTATGTTTCTATTTATTTTAATTAAGTCTACATTATTACTAGTAATTTTTATTTCTTTTCTTACTCCATCTATCGTAATTATTTCCATATTAATTATATTATTCCTTTTATTTGATAACGTATTTACTATATCATTTATAAGATCAAAAACTTTTGCAAATATCTTATTATCATTTTTTTTACTCATTTTTTACACTCCTTTTCAAAAACAAATCTCCTCATTATACCTATGTATAATGAGGAGATTTTATTACATAAGACAAGGACTAAATTATTAGTGATTAGTCCTATACATATTTTTATCCATTGTGGTGACAGTTTGAACCAATTCTTCCATCTGTACAAGTAATACTGCTTGGATTCGTATTTGTATATACTATAAGCTCTTCTTTTACTATAGCATATATTGTCTTGCTTATTAATAAAGTTGAAAAAGCATCTGCACAGAATTTTTTTGTTGATTCATTATAAGTTTTTGTTGCTCTTATACAATCTATTGACAGACACGCATCAAAAATTTCTTCAAAGTGTACTCTATTTCTACCTGTTGGTAAACATATTGTTCCAAAGAAATCTGCTTTATTAAATCCAAACCCTGCGCTTAATGGTCCACTAAATTCTTCAGTTTCTGCTCTGAAGTTTTCACAACCTATTTTACCTTTAACTATAAGTTTCGCTTTACAAATATAAAAATCTAAACAATCTTCACCTATTATAGTTTTTCTTCCTTCTTCACAGCATTCAATATCTATTGTCTTACTTCCTTTGTATATGTTATATAATTTTTTCTTTATAGAGCTTCCATCGCAATCAAATTCACATTTGCAGCTTTCAGATTCATCAGATGAATGGAAAGATACTTCATTCTCTAAACTATCGATTCTTACTTCTATCTCTTCATCTATTAGTCCTATGCATTTATACTTAACTATAATAGTTTCTATACATATTTCATCACCTTGTTTATAATCGCCATTTGATGTTATAGTAAATTCAATATCTTTTAAATATTTTCTCTGCTTATCTTCTAAATATACACAGTCGTATATTCTATCAGATAGTACTGGAATCCCCTTCGCTGTACATATATCCAACGGAGCTGCTATCTCTTTTGGAGAGCAGCATCCTTCTTGGCATCTGTTTGGCTTTTCAACTGGACCTGGTTTTTCACAGCCACAACAATCTTGATTTAAATTGTCTTTTACTTCACTCATGTCATATATCCTCTCCTGATTATTTTTTAGAAAAGACCATATTCTCTTCTTATATAAAATATATGATTTTAATGAGCACATGTTACTATCAGATTAATATATTTATTATTTTCGATAATTTATGTATAAAAAACTGTATTTTAATATAAATATTAATATGAATATTTTTAAGGAGGGATATTATGCCTTTTATAGATAAAACCTCTATCTTAGTTGAAAGTTCTATTAATAAAGGACTAACCTTATTTGAACTTGGTAAAAATATTGTCTCTACTAATATAGATTCTGATTTAAATAATATAAGTTCACACATATTACTTAACGGCGAGTACTCATTTATAGATATTTGGCTAGATATAGATAATAAGGATAATATTTACGGTATACTTAATGATAAAAAAGGAAAACTTCAAAATTTAATTACAAATAGTGATAACGTAGATCTGAATACGATTATTAAATATGATTATAAAAATTTTTTTATAAAATTTACTTATATAAAAAAAGTAAGCGATGAAAATCATATATTATATTACTCTATAAATAAAAAGTTTCCTTACTGTGCATATATAATTCACTTATATCAATCACCTCATATTTGTAAAAAAACTAGAATTGATTTTATAAATTATAACATATTAACTAACTTCGTTATTACTTATAATAACAATGTTCCAACCATATTTTACTTTAAATTAGTAAATCATCATGAGGAACTATTTTCATCTACATTTGATAAAAATCTTTATACATGGTCAAGCCCTAAACAAATAACTAATTCTAAAAAAGATAAAATTTATTTATCTGCAATAAAAGATAATAAAAATAACTATCATATAGTTTTTGCAGAAAATAATAAAAATAGGTACTATTGTAAATACATACAAGGAAACTTTATGAATAATAATTTTACCATCTCATCAGAAAAATATATCAGCAAAAATTCCATGTGTGTATTTCCTAATTTAATTTCTACTTGTTCAAAAATATATATTCAATGGATTGAGTATTTCGATTTATATACCAGTGAGTCTTTAGATTTCGGAAAATCATGGTCAAAGCCAAAATTAAATTATTCAGCATCAGATTTTCCTTTTCAAAGATATGAATTTAGGTCAAATAATAATATTTATAATACTTCTACTATTTATGCACTGAAAAATTACAGTATTATATTATAAATGTATTTTAAAGGAGATAAGTTATGCTTTGTAAAAACTGTGGATTTAAGTACAGTAAAGAAGATAAATTCTGTCCTGAATGCGGTGAAAAAACATATACGAATAATAAAGAAGAAGAAAAAATAATTATTAGTTCTTATAATAGAAGTAGTCAAGAAGAATATTATAGAAATGGCAAAACAAGCAATAGCATTTACGATGAGTATGCTAATCTAAGGCCTTATTATCAACTAGAATTCACAAGAATAAAAGATAGTGATGAAACTTATAAAGGTAAGTTTAATTTCTTTCCTTTTTTATTTTCTTGGATTTGGATGTTAACTAAAAAAATGTATGTTGGAGCTGTAGTATATATTATTGTAGTGGGGGTATTAACTAGTTATATTCATGGCATTTTTTCCTTGCTCTTTGGAACACTAATGGGATTTAGAGCCAACTATATGTATTATAATTACTACACTAAGGGTACATATAAAATCTGGTAATTCATAAAAATTTGCTTCGCTTATGCCACTGTGTAGACGAATCACCTTAATTTAAAGCAGTATATGTAAAGCTTACATATACTGCTTATTTTAACTTAAAGACTTTATTATATTTTTAATTGTCATATTAATTTCTTTTTCATCACTCCACTGTAAATCAGGAAATAAAACAAATCTTGGTATTAAAAATCCCAAAACATTGGTTATAATAATTCTGAAAAAGGTAATCTCATCTACATCTATAATTTCATTTTTATCCTTAAGCCTCTTAATTAATTTTGTAAATACAGGATATGCATCAATTAAGAACATTTCTTTTATTTCTTCTTTTATATAATCTTGAGATATGATTTCCTGAATGATAATTCTAAATAATGGTGTTTCATCTTTTGCAAATTCATATCTATCTCTTACTATAACTTCAATAAAACTTTCCAGTGTATTATAATCTTTATCTAAAACAGTAGATATAAATTCTTTTATGACTATTGGTTTTACAAATCTCATAAAAGAGGGAATAAATATGGCATCTAACAAATCTCTCTTAGTTTTATATTTCCTAAAAATTGTTCCTTCAGCTACTCCAGCTCTTTTTGCAATTTCCGCAGTTGATACTTTTTCGTATCCCTTTTCACTAATCAGCTCTACGGCAGCTATTAGAATATTTTCTTGTTTTTTTGTAAGTTTATTTTCTTTACTACCTTCTTTAATAATATAATTCATCCATTTGCTCATTTTGTCACCTTACCAAGTTCTATGTTTTTTTAATGTTATTATATTTAATATTGCAAATACCACTGTAAATCCTATAAGCACTAGTAAGTCAAAACTAATTTGTTGTAAATTGTAACCGCAAGTCATAACACCTCTTAGAGCATTACTGGCATAAGTTAGTGGCATAAATTTCGATAAAATTTGTAAAGGTTCTGCCATGTTTCTTATGGAGAATAATCCACAGAAAAATACCTGAGGAACAATAACGATAGGGATAAATTGCATAACTTGAAGTTCATTATGTGCATAAGATGATACAAACATACCAAAACTTAGAGCACAAAGAGCTATTACGGTACTTATTAATAAAATAAGACCTATATTTCCACCATTATATATCTTTAATATGCCTATGGAAAAAGCAGAAATTATGGCAGATTGAACTATGGTAAATATCCCAAACCCAATTAAATATCCAAATACTATTTCATATCTTTTAATTGGAGTAGCCAAAAGCCTCTCTAATGTTCCTGTTGTACGCTCTCTTAAAAAACTTACTCCTGAAATTAAAAATACAAAGAAAAATATAAATAATCCTATTAAAAGTGGTCCTATATAATCTATTGTACTCATATCATTATCACCAAAATAATTGTATGTTTCTATTTCTGTTGAGTTTATATCTATAGAATCAATTTTATTAGCAAGATCCTTATTCATCATATTAATCATAGAATTACTTGCTAAATCTTCTATTATTTTTTTATTATCTTCACCTTTTTTAGTCATATAGTCTTTAACTGCTTCTTGAACATTTTTATTTAATTGATTAATTACAGAATTATCAGCACCATTTAATAAAATATTAAGCTCTTTTTCATCTCCATAAATATATGCATCTAATGCTTTATCTTCAAATTTCCCTTCAGCTTCTTTTTTACTCATTATATTTATATCATTGTCTTTTTCCATAGATGATAATATGTCTTTTACATTAGAATTTTCCACTCCTATATTTAATTTAGCATCTTCATCAGTAAAAACAAAACTCATTAAAGTTAAAACTAGCATAGGAGCAACAATTAATAATGCTAATGTTCTTTTATCTCTCAAAAACTGTCTTATTATTCTACAAACCATAGCATTAATCCTCATATACATCGCCCCCTAGTTTTAAAAAGACTTCTTCTAAAGTATTACATTCATTTTCTTCGATTATATTTTGAGGTTCTCCCACACAAATACATCTTCCATTTCTAAGTAACGCCAATCTATCACAATAAGATGCCTCATCCATAACATGAGTAGTAATAAGAATAGTTACTCCATTTTCTTTTAACCTGTATAGTTCCTGCCAAATTTGTTTTCTAAGTAGGGGATCCATTCCTACTGTAGGTTCATCTAAAATCAATATTTTTGGATTATGAATTAATGATATTGCAAGAGATAACCTTCTTTTCATACCTCCAGAAAAATTACTTACTATTTTTTTAGCATCTGTATTTAAGTTTACTACTCCCAGGCATTTTTCAATTCTATTTTTTCTTTCCTTTTTAGGCACTTTATATAATCTGCAGTAAAATTTCATATTTTCTTCTGCACTTAAGTCTGTATAAAGGGCATCCGCTTGTGCTGTATATCCTATGCTCTCTATAGTTTCAAGATTAGGTACTTTTTTATTTAAAATAAGTATATCTCCTTTATCACTTTTTTCCATACCCATAATAAGTCTTATTAAAGTTGTTTTTCCTGCCCCTGAAGGCCCTAACAAACAAAATATTTCTCCTTTTTCAATATCAAAAGATACATCTTTTAGTACCTTTTGTTTTTTATATGATTTATTAATATTTTTTATTTTTATACAATAGTTATCTTCCATATCTACCCTCCTAAAATGAGTGATTACTCACTTTATATAAAGATACCACAATTTGTTTTCTATAGCAATAAAAAAGTCTATCTTAAATAGTTAAAAGATAGACCTTAGTTTGATTTAATTTTACTTACGAATAAATGTATCACAAGATGCTTTATTTGCACCTATACTTACACCCTTAGCTGTACAGTTTTTCTTTTTGTTATATTTACATTTGCAAGCTTCACAACTTATATTATGAGTATTTGTTCTTACAGAATTCACACTATTTGTAAAAGAATTAGCATTTCTATCTACATATGAAGAACAAGTAGTTCCATCAGTTGTAACTGCTTCAGCTCCTCTAATATTTATAGCTCCTGCGCTACACTCCATTCTTTGGTTAAAAGCACAATTTGTAGCATTACATTTTAAGTTTGTGTTTTGCATCTTTTACCTCCTTAAATATATATTTCTTATTATTACCAATATAAATGAAAATATTTAAAACACTAAAAAAGACTCAAAAAGGCAGTATAATACCTTATTGAGTCTTTCACTTACTTATTATTTTGAGTAAAACTCTACTATTAGTATTTCATTTATTTCTATTGGTACCTCATTTCTTTCAGGCATTTTAATAAGTGTACCTGCAAAGCTTTCTTCATTCTTTGCTAAATAAGGATATACTACTAGTGATCTTTCTTGGAAGTTATTTTTAAACATTTCATTGTTTCTAGATTTTTCTCTTAGTGAAACAGTATCCCCTACACTTACTGCACATGATGGTATATCTACTTTTTTCCCATTAACTAATATATGTCCATGAACAACCATTTGACGAGCTTGTCTTATAGAGTTTGCTAGACCTAGTCTATAAACTACATTGTCTAATCTACACTCTAACATTTGAATTAATGCTATACCTGTAGATACCTTAGATTTTTCTGCTTTTTTGTAGTAATTTCTAAATTGTTTTTCTAATACTCCATAATAAGCTCTAAGTCTTTGTTTTTCTAATAATTGTAATCCATAAGCTGAAAGTTTTTTATCTGCTCTAGAAGTTCCTTTCACTGATATGTCCATTGCTTTAGGATGCCCACACACATTTAGTCCTAATCTTCTACATTGTTTAAATCTTGGTCCCATCATTTTTGCCATTGCTTTAATCTCCTTAAAAATTATTATTTGCCGCGATAATTTTTAAAGCCAAGATAATTATATCATTCAACAGATTAATTGTAAATGATTTTCATTAACAATTAATTCATCATTTTATAGATACTTATTTACTTCTCTTATTATATAAATTTCTACATATAAAAAGAATCTAGGTGCAGACTCCCAGATTCTTTTTTACAATTAAGAGTAATTTTAAAAAGTTAAAAAATCAATAGCAAAATATTTCACATAATATTTATTAAGGTGTTTTTATGGCTTTTATTATAAATTTTTATCTTTTACTAAAAATCTTTTGTTTTTCAACTTTGATTATATTTTACCACAATGATATCACTTTGTAAATGATAACTATTATCATTTATTCACTTTTTCTATTTTGAATTTTATTTATTGTTTTTTAAGTTATTTTTTAATATAATTAAAATATACTTTAATAATATTAAAGTACATCTTCATTATAAGGGGGATTAATTATGGATAATATTCCAAAGTGGCTAGAAAATTTAGACGATGAAGATATAAATTTTATTAAAAAATTTATCTTAGCTTCAGGATCTCTTAAGGAAATCGCAGGAATTTATAATGTCACTTATCCTACAGTTAGACTTAGACTTGATAAGCTTATACAAAAAATTGAATTAAATGATAAAGTTCCTAGTGAACCATATATTTCTCTTATAAAGCAATTAGCTCTAAAGGATAAATTAGATTTTGAAACTGCAAAGCTTTTAATAACTGAATATAAAAAAATGAAGGATGTGGAAAAATAATATGGGACCAATTTTTCTAGTATCAAATAGTATCCTATTCTTAGGAATATTAGTTGGTATAGCTATTTTACAAATATTTTTATCAAGCAAGGAAAATAAAAAGCTAGGATTTATACTACCTGGTATAAATTTCGTAGTGTCAATTTTAGTAGCATTAATTTATCTTTTAAATGTAACTTTGCTTGATGTTTCTATATTTATCGGAATTATGATTGTTTTTATAGCTTATAATGTTCCTACAGTTATTCTTGTGGCAATTTACTATGCTTGCCGTAATAAATATAATAAAAAACATGATATAAATAAAATGAATATTCAAGATTTAGATTAATTTTAAATAAAAATAGACGCCATAATTTCAAATTATTTATGGCGTCTATTTACTATACTTATTTAATACTTTATAAGCTTTTAACTTATAAAAATTTTTCCGCTACTCTGTTCCAAAATTCATATCCATTTAGTCTTAATAGTTTTAATTTGTAATTAGATTTGTATATTTTCACTTCCTCAATTTGACTGAACTTATACTGCTTACCATCTATTACAATAAGAATAGAATTTTCAAAGTCATATTCTGGACTTATGGATATAACTGACGTTGTTGGCAGTATAATACTTGATGTAAATGATCTATAAGCGTTTGTGTTCATTGGTGCTATAGGTGTTAATTGAATTAAATCAAGTTTAGGATCAACTATACTTCCACCAGCTGAATAATTGTATGCTGTTGAACCTATTGGTGTTGATATAAGCATACCATCTCCACTAAAATGCTCTATTTTTATTCCATCCACTTGTAAGTCTAAGTGTACTGTTCTTGATTGTATATTTTTTATTACAATCTCATTAATAGCATTTATCTTTATATACTTTTTCTTAGTTACTATACTTGCTTCTATTGCATATACTTGCTGAATAGAATATTCTTTGTTTATGTATCTATTTATAAATTCATCGATTTTGTCTGGAGAAAGCTCAGCAAAAAATCCTAAGTGACCAGTATTTATAGCTATTACTGGAACTTCAACAAAATCAAATTTATGTATTGCCTTTAAAAAAGATCCATCTCCTCCTATTGATATTAACAGCTCTGTTTCTTTTTCTATTTCTTCAGTTACTTTAAAACCGGCTTTAGTTAATTTCTCTACTAAAATTCCTTTAGTTTCTATTGATTTTGGTAAATCATTATAAGAAATTGTGATTACACCTTTCATTTCATTTCCTTCCTATAATCCTGATTAGAATTTTATTTTTTATTTACCTACTAATAAAAATCCAATAAAAATTTATCTATAATAATGTAAATAATATTATAACCTAATTTAAGTATTTTCAATAATTCTTATTATATAAATATTATTAAATTATTTTAAATACATTTATTATATCACTACCATAAAATTTAACATATTTTTAGGTGCAAAAGCAAATACATTAAATAAAATAATGTAAGATTCTTAATATTGGATTTAAAAATGCTTATTTAACAACTTGTGTTTTATCTATTATCGTTCTATTATTGTTACTTTTTTATAAAAATAAGCCTGCAATTAATAATAAAGATCAAGTCAACTGTTACTATTTGTTTCTTCTCCTAGTCCATATAGTTACTATTAATTTACAATCTAATTATTTTTTACCTGACCTCTTATTTTAGTGTTAGAATTATATTGTTTAAGATAATAACAAATCTAATAAGTTTAGAGGGGGTACTTGAAATGAAATACAATGTATTAAAAAAATTTATGGTAACTGGATTAGCTTCTATGCTTTGTTTAGGCGGAGTATCTATGGCCGACTTATCAAACTATAACAGCAATACTATTACAAATGTTTATGCTGACACAATTAAAGACAGTGCTTTCAGCGCAACTGGTACAATAAATAGTAATGTATCTATGAGGAAAGGTCCTGGCACTAGCTATACTAGACTTGATACTTTGAAGAAACGTACGAAAGTAACAATAGTAGCTAAATCTTCTAATAATTGGTACAAAATAAAAAATAATAAAGATTATGCTTATGTTTACAGTCAATATGTAACAATAAAATCTAATAATGATAAAAAAGAAGATGTAGCTTACTCTGCAACTGGAATAGCTAAAAGTGCTGTATATGTTAGAGAGAGTACTTCTACTAATTCTACTAAACTAGGAACTTTAAATAAAAATATTAAAGTAACAATTGTAGCTAAGTCTTCTAATAATTGGTATAAAATTAAATTTAATGGTAGATACGGATATGTTTGTTCCCAATATATAACTATTACTAATAATAGTGACAATAAAGAAGATAAATATCCTCAAACTGGTGTTGTAAATCATGCTGTATATGTTAGAAAAGGTGCTTCTACAAACTACGCTAAATTAGGTATTTTAAACAAAAATACTAAGGTAGCTATTTTATCTAAAACTACTTATGGTTGGTACAAAGTCCAATATAAAAATGGAACTGGCTACGTTTATAGCCAATATATAGAGGTTAATTCTAATCAAAAATAAAATATAATAAAATTTTCTTTATAAAAATAGGATTCCTGGAAATTTGGGAATCCTATTTTTATCTTATTATTATACTAAATCAATATTCTTCGTAGCAATAAGATCTACATTCAAGTTTAGAATATTAGATTTTATCACATCACCTATTTTTACAGGTGCATCAACTTTAATATTTTTAACCTCATCCATAACATCAAATATCTTATTTTTGGGTATGCTGTTACTTAGTCTTACACTTACAATTTCCAAATCTCCATTTATTACTTTAACTGAAGTTGCTATATTTCTTTGAGGATTAGTTAGTTCTTGATTTACATATTCTTTTCCTTTTTTACAAGTGGCCCCTTCAATTTTAATTATTTTATTATCATCTAAATCTACCTCTATCTCACAGCCATTGGGACAAACTATACAAGTAAATATTTTTCTCATTTTACTACCACCTTCAAATCTGATTTAGATTTTATATTATCTTTATTAATTTCAATTTGAATCATTTCTGCTGGAATAGCTTTTTTCATTTTCATAGTTCTTACAATATTATCATCTTGCAATATTTCTATTACAGCGTTTTTAATAGGTTTTCTAACTCTCATAGATAAAACAAAGTCATTTTCTCCACTAATTTTTTGAGGTATTGTATGGCTTATATTCTTATCTTTTACTATATTTATTTCACACTTTGGAAGCTTGTTATTATTTATATAATTTGCTACTGATTCAGCCAGTCTTTCTCCTTCCAAAGAAACAAAGTCAACTAAGTCATGAACATGAAGAACGTTTCCTGCTACAAAAATCCCCTCTACACTTGTTTCATAATTTTCATTTACTATAGATCCCTTTGTGTTATTGTCTAACTCAACTCCAGCTTTTAAAGATAATTCATTTTCTGGAATTAAACCTACTGATAAAATTAAAGTATCACAGTCGTAATTTTTTTCTGTTCCTTCAATTATTTGCATATTTTCATCTACTTCACTTACTCTTATTCCTTCAATTCTTGATTTGCCTTTAATCTTAGTAACTGTATGACTTAAATATAAAGGAATATTATAATCATTTAAACATTGTTGAATATTTCTAGGAAGTCCACTTGCATAAGGAAGTATCTCAAATACAGCTTCCACCTTTGCCCCTTCTAAAGTCATACGTCTTGCCATTATTAAGCCTATATCACCAGAACCTAAAATAATAATTTTTTTCCCAACCATAGTATTTTGTAAATTTATATAAGATTGAGCCACACCTGCAGTATACACTCCTGCTGGTCTACTACCAGGAATACTTATGGCCCCCCTAGTTCTTTCTCTACATCCCATTGTCAAAATAACTGCCTTAGCTTCGTACTCTAGTAATCCATTTTTATTTACAGCAATTACTTTTTTATCATGAGTTAAATCTATTACAGTAGTATCCACAATACACTCAATATCTTTTTCTCTTACTTCATCAATAAATCTCTGTGCATATTCTGGTCCGCTTAAAGTTTCTTTAAATCTAGTTAATCCAAAACCATCATGAATACATTGTCGAAGAATTCCTCCTAGCTTTTTCTCTCTTTCAATTATTACTATATCTTCTATTCCACATTCTTTTAATTTTACTGCTGCAGCTAGGCCTGCTGGGCCTCCACCTATTATTATCACATCTTTTTTTATAGCCATTATACTCTCACCTTCCCAACAAACATGTTTGAATTTTTTCTACAGTAGAGTATTTCTTCTTCCTTCTTGTTCTTTTCTTCTTTAATTAAATTAGTTATTCTTGTTTGGCAGTATCCACCTTGGCATCTTCCCATCATTGCACGAGTTCTGTATTTTATTCCTGTCACAGTGTCCACTCCCAAAGGATTATTAATAGCTTCTAATATTTCAGCCTTTGTTATAGTTTCACATCTACAAATTATTTCTCCATAGTTTCCATCTCCTTCAATTAGCTTTCTTTTTATTTCTAAAGGTTGATCGTTGAAGCATGTAATTCCTTTTCTATATTTATTAAAATGTGTATTTTCTTTCAGAGATTCTTCTTGTGATAATAAACTTACTACGTATTTTGCAATAGGAACTGCACTTGTAAGCCCTGGGGATTCTATTCCTGTTAAGTTTATTAAATTTGGTATATCCTCTCTTAATTCAATTTTAAAGTCATCATATCCACCTTGATCTTTTCCTACTAATTTAGGTCTAATTCCTGAGAAGTTTCTTATAAAATGCTCTTTTTTAATATGTGGAAAAATTCTTCCTCCATCTTTTATTAATAAATTCATAACATCTTTTGTTACAGAATAATCATCTTTTTCATCTATATATTCACTACTTGGTCCAATAAACACATTACCATCAATTGAAGGCGTTAAGTGTATTCCAAGTCCTCCCGCCTTAGGGTTTGGCACTGGATATGCAGGCATATTTAAAAATTGTCCTACCTTTTGATCTAATATAAAATATTCTCCTCTACAAGGATGTATATTGTATTCTTTAATTCCCAACATTCTACCTACTTTGTCACTATTTAATCCTGCAGAGTTTATTATCCATCTAGATTTATAAGTTCCTTTATTTGTTTTAATTTCATAAATATCCTTATCTTCACATAATGCTCTTTTTATATTCAAAACTTCATTGCCTAGGAAATAATTCACCCCATTTTCAACAGCATTTTCTGCCATGGCAATGGTATAAATAAAAGGATTTAAGATTCCTGTACTTGGAGAATACAATGCAAATTCCCCTTCCACAAATGGTGATAATTCTTTAATTTTTTCTTTGTTTATAATCTCAAGGCCAGCAACATTATTTGCTTCACCTCGTTCTTTCATTTTTATTAGTTTCTCTTTATCCTCATCTGTGAAACCAACTACCAGCTTTCCACTTCTTTTAAAAGGGATATCAAGTTCATTGGCAATTTCATCAAAGTTTTGATTTCCTTCTACACAAAATTTTGCCATTAAAGAGCCTGGTTTATTATTAAATCCTGCATGCAAAACTCCAGAATTTCTTCCACTAGTTTCGCAGCATACATCCAACTCCTTCTCTAATACACAGGTACTTAATTTGTACTTTGAAAGTTCCCTCGCAATGGAACTTCCCACAACTCCGCCTCCAATAATTGCAACGTCATATGTATTCTTCACTTTATTCACCCCATTTTTAACTTATTGATATAAGTGTATCACAATTTTATTTTTAGTCTTTATAGTTTAGGTATTTTTTATATATTAGAAAAATAGCTAGTTTTAATCACAATATCAATTAAATTTATTTTGCTTGATAAAACATAGTATCATTACTACAATTAACTATATATTCAGATTGATTATTTTATAATTTCAAGGTGGGACAATATATTATGAAAAAGTTTAAAAAATTTTTATTATCAATTCTAGTTGTAATCTTAATTGCAGGTATTAGCATTGGTACTTTTGTTGGTAATCTACTTTATAATGTAGTAATAAGCGCCAATTCTCCTAAAAACGCAATTTATGCTGACTATACATATAAAAGCTCCTATGATAATGAAAACTGGTTAATAAAAAAATCTAATTATAAAGATAAATATATAACTTCTTTCGACAGCTTAAAGTTGCATTCATATGTAGTTAAACAACCTAAAAAAACATCAAAATGGGCTATTGTTGTTCATGGATACGGAGAAGAGGGAAAATTTATTAGTAGAAAAGCTCTTCACTTTTACGAGATGGGGTATAATGTTCTCATACCAGATTTAAGGGGTAATGGACAAAGCCAAGGAAGTTATATAGGAATGGGTTGGGATGATAGGATAGACATAATTGGTTGGATTAACAGTATAATAAGGGATGACAGTAAATCCGAAATAGTACTTTATGGTACATCTATGGGAGGTTCCACTGTTTTGATGACTTCTGGAGAGGATTTGCCATCCAATGTTAAAGCTACAATATCCGATTGCGCTTACACTTCTGTATATGATATTTTTGATTATGAAATAGCAAGTTACTCTAATACTTCCTCCTTTCCAATAATTGATTTTACTAATATGGTAACTTTAATAAGAGCTGGATACTCTTTAAAGAATGCCTCTGCCATTGATTCAGTAAAAAAATCAAAAACGCCTATTCTTTATCTTCATGGTGATAAAGATAAATTTGTTCCTATTTCTATGATGGATGAATTATACAACGCCACTAGCTCTGAAAAGAAAAAAATAAGTATAAAAGATGGCGAACACAGTAATTCAGATTTAGCTCAACCTGACTTTTATTGGTCAACTATTAAAAAGTATTTAAAAGAATATATTAAATCATAAATTACTTAACCTAAAAATATTGTTGAAAATTTTAATCTCAGCAATATTTTTAGGTT
This sequence comes from Terrisporobacter mayombei, assembly GCF_020748465.1. Lineage (GTDB taxonomy): Bacteria > Bacillota > Clostridia > Peptostreptococcales > Peptostreptococcaceae > Terrisporobacter > Terrisporobacter mayombei. The sequence goes on from NZ_JAHZMP010000006.1 coordinate 74,399, forward strand.
TTTTAGTTTCATTTACATATATTTATCATTTCAAAGTATTTATTTTTATGGTAGTATATTTTCTAGGTTTAAAACACAAGGAGATTGAATATGACTAAAAAGAAAAAAATAATAATAAGTTTAATAGTAATGATATTATTAATAACTGTTGGTGCAGGCGCTTTTATAGGAAATTACTTTTATGAATTAGCTATTAATCCACTTACATCAAAGGATATGATATTTGGTGATGATGACACTGAGGGAGAAATAGAAGAAGACGTTAATTGGCTAATAAAAGATTCAAATTATAATGATAAATATATAAATTCTTTTGATGATCTGAAGCTACATGGCTATGAAATAAAAAATAAAATTAAAACTAATAAATGGGCCATTGTAGTTCATGGTTATACTTCTAAAGGAGAAACTGTAAGTTCTAAAGCTAAACATTTTTATGAAATGGGGTATAATGTTTTAGTTCCAGATTTAAGAGCCCACGGAAAAAGTGAAGGTAATTATATTGGTATGGGTTGGTATGATAGACTTGATATAATTGACTGGATTAATAGTGTACTTAAAGATAATCCAGATTCTAAGATAATTTTACATGGCACATCTATGGGGGCTGCTACTGTTTTATCTACCTCAGGGGAAAAACTGCCTTCTAATGTTAAAGCTATAATTGCAGATTGTGGCTATACTTCAGTTTGGGATGAGTTTACTTATCAGTTAAAAGCTTTATTTAATTTACCATCTTTTCCTGTAATGGATCTTTCTAATATGGTTACAATGGTTAAAACTGGATATTCCCTTAAAGAAGCTTCTCCAATTAAACAAGTAGCTAAATCAAAAACTCCTATTCTTTATATTCACGGAGACAAAGATGATTTTGTTCCATATTATATGATGGATGAACTTTATAATGCTACAAGTTCACAAAAAAGCAAACTTACCATAAAAAATGCTGGCCATGGAAAAGCTGATTTAGTTAATCCAAGTCTTTACTGGAATACAGTAAGTGATTTTTTAGATAAATATATAAGCAAATAACAAAAGTAAAGCTCATAGTATTAAAAAAGAACTGTTATATTAATATACAACAGTTTCTTTTATTATTTATTTATACTTTCTCTTATATTCTTACCTTCATGTTGCATCTTAAACCCTGTCTCAATTTGTAGATTCATATCTTTAACAGAAATATCATCATATCCATCCCCCATAATTGTTATGGGGTAAACAATATTTTTCATTTTAGCTCCTGCCTTAATTACTTTAGGTAGATTTTTTGTGTATTCACTATGTATAACCTCAGAGTCCATGTCATCTTCTATAAGAAATTCATATTCACACTTATTATCTTTTAATTTATCCGATGATGCAATAGTAGTAAAACTGCATAAATCACTAAAACTTCTATTTTCATTAACAAGCTTTATTGGCTTTTTTCCCTCATATCTTAAGTCAAAGTCCATAACAGTACACTGTGATTCATCATCTCCAACACACAGCCCATTATCTTTTTCTATTTTATTTATAGTCATATACACTTTTTCATTACCATGAGATTTGTCATTACATTCATATAGTAAAAATTCTTTTCCAATTTTAATTGGTTCATTAAGTTTTCTGTATCCAACGGCAAATTTGTCATATATAGTGTCACCTAAAAATATAAATATACCAAATAATAGAATTCCTATAATAATTATGATTCTATTATTTTTACTCATGGTACTGTTTTTCACAAGAAAAATCAAATTAATTAGTAAATATACTGTAGTAAACAAAATTCCTATAGCATACATAGCCATGGATATAAGCCCAAGCTCTTCATTTATTACTTGCATTATTATTGCAACAATACTAAGGATAAGATTTAGTATACCTTGATTTTTTATCTTGTTAAAAAATCTTTTTTTATTTTCATGACCTGAAGAGTTTCTAGCCACAAGCCCCACTGTAAATAGTGCTATCCCAATAACTAGTTGCATAATACTCATTATTAAAATAAAATCCATTTTCCCCTCCATATACCAAACCCATAATATTTTAACTTTATAATGATATTTTTTCTAATAAATTTAAAAGTACTTCTTCTGTTCCTTTTATACCTTCTTCCATACTTCTAATAAATTCACCTTTTATATCATTAGTGTTTAAATCTCCATGTTTTAGCACATAAGCATTATCAGTTATATTTAACATACCCCTATCCATATTGGAATCACCAATAACTGCAAAACTTTCTATATTTTCAACCTTGCAAATATACTCAATTGCACTTTCTTTTGTAATTCCTTTTGGTAGCAAATATATTTTTCTGCCACTAACATAATAAATCCAATTTTTATTATTTAATATACTTATATAATTATATATGCTCATTATGTCAAATTCTTTAAAGTCTACAACAATATAAAAAAATAAATTTTCTGCTACTCTAAAATTCGTGACACCATTCATTTTTGTATATGGTTCAAATAAGTCTAACATTACATTAATAGATTCAGATGATTTTTTTATTTTTTCTACTTCTTCCTGCCAACCTAAAAGTGGTCTATTATTTTTTAATATACATCCTCCATTACTAGTAATTGCATAGTCAAAATTTATATTATATTTGTTAAAGTTAATTCTTTCAAACTGTTCTCTTGTTCTTGTTGTTGTTGGTATAAATAAAGTATTTTCATTTATTGTTTTTAAAATTTCCATTGTTTTAAAAGACACATAAGATATCTCTTTATTATCTTTTAGCTCTATACATTCATAAGAGTTTTCATTTATGTCTTTTAAAAACTTACTTGAATAAATTATGCTTCTATCTAAATCTGAAAAAATAACCATTTTATACATCCTTCATATTTTTTATTATTCCACAACAACTATATCCTTTTAAAGGAACTTCTTCTATGGGAACATTTTTTTCCTTTGCAAGAACAAATATATGATCCAAGTTTTCATCAGTCATATCTCTCACTAGTATTTTGTATGGGATTCTTCTAAGTAAAACTCTTGTAGTTTCACCTACTCCTGGTTTTATTAAGTTTATATCTTTTATACTATATCTTTTTTTTATTATTTTAACATCTTCATCAGCAAGTTTTGTTATTATATCTTCTTGCCAATTTTTTATTCCCTTTTCTATATTTTCATATTGATTTTTAAAGCAATCACAGATTGTATCAAGATATTTTATAGATTCATCATGTTCTTTTAATTCTTTGTAGTACTTTGCTCCATGAAAATCATTTTCTCCTATTATATCATTTCTAAGTACTGTTCTACTTATAAGGCCTGAAACAGTTGAATTTAAGCATGCACTTGGAATTAAGAAATCCTCCCTAACTCCATATAATCCAGAATATCCAGCAGGATCCGCAAGTACTGCTAGTGTTGCATCAAATTCCATGTTATATTTTAATTTTAAATCTTCACAGGCTTTGTCTAGTTCTTTGCAAATAGTTCCTTTTCCCGTCCATCCATCTATAAATTGAATTTTTGAATTAGGATGAACTTTTAATATATAATCAATTGCATTCATATCAATTCCTTTATCTCTTATTATTGATATAGAATAATGAGGCAGGTTCATATTATACTTTTCTTTTAAGTATCTTTTAGCTAAAATTCCTATGGGAATTCCAGCCCTTGCTAAAGATACTAAAACTACATCAAATCCATTTTTTTTCACTATTTTTTCACTCATTACTCCTACTGCAAAAGCTAATTTATCCTTTGTATCTTTTAGTTTTTCATAATATAAATTTAAATATTTTTCACTTACATTATATTCAATAGGTATCATTTCCGAGTAATGAGTCCCACTTTGAATTTTCATTTCTCTTTCTTTATTGCCTTCTTCTTTTATTAAATTAGAAATATCTTTTAATAAAAAAATCACATCATCTTTTGAATATGTGCCAAATTCCCCCATAAACTTCTCCTTTTAACAGCAAACTATATTTAATTTCTTTATTGAAGTTTGTTTAAATATATTAATTATTTCTTCAAAAACTTTTTTATCTTCATTAAGCTCTATAAATAAAAAACATTCATTATAATCTTTTTTATCTATATTGTATAAATAGTTTTTCACGTTTTTATTATAAAGACTATTTAACTCAAATTTAGATTTGATTGGATAGTCATTTTTATCAATATTAATTATTGGGCTTCTTGTTGTCGAATAATAATATATATTTCCCTGGCAGTATTTTGCAAATAACATAGGTATATACATAAATTCTTCTGTTCCTAAAAATAATACTTCAGCATTTTTATCTTCTATATTAAGTTTCTTAGATTCTCTTTTTACTGTGTCTTTTAGCTTTCTCTGTTCTATTTTATTCAGTCCAAATCTACCAGTATATTTTATATATTTTTTTTCACCAATATAATCATCCATATCTAGGTTTATATAATTTATTTGAAGATTTTCATTTTTATCTTCAACAAATTTATCATTTTTAATTTTATCGTCACTGAGATTTAAATCATTCAATTTAAATTCAAATTCACCTTTAAATAAATATACAAATTCTATAGAACAGTTTAAATCTTTCTCTAATTGTTTTATTCTTTTTAAGTTCTCGCCTTCCACCCAGTTTAATATAGAACAAATTGTATATCTTTCTTTTGGATACAATTTATGTATTTTTTTAATAAGATTTATACAAGTATTTGCCGTAGTTACTTCATCATCTACAAGTATAATTTCTTGTCCATCTTCAAGGTTTTTCATTTTATTAAAATAAAGATTATGATTAGTAGCATGAGAATGTTCCTCTAAAAAGTCTAAGCTTTCAAAGGCTTCCACATTTTCCCTAGTAGTATGTAAAAATTCATAATCATTTTCCATATAATTAAATACACTATGTCCTATGGCAGTTCCTGTCTCTGCAAAAGAGATTACAACTCCACTAGATGGATTTCTTTTTTTATTATAAGCTTTCACTATTAATTTTCCTAAGTTGTCCATGTCTTTTGCTCTGCAAGCAATATGCTTACCAAGAACTTTAGATACAAATAAAAATCTTCTTTTTTCATTATTTCTTACTGCTATTTCTAGAAAGTCCTCTAGATTTAATCCTAGTACATTTTCTTTAATTTCTAAATCACAGTTAAAATTTAAGTAAGTCATTATAGTCTATCCCCTCATTTAATACTCCATATATTTTAGATAACAAGATGATTTTTTTAGCCCATAATTGATGCGGATTAATTTCATTCATGCGCTGCCCGGATATACTTCTACTAACACCGTATTTACTTCCTGCACTTTCTAAAATCATCTTTGCATCCATATAATCTTCATAACTTACTGCACAAAGCGCTTGTACTATTGCTACTTGATTTGGATGTATTACTGTTTTTCCAACTAATCCATGGAATTTATCTAACAATATTTCTTTAATATATTCTTCTTTGATCTTTTCATTATTTATATCATAAAATTCTGATACACCACCACTAATAGGTATATCTAATTCTTCTCTAGATAAATATGTAATAATATCATTGATAAAGTTAGTACAAATGATATTTTCATATATAGAAAAATTCTTACTTCTTCTTATTCCAAAAATACCAAGAATATCCGTTATCCCCATTCTAATATTAAGTATTCTCGATTTATGTTTAACCAAAGTATTGTATAAATCTAAAAATGATTTTTCTTTACTTTCTTTATATATAAATTCTTTGCTTTCAATTATAGGTAACAAATAAATTTTATCTAGATTTATAGTATCTAGTACTCCAATACAATTTTTGATAATAATACTATTTGCTTTTGGAACAAGAATCCCTGTTAACATTTCTTTGTTTTCATGAATAATATTTTTTATTTTTTCTAGTTGTGTAGGATTTTTTATTCTAATAAAAATAAGTGGTCTTTCACTGTCTTTTATTTCTTCTTTTATATTGTTTAGTACTAAGGATAAATTTTGAATTGCTTCTTCCTCTCCATTTGTACCTATTGCATCTTCTAAACATATAGCCAAGGGTCTAGAACATTTTACATTTCCCATAATATTTTTATACATCATGTTATACTGCGTGGCTGGTATATATAAAAAAGCTCCTAGAGCATACTTCAATATATTTATATCTGTATTTTTATTAAATTCTTCTGGTTCTTTAAAAAATAGTCTCTTTCTATCTTTTTTATCTATAAAATCAAAGTATCTCAATTTTCACTCCCCCAAAAAGATAAATACAAAGAACTAACGTCCTTTGTATTTCTGTCAATTTATTTATTGTAAATTATAGATGTGTTAAGTTCTTCTAATCTCTTAGTATTATCTTTTATTGATTCTCTGTTCATAGCTTCTATTCTTAGAGTTTCTTCTATACCACTTTTAATTGTACTATGCATTTTTTCTAAAGTTTCTATTTGTATAGAACTTGAATTTGCCATTTTAGCTATTTGTATACTTTGTGATGTTACATTTTGAGCATTTCTTATAAGCAGTTCATTTGTTTTATCATCAAGAGCTTGCAAAGATTTTATTTGTAATTCTTGTTTCTTTAATAAAATTGCTTGAGATAAACATTGTTTAAATACTGGTAAAGTAACAACGAAGGCACTATTTATTTTTCTTATTAAACCGTAGTTATTATGTTGCATTCCTCTAAGCATTGGTATAGTTTGTATTGCTATATTTTCAGCTATTCTTAAATCATAAATTCTTTGATTTAGCATATCATATATTTTAGTAAGTTCTTGGAAATTAACTACATCCATTTGATTCCCACTAGTTTCTGACAAGTTTTTGAAATGAGGTAAAATTTCATTATCCATTTCTTCTATTGCCATTTCACCAGCAACTATGTACTTTTGAAGTTCTTCATAGAAATTAAAGTTTTCATTTAACATAGCCCCTAATTGCTTGTTAGATGTTTGTATTTCTCTCTCATATTTTTCTAATTCTATTTGAATTTTTTCAACTTCTCCACCTAAAGTATCATATTTTTGGAACATAAGCTCTATGGCATTACTAGCTTTTTTAAATATTTTTTGGAAGAATGATGGTTCTTTAGTTTCTTGAAAGTCATCTAAATCAAACCTATCCATTATTTTAGCTAACTGTTCTATCATTTTTGAATTTTCTTCGTTCTTATTCATTTTAATAGTATTTAGTAAACTATTTGATATTCTAGCGATTCCTTCTGCTGCTGGACGACCAAACTCAAGAATTGTATTTGGATTTTCTACTTCTATAAGAGATGTTAAAGCTTCTACTTCTCTAGATTGTCTAAGTTCTTGTTTTTTCTTATTTGTATATTCTACTATATCAAAATTTTCTTCAGTGTTATTTACTTCTGTATTATTAATAACCTGTGGTGTGTTTTTATTATCCCTAGATAAATTATTAAGATTTATTCCCATTAAAATAATCCCCTTTTACTAAATAATTTTTTAAATATACTTTTTTCCTCTTCTTCTTTTTCATCTAAATCAAATTGATAAATCATTTTATCCAGCCTATGAATATCTATTACTTTAGAAGATATTACATTTTCAATACAATTGTCTCCCCCTGGTGATAATATAATAATATCAAATCCTATTTTTGATAGTAAAAGTAATAAAAATCCAATTTCCTTATCAAATACTGTGGCTTCTTCCATATAAATAATTAACTTTGGATTAATTAAAGCATAATCAAAATTGTTTATCATATGTACAAATTTTTTATCCATGTTTAAGACTGTAAATAAACCTTTTATCCTATCTTCTCGATTTAATTCATCAATAAATACATTACTTGCTATAATTTCTTCTACTTTTTCTAAAATCATAGTTTGTTGAGGTTTGCTTAAAGTTGATATTGAATAACCTTTTTCTTGTAAAACAGATTTTTTATCTATTATTCCCTTTGAATCAAGTATAAAAGATAAGCTAAAAGCATCATTTGTAAATGGTTTAGCCAATTGTTCAAACCCATCTTTTAAATCAATCAAATTAACATATTCTCTTGGTCCTTTTAATATTCTTACAAAGTTTCGATATTCATGTTTATCATTGTATACTCCATTTATTTTAGAAAAGAATACAGACACCTCTATATAATTATTATCAAAATTAAAACCAGGTCTTAGCTTTAAAGGTTGGTTCCAATAAATAGATATTTCCTCCATAGTTGAAGTTAGTAAAACGTTTTTTATCTTTCTATCTTGTAGCTGCCACGGCTTAATAAATCCAGATTCATTTAATAACTCATTACTTATTCTTTGTGATGCCTGTGCACCTATAGTCATTGCTTTTTTTATAGATCCTTTATTTACTTTTTCTCCAAGAGCAACTCTCTCTTCAAAAGTAAGCATATCTTCCACATTTTCTTTCACAATTTCTTCTATTTTATATAAGTTTTTATTTAAAACTACTATATTGCTTGATGAGATAGGATTTAGATATAATACATCGAAACCTGCTAAATATAATATTCCTAAGAAATATGCTTCATGTTTTTTTATTTCTCCATAAAAAATAATTTTAGGTGCATCATCTTTATTTATAGTTAAGTGTTCTACATAAGTTTTTATCCATGACATAACCTTAATAATAAAATTTTCCTTAACTCTTTCATTATTAAATTGCTTTTCTTCCTCTTTTAAAACCTTATTAAATGATCTTTTTATATTGTTGTTTATTTTTTCATTTGAAATTATTCTAATGTCCATATGTTCTAAATTATTTCTATAATTACTTAATTTATTTTTGAAATAATTTATCATATCAAAATCACTAGGATTTGGCAAACTACTGCTAAATAAGGCTATATCTTTCCTATTATCAATATTATATTTTGTTTTGAAGATTTCTAAATTGTACAAATCTTCATCTTCTAATCCTATATATGAAATAAAATAATTCGTATATCCACTAGTAATTGTGTAATTTTCCCTATCTATTTGGCTGGAGAATATTTTTTCAAAGACTTTAGAATCACTCATTTTATCCTCCTCAAATTTAATTATTATTTTTAATTATCCCCATCCTTAAAAAGAATGGGGATATTATTATTTTTAAGCATTTTCAGTTGCTAGTTCTTCACTTTTCTCTGTTTTTGGGTTAAACAATCTTATTACTAATTTCACTATTTCATTAACTACTACTATTGATGCAGCAACTAGTATTATTTTTATCCATAATCCAAAACTTAATGATACAGAGTTAAAGAAGTCTTGGAATATTTGTACAAAGAAAATTTGTGCTATTCCTGTTACAGATATTATTTGCAGTGCAAGCTTATTCTTTGTGAAGTTTGGTATTATACTATCACTTCCAAATTCTCTACAGTTAAATGCATTAAATAAAGCCAAGAATGCAAATAATGAGAACATTACTGTTTCATTTTCTTCTGGCGTTACATTTAATATATTAAATGTAGATTGTGCAAGCAATAAACCTGTTATAAATAATGCATTTAAAATTATTGTTCTTATCATTGATTTAGATATTATATTAGCATTTCTGTTTACAGGTTTTCTATTTAAAACAAAATCTCTTACTGGCTCTAGTCCAAGAGCTAATGCTGGAGGTCCGTCCATTATTATATTTACCCATAATAATTGAATAGTTGTAAATGGCATCTCTTGACCTAATACTTGAGATATTATTGCTATTAAAAAAGCAACCACGTTTACTGTTAATTGGAATTGAACGAATCTTTGGAAGTTATCGTATATTCCTCTACCCCATTTTATCCCTTTAACAATTGTTGAGAAACTATCGTCAGTTAATATAATATCTGCAGCACTTTTAGAAACTTCTGTTCCAGATATCCCCATTGCTATACCAACGTCTGCTTTAGATAAAGCTGGAGCATCATTTATTCCATCTCCTGTAACCGCTACAACTTCATTGTTATATTGTAGTGCTGATACTATTCTCATTTTGCTGTCTGGTTTACTTCTAGCAACTATCGATATTGTTTTTATTTCTTCTCTTAATTCTTCATCACTTAATGTGTCAATATAAGAAGCTTCAACAGCCCTCATATTATTTTTTAATAATCCTAGTTCTTCACCAATTGATTTTGCTGTGATTATGTTGTCTCCTGTAAGCATTTTTACAGCAACACCAGCATGATTAGCTACTTTTACTGATTCTACAACGTCTGGTCTAAGTGGATCCCTTATACCTACAAATCCACTAAATACTAGATTGTTTTCTTCTAAAGATATATCTATCGTTTCATTTTCAAGTGTTAAAGCTACTTCAGCCTCTTCATCACCTGATGAAATTTGCTTATAAGCAAATCCTAAAGTTCTCATTGATTTAACTTGTAGTTTTTCTATTTCTTTTAATATATCTGTTTTTATTTCTTCAGTTATAGGTATTATGTTTTCACCTTTTTGAACAAATGTACATAAATCTAATAATACTTCTGGTGCTCCTTTTGTTAACAATAGATGAGAATCACCATTTGAAAGTAATGAGCTCATTCTTTTTGTATCTGAAGTAAATGGTTTTTGAGATGTTACATCTGCATTACTTCTTATTGGTCTATAATCTTTGTCTTTATTATATAAAAGCAGAGCACATTCTGTTGCACTACCTAAATATTTGACTTCTCCATCACTATGTTCAATATCAGCTGTGGAATTTATTAAACAGTTTTCTTCGAAGAAACTATTTATATTTCCATCATTTCCCTCTATGTATCTTCCGTCTACATATGCTACTTCTACAGTCATTCTATTTTGAGTTAATGTTCCTGTTTTATCTGAACATATTACTGAAACAGAACCTATAGTTTCACAAGCTTCTTTTTTAGTAACTAAGGCATTTATTTTAGCCATTTTTTGCATAGTTATTGCTAATGTCATATTTATCATAGTTGGCAAACCTTCTGGTACTGCTGCAACTATTAAAGCAACACATACTGTAAATGCTGTTTTAGCTGGTCCTATTGATTCTAAGAATTGCATAAATCCTGACATATCAATATTTAATGTATTGTTCATAACCATTTTAAAAATCATGAAGATAAATAGTAAACCTGCTATTGCACTAGAAACTTTGGCAATCATAGCACCAAGATTTCCAAGTTTTAATTGTAGTGGTGTTTCTTCATCTTCATCACTTAGGTTTTGAGCAATTCTACCCATTTCACTATTATCTCCAATAGACGTAACTACCATAGTTCCTCTACCATAAGCAACTAGTGTACCACCAAATACCATATTTATTTGTTTGGCAGGTATAGGCTCTTGTTCTATTATTTGACCTTTTGATTCTATTTTTTCCATTGGTATTGTAATATCAGCATTTTTAGATACATCATCAGACTCTCCTGTTAACATATCTTCTCTAACTTTTAAGTTTACGGCTTCTATAAGTCTTCCATCTGCTGGTACCATGTCTCCTGTTTCAATATAAACTATATCTCCAGGAAGTAATTCATTTTTAGGAATTTGTTGTACTTTTCCGTTTCTAAGCACTTTAACTTCTATATTTTCTGTTAATTTTGAAAGTGCCTCTGCCGCTTTTTTAGATTTGCCTTCTGTAACCATTCCTATTCCTACACCTATAGCTATGGCACATATTATACCTATAGCATCATGCGTTTCACCAACAACTGCACTTATTATTGCTGCTGCAATTAATATTACTATCATTGGCTCACTTAAAGCTTCCTTTAAGTCATCAAAGAAACTACCTTCTTCTTTTGGTGTAAATTCGTTGAAACCATATTTATTTCTTCTAGAATCAATCTCTTTGGATTCTATCCCTGTTTCTACGGTAACTGCTAGTTCTTTTAGTACTTTATCTTGTTTTTCATTAAAAAATTTCATTTTTTATACCCCATATGCACATTCTACTCTAGCTAAATTCTCTCTTATATCTCTTAAAGATGTGTCTCTAGTTCCTTCTCCTATTGCAGAGAATTTCCAAGTATCTTTGTACCTATATATTGTCCCTACTATAAGAGCTGTCTTGTCGCTATAGTCATCTGTTAAATTGTATTTTGCTATTTCTTTATTTGTATCGCTATCTACCACTCTTATAAAGGCATTTTTTATCATACCAAAATGTTGTCTTCTACTTACACAATCATAAATATTAACTACAAATAAAAGTTTATCAACGTTAGATGGGATTTTATTCAAATTCACTAAAATTTGTTCATCGTCTCCATCGCCATCTCCAGTCAAGTTATCACCTGTATGAACAATAGATTTACAAGTACTTTTTAAGTTTCCAAAATAAATTAAGTCTTTGCTATTGTTCATTTGTCCTTTTTCATTTAGCATAAAAACTGATGCATCACAATCTACATCTGCTGATCCTCCACCAAATAAACTACTTAAGAACCCTCCTCCTTTTTGAGTAACTGGGTCCCATCCAAGCCCAACTAGTAAAGAACTAAGCCCTGGATTAGATTTCTTTAAATCTATTTTTTCTCCCTTTTTCAAACTAATTGACATAAGTATTTCCCCCTATTTTATACGTTTAATCCGTAATTTTTACATAAAGCCTCTAGACCACCTTCAAATCCTGATCCTACTGCGCTAAATTTCCATTCTCCATTGTATTTGTATAATTCACATGCTACTATGGCAGTTTCTATACTAAATTCTTCTCCAAGATCATATCTTAGTATTTCTTCGTCATTTTCAGAATTTAAAACTCTTATGTATGAATTACTTACTTGCCCAAAATTTTGTCTTCTTTCTTTAGCTTCATAAATTGTTACGGCAACAGCTATTTTTTGTATATGATTAGGAATTAATTTTAAATCAACTAAGATTTCTTCATCATCTCCATCACCTTCTCCAGTTCTGTTGTCACCTAAATGTTCTACTGCTCCAGATATATGTTTTAAATTATTATAGAATACAAAATCTTCATCTCTTTCTACTCTACCTGATTCTCCTACCATGAATACACTTACATCTAAATCATAGTCGTAACCACTATCAAAGTTGTTAATATCCCATCCTAATCCTAATTTAATATTTTTTAATCCTGGATTTCCTTTTGTAAGATTAATTTTTTCTCCCTTTTTTAAAGTTATTCCCATTATATAACCTCCATGTTAACGAATACATTTTATATATCTAATAAGTATCTTTCTATAAATTAATACCAAAGTTTTTGCATAAAGCTTCTAATCCACCTTCAAATCCTGACCCTAGTGCATTAAACTTCCATTCTCCATTATGTCTATATATTTCAGCTACAACTACTGCTGTTTCTATACTAAAATCTTCTCCAAGGTCAAATTTTAATAACTCTTCATTATTGTCTTTATTAATAACTCTAATGTACGAGTTACTTACTTGCCCAAAATTTTGTCTTCTTTCCATTGCCTCATGAATTGTTACAGTAAAAGCAATCTTATTTATATTTTCTGGAACTAGTGATAAGTTTAGTAATATTTCTTCATCATCTCCATCACCTTCACCAGTTCTATTATCTCCTAAATACTCCACAGCTCCTAAAGAATGCTTTGGATTATTATAAAATATAAAATCAGTATCTTGTGTTACTTTATCATTACTTCCTAATAGAAATGCTGATGCATCTAAATCAAAGTCAAATCCACCATCATATTTATTAGTATCCCATCCTAAACCTACCATAATATTTTTTAGTCCTGGATTTCCTTTTGTTAAACTAACTTTTTGACCTTTAGCTAATGTTATTCCCATAATATCTACCCCTTTCATTCAGTAAGTAATACCAATATTATTATACCATTGGTAATAAGTTATTTGAAATAATTTAGGAATTTTTATCAGTTTTTTATATAAAAAATAATAATAAGGTAAAATAAAAATATTTTTTACTATTCCTCAACTTTTTTAAATGATTGAGATAAAATATATCCTGAAAGAGCAAAAAGTACTAAAGTTAAACTATTTAATATAGTGAAATTTAAGTATATAAAATATGAAGAAATTGATATCATAGCAAAAATGAATATTATAATAAACCTATAATTTAATAACTTCCATTTTCCATCTTTCTTGAACTCAGTATAAATATCTTTAATCCCTATCCAAAAACCTAAAATTATGTATCCCCCAAATTCTACCAACATTATTAAATAGTCATATATAGAATCATAAGAAGTTTGTTTTAAATTAATACAAATTTCACTTAACTCACCCATAGCCAATACTATTAGTACTCCTATAAGAAAATATACAGTATTAATCACCATATTTCTATTTTTCATATTATCCCTCCCATTTAATAATATTTATATAGAATATATTTATAAATGTAGCAGAAATATATATTATATGCATTTACAATTTATTTAATTTGATGTTTAAAACTATAATTGGGTATAAAATTTAATATCTATATAAACTTTAGGAGGATAAATTTATGTTCAGTAAATTAATAAAAAAATATAAGAAATTTAAAATAATAAATTCTAATAAACCTAAAAAGATTTGTTCTTGTTATAATATTTATAATTATGACATTATGGATGCTTTAAATAATGGATGTAGTGGAATAAATGATATTAGAAAAACTACAAAAGCTGGAACTGCTTGTGGAAAATGTAATGCTTCACTTGAATATGAAGTTTATAAAGCATTAAAAAAGTAAGTCTCTTATTAAAGAGACTTACTTTTTATATTCTATCAAAATGAGGAAATTAATTCGCTTGATCTAAATTATTTACTTCTTCTGTTGATTGATCTTCTTTTAATATTAATTTTCTATTCCATAACATAATTCCAACTGTTGAAGCTATTAATGCTCCTATTCCTATTGTTTTGAACTCAGTTAATTTAACTATTAACCATGGAAGTGGACTTGAACCGTAGTCAATACTTGATATCATTGTAGCTCCATTTGGTATAGCAAACTTAGCTGCTAATGCTGCTTCTGTAAATAATGGAGACATGCTTGTTCCTATTAGTAACCCGGCTCCTACAACTATAATACCTACTATAAATGCTCTGAAGAAATCTCCTCTTACAAGTGGAGTTATTAAAACAAACATAAATGGTAGTCCAGCTAATGATGCAAATGGTAAGAATTGATTACCTGGTATTACTAAAGCTAATATTAATGTTACTGGTACTAAAACTAGTGAAACCGCTAGTGTAACTGGATGACCAACACTTACTGCTGAGTCTAATCCTATGTAAAGCTTAGCTTTTCCTTCAAATTTACGTTGAATTAAAGATTGTACTGCTTCAGATACTGGCATTAAACCTTCCATTAATACTGCTGCCATTTTTGGAGTAAGCACAAGTACAGCACCCATTACTACTGCTAAATTTAAAGTATCTTTAACATTGTATTTTGCAAGTAATCCAAGTATTACACCTATTGATGTTCCTAATATTGCTGGATCTCCAAATACACCAAATTTCTTTTGTATATCATTTGCATCCAACTTTATTTTATTTATTCCTGGTATAAAGTCTAATATTTTATTTGCTAACCATGCTATTGGCACATAAGATGCTGAGAATCCATGAGGAATTGATATCCCTGGAAGCCCTAATTCTTTTTCTACCAATGGAGCAGTTCTATCCGCAAGAACCATTGTAACTATCATATTTACTGCTGACATTACTAAAGCTATTGGTAAGCTTCCTGTTAGCATATAAACTAAAGAACCAGTAAAAGCAAAATGCCAAAAATTCCATATATCTATATTTACTGTTCTAGTTGTTCTTGTAAGTAACATTACAATATTTATTATTATTCCTAAAGGTATTATTAAAACACCAACTGTTGAACCAAATGCTATTGCTGAAGCTGCTGGCCAACCAACATCAAGTACATTTAAGTTTAGCCCAAAGTTTTTAACCATTGCCTCAGCTGCTGGTCCTAAATTTTCTGTTAATATTGTTATTATTGCATTTAATCCTATAAATCCTATTCCTATTAAAAGTCCTGATTTTATAGCATTTGCTAACTTGACACCTAAGCATACTGCAAATACTGCAAATATTATTGGCATCATTACTGAAGGACCTAAGTCAACTAACCTTTGTAATATATCCATTATTACTATTCCCCCTATTTATTGTGATTTATGATATTTTGTTATTTAAAACTTCTACTATTACTGACGAGTCTTGCTCCTTATATAAACTCTCTAAAAATTCAGTTTCTCCAAATAATCCCATTAATTTTGATAATAGACTTACTTGCTCTTCCTTTTGAGTAACTAATAATACAAATGCCATATTTACATTAATATCATTATTAGTACACATTTCTTTAAATTCACATTCATTTTTTAATCTTACAAATGCTACTCCTGGCTTATTTACATGTTCTGAATCTGTATGAGGTATAGCTAAGTTATATTTTTCAGTTCCTATAGCAGTTGGATATTCTTCTTCTCTTTTTAAAATTGCATCCTTAAAAGACTCTTTTACATATCCTTTTTCTAATAGTTCATCTGCTATAGAATTTAAAAATTCATCACTAGTTTTGTAATCTGCATCTAAAAATACTAGGTCCTTGCTTAACATTCATTCCACCTACATTCCTAGTTTTGCAACTATATCATCCATTAATTTATCTACTCCTAATCCTGTTATAAAAGGTAATCCTGATACAACTGGTATATCTACACTTTGGCTAAATTGAGCTGTAGTAACAACCATATCATGTCCTGCAACTTTTCCTGGTAGTTCTGCTACTGTACATTGAGTATATGAAACTTGTCCTCCTAAGCCTCTTTTTTCAAATCCAGCTTTTAATTTTTGTATTGCCACTGTTGACGTTGCTATTCCTGCTCCACATGCTACTACTATTTTTTTCATAATCCTTATCTCCTTCTAATTAATATAATTTCTTAATATAATTTAAATCTTTTTTATTAATTATTTTTTCTACTTTATACATTTCATCAACTTGGTTGTATATGTCCAGGAATAAATTTTCATGTTCTAGAAACACATCTTTATTTATGGCTATCATCATTACTAGTTGAACTTCTGAATACACCCATTTTATTGGCTCTTCCAAAATTGCCACATAAATTCCAGGCTTTTTCACTTCTCCAACTATGGCATGAGGAATGGCAACCATATTTCCTATTTCTGTTGATGAAAGTTTTTCTCTTTCCATAAAGGAATTTTTCATTACTTCATCTATATATCCTAATTCATACATTTTATTGGACATGTATTCTACCACATCTAAGTAATTATCCTTATTTAAGTTTGATGAGAATATTTCATCTTTAAAGTATGATTTTATATCTAGTTTGTAATTTTCATTTCCTTTACTTATAAAATGATTTATTTTATTCATATCTGTATCACTTAAAATAGGTGATACATTTATAATAGGTAAGTTTTTGTACTGTAGATTAATAGTTGATATTATCAGGTCAATATCTTTAAAATCTAACTCCTCTAATTTATAAGATGGATATACTCCACAAATCTGAATTTTAGATCCAAATCTATTTGATAACTTACTTCTTAGAAGTATGGATGTTCCCATACCAGATGCACATATAACGATTACTCGAAGTCTATCTTTTCTTCCTTTTATGTTCATCCTTTCTAGAGCTCCACCAAAATGTAGTGCCAAAAATCCAACCTCATTCTCATCTACTTCTACATTCATATCTTCTTCTATAGCTTTAGCCAAGAAGTTTGCTAGCTCGTAAGCTAGTACATAGTTTTTCTTTATTTGGTCTAGCAGATTATTCCTTATTTTCATTTTGTATTGTATTCTGTGTAGGACACTTTTTAAATGAACAAGAAGACCGTTTTCCAGGATTTCATCATGAGTAAAATCTATACCTATTTGTAAGTAAATCTCTTTTAAAGACTTTCTTATAGTTTTTAGATTGTTACTATCTTCTTCATCTATGGAATAATTATCATCTTTAAATAATCTGTTTTGAGATTTTAAATGCTGATATATATACACAACCTCTGCTGTTGGAAATTCAATTTCCGTCAGCTTACATATTTGTCTACAAAGATTTAATGATGCTTCATATTCAATCTCATCTTCTGGTATATGCTTTACTTTTTCTTCATTGATAATCTTGTCATTTTTTATTCTTGTAATAGTAATAACTATATGGTTGAATAAATTATCAAATCCTAAATCAGTAATATTTAAGTCGTATTTGTTTATTACATCAATTATTATAGATTTAATACTTTCTGAAGATTTTATATCTATCATTTCTAAAATAGTTCCTGATTTTTCTTGGCCTATTTTATGCACAATATAATCAGATAAAAAATATCTAAACTTAGCTTCATCACCACTAATATAAACACCTGAGTTTCCTTTACGTGATAATTTTAAATCATAATTATGTAATATACTTTTTACAACTTTCAAATCATTTTTTAAAGTAGATAAACTTATAAATAACTCATCACATAACTCATCCTGTTTTATTGATTCTGTTTCACTGTCCACATATAGAAAAGCTAGTTTTCTAATTAGCCACTCTACTCTGTTTTCTTCCAAGGTGTATACACAATTACAATCGATTTCTCCAACTATACTTTTTAACATTTTGTAGTCATCATAGTTGTCATATTTTATCTTATATCCATGACTTCTTTTAGAAATTATTTCACAGTTATATGATTGTAAAAAGTCATTTATATCCTTTATCTCCCTTTGTACTGTTTTTGCAGATATTTGATTTATTTTTGCTAAATCATTTCCATTTATATACCCATCAGCACTTATAACTGCATTTATTATCCCTCTTTGTCTACTTGTTGCTTTTATCATTCTTATCTCCCTCATGCTTATATAATATCAATAAGTATTTTTTTTAAATAGTCTTTATATTTCTCTTATAAAAGGACATTTGTCGTCTCACTTTGCAAAATAATGTCCTTTATAATTCTACTACTTTTATACATGTAATTAATAGATTAGAAATTGATTTTTATCATCTGGAAAATCAAAGATAAAGCCTATATCCTATGTCATATTACATTATTTATCACTTATACCAAATGATACTACGTCAAAATCTAGTCAACATATGATAATATATTTCTTAAATCTTTATGGGGGTATTATGTATGAAAAGAATTAAGAAAATAATAATAGCCCTTTCGCTTATCTTGTTGATTGGAACCATAGGGGTTAGTTCTTTGGTAGGAATATTCTTTTATAATCTAGCAGTGAATGCAAATTATTCAAAAGATATAGTATATGCAGATCATAATGGTGATAAATTACGAGATGATGAAAAATGGCTTGAAAAAGAATCTAATTATAAGGAGAATTATATTGAGTCTTATGATAACTTGAATTTACATGCTTATATAGTAAATCAGAATAATAATACGGATAAATGGGCAATTGTTGTACATGGTTATGGTGGTAGCGGTAAATTAATGAGTGCTAAAGCAAAATATTTTTATGAAATGGGATATAATGTTTTAATTCCAGATTTAAGAGGTCATGGAAAAAGTGAAGGTGAATATATTGGTATGGGATGGAAAGACAGACTAGATATAATAAGTTGGATTAACTTTATAATTAAAAATAATTCAAATTCTAAAATAGTTCTTCACGGTACTTCTATGGGTGCTGCCACAGTTTTAATGGCTTCAGGAGAAGATTTACCTTCTAATGTCAAAGCTATTGTAGCTGATTGTGCATATACATCCGTTTGGGATGAATTTAGTTATGAATTAGAAACTTATTTAAACGTACCAGCTTCTTATGTCCTAAATGTTACTAATATTGTTACTAAGTTAAGAGCTGGATATTCTTTTAAAGAAGCCTCTGCACTAGATGCAGTAAAAAAATCCACTGTACCTATTCTTTATATTCATGGTGATAGTGATAAATTTGTCCCTTATTCTATGATGGATAAGCTATATAATGCCACTAATTCTCCAAAGGAAAAATTAACTGTTGAAGGTGCTGAACATGCAAATTCAGATTTAATTGCACCTTATCTTTATTGGCTTACAATAAATGATTTTTTAGCACAATATATTCCTTAATTATCAATTTGAATTATACAAATTGATAATTAACCTCAATGGCTATGGTTATAAAATCATAGCCATATTTAATTAAAGATTAGTTTTAAAAAAATATTCATTTCTCCCCTAAATAAACATATCCTTTATTTTCTGTGTAATTCACTTAATCAATTTTAAAATATTATAATTTCAATAATGATACATCCATTTTCTTCTTATAAGATGCATATCTTAAAAATAAGATTTCTGCTAATATAAAGAATAAATTTGAAGCTTCATGGAATATTCCATTGCCAAATTCAACTATAGAAGTTGCTATATATATACTCTTCGTGCTCATTCTAGCAAGTTCATTATTTTTTAATTTTGTAATAGATACAAAAGGTATATTTTTTACTAATAGTTGCTTCGCCAATTTGACAGCCCTTTCAGAATTTCCTGTTAATGAGATTAATATAAGTAAATCATTTGAAGTTATATTATTTAAAATCATTTCAGTCTCATTTCCGCCTTCAACAATATTAAAAACCTCGCCACAATATAAAAACATCCTTTTTAGTTCTTTAGCAACACCAACCTGTAAAGTTCCTGTTCCATATAGAAATACACGCTTACTTTTATAAATCATTTCGTTTATCTCTGTAAAGTCTTTCTCTCTTATCTCATCAATAGATGATTTCCAGCCTTCACATATATTGTCTATAAATAAATCATCTAAATTTTCGTCATTTATGGAATTTTTCTCCCAGTTCAAATAAACCTTAAGTTCACTGTACCCTTTTAATGATAACTTCTTCGCAAATCTTAAAATAGTAGTCTTTGATACATTACATCTAGATGCCAACTCATGAATACTCAAATTACAACATTCTTCCTTATTACTATTTATATATTGCCAAATATGTAAGTCATTTTGAGATAATCTATCATAATATTTATTTATAAGTTCATCAATTTTCATTTTTATCACCTCTTATCATATAGATTATATCATTTTTAAATAAGTTACTATATATTAAATAGTAAAATAAAGAAGACTATCTTTTGATTACTAATTTTTATATCATATAAATGAATAATTATTTAGTAATTTAAGATAGTCCTACATTGTATATATTATTAAATTTACACTATTAATTTAGCTCTGGCCAAAACTCGTTATTAGCTTCTATTAAATCATCTAATATTTCTTTTGCAACTTTTGCACTTGGTACAGTTTTAGAAATTGTCATTGCTTGCCATAATTTAGTATATGACCCTTCTATCCAAGCTTCTACTACTAATTTTTCAACAGAGACTTGTTGTTCCATTAATCCTTTTTGGAATTGTGGTATTGTTCCCACTGTTAATGGTTCTGGACCTTCACATCCTACTAAACAAGGTATT
The DNA here is from genome assembly GCF_020748465.1 of Terrisporobacter mayombei. Taxonomy (GTDB): domain Bacteria; phylum Bacillota; class Clostridia; order Peptostreptococcales; family Peptostreptococcaceae; genus Terrisporobacter; species Terrisporobacter mayombei. The sequence continues at coordinate 95,705 of NZ_JAHZMP010000006.1, forward strand.
TCAACCATAGCTGTTTTATCAAAGTTTTCTATAGCTCCATTATTTTCAACTATTAATAGCATTCTTTCCTTAGTATTGTAAGCAAGAGCTCTAGCTAAGTCTACTATATATGAAGCATGTTCATCTATATGTAATTCACATCCTTCACTAGTTCCAGCTTCTGCTATTTTTTTACATTCACCAAATACAAACTTTTCACGTCCGTCCATAACCATATTAGCTCTAGAATAGTTTATATCTGAATGTTCTACAACATAATCTGGATATAAGTAATATTTTAAATATGTATTTGGTAAAGTTGTTGGGTCTATCGCATATATATCTTTAGCCTTCATAAATGTATCGTTCCAACTTGCATCATTGTGTTGATACATTTGAAGATTTACATTATATCCATGCTGAGCTATATGTTCTTTCAACTTAGGCATTAAGTCCTTTCCTTCTTTGTCTGTAACACTTGTCCACCACCCAAAGTGATTTAAACCATAGTATTTAATTGTCATATCTTTCCTTGATTTTAATCCTAATATAGTAGCCATATGACGTTCTATACCTATTGGCATATCACATATATTTAATATTTTAGAATTCGGTCTTAGTCTACGAGTAGCTTCTGCAACTATAGCAGCTGGATTAGAGTAGTTTAACATCCATGCATTTGGAGAATATTTCTCCATATAGTCTATTAATTCTATCATAGGACCTATAGATCTCATTCCATATGCAATTCCTCCTGGTCCACAAGTTTCTTGACCTACAACACCATGTTTTAGAGGTATTTTTTCATCTAATTCTCTCATAGCATACTTTCCTGCTCTTATATGGGCCATTACAAAATCAACATCTGTAAAAGCTTCCTCAGGATTTGTTGTCGCTAAGAAGTCAATTTCTGGATTTCTTTCTTTTATTAAGATTTCACAAGCATTAGCAACTATATCTTGCCTTTCTTTATCATTGTCATAAAACTTTATTTGTCTTATTGGGAATTTATCTAAATTATCTAATAACATTAATACTATTCCAGGTGTGTATGTACTTCCTCCACCTGCTACTAAAATTGAAAATTTTTTCATGTTGTCACTCCTTATATATAATTATTAAAAATATTAACTAATTAAAATTTCTATATTTTCTCTTACTTTAGGAACATTAAGTCCAATTATTACTTGTATTGATTTACCACTTTTAACTAAGCCAACTGCTCCTAATTTTTTAAATGTATCTAAATCTTTAACAAGATTTTCATCCTTAACAGCTAATCTAAGTCTTGTAGCACAGTTAGATATTTCTACTATGTTATCTAATCCTCCTAATGCATCTACAAGTAAATCTTCATCTATTCCTTTTGCAGATGAGCTTTTAGACTTGTAATCATCTTTTGTGTAAAGTTTGATTTCATCTTCATCATCTTCTCTACCTGGAGTTTTATAATCAAACTTAAGTATCATAAATTTAAAAACAAAATAATGTATAAATGTAAAAGCTATACCTATAATTAACATAGTTAAATACATCATTTCTCTATTTTTAAATAAAGGTATTATATTCATAAATATTATATTTGGTAACCCTGTTCCAAAGTTCCCTATTACACCAAAAGCAAGCATTACCATAGCCATAATTGCAGCTAATATTGAGTAAACAACATATAAAACTGGAGCTACAAATAAGAATGTAAATTCTAATGGCTCTGTTATACCAGTCATTATTGATGTTAATGTTGCTGGAATCATTAAAGCAAGTACTATCTTCTTTTTGCTTGGTTTAGCTGTTGTATAAAATGCCCAAGCAACACCGATTACTCCAAATACCTTAGCTAATTCTCCATTTGAAAATCCTCCCATAGGGTATAACTGAATTAATGGAGCAGTTGAGTTCGCAAATTCATTCAAATGATTTGCCCAATAAGCGATTGTTCCTCCTTCAACTATTACTGAATCAAATAAAACTGGAGCATATATAAAGTGATGTAAACCTAGTGGTAGTAATAACTTTTGTAATAATACATATGCACCTAAACCAATGGTTCCAGAGTTTTTGAAGAATTCTTGTAATCCTATCATACCAAATTGCATTTTAGGCCATACTATTGCTACTCCAAGTGCTACTGGTATCATCACAAAGAATCCTATCATTACAACAAATGCTGATCCTTTAAAGGCTCCTAAATAATCTGGTAGTTCTATATCATAAAATTTATTATGTAAAAGTACAACTATACCTGATACTAATATTGCTCCCATCATACCTGTATCTAGTGTTTTAATCCCTGCTATCATTGCAAGACCGCTCGTTCCCCCAACTTCTGCAGCGAAATCTATTCCAAACTCAGGTCCAAATTGTAGAAGCAATGCACTTAAAAAATAATTAAATGTTAAATAAATTACGAATGCTTCCATACAGGCACGTGCATTTTGTTTTTTTGCAAGACTTATTGGAAGCGCTATTGCAAATAATAGTGGCAACTGATTAAATACGGTCCATGATCCTTGTTCTATCATAAACCAAGCTTTATACCAAATTGTTGTAGGTTCTGCTATAGTTCCCATAATTTGAGTATTTTTGAAAATTGTAGCTAATCCTATCATTATACCTGCAAAAGCAAATAATAATACCGGGGTAAACATTGCTCCACCAAATCTTTGGATTTTTTGTTTCATGATTTTATTCTCCTTTAAACTTGTTCTCGTATTCTTAAAACTACCCTTGTTAAAGCATTTTAACTTTTTATAGACTTACATACAATATTTTAATTGTATTTAGGTATATGGTATAAATGTAGGAATTTGTCCCTTTTTATGAAACTTATCACATTTAAATATTGAATTATATAACCTATTTTATTGTATAAAAAATAAGCCTCTAATTAAAGAGACTTATTCTTAACATATAAATTCAATTTATCTATAGAACGCTATATAGCTCTAGTGTATCCTTTTAACCATTCAGCTTCTTCAGCAGTTAAGAATGGGCTAACTGTATCAAATACCATTTTGTGATATTCATTTAAGTATGCTTTGTCATCTTCTTTCATAAGATCAACATCTATAGCATCTAAATCTATTGGAGCTATTGTTATCGATTCAAATTCCATGAATTGACCATATTCATTTTTAACACCTTTTTTGCAAAGCATTTCATTTTCTAACCTTATTCCATGAGAACCAGCTTTGTAGAATCCAGGCTCATTAGTAGTTATCATTCCTTCTTCTAATGTAGCTAAGTTTCTATTATCCCATCTGAAACCATTTGGAGCTTCGTGAACATTTAGTACATGACCTATACCATGTCCTGTTCCGTGGTTGTAATTAAGATTTTGTTCCCACATGATTCCTCTAGCTAATATATCTAAATAATATCCATTTGCACCATATAAGAATTTAGCTCCAGATAATCTTACCATTGCTCTAGCAACTGATGTGAAGTTAGATTTTTCTTCTTCTGTAAGCTCTCCTAAAGCAAAAGTTCTAGTTATATCAGTTGTACCATCGAAGTATTGTCCACCTGAATCTAATAGGAATAATCCTTTTGGCTCTAAAGTAGTATTACTTTCCTCCGTAGCACTGTAGTGAACTATTGCCCCATTAGCACCGTATCCAGCTATAGAAGCGAAACTCGGCTCTATAAACTGTCCTTGTTCTTTTCTAAGTTCAGTCATTTTATCTGCTGCACTTATTTCAGTTATTTCTATTTTTCCTATGTTATTTTTTAACCAGTACATAAACTTAGTTACAGCAACACCATCTCTTATATGAGCTTGTTTAGTGTTTTCTATTTCCACAGGATTTTTTTCTGCTTTGAATATAGTTGAAGGATTCATAGCATTTAACACTTTTACACCTTCTGGTATATTTTTTAATATTGTATAGTTTATTTTATTACTATCAACTAAAACTACATCTTCTTTTTCTATAGTTTTAACAAACTCATCTATTTCGAAGTATCCTTTTATTTCAACTACTTCTTCACCAAAGCTTGCTTTTATTTCATCATTTAATTTATTTTCGTCAACAAATAATATAGCTTTGTCTAAAGTAACTACTGCATAAGAAAGTACAACTGGATTATATTTAACATCTCCACCTCTCATATTGAATAACCAAGCTATGTCATCTAAGCTTGTTAATATATGAGTTGTTGCTCCAGTATCTTGCATAGCTTTTCTAACTCTAGCTATTTTACTTGTGAAATCTTCTCCACTGTATTTAACATCTAATAAAAATGCTTTTGCATCAGATAAAGCTGGTCTATCTTCCCATACTTCGTCTAATAAGTCACCTTCATAAGATATAGTTATATTTTTCTTAGCTAAACTAGCTTCTAATCCAGCTCCCATAGCTGCACTTATAGCTCTTCCGTCAAATCCTATTTTAGAACCTTCTGGAACTACATTTTCTATGTATTCAAAAGTTGTAGGAACGTTTTCTTCTCCCATTTTGTAAAGTTCAACACAAGAAGTTGATAATTCTTTTTCAGCTTGTAAGAAATATCTTCCGTCTGTCCAAAGTATAGCTTTTTCTAGAGTTATTACTACTGTACCAGCTGAACCAGTAAATCCTGATATAAATTGTCTTCCTTTAAAGAATTCCCCAACATACTCACTTTGATGATAATCTGCTGATGGAATTATGTAAGCAAATATGCCTTTTTCTTTCATAACACTTCTTAATTTTGAAATTCTGTCATTAATCATATTAAACCACCTTTATTATTTTAAATCTTTTAGCTTCTTATTAAGTTTGCCATAGATTTTTTTCATATAGGGCTCATTACTAGCTTCAACTGCTTCATCTAAGTCAAACCATTTGACTCCACTATTTTCATCGGCTTTAATGTGTGTCATTTCATTTTCATCAGCACAAAGTAAATAAGTAACATTTAGATGCATGTGAGATGCCACATATTTACCTTTTTTCATATGACCATCTACTCCAAGAACTTCTAAAGAAAAAATTTCCTCAGATAAAGGCGTTACATTTTTAATCCCAGTTTCTTCTTTTGCTTCTTTCAACGAAACATAAAGTAAGTCATCATCACCATCAGCATGTCCACCAGTCCATGACCATGAGTCATAAATGTTATGATAAATCATAAGTACTTTTGTTTTATCTTTATTTACTATCCAACAAGATGAAGTAAAATGACCTATCTCATTATTTCTAGTAAGCACATCATCAAAAGTATTAATATATTTTATCATTATTTCCTTGTCTTTTTCTTCTTCACAGTTGCATGGTAGATAATTTTCTATTTTTATTCTTAAATCCATGTTTACCTCCCCATTAATAATGACCCTCTTTCAAATTTTATAATATTATTTATTAATTATCAACTGTATAATACTATAATGACAAATTTTTAAATTAAAATGGTTATTAATATAATTTTTTTATAAAACACATTTTATTTAGTACATAATATACTTTTTATTTACACTTTATTACCATTAATAAATATATATGGTAAAATATTTTTAGATAAGAATTTTTCGTATATATATGAACTATGGAGGTGTACATGGCTAAATTTTCAAATAAAAAAATATTACTTCTAGGAATATCTATTTCAGTACTTAGTATTTCATTAATCGGTATAGAAACTGTAACTAGCTTTGCTACAAAATCTGACTTAATCTTAGAATCATCATACTCTGCCCTTGTAAATGTAGGCGGTAAAACTTATTATTATAGTCCAGAAACAGGTGAAAAAATTACAGGATATAAAGTAATCAAAGGTAAAAAGTATTATTTTTCTAAAACTACCGGCGCTATGTTAAACGGTCTTAGAAGCATTACAGTTAATGATGAAAAATTAACTTATTTCTTTTTAGATAAGGGAGATGTTTTTAAAGGTGGGATTAAGGACATAAATGGTTCTAAATACTACTTTTCTAGAACTACTGGTAAAATGTTAACTGGCCTTAGAGAGGTTGATAAGCAAAAATACTATTTCTCTAAAACCACTGGTAAAATGTTAACTGGTCTTAGAGAGGTTAATGGCGATGATACTTATTTCTTCTTAGATGAGGGAGATGTTTTTAAAGGTGGGATTAAAGAAATTAATGGCTCTAAATACTACTTTTCTAGAACTACTGGTAGAATGTTAACTGGTATCAGAGAGGTTGATAAGCAAAAATACTATTTCTCTAAGACCACTGGTAAAATGTTAACTGGCCTTAGAGAAGTTAATAAGCAAAAATACTATTTCTCTAGTACTTCAGGTGAAATGTTAACTGGCCTTATCAAAATTAATGATGATGATACTTATTTCTTCTTAGATGATGGAGACGTTTTCAAGGATGGTCTTAAAGAAATTAATGGCTCTAAATACTATTTTTCTAGAACTACTGGTAGAATGTTAACTGGCCTTAGAGAGGCTAATAATCAAAAATACTACTTCTCTAGTACTTCAGGTGAAATGTTGACTGGTCTTATTAAAGTTAATAAGGATGATACTTATTTCTTCTTAAATGATGGAGACGTTTTCAAAGATGGACTTAAAGAAATCAATGGCATCAAATACTATTTTTCTAAAACTACTGGTAGAATGTTAACCGGTCTTAGAGAAACTTCAGATAAGAATACTTATTATTTCTTGGACAATGGAGATGTCTTAAAGAATAAGTTTAAAACAATTAATAATAGAACTTATTATTTTAAAGAAGATGGTGTCATGGCAAAAGGTCTTACCAGCATAAATAATAAGCTTTATTACTTCAATAAATGTGGTCAACAAGAAACTGGCCTTCAAATCTTTAATCTAGATGGTAAGAAAACTGGTTATTACTTCTTTGAAGATGGAGGAATATTTAAAAATGGATTTAAAACTATAGAAAATAAGCTTTACTACTTTGAAGAAGATGGTTTGATGGCTAGAGGTTATAGAAATTTCAACAACGAAAGATATTATTTTGACAACTCAACAGGTGCTGCAATTTCTGGACTTAAAGAAATGAGTGGAAAATTATACTACTATGATGAAATAACTCATAAAGCTATTTCTGGATTTAAAACTGTTGATAATGATACATATTATTTCCACAACAAATATGCCTATGCTTTAGCTGGATTACAGTCATTTGAGGATAAATTATACTATTTCAATAAAGAAAGCTACAAAATGTTAAACAATGATTCTATAACTTATGCAAATATTAACTTTACATTTAATGAAGATGGTGTAGCACATGATATGAAAATCATAGATGGTCGTGAGGATGATATTAGAACTCAGTTAATATATAATGGTTTAGGTAAATTAGGAATTACTTATGGTACAAACCCTGATCAATATAGATGTAATACTTTTGCAGCTTATTGCTATGACTCTATTGGCGTAAGTGATATAAATGATTTGACTTCTAATAGACAAGCTAAATATGTCTTAGATAATAATAAAAATATAGATTTTGATAACATAGAACCTGGAGATTTAATTTTCTTTAACAATGAAAAATGCAACAGTGTAGAAAATAATGGTCACTGTAGCAGGGAAGAAATTATTGATGGTGTCTTATATCATGTTCACCATATTGCAATATATATTGGTGAAGGTAAAGTTATAGAGTCTACAGACTCTGTTTCAGAAGGTTTTGGACGCGTTAAGGTATCCGATTTCAATCCTAATACAACTAATTCTAATTATTATCCTGTACTATATGGTAATCTAATTGACTAATAATATATAAATCTTAATTAAAAAACTTCTGCATTATTTGCAGAAGTTTTTTATATTTTAAATTAATTTATAAATATCTATTTTCCCTATATTATCCTTTTTATCTATTATTTTCTTAATATTAATAGGAGAGTTTCCCAGGACATAAATTTTATCCGACAATAAAAGCGCTTCATCTATATCGTGTGTTACAAACAATACTGTTCTTTCTTCTCTTTCTAGGATTTTTTTAAAGTTATTCATTATTATTTCTTTATTAATTACATCAATAGATTTAAAAGGCTCATCCATTATGACAATTTTTGATGGATAAATAAAAGCTCTTGCGATATTCACCCTTTGCCTAAGTCCTCCACTTAACATTTGAGGATAATAATTTTTATATTCTTTTATTCCTACTAAATCTAAATATTTTTCACACAGTTCATCTGACATCTTTTTATTATAAAGTTTTTTTACTACAAGTGTAATATTCTCACCTACCGTTAACCAATCAACTAATCGATCCTCTTGAAATATATAACTTACTCCATACTTTTCTATTGTTTCAAAATTCTCATTATCATTGGGTATAATCCCACTAATTATGTTTAATAATGTACTTTTTCCACATCCTGATTTTCCAATAATGCAGTTAACTTTATTCTTATAAAAATCTATATTAAAATTCTTAAATACAACTTTTTCATTAAATTTTTTGTTTATATTATTAATTGATATTAAATCTTCTTTATTTATCGTCTCCATATAAAAGCTCTCCTTAACAGTAATTTTTCAATAAGATTTAATAAGGATGAAATTATTACAATAATTATTATCCAAGCAAAAATAGCTGTAGTATTAAAATTAACTTTTTCATTTTGAATCATTGCCCCTATTCCATATAAAGGTTGTCCATAAACTTCTCCTGCAATTACAATTTTAAATCCAAGGGATATGGTTGATGATAAAATTGATATTAGCGAAAATTTTATTGCTGGCAAATATATTTTTAGTATTTTATCTTTTCTACTAATTTTATATAAATCAGCCATTTCTAAAATTCCCTTGTCTATATTTTTCATTGAGCCTAAAACTGCATCATATAAAACTGGAAACACCATAATAAATACAACAATATAAGGTGCGCTTTCTTTATTAAACCAAATTAATGCTAAAACTATTAAAACCATGTTCGGAATGGAACGAGCTAGAGATGTTATTGGCGTTAAAAAATTTTTAAATATGTTAAAACTATAAGAAATTATTCCTAATACAAATGCTACTACTAATGCCATAACAAAACTTAGTATACATCTTGATATAGTTGAAAACACATCTAAAATAAATCTATCCTCTAATACAATTTCTTTTATACTTGCAAAAACTTGTGCCAATGTGGGTAAATATATATCATTATTTATTCTTAAAGCTATTATCTCCCATAAAAATAACAGGATAACACATGAAAGTGCTACCTGCATTTTATTTTTATCTTGATGTAATTTTATTTTCTTATTTGTAGTAAATTGAATCATCAGGAACTTTTCCCCCTACAACTTCATTATTGTAATCATATAGTATAGCAAAGAATTCTTCATAGTTCTTTTTAAATTCATCAACTTCTTTAAATTTTAGATTACATCTCTTTATAGCTTTTGATAATACCTGTGGCTTTACAGATATTTTAAATTCTTCTCCATAAGCACCTGCTTGCAATGGGTTTGTATTTACAAAGTCAATACTTTCCTTTATTTTTGATAGAAACTTGTCCACAAATTTTTTATTATTTTTTACAAAATCTTTTTTAACTATTACACTAAACTGTGGGTATCCTCCTTGTGTATTAAATGTTTTATCATAAGCATCATTTGTAGAAGTTAAAATTTTTAATCCACTATGTTTGTATAATAAAGTTGTAAGATATGTTTCTGGTACAACACCTGTTCTTACTGTTCCAGATGCTAATGCTGTAACAAGTTCTGGTGCACTATTCACATATCTATAATTTACTAAGGATTCATTCACATTATTTTCTTTTAATATTGATTTTACTGTAGTATCTATCATTGAATTTTTTTCTAAAATAGCTACGTCTTTATTGACTAGTGTATTATTAAAACCTGTTATACTCGAATCTGTTGTAACTAAGTAATATGAACCTTGTCCTATACTTGCACAAATTTCATAGTTTGAGTTTTTGTTATAAACTTTAGCGGCCATATCCGTTGGTACTAAAGCGATATCATATTCTTCATTATATAAAACTTTTTCAGTTTCTTCATCGCTTCCAAAAGTATATGTAGTTTTATATCCTTTTTCAATTTTATCTTCTTCCTTCGCCAGTTTACACATAGTTACTGCTGGTAATCCACTGGCGCTTATTATTTTAACATTCTTAGATGAAATATTTATATTACATCCTGTTACATTTACTCCTAAAATTATAGAAAGTATTAACATTAAGATTTTCTTCAAAATATCACTCCTCAAAAACTTATTAAGCCTTATTTTTATAGTACTACAATTGGTAGTATTATTCAATAAGGCTTGTTTTAGTCATGATATTTAGTTATTTATTCTTCAACATATTTATCTGATTCTGGACATAAAGCTTTTAGCTTAGTATAAAGCTCACTACTTGATGGCACTTCCCATCTTGTCTTATATGGAGCATATTTACATTGAATCATATCCATAGTGACTGTTATTTTCAAATTTTTACCTTGATACTCTTTTGCATCTGTGTCATCGCTTCCACCTAGAAATTTAATTCCTTCAACTAATTCCATCGCTTCTGTTGTTGTGACAGAATTCATATAATATAAATAGCCATCATCACATTTATACCAATAGTCTTTTCCACTAGTAGTAAAATCATCTTTTACAATATTATTAGTATAAATAAACTTAATATTTGATACTGGAAGTTCCGTTTTATTATTTCCATTATACCAACTTGGTTCTATTTTAACTCTAAGTAAACTAGGCGCAGTAGAATTAGGTTTAATATTAATAGTTTTAGAAATGGTGTCACCAGGTACAATTCCATCTGTATTTGCATCTTGTGTATTAACTACAGTCCCCTCTATTTTACCATCTACAGTTAAAGTATTAGCTACTTCTTTGTCAGTCGCCTTATCTCCTCCAACAAAGTACCCAAATCCAAGTGCTCCAAGTGGTATTAATATACATGCTAATGCTATAGCAATTCTCTTCGTTTTTCTTTTATTTTCCATTTTAATCTCCCCTCTATTTAATTAATTATTTTTATTATCTCATCGCCTTCATAGGTTTCATTTTTTTTATTATTAAAATAACTTTCCAAATCAGTATCCTCCATATTCCATTCATGTTTATAAGCAAAATTATTTACTTGAACAGATTCCATCACAACATCTATACTTAACTTCCCACTTCCTAGCATCCTTTTATCTTCTTCACTTAAATTAATCTCTATACTTTCAACCATAGGTTTTTCCGTTCTGTTTCCTACCTTTAATGGTTTAGTATAATAAATATAATTATCTTCATTAACAAACCAGCTATCCTCATTACCATAATTAATTTTCACAGATGAATTGCTTAAAGTTGTCCCATTATCTCCTTCAATTTTGGGATAAACAAAAACAAAGCCTCTCAGATAAACGTTACAACTACCTTCATTTATAAAGTTTAAATCTACATCTTCTAAATCATCGTTCTTCTCAATTTTTATTTTTATCTCCAAGGCTTTATCTTCATAAAGAAAAGTTTTCATAGCATGAAAAGCATCTTCTCCATAAACAATAAGAGAGCAAAAAAACACTCCAATAATAACAATTAATAATAATAGTGATTTCTTAATTTTATTTCTTCTCTTATTTTTTCTTTTCTTACTTCTACTCATATTTATCACCTGTTTATAATAATTTCATCAATCTTCCTTTGTGTAAAATAATTATTAGATTTTACATTTGTATTTATTATTATGGATTTTGTATTAAGTCCTGGTGCATTTTTTAATACAAAATTTTGATTACTAACTGGTTTATATGAAGATGAATTAATCAAGGACAATTCATATGTCTTATCATAATCCAAATTACAAATAGTATATTGTTTATTACTTTTAACTTTGATATTTGATGAATTTGTTTCTCCATTTAGCTTTAAATAAAAGTAATTCTCCATATCTCCATTTACTGTAACTATTAGCCTTCCTTCTAAGGGCTTTACTTGCAATCTACTTGTATTGGTGTATTTGTAAAGGGTGTGATTATTTAAATAATTTAACTGAAGAATGCAATCATAATCAATTTTTTCTTTTAAAGCGTTGTACTCTGTAACAGTATAAGCAAATTTATAGCTACTTATAGTTAACTTGTCCCCTTTATTTAGATTTGATAATTTAGCGATTGAACAAGGTGATTTTTCATCATTCAAATATAAACTAACACTATCTTTTATATTAATACCTTTGTATTTTGCATCACTCTTATTTATCTGCAGTACATCACTAACCTTTGCTCCTCCTTCTTTTATCTCTTTTATTAAATCCATACGAATATCTAAATTATTATAGTCATAAGCACTACTTTCATTTATAATTTCCACATCAAATAATACTTTCTCGTTGTAAGAAAATTTATAATCTGAATCTATGTATTCTTTTTCATTATCTTCATTTAATAAATATGGCTTAATTTTAAATTTAAATTGAGGATTTTCAATTAGAAATAATGATATTTGGCTTGTCCCACCATTATAATTAAGAACGTCTTCTCCCATTCTACCAAGTTGTCCTATTAATAAGGATATTTTATAATCACGAACTCCTGATTTTATATACTGAGATATATCTCCAACCATTTTATAATAATTATCACTAGTAGTTGGTTTTAGAATATTACAATCGATATGTCTATTGCGCGTGTGCTGAGACAAAATATTATCTTCTTCCTTATTGCAGTACTTACTATGCTCTGCAGTGTTTGTAAGGTTATAATTACCAATAGTTTTATCTATTTTGTATTTATAAGATTCTGATGATGCCCTGTAATTAATATCTGTTATTTCACCATTAATAAAAACATTTAATAAATCACAAAATGGTAATATTAGATGACAATCTTCTTTACTTTTAATACCTATAACAGGTTGTACTTTTTTTGATTTTATTAATTCCAATTGCTCCTTATTTAACTTAAATTCCCCCTCTAGCATTCTCCATTCTATGGGTGCTTCTCCAGTAAGCTCATATTTTAAAACTTCAACATAACATGGCCACGTTATAATTTTACTTTCTAAATATCCTTCTTTCCAAATTGGACTTACACTACTTTCAAGCCAGGTTTGTATTGTATTATAATTGAATGAGTAAATAGGTTCAAAAGTTCTTACTCTCGTTCTAAGAACTTTATTTCCCTTAATTTTACTTTCATCTTCAGGCTTAAATGAATTTACAATGTTTACAGTTCTCATTGATTTGTCCCCTGGAGTATAAAGATTAGTGAATATCTCTAATGGATTTAAAGTATCATCAAAATTAATATTTTTGATATTTTTAAAATCCTCGCTGTTAAGTTTCTTTTCATCCTCCTTTATTTCATTAATTTCTCTCGTCTTAGTCCAATTACCAATTTCAACTCTATCCACCCCCTGAGGAAGAGCATGAATTTTATTAATGTAAACTAAGTTAATCATTAATAAACACAGGACTACTATACTTATCTTTAGTAATTTTCTTATTATTATCACCTCCTAAATAATCGGCGTGCATGGTGCAAATATATTCCTGGAGGTTTTGACACTTTTTGAGCTAGCACCACACACATATTAATTTATATTTAATTAACTTGATTATTATTACTTATTATTTTTAATCTATGAAAAAATTTATATCTAATTTTTAAAACATCCGTTTCTTCATTAAAAAAGTGCTATCTTCAAAGATATTAAATCATTAAAAATAGCACTTTTCACATTATTTTAATAGTATTCAACTTCAACAATCTTACCAAGTTTAACTAAAATATTTTTCATTTCATTTAAAACATAAAGTCTTGCACTTAAATCATCTGGTATATCTGACATCATATTTTCTGGATTTATACATCTTCCTATTATCATTTTTATATGAATACAATCTTCATACAACATTTTAGACAGCATTGTGGCTCCATCCTTTTTTTTATGTAAAAAACTATCATCATTAGTAGTTAATAATCGTCTTAATATCTCACATGATTTTCTTAGTGTTAATACTCCCTCTGTTACCAAATCTATTCCTTCTATATATCCTATTGGCGGAACATCTTCATCTATAATATCTGTACTAGATCGATATTTTACGTTTAACTCTCTTGCAACAATATTTGCCGTAGTTCCACCACAAACTATTTTTTTTCCTGCACTTCCCATCATTTCATATACAACTTCCTTATCCTTACTTTTATTGATAGGTGGCCCAGAAAATAAAACTGCATTGCTATCATGGCTGACCTTTATAGTGGCTACAGTAGTATCGTCTCCTGGTTCAAAGTAATATAATTGATTGCAAACTCCTAACAGGTTGTTTGTAATAGTTTTTGCATTCATGTTTTCATTAGTAAATTTCAACAAATGCTTTGAGATATCTTTCCATTGCCAAGAATAATTTAAAGTTTTTCTTCCTCCTGCAAATTCTACACCATCGCTAATAAGCACTATCCTATCTCTTTCTGTGAGTTGTATCTTACATTCTCTTATTTTTTTATCATGAATTATTATCTCATTCCAATCTAATGAAAGTATGTTTTTTCCTCTCATAAAAAATAATGTAGGATTATCAAATTCAACAATATAAGCTATACCATCTTTCGCCACTTTTACCATAGTAAACGTAGAATAAGCTATTTTATTTTGTGAACAAATAGGCAGTGTCTGGCTAACAGTATCAACTACATCTTCTATTCTCATTCCTTCCTTTAGCATTGTAAGAGCTATTTTTGATGTAAGAGTTGCTAAAATATTAGCCTTTACACCACTTCCCATTCCATCAGAAAGTACTGCAATAAATTGTTCATCATCAGCATAAAACTCAACCTTATCTCCACATAACTCTTCTCCATACTTTAATAAGCTCCCATAAGCAAAGTCTATATAATATTTCATTATCTATGCCCCTCTTCCTCAATAAGTTTTTTCAACTTAGTCAAGGTAACTTTTGTCTCTGCTGTTGTTTCTCCAAGAAGACTTGCTATTTCTTGCGCCACCATCATTTGTTTATTTATAACATCTTGAACCATGTTTATTGAGTTTATTTTCATTGTCTGTAATTCTTTTTCCTTATTCTCTTCTTTTGTAATATTATTGGCTATCCATATATAAATTTGATTTTCCTCTAGCCATATAATATTTTGATCTAATACACCATTGTAGTCTGGAAGTTCTATCTTATCCCCAATAATATTTTTCCTTGTATCCCTTGCTTGCTGAAATTTATCTTCATCCAAATACATAATGACAGGTACTCCTCTGGCTTCGTCATTACTAACTTGAAAGAAATTTTGTGCAGCTGGATTAAATTCCTCCACACATAAGTCCTTGTCCACTATGCCAATTAAATTAGGTGTAGCTGATATAATCACATTTGCCTTATTTTCCGCTTTTTGCCTCATATATGGAACACACATACTAGTATCAGCATAACCATTAAACACTGCCTTGGCTTTATCTCTACATGTTTTATAACCACATGCCTTACAATTTATCTCATCCATTCTTGCGAATTTACCCATAGACTTTAAAATTTCTCTAAGCTCTGTTTCACTAGGCTCTTTTAAAGGACTATATTTAGACTGAAAATTTCTATGTAAATCTATTTTTGATAGTATTTCATCATAAGAGTTGTCTATTTTATCATTATATAATTTTTCGCACTTTTTACTATAATTCTCTATATTTTTTCTTCTTTCATAAGAACTCGCTCCATCATCTGCAATTCCAGAACCTCTAAGACAACCACTTTCACAGAAATTCATATCAAATATTACATTGCTTACTCTTTTATTTACCATTGCCTCTATCGTCTTCTTACAATCATTTGGGCCATCTACAGATACTACTTCTTTATTTTTACTAGAGTCAAAAAAGTAATCTGTATTTTCAGACACAAATGGAAAAACCCTGTTATAATGACTAATAGCATCAAATGAACTCTCTTCAATATCTTCAAAAGAAATATTCTCTTGTTTTATCCATCTTCTTAGTTCCTCTAGTGTAATCACTGCATCAACACTATTTTCAAATCTTGATTCATCCTTTTTTCCAAGACAAGGACTTATAAATACAACTTTTACATTTTCTCCGTACTTTTTTTTAATAATTCTTCCATGACAAGCAAAAGCTGATATAACAGGTATTAAGTTTTCAATTAAATTAGGATAATGTTTTTCTACTAAGTTGATTATGGATGGACAAAGAGTTGTTATATAATTTTCACCATCATTTTTATTAATATATTTAAAATATTCATCTATTATAGGTTGAGCTGCTACTAATGTTTCTTCTACATAAGAAAATCCCAAATGTTTTAATACTCCAGGTATTTTATGGCTGTTGTTCCCAAAAATAGCCGCAAAACTTGGTGCAATAGAAGCTACTACTGTTTCTTTATTTTTTATATAATGCTTTACAATTGGTACCTCTGATGTGCTTAATCTATTTTTTTGTGGACATGCCAAATAGCATGCATCACAAACTATACATCTTTCTTCTCTAATTCTTGCTTGTTCATTTTTTATTTCTATGGCATTAACTGGACATACTCTTACACAGGCATAACAATTTTTACAATTTTTCTTACTAAATTTATCAAACCACATACGCTCTCCCCCTTGATTAATATTAGTCTAAAATCATACTAAAATTATAGCAAACATAAATATAATTTTCACATATTTAACAAAAAAAGAACTTAGTACTTTATTTAGTACTAAGTTCTTACTTATATTAATCTCTTTTATTGTAATATTTCAAAGTATCCTGATGGATGGAAGAAATATATTGATCCACTATCTTTGTCTACTAAGTATGCTAAATCAGTTTCTATATTTGGTAAAAATACATATCCTCTTATTCCTTTTTCTTGCATTGCTTTAAAAGCATTTTCGTCACCTTGGTATGTATATGTAAAGTCAGCTTTTTCTACATCTTTTATGTATTTATTTAAGATTACTTCAGCTTGTGATTTTGTCATTCCTGTTTTAACTTCTTCTTTATCTTTATCATCTTTTACAACTGTATTATCAGCTGGCTTAGTAGTTTCTTCTTTTTTAGTTTCCTCTTTTTTATTATTTACCTTCATTTCTTCTTTTACTGGTTTTTTATTTTCTACAACTGTAGTTTCAACTTTTACTGGTTTCTTAGTTTCTTCCTTTTGTATTGTTTTGTATTCATTGTCTTTTACAACTTCTGTTTTTTCAATATTTGAAGTTTGTTCAACTTTTACTGGATTTACATTTACTTGTTCATCATTTTGTGATATTGCATTTGCTATTGGAGTTACTAATAATACTCCTGTTAATAATAAAGTTATTGCTATAATTCCTTTTTTCATTTTTCAACACTTCCTTCTAATATATTTTAAGATATCTAAGATTTCTTCTTTTTTCTTTTATTTATACTATTATAATATCATTACCCCTTGAAAAATTACAGTTACATACTTGTTACTTTGAATTACAAAATAGTAACATAGGTAATTACAGAAATGTTACCAAATTTCAATAATATGTAAAATAATCTTTATTTATCCATATAAAATAAAGTCCCTTAGATTATTCTAAGGGATTTTTATGTTATAGTTCTTCATCTTTTACAATTCCAAAAGCTATATTATACATAATTTTTTCTTTTATTTTGCCAGTGTATAAAATTTCATTATTTTTCTCATTTATAACATAAATATAATAGTCCATGTCTGGAGACCCATTTCCACCATCTACATAATCATCCTCTTTATAATCACACATTATAAGGTATGTTTTATCATTATAGCGTCTCATTTCTAAAATATATCTATTATAATCGTCTTTGGACTTGGCGTCTATTTCATTTGTGCTTATTATTTTTTTATTATCCAAATCAACTGCTAAAGTCTTGACTCTTTTACTTATTGGATCTACATCGCAAGAAAGCAATACCTCATTGCCATCAATAGAATAATTAGTTATATTTTGATTTTCAACTCCTAAATTAATTATATTTATTTCTTTAGTAATAATATTAAAACCAAATAAGCATGTATTTATTTCTTTACTTACTTCATCTTTTACATGAGTAACAAAATATGCTACATTATCTTTTACAAATCCCACGTCACCATTTGTATACATTTCATTAGGATCATATGACTTAGTTAAAATACATTTTGATTGTTGTGAAGATAGATTTAATTTAAATAAACTTAAATAAGTTTGTTTATACACATCGTGTTCACTATCTTGTGATTTATTTTCATCTTGATCACTATCATCATAAACTGATGAAATAATAGCCAAATAAATATTATCATTATCTCTCATTGGTAAAGCTTTATAAACACTGTCTCCATTTACATTAATAGTATCATCTATTATTATTTCATAATTTTTAATCTTTGAACTTTTTTTATCTTTTTTATCAATATATACTGTCATTTCATCACCACTATAAGGTGAATAAGTATTTAAAAGAGACACATTAGTAATTTCATCATCTGTTTCACAAATATTACTTTTATCATTGGACATTTGCAATAATTCTCTATTACCTATATTTTCCTTTGATATGGTGAAACTTGTAATACCTTCTTTTACATTCTTTTCAACTTTTTCTTTATCTTTAGATATGATAATATTATCTGTTTCATACATACCTTTTCTTTTTTGATAAACAATATTCATATCCCCAAGAGCACTTCTATCTCCAGATACATCTTCTATATCTATCTTATCTTTTGTAATAAAACTTAAGGAGAAAATAATTAATATCATGGCTAATGATACAATAATTAAAAATATCTTTGAAATTTTTTTATTCATAATATCCCCCTAAACATGTATTCTTTTATTTAATAATCTATAAGAAATAATAAGGGATAATGCCCCCATAATTACATAGTATAAAATATGATTTTTTAACAATTCATCTGCAAATATCATAGAAGTAGTCGAAATAAACATATATACAAATCCAGCAATTGTAATATAAGATAAACCTAAAAATCCACCTAGTTTATCAAAAGATTTATGAATCAATACTCCTGTAAACAAAACAATAACTGCTAAAATAGGTCCTAATACATAGTACATAAATATTTCTAATGGGTATATAGGCAATCCCATAAATAGAAAGCTCATTGAGTTGTTGTAATTTATAATATGAATAATTTCACTAATATTAATACCAGTAAAACTTTTAATTATGAATATTTCTATAAGCCACAATATATGCTGTGTTACTAATACACCGTATATAAATGACACTGCTGTTATTAATTTTGATGTGAATATATTAAACTTATTATAAGGTAAAGTAAACAAAGTATAAACTACCTTTGTTTTATTTGAAAAGTCTTTATACCATATTACTAATGTGTAATATAAACACCATATGAGTGCTAAAATCATAAAAAATAAAGATAAAACATACAATGAATATATTAAGTCTCCATTTTTTATAATCATATATGCCTCTTCTGATTTAAGTAAACCTACTCCCCCTCTTACGTTCAAAATTTCTTGAACTTGTCTGGCTACTGAATGTAAGTTATAAGCAAACCAGATAAGATTACTTATTGTAAGCAATCCTAAGATAGAGAAATAAATATTTTTGATTCTTTTAAACTCTATATCATAGAGTGTTAAAATCCTACTCACCCCTATATACCTCCCTCATCTTATCTATAATAGACTTATTTTCATTTTGTCTAACTTCTTCTACATCAAAATTAAATGCCAATTTTCCTTCATGAAGTATTATTACTTCTTCAACTATTTCTTCAATTTCGGCAATTTCATGAGTTGTTATTATGATACTTTGCTCTGGAGAAATGTATTCTACCATGGCCTTGATAAATTCTTCTCTTTTAAAAATATCTATCCCAGAAAAAGGTTCATCTAGTAAAATATATTTGGCATTTTGTGCAAAACCAAGAATAATTTTAATTCTAGCTCTATTTCCCTTGGATAAAGTACTTATCATTTTATCATCAGTAAGATTAAACATTTTCAACATATTTATTGCCTTTCCTTCATCCCAATTTTCATAGAACTCTTTCATAAATGCAAAGGTATCTTTTATTGTAAGGTGTGGAAAATAAGTATCCATATCTGGTACAAAGGCTATTTTATTATATAATTTAGGATTCATTTCTTCACCATCTATAAGAATTTTTCCTCTGTCTGGTCTAATTACACCAGCTATAGATTTTAATATAGTTGATTTTCCTACTCCATTTATCCCAAATATACCTATTATCTTCCCTTCTTTTATCTGAAATGACACATCATCTAATGCGTGCACTTTTCCGAATTTTTTGCTTAAATTTATAATATCTATCATTTATAAAACTCCCCCTAAAATACTTCACCTAATATAATCTAACGTCTTAATTTTATTATTTTAAATATGCATTAATATAATCTATAGGACGATATGCCTGTCCATTTTTGTAAGGTAAAGCAGACTCTATCTTTATTCCTCCTACAGGATAAGGGTTTCTATTGGCTGAGTTAATTATTTTTCCTTTTCCAATATACATAACTACATGACCTGGTGTAAAAATAAGATCCCCTGGCTGAATATTTTTCATTTGAACTTTATAATCCTTTAAAACGGCTTTTTGTTCAGTTGTAGAATAACCAATATTTACATTAATTATAGTTTTATACGTCCAATAAGTAAGACCTGAACAATCAAATCCTTGTTTTCCTATATAATCTTTTTTATCTAAAGGATAGTAACTTTCACCATAGTAACTTACAAGTTCTTCTAATCTTTCTTTGGTTATTATTTCTCCCTTACCACCCCAAGTGTATTCCTGACCTTCTCTTTCTTTTGCTAAATAAATAACTTCATTTATTATTTTCAAATCATCTTCACTCATATTTTTAGTTTCTTGTTCATATTTCTCATTTATTTGCTGTATGTATTTTTCTTTTAAAAAGTTATACACCCATATTCCTACAAATACAACTAATATCAATATTAAAAGTTTCTTTAAAAATTTTTCGATTGTTATTAGCTCCCTTCATATTTATGCTCGTTAAAAACATAACTTCCTTATTTTATTATCACACTAAAACCTTTACATTTCAACTTACAAATTCGTCATATGAGAAAGACTATCTCCTATATATTAGACGTATAAATAGTATAAAAAGTTTCATTAATTAAATTTAATATTCACTACGTTATTACTGTCTATTTTTATTAATATAATACTAATATAAATTTATATCAGTTAATATATAAAAAAGTGGCTTAAATTTAGCCACTTTTTCTATTTATTTATTCGGAACTACTATTTCTCCGTTTATTATTTTTTCTATTTTTCCATTAACGTAATCTATTACATCTTTTGGAACATTTTTATCTGTTGATGGTGCAAGGCCTATACCTTCTTCTTTTAAACCAAATACTAAAGTTTTCCCACCATCAAATTTTCCATCTTTTAAGTTTTTAACTACTGTATAAACACCCTCATTTACTTTTTTCATTGCTGATGTAAGTATATTGTCTGGTGCTATATTATTTTGATCTCTATCAACACCTATAGCATATTCTCCTGTTTCTTTCGCACATTCAAGTACTCCTAAACCACTATCGCCTGCACATGCAAATAATATATCTGCTTTATTATTGTACATTTGATTTGCTATAGATTTACCTTTTGCTTGGTCTGCAAATGAGTTAACATATTGTACTAAAACTTTTGTATTTGGATTAGCTTCTTTTACACCTGCTTCATATCCAGCTTGGAATTTTTTGATAACTACATTATTCATCCCACCAACAAATCCGACTTTATTAGTCTTTGTCATTTTTCCTGCAACTAAACCTACTACATATCCTGATTGCTCTTCATTAAATGATATACAAGTAACATTATCAGGTGTTTCATCTCCATAATCTACGTCAACTATAGCAAATTTTTGATTTGGATAATTTTTAGCTGCTTCTAATAATGCTTTTTGCATTGGAAATCCTGTTGCAAGAATCAAATCATTATGATTATCTACTGCTTGCTCTAAATTTGTTACATAA
Organism: Terrisporobacter mayombei; assembly: GCF_020748465.1. Lineage (GTDB taxonomy): Bacteria > Bacillota > Clostridia > Peptostreptococcales > Peptostreptococcaceae > Terrisporobacter > Terrisporobacter mayombei. Next base: position 117,632 of record NZ_JAHZMP010000006.1, read on the forward strand.
TCTGCCTCTTGCTTTGATTCTATATAACTTGCTTTTATTCCCAAATCTTTTTCTGCTTTTTGAAGACCTTCCCAAGCACTTTGGTTGAAACTTCCGTCAGTTACTCCACCAACACTAGTAACCATTGCTACTTTTAATTCTTCTTTCTTAGCTCCATTATCTTTATTGCCTCCACATCCTACTAATAAAGATATAGTCACTATAAGTAAGGTCATTAAACATACAATTTTTTTCAATGTCATTCTATCCTCCTATGTGATATAATCCTTTTTTATTAGCTTAACTATAATATCAAAAAATTATTACTAGATATTATGGTATATGACATACTTTTTGATTTTTTTCAGGATATAAACATGATAATATTAAATTATAAAAGTAAATTAAATTATTATATTAATAAATTTCAAATTAATGAAATTTTTACTGAATGAATAGAAAAGTATATTGAACTTCATTATTTCAAAAAAGGTCCTCACATTTGCCTTAAGTGTGATACCTTAGATTATTTTTACTTTTTTCTAAAAGGAAACCTGAAGATAAGATCGTCACAGATAACTTCACTCAATTAGCAAAGCTTCTTGAATCAGATTCTAGGCATTTTTTGAGAGTAGTAGATAAACTTTGTTCAAAAAATATTATAAAAAAAGAAAAAAGAGCTTTATTAATTCTAGATAGAATTGCTTTAAATAACATTGCTGTAGATCCGTATAATTAAAAAAGCATGTTGATTTTTCAACATGCTTTTTTAGCTTAATATAAATCTATTTTTTCCTTTTTTCTTTGCTTCATACAATAAATTATCCGCTTCCTTATAATTTTCTATATATGTTTTATTAATATCAACGAGCACAATACCTACACTTATTGTTAATGGTGGGTTGCAATTTAAACTTTTTAATGTGTCAAAAATATCATCAAACATGGACTCTAATGCATTCTTTTTTAATCTAATAAGGCCAGCAAACTCATCTCCACCTATTCTATAAAACCTACCTTTACTAGTATCTTCAAGTATTTTACCTAATTTTGATAAATACTCATCTCCTTTTAAATGTCCATAATTATTATTTAGGTATTTTAAATTATCTATATCTATAAGGGCCAAATAAAAATTATTTCCATCATATTTCAATATTTCATCCATATCATTTATAAATTTTCTTCTATTATTTAAACCAGTTAAAACATCAGTTTCAGCTCTTTTATTTGCCTTTTTCTCTTCTGTTATATCTGCAGCTATACATAAAATTCCACCATCAATACATTCCTTTGATATATTTAAATGTCTTTCTTTATAGTATATAGTATGATTATAGTTTCCTTTTTTAAGTGTATTTATATCACCTATTTTTAGTTTTCTATATAATAATTCATCAATACAATTTAGTCTTAATAGCTCATTATCATCTTTATCTAACATTTCATCTTTGTCACAATTGAATAAATCTGCACAACTTTGATTGGCATATTTATATTTCAAATTACTATCTTTAAAAAACATTATATCCTTTGATTTATCCATCATTCTAGATAAAAAGTTTATTTCTTCGTATAAGTTACATAAATCAGTAAACTCTAAAATTATATAATCACCTTCATGTGAAATTTTTAAAGATATATTAATGTATTCACCATCAGAATTAAACTTAAGATTATCTATAATTTGTTTAATGTTTGTTTCTTTTAATTGTCTTATTGCATTGTTTAAAATACATTCACTACACTTAGATGTTTGTTGACAATAACAACTTTCAACAATAGTATTATTACATTTTACGAAATTTCCTAATAGTTGATTTATGTTTGATGAAAAAAATTCTCTTACCTTTTTATTAGCGTATAATACTACTAAATCCTTGTTTAATACTATTATCCCATTCGATTGCTCATCTATTAATTTAGATAAAATAACATCCTCCATTTTTGTCCCCTTTTTATCATTGTTTATTTATGATTTATACTATATAGCTAATTTTAGCTTATCTATATTATACTTATTTTTATAAAAACTATAAAGGCTACAATCTATTATATAATAAAAATCCTATAATACAAGGTTTGTATCATAGGATTTTTTAATTTATTAATCAGTCAATTCACTTACAAGTCTAAGTAAATCTAGGAATATATTAATAAAATCAAGATATAAATTTAAAACATGGATTGATAAGTCATCTCTATCATTTATTCCACCATATTCTATTTCTGATTTTAATAAACTTACATCATATAATATATATCCAGAAAAAATTACAATTCCGACTATACTTATTATTATATTAAATACACTCCCGCCAATAAATATATTTACTATAGACATTACTAATAGTGCTATTAATGAAATAAATAATGTAGGCCCAAATCTAAGGAATCTTCCACTTTCACTTCTATTAGCTACAAATGCAAGTCCTCCAAATATAACAGCTGTAGCTAATAATACGTTTATTACCATTCCTGTTCCCATACTTCCCACATAATAGCTTATAATTGGTGACATTAATATTCCATCGATAAATGTAAATAGGTAAACAAAATTCATGGAAAATCTTCTTGGAATTATGCTTTTTCTAGAGAATAAAGCCATAAGTATTAATGCTACCATTAATACTGCTATTATTGTATTTGCCATATAAATAAAACTGTCTGGTAAAAACATTAGTCCAAATAAATATCCTATAAACATAAATACTATCGATATCGATAAGTATTTAAAAACTTGTGACATTGGATTATAGATACTTTTTAACATAATATTCTCCTTTCAACCTTCGTAGTTAGTAATCAATTATTATACATTTATTTTAATACTTTGTCTACATACTTAGACATATAAATAAATTTATTAATATATTTATACTATATTTTGTCTTTACATTAAAATTTTTATAATATATCATATATATATTATACATTTTTTAAAATCATTATATAGAAAGGACTAATCAAGAAATGGAATTTAATTTAAACATTTATGAGACCATGGCTTTAGTTTCCATTGTATTTTATATTGGTAAATATTTAAGAAATAAATTTTCTATACTATCAAAATATTGCATTCCTCCATCAGTAGTAGGTGGGTTTATATTCGCAATATTTGTTCTTATATTAAGAACTACAAGCATAGCAACTATAAACTTAGATACAACTTTACAAGAAATTTTTATGACGGCATTTTTCACTAGTATAGGATTTACTGCTAGTTTTAAAATATTAAAACAAGGTGGTATGAAGGTTGTTACTTTCCTCGGCCTTGCAATTTTACTTGTTGTATTACAAAATACAGTTGGTGTAACATTAGCATCACTATTTAATTTACAACCACTACTTGGACTTTGTACAGCATCTATACCTATGATAGGAGGTCACGGTACTGCAGGATCTTTTGGGCCTTTATTAGAAAGTATGGGTGTCTCTGGTGCTACAACAGTATCTATTGCCTCAGCTACATTTGGCTTAATAATGGGAAGTATTATCGGTGGATTAGTTGCTAGAAATCTGATACACAATCATAAAATAAAAACAGTTCATGATGAAAACTCTAAAGTTCCACCAGATGAAGTTGGCGATTTTAATGAAGAAAACCAAAATATTTTATGTTTAAAAAAATTAATGACTGGTGCATCTTTCTTATTCATTGCTATGGGGCTTGGATCAATAATATCTGATTTAATTCAAAACTCAGGATTAACATTTCCATCATATATAGGAGCAATGCTTGCAGCTGCCATAATAAGAAATCTATATGATTTTCTTGGAAAAGAAATGGTGGAAAAAGAAATTGAGACTTTAGGATCACTTAGTTTATCATTCTTTTTAACAATGGCTTTAATGGGGCTAAAACTTTGGCAATTATTTGATTTAGCTTTACCTCTTATGATTATGTTATTTGCTCAAGTTATACTAGTAGGATGCTTTGCTTATTTTATTACTTATAGAATTATGGGTAAAAGCTATGAGGCTGTGGTCTTTGCATCTGCAACTTGTGGATTTGGAATGGGTGCAACTCCAAATGCTATTGCAAATATGGACGAGCTAACTAACAGATATGGATTTGTTCATACACCATATTTTGTAGTTCCTATTATTGGTTGTTTATTTATTGACTTTGTCAATTCAGCCATAATAACACTATTTATAAACTTTATATGTTAAAAATTAAACCTTGATATATGTCTATATGAATATATCAAGGTTTTTTATAACTTAACTATTAAATTTTTCTGCATAGTTTTTTGAATATCTATTGCGACAATACTTACTAAATAATTATGTAATTTATAAAAGGTATATTGATAAATATACCTTTTAACCTTATATAAACATTATCTCTTAGTTCTCTTTTTACCTTTTGATTTATTATCTCTTGAATTACTTTTGCTACTTCTTCTATCAGTGTTATTGTTATTTCTTCCACCTTTAGAATTTCTATCATTAGATTTATTAGTTTTTTTATTTTTATCAAATTGTCTATTTAATGCGCCTCTAGCCTCTTTAGGTTTAATTAAACATCTTGGCCCAAATCCTATTAAGTCTTCTCTACCTGCTTCAACTAAAGCTCTATGAACTAACTCATAGTTTCTAGGTGCAGAATATTGAAGTAAGGCTCTTTGCATTGCTTTTTCAGTTTTAGATCTTGGTACATAAACTTCTTTCATAGTTCTTGGATCTAATCCTGTGTAGAACATTGTTGTTGATAATGTTCCTGGTGTTGGATAGAAATCTTGAACTTGTTCTGGTTGATATTTAATATCTCTTAAATATTCAGCTAACTCTATTGCACTACTTAATGTAGAACCTGGATGTGAAGACATTAAATATGGTATTAAGTATTGTTTTAATCCAATTTGTTCATTCATTGCAAAGAATTTTTGTCTAAATCTATCGTAAGTTTCTCCTGCTGGTTTTTGCATATAATAAAGTACTTCTTCTGCAACATGCTCTGGCGCAACTTTTAATTGCCCACTTACATGATGTTTTATTAATTCTCTCATAAATGTATTATCTTTGTCAGCCATTACATAATCATATCTAATACCTGAACGTACGAATGCCTTTTTAACACCTGGTACTTGTCTAACTTTTCTAAGAAGACTTATATAGTCATTGTGATCTACATTTAAGTTTTTACATGGTGATGGATCTAGACATTGTCTATGTTTACATCCACCTTTTCCTTCTGTTATTTGTTTTTTACAAGCTTCTTGTCTGAAGTTTGCAGTAGGTCCACCTACGTCATGTATATATCCTTTGAAGTCTGGTAAATGTGTAATTTCCTTTGCTTCTTCTAGTATAGATTCATGACTTCTACTTTGTACAGCTCTACCTTGGTGGAAAGTTATTGCACAGAATGAACAACTTCCAAAACATCCTCTAGAACTTACTATTGAGAATTTAACTTCATTTAAAGCTGGTATTCCACCCTTAGCTTCATATGATGGATGATAGTTTTTAATATATGGTAGTGCATATACTTGGTCTAATTCTTCTCTACTTAGTGGTGGTTCAGGTTTATTTTGAACCATAAATTTATTTCCATGAGGTTGAACTACTGCTTTTCCTCTAAATGGATCTTGCTCTGCTTCTTGTATTTTAAAAGCCTGTGCAAATTTAACTTTGTCTTTTTTTATTTCTTCAAACGAAGGTGTTAATACATAGTCAACATATACTTCATCTAAACTATCTGCCATATAGCAAGTTCCGTCTATAAAGCTTATATATTTAGGATCAAATCCATCATTTATAGCATCTGCAACTTTAACTATCTGTCTTTCGCTCATTCCGTATACTAATAAGTCGGCCCCACTATCTACTAATATGGATTTTCTTACTTGATCACTCCAGTAGTCATAATGAGCAAATCTTCTTAGTGATGCTTCTATTCCTCCTATTACAAGTGGAATATCTCCGTATGCTTCCCTTATTCTATTACAATAAACTATTGTAGCTTTATCTGGTCTATGACCCATTTCCCCACCTGGTGAATAAAGATCTTTATCTCTTTGTCTTTTACTAACAGAATAATGGTTTACCATAGGATCCATGTTTCCTCCATTAACAAGAAAACCCAATCTTGGTCTTCCAAGTTTCATAAAGTCTTCTGTTGTTTTCCAGTTAGGTTGAGCAATTATTCCTACTTTATATCCAGCATGCTCTAGCACCCTTGATATAATGGCTGTCCCAAAACTGTGATGGTCAACATAAGCGTCTCCTGTAACAAGTACGAAGTCACACTCATCCCATCCTCTTTCAATCATATCTTCTTTACATATTGGTAAAAATTTATTTTCCATTTTATCACCTGCTCAATCTATATTTAAAATTCACTTCGTTCATATCGCCAACAATGTGCCTTCGCTTCACTTCAGACATATCTGTTGCTTAAAATTTACTTCGCTCAAAATTTTTATTTACTTATCTTTAATTATTAACTCTGATTAACTATTATATCACAAACATAGTAATATTTTTAAAGTAATTAAGTTTTATAGCATAATTAGTTACAATTATTTATGTTAATTTTGCATATTTATGTTAATTTACTTTAACATAAAGTAACGCATTCTTAACACTATTAAATAGTATTTACAGACTATAATTTACTAAAGAAATATTTATATATTATTCTTTTTATATAATTTATTATTTTATAAGGAGGGAATTTTATGGAAAACATAGTCAATAGTATTAACTCTGTAGTTTGGAGTGTAGCACTTGTATGGACTTGTCTTGGTGTTGGTATTTATTTTAGCATTAGAACTAGATTCTCGCAGATTAGAAATATTAAAGAAATGGTTGCTTTATTATTTGGAGGTAAAAAATCAGAACAAGGTATATCCTCATTCCAAGGATTTTGTACAGCTCTTGCTGGTCGTATAGGAACTGGTAATATTGCCGGCGTCGCTACAGCTATAGCTTGGGGAGGTCCTGGAGCACTATTTTGGATGTGGCTTGCAGCATTCCTTGGTGCAGGATCAGCTTTTGCCGAATCAACTTTAGGTCAGTTATATAAAGAGGAGCACGAGGGTGAATATCGTGGAGGACCTGCTTACTATATCGAAAAGGGATTTGGAAGCACTACATTTTCTAAAATCTACGGGATAACGTTTGCAGTTGTTACACTTATCGCTATAGGAATATTACTTCCTGGTGTTCAAGCTAACTCAATTGCAATATCTGTAAACAATGCTTTTGGTCTTAATGTTAATATTACAGCTGTTATATTAGTTGTATTTCTTGCTCTTATAATCTTTGGTGGAATAAAAAGAATAGGTTCTGCTGCAGAATTTATCGTTCCTTTTATGGGTGGAGCATATATCTTAATGGCACTTATTATTATTGCAGTTAATATAGCTGATTTACCAGGTATATTAGTTTTAATATTCAAGTCTGCATTTGGTGCAGAGGCAACGTTTGGTGGTATAATCGGTTCTACAATAGCTTGGGGTGTAAAACGTAGCGTTTACTCAAACGAAGCTGGTCAAGGTACTGGACCACAAGCATCTTCAGCCGCTGAAGTATCGCATCCTGCAAAACAAGGTTTCGTTCAAGCTTTCTCTGTTTACGTTGACACATTATTTGTTTGTTCAGCAACAGGATTTATGATTATGATGACTGGTTGCTACAACACTTATTATGAAGCTACAGGCAAAGCAATTGTTAAAAATATGCCTCAATTGGGTATTCCAGAAATAGGCCCAGCTTATACTCAAAATGCTGTAGATACCTTAGTTCCTGGATTTGGTTCTGCTTTCGTTGCCATAGCATTATTCTTCTTTGCATTTACTACTTTAATGGCTTATTATTATATAGCAGAAGTTAACTTAACTTATTTGGTTAAAAAAGTTAAAAAAGGTGAAGGTAGTAAAGTTGCAATTAATGTATTGAGATTTGTATTATTAGCTATGACTGCATTTGGATGTATGAAGAGTGCAGGTCTTGCATGGGCAATGGGTGATATTGGCGTAGGACTTATGGCATGGTTAAACTTAGTCGCTATAGTTCTTCTATCTAATACAGTTATTAAATGCTTTAAAGATTATGAAAGACAAATGAAACTTGGAATTCCTAGAGATGATATAAACTTTGACCCTACACCTCTTGGAATAAAAGGAGCTACTTTCTGGGAAGAAAGAGTTGCGAGTGGTGAAAATAACCCTCAATCTTAATTTGTAATCAACTCACAATTTGATGATAAAATAAAACCCTAAAAAATGTACCAGAAAAAGAGCTAAGGCGGCTTAGCTCTTTTTCGTGTAAAAAAATATATTTAAGGTTGTTTAAATGAACATGGTAAATTTACTACACATTTACCACAAACCTGGCTTCCTCCTCTTGGCTTACCTTTTTCCACTTCTCTATTTCCATATAATTTTTCATACTTATCAAAACTTTTCATACAAGTTTCATAACATTTAAATCTATCATAATTATTCGCATTTAATGCTCCACTGAAGCAACGCTTTACACATACTAAACAACTTTTATTTCTTTTGTACAAACAATTTTCTTCTTCTAATGGTTTATCTGGACTTACCTGTAAGTTTGTAACTATGGTAAAATATCTTCCACAACATCCTTCTTTAGTAATTAACATATTATTAATTCCAAAAGTTCCAAGGCCAGCTATCTTTGCCATATGTCTATGAGACCATTTACTTTTTAATATATCTGTTTTAAAATCACTAGCTACATTACATACGGCTGCACAGCATCCCATTTCTTCTATTTTTTTAATAAGGTAATCATTTAATTTAATAAACATTTCATTAGTTTCTTGATAAGTTAAAGTCCATTTTTCTGATGCTAACTCTCCATCAATATTAGAATGAGCTATATCTTTAGTAAAAGGAACAAAATAAGCAATAATAATAGTTGGATCATCTAATATATCACTAGGCATTAAATGTTCTTCAAAAGTATACTCTCTTATGCGAGAGATATCTTTATGATTAGCATCAGCAAAGCCAACTAAAGGTTCTCTCCACGTTGTGCTTATATCATATCTTTTTTCATATTCTCTCACATAATCTACTATATATTTCTTAATTAAATTTTTCATAGAATTCACCTTTTCCTATTAAGATTTCTTACACCTAATTAACTGTACATCTAAAAAAGCACCTTTTTTCAAAGATGCTATAATGTCTGATTACTATTTCTTTTTGCTATTTTTATTTTGTTCTTCATCTCTTGCTCTTTTTTGTGCCCAAATATTAGTTACTATTATAAATAATAATATAAGACTTCCCACTCTTATTATAGTTTGAACCATATTATCCCCCCAATTATATTTCTCTTTTACAGTTTTATCTTCTAATTAAATTATACACTAATTCTTCTTAATTATCATTTATTTTACGTTGCTATAAGAGACTTACAACTGTTATAATTCACTTATTGATATATTTTACTAATTGAAAATAAAACTATAGGAGGGAAAATATTATGAAGAAAAACTATCATTTTTATGCACTTATAACAATAATATTTTGGGCAATGGCTTTTGTTTTTACTAGGCTAGCTCTTCAATACTTTGATGTGTATACTTTAAGTTTTCTAAGATATTTATCAGCATCATTAACTTTAATTGTAATTATTTATTTTATGAAAATTAATAAGCCTAAGAAAGAAGACTTTCTTACCTATATACTTTCTGGATGTATTGGATTTTTTATCTATGTAATTCTATTTACAAAAGGTACAGGACTTGTAACTTCAGCTACTGCTAGTATTGTAATCGCCATGGTTCCTGTCTTTACAGCCTTTTTGGCATCATTCTTTTATAAGGAAAAACTAAAAATGTATCAATGGTTTGCCATCGGAATTGAGTTTATAGGAATCTTAGTATTAACCTTAATGAACGGTACCTTATCTATTAATGAAGGTATCTTGTGGCTATTACTAGCTGCACTTTGTCTTGCTACTTATAATTTACTACAAAGAAAATTAACAAAGAAATATACAGCTTTAGAGGCTAGTACTTATAGCATTTTTATTGGAACTTTATTTTTATGTGTGTTCTTACCTTCATCTGTAGGACCTACTTTACATGCTCCAATTGAACATATAATATATGTTTTAATTCTTGGAATATTTTCTTCTGCTCTTGCTTATATTGCCTGGGCAAAGGCCATTTCCATAGCAGAAAAAACTACTTATGTAAGCAATTATATGTTTGTTACACCATTTTTGACTACAATCTTAGGATTTGTAATGATGGGAGAAGTTCCTGATAAGGCTACTCTTTTAGGTGGTATGATTATTTTAGCTGGATTATTTATGTTTAATAAAGAAAGCTTTTTAGAACCATTTAGAAATAAAAAACTGTCTTCAGTGGAATGTGCTACTTCCACTGATAAAAATGATTTAATAAAATAAAAATTATAAAAGCCTTCTATGAAAATATTAACTTATTTTATAGGAGGCCTTTTTATACAATATTTTTAAAATTAAGTGCTTATTTATATTCATAATCTGTTAAATTTTCTATATATTTAAATATCAGTTAGTGGATAAGGATGACTATGGTGAACATTCATATATATTAGATTGTCATCTTTATCATAAGAGTATTTAATAGTAACTATTATCTTATCACCTATAGATACGTTCTTACATAATTCTTTATTTTCTATATAGTAACTTTCCCCATTATATGATGCTTTGACTGTACTAGTCTCTTCATAACTCATTATATTTATCATAGGCACATAGCTTACCACACCTTTATGAGAAACATAACACTCAACAGTCATTATATAAGTTCCAAATGATATCCATTTAGTATCTTTAAATAACTTCATTTTTTTATTTAAATTTAATTCTTCTGTACTATTTATACTTTCTTTTAATGATGATTTGTCGTTCATATATATCCCCCCATGAAATTTTATCTAACACCCAACTATTAATTAGTCTTCCATCGTTCTCTTTAAAGTTACAATTATAATACTTAAAATAATTACTATACTTATTAATATTGTTAATACTGCCATTAACCAAGTAGGTACTTTGTTATAAAAACTGTTATAAGCAACCAAACATGCTGCACCAAAAAACCAACCAAAAGCATTAAGTATCTTTAATCTTAAACTTGCTAATTTCTTTAATCTTTCTTTTTTTACATCTATTTTCTTCGTATATATGGAGCGTAATTCAACAGATGCTTCTTCATCATTACCCCCATCAAATTGTTCAATTGCTTTATTTTGTGCTTCATTTTCTGAATACCCTTGATTAATATATTCTTTGGCAGAAGTTATCAAATGTTCTTTTATCTCTTCCTTTATCTCTTTTGCATCTTTACTATCATCATTTTTATACAATCTATCTAAATATCCCTCTATGATTTTCATAATTTATTTCCCCTTATTTAAAAATTTATTCATAACTTCTTGTATAAAATTCCATTCTTCAACTTTTATATCCAAGTCTTCTTTTCCATCTTCTGTTATATTGTAATACTTTCTTCTTCCTCCTGAATCTTGATTATCACCCCAATAAGACTTTATTAATCCTTTCGATTCTAACCTTTTTAATGAAACATACATGGTACTTTCTTTCAATTCAAATGTGGTCTCATCCTTGACTATTTTAGCAATTTCATATCCATAAGAATCTTCTTGGTTTAGTATTGATAAAATCAAAGTGTCAATATGACCTTTTAATAATTCTTTATTTAAATTCACAAACTTATTAACCTCCCTTTATGTACTACCTCATTATATAAAGTACTTTATAATTTAATAGTAGCTTAGCTTTTTGACTTTAGCAATAAAAATTTTATTTTATTATTAAATATTTTTTATCTTCTAAACCATTTTAAAAGGTATATAATAGACCTTTCTATAACAAAAAAACCAGAAGTAACTATACTTCTGGCTTTTTTTATTAAATTTTATATTAATTTAATTCATGTAAGAAAAGTCCACATCTTACCTTTGGTTCAAACCAAGTAGATTTAGCTGGCATAATTTTATTCTCATCTGCCACTGAAATTAATTCATCTATATTAGTTGGATACATTAAAAAACCAACTTTCATATCATCGTCTACTCTTCTTTCTATTTCTTTTGGTCCTCTTATTCCACCAATAAAATCTATTCTTTCATCAGCTCTAGGATTTTTAATACCTAAAATTTCATCTAATATATGATTTTGTAAAATAGAAATATCTAAAGTTTCAACTATGTCTCTATCTTGTAAATATTCTTTGCCAAATTCTATTTCATACCATTTATTATTTAAATACATTCCAACTTGTCCCTTACGCGTTGGCTTATAGTTTTTTTTTGCTTCCTTAACAATAAATTTTTCTTTTATTTTATTTAAAAATTCATCTTCAGTAAAGCCATTTAAGTCTTTTACAACTCTATTATAATCCATTAGTTTTAAATCAGTATGTGGAGCTATCATTGCTGTATAGTAGTTAAATTCTTCTTCTCCAGTATAATTTGGATTTTTTATTCTTTCTTCTAATGCTATATTTTCTGCTGCTGCACACCTATGATGACCGTCAGCTATATAAAGATTTTCTACCTTTGCAAATTCATTTACTAGATCATTAATATCTCTTTCCTTTTCCACTTTCCAAATAGTATGAATAACATCATCATCTGTTTTAAAATCATATATTGGTGTCATAAAATAAACATAATAATCTATTATTTTTTCTATTTCTTCCTGGTTTTTATAAGTTAAAAGTACAGTTCCTGTATTTGCATTACAGTATTTTATATGATTAGTTCTATCTAACTCTTTGTCCGGCTTGGTATATTCATGTTTTTTTACTATTCCATTTATATTGTCATCAATTGCCACGCAAGCTACTATACCAGTTTGTGCTCTATCATTTACTATTTCTCTATAAATGTAAATTGCATCTTTATTATCTCTTACAAATACATTTTTCTTCATAAACGTATCTAAATTTTCTTTAGCTTTTATATATACTTGTTCATCGTTCTCATTTACATTATCATCTAAGTCTATTTCTGCTCTATCTATGTGTAAATAAGAATACTTATTATCCTTTGCTATTTTCTTTGCTTCTTCCCTATTCATCACGTCATAAGGTAGTTCTGCCACCATATTTACATATTCATTTGCAGGTCTTACTGCTTTAAAAGGCTTTATATTTGCCATTGTTCTTCCTCCCCCAAATTCGCTTCGCTCATATCGCCAACGAATTATCTTCGCTACCACTTCAGATAATTCCGTTGTTCAAAATTTGCTTCGCTAAAATTTATTTGTTAATTTATATTTATTCTTATAGTGCTATTTTCATATCATCAATTATTTCTTCTTCTACTAAAAAGTTATATATTATTTTTACTATTTCCTTGCCTATTCTTTCTTGTGCTTCCACTGTTGAAGCCCCAAGGTGTGGCGTTGGAGAAACCATTGGATGATTAACTAGTTCTAAGTTAACTTTTGGTTCTTCTTCATAAACATCCAGAGCAGTAGCTTCAACTTTTCCATTTTCTAATGCTTCTATTAAAGCTTTTTCACAAACTAGTCCACCTCTAGCATGATTTATAAAGTAAACTCTATCTTTCATCATATTGAACTCTTTTCTCCCTATTAAATATCCCTGATTTCTTTCTAAAGGAATATGAATAGTTAAAAAGTCTGCATTTTTTAATACTTCTTCAAAATTGCAGAAAGTATAATCTTTACAAGAGTTCATCTCCCCAAGTATATCGTAATAAATTATATTCATTCCTAAATCATGAGCCATTTTAGCAACAGTTTTTCCTATTCTTCCAAGACCTATAATTCCAAGAGTTTTACCAAATATCTCTGTACCAACATATTTTGTTTTGTTCCACTGCCCATCTCTCATAGTTATATTTGAAATATTTATAAATCTTGATAAAGTTATTATTTGACCTATTGTAAGTTCTGCAACAGATCTTGTGCTAGCATTAGGCGTATTGAAAACTTTGATTCCCTTTTTATTTGCATATTCAACATTTATGTTATCAAGGCCAACACCACTTCTAATTATTAATTTTAGAGTGTTTCCTTCACATGCTTTATCTATAATTTCTTTTGTTATTACATTTTTTGAACGAATAACTAGCACATCTTTATCTTTTAATTTTTCCCCAAGTTCCATCTCATCGTAAAATTTATGTTCAACATCTATATTAAACTTTCTCAAGTTATTAACAGCATTTCTGTTCATTCCATCTGTTACTAATATCTTACACATAGTATTTACCTCCAGTTTTTACCCTTATAATTTCTATCTCATATAAATATCAAGAACTTTCTTAATATTCAAACTAAAATTTTTAAATTAAAACTTTGTACAACAAATGACGCAAATTAAATTTTCTAATATTAAAATCCTAAAATTTCATTAATATTAATTAATAATTCATTTACATCTTTTACTGTATAATCGCCCATGTGAGAAATTCTAAATGTTTTCTCTTTAAGGTCTCCATATCCATTGGCTATTAAAAAGCCTCTTTCCTGTAATTTTTTATTGAGATTTGATACACTGATTCCTTGTGTATTCTTGATAACGGTAAGGGTATTAGACAAATAATTTACATCGGTAAAAATTTGGAAGTGTTCCTGTGCCCAGTCTCTAACTAGATTTGCCATTTCTTCATGACGATTAAATCTATTATCTAGGCCTTCATTTAAGATTTTTTTCAGTTGGAAATTTAAAGCGAACATATGTGAAAGGGAAGGTGTTGAAGGGTATTGATAATTTTTATTCTGGATGTACTCATAGATGGCGAGTAAATCAAAATAATAACCCCGATTAGGTACTTTTTCTGCTCTCTTCTTTGCCTTTTCTGAGAAGGTGCAAAGAGACATTCCTGGTGGTAAGCCCAAAGCTTTTTGCACTGAAGTTAAACAAATATCTATGTTTGATTCATCTACTTCAATTTTCATACCACCTGCTGAACTAACAGCATCTACACAATAAATAATATTATCGTATTTTTTAATTACCTCTCCAATTTCTTTTATTGGATTAGCTATTCCGGTTGAGGTCTCATTATGAGTTACCATGACCGTATCATATTTATTCGTAGATAATACCTTATCAACCATTTCTGGCTCAATAGCTTTTCCTAATTCGACTTTAAATAAATCCGCTGGAACACCATTTAATACGCCCATTTTATACCATCTGTCACCAAAGGAACCACAAGATAGTACTGCTGCTCTCTTTAAAGTACAGGAGCGAATGGAGCCTTCCATTAGGCCGCTACCGGAGGATGTTGATAATAAGATATTATTTTTTGTATAGAATAAATCTTGAAGTTTTTCAGTTATAGCTTCTTGTAAAGCTGATGCTTCACTTCCTCTATGGCTTATAACTTGTTTTGCCATTTGTGCTAAAACATCTTCATTTACATCTATTGGTCCTGGTATGAATAGTTTTTTGCTCATAATTTTGCCTCCTTTCTTAATTATTAAAATAAATTAATTATTATTATAACCATATTTTAAAAAATAATATTATAAATTATTATATTTCCTTTTTTTAATTTTATGATTATTTTAATTAATATTTATACTATGCATTTTGATAATATTTGTCAACAAAAAAATTCATTTTGTATATAAATTTATATTTATTCAATCTTTTTAAATGTAATATCTTTATTCTTAATTCTTTCATTTATTGCTTTTGATGATAACTCATAAACTACGCTAGTAATGGGCATCCCAAGTACCATACCAATTACTCCAAATAAATTTCCTCCTACAACAATAGCTAGTAATACCCATAAAGGAGAAAGACCTAAAGAATTTCCTACTACAAAAGGATAAACAAATTTTCCATCTAATTGTTGAATTGTAAATACTAAGACTAAAAACAATAACACTGATGTTGGTTTTACCATCAAAATTATAAACGCTGAGATAGCAATCCCTACATAAGTACCAAATATAGGAATGAAGTTTAAAATAGGTATCATTATGCTTATTAATAGTGCAAAAGGTATTTTAACTAAGGAAAAGACTATAAAGAATGCTGTTCCAAGTATTAATCCATCCATTGATTGGCCTAATATGAATTTAGAGAACTTATTATTTGTTAGTTTTAAAATGTACATTATTCTTTCACATTTTTTCCCATTCAAAAAGGCATATATAAACTTTTTAAATTGTAAAATTAATTTTTCTTTACTAAGTAAAATATACATAGATATTATGATTCCCAAGAATAAATTCATAAAGAAGTTTGTTATTCCTATAGTGAAATTAAATACATTAGAAATAAACATATTAATAATATTCTGAACAAAAGCTAAGAATTTTTGTATCATAGATTGTATATCAAAAGATGTATTTTTTAACATATCTAAATCATTTACTTTACTCATTATCTCATTTTGCAAGCTGCTTATATAGTTAGGTATATCATTAGTTAAAGATCTTAAGCTATCTGCTAGGTGAGGAACTATATAGCTAATAAATACCCACATTAAAATTACTACTATTACAAGTGTACATGCTAGCGATATAACCCTTGACATCTTTGATAACTTTTTATTTTTTTTGCATAAATGCTTAACAATTTTTTCTTCTATAAGCTTCATTGGTAAATTTATTAAAAAGGCAATTACTCCACCCATTATAAATGGCTTAAATGCTATTATAAACTTGCTAAATAAGTTAGGTATTAGTGTTGGTTTTAGTATAAATAAAAGAAAAATCATTATGTATGTTGATATTATAAGTTGATTTTTCAATTTTAAATCTTTTAATTTATTCATTATGTCCTCCATAAAAATCTATATTATATTTCTAATTTATATTTTTTCAAATTTTAATTTAATTATCTATTATTTCCTATAAATAGATTGTACCTCTATTGAAGAAAAATAACCATATTTTGTATAATTTTATCTATTTTTATATGAATAAAATACGATATATGCACGTGTATACACGCATGTAAGGAATTTTTTTGACTTGGAACACATTTAGAGAACATTGTATAAAGGTAGTAACATTTTTGTTCCCCCCTTTCATGGAAGGTATTTAAACATAAAAAAGCACCAACTTTTACATTGGTGCTAAAAATCTTTCCTAATATTAAATCTACTTATCTTCATCTTCAGTAGTCTTAATATCATCTACTTCAATATTTCCATCTACTCTTTCAAGTTCTTCTTCTATACGTTTTTGTTGATCCTGTACTCTTTTTTCTTGTTCTTTTATTGCTTCAAGTTCAAGTCTTTCTGCTTCTTTCTTAGCTACTTCCTTAGCATCATGTTCTTCTTTAACTTCGTCTGCAGATTTTCCATTTAATATTTCCATAAATTCTGCACCTGTAATAGTTTCTTTTTCTAATAAGAAGTCTGAAAGCTCGTGTAATTTATCCATGTTCTCTTCTAGTATTTTTCTAGCTTTTTCATGAGCAGATTTTATTATACTTAATACTTCTTTATCAATCTTAGCAGATGCTTCTGGTGAACACATAAGTGATGCATCTCCACCTAAATATTGATTGTTTATTGTTTCAAGAGCCATCATATCAAACTCTTCACTCATACCGTAACGAGTAACCATAGCTCTTGCTATTTTTGTTGCTTGTTCTATATCATTAGACGCACCTGTTGTGAAAGAATTGAATATTATTTCTTCCGCAGCACGACCGCCTGTAAATGTTGCTACTTTGTTGAAAGCTTCTTCCTTAGACATAAGTACTCTTTCGCCTTCTTCAACTTGCATAGTGTATCCTAGAGCCCCAGATGTACGAGGGATAATCGTAATCTTATGCACTGGTGCAGATTCTGTTTGCTTAGCTGCAACTAATGCATGACCTATTTCGTGATAAGCTACTATTTTCTTTTCTCTTGGAGAAATTACAGCTGCTTTTCTTTGGTATCCTGCTATTATTACTTCTACAGATTCTTCTAAATCCGCTTGAGTAGCTTTGTGTCTTCCAAGTCTAACAGCTCTAAGCGCTGCTTCATTTACTATGTTTGCAAGTTCTGCACCACTAGCTCCAGCAGTTGCTCTTGCTATTCCATTAAAGTCAACATCTTCGTCCATCTTAACGCTTTTAGCATGAACTTTTAGTATATCTTCACGACCTTTTAAGTCTGGAAGTTCCACTGGTACTCTTCTGTCAAAACGACCTGGTCTAAGTAGAGCTTTATCTAGAGATTCTGGTCTATTAGTTGCTGCAAGTATTACAACACCTTTTTTACCATCAAATCCATCCATCTCAGCAAGTAATTGGTTAAGAGTTTGTTCTCTCTCATCATTACCACCCATTCCTCCACCATCACGTTTTTTACCTATAGTGTCTATCTCATCTATAAACACTATACATGGAGCTTTTTCTTGAGCTTGCTTAAATAAATCTCTAACTTTTGCAGCACCCATACCAACAAACATCTCAACAAACTCAGATCCTGAGATTGAGAAGAATGGTACTTTTGCTTCTCCTGCAACTGCTTTTGCAAGTAAAGTTTTACCTGTACCTGGAGGTCCTACAAGTAGTGCTCCTTTTGGCATTGATGCACCTATTTCTTCGTACTTTTTAGGGTTGTGAAGGAAGTCAACTATCTCAGTTAATGACTCTTTTGCTTCATCTTGCCCTGCCACATCTGCAAAAGTTTTGCCTGTTTGTGCTTCTACGTATATTTTGGCATTACTTTTACCAAACTGCATAGGGCCGCCTCTTCCACCCATCCTATTAGTCATTTTTCTCATCATGAAGTTTAATAAGGCAATCATTAAGATCGTTGGTAACACCCAGTAAAGAATAAACTCTACAATTGGTGAGTCTTCTTTTGGTATACTTTTACCAAATTTAACATTTGCTTTATATAAACGCTCCACTAAATCAGAGTCATTTACTTGCCCAGTTATATAAATCTTATCCTTATCTGCTTTTGTTTTAAAAGTTATTTGCTTTGAACCTTCAATATCTACTTGGTTTACTTTTCCTTCATCCACCATTGTAAGGAATGTTCCATAGTCCACTTCTTCTACTTGACCGCTCATATTATATAGCGATGGAAATATAAAAGAATTAAGCGCTACTAGTAAAAGAAGTATTATCCCATAATAATATAACCATGATTTTTTTTGAGGTTTTTTCTCTTTCATAAGATATCTCCTAAATAATTATTCTGTATTTATTACTATATATACCCATCATATATGTCTTAAACATTAAATATAATGTTATAAAGCTATAAAATGACTTATATAGAATAGTAAAATTAATAAGGTATTTTGTCAATGTTTCTGATACTATATTTTTATGTTTATATTGATTTTGTGTATTTTTCACATTTTTTATAATAAATAATTATATAGTGTTAGTATGAATTTATTATGAATTATTATTATATAAATATTAGGAGGAATAATATGTTAGATTTTACAAAAGAATTTAACGAAGTTAAGATTATACCAGCCGTATTTTGGTATATTTTCACTATGATCATTGTAATTTTAGGAGCTTTTATTATTTACTTTACTAATGATATTAATTTAATCGACAATGATAATTTATTGTCTTTAATATCTACAACTTTATTTATCCTTGTACTTTTATACAAATTTAGGGTTAATAAGAATAAGTTACTATTAATGATTAAAGATTATTTTAAAAAAGTAAATATAAAAGAACTATGTAGCGTTGTTGCTACTCAACTATGTCTTTCCATGGGTATTAGTTTATTATCAATTGGCATTGTTTATTTTGCTTTTCCAAATATGTTAAATGAACTTCTATCTGAGTCTTCTGTATCAGAAGTTTCTACTTATAGCGGTTTATTTATATCCATGCTAATTACTGTTGTTGGTGCTCCTATTATGGAAGAATTATTTTTTAGAGCCATTATATTCAAAAGGGTTAGCAGAAAGTTTAATATATACATAGGAATGGTCATTTCTTCTTTGGTATTTGGACTTTTACATATTGAATTAGCTGTCATTGGTGCTTTTATTTTTGGCATTGCTTGCTGTATTTTATACATAAAATATAAAAATATACTAATTCCAATGACTGTTCATTTTTTTAACAATTTAGTTGCATTTTTACCTCAACTAGATATTCATGCACCTACTAATACTGCTCCAATCACTAATACAGATGCCTTTGTTTCTTTATCATTTGGCTCAGTATTATTTATAATAGGAATGTTCTTTTTTATTAAGTTTATACTTAAAAATAAAAAATACCTACATGGAGGATTTGCTCCTAGATCCAGTACAAGATTTATAGTAGAAAGTAAAAATTAAAATATAAAAATTCAATTTAAATTAAAAAGCATCTTTTTATTTAGATGCTTTTTAATTAAATGTCTAAAATTATTTATATAAATCTTCAAGTATTAAATCATTCTCATAAATATATTTTGCTACATCATATCCTACATATCTAAAGTGCCATGGTTCAAAACCATAGCCCATATCTTCTACTCTATCTTTTTTATACCTTAATATAAATCCATAGTTATGTGAATTTTCTTCTAACCATTTACCTTCCTTCGTTGTTTCAAATTCCGGTATTAATTGATATGCTATTGATTTTGAAGAAATATCTACTGCTAAACCAGTTTGATGCTCACTATGATTAGCTTTTGATAAATACTGTTGTGTATATTCTTTTCCATTGTGTATTAAAGTATAATCCCAATCGTACTATATACTTTCTTTTGATTCATTCCCATAACTCCCTCATAATATTAATTATCAAAATCACTTTATATTATAACATTTTTCGACTATTTTTTGTATTGTTTTGTATCTTTTTACTTTTATTTACATGTAAAGTTTCAAAATAAAAACCATACTAATTTATAGCATGGTTTTCGTTAAAATCTAAATTTTAATTTTATAATTGAAAAAATTCTAATATCTCTTCTTCATGATAATTAATAACTAATTCTTTTGGGAAATCAACATCTTCAAGTAGTTTTTTTGCATTATCAAAAATACCAACTTGATAACAAATATGAGCATCGCTTCCTAAAATAATTCTTACCTGATGTTCTTTGCACAAATTAAGTAGCTCTATATAATTTTCACGAGCATTCGGTCTAAATGAACCTGGATTTAAGGATGAATTATTCACTTCTAATAATATATTCTTTTCCTTTGCTTTTTTAACAATAGCTTCATAGTTCAATGAATATCTTCCATCATCTGGATGCCCTATAATCTTTACTAATTCATGATCCATTGCATTTAATGTTGCTCTAGTATTTTCTTCTTTTGTCCCAGGCTCCAGACATACTGTATGAAGACTTGCTATTATATAATCTAGTCCTTTTATATATTTATCAATTTCCACATCAATATTTCCATCATAATCTATAACATTAGCTTCCATTCCTTTAAGAATTCTAATACCGTCTATTTCCTTAGGTAATACTTTTAAATTTTGAAAATAAAATAAATGCGGCCCACCTGGCATATTTATACCATGATCAGATAAACCATAGTATTTTAATCCATTAATCTTAGCATATTCTATGTTTTCTTTTACTGTACTATATGCATGCCCACTAGATAGAGCATGGGTGTGTAAATCAATTATACCCTTCATTTACGTCTTCTCCTTTATTGCAAAATTTATCATATGTTAAAAGCCATATAGCTTTTGCAATATGGCTTAAGTGTGTTTATCATTATTGATTATCTAACTTTCCTTTTAATAAATCACCTATAGTTGATCCTAAATCTTCTTCTTTATTTAAGAATTCACTGTAATCTTCTTCTGGCTCTTTATTAACGTCTTTTATAGATACAGACATTCTCTTGTGATATGGATCAAAAGTTAATACTCTAACTGTTATTTCATCTCCAGGATTTACAACACTACTTACATTTGCAACTCTTTCCTCTTTTAAGTGAGATATTGGTAAGTATGCTTCAACACCTTCTTTTATTTCAACAAAAGCGCCCTTGTCTATTATTCTAACAACTTTACCAGTTATTATATCGTCAACATTTACTTCTTTAGCTATTAAATCCCATGGATCGTTATTTATGTCTTTTAATGCTAATCCTATTCTCCCCGTTTCTTTGTTTACATCTAATACATAAACATCAACTTCTTGTCCAGATTGTAACATATCTTCTACAGATTCTACTCTCTTCCAAGATAAGTTGTTTATGTGAGCTAAACCTTCAACTCCACCTAAATCGATGAAAGCTCCGTAACTTACTATATTAGTTACTTTACCGTGTCTTTTTTGTCCAACTTCTAAAGAATCCACTAAAGCTTCTTTCTCTGCTTTAACTCTAGCTTTTTCGGCTGCTCTTTCTTCTCTTGCTTTTTGTCTTTGTTCTTCTCTTTCAGCTTGAATTCTTTCTTTTCTAGCTTTTCTTTCTTGATCTAAACGCTCTTGTAATACTTCTCTATGTGAACCTACTATCTTATTAGCTTTTTCGTTGAATTCTATTAGATAAACTTCTAAATTAGCATCTTGGTATTCTTTTGTATCATTTACAAATTTAGTATTTAATTGAGATATTGGTATAAATATTTCAACTGATTTGTATGCAGCAAATACCCCTCTTTGTATAGTTTTTACTACATTTACAGTTAATATTTTATGTTCAGAATGTGCTTGCTCTAATTCTTTTTTATCAGTTACCATATCTAATCTTAATTTAGATAATTTTAATGTACAGTCTTTTTCTGATACTTTAGTTATAACAGCAGATATTTCATCTCCAACTTTATATACATCAGAAACTTCTTGATTTTTTTGTAAGTTTAATTCACTTACTGGAATTACTCCGTCAAAACCTATATTAAGTCCTACAGTTACTTCATCATTATTTATTTTAGTAATAGTTCCTGCTATAGTCTCTCCAACTTTTATTGAACTAAGTAGTTGGTCTTGTTGGTCTAGCAGCTCTTGCATAGATAATTCTTTAGTCATTGTTCTACATCCTTTCACCTAATAATCTTACTTTTTTATATTATACCATTAAAATTTCAAATACTTACAGATTTATACAATATTTTATCAGTATTTTTTAATTATTTTCAAAATATTTTGCTCTACAATAGCATCTTAACTTTATTTAGTAAATTTATCAATTATATTGTTGTAATATCCATCTATTTCAGTAGAATTACCTTCTTTTTTATAATATTACTTTTACAGGGTTATTAAGTATTATATTATCGATTTCTACTTTTGAATCATAAGCTAAAACTTTAACTCCTTTTTCGTCTGCTTCTTTCAATGCATCTCCAAATTCTTTGTGCATATCCACATTAGGAGTGAAATAAAGTACATCTTCCATTTGAATAACAAGAATTATGTACGCTAAATACCCTTCCTCCTTAGCTCTTATTAGCTCTTTAACATGCTTTACTCCTCTTTCTGTTTTTGCATCTGGAAACTTTACTACTCCATCTATTTCTAGTGTACACCCCTTAACTTCTATAAATGCTTTTTTAGTTTTTCCTTCTACATAAACATCAAATCTAGAATTGCCGTATGTTTTTTCTGGTTTTATTAAAGTTATTTCTTCATCAAATCCTGGTAATATTAATGATTTGTCTTTTAAAGCTTCATAAACCATTTTATTTGTTACTTGCGAGTCCATATTAATTAGTCTATCACCTTTTTTAACAGCTATTAAGGAATATTTTGTTGCTCTATCAGGATTATTACTTTCTTCTAAATACACTTCATATCCAGGAACTAACAACTCTTTACATTTACCTGTATTTTTCACATGAATTTTTTCAACTTCCCCATTTATATCGCAATAAGCTACAAATCTATTAGGTCTCTCTATAAATTTAGCTTTTATCATTTTATTATATTTCATTTTATTCTCCTATTTACTCATTCTCTTATGCTTAAAAATATTATACCCATTCCTTAGAGATTAAAATTATTTTTGAATATTTAAGGTATTATAAAGGAGCAATAATTTTTTATTGCTCCTTTATAATAATTTTATACACCTGCAAATCCAAATATTATCCCTACTATAGCAGATCCTGCTATAAAGAATACTGGGTGAAGTTTTTTAGTTTGTTTTACATTATTTGATAACACATAAATTATTACTGCTAAAATTAAAGATTTCCAATTAAATAAATCTAATATTTTTCCACTACTTTTAAATAAGTCCATTTGAAATAATGTTATTGTAACTACAGTCATACCTGCAGCTGCAATAAGCCCTGTAGATGCTGGGCGAAGACCATAAAACGCTGCATCAACATATTTGTTTTCTCTAAAGGACTTTAAGAAATAAGATATTATTATAATAATTATAATCGATGGTGTTACAAGTCCTAAAGTTGCTATTATAGCTCCCCATACTCCCGCTGTTGTAAATCCTACATATGTAGCCATATTTACACCTATTGGTCCTGGTGTTGATTCAGAAACTGCTATCATATCTGCAAGTTGTCCTGATGTAAACCAACCTGTTTTGTCTGCCATATCATAAAGAAAAGGAAGAGTCGCCATTCCTCCACCTACTGCAAATAGCCCAGTTTTAAAAAATTCAAAAAATAACTGAAGATAAATCATTGATGCTTCACCTCCATATTTTTCACTATTATACCTGCTATAGCAGTAATAACCACAAATAATATTGGTGATAAGTCTGTAAATACAGAACCTAAAAATACACCAGTAAAAATAATCAGAGTAGCCTTATCAACTACGGAACTTTTCCACAGTTTAACTACAGCATTAAATATAAGTACACAAACGCATACTCTAACTCCCGCAAATGCATTTTTTACTATTGCTAAGTCAGAAAAATTACTTATAAAGGCTGCAATCGCTGTTATTATGATAAAAGATGGCATTACAACACCTAACGTTGCCACAATACCTCCTACTATACCTTTTTTCTTCTGTCCTATAAATGTTGCTGTATTTACAGCTATTACGCCTGGAGTACACTGTCCTATGGCATAGTAATCCATAAGCTCTTCATCAGTTGCCCAATCATTTTTTTCTACAATTTCTCTTTGTAAAATTGGAAGCATGGCATATCCACCTCCAAATGTTAGTACACCAACCCTTGCAAATGCAATAAATAAGTCCATTAATTCCTTCATATATTGCCTCCTATTCGTCTATTTAACAAATTGTTTTCTTTTAGATGAAGATAAGATATTCATTTCTTCTCTATATTTTGCCACTGTTCTTCTGGCTACTGTTATTCCTTCACCTTTCAATAATTTACATATTTTATCATCACTTAAAGGCTTTAATTTGTTTTCTTTATTTATAAATTCTTTTATCATATTTTTAATTTTAGTACTTGATGTGCCTTCTTCTTCTTCACTTTGAATTGCTGTACTAAAGAAGTATTTAAACTCAAATAAACCAAAAGGAGTTAACATGTATTTACCATTAATGCCTCTACTAATAGTAGACTCATGATATCCGAGATCTAAGGCTATATCTTTCAATCTCATTGGCTTAATGTTCTTAGCTCCCTTAATAAAAAACTCTTTTTGCTCTCTTACTATTACTTCTGCTATTTTTAAAATGGTGCTTTTTCTGGTTTCAATATTTTTCAAAAGATTAAGAGCATGGTTAAGTTTATTTTTTATAAACTCTTTAGCATTTTCATCAGATGCAGGACTACTTAGTACACTTTTATAATAATTATTTATGCATAAATGAAAATTAGCATTATCATTCATATAAACAATAAATTCTCCATCAATTTTTCTTACAGTGACATCTGGTTGAATATAAACTGTTTTTTCACTGCTACATAATCTTCCTGGCTTAGGATCAAATTCTTTAATTTGTTCAATATACTCTACACACTCTTCAATGCATATATCATATTTTTTGCTAATAAATTTTATTTTATTTTTTCCTATTAAATTTAAATCTTCAATTATAATAGACTTTAAAATATCATCGTTTATATTTTTGTTTTTCATTTGAATTAACAAGCACTCACTAAGACTTCTAGCTCCTATTCCACTAGGTTCTAGTTGCTGGATATTTTTTAAACACGCCTCAAAATAATTATTATCTATATGTAACTCTTCAAGTATGAATTCTTCATCTGCTCCCAAGTATCCATCTTTATCTAAGCAATCAACAATGTACTCACAAACTTCCTTTTCTTTATTACTTAGTTTTAAAAATGATAACTGTTCTTTAACATAATCATATAAATTACTTTCATATCTTGCTAGATTTTCTAAAGTAAAATCATTATCTAGGTCATAGCTTTTTATATTGTAACTTTTGTTATCAATATTTTTAGCAAACTCCTCCCAATCTACATCTCCCTTATTTTCAATTTCTAAGACTGGATTTTCTTCTGATTCTCTTTTTATTTCATCTTCTAATTCTAAATTACTCATGTTTAAAATATCTAGGGATTGTTTTAATTGAGTTGTCATAACAAGCTTTTGTGATTGAATTATATCTAATCTATTATTTAAGTTCATACTTTTTATCCCCTTTTCAATATTTACAGTAATTATTACAATTCTATTATTTGTAAATTTAAATATCTAAATCCATTATAGTTAATATATTTAAACACTTCAATAAATCTTTCTCACTTAATTCAACAAAATACATGTATAATAAATCTTGAAGCATTTAAATTAATCATATTAACATTTCAAGGAGGTAATATGAAAACTCTATGGCAATATACATTAAAATATAAATATCAATTTTTATATAGAATAATAACCATCTCTTTAGTTGCTCTAGCAAGTATTTGCTTTGATTTTCTAATGGGATTTATAGTAGATATATTTGCAAGTGGTGACAGTAGTAAGTTTGCAACTATTACTATAGCCAGTATATTTCTAATAATAATTATGTTTTTAACAGAATATATAGACGGTCTTGTTATGTCATCTTATATTAAAAATACTGTAAATTATTTAAGAACAGACATTTTTTCTAAAGTAATAAATAAAGATATAAAGGACTTCTCTTTAGATAACAGTGGAAAATATATTTCAATCTTATATAATGATATAAAAATTATTGAAGACAGCTTCTTTAATAATTTATTTCAAGTTATATCATGCATCATATCTTTCGCAATTTCTTTAGTTGTCTTATTTTCAATTAGCCCAAGTATAGTAATTTTTATTTCTATCTTTGGAGTTTTAGGATTTATTATACCAAATGCTTTATCAAGAAAATTAGTTGTTCAAAAAAATGATTACTCCGAAAATTTAGAACAGATCACTTCTATTACAAAAGATTTATTTTCTGGATTTGAAGTAATTAAGGGGTTTAATATAAGTAATAAGATAAATGAGATTTTTAGTACTGCATCAAATAATGTGGAAACTTCTAAAAGAAAGTACTCTGTTTTAGAAGCAATAATTAGGGGATTTTCTTTATCCTTTAGTGTTACAATTTATCTAGGTGTTCTTCTTATTGGAGGGTATCTTATGTATAAAAAAAGTATCACTGTTGGTACTGCTATAATAATTATTCAGTTAAGCACTCATATTGTTGGACCTGTAAAATTAAGTATTTCATTAATAAATCAAATTAGATCTGTATCACTTATAGCAGATAAAATAGAAAATATTTTAGAAGATACTAAAGATAGCTTTGAAAATACTAAGTTAGATAATTTTACAAACTCAATAGAAATTAGAAATCTTGATTTTTCTTATAGTAAAGATATAAAAGCCTTAGATAATATTAGTTTAAATATAAATAAGAATAAGAAATATGCTATTGTAGGTGAAAGTGGCTCTGGCAAAAGTACTTTAATAAAACTTCTTATGAGATATTATAGTGATTATGAAGGAAAAATCATTATTGATGATAATGATTTAAAAAATATTTATAGCTCTGACTTGTATAAAAATATATCTATGATTCAACAAAATGTATTCATGTTTGATGATAGTATAAAAGAAAATATAAGACTTTATTCTAATCATACTGATGATGAAATTTTAAGTTCATGCGAAAGATCTGGATTAAGTAAATTGATTGATAGATTACCTAAAGGAATTAATTCTTTAGTTGGTGAAAATGGTAATAAATTATCAGGTGGCGAGAAGCAAAGAATTGCTATTGCAAGAGCTTTAATAAATAATACACAAATACTGATTTTAGATGAATCTACTTCTGCCCTAGATAATGAAACAGCTTATAACTTGGAGAAATCTCTTTTAGACTTAAATGATTTAACTTTAATAACAGTCACTCATAAGTTAATCAAAAGTATTTTAATTAATTACGATGAAATTATTGTTATGAAAAATGGAAAGATTCTCGAGAAGGGTAATTTCAATGATTTATTAAATCAAAAAGGCTATTTCTATAGCTTATATACTATTCAAAACGATAGTTTATCTTAACAAATAATTTACTTTAAACACTACTTTTGTTCAGTTAATACCTTGAAAATTAAAATGAGGTTGAATCATTGATTCAACCTCTTAATATAATAAATAATAAATTTATTTATAAATTATTCTGTAACAACTTTAGATTCTTTCTTTAGATTTTTCATTGCACCAGCTATCATACTAGCTCCAGTATAAACTAAAACTGCCATTACAATCCATTTTAAAGTTTCTATTGGTAATGATTTAACTATAAATGCTGCTACAAATACACCAACTGCCCCACATAAGCCTACTATTAATGAAGCTTTTCTTGGATAAGCTCCTTCTTTTATAAACTTAACAGAAGATACTGGTTGTAACATTGCACAAGATCCCATCATTATTGGAAATGTAACTTGTGGAGATAATCCTAGGAAATAAGTTAATGCCATACATGGTGCAAACAGTCCAACACCAGCTGTCATTAATGCTCCAAGAACTGCGTTACCCACAACACCTATAACAAGTTTTGCTCCAGAAAGTCCTATTGCATCTCCACCTCCTGGCATGTATCCCATTTTACTACAAAACATTAATACTGCAGTAGCTAAAAGAGCTAATCCCATTACTAATTGGATTTTTGCTTCATCCATCTTAGCTATTACACCTGCTCCTATATATGAACCTACAGCTGCAGCTATCAACATAGAGAACAATGTTACAGGATCTACCTGAATAACTGTAGTAAATATAAATGCTTCACACATAACTGGTAAACAACATCCAACATTTAAGAACCCTGGAAGTTCTTTATCTCTTATGCCTATTTTAAAGAATTTGTTTGCTGCTACTATAATTGCAAATGAGCCGATACCTAATGCATCAAAGAAGTTAGTTATCAATCCTAAGGCTCCAATTTTTACCACAGAAGGATTATCTAATTCTCCTGCTTCCTTTACTTGTCTATAATCTTTAAAAAATGTGTAATAATAAACACCCATTAAAGATAATAGAATTCCTCTTAATGCTAATAACATTGGTTAATTCCCCCTAAAATTTATATTTTATTTTTAGTAAAATATACAGTTCAACAATGCTTTTTCAACTGTCAAACGTTTACCTTTTTATTATATTAATTTGTTAAAAAATATTCAATCAATTTATTAATATTTACATAAATATATTTTAAAATATAAAAATTTTTTAAACAACTTTGTATACATTGATACAGCTTAATTCCATAAAGTTTATATTAGTA
This sequence comes from Terrisporobacter mayombei, assembly GCF_020748465.1. GTDB lineage: Bacteria > Bacillota > Clostridia > Peptostreptococcales > Peptostreptococcaceae > Terrisporobacter > Terrisporobacter mayombei. The sequence continues at coordinate 147,181 of NZ_JAHZMP010000006.1, forward strand.
TATTTTTTTTAAAAAATAAAAAAAATATGCCACGATAAATCGTGGCATATCCTTATTTAAATACATTGTAATTACTTAATTATTATTATGCTTCCATTTTTTTACTAGCTTTGTTAGCAGCAATTAACATAGATGCAGAAGTATAGAATATAACACCTATAACCAACCAAGTTAATATATTCATTGGTAAATTACTAACAAATGTTGCAGCGATATATACACCTACTGCTCCAGTTAAACCTATTATTAAGGCTGCTTTTCTTGGATAAGCACCTTCTTTTATGAATTTAACTGATCCTACTGGCATTAATGTTGCACAAGATCCCATCATTATTGGGAATGCAACTTGTGGAGACATTCCTAGGAAATAAACTAACGCCATACATGGTGCATATAAACCTATACCAGCAGACATTAAAGCCCCAAGTATAAAGTTACCTACTACACCTATAACTAATCTTATTCCTGTTAATCCTATAGCGTCTCCACCACCTTGAATTAAGCCTAATTGTTTAAATACCATAACTACAGCAGTTATTAATAATGCAAGACCCATAACCTTTTGGACTTTTAATTCATCCATTTTAGCTATTACACCAGCTCCAAGATATGAACCTAAAGCTGCTGCTGCAAGCATAGATATTAATGTTACTGGTTCAACTTCTATAACTGTAGTCATTATTACTGCTTCAACCATAACTGGAAGAGTATCAGCAACATTTAATAATCCTGGAAGTTCTTTATCTCTAACTCCCATTTTCATAAACTTGTTTAATGCAACTGTTGGTGCAAATGAACCTATACCTAATGTATCAAGGAAATTTGTAAGAAAACCTATAAAACCTGCTTTTCCTATACTTACATCATCTAATTCACCTGCTGCAGATACTTGTCTGTAATCTTTTATGAAGAAGTATCCATATACAGACATTAAAACTGCCCAAACCACCCTAATAATATTAACCATAATATGATTCCCCCTATTTCTCTTTTGTGATTATTATATTTATAGTTGAAATCTTAATATTAAGTTATTGGATTAGATGCTATTTTAATATAAAACCATATTTAACTGGATCTTCATCATCTATAACAAAATGATTGAACCCTGTTATATAAGCTGCCGCAGTTATTTCAGGTCTTACTGCATCAAATTCACCAACTTTATCAAGACCTACTATCTTACCTTTGAATAGAGTTCCTAATATACTTTCGTATACAAAGTTTTCTCCTTCTTTTATTTCTCCTTTTGCATATAAAGTAGCAAGTTTAGCACTTGTACCAGTTCCACATGGAGATCTATCTACTTGACCTTGACCAAATATAACAACGTTTTTGTAAGTTGCTTCTGGATGAGTAGGATCATCATATATTTCAACTAAATCAACTGTTTTTATGTGGTCTAGAGTTGGATGTTGTACTTGTATTTCTCTGTTAACTATTTCCATCATTTCCATACCTATGTTATTTAATAATTGAGTATTTTTAGCCTCAACTTTAACACCAAATTGTTTTGCATGAACTATTGCAAAGAAACTTCCTCCAAATGATATATCAAATTTTATCTTTCCATATGGAGCCATTTCTATTTCACAGTCTCTTTTATATAAAAATGCAGGTACATTTACAAAAGATACTTCTCTAACTTTTCCATCAACTATTTTAGCTTCTGCTTCTATCATTCCTGCTGGAGCTTCCATTTTAACATGAGTAACTGGCTCTACCATATCTACCATTCCTGTTTCTATAGCAACAGTTATAGCACCTATTGAACCATGTCCACACATGTTTAGGTATCCTCCACCGTCCATGAATATGATACCGAAATCAGCAGTTGGATCACAAGGTTGAGTTATTATTGATCCAAACATATCATTATGTCCTCTTGGTTCTAACATTATAGCTGTTCTTAAATGATCTAAGTTTTCTTCTAAGTACGCTTTTTTCTCAGCCATAGTGTTTCCTTTTATATTAGGAATTCCTCCTGTAACTATTCTTGTTGGTTCTCCCATAGTATGAGAATCAATTGCTTGAATACTTCTTGAAAATTTCATTTGCCTGTCCCCCTAAAATCATTATTAAAATAAATATTTATAATATATTTATTGAATTAATCTATGATAAACAGATAAAAAAACGGTTTCAGCATCTATATTTACTTCTTAACGTTAATTAATTGACAATAAAATGTATATATAGAGTGTGAATACCATCACCGTAAAAATGTAAATTTTCAGTCATTTATCGACTACTTTTTACAACTTATCTACTTACCTATTTTCATTATAGTTAATTAATCTCAACTATTCAACAAAATTTTCACATTTTTCTATAATGCTTTTTTATTACAAAAAATATATACCATACGTAGAAAGTATGGTATATATTTAACATTAGTTTTATCTCATTTTGCAATTTTTTTGTTCATTCTTATATACATTTTGCAATTTTTCTTATTTTTCTCTATACAATCGTTATTATTTTATTTATCATTTTTATTATTTTCTATACTATTATTATCTTCAGAGTTTTTTCTCTTATATGATGAATTTAACATAGATATGGAAGTATAGAATATAACTGCAATTACTAACCATCTTAGTATATTAAGTGGCAATGATTTAACTATATATGCAGCAATAAATACTCCTATAGCTCCAAATAATCCAAGTAATAAAGCTGCTTTTCTAGGATGTGCTCCTTCTTTAATAAACTTAACTGAACATACTGGCATTAATGTAGCACATGACCCCATCATTATTGGGAAAGCAACTGCTGGAGACATACCTAGGAAGTAAACCAAAGCCATACAAGGTGCATAAAGCCCTATACCTGCCGTCATTAATGCTCCAAGTATAAAGTTACCTACAATACCTATAACTAATTTTATTCCCGTAAGACCTATAGCTTCGCCACCACCAGGCATTAAATTCAATGCACTTAAAGTCATTAAAACACCTGTTACTAATAAAGCAATTCCCATGATTTTTTGTATTTTAATTTCATCTAGTTTAGATATTATACCAGCTCCTAGCCAAGAACCTACTGCAGATGCTGCTAACATTGTTACTAATGTTACTGGCTCAACATCTATAACTGTAGTAAATATTACCGCTTCACACATAACTGGTAAAGTATCTCCAACATTTAATAACCCTGGTAAATCCTTATCTCTTACGCCCATTTTCAAGAACTTATTAAATGCTACTGTTGGTGCAAAGGAACCTATTCCTAAAGTATCAAAGAAATTAGTTATAAATCCCACAACACCCACTTTTGCTATACTAACCTCATCAAGCCCACCCGATGCCTTTACCTGCTTATAGTCTTTAATAAATACATAGTAATAAAATGCCATCAATACTGCCCAAACAAACCTTACAAAGTTTAACATGTTACTTCCTCCTTAAAATTTATATAGTTAAATCCCACTCACTGAGATTTATAACTAGCTTGTATTAATATATAGTATGCTCACTATATATTTATTCTAAATAAAATGTTATTAGACTATCTATCTGGCAATATACATAATACATATATAATTGATTACTACACTTGAATCTGTTGCAATAAAAAAGACCTTCTTTGCAGTTTAAACAAAGAAGGTCTTTATATATAATTAGCAAGCTTTGCTAACTGTTTCAATAGTTTTATTTTCTTTTTTCTTTGACATAAAGTAAGTTAAGAATCCGTAGAACCCTGCTCCACCAACTATATTACCTAATGTAACAAATAACATACTGTATAAAGCATTTGCTACTGTAACATCATTAGCCACTGGTGAGAATAAACATACTAATAAAGTAGTCATATTAGCAATACAGTGTTCGAATCCACTTGTTACGAAAGCAAATATCAATAAAAATACTATAGCTATCTTAGCCATTTCATCTTTTGTTTTGTAAGCTGCAAGTACAGCTGCACAAACTAATATGTTAGCTAAAACCCCTCTGCAGAATAGTTGTAGAGCTGGTGCTGCGACTTTATAAGCGCCACAGTATGCAAAATAATCCATCGTATGTCCACTAGATGCAAAACCAGTTCCTACAAATAAAAGTGATACAAGTATTGCTCCTAAGAAGTTACCAAAGTAGCTATATCCCATTATTCTTATTCCATCTTTTACACTAGTAACTTTTGCTAAACTTCCCATAGTCATAATCATTGTATTACTTGTAAATAGCTCATATCCTAGTGTTATAATTGCGCTTAGTGCAAATGAGAATGACATCCCTGAAACTATTTTCGTTGCTGGTGATTCTCCTGCATGTAATTGTCCACCTATAGTAAATATTAATATGCATCCAAGTCCTATAAACATTCCTGCAAATATTGATAGTACTAAGTACTTTAATTTACTCTCATTAAGCGTATTAATTTTATCTTCAGCTTTATGAGCTAATAATTGAATTGTTTCTTCATTCATTACCTATGTCTCCTATTCGTCATTTATTACATTTTGTATCTTGTATACAACCTTTTTTTATTTTAGCACATAGATATACTTTTTTAAAACAAAAAATAAAGTTTTAAACTGGAAAATTTTTCAATATAATAATTTATTTCCTTACTATCTATAAAATTTTATAAATATATGTCAGCCAATTCTTGTTTAATATAATTATCTGTACTTATTTGTTTAACATCATTTCCATCATTGTAATTCTTTATCACTATAGGAATATTTATTATAAAACTTGTGCCTACATTTTTTATGGATTTAGCGCTTATATTTCCGTTGTGGCAATCTACAAAGGCTTTAACGATAGATAGCCCTATTCCACTACCTTCATTTGTTCTAGCTAAAGAATTATCCACTCTTACAAATCTATCAAATATTTTATTTAAGTTTTCATCATCAATTCCTATACCATCATCTTCTATTACAATATGTAAATTATTTTCACATACATATACCCTTACATCTACAAATCCTGCTTCTTTTGAATATTTAATACCATTAGATAATAAATTTAGCACTACTCTTTCTATTTTATTTTTATCTACAGACATAATTATCTCTTCTTCTTTTGTATCAAAAGTTATATCTATATTTCTAGCTTGTGCATATGGAACAACTGACAGCACTGTGTCTTCTATTACTTCAACTATATTTACATTTTCCATATTTAAATTAATCTCTTGTGAGTCTATTTTTTCTAGGTCTATTATATTATTAACTAATTTCAAAAGCCTTTGACAGTTATCTTCAACCAAAACGATGTTCTTCTCGCTTATAAAATATTTTTCATCTTGCTTTTTCACATATTTAGTTAATTGCATTACAGAGTTTATTACAGTTATAGGTGTTTTTAATTCATGATTCATATTAATTATAAAATGATTTTTAAGCTTATTTATTTCTTCAATTTCTTTCATCGCTTTTTTAAGAATTTCTTCATGTTTTTTCTTATATGCTAAATATCGTATAAGAGTAATTATAACTATTATTAATGCAACAACAAATAATATTATAAATATAAATACTCCCTTATATAAAGTTATAAAATCCTTTGGTGAGTTAATTAACTTACTATCTTCTGGAAGCATATTCGGTTTAATCTGAGACTTGCTCATATTAATATAATCAAACATATATTTATTTGCATCATTGTCACTTATATACAACGGCTTTACTTTTTTCCCTTCAATAAAATCTCTAGCTATCTCTCCTACCTTTTTACATTGGCTATATATACTTACTACTTTCCCACCTATACTCCCACTTCCGATTCCTTCTTCTACTAAGTTATATATAGGAATGTTATTAGTAGTTTCATTAATTAGTTCATTTATATCATTATCACTTATCCAATTAGAGTTTTTAAAATCATTTGGATATATGGTTAAGATTGCATTATTTTCATCTAAATGTTTTATTTTCTTTTTGAATTCATTTTCTGATAATTTACTTGTATATATAAACTTAAAATTTATATCTTTAAATTTGGGTATTATTTCATTTTTTAATGCTTCTATTTCTTTACTATCTTCATAATTATTTATTACCACTATATTGTTTGTAAAAGGATGATACTTTCTAATTAAATTTATTGTAGATTCAATAGAGAGAGCTTGCTTTACTCCTGTAATTTTATCTTTACTAATAGCTTCTTCAATTATCTCATTATTTGATACACCAAAAAAAATAATAGGTAGATCTTTTAAAATTTCATCTCTATTTTTTATTGCAAATTTCAATGTGTAATAATCCCCTACTATTATCGCATCATAACGTTCTTCTTGTAATGTATTCTTTAACTCATCAACAAAATATTTTTGTTCTTCTTTATTCTCAATAATACTTTCACTAAAATATTTAGTATGTAAATCTATACCTTGTTCTAAACCCTCTTTTATGCCTGATATTCTTTTTTCAAAATCTGAAGTACAGGAGCTATAAGTAGTTATAAACAATACGTTTCTTTTTTCACTTGCATAAATTTCATATGGAAATAAGTTCATTCCTATTAATATAGTAAATGTAATTACTACTATTTTCTTTAAATATTCTCCCATATTATACCTCCTAATTTTAACTGATTTTTTAATTATACTAAATTAGTCAGTACTTTTATAGCATTTAATATAACCGAATTAGAAGAATCGTTTTCCTTTTTTTATTCAAACAGCTCAATTTGTTAAATTTAATTAGATCAGAAATAAAAAAGGAGTTGCATTTAAGATGAGATTTTACTACATCTAAAATATAACTCCTTAATTAGTATTATTCACTTATGAATTTTGCTTCTATTAATAATGCTCTAGATTTTTCCACATTAGCAAGACTAACTAATACTATTGGTCCAGTACAACCCATCCCGCTTTCAGCATAAATTTTATTTTTCCATAAAACCTCTACTGCATATTCTAAATCCATTACATCTACTCCAGATATTTGCTCTGTTACAACTTCTTTTTCTGGTGCTTCTATCTTTTCTTCAGTTTCTGAAGATGCTTGAGGTTTAGATTTTTTTAGTCCTTGTAGAACCTCGTTAAACCCAGCTTTTTCAACTTTTGCAAATTCTTCTTTTGATATATTGTGAACATCGTTATTCACAAGTTCAGCTGCAAACTTGATTGCTCCTTCTATAACTGGTGCACCTGATGCTCTTGATATGATCATTATTAATTTATTGAAATCTTTGCCTATTCCTGGTCCATATCCATATCCTACAGATTCATATTTTCCACCTGAATTATAAGCAGAGAACATTTTTATTAATAAGTTTCCTGTTAATGAATCAGTAACCATTACGTCAGCTGACGCTATCATTAAGTCATTACCTCTCATAACGACTCCACCATCTGCTCTATCAGACTGTGCAAAATTTATGTCATAACCTTTTTCTTTTAATGTTTTAAGAGCTATTTCTACTTGTCTAGCACCATCTACGTTAGCTATTCCAACTGTTGGATTTTTGATTCCACAAGCTTTAGCAGTTATTATTCCGTAGATAGCATTTTTAACCATTCCTTCTACTCTATCAGCAGAAGAAGTTCCTGTAGTAGTTGCTATGAACATTTCTCTTCCTTTTTCAGGCGTCACTACTCTACCTACTGTAGATACTCCTATTGGGAATGGATAGTGCATAGTTACTGCCCCGTCAACTTTTTTGCTGTCTAAAAGATTTTCCATTAATTCATGTGCTTCTTTTTCACAATCAGTTTTAACATGTTTTAAACCTTCAGCACTTTCACTACCTATCGTAGTAACAGAAATGTTTGATTTAATAGCTTTTAAAGCTCCTTCAATTACATTTTTTTCACCATGTTCGCTTCCTATAGTAGTTATTGCTATTTTAGGTATTTTTACATCTACTGCCGCTTCATCTTCTTCTAAATCTTGGAATTTCTTAGCTTGATTTTCTTCTATTACAAATGATATACCATCAAATAAATTTGTCATTCTTCCAAGGAATAAACTTCCTTTACCAACTATCATGGCATTTTTAACTTTACCATCCATTATATCTTCTCTAGCAAATCCTAGATAAGGTACTCCTGATGGTATATGTCCTTGAGTAGGAGCCCAACCTACCATACCATGATTTTCTATAAATGAAGGTAATTCTTTTCTATCTAAGTTACCCATCTTAACAGCTAGCGCACCTATCATTTTGTAGTTAGCATTAGGTACATCTCCAGCTCCTGCTGGCTTAGTTATATCTGGGTTTTGCATTTCTGCTGAATATTTTTGTACATCAGTTATTTTTAATCCAGCTTTTTCAAGCGGCACACTAACTAAGGAACTAATTACTGCTTGAGGAGAAGAACCAGTTCCTACAGTGTGACGTCCTACAATATCATTTCTTATCTCTGGGCTTTCGCCGTCATTTTCACTTACTAATACTGCAAATCCAGCAACCATATCTTCAAGTATTGGCATACCTTTTTTAACATGATCTTTTCCATTCATGCCAAGTTTTGCAGTAGAACCACCAGCACAAACTATTACATTTTTGAATGTACCACTTTTCACAAGAGCAGCAGCGTGAACCATAGCATGAGCAGGTCCTGCGCAGAATCCTCTAACGTCCGATCCTGTAGCATTGTTAAGTCCTGCTATTTCAGCAGCAGCTTTGGCAAAGTTTCCTCCACCTCTTTGGTTCATATCACCACACGCTTCTTCACAACAATCTATAACATAATCTATATCATCTTTATTTACATTGTTTTTATCAAGCATATTCATTATAGAGAAAGCACAAGAAGCTTTTGATACTAAATTTTCAAATAAAACATGAGCAGATAAGTTAGTGTCTACATCATGAGCATTTTTTACACAACCTACTACTTCTCCATTATTATATAAAGGTTCTGCATGTTCTTCTTCTATAAATTTCATTATAGTATCTAATTCTTCACCTTCTTTAATTTTACCAACTAAATCAGATGAAATTAACTTGTTCTCGTTTAATAAATTCTTGCTTAAAGATGCAAAGTTTTTTTCTAATTTAACTAAATCAAATACATCACATATTTGCATTAACCCTATAAACTCTTCTTGTGGCATTATTTCTCCAAACTTACCATATTTACTAGCATCTGGAGTTTCTTTATCATGCCAAGGCATTGCATATTTTGATAATTCATCTGGAGTTATATTTCCTATATAGGCTTGATTTGGTGGGTATTTTACCACTTCATCATAAGTTCTTATATGATCTTTTAATACTTTTAAATACTCAGAATCTGGATTAACTACTCTCTCAGTAGTTTGAGTAGTCCCGTTATGAATTACCATATCAGGAGTATGAGCAAGTATGTATCCTGCTGCTTTTAATACACTATTCATATTGTTCCCCCTATTTTGAAATTAGCTAATCGATAAAAGTTTAAAATACTCTTCATCGATTAGCTAAATTATTTTAATCCTTATAGATTTTCTTAATATTTACAGAATTGTTCTCTTATAGATGACATTTCACCTACTATATCATCAACATCTAATACCATTTCCATCATACCTATTTGCTCGTCATAAATACCAGCATCAAATTCTTCTTTTACTTGTGGCTCACAAGCATGGTATACTTGAAGTCCTAACTGGACTCCTGTCAATGGACCTGCATATGTTGGGTCTCCTGCAGTTACAGTTTCTGCAGCAAGTCCTGCAGCTTCACCTTCTGCAGCACCTAACATAACAACAATATTCTCACAACCAAATTCTTCAGCAAATTCTTTTACTCTTTTTTGGTTTTCTAGGTCCATTGCTCCAGCAGCAGTTCAGACAAAGCATTCAGTTGAAGAGAAAACAACCTCTCCACCAGCTGTCTTAACACATTCTTCTATTGCTGGACCAGGAATACCATCTCTGTCACCGATTATGATGACTTTCTTTTTTTCTAATATACTCATTAGAAATACCTCCTGTCCTTATTTTTTTATTTTCAAGGGGTTCATATTTAACCCTTTAAAACAATTTTTGATTATAAATATTTTTTGATCATTGCTTCGATGTTTTCTTCAGTTGCATCGTCTTTAACTACTTCTTCAACCTTAGCTCCATCTTTATATATAGCAATAACAGGTAAACCTAATATTTTTTCACTTATAGCAAGTCTTCTTGCTTTAGTTGTATTCAATTTAGTGAACTTTAATTGTTCTCCATATTTTTCACTTAAAGACTCAACTGTAGGCATTAATGCCGCGCATGGCTCGCATCCATCACCAAAGAAATCTACCAATACATATCCTTCACTTTCAAGAACTTCTGTTTTAAAAGTATTCTTATCTACTACTAACATTTTTTACCTCCCCATTAGTCTAAAGATTCTATATATTTTTCAACTTGAACAGCTGCTATAGCACCATCTGATGCTGCAGTTACTACTTGTCTTAGAGACTTAACTCTAACATCTCCTGCAGCAAATACTCCATCTATATTAGTCTTCATATCTTCATCAGTTACTATATAACCTTTTTCCATAGTTAGTATATCTTTAAACATATCTGTTTTTGGAACATATCCAACGAATCCGAATAATCCAAACGTCATATCTTCTTCGTCAGCTTCTATAGTGGTTAATTCACCTGTTTTTACATTTTCAACAACCATAGTACTTAATATTCCATCTCCTGATACCTCTTTAACTACTGTATCCCACATGAACTTCATCTTAGGATTTTTAAATGCTTTATCTTGTATAGATTTAGCAGCTCTAAGTTCATCTCTTCTGTGTATTAATGTTACACTTCTTCCGAACTTAGTTAAAAACATTGCTTCCTCAACTGCTGTGTCTCCACCACCAACTACATATATATCGAAATCTTCGAAGAAAGATCCGTCACATGTAGCACAGTATGATACACCCTTACCTATATATTCTCTTTCATTTGCACAACCTATTGGTCTTGATGAAGCACCTGTAGCTATTATTACAGCTTTGGCTTGGTAAGTACCTTTTTTACCTTTTAGCTCTTTTACAGAACCTTCTAAATTAACTGATTCTATATCATCAATAGCGAATTCAGCGCCAAATTGTAATACTTGCTTATGCATTCTTTCTATTAATGATGGTCCTGATTCGCCTTCTAAGCATCCTGGGTAGTTTTCTACTTCAGAAGTTAGGGCTATTTGGCCACCTTCTTTTTTCTTTTCTAATACTAGAGTGCTTAGTCTTGCTCTTCCTGCATATAATGCAGCTGAAAGTCCTGCAGGACCTCCTCCTATGACTATAACATCATATATTTTACTCATTATATTCCCTCCAAAAGGCTAGTAAATATATCTTAATTCTTATTCAAATACAGTTTGGTCTTCAACTTCAGTTTGTAAAGCTTTTAATGCTTTTGTAACTAATTCTCTTCTTATTTTCTTTTCTTCCTCTAATGATAATGCTGGATTTCCAAGAGGATGAGGTATAGCTATAGTTGGTACTATTCTATTAGCTCCAACTGTTAAAGAAATAGGAACTACTGTACACATGTGTACTACTGGTATTCCAGCTCTTTCTATTTCTTTTACCATCGTTGCACCGCAACGAGTACAAGTACCTCATGTAGAAGTCAAGATTACAGCATTAACACCATCTGCAACTAATTCTTTAGCTATTTCAGCAGCATACTTCTTAGCATTTGCAACTGCAGTTCCATTACCAACAGTTGTGTAGAAGTATTGATGTAAACTTCCTATTACACCTTGCTCTTCAAATTCTCTAAGTACATCTACTGGTAAAACTCTGTCTGGTTCTTCATTTGCATAAACTGGGTCATATCCACCATGAGCAGTTTCATGATCAGCGCTGCTTAAATGCTTGAATGAACCTATATCATATTTACCATATTTAGAAGCACTTGAAGATTCTATATGATCTGGATTTCCTTTTGGAACTATACCTCCAGAAGTAACTAAAGCTATTTTAGCACTACTTAAATCAACAACAGCTTTATTTGGAGCTACTCTATCGAAATTAGGCATTGGATACTCAGTAGTAAATTCTTCGCCTTTTAATTTCTTGATTAACATATCTACAGCTCTCTTAGATCCTCTTTCACTATCAAAGAAGTTCTTTCTTACACCATTTGGCATATATCCTTCTTCTTTTGATGCTCCTATAGGTTCTTTTTTACCTAATTTAAGTGCAAGAGGTGCCATAACTTTAACAGCGTCTCTCATACCTACTGCAGAGTTTCTAGTTGGTACCATGTAAACTTTTTGTTTGAACATGTCAGCCCCTGGGTTTTCTATATACATACCTGTTAAGGATGGTATTCCTAACTCATCTTGTACAGCTGTAGCTATAGTACCACAAGCAACACCATATCTACCTGCATTAAATGCTGGTCCAGCTATAAATATATCTGGGTTATATTGTTTAACCATTTCTAAAACTTCTTTTTTAGCTTCTTCTAAGTTTTCATTGAAATAAGAGTCTCCACATATTACTGTAGCTACTATTTCAGCTTCTCCTTTAAATGCTGCATTGAAAGCAGCACCTGGCCCTACTATACCTTCTCTTACTTCAGGCTTAACATGAGCCATTTCTTCTCCACCTATTTGTGCGAAAAATTGATTTATATATTGAACAACTTTTATCATCTTCAAACCCCCCTCTCACTATCTTGCACTTAATTTATTAAATCCAAGTTCATTAGTAGCTCCAGTTATTACTTGAAGCTCTGCAACTATTGATCCATCTGGTTGTAAACTTCCATCAAATCCACCAGCTATAACATCTGCAACTTCTGGATATCCTATTACTTTATCCATTGGAGGAAGAGTGACAACCTCATTTGCATTTCCTCCAGTAACAACTGCATTTGCTAAAGGATCCGCATCAGCTAATGATTGAGATTTTCCGTCTCTACCAGCATATTCATCAGTAACTATAACTGTTTTTATTCCTTTTTCTTCTATCTTCTTACAGTTCATTATTAAGTCTGTATCTGGATTACCAAATCCTTCTTGAGTTATAACTACACCATCAACTCCTAAGAACTCTGCTAATTTAGCACTCCAGTTAGAAGATCTCTCTTTATCAGCAAGATAAACGTTTTCATTAGTAAGGATTACCCCTACAAAGTTTAATTCTTTACCATGCTTTTCAAATAAATCATGTATAACTGGGTTATTTAAGTGATGATAAGTTGTATTTTTGTCACATGCAGAAACACAGTTACCACTTACTACTGCACCATCCATTATTTCTGTTGGATTTATTAAAGTAGATATAGTTTTCTTACCATCTACTCCATAAACATAAGTGTCATGTAATAATCCTTGAGTTTGAAGCATATACACATAAGCTACTCTTGGTAGTTCTGGGTATTTTTTGTATCCTTCTATTATTGAATCTGTTTCATAAACTTCTACTTCGTCTGGAGTTATATCTTTAGCTAACTCTCCTAAGTATATAGCTGCTTTATATCCTGCATATCTTACAGCTTCTTCGTGATTATGTTGTTTTAAACCATCTACTGGTTCACAAACTACTACTAAGTTATTTAACCCTGAGAAAGGTGTATATTTAGAACCTTCACCGCTCATATCTATTATTCCTTCTTGGAAACCTACTATTTTTCCTGTTGTTACTACAGCAGAACCTTTAAGCACATTCGTTTTCCCCGAGCCCACTGTTGTTACCTTATTTATCATGCCTGGGAATATTCCTCCTGGTCCTTCAACTTTAACTCTTGGCTCTATAACGTCTTTAACTGGCATAATACGAATACTATCCCCTGGTTTTGCTATTTCTAAATCCACTGACTTAATATTCTCATCTTCCATTAATAAGTCAATTAACTCTTGCTTATTAACATAAATTACTCCATCTTCCACTTTTGAAACATCAGAAAAACATATGTCTTTAACTTTTACATATCCTAATTCTAATTTCAAAAAAATCACCTCCAAAAATTTTATTTACTTTACAAAAATTTTATTTACTTGAACTAGGTATTTATTTAAAAGCACAATAAGCGCTATTAAAACATATTACTATTTCTATGGAATAATAAATTCTGCTAAATATACTCTATTTACTTAAGAGCATTTTCAATTATTGATAAATCTACAATTTTAAAATCATTCATTATTCGATCTGTTAATTCAACAGTATAATCTTTATCTTTTTTAAATTTGTCATATGTTAAAATTGCATTTTCAATAATCGTTAAAGATTTGTAATCTAGGGATTCTTTATAATCAGATATTAGGACTGATTTATATGGAGTTTCATTTGGTTTTATGCTACTAGACAAAGGGTGAGTTAAAAGTATATGTCCTTCATGAACTCTATCTCTTACATAAAGTAAGATTTCTTTAAAAGAACATTCCTTATAATAAATCTTATAATCACTTTTGTATTTTTCATATACTTTATTGTTGTTAGTTATTATCATTTTATATCCCCCAGAACAGTTCTATTTTTTTGCAATAAAATAGCAGAAAGCCCCTAGCTTTCTGCTCTGTATTTAACCTGAGAGTTTTCCTCTATTCGCATAGAGTTGCCCCTTCGGTGCATATATTTATTGATTAAACTTAATGATGTCTTGCTTTCCAGAGTTAAGTCGTAATACGGTCCTTTTGCCTGAGATCATCACCAACATTCGCTTAATATTGGCTTATTCCTTCGGCGCTTTTTTACAAGTCTCTCCCGTAATAGTCATCCTTAATATAATAATTGTATTATTCTAATTATTCTGCAATATAATAATCGTCTTATTACTCATTCATTTAAAGTTTCTATTCATTTATAATTTTTTTCTATTTTAATTAGATTATAATTAATTATATCTATAATAAGCAACAATTTTTTTTATATTTTTCAATATTTTTATTTTTTTCTATATTTATTAATTTATATGTTAAGGATGACTATTTATAACCTTTTATTTTCAACTTTTAGTACTTACAAAATTGGTCTCTTATAGCTGTCATTTCATTAACTATATCGTCAACATCAAGTACCGTTTCCATCATTCCTATTTGTTCATCATAAATGCTAGAATCAAATTCTTCTTTTACTTGTGGTTCACAAGTATGATATACTTGAAGTCCTAACTGGACTCCTGTCAATGGACCTGCGTATGTTGGGTCACCAGCCGTAACTGTTTCTGCAGCAAGACCTGCTGCTTCACCTTCAGCTGCTCCTAATAAAACCACAACATTTTCTGCACCAAATTCTTCAGCAAATTCCTTTACTCTTTTTTGGTTTTCTAAGTCCATTGCTCCAGCAGCAGTTCAGACAAAACATTCAGTTGAAGAAAATACAACTTCTCCACCTGCAGTTTTAACGCATTCTTCTATTGCTGGACCAGGTATACCATCTCTGTCACCAATTATGATAACTTTCTTTTTTTCTAATATACTCATTAGAAATACCTCCTGATCTAAATTTTATTTTTATATGTTTACATTGAGCAAGATATGTAGTTAAGATGTTGCTCAATGTAAACATGATTTAAATTTTATTCGAATACAGTTTGATCTTCTATTTCAGTTTGTAATGCTTTAAAAGCTTTTGTTATAAGATTTCTTCTTATTTTCTTTTCTTCCTCCAATGGTAGTGCTGGATTTCCAAGTGGATGAGGTATAGCTATAGCTGGAACTATTCTATTAGCACCAACTGTTAATGAAATAGGAACTACTGTACAAATGTGTACTACAGGTATTCCAGCTCTTTCTATTTCTTTTACCATCGTTGCACCGCAACGAGTACAAGTACCTCACGTAGAAGTTAGGATTACAGCGTCCACACCATCAGCCTTCAATTCTTCTGCATATTTTGCAGCAAATCCTTTTGCATTTGCAACTGAAGTTCCGTTTCCTACTGTTGAATAATAATATCTATGAAGTTCTCTTATTACACCTTGTTCTTCAAATTCTCTCATTATATCTACTGGTAAAACTCTGTTTGGATCATCATTTGCATAAACTGGGTCATATCCACCATGAGCTGTTTGATGATCTGCACTAGATAATAATTTAAATCTGTTCAAATCATATTTACCATATTTAGATGCACTTGAAGATTCTATATGGTCTGGATTTCCTTTTGGAACTATACCACCAGAAGTAACAAGGGCTATTTTAGCTTTTGATAAATCTTTAATTGCTGGATTTGGAGCTATTCTATCAAAATCAGGCATTGGATATTCAGTTGTAAATTCTTCGCCTTTTAATTTTTTGATTAACATATCTACAGCTCTCTTAGATCCTCTTTCAGTGTCAAAGAAGTTCTTTCTTATACCATTTGGTATATATCCTTCTTCAATAGATGCACCTATTTCTTCGCCTTTTGCAAGTTTAAGAGCAAGAGGAGCCATAACTTTTACAGCATCTCTCATACCTACTGCAGAATTTTTAGTTGCTACCATGTAAACTTTGTCTTTGAACATGTCGGCACCTGGGTTTTCTACGTACATGCCAGTTAATGAAGGTATTCCTAATTCTTCTTTAACAGCAGTAGCTATAGTTCCACAAGCAACACCATATCTACCTGCATTAAATGCTGGTCCTGCTATAAATACATCTGGGTTATAGCCTTTAACCATATCTAAAACTACTTTTTTAGCTTCTTCTAAATTTTCATTAAAATAAGAGTCACCACATATTACTGTAGCTACTATTTCAGCTTTTCCTTTAAATGCTGCATTAAAAGCAGTACCTGGCCCTACTATACCTTCTCTAACTTCAGGTTTAACATGAGCCATTTCTTCCCCACCTATTTGTGCGAAAAATTGATTTATATATTGAACAACTTTTATCATCTTCAAACCCCCTCTCTACCTATCTTGCACTTAATTTATTGAAACCTATTTCATTTGTAGAACCTGTAATAACTTGAAGTTCTGCAACTATTGATCCATCGCTTTGTAAGCTTCCATCAAATCCACCAGCTATAACATCAGCAACTGCTGCATATCCTATTACTTTATCCATTGGCGAAAGAGTAATTAATTCATTTGCATTTCCCCCTGTTACAACTGCATTTGCTAAAGAATCAGCATCAGCTAATGATTGGGATTTCCCATCTCTACCTGCGTATTCATCAGTTATTATTACTGTTTTTATTCCTTTTTCTTCTATCTTCTTGCAGTTCATAATTAAGTCAGTATCTGGGTTACCAAATCCTTCTTCGTTAATTATTACACCATCTACGCCTAAGAATTCAGTTAATTTTGCACTCCAGTTTGAAGATCTTTCTTTATCAGCAAGGTAAACATTTTCGTTTGTTATTATTACACCAACAAAGTTTAACTCTTTACCATGCTTTTCAAATAAATCATGAATAACTGGATTATTTAAATGGTGATAAGTTGTATTTTTATCACACGCAGAAACACAGTTACCACTTATTATTGCTCCGTCCATTACTTCTGTTGGATAAATTAAAGTAGATATAGTTTTCTTAGCATCTACACCATATACATAAGTATCATGTAATAATCCTTGAGTTTGAAGCATATATACATAAGCTACTCTTGGTAGTTCTGGGTATTTCTTATATCCTTCAATTATTGAATCTGTTTCATAAACCTCTGTTTCATCTGGAGTAATATCTTTTGCCAAATTACCTAAATATGTGGCTGCTTTGTATCCAGCAAATCTTAAAGCTGCTTCATGGTTGTGTTGTTTTAAACCATCAATAGGCTCACAAACTACTACTAAGTTACAAAGTTTTGAAAATGGAGTGTATTTTGCACCTTCACCGCTCATATCAATAATACCTTCTTGGAATCCAACTATCTTCCCTGTTGTAACTACTGCTGAACCTTTAAGTACATTAGTTTTTCCACTACCTACTGTAATAACTCTACTAATCATGCCTGGGAATATTCCTCCCGGTCCTTCAACCTTAACTCTTGGTTCTATAACATCTTTAACTGGCATTATACGCGTACTATCTCCCGGTCTAGCAATATCTAAATCTACAGATTTAATATTTTCATCTTCCATTAATAAGTCTATTAATTCTTGCTTATTAACATAGATAACACCATTTTCTACTTTTGAAACATCTGAAAAGCATATGTCATTTATCTTTACATATCCTAATTCTAATTTCAAAAAAATCACCTCCAAATATTTTAATTTCTAACTAGGTTTAACATAATTATTTAAAAGCCCATTTAAGACTTATAAATCTTTTTTATTTAAATCTTTTGAAATACCTTATATACGACATGGTGATAGATGTGCTAAAATAATAAAATTTTGCAACAAAAAAAGCAGAAAGTAAGATAGCTTTCTGCTCTGTATTTAACCTGAGAGTTTCCTCTAAAAGAGTTGCCCCTTCGGTGCAATATGCTTTATCATGTTGTATTATTTGCTTTCCAGAGTTAAGTCCTACTACGGTCCTTTTGCCTGAGATCATCTTTAGCACTCGCTTAGTACTAAATTATTCCTTCGGCTCTTAATTTAATAAGTCTCTCCCGCAGTAATCAACCTTCATAATATGCATTTTTATTAACATATTTGTTTACTAGAAAAATACGATATAAAAATTATTTTCACTTATTGTATAAATTATTTTTATATTACTTATATTATATAAATATTTTCTATGATTTTCAATAAATTTTCTAACTTTTTTATAACAATAAAAAAGGAATATTACATTTCCATGTGATATTCCTTTCTAAAATGTGGTTAAGTCATTAAACTAGGCTTCAAATATAGCATTTCCTTCTTTTATAATTTTCATTACATTAATATTTTTTATATCTAACTGTCTTGCATCTTCTTCTAGCTTTTTCAAACAATAATCTCCTATGCCTAATCCCTTCACTTCATAAGTTAAAAAACAATTAATTACAGCTGTTTCTTTAAATGTACTATAATTCTTATAAAAATTTAAGAAGCAAAACCCTACTAATTTATCACTGTCTTTTACTACATAGGCCGGATATCCATTTATTTCTTCTGTTAATTTATCAAAAAATCTAGATGGTAATCGACTTCCTGGATAAGCTGCATAGGTGTTTTCAATATAATAATTATAAATTTACATTACTTCTTCTTTGTATTTATCCGTTAATTTATCAAAGTTAACTTTCATTATTATTCACCTCCTTATATTTACAATTCTGTATATAGCTCATTTAACACATATTTAACATTTTGTCTTTATACTAAATATTCACAAAAAATTAGTATGCATTTTTTCGCATACTAATTAAATTTCTAAATATTAAATTTCACTCGCTAGTTTTGCTCCTCCAAATATACCTGCATCATTTCCTAATGTTGCTAATTTAAATTCTGTATCAGCAGTTGCATGAAAGGCATTTTGTGAGTAATATTTTTTTATGTTATTCAATAACATATCTCCTGCTTTTGAAACTCCACCACCTATTACAAAGACTTCTGGATTACAAATACAAGCTATATTTGATAAAGCACGACCTAAGATAGAGCTAAACTTTTCTACAACTTTTACAGACAATTCATCATTTTCTTTAGCAAAATCAAATACATATTTAGCTGTAATATTTTCAATATTTCTTAATTTAGACCCGCAACTTTCCTTTTCTAAAATTTCTCTTCCTAATCGTGCTATTCCAGTTGCTGAAGCATATTGTTCTAAACAACCTTTTCTACCACAGTTGCAGCTTATTTTTTCATGAGGATTTACATTCATATGACCAATTTCTCCACCAGAACCAGTATCACCAGCTATTACGTTATTATTTATAATAACTCCGCCACCTACTCCAGTTCCCAAAGTAACCATTATCATATTTTTGTAACCTTTTCCTCCACCCTTATACATTTCACCGAGTGCCGCAATATTTGCATCATTTGCCACTTTTATAGGAATATTTAGCAATTCTTCTAAAGTTGTTGACACGTTAAATACTGGCCATCCTAAATTTACACTTCCTAATATAATTCCATCATCTCTTACAGGTCCTGGCACTCCAACTCCAGCTCCTAATACTTCATCTTTAGATATATTTCTTTCTTCTAATAAGCTATTTATTGACTCTGTAATATCAGAAAAAATGTATTTTCCATTGTCAATTTTTCTAGTTTCAATTTCCCACTTATGCAATAATTCACCTTCAATATTAAATAAACCAAGTTTTACTGTAGTCCCACCTATATCAATTCCTAGCGAATATTTCTTCATAATAATCCTCCAATTTGCTGTATATATTTATTGATTTACTTTTAAATTTTTCTATTATATAAAACTTTACTTTTCATTTTATCTACTAAAGATTCTTTTTCAATTAACTTAGTGTTTATTATATAATACTTTTCACCTGGATCTTTGCTTTCCAATTTATCCATCATTATTTTAGCTACATATTGACCTAAATATTTTCCATTTGCCTCATGTATGGACTTCTCATCTTCATCTTCAAAGAATAGTGCATTTTCTAAATCTTGATTTATACTTACTGAAACAAAAGGAAATTCTGTATCCTTTAAAAACTCAGTAGTGATTTTATCTTCTTCCTCGTGAAATAATAAAATTCCTTCAACAAAGTTGCTTTGTATAAACCTATTAATCCAGGTATCATCATCTTCTTTAAAAGCATACATGATAAAATAATCTCTATCTTTTGCGCAATTGCTTATACCTCTAAAAACTTGAAGAAAGAAAGGATGGTAAAAGGAATCACAAATCCATTGTGGTATAATTACTGCTAATATCTTCGTTCTTTTGTTTGCCAGACCTCTCGCCATTTCATTTGGGACATAATTTAGTTTTTTTACTGCATCCCAAACCTTTTTTTTGTCTTTTCACTAATCTTGCTACTATCCGAAAGTACTCTAGATACTGTGGAAGCAGCAACATTAGCTTCTTTGGCTACATCTTTGATTGTAACTTTCATCCTCGTCTCCCCAATTTATAACATTTTTAATTCATTGTAACTATATTCTTCTTAATTATATTATATTTTAAGTTATAATCAAATACTTCTCCTTAGGAAGTTTCATTCTAATATAAAAATCTTTACCATTTTTGTACTAAAAAAGCCCTCTTTTCTATTTCTTAATTACTTAAAAAGAGGACCTTGTTTTAAGATATTATATTTATATATTCTTTACAATTAGGACACTTATCACCTTTAATATGAACATTTGTTGTGTAAATATCCCTAGTTACAAGATTATATCCACAGTTTTGACAATAAGTGTTATTATCTACGCCTGCTACATTTCCCACATACACATAATTTAAATATTTTTTAGCTTCTTCTTTTGCTTTCATAATATTTTCCACTAATGTAGGCTGATTTTTCATTTTATATTGTGGGAAATATCTGCTTAGGTGGAGAGGAATGTTTTTATCTATAGCTGATAAAAGCTTTGCAATTCCAACTATTTCTTCTACTGAATCATTTGCATCACTAACCATTAAAGTTGTTATTTCTACATGAGTATATTTACTAGCTATTTTTATAGTTTCTAAAACTGGTTCCATTGTAGCTCCACAAATTTCATTGTAATATTTCTTTGTAAATCCTTTTAGATCTATATTCATTGCGTCAACATATGGTAAAATCTCTTCTAAAGGCTCTTTATTTACAAATCCATTAGTCACTAAAACTACACTAATACTTTTATCGTATTCTTTTATTTTTTTAGCTACATCATAAACATATTCATACCACATAAAAGGTTCATTATAAGTAAATGCTATACCCACATTGTTTGGTATATTTATTATTAAATTTATAAGTTTATCTATATCAATAAATTCTGATGAAGGTTTATTCTGTGATATCTCATGATTTTGACAAAAACTACAACTCATATTACATCCGAAAGTTCCCACAGATAAAATATCCCTTCCTGGCTTAAAATGATACAATGGCTTTTTTTCTATTGGATCCATATTTGCAGAAGTTACTTCTCCATAATTTATAACAATAGGTATATTATTTTTTACAGTTCTGAGTTTGCATACTCCAAATTTTCCTTCATTTAAAGAACAGTTATGAGGACAAAGATAACATTTTATATAACATCCCTCATCATTATAAAATCTTAGTTTTTCTTCCATCTATTCACCTTCTTTGTATCTTGTCACCTGGAATCTTTCTATTTCATATTCTTCATGTGGGTTTATACCAGCTTTTTCACAAGCTATTTGAAGTTGATAATCCACAGTGTCTACCCCTTCTAAATCAGGAAGTAGTAAGCCTTTTTTATATCCCTGTATAACTATAACTCCATATTTTTTAGGGTCTAATTCTTCTTTTGTACATTTATGTGGTCTACTAAGTACATCCACTGATATGTCAATATCTAATAATTCATTTTCTGTAACCATTGGAAATCTTGGATCATGAATGGCGGCTTCCACCGAATTTTTTATTATCTCTTCTGCTATGGAATCTGTTGTTGGCAAGAAAGTTCCAATACAACCTCTTAAATTTCCAAATTTTTTTAAAGATACAAATACTCCACCTTTTTCTTTGCAAAGTTCCTTTGGTAGTTCACTTGGTTTTGTTATAAGATGACCATAAGTGTAATAATGATTTAAACTTTCCCTAGCTAATTTTACATATAAGTTACTGCTCTTTACTTTTTTGTTATAAAGCTCCTTTTTCATATTAATTAATTCTTCAAAATTGCTATGGTTTTTTAACTCATTATTAAAAGCCATGACTCCATATCCTACTCCAAAAGGGCCTTCGTATGATAATAATTTTCCCTTAACTTCTTCTCCTTCCATAGCTCCAAGCATTGTAAATACAGATCTTAATCCACATTCTCCTGCACATTCTACCATGTATTTATCCATATTAAATATGCTTAACACATCACCTTTTTGTAGATTATCTAATAATAACTCATCAAATCTTGAACCTTCTGGCGAATATTCATAAGGTCCATCCTCACTTAATTGGTGAGACAAATCTCCACTTGCAACTAACACAATCTTTTTATTTAGATTCTTTGCACTTCTCCTTATTGCCATCCCGAACTTATATAGTTCAATATCGCTAAGGGCTGCATATGTAACATGAACTATTTTATATTCTTTATAATATTTGTTTATAAAATACATAGGTATCATAGCTCCATGGTCTAGCTCATATTTTCTATTAAATTTTTTCAAAATATTTGAATCTATTCCTGCTACTGGTATATCTTCTGTATCACAAGTATTAATTAACTCTTCATTAAATTCTTTATCAATTTTTCCTTCTATGTAAGTGTCAAATTCTCTAAACTGACTAAAATCTCCCTTTATATGTTCTTCATTGGAAATTGCAAAAACATCTGAAAACATAGTTCCATGAGGAGTTATAATTACTACAGTTTCTGGCTCTAAGTTACCTATTTCTTCTCCTACTTGATTACAAGCATCAATAGTGCTTTGTATCTCTCTTTCTTGTCCCTTACCCACAGATGGGATTATCAAAGGTGGGTGGGGCATTAAATAATATCTTAATATGTTTTCCATAATATACACCTCGCTTTATATTTAAAATATATCCTCTTATTATTTTGCCTATTTTTTTAAGTAATATTTTTCAAACAAAAAAATCCTTATTATAGATGTTTTAGAATTGTGTTAAGATACCCTCTTTTTTCTATAATAAGTCTTGAGTTTTTTAGTATTCATAAATAAAAAGCTATGAAATTTAATTAAATTTCATAGCTTTTAAAGTTTATTTGCATTATAATCTTAATTTTTAATCAGATGAGTATATTATTTTATTGCCTTTGCTATTTCATCTATCATTATATTTGTTGATTCTATACCACCAGTCATTGTATACCATACTACAGAATCTAAGTATACTATCTTATCATTTTTAGCAACATCTGTTTTGTTCATTATTTCATTATCAAATAAAGTTTGTGCACTCTCCCCTTTACCTGTTACTGATCCTCTATCCACAACAAATACATAATCTGAATTATTTTCTAAGAAATATTCAAATGTTATTTGTTGTCCATGAGTAGATTCTTCTATATTTTTATCTAATTGTTTAAATCCTAAGTCACTATATATTAGTCCATATCTTGAAGCTTGTGAGAATAAACTTACACTACCTTCATTTGACATAACTACTGAAGCTGATATTCCTTTTTTACTTACTACTTTCTTTAAATCTGCTACTTTCTTTTCTATTTCATTTAATGCTTTTTTTACTTCATCTTGTTTATCAAATAAGTTCCCAATATCTGTTGCTACCGTTGAGAATGAATCCATGTAGTTTTCACCATTTACTGCTAAATATACTGTTGGGGCTATTTCTTTAAATGAATCTATTTGCTCTGCCTGTCTTCCTCCTATTATTATTAAATCTGGATTTAATGCTTCTATTGCTTCAAAATCAGGCTCTTTTAAATCACCAACATTTGTGTATTTATCATCTGCATAAACTGATAATATCTCTGGTAAAGTTCCATTTTTAGGTAATCCAACTATATCAACACCTAAATTCTTTAATATATCTGCAACACCATAATCAAATACTACTATTCTTTCTGGATTTTTATTTAATTCAACTTTTTCACCATTAGCATCAGTCACTGATACTGTAGTTGTTGCTTTACTATCTGACTCAGTATTTTTTTCTTTTTTCATTCCTATTGAGAATATACCTATTGTTGCTATTATAACTATACTGATTATTATTGCTATTTTTTTGTTCATTTTGCCATCTCTCCTTTTCGATATAGATAATCATTATCATTTATTTTATATTTTTTTACTGGCATAAACCAGTATATTTTAAACCTTATTAAAAATAGATACTTATTTTATTACCATCTATTTCTTCTACTTTAAAGTCCATTTCATAAATATTCTCTAAAGTTTCTTTATTAATTATTTCACCTACAGTTCCCTCTTTAGCTATAACTCCATTTTTTAAACAGATAATATAGTCTGAGTAACAAGATGTAAAGTTGATATCATGCATAACAAGTACTATTGTTTTACCTAAATCATCACAAAGTTTTCTAAGAACTTTCATCATTTGAACAGAGTTGTTCATGTCTAAATTGTTAAGTGGCTCATCTAAGAATATGTATTCCGTTCCTTGGGCTATAACCATTGCTATATAAGCTCTTTGCCTTTGTCCACCACTTAGCTCATCTAAATATTTATCTTGTATATCAGCAAGCCTCATATATTCTATTGCTTCTTCAACATACTTTAAGTCCTCTTCTTTAAGCTTTCCATCACAGTATGGAAATCTACCAAAGCTTACTAGTTCTCTTATCGTAAGTCTAATATTTATATTGTTAGACTGTTTTAATATAGCTATCTTTTTAGATAATTCTTTTTTATCCCAACTTTCGAGCTCTTTTCCCTCTATAAAAACTTGTCCACTATCTCTTTTCATAAGTCTTGTTATCATAGAAAGAGCAGTACTTTTACCAGCTCCATTGGGACCTATAAAAGAAGTTATCTTTCCTTTTTCTATTTTAAGAGATACATTATGTATCACATTTTTATCATTATATTGTTTGCTTAAATTTCTTACTTCGATCATATTTTGCTCTCCTTATAAAGTAGATACATAAAGTAAATTCCACCTATCATATCTATTATTACACTAACTGGTGTAGTTAAATGTAATACTCTTTCTATCACTAATTGGCCAAATACTAAAGCAAATATACTAACAAGCACTGATACAATTATTAAATAGATATGTTTATATGTTTGCATCATTTCACGAGCAACATTTGCTACTAATAATCCCAAAAATGTTACTGGTCCAACTAAAGCTGTTGATACTGCTATTAATACTGATATAATTATTAATGATTTTCTCATTAGCTTATCATAATCCACCCCTAAGTTTATGGCTTGATCTTTTCCTAAGCTCATTACATCAAAATAATTAATATCATCAACTACAAAAGGAATTATCAAAAGTATTACTATTATTGATAAAAGTAATATGTCCACATTTACATTATTGAAGCTTGCAAATAGTTTTGACTGAAGTACTAAATATTCATTTGGATCTATTACCATTTGCATAAATGAAGACGAACTTTTAAAGAATGTTCCACAAATCATTCCTACTAATAATACAAACATTATATTTGCATTTTCTCTTTTAAATACTATTTTGTATAAAGCCAAAGAACCAATAACCATAAATATTACACATATCAAAAAGTTTAACTTTTGATTTGAAGCAAATACACTACTTGAGCCAAAAGCAAATATTATTACTGTTTGGATTGATACATATAATGAATCTATTCCCATTACACTAGGTGTTAGTATTCTATTGTCTGTTATAGTCTGGAATATTATTGTTGAAAAACCTATACATCCACCTGTAACTACTATTGCTATCAATCTTGGTATTCTTTTTGACAAAGCATATTCCATACTTCCAGAATTAATTTCAAGAGTTAAGAATAATACACAAGAAATTAAAATTAATAAAGATAAAATAACTATATGCATATTTAATTTTTGTTTTTTATTTTTTACATTTTTATTTACATAACTTTTATTTTCTAAATCAGCTTGCATATGACTTCCTCCTTAATATTAAATAAAGGAATATGACACTTCCTATAACTCCAACTGTAAGTCCAACAGAAAGTTCATATGGATAAATTATTACTCTAGCTGCTATGTCACAAACTAAAACAAATATTGCTCCAAATAAGGCTGTATCCCATATATTTTCATGAACATTATCACCTTTATATAAAGAAACTATATTAGGAACGATTAATCCTATATAAGGAATTTCTCCTGCTGTTATTACTACACATACTGTGACTATTGAAACTATTACAAGGCCAAGATTAACTATTTTTTTGTAATCAAGACCTAAGTTCGTTGCAAAGTCTTCTCCCATACCTGCCACTGTAAATTTATGAGCAAATACAAATGCTAAAATCATAAGTGGTATGGCTAAATATAATAATTCATAATTTCCCTTTAAAATCATGGAGAAATTACCTTGCATCCAAGAACCAACATTTTGCATTATTTCAAATTCATATCCTATGTAAGTCGTTATTGATCCTATTATATTTCCAAACATTATGCCAACTAATGGTACAAATATTACACTTTTAACTTTTAAATTTCTTAAAAATGTCATGAATATGAATGTTCCCCCCAAAGCAAATACAAAAGATACCATAGCTTTTTGCATTGTTGTCGCTCCTGGAATAAGTACCATAGCTATAACTATACCTAACTGAGCAGAGTCTATTGTCGCTCCTGTTGTTGGAGAAACAAATTTATTCTGACTTATTTGTTGCATTATTAACCCACATATACTCATAGCACTTCCTGCCATTAATATACTTATTAATCTTGGGAGTCTACTTACCACCATAAGATGTATAGCCTCTCGATCTCTACTTAAAATATTCATTATATTTATATTTTTAGCTCCTAAAAATATAGAAACTAAAGATAATCCAATTAACATTATGATTAAATATCTTTTTTTCATTTTTATCTCCTGTTGCATTTTTTCGAAATTGAATTTCATGTTCATATGATATTTATTATCATTTTGATATTTATATCATACAGTAATTGATAATAGTTTTCAATACCTATTTTGTAATTTTGTTAATATTTTTGTATTAATTTATTAATATTTGTAATTTCCCCATAAAAAACACCCTGATTTTACTAAATCAGAGCGTTTCATCCTAGTCAAACATAATATCAATTTTCTCTATATTATAACTATTATTTTCAATGGTCATAATTATAAAGTTTATAGGCAGGCCAAATCGTCTTTTACCACAACTACCTGGATTTAACCAAAGTATTTCTTCGATTTTCTCACAAAAATATTTATGAGAGTGTCCAAAAATAATTACATCAACAGATTTTAAATTTGGTGAAATCTCTTTTTTATTGTGAACCATATAAAATCTAATATTTCCTATATTAAAATATAATTCTTTTGGTAGTTTTTCTGCCCACTCACCTTTATCATTATTACCTCTCAGCGCATATACAGGCGCTATATTTTTCAATTCCTTTAGAACATCTTCTGAGTTAATATCGCCACCATGTACTATATAATCACATTTTTTCAAATAATTGATTACTTCTTCTCGTAATAATCCATGAGTATCTGATATAATACCCACCATATATTTACCTTTCAATTTATTTTTCACCTTCTATTTGCTCAATTTCATTTTCTTTTATTAAGTCTTGTTCTTTATAATATTGTTGTACACTTATAGATTTATCATTATTAATCCTTTCATCTTTTTTAAGATATTTTTCTATAGTAAAATTAATAGCATAAAAATATATATTTTTATTATCTAAAATCTTCTTTATTTATTATTTCATAATTAAATTGTATTTTGAGTCATAATGTAATCCCAAATCATTACAAATACGTTTATTAATCTTACTTAAAGCTTTATGATATTCTTTATATTTAGGTGATAATAAAATCATATTTGGAATAAATATATCGTTATAACCACTATCTTGTAAACGCTGCATAAACTTTCTCTGTAAAATAAATGCAGGATGATATTTAAAAAAGAAACTATTTTTTATTTTTACACCTCTTGCAGTCTGTTCTTTTAAATTTTCATATCCTTCATCACTTATATTTATATATTCTTTAGTCTTAGCATCCATTTGTTCTACCATTTTGCTCATATCTTGCTTAGGTAATAATTTATACATAATAAAACTGTTAATTTTCATCAATAAAGGTATTTTAATTTCTGCATTGTCCCAAAATTCAATTATTCTTTCATATGCATCCTTTTGTTCTTTTGTTTCAATTTTTATTTGCAAATAAGGCATAAAATGATTCATAAAATAATAACCATAAAATCCTGGAATCATATCTTGTATTGCTTTGCCTAAAGTTTCATAATCTAAACTTTCATATATTTCTTCTACATCATTGTTATCAATAAATCTTTTTAAATATTCTGCTTCGCTTTTATAATCTTCAATCTTATTTATTTTTTCTTTATATATATTTTCTAATAATTGCTTATCTTTATTTTGAAGCAAAATCTTAATGTTCTTTATACTAATACCCAGCTTTCTATAAACAGAAATTTCTTTTAAAATTTTTATATCTTCTTCAGTATAATTTCTATATCCATTTTCATCTTTGTTGACTGACAGAAGTCCTTGTTCCTCGTAATATTTAATTGCACGCTTTGTCAAATCAACAACTTGAACAACCTCATTTATTTGCATATCATTCACTCCTTACTACTTATTTTACACAAATTATATTGCCATACGTAAGGTGCAAGTCAATAAGATTTATATTAATATGCTTCTTTTAATAAATTCTTTTTAATTTTAAAAGATAATTAGCGCAATTAATCCTATGAGTTATCTCTTTTAACCTTTACCTGTTTTTTCTTAATTATAATTTCCTTATGATTTTTTAAAAATGATTTCCCTTTATGATTTAAAATGTCTACATAAGAACATGTATCTTTTACTTTAATTACACCAATATCTTCACTACTTATTCCGTCAATATTGCTAAATGCTCCAACTATATCTATAACTCTTATTTTTTTCTTCTTTCCAACATTTAAGTAGACTCTAGTTATTTCCTCATTTAAATTTTTAACTTCTTGTTTCTTATTTCTTTTATTATTTAATATATCATTTTGCTGTTGAGCAAATTTTATTTTGCCCATATTTACTTCATTGTCATTAATGCTTTCTATTTCTTGTATTTTATCCTTTATATATTCTTCTATTTCCTGAAGATATTTTTCATCTCTAGGCGAAACTATTGTAATAGCTTTTCCCCATTTATCTACTCTTCCTGTTCTTCCTATTCTATGAACATAATTTTCTTTATCCCTTGGTACATCATAATTTATTACCAGAGAAATATCCTCAACATGAATACCTCTAGCTGTAATATCACTACTTACTAATATATTAAATTTGTTATTTTTAAAATCTTTTATGATAAATAATCTTTTATCCTGAGACATGTCACCATGTATTACTCCAACAGTAAATTTATCTTTTTTCATATTTTTATAAACTTCATCTACTTTATTTCTTGTATTTGCAAAAATAATTAAAGATTTTGGGCATTCCTTATAAATAATCCTTTTTAATAATTCATATTTATCATTTTCTTCGCTTTTAATAAAATATTCACTAATTTGTTTTTTTATTTTTTCATCGTCTTTAATATCTATTCTAAGTGGATTTTCCATATATTTATTACAAATTAAATTTATATTGTCATCTATAGTTGCTGAAAACATACCTTTGCACGATTTTTCAGGTAGCTTACTCAATATGAATTCCATATCATCAACAAAACTTTTATGTAGCATTTTATCTGCTTCATCGATTACAAAATTTTTTATGTTACTTAAATCAATAGTTCCTCTACCAATATGATCAATTATTCTTCCAGGTGTAGCAACTACTATATGAACCCTTTGCTTTAACTCTGTTACTTGCTCCCTTAGTGGTTGCTTTCCAAATATTGCGCTACATCTAACTTTTTTTATTCTTCCTATATTTTGTATTTCCTCTTTAATTTGCAGAGCTAACTCTCTTGTTGGAGCTATTATTAATCCTTGTACACTGTTATTATCTATATCAATTTTTTCTACCATTGGTATGGCAAAAGATGCTGTTTTTCCACTTCCTGTTTTAGATTTTACTATTACATCTGCTTTTTCTATTAACCTAGGAATAACTTCATCTTGAACTTTTGAAGGTTCTTTATAGTTTAAGTTATTTAATGACTTTATTATGTTTTTATCTAAATTAAACTTTTCAAATTTATTATTCATTTTTATCTCCTTAATTTCATAACATCTCTTATCATTATAATTGTCTAATTAACATTATTCAAAACAAAAAAAGTCAGCACTAATTAGTAATGCCGACTTTTATATTTAAGCTGCTGCTTCTTCTTCATTTACTTTCGAATAGCTTTTTACTTCTTTGACCAATACTGTCGCTATTATAACTATAGCAATAATATCTGCTACTGGCTGTGAAAACCAAACTCCATCTAATCCTAAGAACTTTGGTAATACCATTATTAAAGGTATTAAGAATATACATTGTCTTAGTAAACTAAGTAGTATTGACATTTTAGCCTTCCCAATTGATTGAATATAGTTTGTCCCTATAATTCCAACACTTAATATTGGTAAAGTTACTGTATATTTTTTAAGTCCATTTATTGTTATACCCATAAGCTCTGGATCACTATTAAACATTCCTACTAAAAACTCTGGTGCTATATTTATTATCATTGCACCAATAACAAATATACCTGTAGATGCTATTAAACATATTTGTAATGCTCTTTTTGCTCTATCATATTTTTTAGCACCATAGTTAAATCCAACTATTGGTTGCATACCTTGACTTATTCCAAAAGAAGGCATTAAAAATATCATCGAAATTGAACTTATAGTTGCCATAGCTCCTATGGCTAAATCTCCACCATAAGTTTTTAAACTTTGGTTACTTATAACTTGAACTAAACTTGCTGCAAGTTGTATTGCAAATGGTGACACACCTATTGCTAAAATAGATTTTGCTGCATTTTTATTCAATCTAACAGTTGATAATTTAAATTCTAAATTAGATTTTTTTCTTAAATAATATGAAAGCCCCCACATAGCTGTTATAGCTTGTGATATTATTGTTGCAGTTGCTGCACCTTTGATTCCCATATTAAATTTAAAAATAAATAATGCATCTAATATTATATTTGTAACACATCCAACTGTCATTATAATTGCTGATAATTTAGGACTACCATCTCCTCTAATAACATTATTAAAGAACATTGCCATTATCGAGAATGTTGTTCCTACAATAATTATATCTGTATATGATTTTGCGTAATATAAAGTTGCCTCACTTGCACCAAATAATGTTAGTATTTGTTCTGAAAATATAAGTCCTAATATAGTAAGTGAAACACCTAATACTACTGATAATAACATACCTGTTCCTATTATATTTTGTGCTTCTTCTTTTTTACCTTGTCCTAATTTTATAGAAACATTAGTTGCTGAACCTACACCAACAAGCATACCAAAAGCTAGTGCTATTGTAAGTATAGGCATAGTAACACCAAGTCCTGCTATAGCCATAGAGCCTACTTCAGGTATATTTCCTATAAATATCCTATCTACTACATTATAAAGTGCATTTACCATCATTCCTATTATAGCTGGTACAGAATATTTTAATAATAATTTTCCAACTGATTGCGTTCCTAATTCTACCTGATTTTTATTCATGTATTTTCCTCCTATATATTTATATTAGAGCAAACTTTTTTAAGTAGTTTTATCATTAATTCTCTTTCTTCTTTATTTAATTGCTCGCTCATTTTTTCATCCCATCGATTTAAAATAAAGAATATATTATCCTTTATTCCTTTTCCTTCTTCTGTTAAATAAACTCTATTGGATCTTTTATCATTTTCGTCCTTTTCTCTTCTTACAAATCCATTTTCTTCTAACTTTTTTATGGCTCTTGCTGTAGTTCCCTTATCTATTTTAAGGACTTCAGCTAATTCCTCTTGATTTCTACCATCTTCTATATAAAGTTCTAATAAGTACATGAATTGACCTTTACCTATATTATATCTCTCAAGATCTTTACCAATAAAAATACGGCCTTTTCTATATATTTGAGAAATATATTTTCCAATATTGTCACAATTATTTTTCTCCATATACCTCTCCCCTTTCTTCATTTAGTTGTGTATGCAACTATACTAGTATAACATATTTGGTTGTGATTGCAACTATTTTTTCATAAAAATTTTATCTTCTTTATAACTAAAAAAAATGATAAGTATTTGAAATACTTATCATTTTAAAAATTAAATAACTATAAAGTTGATACTAAATATTTAATATATGCTATAAATGCCCTTGCTTCTTCCACAGTATTATAAAGTCCTAAGCTTGCTCTTAACATTCCATTTGTAGGTCTATTATTATAAGCATTGTTACATGCAGTTTCATCGCTAACTCCCATCAATCTATTAACATAAGGGTGGGCACAAAACTTTCCAGTTCTTAAAGCAATTCCCATTTCATCAGCAAATCTTTTACCCATTGTTTTATAGTTTTGACCATCAATATTAAATACAATAATGCCTAATCTATCATCTATATTTTCATTATCTCCATATAATATAACTCTATCTATTTTTTTCATTTCTGTTATAATAAATTCTTTCAACATCATTTCATGTTTATATATATTATCATAACCGATTTGCTTCAATTCTTGTAATGCTCTAGCTGTAGCCATAGCTCCCAATGAATTTGGACTACCTGCCTCATGCAAAGCTGGAGGTTCATCCCATATAACATCATAATCTGTAACTGCTTTTACACATGCTCCTCCCTTTAAAAATGGTGTTGCATTGGACAAATCTTCTTTAAGCCCAACAATTACACCAGTTCCAAAAGGTGCATAAGTTTTATGACTGGAAAAAGCTAAAAAATCTATTTCTTCACCTGGATTTTCACCCTTCATATTTATTTCCTTATGAGCAACTAGTTGAGCACCATCTACTATAATTTTTGCATTATATTTATGACATATTTTAGCTATCTCGTGTATTGGATTTACATAACCTGTTACATTTGATGCACCAGTTACAGTCACATATTTAATGGTTCCATTTTTCTCTCTTAATTTGTTTTCTATATTATCAACACTTATTCTTCCATTTTTATCCACATCAACATATTCTACTGTTGCGCTATATCTCCAGGGCAAATCATTTGCATGATGCTCCATCCTTGTGGTAAGTATTTTATCATCCTTACTTTTAATTAATACATTTGATAATAAATTCATACACTCTGTTGTCGTTTTTCCAAAAACTGCAGTATATCTTGAATCATCACCTACATTAAAAAAATCTAGTATAATTTGTCTTGATTCTTCATATTTCTGAGTAGTTATTTCACTTTTCTGACCAGTACCCCTAGCTACAGCTCCATATGTCATTAATCCTTCACATAATGCTTTATATGATGATTTTAATGATGGTGTAGTTGCTCCATTATCAAATCCTATAGGCATAGCCATATTTCCATCAGCTAATTGAACTGGTTTGTCTACACCAACAAATAAATCTCTATATTTATTATATATATCCATAAATTTAGCTTCCCTTCTTGTAAAATTATACTTTGCCTATTTATATATATGATTTCCCTTAAATAAAGTTACTTTTCATATATGATAACCATATTATTATCTATTTATAAAAAAAATAAAGGAATATGAAAAAAATCATATTCCTTTATTTTTATAATATGTATTTACTTATAAAAGATTTCATTTCTTTATTTAAATCGCCACAATCATCTACAATTTCACATCTACGACATTCTATAGCTTCCCCTTCTATAGCCGGATGTATTTCTATATTTTCACCATTACATGAAATTAAAAATCCTAAATTTATATCTTCATAAGGATTAATATATGCATCTGACATATATATACCTTGTGAATTTCCTTTTGACTCATCATCAATAAGGTAATTTTCACCGTTTATACATGATAAATACTTCTCATTTCGCCTACCAAATAAATAATATAGCTGCCCCTTATACTTTAATAATTCTTCAATCTGCTTGCTTTTTTCCTCTTCCTCTAAACATGTGCTTATACCCTTGTAGCACGTTTTTACAGTAGCCTTTTTACATACTTCCTCATTCATTTTGCATAAATCAAAAGTTCTCAATTCCCCTCTAAAAAAACTCATTTTATGACACCCCTTTATATGTTTGTAATTATATTGTAATTGAGAATGATATTATTTTCATTATAAAAAACTTTTATATTATTGGTATTTTCTGCCTATTTTGATTTTTCCCAATCGATTCAATTAACTAAAAATACACGTTCTAGACTTCTATACTAGTTTTTTTATATAAATAAAGTACAAATTATTAAAATTTTAATTATTGGCTCAAGTTGTTGTTTTTCCTTAAAATAAAGATTAGAATGTTACTTATAACCGAAGAAATATTAGAATACATCATACTTATTTAATATGGAGGTTTATTATGGGAGAAGAAAAAATTAGCTTTAAGGAGTTTTTGTATGAAGCATTCCTTCTTATTGTGGGGTGTCTTTTGATGGCTCTATCTTTTGTATTATTCTTTGATTCTCATTCAGTTGCTCCTGGAGGATTAACAGGGTTAGCGGTAATAATCAATTATCTATTTAACATACCATTATGGCTAGTAAACTTAATTTTTAACATACCATTATTCATCCTAGCTTACAAGGTTTTAACAAAGAGAGAATGTTTAAAAACGTTATTAGGGATAATATTCTTTACTTTAGCTCTAAATTTATTTGAAAATTTTGCAAATTTCCAAATTACCAACGACGTCTTATTAGCAACTCTTACCGGTGGTGTAATTTTAGGATTAGGGCTTGGCGTAATATTTAATATTAATGGAACAACAGGTGGTACGGATTTAATAGGTCTAATATTAAACAGATGGTTTCCATCCATTAGCGTCCCAAAATTAATGGGAGTAGCTGATTTTATAGTAGTTATGTCATCAATATTCGCTACAGGAAAAATAGAGATTGGTCTTTACTCTGCACTAGGATTATACATCGCAGTTGTAGTAAGTGATATGGTTGTACAAGGTTTTTATAGTGCTAAATCTTTTACTATTATATCAAATTTGCCAGATGAAATATCTAATGCCATATTAGAAAAAATGAACAGAGGAGTTACTATTCTAAGCGCCAAGGGTGGTTATACAAAAGAAAATAAAGATGCTTTACTCGTTGTAGTAGGTAAAAGAGAAGTATCTACTCTTAGAAAAATAGTTAAAACTGTTGATCCTAATGCATTTGTAGTTATTACAGATGTTCACGAAGCACTTGGGGAAGGCTTCAAACAAATATATTAGTAAAAATAAAAGTGGTATCTTTTTTGATACCACCTTTGTTGTCATCTATAAATTTATAAAATTAGGCTTCATTCTGTCAAAAGTACAAACATATTTATATCCCATATCTTTTAAGTTTGCATAAATTCTTTTAAACTCATGAGCTACTTGAGCTGGATTATGAGAATCTGATCCTGTAGTAATAATTTCACCACCAAGTTCTCTATATCTTTTTAATATATATGATGAGGGAGTTAAATCTGGTAATTTGTATCTAAAACAAGATGTATTAATCTCTATTCCCTTACCTTCATGTATTACCATTTTTAATATTTCATCAATTTCATCACCAAATACCTTGTCATCTATTATATTGTTTAAGTCACCATATCTTTTAACAATATCAACATGACCAAGTACAGAATAATTTTTGAATTTCTTCATCATATCATACAAAGTTTCATAATACTGTCTATACGCTTCTAATTGAGTTTTGTCTTGATAGAATTTTTTTCCTATCAACTCATACTTATCAATTGTATGAATTGATGCTATAACAAAATCAAAGTCATTATTAACAACATCTTCTAAACATCTATCCAATACATGCTCTTGAAGTCCAATTTCTATTCCTTTTTTTATAGTGATATCATTTTTGTAAAGTTCATTAAAATAATTCAGTTTAGAAAAGTAATCCTTATAGTCTATACTAATATTTCTTTCTTCATCGCCTATTATTACACTATAGTCTATATGTTCAGTAAAACATATCTCTTTTAACCCGAATTCTATAGATTTTTTTATCATATCATCCATGGGTGTTTTACTATCTTCAGAAAAACTCGAGTGCATATGATAATCATAATACATAGTCTTTCCCCCTATCCATTATTTTTTCTTTGTCGTTGTATCTTCTCCAAAAGCACCATACCAATCTTCAGTAAATTTATCTACACTCCAATTAGTTAAAGGATGGTTCATCATTGCGCTACATATATCTGCTGGTACAGTTACACTATGGATACCTGATTTCATTAATTCTAAAACTTGTTGGCAGTTTTTGAAGCTAGCAGCAAGTACCTTTGTTTTCATATTATAAGTATCTAATATTCTGACTAAATCACTTACTACTGATATTCCATCTGCACTAATGTTATCTAACCTGTTAACATAAGGTGCAACATAATCAGCACCTGCTTTTGCAGCTAAGAAGCCTTGATGTGCAGTAAATATTGCTGTTGCAGTTATCTTTATTCCTTGTTTTTTAAGTTCTTTTATAGCTCTTAGTCCATCTTTTGTTACTGGTATTTTTACATATATATTCTTTCTTATGCCACTTATAAATAAAGCCTCTTCTATTATATCTTCAAATTTTGTACTTACTACTTGTGCATGTATTGGTGTATCTTGGCCTATAATTTCATCAATCTCTTTTATAAGTATTTCAAAATTTTTTCCTTCTTTTGAAACTATACTTGGATTAGTAGTCACACCATCTATACTTAAATGAGTGTACAAATCTTTTATATCCTCTAAATTTGCTGTATCTAATATTAACTCCATAATTACCTCCTAAATTTTGCATACAATTATTAGAAAAAACCAGTTACCTCTATACAGAAGTAACTGATTATTATTTTTCAATATAAAGTATTAATTATTTTTTTATTAATATTTCACTACCAATTGATAGTTTTGGTACCTCTAGGCTTTCAACATATATACTTCCTGGTAAAGAAGCTTCTGTTGATCCATCAAATACTATAGTAACATGACCTAAGCTTACTAAATTTTGCTCTGCAACATTTCCAATTGCAGTTATTTTGTATTCATTTCCATCGATTCCAACTGTATGACCAACCTCTATAGTCTCACTTACTGGTTGTATATCTACTGTATAACAGAAATCTTTTAATGTATCTGGAGCATTATCCCCAAATAATATAAACATTGGCTCTCCTTCAAAAGCTGATACTTCTGAACCTATATTTTTTATTTTGTTTTTGTATATTGTTGCCATTTTGAATCTCCTTAAATTTACATAAAGTTTACATATATTTTTAAATAGTTTTTTTATTTTATATTATGCATATAATCCTATACTAGCTGCCCAAGCTATTAATACTCTTGGTACACCAGTTAAAAATCTTGAATATAATACAGCTGGAACACCAACTTCAACTGTTTCTGGATCTGCTTCTGCAAGACCAAGTCCTACTGGTATAAAGTCACATGCACCTTGAGTATTTATTGCAAATAATGCTGGTAAAGCTAAACTTGGTGCTATATTTCCTTTTCCAATTTCCACACCTATTAATGTTCCTATAACTTGAGCTATAACTGCTCCTGGTCCAAGAAGTGGTGATAAGAATGGTAATGAGCATATAAATCCTATTAATACAAGGCCTATTCCTGTTCCTGCTAAAGGAGTCATTACTTTAGCGAAAACATCACCTACACCAGAACCTTGAATTATACCTATTAATAATGCAACGAATGCCATAAATGGTAATATTGTGTTTATTACAGTTTGTACAGCATCACGAGCTGATTGATAGAAAGTGTTTACTACTTTTCCAGCTCCCATTCCTATTTTAGTTAATAAGCTAGTACTTCCATCTTTTTCAGTAGTTTGAGTTATTTTTTTATCTGCACTATACTTAAACTCTCTTTGTTGTTCTGTTTCTTTTGATTTTTGAGCTTCATTAGAAGTTGCTTCTTTATTAACAGCTCCTTCTGCTAAGCTTATTTGATCAAGTCCAACTGCAGATACATATATATCTTCAGTTATATATTTAGCTAGGGGACCACTTTTTCCAACTGGCATTACATTTATAGTTGGTATTCTTTTTTGTGGATATATACCACATCTAAGCGTTCCACCACAGTCTATTATTACTAAAAATATTTGCTCTTCAGGTACAGACGTTTTGAAACCGTTTACCGCTTCACAACCAGTAAGCTCTACTATTTTATTTACTATGTCTGGTTTAGCTCCGCCACCTGTTATATATAAAAGTGTATTTTTTTCTTCTGTTGGTGTTACTATTAAAGGACCACCAAATCCTCCATTACCTTTTTTTATCTCAATTGTCCCAAATTTTGACATATTTATATCCTCCCTTAGATTTAGTCCTAAGCTGCTATAGCTTTAACTTCTTTACTTAATTCAATACCTTGTTGCTTCATAACCATTTTAGTTGTGAAGTCAGTTGCCCAACCACTCATAAAGTTACATACTAAACCTACTAATAGGTATCTTACTGCTAATGGCATTGTACTTAGTCCTAATGTTGATATTCCGTTTGCTATTCCTAAGAATATAAATACTTCCCCTGGATTTATATGTGGGAAAACACCACTACTTGTATGACAGAAATAACTTGCAGATGCATAGTAACTTGGTTTATATCTTTCTGGCATAAATCTACCTAGTGATAGAGCCATTGGATTACCTAACATAAATGCTCCTAAGAAAGGAACTACCATATAACGAAGTACAGGATTTTTTGCTGAAAACTTAGCAAATCTGTTTATTTTTTCCTCTCCTATTAATCTTATTATAGTGTTCATCGCTATTAATAGTAATAGTACTTGAGGTACTATTCCTGTTACCCAACTTGTAAAAGTTTCTGCTCCTAAAGCGAACAGCCCCATAAAACTTTCTGCGAATTTTATAATTGCATCCATAATTATTCAAACCTCCATTAATTTATTTTTGAGTTGCTACTTTTCGTATTGATCCTGCAACCTTTTCAAAAGGACTCTTAGGATCTTCTATACTACCACCACTTGTTATAGTGATATAGTTTGAAGAGGCATCTAATATTGATTTTTGAACTTGTTTAGAATAAGATTTAACATGGTCTTTTGTTATAGTAGCAATATCAATTCCATTTAAATCATTAAATTCTTTAAATCTAGCAAGTACTGTAACTCCAGATAAACACATTCCCTTTAATATAATTCCTTTATCATCTATTGCAAACATTGCTATTGATCCTGCTACAAATCCACCTTTTTTCTTTCCTATGGCAACTCGACCCATTCGTCTTAAATCTCTAAAGTTTAGATTAAAATTTTTCATTTGCATCATAGTTAATAAAAATTGAACTACATATGCTGCACCTAAACTTATAATTACAGCCCAAAATATCATATTTGATCACCTCATCCTTTAAAAAGTACTGTCTTCTTTTATCTTATAAAGAACTAAATCTTTATATTTTTTTAATCTAGATATTTCTTTTATTTTATTTTTATCTTTAGCAATCGAAATGATTTCGTTATAAATTTTAATTAGTAATATTTCATTTTCACCAAGCTCTTCTGGGATACCAAGTAAAAATACTAGTTTAACATTTCTATCTTTATCAATAGCTAAAGTATCATCAAATACTCCAAGAGCTAAAACAATATTATCGCTTTCATAATTTACAACATGTGGTATAGCAATATATTTATCAAAAACCATAGTAGAGTTGTCTTCTCTCTTTTTAAGTCGTTCTTTAAAACCATCATCCACATACCCATTATTTCGAAGTGCGTCAACCATTAAGTTTATATTTTCTTTGTAACTTAAATTATTATCTAAAACGAAAAATTTTTCTTCATCTAGTAAGTTTAAAAGTATAGAATCTATTCCCTGTAATAGAGGAACTTCCAATTTTTGAGTATATTTGACTTGCTCGATTTGCTTTCTAAATTGGTGTTCATCAAATATCTCTTTCATATATATAATAGGTGTATTTATATCACAAGTTAATTTATATGTGGAACATATTAAGTCATATTTGTTTAATAACTCATCATTAACTTCCATACTTGAATATATATCTATTTCTGATTCTGGAGATAAAATTTTCTTTAACTGACTAGATATAATCCTTGCAGTTAGCACCCCACTGCCACATATAATGGCTACCCTATAAATTTTATTCTTATATGAATTATCCGATATAAAAACTCCAAAGTACATAGCCATATATCCTACTTCATCTTTAGATACCTTATTTTTTAATTTATCTTCAATTATACATTTAGATAATTCTGCCATTTTAAATGCCACTGAATATTTTTCCTTAATATCTTCTAAAATTGGATTTTTAATTTTTATACCAAATTTCACTCTATTTATCATGAAAAACATATGATATACAAATTCATCAAAGAAGTCGCCTGGCATAATAGTTATATTCATTTGACTTTTTATTAAGGTTATTATTTCCTGAACTAAATCAATTGTCTCATCAGACACTTCAATTTCTTTTATTCCCTGAGAATTTATTGGAGTTCTCATGCTAATTATAGGTAAGACCATAAATATTCTCTCATTCACAGGAACTTTTACAGGTATAATTTTCTCCACCTCATCTAAAAGCTTGTCCACAAATTCAAATGTTTTTGTAGATTTTAATTCTATATATTTATCATCTAAATATTTAATTGTATGATTATTTAGCAATCTATCTATCATCA
This sequence comes from Terrisporobacter mayombei, assembly GCF_020748465.1. Lineage (GTDB taxonomy): Bacteria > Bacillota > Clostridia > Peptostreptococcales > Peptostreptococcaceae > Terrisporobacter > Terrisporobacter mayombei. Next base: position 188,489 of record NZ_JAHZMP010000006.1, read on the forward strand.
CTGTAAAGAATTTTATAAAGTTATCTATTGCTCCACTTCCCAAAGCATTTTCTCTACAAATTTTAGATATTGATTCAATTATATCTTCATCAATTTTAAATTCTTTATAAATTGGACCATACATATCTTGCAATAAACACATCCTAATATCTACTTCATTTCCTTCAAGAAATAAGCCTGTATTCGTTTTCCCAACAATTCTTAAACTATACTTTTCCATCTTATTTCTTAGTTTTTTTAAATCACCTATAAAAGTAGTTTTTCCTATGTTCATTTCTTCTGCTAAATCATCTGTTAGGTAGGGTACATCACTATTCATTAACTTATACAAAATATTTGACATTCTATTTTGTTGTGAGTTAAAAAAGTCATCTTGTATTCCTAAGTCTTGCCTTACTATATCAAAGTTTTGTTGATCAATAACATAAAGTACATATTTGCCTTGTTTAATATCAATCAGCGCATACCCTTTTAGTAATCTATTTAGTTCTTTTATTTCATTTTTAACGGTTTTTGTACTAACACCTAATTTATCTGCAATAGATTGTGACGACGTTAAATTACTTTGTTCTATGATTCTTAATATTTTACATAAGCGATTTTCTTCATTTATAATATTCATCAATCTCCCTCCCTATTGCAGATTAATTTTTAGGTCTATCCTCTAGTCTTTCCACCAGCCACATTTACAGTAACCCCATGAATATATCCTGCTCTTTCAGATGCTAAGAAACATACTGTATTTGCTACTTCACTTAGTTTTCCATCTCTTCCTATTGGAGTCGTAGATGACTTTGTATAACCAGCTCTTAATTCGTCTACTGTTATTCCTCTCGTATATGAAAGTGCTTCTTCATATGCTAAAGTTCTTAATCCTGTAGCTTCCATTATTCCTGGTGCTACCCCTATAACTCTTACTCCCTTTTTACCAAGCTCTTTTGCCCAAGATCTTGTAAATGAATTTACTGCATTTTTACTTGCTGCATATATCCCTTGACCTTCAGAACCTTCAAGACCACATTCAGAAGACATATTTATTATTACACCATGTCCCTGTTTTACCATTTCTCTTCCTGCAATTTGTGCACATAAATATACTCCCTTTACATTTATGTCCATTACTTTATCATATATATTATCATTTAGTTCATACTTGCTATTTTCTTCCTTATCATCTATTAGTAAAGAAGGTATATTTATACCTGCATTATTTACTAATACATCTATGCTTCCGAAAGTTTCTTTAGCTTTTTGTACTGCTGAACTTATACTTTCTTTATCTGTTACATTCATATTTGCATATAACATTTTCGCGCTGTTTTCTTCTATTTGAAATTCTGGCTCATTTGGATTTAAATCACATACAACTACATTTGCTCCTACATTTAAAAATTCTTGTGCAACGGCTTTCCCAATTCCTGAAGCTCCGCCTGTAACAAGGACTGTTTTATTTTCTAAACTTAACCATGATTTTTCCATTCGCTTATCTCCTTATCTGTTATTTGTTAAGATAAGTCTACCAAAGATATTAATTTTAATTAATATCATCTTTTTCCCGCTAGAAGAATTTCTCAGTTGTAATGTTTTTAATTTAATGTATAAATAATATTATACTAGCATATTAAATGATTTGTATATATCACAAAATACATTACCAAATATTGGTTTTAATTTAATTTCTATATACAAATATAATATAGTATTTTTCTAAATATAAAAAAGGTATTATATCTAAATGCTAAAAACATTTCAATACAATACCTTTTATAATTTATACTTTATATTTATTCAACTGTAACTGACTTAGCTAAGTTTCTAGGCTTATCTATGTCGCATCCTCTCATTTGAGCTACATGATAAGAAAGTAGTTGCATTGGTACAACAGCTGTTATACTTGCAAACATGTCATCAACTTCTGGTATATATATTACTCTATCAGCTGATTTTTCTACTTCTTTGTTGTGCTCTTTAGCTATTGCTATAACTTTTGCTCCTCTAGCTTTAACTTCTTGCATATTTGAAAGCATCTTCT
>NZ_JAHZMP010000070.1 GCF_020748465.1 Terrisporobacter mayombei
GCCAGTAACGCTTTACCCTTTATGTTCATCCTGAGAATCCCCATTCTTCTGGTTATTACGTGTGTTGTGATGTTGTTTTTCAGCACTTTGTTTCGTTTTATGCATGACTACCCGTGCTTTAGCAGCATACTCTGCTAAAACTTACCCGATTTTTATGATATTGGAATAGCTATTTTGACAGTTTATTAACAATCTGCGTGGGGATTGGCGTTTTGCCGGAGGGGAAATTGATTATTACAGAGGCCCAAAAAACAAAAACCCCGGACTCTCATCCAGGGTTCTCTGCTTAATAGCGGAAATTACGCTTCAATGGCAGCACGCAATTTTTTCATCGCGTTCTTTTCCAGCTGGCGTACACGCTCAGCGGAAACGCCGTAACGGTCAGCCAGTTCCTGCAACGTGGACTTGTTGTCTTCGTCCAGCCAGCGCGCACGGATGATGTCCTGGCTGCGTTCGTCCAGACCCTGCATCGCGTCGGTCAGACGGTTTGCCGCCTGCTCTTCCCAGTTATCATCTTCAATGCCGTCGGCAAAGTTAGATGATTTATCCTGCAGATAGAG
>NZ_JAHZMP010000071.1 GCF_020748465.1 Terrisporobacter mayombei
GATAACAGCGTTTAATCTATGATGATATAACTCAATTATTTTCATGCACTTAAATCATAACTAAGATAAATGTTAGTGTAAGCGATTACACTGATGTGATTTGCTTCACATCTTTTTACGTCGTACTCACCTATCTTAATTCACAATAAAAAATAACCATATTGGAGGGCATCATGCCTGACGCTAAAAAACAGGGGCGGTCAAACAAGGCAATGACGTTTTTCGTCAGCTTCCTTGCCGCTCTGGCGGGATTACTCTTTGGCCTGGATATCGGTGTAATTGCTGGCGCACTGCCGTTTATTGCAGATGAATTCCAGATTACTTCGCACACGCAAGAATGGGTCGTAAGCTCCATGATGTTCGGTGCGGCAGTCGGTGCGGTGGGCAGCGGCGGGCTCTCCTTTAAACTCGGGCGCAAAAAGAGCCTGATGATCGGCGCAATTTTGTTTGTTGCCGGTTCGCTGTTCTCTGCGGCTGCGCCAAACGTTGAAGTACTGATTCTTTCCCGCGTTCTACTGGGGCTGGCGGTGGGTGTGGCCTCTTATACCGCACCGCTGT
>NZ_JAHZMP010000072.1 GCF_020748465.1 Terrisporobacter mayombei
GAAATTTTCATATATTCCAACCGTATTATATTTAGCTTATCTATATATTTTTCTACATTATATTATTATTATACAAGGTTCTACTAGTTTTATATTATTTATTAGACTGAAGATAAAAGTATATACTCTATAAACCTATAGTTTAGTAGCAAATTAATTAAATTTTTATATTTAAATACCTCCTTAAATATACTGATAAATCAATATTTTCAAGGAGGTATTGATAGACACACCAAGAGAAGAAGTAATGGATGCAGTAAAAGAGGCAAAGAGTGCTGGTATAAAAACTGTTATGATAACTGGTGACCATAAAACAACAGCAGCAGCAATTGCAAAAGAGATTGGTATAATGGAAGAAGGAGAATTGGCTCTTACTGGAAAAGAGCTTGATGCTTTGAGTGAAGAACAACTATATGAAAAACTAGAAAATATAAGTGTATATGCCAGAGTCTCGCCAGAAAATAAAATTCGTATAGTAAAAGCATGGCAACATAAGAATAATATAACAGCAATGACTGGTGATGGTGTTAATGATGCACCTGCATTAAAACAAG
>NZ_JAHZMP010000073.1 GCF_020748465.1 Terrisporobacter mayombei
ATTTAAAGATAGATTAGAATTAAGACCAGCCATGAAATTAAAATCAAAAATCGGACATATAAAACAAGTTGAACCAGGTGTAGGAATAAGTTATGGACTAAAATACACAACTACAGGCAAAGAAACAATAGCTACAGTTCCAATAGGATACGCAGATGGATTTACTAGAATCCAAAAAAATCCAAAGGTTCTTATTAAGGGAGAAGTGTTTGATGTAGTTGGTAGAATATGTATGGATCAAATAATGGTTAGAATTGACAAAGATATAGACATAAAAGTTGGAGATGAGGTTATACTATTTGGAGAAGGCGAAGTTACAGCTGAGCGTATAGCTAAAGACTTAGGAACTATAAACTATGAAGTGTTATGTATGATATCAAGAAGAGTTGACCGTGTTTATATGGAAAATAATGAGCTTGTACAAATAAACAGTTATTTGCTAAAATAAAACCATGATATTATAATCTGGGAGGCGATTTTGTGTACGATAAGAGTAAAGAAAAAATAGAAGATACTTTACCAGACTCTCTGATTTCTGAAGTTGATAGTATAGT
>NZ_JAHZMP010000074.1 GCF_020748465.1 Terrisporobacter mayombei
CCGCCATTTGGTATATACCTGATCTCCGGGTCTTGCCCCAGGGTACCAATCAGGATGACTTTGTTTACACCGCGTTGTGCCACTTTTCTTACCTAATAAAATAAATTAATTAGAGCAATAATGTATATCTTTGAAACGTGGCTAACAAGTGATTTGCATTATCCTGTGCCTTCTTAAGGGATCGAGTCAGTCGGTATTGGCAGTGAATGAGTGTTTGTCCTGGAGCGTAAAAACTTCGCTTATGAGGTCTTTCTGAAGGGAAAAACAGCCGCAGGAGGCGGTGCAATTGGCGCTATCGCGGTGATGATTACCATCGTGATGGGTAATGGCAATGTGCGAACCAACCAGGCGGGGCTTGAGCTGATTGGTAACGCTGAAGGTTGCCGACGTGATCCATACATGTGCCCGGCGGGGGTATGGACTGACGGGATCGGTAATACACACGGGGTAACGCCGGGTGTGCGAAAAACCGACCAGCAAATCGCCGCTGATTGGGAAAAGAATATCCTGATCGCTGAACGCTGTATTAATCAGCACTTCCGGGGCAAAGACAT
>NZ_JAHZMP010000075.1 GCF_020748465.1 Terrisporobacter mayombei
AAATATCTAAATGTTAGGGAACTACAAGGAATAACAATAAACAGCAAAAATAATCCTAAAACTTTAAATAAACAAGTCCTAGAAAACATGGGATTAAATTTAAAAGACTATAATGAAACACAGGAATGTATAATTGAAAATATAACTTCTAGAAAAGATGTAAATAAATATTTGAGAAAAACTTCTGCGCCTATTACAGAACTTACAGGAAGCGATAGATATGAAACAGCAGTTAAAATAAGTAAAGAGGGTTGGAAAAATGGTTCAGATAAGGTAGTTATAATAAATGGAGATGTAAGTATAGATGGTAGTATATCAACGCTACTGGCAACTACATATAATGAGACAATACTTTTGGTTGAAAAAAATAAATTGCCTAATAGTGTAAAATCAGAATTAAAAGGTCAAAACCCTAAAGATATAATTATAATTTGGCATCAGTACTCTATTTCTAAAACTACTGCTAAACAAAATAAAACATCTATAAAACATACTCAAACACGCCTAAATTGACTTAATCAACTATAGAAATAGGATCTATAGTCAAAGGAAA
>NZ_JAHZMP010000076.1 GCF_020748465.1 Terrisporobacter mayombei
TAAGTAACAAATCATACTCGACGTTCTCTTGTGCTATACTAAAATCTACCCTACCATTGAAGTGCTCTTTGATTATTGTAAGAGCCTTCCCTCTTTCGTATCTAGGGTTACAGCCCCCACAAAATCTAACTCCACAGGTCATGTGTAAATTCTCCTTATTAAAAATTTCTTTACTTAGCTAAAAACCACCATAATTTTATAACTATCTCTTATACTACATATTTTTTCATTAATTAACACACATTAATATATAATTTCCCTTTATATATCAACTTTTTATAAATTTCAAGCTTCCTCTTTTTTTATTCCCGCAATTTTCTTAGCTAATTCTTTCTTTTGATTGATGTTTCCTTGTCTTGAAATCATTATTCTTTGAGCTTGTGGTGAACCTGCCCCATGCATTGACTCAGTTCTATAACCAACAGCAGATGAACCAAGGCATATATTTTCTAAGAATCTTAATATTCTCATTCTTTCTTCTGTTGAAGCCACTGAAGAAGCTTTAAAATACTTGTTACATACTTCGCCAAAAGTCATTCCACTTGTTCCAA
>NZ_JAHZMP010000077.1 GCF_020748465.1 Terrisporobacter mayombei
GTAGCTAAGTACGGAAAGGATAAGCGCTGAAAGCATCTAAGCGCGAAGCCTACTTCAAGATAAGATTTCCCACCGTAAGGTTAAGACCCCATGAAGACTACATGGTTGATAGGTCAGAGGTGGAAGTATGGTAACATATGTAGCTTACTGATACTAATAGGTCGAGGACTTGACCAAAAAATAATGTATGAATTAAATGTTAGCAGTTTTGAAAGTACTAAAAGCTTTCTAAAAACATAATGAAAAAGTTGACAATATTAAAATAAGATGTTATTATAATACTTGTTCAGCAAAAAAAGATGTGGTTATTATAGCAAAGAGGATACACCTGTTCCCATTCCGAACACAGAAGTTAAGCTCTTAAGCGGCGATGGTACTTGGGGGGTGACCCCCTGGGAGAGTAGCACGTAGCCACGTGATGTTCCAAGGTAGCTCAACGGTGGAGCACTCGGCTGTTAACCGATAGGCTGAGGGTTCGAGTCCCTCCCTTGGAGCCAAGAAAGTGCCGAAGTGGCGGAACTGGCAGACGCACAGGACTTAAAATCCTG
>NZ_JAHZMP010000078.1 GCF_020748465.1 Terrisporobacter mayombei
GCCAACGCCCATAATGCGGGCAGTTGCCCGGCATCCAACGCCATTCATGGCCATATCAATGATTTTCTGGTGCGTACCGGGTTGAGAAGCGGTGTAAGTGAACTGCAGTTGCCATGTTTTACGGCAGTGAGAGCAGAGATAGCGCTGATGTCCGGCGGTGCTTTTGCCGTTACGCACCACCCCGTCAGTAGCTGAACAGGAGGGACAGCTGATAGAAACAGAAGCCACTGGAGCACCTCAAAAACACCATCATACACTAAATCAGTAAGTTGGCAGCATTACCGAAGAGTTCGTGCAATTTCCGGCGGAGAAAATTGAGGCCGTTTGTCATGCCATTGCCGCTCACAGTTTCAGCGCGCAAATCGCCCCCTTAACAACGGAAGCTAAAATCGTCCAGGATGCGGATCGGCATGAAGCCCTGGGGGCGATTGGCCTGGCGCGCGTATTTGCCGTTTCAGGGGCATTGGGCTTCGCGGCGTGTTGTTGCCATGGTCCGGTGCGCCATCTTGCTGCTTTCTATCGCTTCGTGGTTTCATCTCACGTGCTAA
>NZ_JAHZMP010000079.1 GCF_020748465.1 Terrisporobacter mayombei
TTCAGTACCATTTTTATTAGTTCTTATGATGCTAACTATATTCTTAGCTTTTAGAGCAAATGGAATTTCAGTTGATGATAATATGAAATCTACTATGACATTTGCAGGTGGAGTTTCTCTGTCAATGAGTATAATAATAGTTGGTGCAATTGTATCTCCTGATATAAGTCGTTGGGCTAAAAGTAGAAGAGACTGTGCTCTTTCAAGCTTTTTAGGAATACAATTTGGAAATGCTTTTATGATAATAGTTTCGATAGTATTAGTAAAATGTATGGGAACTTCAGATATTATGAGAATTTTTATTACATTAGGGATTGCTATACCAGGTATAATAGTACTTACATTAGCTCAATGGACTACAAATACAAGTAATGTATATTCAGCATCATTAAGTATAGCTCTTGTACTTAAGAAGGCTCCTGAGAAAGTATAAACTATAGTCCTTGGTATTATAGCAACATTATTGGCTGTATTTGGAATATATGAAGGTTTTATAGGATTTTTAAATTTACTTGGAATTGTAATTGCACCTGTTGGTGGTGTATAT
>NZ_JAHZMP010000007.1 GCF_020748465.1 Terrisporobacter mayombei
AAGGTACAAATAGGAGGACCCACAGGTGCTTTTGTTGTAATCGTTTATGAAATTGTAAAAACCTACGGAATTGATGGACTTATTATTGCAACAATAATGTCTGGAATAATACTAGTCATTATGGGAATGTTGAAAATGGGAAATCTTATAAAATATGTTCCACAAACTGTTACAGTTGGATTTACTAGTGGAATAGCAGTTACTTTACTTATAACACAAATTAAAGATTTGTTAGGATTAAATATAGAAGATGTTCCTGCCGAAGCATTACATAAAATAGTAGCATATGTGGAAAATATAAATAGTTTTCATATAATTACATTTTTAATAGGTTTAGCTTGTATATTCATAATGGTATATTGGCCAAAAGTAAATAAAAGTGTGCCAGCATCAATAATTGCTTTAGTATTTGCTACACTAGTTGTAAAGATATTTAATTTAAATGTTGATACAATTGGAAGTTTATATTCTAATATATCATCAACTATACCAATGCCAAGCATTCCAAAAATTAATATGGATAAAATAATTCAATTAATTCAGCCAGCCATAACCATAGCAGTTTTGGCTTCAATAGAATCACTCTTATCTTGTGTTGTTGCAGATAAAATGATAGATGATAAACACGACTCAAATAGTGAACTTGTAGCACAAGGTTTTGGAAATATTGCCTCGGCTATATTTGGAGGGATACCTGCAACAGGTGCCATAGCAAGAACCGCTGCAAATGTTAGAAATGGAGGAAGAAGTCCTATATCTGGTATAGTCCATGCTATTACACTTCTTTTAATAATGATATTATTAATGCCATTAGCAAAAATGATCCCTATGACAGTTTTATCTGCAATATTAATAATAGTTTCTTATAATATGGGTGAGTGGAAAGAAATGAAGGAAATGATGAACTTACCTAAAATAGACGTGATAGTTCTTTTATCAACATTTATATTAACAATAGTATTTGATTTAGTTGTAGCCATAATAGTTGGTATGAGTATACATTTAATCTCTAATTTATTTATAAATAAAAGTGACGATAAAGCTACTGAAGAAGTTGCTTAATACATAAATATTTTTTTGAAATATATATTGACTCTATACTTAGTATAGACTTTATAATATACTTTAGTATTTTAACAGGAGGTATATTATGGTTACAGAATTTTTAAGTTACGCAATACCATCTGCTTTGGCAAACTTTATTTCGTCTTTATATACAGTAGTAGATGGAATATTTGTAGGGCAAGGTGTTGGTGATACAGCTTTAGCTGCCGTAAATATAGTACTTCCTTTTACTGTTGTATTATTTGGAATAGCAAGTATGTTAGCAGTAGGCGGAGGGGCATTAGTATCAAAAAATGTTGGTGCTAATAATATAGATAAAGCATTAAATATATTTAGACAAGTAATGAAATTATTATTAATAATATGTATAGTTACAACTATAGTTTGTGTAGCATTTCCAGAACAAATAGTTAGGATGCTTGGTGCAACAGATAATTTGGCGCCTATGGCAACTGAATACTTAAGATATTACGCAATTTTTTGCACACCAAATTTAGTAGGTATAGTACTAAATTCATTTGTTAGGAATGACAATAGACCAAAACTTGCAATGGTTTCAACTATAGCAGGTGCCATTACAAATGTAATTCTTGATTATGTATTTATATTCCCATTAGGTATGGGCATAAAAGGAGCCGCAATAGCTACTGGACTTGGACAAATAGTTACAGTTTCAATGCTATTACCACATTTCTTAAGAAAAAGAGGAGTATTAAGCTTTGGGAATGCATCATTAAACAAAGATACTTTAAAAGAAGTATTAAACGTTGGATTCCCATCATTCTTTGGACAATTAAGTTTTTCAATAATAGTATTCTTACACAATATCGCATTCTCAAATTATATGGGAGAAATGGGAATATCAACATATAGCATAATAAACTATATAACAACAAATATATATATGGTATTATTAGGATTAACATTTGGAGCACAGCCACTTATAAGTTATAATTTTGGTAGAAAAGATAAATATAAAATGCTTAAGTTTTATAAAATTAATGTAATATCATCTTTAGTAGTAAGTATAAGTGCAGCTGCAGCATGCTATATATTTGGAACACATGTAGTTGGCATTTTTACAACAGATCCTAAAATAGCTGAACTTGCTTATAATGGTATAAAAATAGCATGTCTTGCTTATATAGTAGGAAGTATAAACCTAGATACTTTAGTTTATTATCAAGCAGTGGAAATACCTTTATTCTCAAATTTATTCTGCATATTTAGAGCAATGGTATTTTTACCAATATGTTTATATGTATTGCCTAAAATATTTGGATTAAACGGAATTTGGGCAAGTGTTTTAATTTCAGAATCACTAACATTTATAGTTATGTATATAATTGCTAATGTAAAGAAATATACAGATATTGTTTTAAATAAAGAAAAAAAAGCAGAAGCACTTGAAGAAGCCGCTATAATGTAGGTATAATGAGGACATTAATATTTAAATTAATGTCCTTTTTGAATACATAATTTTGGAGGTGATGGATTGGGAAAATATTTATCTATTGGTCAAATGGGAAAATTAAATAACTTATCAGTACAAACTTTAAGACATTATGAAAAGGTAGGATTATTAAAACCTTCTTACATAAATGAAGATACAGGATATAGGTATTACTCTATGAAAGATTTTAATACTATAGATTTAATAAAGCAGTGCAAGGCAATGGGACTCTATTTAGAAGAAATAAAAGAGGTTACAAACAACTACACATCTTTGGAATCAATAGTTGATATATTAGGGAACCAAAAGAAAATAGTAACAGAAAAAATGAAAGAGTTAGAAAATATAAAAAATAAAGTGGAATCCTTAGAAGCTAAAATAAAGATATCTTTAAACATAGGAATAAATGACATTTTTATAAAACACAATGAAGAAAGAAAATTTATTCAGTATAACTTTACTGATCGTTTTTCTGATGAATTCGAAATTAACTTAAGAAAAATTCTTTTGGAAGTAGAAAGAGATTATGAAAATGTTAATGCAGAAATAGCTTTTACCATATCTTATGAAGATGTGAAAAGAGAAGGACGAGCAGAGTGCAAAAATGTAATGATTAATTTGGGAGAAAATGTGTCTTATAAAGACGATAAAATAATTTCAATGGAGAAAGGAAATTATTTGACCATGTATTTTGATGATACTTACAGAGATTCAGGAAAATATTATGAGGTGATTATGAAATACATAGAAAGTAATAATATAAAAACTATTGGAGATTTTAACGAAATATATATAATGACGAGAGTGGGAAACGATGGGAAAGAAAAATCCCTTGGACAAATAGAAATTTTAATAGAAGATTAGTTAAAATAAAAATAAGCTATCAAAAAAATTCATGATAGCTTGTTTTTATTTTTAAATTTTACATTAATTAATTATGTAATTTGTTGGTAATGTATATAATCTTTATAAGCATATATTTATATAGTACAACTTATGAATTAAGTGGGAATTTATGTAAGGAGGTATTTTATTGAAAAATAGAAGGAATTATTTACTTATAGGAATAATATTATTTGTTATCACAAGTTTGCTTTTTATAGGAAGTGTTGAATGGAAAAGTATAAATAGTAATAGTCCTAAGATAGATATGAATGTAAATACAAATTTTAATTTACCACAAAACCAAATAGAATATATACAGTCACTAGTAGGACTGGAATCAAAGGATATGAAAATATTGGACAATCCATTGAGAATAGAGGGAAGTTTTTATATACCAGAAGATACAATATTAAGTTTTGTTGATCACTATTTGAAAAATACAAACAATAAAGATATTGAAAATATAAAAATTACGATTAATGAAAATGGATTAACCATAGGAGGTCAATATAAGCTTCTTGCTTATTTAAAAACACCAATAGATATAGATATATTACCTACGTTAACTGAAGATAATGATTTGCGACTTAATTTAAAAGATATTAGAGTACTAAATTTAAGTTTAAATAACGATATTGTTGATGCTATAGCTGATAGTTGGTTTTCAAACTTGGACAATATTACTGTGGATAAGGGAGATATAATAATAGATAAAACTTTTTTTAAAAATACCAATATAAAATCAATATCTGTTGAAAAAGATTATTTAGTAGTAAATTTAAGTATAAGCCTAAAATAAAATTGATAGATTAGTTTCTATCTTTTTTTATTCAAAAAATACAAAAAAATGTTTAGGAAAAAGTTTTCTAGGTATCTATAATAATAAGGAAAATTTGTTAAATAATAAACTATCACAAAAATTAAGCTAATCAAAAATCATTTCTTAAGATGTCAAAATTAAAAAAGATTATTTTTAGGGGGAGTTAAAATGGATTGTAATAGTTGTAAAATGTGCAAAAGTGCAGATGAAAGATTGGAAAGTTTTGTAGCAAGTAAGGAGTTTGACACAGCATTTCACAGAACAGAAACTCAAAAGCAAAAATGTGGATTTGGTTTACAAGGAGTTTGTTGTAGACTCTGTTCAAATGGACCTTGTAGAATAACACCTAAATCACCAAAAGGAATTTGTGGAGCAGATGCAGACACTATAGTTGGTAGAAACTTTTTAAGAGCAGTTGCATCAGGATCAGCATGTTATATTCACGTAGTGGAAAATACAGCTCTAAATCTAAAACATGTGGGAGAAACAAAGGGAATAATCAAAAGTGAAAAAGCATTAAATCATTTAGCAGAAAAATTAGGAATAGAAGCTGATGACAAATATGAAAAATGTATTAAAGTAGCAGATGCAGTCTTAAAGGATTTATACAAACCTAGATTCGATAAAATGGAACTTGTTGAAAAAATAGGATATGGACCAAGAGTTGAAAAATGGAAAGAGTTAGGTATTATGCCTGGCGGTGCTAAGTCAGAAGTATTTGACGGAGTAGTAAAATCATCAACAAACTTAAACTCAGATCCAGTAGACATGTTAATGAGTTGTTTAAGCCTTGGAATTTCAACAGGACTTTATGGATTAACACTTACAAACCTTATAAATGATATAATGTTAGGTGATCCAGTTATAAGAATGGCACCAGTTGGATTTAGAGTAATAGACGAAGATTATATAAACATAATGATTACAGGACATCAACATTCAACATTTACATCATTCCAAGAAAAATTAAAAGAACCAGAAGTTGTAGAACTTGCTAAGGCAGCAGGAGCAAAAGGATTTAGATTAGTAGGATGTACATGTGTAGGTCAGGACTTACAAATTAGGGGAGAACATTATCAAGAAATATTTGCAGGTCATGCAGGAAACAACTTTACAAGTGAAGCAGTATTATCAACAGGTGCAATAGATATGATAGTATCAGAATTTAACTGTACAATACCAGGGTTAGAGCCAATAGCAGATGAATTAAAAGTTAAAATGATATGTCTTGATGATGTTGCTAAAAAGAAAAATGCAGAGTACGTTTATTTAGATAGAAATAAATACGATGAAATAGATAGAAAATTAATAAATGAAGCTTTAGAATCTTATAAAAATAGAAGAAGTGAAGTTAAAATAGATATACCAAAAGATCATGGATTTGAACAATCTTTAACTGGTGTTAGTGAAAAGAATTTAAAAGAATTTTTAGGTGATTCATGGAAACCATTAGTAGACTTAATAGCTAATGGAACAATTAAAGGTGTGGCAGCAATTGTTGGATGTTCAAATATGACTGCTGGTGGACACGACATAAATACAGTTGAGCTAACTAAAGAATTAATTAAGAGAGATATTATAGTATTGTCAGCAGGATGTTCAACTGGAGGACTTGAAAACGTAGGATTAATGTCTCCAGGAGCAGAAGAGCTGGCAGGAGAAAATTTAAAAGCTGTATGTAAACAACTTAATATACCACCAGTATTAAACTTTGGACCATGTTTAGCAATAGGTAGACTTGAAATAGTTGCAACAGAACTAGCAGCATACTTAGGAATAGACTTACCACAGCTTCCACTTGTACTTTCTGCACCACAATGGTTAGAAGAACAAGCACTTGCAGATGGAGCATTTGGTCTAGCATTAGGTCTTCCTCTACACTTGGCTCTTCCTCCATTTATAACAGGGAGTAAATTAGTGACAGAAGTTTTAACAGAAGGATTAAAAGATATAACAGGGGGTCACGTAATAGTAAACCCAGACCCTAAATCAACTGCAGATCAGTTAGAAGAAATAATAATAGATAGAAGAGTAAAACTTGGGCTAAAGGATGTGGAATCTTATGCATAGAATTTTAGTTGATAAAGACTTATGTAAAGGTTGTAAAAGTTGTGTTCTAGCTTGTATGCTAAGAAATAGTAATGCTGAAGATATATACACATTAGATTTAGATAGTATAGATACTGAAAGTAAAAATCATATAGAAATGGACAGAAATAATAACCCAGTACCTATATTTTGTAGACATTGTGATGAGCCAGAATGTGTAATGACTTGTATGAGTGGAGCTATGAGTAAAGACGATGAGACGGGAATAGTTTCTTATGATGAGAGTAAATGTGGATCTTGCTATATGTGTGTAATGTCATGTTCTTATGGTTTATTAAAAGTAGACGATAGAAGCAAGCAAAAAATATTAAAATGTGATTTATGTAAAAACGAAGAAATTCCTAAGTGTGTAGCTATGTGTCCTACAGGAGCAATTAAGCTACAAAAGGAGGATGCTTATGCTAGATAAATTATTTAATAAATTATCATCTAATAAAGAAAAAAATTATATTGAAATAAATAGCACTCCAAATAAATATGTGATTTTAGGAGCAAGTGCAGCAGGAGTAAATGCAGCAAAAACTTTAAGACAATTAGATCCAAAGGGGAACATTACACTTATATCAAAAGATGAAAAAATATATTCTCGTTGTATGTTACATCATGTGATTTCAGAACATAGAAGTGTGGAAAGTATTAATTTTGTAGATGCAGATTTTATGGAAAAAAACAATATAAAATGGATAAAAAATACTGAGGCAAAAAGTATAGACACTGAAAGTAAAATAGTAAACTTAGAACTAGAAAAGATAAGTTATGATAAATTACTAATAGCAACAGGAGCAAAATCTTTTGTGCCTCCAATAAAAAATGCAAAAGATGGAAATAAAATTTATTCCCTTAGAGATATTGAGGATGTAATCTATATAAAAGAAAAAATCAAAGATAGTAAAAAAGTTGCAATAATAGGTGCAGGCCTTATTGGCATAGATATATTGACGTCACTTTTAGATAAGGTAAATTTAGAAGTATCTTTAATTTATCCAAATGAGTATATATTAGATCTACAACTTGATAAATATTCAGCTAAAGTATATGAAAGTAAATTTATAGAACTTGGTGCAAAATTATATTCTTCTTTATCAGTAAACCAAATTGTACTAGATGATAATAAGAATGTTAAAGGTGTTGAACTGGGAGATAATAGCATAGTTGAATGTGATTTATTAATAATTGCTACAGGAGTTAGACCTAATACAGAAATTGTGGCTAATACTAATATAGAAGATAATAGAGGAATAGTTATAAATGATAAATGTGAAACTACAGTAAAAGATATATATGCGGCGGGAGATGTAGTTGGCAAAAATGCCATTTGGCCACTAGCTGTGAAACAAGGAATTGTAGCAGCTTACAATATGGCTGGAGTTGAAAAAATTATTGACGATAAATTTACTTTTAAAAATAGTATGAACTTTGCAGGGATACCAACAGTCTCTTTAGGAATAGTTATACCACCAGATGATACTTATGATGTAATTACTAGATGTGACAAGGATGGATATAAAAAGTTTGTTATAAGGGATAATGTAATAACAGGATTTATAGCTCAAGGTGATATTTCTTATACTGGATCTATTACTTATCTAATAAAACATAAGGTTGAAATACCTAATTTAAGAGATAGAGTATTTGACATTGGATATGCTGATTTCTTTTCTATGAAAGAAAATGGAGAATTTGAGTATAGCATTTAGAAAATTTTATATAAACTTAATAAAAACAGCTGATTTAAATAATCAGCTGTTTTTACATATTAAAAAGTATTATGTTATATTTTATAAGCTATAATGTAAATGATTATTTTTTATGTATTAGTGAGTGATGATGTATTAAAACAAATTTATTATGCAATATAAAATATAATTGATAAAAAAAAAGATATAGTTTAAACTTAATTACTATAACAAGAAATTTTTAAGGATGTTAAAGTAAATGGGAAATATTTTTAAAATGAGAAAAAGTATTACGTTAAAATTATTTTTGCTTCTATTTATGCTTATAGTATTAATATCATTTGCTATTTCCTTTTGGGAAGTGAAAAATACTAATAAAATAGTAGATAAAGAAATGAAAGTAATGAGGGAACAAGTTTTAGATGAAGTAGCAAATAATATATCTATTTTGTTATCTAATGTGGAGATCATGGGAGATAATATTGTAGTTGATAGTAATTTAATGGAAATATTAGCGACTTCATATAATGATATTTCTTCTGATAAGGATTTAGAAAAAAACACGAATTCTTATGTAGAAGGATTATTAAATGATGTGGTGTGGGAGTATGGAAGATATAATATGAAACCAGAACTATATATAGTAGGAAATAACGGATATACATACAGCACATATTCAAAAAATAAATATTATTTAAAAGACATAAAAAAAGAACCATGGTATGAAGAAATTGTAAAGGCAGATGGAGATACAGTTTTAATTAATACATATAAGGATGAAAATGGTATTGGACCTTATAAAAATATTTTTAAAATGGGAAGGTTAATTAAGGATATTATAACTAATGAAACCTTGGGAATTTTAATAATGGATATAAGTGAAACTATGTTGTATGACAGATATTCAAAAATAACAGATTATGGTTCTGATGTTTATATAACAGATTCAAATGGAAAAGTTATATCAAGCAAAGATAAAAGAAACATTGGTAAAAACTATGAAGATATATCAAAAGATAATGCAGAGTTTGAAGGACGTATTAAAAATAACACCAAAATTATTTCTAAAATTGAAGAATATAATTGGAAAATAATACAAGAAATACCTAGTGATATTAGTATGAAAATATCAAACCAAATTGTATCTATAACAACTCTTATAATAATATTAATAAGTTTTATAGCTTTAATAATTACATATAAACTTTCAAAGTGGATTACAAAACCTATTATACAGACAAAAAATAAAGTGCAAGAAGTAACTGGTGGAAATTTAAAATCCCACATTATTGTTAATAGAGATGACGAAATTGGAGACTTACAAGAATCATTTAATAGTATGGTAAACCAACTTAGTGCATCTATAGAAAATATAAAAGAGTCTGAAAAACAAAAGCGTGTTGCAGAGTTAAGCTTTTTACAAGCACAAATAAATCCACATTTTTTATATAACACCTTAAGCGGAATTAGATTTTTGATATCTATGGAGAAAAATGAAGAAGCTGAAGAAATGTTATATAGATTTACAAAGTTGCTTAGGTCTATATTACCAAAAGCAAGTGAAATGATTACTTTAAGAGATGAAATTGAAAATATAAAAAACTATGGTGAATTACAACAAATGAGATATCCAAATTCCTTTGTAATTGAATATTATATTGATGAAAAAATATTAGATTTTAAAATTCCTTCATTTATATTACAACCCATACTGGAAAATGCAATATTATATAGTATGGAAAAGGAAAATAATTTTGGAAATATAAAAGTTACTGCCTTTGAAGAAAATGAATATATTAAAATAATAATTGAAGACAACGGAATAGGCATGTCAAAAGATAAATTGACAAATGTATTAAATAAAGGTGCAAGTATAAACTCTATAGGTGTTACTAATGTACATGAAAGAATTCAATTAAATTATGGAATGAAATATGGATTGAAAATAGATAGTATAGAAGGTAAAGGCACAAAAGTTATATTTATGTTACCAAATTCAAGGGAGGATATATGCTAAATATTTTAGTAGTTGAAGATGAAGCGCCAATAAGAGATTGGATAGTATATAATATTTCAAAAATTTCAGATGATTATAAAGTATTAGGCAGTGCAAACAATGGAAAAGAAGGATTTGAATTAGCTAAAAGTCTAAATCCAGAAGTAATAATAAGTGATATAAAAATGCCACTGATGGATGGGATTGAGCTTACAAAAAAGGTAAAAGAAATAATGCCAAATGTTTACATAGTATTATTAAGTAATTATGCAGAGTTTGATTATGCAAAGCAGGCTATAAGTTATGGTGTATTTGAATATTTAATTAAATCAGATATAAGACCAGTGGAACTAAAAGAAGTATTTTCTAAAATTGAAGAAGACGTGATTGCTAAAAAAGAATTATTTATTAACAAAGAAGATGAAAGTACAGAAGTTAAAAATAATGAAAATAAATATTCAAAATCAATAGAAATGGCATTAGAATATATTAATTCTAATTATAAAGAGCCTATTTGCCTAGCAGATATATCTAAAAATGTATTTTTATCACATGAGTATTTTTCAAGATTATTTAAAGAAGAAGTGGGAGAAAATTTCTCAACATACCTTACAAATTATAGATTAAATAAAGCTGAATATCTTTTAAAAAATAGTGATATGAAGGTTGGAGAAATAGCCTTGGAAGTTGGATACCAAAATCCAAGTTATTTTTCTAAGACATATAAAAAATACAAAGGTATATCTCCTGATGATGATAGATATTAAAGGTGAATATAAATGAATAAAAATAAGATTAAAACGATATTAATATTATTTATAATAATGTTATTTATGATTTCTTTAGTAAATAGTAATGAAACAAATCTACTTAATAATGAAGAAGAAAAAAAAATATTTAAGATAGCTATTATATTTAACCAAACAGGACTTGGTGATAAGTCATTTAATGACTTATGCTATGAAGGTATGTTAGAAGCTCAAGAAAAATTAGGAATAGAATTTGATTATATACATGTGAAAAATAAGGATGATTATGATGACGCATATTTAAATTATGCAAAAGATGAAAAATATGATTTGATAATAGGATTAGGTGAAGAGCAAGAAGATGCTATTAAAAAAATAGCTGAAGAATATCCAAATCAAAGATTTACTATTATAGATTCCAAATTAAGTTTACCTAATGTTAGTTCAATATACACAAAGTGGAATGAGCAAACTTTTTTAAATGGTGTTTTAGCAGGGTTATGTATAACTGAAACCCAAAAAGAAGGTGATAGTGTAGGTGTAATTTTAGGTAAAAACTTAAGCTATTTGGAAGAAGGTGCTATTGGGTTTGAAGCTGGAGTAAAATATATTAATCCTAATATAAATGTAATAAAGGCTACTGTAGGAGATTTTGATAATCCAGCAAAAGCTAAAGAAATTGGCATTCTAATGTATAAAAAAGGTGTAAATTATATTCAACAGTTGGCAGGCCAATCTGGATTTGGCGTATTTGCAGCGGCAAAAGAAATGAATAAATATGTTTTTGGTGTAGATGCTAATCAAAATGTATATGAGCCAGATTATATAGTTTCAACAGCAACTAGATATGCAAATAAAATCATATACAATGAAATTGAGTCTTTAGTTAAAGATAAGTGGACACCAGGGATAAAAGAATTAGGACTTAAAGATGATGTAATAGGATATGAAAGAGAAGGATCTAATGTTGAAATTCCTTCTAACATAATTAAGAAAGTAGAAGAAGTAAAGAAGCTAATTATTAATGAAAAAATTATTATACCATCTACACAAGATGAACTAGATGAATATTTAAATAGTAAAAGATAACTCACCTTTATGGTGGGTTATTTTTTTATTAAATGTCAATATTTTTACAAAATGTCAAAATTATTATAGATTATTACATATTTCAAGTCTTATCTATAAAAATACATCAATATAGTTACAACAAACCTCAATATAATTTATATAAAGAAAATGTTTTCCTTTGTATAATTAAATATAGAAAATGTAGTGAGATAATTATAACGCATAAGGGGGAAAAACCAATGAGAATGTACGATGTTATATCTAAAAAAAGAGACAAAGAAGAATTAAGTAAAGAAGAAATAGAATTTTTTGTAGAAAAGTATACAAATGGTGAAATACCAGATTATCAAACATCTGCATTATTAATGGCAATATATATAAATGGATTTACAAAAGAAGAAACTGCAAATTTAACTATGGCAATGGTTAATTCAGGAGATGTAGTTGATTTAAGCATGATAGACGGAATAAAACTTGATAAACATAGTACTGGTGGAGTTGGAGACAAAACATCTTTGATTTTAGTACCTATGGTTGCAGCTGCAGGAGGAAAAGTTGCAAAACTATCAGGACGAGGACTTGGACATACAGGAGGAACACTAGATAAACTAGAATCAATACCAGGATTCAATATATCTGTGGAAGAAGATAAATTTAAAGAAATGGTACAAAATGCAGGACTTGTTATTGCAGGACAAACACAAAACTTAGTACCAGCAGATAAAAAAATATATGCACTGAGAGATGTAACTGCAACAGTTGATAGTATACCTTTAATAGCCGCAAGTATAATGAGTAAAAAAATAGCTTCAGGATCTGATGCCATATTACTAGATGTTAAATATGGTGAAGGTGCATTTATGAAAACAGCAGAAAAAGCTGAAGAATTATCAAAAGCTATGGTTAATATAGGAAAAAATTTAGGAAGAAATACTTCTGCTGCAATAACTTTAAATGGTGAACCTTTAGGATATGCTATAGGTAACGCTCTTGAATTAAAAGAAGTTATAGAAATATTAAAAGGAAAAGGACCAGAAGATTTAAGAGAGCTAGTTCTTCAATTAGGATCAAGAATGTTAATGCTTGGGCAGTTAGTTGAAACTATGGAAGAAGGAAGAGAAAAGTTAGAAAAATGCTTACAAGATGGAAGTGGACTGGCTAAATTAAGAGAATTAGCAGTACTTCAAGGAGGAGATCCGTCTGTAATAGACAATCCTGAGTTATTTACAATAGCACCCCTAACTCATGAAGTTAAAGCTACTGAAGAAGGATATGTATATGCATTAAATGCTGAGAAAGTAGGAATATCTTCATTATTAACAGGGGCTGGAAGACACACTAAAGAAGATGATTTAGATTATGGGGCAGGCATTATTTTAGAAAAGAAAATGGGAGATTATGTGAAGGTAGGAGATGTGTTAGCAACTCTTTATTCATCAGATGAATATAAGTTTGGAAAAGCAGAAGAAGAGTTATTAAGTGCTTATATTATAGCAGGTGAAAAAGCTGAAAAAGCTCCAATAATTTATAAAATGATATAAAAATTAAAAACTTTTAAAATAAACAGTATTTAATAGGAGAGAGACAATGGAGAATAAAACTATTTTAAAAACAGTAGATCACACTTTATTAAAACAAACATCAACTTGGGAAGATATAAAAACAATATGTGATGATGCTGTGAAATACGAAGTAGCATCAGTATGTATACCACCTTCCTTTGTAAAGAAGGCAAAGGAATATGTGGGAGATAAAATGCAAGTTTGTACTGTAATAGGATTCCCAAATGGATACAATACAACTGATGTAAAAGTATATGAAACAAAAGATGCTATATCTAAAGGAGCAGACGAAATAGATATGGTGATAAATCTAGGAATGGTGAAAGAAAATAGATTTGAAGAAATAGAAGATGAGATAAAAGCAATAAAAGAAGCATGTGGCGAAAAAATATTAAAAGTAATAATAGAAACTTGTCTTTTAACTGAAGAAGAAAAAATAGCTATGTGTAAATGTGTAACAAATGCAAACGCTGATTATATAAAGACTTCAACTGGATTTAGCAGTGGAGGAGCGGCAGCAGAAGATTTAAAACTATTCGCTGATAATGTTGGAAAAGATGTACTTATAAAAGCTGCAGGAGGAATATCTGATTTAGAAACTGCTTCTCAGTTTATAGAAATCGGCGCTAAAAGACTTGGGACAAGCAGAATAATAAAATTAATAAATAATGAAGAATGTTCAGGGTATTAATATGAAAAAATTTAACAGAGTATTTTTAACAGTATTAGACTCTGTAGGCATAGGTGCTTTAAATGATGCAAAAGAGTATGGGGACGAAGGTGCCAATACTCTTTGCAACATAGCAAAAACTACTGGAGGATTAAATCTTTCTAACCTACAAAAAATGGGCCTTGGAAATATAGAAAGAATAGATGGTGTAAAACCTGTAGAAAATCAAATAGCTTATAGTACAAAATGTGGCGAATTATCTAAGGGAAAAGATACAATAACAGGACATTGGGAAATGGCAGGAATACTTATAAAAGAACCATTTAGAGTATTTACAGATACAGGGTTTCCAAAGGAATTAATAGATGAACTTGAAGAGAAAAGTGGTCATAAGTTTATAGGAAATATTTCAGCATCAGGAACAGAAATAATAAAAAATTTAGGAGAAGAACATATAAAAAGCAAAGCGTTAATTCTATATACTTCAGCAGATAGTGTATTACAAATTGCTGCAAATGAAGAAATTATACCTTTAGAAGAACTTTATAGAGTTTGTGAAATAGCTAGAGAAATTACTCTAAGAGAAGAATATAAGGTTGGTAGAATTATAGCTAGGCCTTTTGTAGGAATAAATAAAGAAAACTTTAAACGTACAGCAAACAGAAAAGATTATGCGTTGAGACCACCGAAAATCACAGTACTAGATGCTCTTAAAGACAGAAATTTAGATGTGGTTGGTATCGGAAAGATAGGAGATATCTATTCTTATCAAGGTATAACTAAAAGTATAAAAAGTAAAAGTAATGCAGATGGAATAAATGAACTTATAAATATAGCAAAAGAAAATTTATTTGAAGGACTAGTGTTTTTAAATTTAGTAGATTTTGATGCATTATTTGGTCATAGAAGAGATGCTATAGGTTACAAAAATGCTTTAGAATCTTTTGATAATAAACTTGGAGAATTAATTAAAGAAATGAATGATGATGATTTATTAATTATCACAGCAGATCATGGAAATGATCCAACATTTAAAGGAACTGATCATACGAGAGAATATGTGCCAGTCTTAATTTACAATAAAAATTTAGAAAACCCTACTAAATTAAATGAATTAAACTCTATGGCAGATATTGGAATAACTATCTTGGATAATTTTAATGATGATAACAAAGAATATGATTTTGAAATAGGGGAATCATTCTTAGAATTAATAAAATAAAAAATGGGAGAATAAGATGACAATATTAATTAATATTTTAGGAATAATGGTAGTAATATGTGGGCTATATTTGTTTTCGTCCAATAAGAAAAATATAGATAAAAAAATGATATTAAAAGCTCTTGTATTACAATTTATATTAACTTTTTTATTAGTAAAGTTCCCTCTGGGTAGAATAGGTATTCAAAAAGTATCCGATGTTGTTACTAATGTATTAAGTTATGGTAGAGAAGGTTTAAACTTTGTATTTGGTTCATTATCTGATTCAGGTGCTCCTACAGGAATGATATTTGGAATATCAGTTCTTGGAAATATAATATTTATATCTGCTTTAGTTGCAGCCCTATACTATTTAGGCATTATAGGTGCTGTTGTTAAAGTGCTAGGTGGAGCAATAGGTAAAGTCCTTGGAACTAGCAAGGTTGAAAGTTTTGTTGCTGTTGCAAATATGTTTCTTGGACAAACTGAATCACCAATTCTTGTATCAAAATATTTACCAGGAATGAGTGAAAGTGAAATAATGCTTGTTTTAATATCTGGTATGGGAAGTATGTCAGCTACTGTTCTTATGGGATATGCAGGAATGGGTATACCAATGGAATACTTACTAATAGGTGGAGCCTTAGTTCCTCTAGGAAGTATAATAGTCTCTAAGATACTTTTACCAGAAAATAAAAGAGAAGAATTGGTTAAACCAAAGGAAGAAGTTACTAATATAGATGATACATTTATAGAGGCAGAAATTGCTGAGCCTATAGCTACAGAAATAGTTTCTGATGAAGTAACAATAGATAATAAAGGTGATAATGCCAACTTAATATCAGCCATAGCTCAAGGTGCTAACGATGGACTTAATATGGCTCTTGGTATAGGTGCATCTCTTATTGCAATTATATCTTTAGTTGCTCTTGTTAATGGAGCTTTAGGAGCAGTAGGTCTTTCTCTAGAAAAAATTCTATCTTATGTATTTTCTCCTCTGGGATTCTTAATGGGATTAGATAAGTCGGAAATTTTTACTGCATCTCAATTACTTGGAAGTAAATTAGTATTAAATGAGTTCGTTGCATTTGGTCAATTGGGACAAATAATAAATGGATTAAATTATAGAACTGGTCTTATGATGACAATATCTTTATGTGGATTTGCCAACATATCTTCAATGGGTATATGTATATCAGGGATATCAGTATTTTGTCCAGAAAAAAGAAATCAACTTGCAAAACTTGCATTTAGAGGAATGATAGGTGGTTTCTTAGTAAGTTTATTAAGTGCTTTAATAGTTGGAGCAGTAGTTGCTATATAAATTTTATTTGGAAATAGATTGAAAGAAAAAAAGAAAATGGGTAAAATAGATTTATAATAAAAAATTATTATTAATTTAATATAGACATATGGGGTGAAATAATGAAAGATTTATATACTAAAATAAAAGAATCAGTAGATTATATAAATTCAAAAACAGAAATAAAACCAAATATAGGATTAATATTAGGATCAGGCCTTGGAGTATTAGCTGATGAAATAGAAAATCCTATAAAAATAAAATACGATGAAATACCAAATTTCCCTGTATCAACAGTAGAAGGTCATGCAGGACAATTAGTTATAGGTAATTTACAAGGAAAAACTGTTGTAGCAATGCAAGGAAGATTCCACTACTACGAAGGATACTCAATGGAAATGATAACTTTCCCAGTAAGAGTAATGAAAGAATTAGGTGCGGAAACTATATTTGTAACTAATGCAGCAGGTGGAGCTAATAAAGATTATAAACCAGGAGATTTAATGATAATAACAGATCATATAAACTTATCTGGAAATAATCCTTTAATTGGGCCAAATGATAATAGAATAGGAACAAGATTTCCAGATATGTCAGTTGCATACACAAAAGAATATGCGGAGTTAGCTAAAAAATGCGCAGATAAATTAAATATAAAAGTTCAAGAAGGTGTGTATGCTTTCTTCTCAGGGCCAACTTATGAAACTCCAGCTGAAGTAAGAATGGCAAGAATCTTAGGAGCAGACGCAGTTGGTATGTCAACAGCTCCAGAAGTTATAGTTGCATCACACAGTAAACTTAAAGTTGTTGGAATTTCTTGTATAACAAATATGGCGGCAGGAATACTTGATCAACCTTTAAATCATGAAGAAGTAATAGAAACTACTCAAAAAGTCCAAGGAGAATTCTTAGCATTAGTTAAAACTATAGTTAGTGAATTATAATAAATTTAAAAATAGACATGCAAATTGCATGTCTATTTTTAGTAACATATTTATGCGAAGTGATAATGAGGATATATGATTGACTATATTTTTTATTTTTGCATTAAAATTAAGTTAGTGGTTAATATAATAATAGTTGATTAGATATCAACTAAATCTCAAACTATCTAGGTAAAAGCTAGCATTGTCTAACCTTTTGATAGTATTAAAAAGTTTGAGAAACATAAGTCAAAAGCTTAGGCTATCACCTATGTCTTTTGCGATAAGCTCTAGATTTGATAGTTTATATTTCAATCTAGAGCTTTTTAATGACTAATTTTATAATTAAGGAGAAATATTATGACAGACAAAAAATCATATCTTAAAGATTTAAAAGATGGTAGTGTAAAAATTTCTCTTATGGTAAATAAGAAATTGTATAAAGATGGAAATAAGATGCTTTATTTATTAAGTGATAAAAGTGGATATATAAATGCAAAAATTCCTGTAAAAGTAAAACTAGAACCAGGACAAGTTATTGAAATTGAAGGCGTTAAAGATTATGTTTTAGATGTTTTTCAAGTTAAGATAATAGAAGACTACAATATTGATGATTATCTTGCAACTGTAAATAGAAATATTGATGAAATTATGGAAGATATTGAAGCAATAAGTAGGGAATGTATAACTTCACCACAAGGTAAAATGTTAGATGATTACTTTTTCAAAGATGAGAAATTTTTAGAAAAATTTAAACGAGGAATTGGTGGAGTTAGCATGCATCATAATTATATCGGAGGATTGGCGGAGCATACTTTTGGTGTAATGTATTTGACAAAGATATTATGTGATATATATGATTGTAGAAGAAGAGAAATTGCAGTTTTAAGTGCGAAACTTCATGATATAGGTAAAATTTATGAAATGGATTATAGTGGTCCTTTTAAATATACTTTAGAAGGAGAACTCGAAGGCCATATTGTTATTGGTGTACAAATGATTGATAGAGGCATTATGGACTTGAACATTCCTTTTAGTGAAGAGTTTGTCACAAGAATAAAAGGATGTATTACTCAACATCATGGTAAGTTGGAATATGGTTCACCTAAAAAAGCTAATATGGAAGAATCCATAATATTAAATTTTGCTGATACTGTTGATGCTACTTTAAATAAAATTAATCAAGTTAAAGAAGAAACAAAAGAAGGTACTTGGTCTGTGTATGATAAAAAGATGGAAACTAAGCTTTATCTATAATAATAGTACAAAAATGGGGGAAAAATGATGAATGATAAAAATATGAGAGTAGGAATATCTTCATTAATATTTAATATAAATGAAGCTTTAGAAATTTGTAATAAAAATAAAGAAATAAACCATATAGAAATAGGTATTGATAACATTTATGATTGTAAAGAACTTAAAAAATATGAAGATAATATAAAAGAACTTGATTTAAGTGTGGGGATTCATTTGCCCATGGAACTTAATCCATGTGAAGATATTATATTTATTAAAGAAAAGTGGATAGAATATATTAACATATTAAGAAAAGAATTGAAACTTTTAAATGTATCATATTTTAATATGCATTTAGGCTATGTTATGACAAATAGGTTAAGTAAAAATAAAGAAAAGTACTTAAATAATATAGTAGACTTTTTCAATAAATTATCATTAGAAAAAAATCACCTATATATTACAATAGAAAACACTTATACAAAAGGTGGAGATTTTTCTAGTTTGGGGAATGATGTAGAAGATTTTAAATATATTTTTGAACGTAATCAAACCATAAGTTTTTGTTTTGATAGTGGACACAATTTAATTTGTAAAAGTAATTATAACTTGTTAAAGAATAAAACAAGAGTGATTCATCTTAATGATAATCATGGAATTGAAGATGAACATCTAGGTATACTTAAAGGAAATTTAAGTGAAGAAGAATTAAAAAATATTTTATCTTTAAATCCTGAATTTATAGTACTTGAGATGAATCTAAATCATATAGAAGAATCATTAGATATTTTAAAACAACATAATGTCTTTAAAAATAAAAAATAGTTCATATTATTGACAAAAACATAACAAATATTATATTCTTACTCCTAGGAGGGATTTATGAATAATAATATTTATAATACTTTTGTAAAAGTAATAGAAGGTTTTAAGAAAGATAAAAATGTTAAGTCTATCATTCATGTAGGTTCTAGCAAAGAAAAAATTTATGAAGAAAATCCTAAAGTAAATGATATAGACTTATTTATTATTTTAGAAAATCAAGAAAAAAATCAGATTAGGAAAGTTGAAAAAATTGATGAAATAGAGTTTGATTTTAATTATATTTCTATAAAGGGTTGTTATGACTTTATAGAAAGTAAAACATATTTTTTTCTTAATATAAAGGATGGAAAATTATTATATGATGAAAATGATTTTGGAAAAGGAATTTTGTCATTATGTGAAGAAAAATATAAAGAAGGACCAAATAAATTATCAAAAGAAGAAAAAAGATTTCGCACCAATCAGTTACTATCAGATATATCAAGGTTAAAACAGAAAGATGAATATGAAGAGTTTGAATATGATTTTCTAATCTATATGTATTTAAATAAAATCATAAAAATGTATTATCTTATTAATGATATTTGGCTACCAAAAGATAAAAAGTTACTAAAGTCTTTAAAGATGCGAGAACCTACACTATATAAATTAATATGTAATGTTAATGGATCTGATAAATATAAAAAAATAATAAAAGTAACAGACTATATTTTAAAAAATTTATAATTTTGGAGGATAAAAATGGGTGAAAAAAGAACAGTTGATAAACTTGCTATAGAAAAGGCAGTTAGAGAGATATTGATAGCAATAGGAGAAGACCCAGATAGAGAAGGATTAATAGGCACGCCAGATAGGGTAGCAAGAATGTATGAAGAAATATTTAGTGGACTTCATGAAGACCCTAGAGAACATCTAAAAGTTTTATTCAAAAATGAAAACCATGAGGAAATGGTAGTAGTTAAAGACATACCTTTTTATTCTAGTTGTGAACATCATTTAGTACCTTTTTTTGGAAAGGCTCATGTTGTCTATATACCAAAGGATGGAAAACTTACAGGACTTTCTAAATTAGCAAGAGTTATAGAAACGTTTGCCAGAAGACCTCAGCTACAAGAAAGAATCACAAAAGAAACTGCAAATATTATTATGGAAGAATTAGAACCATATGGAGTAATGGTTGTAGTTGAAGCTGAGCATATGTGTATGACAATGCGTGGTGTAAAAAAACCAGGCAGTAAAACAATAACATCAGCAGTTAGAGGAATTTTTGAGAAAGATGCCTTAGCAAGAAGCGAAGCTATGAGTTTAATTAAATTTGATTAATAGATATGAGGAGAAGATTTATGTTTGAATATGGTAAAAAAACTTACATAATGGGAATTTTAAATGTTACTCCAGATAGTTTTTCAGATGGAGGAAACTATACAAATGTAGAAATAGCAGTTAAGCATGCTAAAGAAATGATTGAAGAGGGAGCAGATATAATCGACATAGGGGGAGAGTCTACTAGACCAGGTCATAAGTTTGTTTCAGCAGATGAAGAAATCGAGAGAATAGTCCCTGTAATAAAGACACTTAAAAATAGTATTAATGTACCAATATCCATAGATACATATAAATCTCAAGTAGCTGAAGAAGCATTAAAGCTGGGAGTTTATATGGTTAATGACGTTTGGGGATTAACTTACGATGAAAATATGGCGAATGTTATAGGAAAATATGATGCTTCTGTTTGCATTATGCATAATCAAGAAGGAACGGATTATGATAAGGATATAATGGAGAGTATAAAAGAATTTTTAAAAAATAGTATAGATAAAGCTTTAAAGGCAGGAGTAAAAAAAGAAAAGATAGTTTTAGATCCAGGGATAGGATTTGGAAAAACTTTTGAACAAAATTTAGAAGTATTAAGAAGGCTAAATGAACTTAAAACCCTGGGATATCCAATTTTACTTGGAACTTCAAGAAAATCAGTTTTAGGAAATATAGTTGGAGGAGAACCTAAGGAAAGAGTTGAAGCTACTGTGGCTACAACTGTCTGTGGAATAAGGGATGGTGTTGAAATAGTTAGAGTTCATGATATAAAAGAAAATTTACAAGCTGCAAAAATTGCGGATAGAATATATAGAGGTTAATTATGGATAAAATAATTTTAAGTAATTTAGGTTTTTACGGCTATCATGGAGTTTTGGAAGCAGAAAAAGTATTAGGACAAAAGTTTTTTATAGATGCTGAGCTTTTCCTTGATATAAAAGAGGCTGGAAGAAGTGATGATTTAACTAAATCTGCTAGTTATGCAGATGTATATGAAATAATAAAGGATATAACAGAAAATAAAAGATTTGATTTAATTGAAGCTTTGGCAGAGACAATTGCAGAAGAAGTTTTAGAAAGCTATAGTATGATTAAATCTATTATGGTTAGAGTAAAAAAACCAGAAGCACCTGTAAATGGTATTTTTGATTACTTTGCTGTGGAAATTAGGAGAGATAAAGATGAATAAAGCTTACTTAGGTCTAGGAACTAACATGGGACATAGAGAAGGATATTTAAGACAAGCATGTAAAACTCTTCAGGAACATGGAAAAATTAATATTTCAAAAATATCAAAAGTCTATGAAACAAAGGCATGGGGATATACGGAGCAAGATGATTTTTTAAATATATGTATGGAGATAGAAACCTCATTATCTTCTATAGAATTATTAGAAATTTGTCATGCAATAGAGGAAATGTTAAATAGAGAAAGAACAATAAAATGGGGACCGAGAACTATTGATGTGGATATTTTATTTTTTAATAATATAATAAGTGATGATGAAAGATTGACTTTACCACATCCAAGAATAAAAGAAAGGGCTTTTGTACTAATTCCTCTTATGGATTTAAATAAAGAATTGATTATTAATAATAAACCCATATCATATTATCTTTCTAAATTAAGTAAAGAAGAAAGAGATGAAGTTAAAGAGGTTAGCGTAAATATTTAAGTAATTCTAATTAGCAAAGAGAAGGTTAATTTGCATATTCAGTGTAAATTGGACCTTCTTTTTTATTGCCACCAATTGAAGGTAGTGCTATAATTTTCATAACCCCATAGGGGGGATATTAGGAGGCGGATTATGGATTATTTACTTAAAAATAAAAATAACATAATAACTATTACTACCTTAGCAATTCCTGTAATTATAGAGAATATACTACAAACTTTACTTGGAACTGTAGATACTTATTTTGCTGGACAAATCAATGATAATGCTATTGCAGCCATAGGTGTAACTAACCTAATTATAAATGTATTTATTGTATTTTTTACAGCAATTAGCCTAGGAACAAGCGCCGTTGTTGCAAGAAATTTTGGGAAAGGAGAAATGGATAAGGTTAAAGAAGCTACGACTCAATCAATATTTTTAGGAATTATAATTAGTTTAGTGGTAGGAGTAATTAATATATTATTTTATGAGCCGATTTTAAAAATATGTGGGGCAACTAATGAGATTTTAGACTTTACGATACCTTATTATTTGGTTGTCGCTGTGCCAATTATATTTTTGTGTTTATCATTAATTTTATCTAGTTGTTTAAGGTCAACCAAGGATACAAAAACACCAATGATTGCTTCAGTTTTTGCTAATGTGTTAAATATAATATTAAATATACTTTTTATAAAGGTGAATATGGGGATTATAGGGCTAGCTTTAGCAACAACTATTTCTAGATGTATGAACGTAGTTATTTTGTTAATTAAATTGAGAATGTGTAATATTAATATAAAAATAAATAAAGAGGTTATTAAAGGTGGAAAGGATACATTAAAAGCTATAATTAAAATTGGAGCGCCTGCAGGAATGGAAAAGTTAATAATGAGACTGGGTCAATTGGTTTATAATAGTATGATTATTTCAATTGGAGTATCAGCTTATGTTGCACATAATATTGCAGGAAATATTGAAAGTTACACTTATATTCCAGCACTAGGATTTGGCGTGGCAACGGCAACTCTTGTCGGTATTAGCTTAGGAGAAGGAGATAGTGAAAAATCAAAAGAAATAGTATATTTAGCTGATATAATAACCACTGTTTGTATGGTAGTAATAGGTATACTTTTATTTATATTTGCTCCACAAATAGTAAAAATATTTACAAGTACTGTAGAAGTACAAATTATGGTTGTTAATGTACTTAGATTAATTGCGCTTTTTCAATGTTTTATAGCTATAACGCAAATTTTTACCAGTGCATTGCAAGGAGCAGGAGATACTAAATTTCCTATGTATGCTACATTAATTGGAATTTGGGGTGTGAGAGTTGGTATAGGATATTTTCTAGGTGTAATAATGAATTTTGGGTTATTTGGAGTATGGATCGCATATGCTATCGATATTACTGTAAGAGCATTCCTACTTATTATAAGATTTAATCATGGAAAATGGAAAAGTATAGCTATATAGTTAAGTAGAAGGGAGATGAATAACATGGAAAATAATAAAGAACATAACCACAATCATTCTCACAAAAATACGAAAGCAGTAATTAATAGATTATCTAGAGCTATTGGGCATTTGGAGTCTGTAAAAAGAATGGTAGAAGAAGGAAGAGATTGTAGCGAAGTTTTAATACAAGTCTCAGCTGTAAAATCTTCTATTAATAATGTAGGAAAAATAATTTTACAAGATCATATAGAACACTGTATTGTAGATGCTGTAGAAACTGGAGATGAGAAAGTTCTTCAAGACTTAAATAGCGCAATAGATAAATTTATTAAATAGAAATAATGTATTAATAAAATGATATATATTAAAAATATTTTTAAAATGGTGGATAGGGTATATATATTATTGACTTACTATTTAATAATACATCTAAAGTTAATGTGCCATTATGAAGTTTTAATTTATAGGGCCAAAGTAGTCATGCGTAAATTTGATTAATGTAATATATAGGAAAAAGAGAGGTGTAAAATCCTCTCTTTTTTATATTTAAAAATAAAAAAGTTAAAAAGAATAAAATATTTTTTCTAACTAAATAATGTGAGACTAACACAACTGAAACTATTGAAAATGCTTATATATTTTTATATTAAATAATTAAGAAATTGAAAAAATGTTACTTATTTGTAACTCTTTTTGTAAAAAAGCCTTTTAAAAGTTACAGAAATGTAATAAAATAGATTTATGGAATTGCAAAATTCGACAACTACGAAAGTGATTAAATTAAAATAAAACAATAGCGGGGGAAGGCTTATGATAAAAAAAACAATAAGAACTATTACTTTAACAGCAGCTATGATGTTAACTGTATCAGCTTTTGCACCAGTGAGTAAAGTAGATGCAGCTAATGTTTCAGGAACAGTAACAGTAACGTCATTAAACGTGAGAAGTGGAGCATCAACATCATATTCAGTAGTAGGAAAACTTAGTAAAGGTGAAAAAGTAGAAATATTATCATCAAGTAATGGATGGTATAAAATAGAATATGATAACAATAAAACTGGATGGTCATGTGATGACTATATATCAAAAAATACTACTACAGGAACAGTAACAGCAACTTCACTAAACGTAAGAAGCGGTGCGTCAACATCATATTCAATAATAGGAAAACTTAGTAAAGGTGAAAAAGTAGAAATATTATCATCAAATAATGGATGGCATGAAATTAAATATTCACAAGACAGTACAGGATGGGTAAGTGCTGATTATATTACTACAACATCAGATAATTCTTTAAACAGTGTTGCAAAGACTTTAGATGTTAAAGCTTATGCATATACTGGAGATGGAATAACAGCTACAGGAACAGTTCCAAAATACGGAACAATAGCAGTAGATCCAAGTGTAATACCATATGGAACAAAGGTTTATATTAAAGAACTAGATAAAGTATTTACTGCAGAAGACTGTGGTGGAGCAATAAAAGGAAATACAATAGATATATTTATGCCAACAGAAAAAAATTGTAATGACTGGGGTATAAAAAATATAACAATAGAAATATTAAAGTAAAAAATGGCCAACAAATTGTTGGCCATTTTTTATGCACTAATCTTATTTAAATCTTCTTTATTGCTATTATATTTTATTATTAATTTCCCTATAAGACCTCCTAATATGGCTGGTACTACCCAGTTAAATCCTATAGAGTCTAAAGGTAATTTATGTATAAAATTTATATTTACACCTAAACTATCAACAACATTTAATAAACTAATTAATAAAGTTATATAAGCTGAACATTTAAAGACTGATGATTTAGAAAAACATTTGTTAAAGGTACTCATAATTACTAATAATATTGAAACAGGATAAATAATAGTTAAAATTGGAGCTGCAATAGCTATTATTTTATCTACACCTAAATTAGAAGCTACAGAACTAAATATACAAATAAAAGTAACTAAATGAGAGTATTTTAATTTTTTATTAGTCACATCTTCAAAATATTTAGCAGTAACAGAAGTTAAACCTATAGATGTAGTAAGACATGCAAAAGCAACAATTATTCCCAATAATATGATTCCGCTTTTACCTAGTAAACTATTAGTTATATTTACAAGTAAAGCAGTTTGAGAAATAGATGGATCATATACTGTTGAAACTGTAGCACCTAAGTATGCTAATCCACCGTATACAATAACTAGTCCAAATCCAGCAATAAGTGCAGATTTTAAAGTCATAGATATATTTTCTTTTTTATCAGTATATCCTTTACTTATGAAAGAAGTCATTATTAAAGTTGTAACTCCACCTATACCTAAAGCATCCATAGTTTGGTATCCTTGACTAAGTCCATTTACAAATAAATTATGATTATTATTCGTATTTAATTTACCAATAGGAGATATAATACCCTTAGTTATTAAAAGTCCTAAAGCAAGTAGAAGTATTGGAGTTAAGAATTTGCCTATTATATCCATAACTTTTGTTGGTCTTATAGTTAATATAAATGTTAAACCAAAAAACAAAACAGAAAAAATTACTGAATTAATAGAAGAAGTAAGTGGCAATATGCTCATTTCAAAGGTTGTAGCTGCTGTTCTTGGTATAACTAGTATAGGACCAAGACAAAGCATCATTATAACTTCTAAAGTAACTCCAAATTTTTTGCCAGCTTTTCCAACAACATCTTGGAAAGAGCCAGCCTTAGCCACAGCATTTATTGACAACAAAATTATTCCAACATCAGCAAACACAAATCCTAAAAAGCTTATTAGCCAATTACTGCCTGAAGTCATACCTATAAAAGGAGGGAATATTAAGTTTCCTGCTCCAAAGAACACAGAAAAAAGGGCAAAACCAATTATTATAATATCTTTATTTTTATTCATTTTTAACACCTCAAGTTTAAATTTTAATATATAAAAAGCCACATAGCATACACTATGTGGCTTTAGGCCTAGGATTAATAAAAGCCACATAGTAATTATCCATGTGGCTTTACATGACAAATTAATTCTAGCCATCATAGATACAAATTTTTAAGATTTGTATCTATGATGATTTTATATATCTCATAAATACAAATCTATCTAAAATAGCTAAAATAATATAAATTAAATTGTGATTTTTTAGTTAGACTTATATTTTTCATTACTGTTCTCCTCAATTAATGTTATTTTTTACCTTATGAAACAATGATACAAAATTTACTGAAAATTGTCAACATACAATTTTTCTTACCTTTAACAAATTTATGTGTAGAAAAATGTAGAAAATTGTATAAAAAGATTGAAAAAATATATGAGTACAGTATATAATGATTGAAGTGTTAATATATATAAATAAATTAATACGAAAAAATATGGAAGATGGGTTGATAAAATGACAATATTATTAAACATAATGGGTATAATTGTTTTACTAGGTGTATTATATTTGTTCTCTGCAAATAAAAAGTTAATAGACAAGAAGATGATATTAAAAGCACTAGCATTACAATTTGTATTAGCATTTTTGCTAGTTAAATTTCCTTTAGGACAAGTAATGATTGAAAAAGTATCTGATGTAGTAACTAATATATTGGGTTATGGAAGAGACGGTCTTGAGTTTATATTTGGATCTTTAGCTGATGGTGGAGCGCCAACAGGATTTATATTCGGAATACAAACATTAGGAAACATAATATTTATATCAGCTTTAGTTTCAGCACTATACTATTTAGGAGTTATAGGTGCCGTTGTTAAAGTAATAGGTGGGGTAATAGGTAAAATACTGGGAACTTCAAAAGTAGAGAGTTTTGTTGCTACTGCAAATATGTTCCTTGGTCAAACTGAATCACCAATATTAGTAAGTAAATACTTAAAAAATATGACTGAGAGTGAAATAATGCTTGTTTTAGTTTCAGGAATGGGTAGTATGTCAGCTACAGTACTTATGGGATATTCAGGTATGGGTATACCAATGAAATATTTATTAATAGGTGGGGCTTTAGTTCCTCTAGGGAGTATAATAGTTTCAAAAATTATGTTACCAGAGAATAAAGAATTAAAAATTGATGAAGCTGAAGAAATTAAGATTGATAATAAAGGTGATAACCCTAACTTAATATCAGCAATATCTCAAGGGGCAAATGATGGACTTAACATGGTTCTTGGTATAGGTGCGTCTCTTATAGCAATATTATCTTTAGTTGCACTTGTTAATGGTATTCTTGGAATATTTGGATTATCTTTAGAGCAAATATTCTCTGTATTATTTGCACCAATAGGATATTTAATGGGACTTGATATGAACAATGCTCAACTTGCAGGTCAATTACTTGGAAGTAAATTAGTATTAAATGAATTTGTTGCATTTGGTCAATTGGGAGAAATTATAAAAACTCTTGACCCAAGAACAGCTTTAGTTCTTTCTGTTTCATTATGTGGATTTGCTAATATAGGTTCTATAGGTATATGTATATCTGGAATATCTGTATTCTGTCCAGAAAAAAGAAATCAATTAGCTAAGCTAGCGTTCAGAGGAATGATAGGTGGTTTTACAGTAAGTGTACTTAGTGCATTAATAGTTGGATTGATAGCAGCAATATAGTCTGTACTAAAAGGAGTCTTTATGGCTCCTTTTATTTTTACGATAAAATATTTTCAATTAACATTTATAATTAAATTTAAATGTATCTTAAGAAAAATAAGTTATGATTACGTTTGGAATATAATGGTTTTGACAAAAATAATTTTATATGGTAATATATACGAAGATTAAGTAAGTCAGATAATCGCAGGTAGCATTTGCTACGTGAGGAAAGTCGGAGCTCCATAGAGCAGGGTGCTAGGTAACGCCTAGTGGGAGTAATCCTAAGGAAAGTGCAACAGAAAATTACCGCCAAGATTTTCTTGGTAAGGATGAAAAGGCGAGGTAAGAGCTCACCGTTTCTCAGGTGACTGAGAGAGCCGTGTAAACCCCACCTGGAGCAAGACCAAAAGAGGGCCAAAAGAGTGTTGCTCGCACTCTCCGGTAGGTAGGTCGCTTGAGCATATTGGTGACAATATGCCTAGATAGATGATTATCAAATACAGAACTCCGCTTATAGATTTGCTTGATTATAAGAATCCTAGATAGGGTTCTTTTTTTATGTTTATAATTAATTCTCACAAGAAAATAAATTTATTGTGCTTAAATGAGTTGGAAAAATATTAGAAATATTGGCTTTTTCGTTAAATTATGTTAGAGTCTTAGTATGGGGAAAGATTTTTGTAAAAATGGGGGAAAACAAATGAAAAAAATTGAAAAAGTAATACTTGGTTCTTTAGTAGTAGGCACGACAGTATCATCTAGTATAGTATTTATTCAGGCTGAGAAATTAGGGGAGACTCAGTACTATTTGGCTGATAACTTAAATATGAGAAAAGGGCCAGGAACAGACTACATATCTATAGGAACTCTAAAAAAAGGTACAATAATAACACCATTAGAGTATTCGCAAGATAAATTGTGGGTTAAAGTGAAATATAATAATCAGTATGTATGGATGTGTGCAAAGTATATTAAAAAAGTTGAAAATAGTAATGAAACTGATAAAAAACTTGGTGATTATAAAACGAAGGAAAAGTTGAATCTAAGAAAAGGACCATCTACGGATAATATAATAACTTTAACAATACCAAAGGGTAATACTATTGAAGTTATTGACTTTTCTTGTGATAATAACTGGGCTAAAGTTAACTATAACAATCAAACTGGTTGGGTTAGTAATACTTACATAGAAAAAATAACTTCACAAGGTGACAATGATGTTTCTAAATATGAAGATCACATAACTACTTCATCAGTAAATGTTAGGACAGGGCCTTCTACTAATTATAAAAAAATAGGAGTATTATCTAAAGATGTACTAGTAAAGCCAATAGGTTTTGATAAATATGGTGATTGGGTTAAATTCAATTATAATGGAAAAGAGAGTTGGATCTGCAAATCTTATTTAAAAAAAGTAAGCGATAACAATACATTATATACAAGTGAAAATGTAAATTTAAGAACTAGCTCAAGTGTTAATAGCACAAAGATATGTACAATACCCAAAAATGCTAAGGTAAGTATTTTATCATATAATAGTGACAAAACTTGGGCGCAAGTAAAATATAATGATAAATCCGGATGGGTAATTGCAGAATACTTAACATCAAAAGCAACACAAAACTATAAGTTGGGTACTACTACAACTAGATTAAATCTTAGAGATTTACCTAATTTGGATGGTAAGACATTAATTACAATGCCGAGTGGGGCAAGTATTAAAATATATGAAGAAAAAAATGGGTGGCTAAAAGTAAGCTATAATAATATTGTAGGTTATTGTGTAGCTGTATATGTAAAATAAATATCTAATATAAAAAGCATCTTATAAATTACTATAAGATGCTTTTTATATTATGGGTTAATATGCAAAATTGAAGAATCTTCAAAAATATGGTAGATTTAACCTATGCTAAATAATATAATTGTTAATTTAGGGGGAATAATTATGGTACTAGTTACAGGAGGGCAGGGTATATAGGAAGTCATACAGTTGTGGAATTATTAAATGAAAACTAAGAAGTAGTAATAGTAGATAATTTTTGTAATAGCAATAAATTAGTACTAGAGAGAATAAGAAAAATAACAAATAAGGAATTTAAATTCTACAATGTAGATGTTACAGATAAAAATTCTTTTAAAATGGTATTTGAAGAAAATAATATTAATTCAATAATTCATTTTGCTGCATTAAAAGCAGTAGGAGAATCTGTTGAAAAACCTTTAGAATATTATAAAAACAATTTAGTAGGGGCATTAGTTGTATTTGAGTTAATGAAAGAGTTAAATGTGAATAACTTTGTTTTCTCATCATCAGCTACAGTGTATGGAAAGCCAGAATATTGTCCAATAAAAGAAGATTTTCCACTATGGACAACAAATCCTTATGGAGCTACTAAACTTATGATAGAGGACGTTATGAGCGATTTAAGTAAAGCTAATAATAACTTAAATTTAGCTATTCTTAGATATTTTAATCCAATAGGAGCTCATATTAGTGGTATAATAGGCGAGGAACTAAATGGTACACCAAATAATTTAATGCCATATATAACGAAGGTAGCTGTTGGCCAATTAAAGGAACTTAGTGTGTTTGGAAATGATTATGATACACCTGATGGGATAGGAGTTAGAAACTATATTCACGTAGTTGATTTAGTAAAAGGTCATTTGGCTGCACTCAAAAAACTAGAAGAAAAGCATGGTTTAGTAACTTATAATCTAGGTACAGGGAAAGGTTATAGTGTTTTAGATTTAGTTAGTTCATTTGAAAAGGCTAATAACATAGAAATACCATATAAAATAGTTGAAAGAAGGCCTGGAGATATAGATATGTGTTATGCAGATCCAACCAAGGTATATAAAGAGTTAGGATGGAAGGCAGAATTTGATATTGAAAGAATGTGTGAAGATTCCTGGAGATGGCAAAGTAATAATCCAAAAGGCTATGAAGAAAATAATGAATTATTAGGTATGATTACATATGAAATATAAAATCTTAAAAGGAGGTATGAATTGGAGTATTTAAGAATAATGATTTTATCAATGGTTCCTGTTACAGAGCTACGAGGGGCCATACCTATAGGCATAGCTTTAGATTTGAACCCTATAGGGGTTTATATTGCCAGTGTATTAGGATCTACGCTAGTGGGTATACCTCTTGTATTAGCATATAGACATGTGATGAAATTTTTAAGAGACAAAAAAATATTTGTTTCATTATTAAATAAAATAGATAACAAAATAGAAATTAGTATGAAGAAAATGAAGACAGCGTCAATAATAGGTATTATATTATTTGTAGGTGTGCCTTTACCGACAACGGGAACATGGACAGCCGCGGCTATTGCATCAATTTTAAGAATGAGACTTAAAGAGGCATTATGTGGAATTTTTATTGGAAATGCATTATCAGGATTAATTGTAAGCCTTTTATCTTACCATATAATTTAAAAATGATGTAATAAAATTGTCATCATTTCTTTAGGTAAAATATGTTAGAATATTAATGTATAATATTTTACCTTATCACAGGCAAGGGGGAATGAAATATGAAGAAAAGGTTTAAATCATTTTGTACAATATTATTGGCAACTGTAATGATATTAGCATCGAGTATACCTGTAGCAAATGCAGCAACTAATCAATTAATTATAGTTAACTCAAAAAATAACACTTTGAATTTCTATGAAAATTATACTTTAGTAAGGAAATTTAAATGTGCAACAGGAAAAGCAAGTACGCCAACACCACAGCGTAAAACAACTATAGTAAATAAAATTAAAAACAGACGTTACAATAAAGGTAATATTCCAGGAGGAGACCCAAGAAATCCTTTAGGAAAAAGATGGATGGGGTTAAATATGTATGGATATGGAACTACATATGGAATTCATGGAAATAATAATGAAAGTTCGATTGGCAAAAATGTAAGTGGTGGATGCATCAGAATGCACAACAAGGATGTAGAGTGGCTATATAATAAAATAAGAGTTGGAGCTACAGTAATAATAAAAAGCACATCTAATGATGATGCATGGATTGCTAATCAATATGGTATAAAACTTAGAAATACATGGCATACAAATAATGGTTATAAATATTATTGTAAGTCAAATGGTAAATATGCAACTGGCTGGTATACTGTTGGTAATAAAACTTATTACTTTGATAGTAAGGGAAGAATGCAGACTGGCTTAAAAACAATATCTGGTAAGAAATATTATTTAGGAAAAGACGGAGCAAGACAAACAGGATGGCAAACAATATCTGGTAAAAAATATTACTTTACAAAAACAGGAAGTACAAAGGGTCAATCAGTTAAAGATAAGAGATATATAGATGGATCTTACTATTACTTTGATAATAACTATGTAATGGTTGCTAATAAAAAGGTTAAAATAGAAAATAGCTATTATTACTTTGGTAAAGACGGAAAAATGCAAACAGGATGGCAAACAGTATCTGGTAAAAAATATTACTTTACAAAAACAGGAAATACAAAGGGTCAATCAGTTAAAGATAAGAGATATATAGATGGATCTTACTACTATTTTGATAATAATTGTGTAATGGTAGCTGATAAAAAGGTCCAAGTAGGAACTGACTACTACTACTTTGGTAATGATGGAAAAATGTTTAAGAATAAAGAATTTAAGATAAATACTGACTATTATTATTTTGGTAGTGATGGAAAAGCTTACAAATCTTGTGATAAACAAATAGATGGTTATATTTATACTTTTGATAAAGTAGGAAAGAGAATTAATAAAATCAAGATAAAAGAGAATGCAAATGACTCTAAAAAAACTTATAATTCTCAAAAAACAGACGAGTCACAACCTAAAGAAATAAAAAAAGAAATAAAAGAAAATAATGACGATGCTTCTTTAGAAGAGGCTATATAAATTCAAAAGGTTTCCTCATTGATTAATAATGAGGAGGCCTTTTTTACTTATGACAAAAAGGTAAGAAAAACTTAATGTCCTTTTTATATTAAATAAGCTATAATTTTCAAATAGAGAAAAAGAATGTAATGGGGGAGACATAAATGAAGAATGATATAAAAGGACATTTTAGAATTAATAAAAAGTCAATTAAAGAAGTTCTAATTTGGTTAATTGGAGGATTTTTTCTATTACTTATAACGGAGTATTTGCTACGAGGGGAATTAAGGTATGTTAAATTACTGGTATTAAATAAGCCAGGTGTGTTTCTTGTTAACTATATGTTAATATTACTGTTAACATCATTAATATTTATTTTGAAAAGAAAGAAAACTTTTTATTTTTTACTTTCTTTCATAATTGTAACTATTTCAGGTGTAAGTAGATATTTATTTACTGTAAGAGGAGTACCATTTACTTTTTCGGATGTTTATTCTATTGGAGAAGGGTTGGAAATAGCAGAAAATTATGTTACATTGCCAATGATTATTGGTATACTAATTTTTATAGTAATGGTTATTGGTATAACTATATATTTATTTAAAAAAGAAAAAAATAATAAACGAATTACGAGCTTAACTAATTTGGTATTAGTATTAATTTTATTTATTTCTTTTCCAATAATAACTAATACTCAATATGATAAAGGTAATATGGGATATATGAGATGGGATATAACATCATCTTATAAGAGGAATGGTTATATATTTTCTACTATAGAATCTGCTGTAAAATATATAAGGGTTAAGCCTGAAGGTTATAGTAAATCTGCAATAGAAGAAATTAGAACGAAAGTAAATGAAAAAGAAAAAGAAGATAATAGAAAATTGAATTCAGATAAGCCTAACATGATTTTTATACAATTGGAGTCTTTTATGGATCCAACAAAGATAAAGGAAGCTAATTTTAGTGAAGATCCTATTCCTAATTTTAGAAAAGTATGTGATAAAAATAAAGGTTACATGGCAAGTGTTCCAACAACAGGAGGAGGAACTGTAAGAACTGAATATGAAGTTATGACAGGAAACAACATTGATTATTTAACTCCAGGAGAAATTCCTTATAATACAATATTAAAAGGAAAATTTTATAATTCTATCGCAACTACACTTAAGTCACAAGGATATAAAGCTCATGCTATTCATAATTTCCAAGGAAATTTCTATATGAGAAATAATGCTTATGAGAAGCTTGGATTTGATACATTTACTTCTATAGAATATATGAATGATTATGATAAGAATGAAAGAGGTTGGGTTAAAGACCAGGTATTGACTAAATATATAAAGAAAGCACTTGATAGTACAGATGGTAGCGATCTAGTTTACACCATTTCAGTACAAGGTCATAGCGCATATCCAGGTGATGCTTCAAAACTTTATGATTTTCCTATAAAGGTAAAGGGAAACTTATCAGATGTGGATAAAAATCAATTATGCTATTATGTTAATCAATTGAAAGAGACGGACAATTTTATAGGTGATGTTATGGAAATGGTAGATAATAGTCATGAAGATACTTTAGTTGTACTATATTCAGATCATATGCCAGCATTAAATTTATTTTT
This sequence comes from Terrisporobacter mayombei, assembly GCF_020748465.1. Taxonomy (GTDB): domain Bacteria; phylum Bacillota; class Clostridia; order Peptostreptococcales; family Peptostreptococcaceae; genus Terrisporobacter; species Terrisporobacter mayombei. Next base: position 35,072 of record NZ_JAHZMP010000007.1, read on the forward strand.
AAAAGAAGACTTTTATTTAAATACATATAAAGCTCCTTTAGCTTTTTATAGCAATTATAAAATAGATAATTATAATTTTGATAATACAGAATCATATAACATTGCAAGTATGGCAATGGAATTGGCAGGGCTTAAATATGGTCCTATGGAAAAATTTCGTACTTACTTAAAAAATGATAAAAATTTTGAAAAATATGAAGAACTATTAGAATATGATATATTATTTGGACAAAACTATTATTTAACACATGATGAAAAACCTAAGAAAAATAGTATGCAAATGGGATTAGATAATGTTACAATTTCTTATTTAGAGCATGAAAAAGATTCTATTCTAATAAAGGGTTCAAATTTCACAGAAAATAGCTCAGCATATATTAATAATAAAAAAATGGATACTACATTTGTGGATGATAAGACTTTAAAAATAAAAGAAGTAGATAAAGGACATACATTAGTTGTAAAACAATTGGGGCGTAATGATGGTCTTCTTAGTGAATCGAATAGTATTTCTTTATTACAAATTAAAATGGCAATGAATTAAAACAGATGATTATAAAATAATCTGTTTTTTAAAATTAATTAACCAGCGTTTAAAGCTAATTTGATATTAATGTGAATTTAATATGAAGAACTTTGAAAACTAATTAAAAATATTGATATAAACAACTTTATAAACTATAATGTTAATAGAATGTTAAATGGAATATTATGGTACTAATAAGTATATTTGTGCATAGGGGGGTATAAGCACAATGATGGGTCAATATGTTGAGAAATTTAAAGACGATGTTTGTAATTATAGTAGTGAAATAGCAACAAACATAGATTACTCCATAGTAAATGACTCTTTCTTATTTAAAATATATCATAGAATACTTGACATAATTATTTCAATAATTGGACTGGTAATTTCTATACCTATGATAATAGTCTTTGGTTTTCTAATAAAAAAAGAAGATGGTGGTCCTATTTTTTATAAACAAGATAGATTAGGCAAGGATGGGAAAATAATCTTTATATATAAATTAAGATCTATGAGGATTAATTCAGAAACTAATGGAGCTATATGGGCTGAAAAAAATGATCCAAGAATCACTAAGATTGGAAAATTCATACGAAAGACAAGAATTGATGAAATACCGCAGTTTTTAAATATTTTAAAAGGAGAAATGAGTGTAATTGGTCCTAGGCCAGAGAGACCTGCTTTAACTATGGAATTTAATGACGAAATACCGGGTTTTATTAACAGACTTGTAGTTAAACCTGGTCTTACAGGATATGCTCAAGTACATGGAGGATATGAAATATCTCCAGAAGATAAAATAAAAGAAGATTTATTTTATATCAAAAATAGAAGTGTTTTTTTAGATTTGTCTATATTATTTAAAACAGTGAAGGTAATTTTTACTGGAGAAGGTGCTAGATAAATAAAAAATTATTATTAATCATAACTTTTCTTGAAATATTTTCGTAAAATATATATAATAAGATAATAAAAATATAACAAAAGTAAAACATAACGAAAAAATAGGGAGAGATTATTATTAATCTCTCCCTATTTTTACATATTAAATAAAAAGGGGGAAATCTATGTGGAAAATAATTTAGTATCTATAATTACACCTGTATATAATGGTGAAAAATACATTGAAGAATGTATAAAAAGTGTTTTAAATCAAAGTTATAAAAATATAGAAATGATAATTATTGATGATGGATCTACGGATAATAGCGAAAATATAATAAACAAATATAGTAAAAGTTTTCCCTTTATTAAATATATAAAATGTAATAAAAATAATGGTGTTTGGGTAGCTCGAAATATAGGTATTGAAAATGCAAAAGGCAGGTTTATTTCATTTTTGGATGCAGATGATTTATATAAAAAAAACAAAATCAAAAATCAGATAAATTTTATGTTAAACAATAACTATTCCTTTACATATACTGCCTATGATTTAATAGATGAAAATAGTACAAGCTTAAATAAAGTTATTAATACTAAAAAATATGAAGATTATGAAAGACTTTTAAAAGGAAATGATATAGGTTGTTTAACAGTGATGATAGATAGACTAAAAATTGATACGCTCATAAGATTTGAAAGCTGTCATCATGAAGATTTTGTACTATGGTTAAAAATATTGAAAAATAATGTAGTAGCTTATGGTTTAGATGAGGTTTTGTCTTCTTATAGAAAGTCTAGTTCATCTTTAAGCCATAATAAAATAAAGTCAGCCATATGGACTTGGAATATATATATTAATATTGAAAAACTACCATTAAATAAAGCTTTATACTGTTTTTCTAAATATATAGTTAACGGATTTAGAAAGAATAGTTACAAAAAAGAGACTACATATTCCTACTTTTTCTAGGAAATATTCGACATAAAAAATTTATTTCTGTAAAATAGTGGTAATTAGAATTTAAACTATGTTATAATAGTTAGAAATATGTTACAAAGGGGGGATGTGTGGAGTATGGTTTTTAATAAAAATAAGAAGTCAATATCAAAAGCAATGGCAATGGGGATACTTACAACAAGTATGGTGCCTGTAGTTGCTTTAAATGAACATGTGGAAGCAAATGAAGTTACATCTAGAAGTCAACAAGAGAAAACAACTAAGGTTGTAGAGGTAACATGTTATGCTCTTAATGTTAGAAAAGGTCCAAGTAAGGATAATTATATAGCTGGAACAGTGACAGAAGGAACGCAACTTAAATATATTTCTACGTGTAGTAATGGGTGGTATAAAGTTGAATATAAAGGTAGTACTAGATATATTAGTAATGATTACTCAAAATTAAAGACTATATCAGGAACATCAAATGAAAATAAGGATATCATTAAAAAGGTAGGAAAGGTAACATCTACAAAGCTTAATGTTAGAAAAGGTCCTGGTACAGATTATGGTGTCAAAAAAACAATAAAAAAAGGTAGCGTCGTAGGAGTGGTAAAATCATATAGTAATGGATGGTCTAAGGTAAAAATATCTAACTCTTCAACGGGATATGTATTTTCTGACTATATGAAAACATATTCAGGAGATTCAAGTGATATTAAAGTAACGTACTCAAAACCTTCTACATCATCTACAACTAACAAAAAGATTGATACAGTAGTATCTGCAGTAAGAGCACAAGTAGGTAAGCCTTATGTATATGGAGCGGCAGGACCAAACTCTTTTGATTGTTCTGGGCTTACATACTATTCTTATAAAAAAGCAGGAATTTATTTAAATAGAAGTTCTAGAGATCAAGCATCAAATGGAAAACATGTTAGCAAGAGTAATTTAAAACCAGGAGATTTAATATTCTTCAATAGTGGTACAAATAGTATACGTCATGTAGGGATGTATGTGGGAAATAATAAATTTGTTCACTCACCAAGCCCAGGAAAAACAGTAAGATATGAAAGTTTATCAACTTCCTATTATGTAAAAGGATATGTAACAGCAAGAAGAATAATTGATTAATTAACATAAGTAGCTATAATGAAAATTTTATTTTCATTATAGCTTTTTTAATTGTTATTATTTTGAATATTAAATGAGAATGGAAACTATGAAAGGTAATAGGTTGTTATTATAATGCTTTATTATCATTTATAATTATATAAATAATAAAAATAAGATCATTTTCATATTATTAAATATAAAAGTATAAAAGGGAGGACGGCGATTATGGTTGTAATTGCAAAAGAACTTCTACAATACGAGAAAGACTATATTAAATACTATATAAACTTTCCAAAAATATATTATAAACAAGAGAATGACAAAGATTATATAAAAAATGAAATGATAGAAAGTATTAATGAACTTGTTTTTGAAGATATAATGAATTTTATGGGCGTGGTGGAAGATAGCTATAACATAAGTAGTGAAGAATTTATTCATATAAATAGTATTACAGAATTTCAAGTTGGATATGCATCGGATAATATTATGAGTTTAGCTATTGAATTTTCACAATTGGCAGGATTTTATGATATAAGCTATTTAAAAGGTTATAATTACGATTTTAAATTAAAAAAAGAGATTATTTTAAAAGATTTATTTAGGGAAAGTGTAGATTATATAAAAATACTTAAAAAATATATATGGGTTCAAGCTAAAACATTACTTGCTGAATTGCAAAAGAATGAAGATGAGAGCTTATATCATATAGTTGAAGATAATATTTGTTTAGATGAAGAAAATACATTTTATTTTACTTCAGAATATTTGGTATTGCCTTTTTCTTCTTGTGAAATAGATCAAGAAATTTTAAATTTACTTGAATTTAAAATACCTTTTAACAAAATTTATCATTATCTTAGTAAATACGCAATAAAAAATATTGTGAAGAAAATAGTACTTTAGGTATGGGGGGAAATGATGTTTTATGAAGTTTTATGAATATGATAGAATAGCTGCTGTTCAGTATGCAAGAAAATGGGCACTTAGTAGAAATCCCAAATTCCAGGATTATGAAGATTGGGGAGGTAATTGTACCAACTTTATTTCTCAATGTGTAAATGCAGGAGGAGTTCCCATGGACCCTTATGGTGACAATATTATGAAACAGTGGTATTGGTATAGTGATAAAAGGAGAACACCTAGTTGGACGGCGGCACAGCCATTTTTTGAGTATTTTACTGGAAATAACAAAGGTAATACAAAGAATTTTGGAGCATATGCAGCAGAATCTAACTACGATGAGATGGAGTTAGGTGATATTGTTCAATTAATAAAAGATGGGAAAGCATATCATACAATGATCATTACTGGAATATTATTTGACGGAGATAAAGTTCATGATTACCTTGAAAGTCAAAATACTTATGATTTATTAGATTACCCTTTGAGTTTGAAGGTTGGAGAAAGACGATATTTAAAGATATTTGGATACTATATGTAATTTGTAAAGTTGAAAAGAATCTTTCTTGGTGTTAAAATAAATTTATCAGAATTATTTTCATTATATGGGATAATATGCTAAGAAGGGTGAAATTATGGCAAGACAAAACAAAAAAGGAAAACATGGAAAAAAAAGAACTAGGATAAATAAAAGAAAATTGATTCTTTTAACTGTAGGTATATTAATAGTAGTATTTGGTTTATTTAAAGTTTTACAAACTGTATTTTCAGGTATATCTGTGGCAAAGGATAATGTAGGGTCTCTTATTACAGCAGTATTTGGAGCTGGTGAAGACACTAGCAAAGTAAACAAAGAAAAACAATTTGATTTGGAAGAGGAAGGTACTACGGAAAAGAAGAAATATGTAGTATACATTGATGTAGGTCATGGTGGTACAGACGCAGGATACAAAACAAATAATGGAGCTTTAGAAAAGGATTTAGATTTACAAATAAGTAAATTAGTATCATCAAGGCTATCGTCTCAAGGTGATATTAGTGTAGTTGTGTCACGAAATACAGATACTACATTATCTAATAGTGAAAGAGTAGAAGATGCAAATAAGCAAAACGCTGATATTTTTGTATCAATTCATATGACTGGTAATGAAGACAATAATGCAGAAGGCGTTCAAACATTTTATAGAGTTGGAGCGAATGATGCTTCAGATGAACTTGCAACACTGATACAAAAGTCTGTGTCAGCATATGTAGACTTAAAAGATAGAGGAGTTACACCTTTTACATTTGATGTGTTACAAGGCAACAATATGCCAGCAATATTAATACAATGCGGCTTTTTAAGTAATCCTAAAGAAGAAAAAAAATTAATGAATCCTGAGTTCCAAAAAGATTTGGCAGAAGGGATATATCAAGGAATTTTATCTTTTTTAGATACTCAAGGATAAAACAGGAGGAGAAATAATGGAAAATCTACAAGTAAAGAAAGTTTTACTAGAGGAAGCCTTAAGGAAAAAATCTATGGAAAATATGTTTACTATTGTAGAAAAAGATAACCTAGTTTTATTTAGATCTTTTCAAGAAATTTATACTAACAATTGTTTGACAGCAATAATATTAAGTGAATCGGCTTATACAATGATTAACATTTTCTTTGGAAAATTAGCACTAGAAGATAAAAGAGATGAAGTATTAAATTTAATTAATAGCTTGAATACTACTTATACAGCAAATAAATTTGTACTTAGTCAAAGCAATGAACTTATTTTTCAAGTACCTTATATATCCTTAACAGATGATTTTAATGGAGAAGTAGTAATAGACTTGCTTCGTGAGTTGTTAATAATATTGGTAAAAAAAGAATATATTAAGTTTCAAGGCATACTTGGAGATAGTATGGTGATGGACCTTGTGAATAATTAAAAAAAATCCTTAAGCATTTGCTTAGGGATTTTTTAGTTGAAATAATATGTATAAAATATTATATATAGTGGTAATAATCCTAGATAAGAAATTTTAAAGAAGGGATTTATTATGTGTAGGATAACTGATTTTTATCAATATAAATACTGCAGAGGAAATTACTTTATCAATGTATTTATTAATAAAGAGTCAGCAAAAGGAATTAAGTCATTATTAATAGAAAAATTAAAAGAAAAGAATTTAAATGAAGAATATATATGTGTTTATACTATTTTGTTGGACAAAATAAATATAAATATGAAAGAAAGTATTTATGTAAAACTTAGAATAAATAAATGCTATTTACAATATTTAAAGGATTTATATTATGATTTTTATGGTAGAGAAGAAAGTATATATGTTAAAGAAGTAATATGTCATTTACAATATTTCATTGAAGAAGACGGAGATAGTATTTTTAAATTTTATGATTTGATGGAAAATACCAAGATAAGTGCTTTATCAAAAATGTAAATATTAAAGGTTGCAGGTGAAAAATTTTACTTGCAACCTCTTTTAAATATATATTTTTAAATATTAAAATACTTTTTTACAATCGTTGTATTCATAAACATCCATCAAAGCTTCCCCAAATCTTTGATAATGAGTAATTTCTCTTTGGCCTAAAAATCTAAGAGTATCTTTAATGTCAACATTATCAGTTAGGTTTATTAGTTGATAATAAGTAGCAAGAGCTTTTTGTTCAGCGGCCATATCTTCGTGTAAGTTTGTAACAGCGTCACCCATAACAGCTATTGTAGAAGCACTAAAAGGAACACCGTTAGAATCTGCAGGAAAAATACCATGTCCATTTTGAGCATAATTGCTACCTAGACCATATTTTCTCATTTCTTCTGGAGTAGCCCCGTCAGTTAATTGGTAAACCATAGCAGATATCATTTCTGCATGGGCAAGTTCTTCAGTACCTATATCAGTTAATAATGCGATAGTTTTTCCGGTAGGCATAGTATATCTTTGCTGTAGGTATCTAAGTGCTGCTGCTAACTCCCCATTAGGTCCCCCAAGTTGTGTATAAATATATTTAGCCATCTGTAAATCTTTACACTTTAGATTTACTGGAAATTGTAATGCTTTTTCATATATCCACATAAATTTAATCCCCCTATTATATTTTTATTCATAAAATTCTCTTTGCCATGGCCAAGGTTCATCCACCCATCCAAAAGGACAAGAACTACTACTATGACCAAAGTTCATCAAAGGTCCATATTTTTTTTCATATGCTTTTACTGCTTGTTCAAACTGTTGTCCTAATGAGTTATATAAACATATAGCATTCTTATCTGTAGGATTATTATCTAAATATAAATTTAAATCTAAACATGCAAAACAAAGTTCTTGGACTCTAAGCATTTGTTCAGCTCTACTCATACTTGTCATTATCTTCTACCTCCTCTTTTTTTAGGTGATGAATATAATGCAGGATTATACATTTCAGAATCAAATAAGTTTAACTCTGGAAAAATTGTACCGTACTTAAGCGCACATTCAAGATTATATATTTTTGTAAGCACTTGATCATTTACATATGGTCTAGCTAAGCAGTTACCACAGTTTTGTGAAACTCCTCTAGATGTATTTTCCATATTGTCAAAACCTCCTTGTTGAATTAGATATTTCTATCTTAATTCTATACTATTCCGATTATTCGAAATCGTGAGTACTTGCTTGTATAAAACCTATGAAATATGATAAAATTAATTTTATGTATATATATGTAGAGAATATGAGGTGAAAAGATGAGTGAATTAGCAGGAAATGGCTGTCAAATAATAGTACCTTTTGATGAGCGCAAACCTTTGAAAGAAATCGAAAAAAGTATATTAAAAAAATATAGAAAATACACTTGGTCTAAATTTATAAAAGCAATAAAAGATTATAAATTAGTTGAAGAAGGAGATAAAATTGCTGTAGCCATATCTGGAGGTAAAGACAGTTTACTTATGGCAAAAATGTTTCAAGAATTAAAAAGACACGGGCAAGTAAACTTTGAATTAGAATTTATAGCAATGGATCCAGGATACCACAAAGATATAAGACAATTATTAATAGATAACTGTGAATATTTAGAAATACCAATAAAACTATTTGATGCAAACATATTTGAAGTAGCGGATGAAATAGCAAGTGATTATCCTTGTTATATGTGTGCAAGAATGAGAAGAGGGGCATTATATAATAAGGCTGAGGAATTGGGATGTAATAAGTTAGCTTTAGGTCATCATTTTGATGATGTTATAGAAACTACAATGCTTAACTTATTATGTGCTGGAAACTTTAAGACAATGCTTCCAAAGCTTAATTCAACAAACTTCGATGGAATACAAATAATAAGACCTCTTTATTATATAAGAGAAGAAAGTATTATTAAATTTATACAAAATAGTGGAATATGGCCATTAAATTGTGCTTGTATGGTTGCGGCTAAAAAAACAGGAAATAAAAGATATGAAATTAAAGACTTAATTAAATCTTTAGGGGATAACTTTCAAGAGGTTGAAAAATCAATATTTAGATCAGCCCAAAATGTATACTTAGATTCAGTTTTAGGCTGGGAACAAGATGGAGAAAGACATTCCTTCTTAGATAAATTTGAATATGAAGAATAAAATATAAAATAACCGTTGAAATAACAATTCAACGGTTTTTCTTTATACTAATTATGATAAAATATAATTATAGTTATAAAGAGAGGGGAATTATTTTGAAGAAGATTTACATGGATTTTGAAATGAATATGCCAAGTTCCAAAAGTAAGAGGGAGAGTTTTAAAGCGGAGATTATAGCCATAGGTGCCATTAAATATGATACTAAAAGTGGAAAAATAGATAAGTTTAAATCTTTAATCAAACCAGTAACTAATCAAGAAGTATTTCCTCATATTGAGGAACTTACCCACATTACAACTAAAGATTTGGAGACTGCCCCAACTTATGAAAATGTTATGAGAGATTTTAAATCATGGCTTGGTATATATTCAGATATTGAAGGAATTTATACGTTTGGAAATTTAGACTTAACTTGTTTTAATTATACAGATAGATTAAGCTCTCAAAAAAATAATCATCCAAGATTTTTAAGCAATATAAGAAACTTATTTGTGGACATTAAAGATAAGTATATAAATTATGGTATGAAGTGTATGAACTATGTATCTTTAAAAAATCTTTTAGAATATGCAAATGTAAAGTTTTGTGGGGATGCACATGATCCATTGTATGATGCATACAATTTATATATATTAGATAAGGTCTTAGAAGAAAATGATAAAATAAGAAATTTATTAATAATACACGATTTTTTAAAACCACCATTCACTGCCTTAAATGAAGATTTGGAAAATAGACTCGAAGAATATAGACAGTATTTATATAATCAAAATGGGGAATTTGATATTTACTGTATATCTTTAGAAGTTATTAAAACTATTAAACTATATTTATCATCTATAAAAGAAATAAATGTTCATGAGATAGATATTATTCGAGATGTAAGCAAAAAACTAGAATCACTGGATAAATTAAAAGATATAAAAGAAGGTTATTTTTATGTTTTAGATAATTTGTACCTAGATATGAAAGAACTATTAGACGATGCTCTTTTATATAAATTGAATCAACAAGAATATGAGGAAGAAGTTGATAATATAATTGATTTATTTAATGAAGATTTAGAAGTAGAAAATATAACTGAAGTAGCAACAGATATAACGTAAAATGATTTCAAAAGAAATCATTTTTTTGTTTTAAATAATAAATATTATAAATATAAATAAGAAAGAGGATTATGTAAGAGGAGGAGGGTGTATGTTTATAACTACAGTTATAAAAATGTCTACTTTAATAAAAATAATATTTTTTATTGTCCTTGCAGTGATAATAATAAGGTATATAAAAAATATTAAGGCATCAGTGGTAGGAGGTAAAAAAACGATTAATTACTTATTAAGAAGAAACACAAAATCATTCCTTAAAAATAGATACAATATGTTTAATATACATAGTAGAAAAGAAGATGCTAAGGTGTACAACATAAATAGTGATGAGGATGTAATAAGATATGCTAATGGATATATTTATAAAGGTCAAATTAAAAATGGTATAAGAGAAGGTCTTGGAACTTGCTACTTTGCAAATAAGGATGTTTATGAGGGAATGTGGAAAGATGACAAAATGGAATGTGTAGGTAAATATGTATTTGCAGATAAATCCTTTTATAGTGGTGATTTTAAAAATGGATGCAAGGAAGGTATTGGAGTTTATACTTGCGACGATTACAAATATATTGGTCAGTATTATGCAGATAGAAAGGGAAGAGTAGGAACATTCCATCTACCAGAAAATTCATATTTAAAGGTTATTATTGAAAATGGAACAATTGTAGAAGGCACATATATAAGAGAAGGACATGAAGAGGAATATATTTATAATATTGATTTAAGTAATGAAAGAGAAGTAATTAAAAATATTAGATCTTATTTTGTAAGAGATGTTTCTAATATATAATTTAATAATATTGGAGTGAAATATTATGAAAAACCAAAATGATGATTATAAAGTAAAACTTATTCCCTTTATTATGAATCGAGGAGTAAAAAATATAGGAAAAACACCTTATGGAGTAGCCATGATTCAAGCAAAAAATATGTGGAGTGAATCTAGTAGAGGTGAGGGTATAAATATCGCAGTAATAGACTCAGGTTGCGATATTGACCATGAAAGTTTAAAGGACAATATTGTATTTGTTAGAAATTTTACTGATGAAGATAAGAAAAACCCTAATATAGTGATTGATAGAGTTGGTCATGGTACTCATGTGGCAGGAATTATAGCTGCAAATGGAAATAATAATACAGTAGTAGGAGTAGCTCCATGGTCTAATTTATACATTTTAAAAGCTATTGATAGAACTGGAAGTGGAAAAGTAAGCTGGGTAATTAATGCTATAAATTATGCTGTGGATAAGAATGTTGATATTATATCCATGTCTCTTGGTATGCCAAACAATGACCCAAAGCTTGAAAAAGCAATAAAACATGCTGTTAATAATAATATATTAGTAGTATGTGCTGCTGGTAATGAAGGTGATGGAAATGCAGGTGATTTTGAATACTCATATCCAGCATCTTATGTAGATGTAATATCAGTGGGTGCTGTAGATAAAAAAGGGGTTCCTGCTAGCTTTTCAAATGCTAATCTAGTAGTAGACTTGGTAGCTCCAGGGGTAGATGTAGTATCTACTTATCCTAATAATCAATTTGCCAGTTTAAGTGGAACAAGTATGGCAGCACCTCATGTTAGTGGAAGTTTAGCACTACTTAAAAATTGGTCTCATGAAGAATTTCAAAGAGATTTAACTCAAGAAGAGATTTACGCACAACTTATAAAGTATACAAAAAATTTAGGATATCCTAGAACAGTGCAAGGTAATGGATTGATTTATTTAAAAGATAAAAAATAAATAGTTTTTTTAGCTTGAAACTTAATTATAAAAAGTTTCAAGCACTTTTTTTTGGAAAAAATATAAAATTTTATTTTTTACCTCAAAATTTTACAAAAAAATGATATAATAAACTAGAAAGTAACAAAATTGTAACTAATTAGATGCTTAAAATTAAAATACATGGAGTTGAGACAATGATTAAATTTACAAAAGTAGAGAAGCAATACTCTGACGGAAATAAATGTCTACAAGATATAAATCTTAAAATAGATAAAGGAGAATTTATTTTTTTAGTAGGACATTCAGGGGCAGGAAAATCAAGCCTTCTAAAATTGATAACTAGAGAAGAAAAAGTTACAGATGGAACAATTATAGTTAATAAAGAAAACATAACTAATATAAAAAACTCAATGCTACACAAGTACAGAAGAAATATAGGAATAGTTTTTCAAGATTACAGATTAATTAAAGAAAAAACTGTATATGAAAATGTGGAATTAGCACTTAGAGTAGTAGGAGAAAATCCTAAGAATATAAGATATAAGGTTATGGAAGTTTTAGAAAGTGTAGGAATAGCTCATAAATATAAAAAATACCCAGATGAATTATCAGGTGGTGAGTGTCAAAGAGTTGGTATAGCGAGGGCATTAGTAAATAAACCTTCTATTATAATTGCCGATGAGTGCACAGGAAATCTAGATATGGATAATTCTATTTCTATAATGAAGCTACTAGAGGAAATAAATAAAAGAGGTATTACAGTAATCATGGCTACTCATAACTTGGAGTTAGTAAGAGAATTTCCTAGGAGAATTGTTAAAATTGAAGGTGGCAAAATAATTTATGACACAAAGAGGTGCGAATAATGAAGATAATATCAAAAATAACATATAGTTTGAAGCAGGGATTAAAAGGTGTATTTAGTAATAAAACTATGAGTTTAATTTCTGTAGTTTCAGTAACGTCAGTTCTAGCCATACTTGGAATAGTGTTATGTATAGTATTAAATATTAACTCATTTATGGAGAAAACACAAAATGAAGTAAATGAGATAAGAGTAGCTTTAGATTCAAAATTAAGCAAAGATAATAGGTTAAAAGTAAAAGAAGAATTGCAAAAAATAAGTGGAGTTGAAAGCGTTGAGTATCAAACGAAGGATGAAGCTTTTAACAATATGAAAGAAAGTTTTGGTGATGATAAGGAGCTGTTAGAAGGAGTTAAAAATCCTTTGGATGACTATTTTGTAGTAACTATTGCTGATTCTCAGGAAATAAAAACTTTGGCAAATAATATGGAAAAAATAGAAGGTGTTATAGAGGTTCAATATTATGAAGAAATTATGGAAAACTTTATAACAGCTTCAAATACAGTAAAACAATTTGGAGGAATTGTAATAGGATTCCTATTAATAGTTTGTTTAGTATTAATATCTAATACCATAAAAGCCAGAGTATATAGCAAAAAGGAAGAAATACAAGTTATAAAATATATAGGTGGTAGTAATAGATTTGTTATAGCTCCATTTATAGTAGAAGGATGCATAATAGGCTTATTTGGTTCTTTAATATCTCTTGCTATATGTACAGGAATGTATAAGTATGTAGTGGAAAATATGCAAATATCTCTAAATTCAATTATTGGAGATATGATGTTGCCTCTTTCAAGCGTATCCTACTTACTAGTTTTAGTATTATTTGTTACAGGAATAATGGTAGGAATATTAGGAAGTGGACTATCTGTAAAAAAATATTTAAAAGTATAAAAAAATTTGGGGGAAAAGTATGAAGAAAATAATATCAACAGCTTTAATTTGCTCAATGTTATTTTCAGCTAGTAGTACAATATATATTAATGCTGAAAATACAGAAAGCAAGTTAAAAGCTAATCAAGAAAAACAGGATGAATTAGATGTAAAGATAAGAAATTTAAATGAAAAGAAAGAAAAAGTAGAAGAAAAAATTAATCAAGCAAATAAAAAAATAGAAACAATAAATAATGAATCGAAAAAATTAAAAGAAGACATTAAGAAACTAGAAGAAGATATAGCCTCAAATGAAGAAAGCTTAGGAGAAAGATTAAAAGTTATAAACAATAACTATACATTAGGTTATTTAAAGGTTATACTAAGTAGTAATTCTATTTCTGATTTTTTAAATAATGTTTATATAGTACAAGAAGTTGTAGAACAAGATAAACAAATGCTAAAAGATTTAGAATCTGATAAAAGTGAAATAGAAGAGAAAAAAACAACAATAGATAAAAATAAAGAAGAAGCCAAAGTAATTAAAGATGAGTTAGTTAAGGATAAAGAAAGCTTAGATGAAGATAAAGCAGAGCTGAAAAAATTAAAGAACGAATTAGGTAATGAAGAGGAAGCATTAGAAGAAAAGCTACAAAAAATAGCAGCAGAAAATGCTGCGGCTTCTAGTGAATCAAATTCTAGCAAATCAGATTTAAGTAATTCAAGTAATTCAAATGATGTAATATCAAATGGATCATGGCCAGTACCTGGATATAGTACAATATCTTCACCTTTTGGATATAGAATACATCCTGTACTAGGTGTAAGCAAATTACATACAGGAATAGATATACCAGCTCCTACAGGAACTCCAGCAGTAGCTGTTGCTAGTGGAACGGTGATTTACTCAGGTGTTCAGGGAAGTTATGGAAATACAGTAATGATAAGACATGATAATGGACTCGTGTCACTTTATGCTCATAATAGTTCTTTAGTAGTTAAAGTAGGAGATAAGGTTAAAAAAGGACAAGTTGTTACTAAAATAGGAACATCAGGGAGATCAACAGGGCCACATTTACATTTTGAAATTAGAGTAAATGGAACTCCTCAAAACCCATTAAATTACTTATAATCTTTTTGGATAAGGAGTAGTATTTATGCAAGAATATGTGGTAGTAGACTTAGAAACTACAGGACTAGACCCATATAGTGGTTGTGAAATAATAGAAATAGGTATAACAGAAATAAAAAATAATCAAATAGTAAGGAATTATTCAAGATTAGTAAAGCCAGATGCAAATATACCTTCTTTTATAACAGAAATAACTGGTATAACAAATGAAATGGTAGAAAATGAAGAAGGTATAGAAACTGTTTTACCAAGATTTAGAAAATTTTTAAGCGATAGAGTTATGATAGCGCATAATGCCAAATTTGATTTGAAGTTTTTAAATTATTATTTGCAAAAATATAATTTAGAACAAATAGACAATCATATATGTACTCTAGAAATGCTTAAAAAATGTAAATCATATAAAGGAAAAAATAAAAAACTGGAAACTGCATGTAATTATTATAATATTATTAATGAAAATGCTCATAGAGCTGATAGCGATACTAAGGCTACAGCAGAGTTGTTCTTAATAATAAAAGATGAAGTATTTCCAGAAACTATATAATTAAGACTAAGAGCTATAGATAAATCTATAGCTCTTTTTTATATTGGAAATTTTGTGTTCAATAAAAGTATAGATTCATAGTATATATTAGTAGGAATAATAGGGGGATTAGATATGAATCACATTTATGTAAATATTTATACAGATAAAGTTAAGTTTTACATAGTTTACTATGATCAAAATGAGAAAAGACAAATTAAAGATGATGAAATTATATTACCTATTTCTTTTAGTATGGGTGATAAATTATATTATATAAAAAAAATAATAAGCACAATAATAAATCAATATAATATAGAAGCATATTGTTTGGAAGTAGATAGAGATATAGGTGTGGAGATAGTAGATGCAGTAAAGATGGAAGGAGTTCTAGAAGAATTATTCTCAAGTAAAGGAGTAATACTATGGAAATAAGTCCAAAATTAAACTTAAAAATATTACAAAAGATTAATTCAGAAGGTGTAAATTCTGCTTTGTATATAGTTGAAGATAGACAGCTTAACTGTGAGATGATATTAAAGCAAATAGATAAGAAAAAACTAAAAGAATATAATAAATATTTTGAAGAATCTAAAAAGATATCTTCATTAAATCATCCTAATATTATAAAAATTAACTATGCAACTTATGATGATGAGTATATTTATATAACCATGCCTTATTATAGAAAAGGATCTTTAAATCATATATTGGATTCTAGAAGTTTAACAGTAAGGGAAATTATAAAATACTCTTTAGACTTTCTTTCAGCTATTTATTACGTACACGATAATAATATAATTCATTGTGATATAAAACCAAATAATATCCTCATAGATGATAATAATCAAGCTATACTTTGTGATTTTGGCTCTGCAATAAAACTTGATATTCACGGATGTGGTAAGTTGAAAAATGTTTATTATAAACATATAGCTCCAGAACAATGTTTTACATCGACTGTAGATGGCAGTATTGATGTTTACCAAGTTGGAACTACTTTATATAGGATGTGTAATGGGAATGAGGAATATAATAATCAACTTAAGAGATATAAAAATCTAAATGACTTAAAAATAGCCATATCAAAGGGGAAGTTTCCTGTAAGAAAGAAATATTTACCACATATACCTAAATCTTTAATTGAAGTTATAGAAAAATGTTTACAAGTAAATAGAGAAGACAGATATGAAGATATATTAGATATTTTAAATGATTTATCAAAAATTAAGGAAAATCTTGATTGGAGATATGATAAAAGAAGCAAAGATTACTTTACATGGATAAAAGATGATAACTATATTATATTAAAACGAGAGGATAAAATATGGTCAATAGAATCAAATATTATAAAAGATACCAAAAGTAATATGGAAGTAGAAAGTAAGGCTCAAGGATATAGAATAATAAGAAAAATTATAAAAGAGAATCAAAAAAACCTACTTTAATCCGTTCAAGTAGGTTTTTTTATTAAAATATATTATAAAAAGGGGTTTATTAGGGAATATATTTTTTTGGGGAGTAATCAGTTATTGGGGAAATAACTGTATATTTATAATAACAAAATTCGACAAAATGTGCAAGTATTTTTGACAAAAATAATATTTTTTATGAAAATTAATAACATGTTTCAATTGAGAAATAGATGTTTAGAAATATATTTCTAAATATTGGTTAAAATACTTTTAATAAGGAGGAGTATCATGAAAAAGGAACTAATAATTTACATATTTATGCTAATAGTAGTATTTACTTTTAATAATGTATCTTACTCTATTAATAAAAATAACCAATTTCAAAATTCATTATATGTAAATAATATTAATGATAAAGACATTAAAATAGAAATCGCAAATGTGGAAACAATAAATAGTGCAATTAGTTTAGAAGAAATTTATGAATCTTATTCTATTATTACTATGGATATAACTAATAATGGACTAGATAATGTGGAATTATCTAATATAGATTATTTTGTTTATCAAGATAATAAAAAGTTGCAAACATTTATACAAAGTCAAAATAAATATTTAGGATTTGTAGGAACATTATCTAGTGGAGAACAGAAAGAAATAAAAATAGGGGTGGTATTAGAGAAAAAAAATACACCACTTAAGTTAGTTTTTGAGAATTTAAGTGATAGCAAAAAAGAAAAAATTATAAAAGTAATAAATATTTAATTTATTCATGTTAAAAAGATTAAACAATACTTCAAAAATTTATCTTTTTCAACATATTAATCATTTATACCTTACATTTGACACAGTGTAATATTACAATTTTGTACTTTGATTTATTTTAATTTACAATGTATAATTAATTTAACGAGTAAGGAGGTATATATGAGCTATTACGATAGTAGTGATAATAAAATAAGACGAAAAAAAATTAGTTCTAATAATTCAAATAAAAGCAGACATAATGCAGTTAGTACTAAAAATAAACAAGAAATCAATAGAGTTAATAGAAAAGAAATAGATAAAGATTTTGAATTAGAAAAAGAATTATTCTATAAAAAAAGAGATAAAAAAAGACGTAAAAGAAATAATATTATAAAAAAATGTTTAACTATTTTTCTAATGTTAACATTCATAGGAAGTATATTTGCCTCTGTATTAGTAGCTGTTTCACTTAAGGGAACTCCTGATGTGACTAAAGACTTAATTTACAATAGTTATGTAACTCAAAATGTAGTTCCAGTCAATGAAATACCAGATGACTTGAGACAGGCTATTGTTGCCACAGAAGATAAGAGATTTTATAAACATAAAGGAGTCGATTTTAGATCTTTAGCTAGATCTGTTGTTAATAATATTTTATCGGAATCAACACAAGGTGGAAGCACCATTGATATGCAAGTATCAAAAAACTTGTTAACTAGTGAAGAGAGAACTATGAAACGTAAAATTAGAGATATGTATAATGCTATGCAGATGAATAAAATAATGACAAAAGATGAAATCCTATCTGCTTATTTAAATAATATATACTTTGGGAAAGCAAGTTATGGTGTGGCAGATGCAGCAAAAGCTTATTTTGGGAAAAATGTTAGAGATTTAAATTTAGGTGAATGTGCTATGTTAGCAGGAATAACAAATAATCCAGCAAAATTCATGCAACACGATGAGGCAAAAAGAAGGCAAAAAGTCGTGTTAAAACATATGTATGATCAAGGTTATATAAATGATGATGAATATAGGGAAGCTCTTAGTGACCCAACACCTTTTAAATCTGAAATTGCATAAATAATTAAAATGTCAATAAGTAAGACTTGTTGGCATTTTTTAGTATATAGTCTTGATATTTAGTTTTTTCATATTATAATAAAATTAATGCTATTTTAAATTTATAAAATAAAAGAGGTGACTAAATGTTTAAATTTACTTATGATGAAAAAGAATACATATTAAATGATGAAAATTTTGATGAATTAATCAACGATGATGACAAGCCAGTTGAAGGTATTGGTAAGGACATGATTATAGAATTACTAAATAACTCTCCAGAAGAAATAGCATTTGATGAAGAGTTTTATATAGAAGCATGTCCGAAGTGTTTAAAAGGAATAAAAGAGAAAGAAAAATTCTTCCCATTTTTAGAATATCATTTATATATTTACACTAAAGGAGGCAAATATATAATAAGCACTATAGACAAAGATTACCAAGGAAAGTCATTTAACAAACTACATAGAGCAAATCTTGTAAACGATAGTTATATCGTGAGTATAATCATATGTAAACATTGTAATGATTACATAATACAAATAGAAAACTGTGAAGTGTAATAAAACATATATCCTAGACATATCTTTTGATATGTCTTTTTTATAATTCAAATTGCTTAATATGAAAGTAATTTACTAATGCAATGACTCAAGCAACGTAGACATCTAAAGAAGTAGAGAATTTTTATATTTAATTCTTAAATTAGATTACTATTTTTTACATTTATTTGATATGATTAATTGGGGGGAGGGAATAATATCATGAATAAAATAATTAAGGTTACAGCTAGATTATTATTGGGATTTATAGTATACGGATTAGCTATAGTAGTAATGATACATGCAAATATTGGGCTAAGTCCATGGGATGTGCTTCATCAAGGTATCTCTTTAAAAACAGGTCTTACTATGGGGCAAATATCCATAGGAGTGGGAGTTGTAATTATAATAATTGATGCATTTATGGGTGAAGGTATTGGATTTGCTACTTTAGGAAATGTATTTCTTATAGGTACGTTTTTAGATATATTTGAAGGGTTAAATATAGTACCGTATGCAAATAATTTATTTACAGGTATTATTATGATGTTAATAGGAATAATTTTAGCAGCAATAGCTACTGTATTATACTTAAAACCAGCTCTTGGTAGTGGACCTAGAGATGGTTTAATGTTAGCTATAAATAAACGATCATCAAAATCTGTAGGTACAATAAGAACAATTATAGAATTAACAGCATTAACAGTAGGCTGGTTTTTAGGAGGAAGTGTAGGAATTGGTACAATAATAAGTGGATTTGGATTAGGTTATGCTATACAAATTGCTTTTAAAATAAGTCATATTGATTCTAAATTACTAACTCATGAAAGTGTTATTCAAAGTATAAAATCTTTAAAAAGTAAAAATAATATTCAAGTTGAAACTTGTATGGAAGTTGAAGAAGAATAAAAAGAGAAGCTACTATTCGGTAGCTTCTTTTTTATTTTAAAATTTTTATATTAAATATTTATTTTTCAACAAACATATCACAGCTAGCATTACCGCTGTTTATTTTTATTTTTTTTGCGCTACAGTACTTATTATCATTGTATGAGCATTTTATTGCATCGCATTTTATATTTTGTATAGTGGTAGGATCTAACTTATTTTCACCGTAAATAGAACTAGTAAACTGCTGATAGTCCTTTTCTTTAAAAGTAGAACAGTAAGTGTCATCAATATCATCTGCAAGAAAACCATCAATACTTATTCTTCCAGCATAACAATAATTACCATTGTTATGTATACATCTAGTCGCATCACATCTTAAACTGGTATCCAATTTTTAGACCTCCTTCACAAACTATATTAAAAATAATATATGTAAGTTGTATTATTTTATACAATTACTTTTTATTTATTGGAAAACATTTGCTACATAAAACAATCACATCCTTATCTGTTTCTCGGCCTAATTTTTTATTTATATGATATACATCTACATTTTCCATACTATCGCAAATAGTGCAGGTATGGTTGTGTTTTTTTAGAGTATTTTCTTTAAATAATTGCCAATATAATGAGTTAAGATAGTCTTCATATTTAATTCTAAGGCTAGTTTCTAAAAAATCTAAATATAAATAATCTAAATCATAAGTTGTTAAATTAGTGTGTTCCTGATCAAAGAACTTACAACAGTCTGTTGGTTTTGGAATTTTATTATTAATTATACATTTTATATAATATCTAAAGTTTTCATCGGGACCTTCCAAACTTAAATGAGTGCAAAAAGTACAACAGTTCTTTGGTAATTTATCCTCTAAAATTTTATTTTCATTTTTCATAATATCCCTCCAATTTTCTAAAGGAGTAAATTTTTATATATAATACATATTAAAAACTTTTTTATATTATTACAAATTAAAAAACAAAAATATTTAACAATAAAGGATTTTAAAAAATAAAAATCAATATATATATTAAATACTTAAATTAAGGTGATATTATGCAAATCTATGATTTTGATAAGAATAGAAAAATAATAAAAATAGAATTAGAAAAAAGATTTATGAAAAGTAATGAAATAATAAATACTAAAAAAGTAAGATATAGAAGTGACAGTAAATATAAGACAAGTGAAATATACGGTGAAAATAAAGAAATTCTAAATATTGATGAAATAAAATATCCATTTACTCATATTGAAAACAAAACTATAGGAACAAAAAAACTTAATTCTAAACATATATATAAAAGCATATCCAATAAAAATATAGATTACAATAAATTTGTTGGATGCAATTTTAATAATATTAAATTTGAAAACTGTACTTTTTGGGGAAGTGAATTTGAAAACTGTAAATTTTACAATGTAGACTTTTATTATTGTAATTTTGAAGATGAAGAAAAAACTATAGCTTTATTTAAAAAAAATTGTGAATTTGAAAATTGTAATTTTTATAAAACAAATATGAAAAATTTGGTATTCGAATTCACTAAATTTACAGAAGTTAAATTTTCTTTAAGTAGTCTTAGAAATAGTATTTTTAATCAATGCTTTATTGAAAATATAATTTTTTCTGATTGTGATTTAAAATCTATGAAAACTATAAGAACTGATATGAATATACTGATTTTTGAAGATGAATTTACAAGTAAGGTAGATGAAAATACATTTATTGATTTATTAAAATTAAATAAAAAGGATAAAAGCTCTTATGAGAATATATTTAAAGCATATAAAAGCATATCAGGGGTATTTGAAAAAAATAGACTATTTAATTATTCTGGCGAATATTATTATCTTGCAAAATGTGCAGAAAGAAAATCTTTAAAAGGATTTGAAAGATTAAAATCAAATTTTTTTTATTATACTTGTGGATATGGTGAAAGACCGACATTTGCTCTTATATCGTCCTTAGAAATTGTATTAATATTTTCCATAATATATATGTTTTCTGGCCTTTGCGTTAATGAAAGGATAATTCATTATAATTTAAACATATTATCTTATTTGCCAAGAAAACTAATGTATATGGATCTAATAGATTGTTTTTATTTTAGTTTAGTTACATTTACAACTGTGGGTTATGGGGATATATTCCCCATCGGATATAGTGTACTGTTTTCATGTGTGGAAATGTTACTAGGTGTTACTATGGTTGGTGTCTGGACAGCTACTTTAGCTAGAAAAATTACGAGATAAAGATGTAATAATTGGCAAAGTAACCTTGTATATGATAAATTATATTTATTATAAAATTTAGGAGGCAAAAATGAAATTTCAAGATTATAAATATGAAAGACCTAATTATGAAGAAATAAAAAAATCATTTTTAGATTTAGTAAATAAAATAAAATCTGCTGACGATTACAAAGATCAATACGCGTACATAATGGAATTAAACAATATTAGGAAACACATTGAAACCATGTCTACCATAGCTTCAATAAGAAATAGCATAAATACGGCAGATGAATTTTATGAAAAGGAGACAGATTATTGGGATGAACATGGTCCACTTTATACAGAATTAAATTCAGATTTTTATAATGCTATTATTAGTTCTAAATTTAAAGAGAATATAATAAATGATTTTAGTGAACAATTTTATAAAATATGTGAATACTCTTTAAAATCTTTTTCCAAAGAAATAATACCACAATTGCAAGAAGAGAATAAATTAATGTCTAGATATACAAAACTATTAGCTTCAGCAAAAGTTAACTTTAATGAAGAAGAGCTAAATCTATCTGGGCTTTATAAATATATGTTATCCCAAGATAGAAAAGTTAGAGAAGAATCATCTAAAGCTTACTATAATTACTTTGAAATACATGAAGAAGAATTCGATGAAATTTATAATAATTTAGTAAAAATAAGACATGACATAGCTAAAAAACTAGGATTCAGTAATTTTACAGAATTAGGTTATATAAGAATGTATAGAACAGACTACAACCCAGAAATGATAGGTGATTTAAGAAAACAAGTATTAGAATACATAGTGCCTCTTTGTAATAAGTTGTATGAAAAACAAGCTAAAAGATTAAATTTAGATAAATTAACTTATATTGATGAAAATCTAGAATTTTTAGATGGAAATCCTATCATTAAAGGTGACTCAGCTTACATAATAGAAAATGGAATAAAAATGTACAATGAGTTATCAAAAGAAACAAAAGAATTTTTTGATTTTATGCTGGATAATGATCTTATGGATTTAGAAACTAAACATAATAAATCTGCTGGAGGTTATTGTACTTATATTCCAGATTATAAAGCTCCGTTTATTTTCTCTAATTTTAATGGAACTAGCGAAGATATGGATGTATTAACTCATGAAGCAGGACATGCATTCCAATTATTTATGTCTAGATACATAGATATGCAAGAAATAAACTTTCCAACTTTAGATAGTTGTGAAATTCATTCCATGAGTATGGAGTTTATAACGTATCCTTGGATGAATATTTTCTTTAAAGAAGATACTCAAAAATACAAATTTGCTCATTTATGCTCAGCTATAAAATTCTTACCTTATGGAGTTGTAGTAGATGAGTTCCAGCATATTGTTTATGATAATCCTAATATGAGCAAGGATGAAAGAAAAACCGTATGGAGAAATTTAGAGAGAAAATATCTACCACACAGGGATTATGAAGAAAATAAAATATTGGAAAAAGGATGTTGGTTCTTTAAGCAAGGACATATATACAAAGATCCATTTTATTATATTGACTATGTATTAGCACAAATTTGTGCATTCCAATTCCTTAAAAAAATGGAAGAAAACAGACAAGAAGGATGGGAAGATTATTTGAAAATTTGTAAAGTTGGGGGAACGAAGTCTTTTCTACAAATAGTTAAAACTGGTAATTTAATATCTCCTTTTGATAATAACTGCATTGAGCTTATAATAAATAACTTAGAAATGAATATAGAAAAATTTGAAAAAAATTTATAAAAAAAGCTAAGAATATGTAAATTACATATTCTTAGCTTTTTTTTATATTTCTATCATTATTTACAAAATATTATTTGTGATATTTGGAAATTCTAAGTTTGAAGAAGTATGTTAGGAGGATAATTTATGAATATTTCAAAAAGAATACAATCAGTTCCACCATCAACTATAATGGAATTATTAACTTTTGCAGCAAAAGCAAAAAATCAAGGTAAAAAAGTATATCATCTAAATATAGGTCAGCCAGATATAATAACACCAGAAGGTTTTTTTAAGGCTATAAGAGAATATAAAGGTGAAGTTTTAGAATATGCTTTATCAGAAGGTTTACCAGATCTTATAGAAGCTATAAGAAAGTATTATATAAATTATAATTTAAACTTTAAAAATGATGAGATTTTAATTACAAATGGTGGTAGTGAGGCATTATTATTTACCATGCTTACTATTTGTGATGAAGGTGATAATGTATTAGTTCCTGAGCCTTTTTACTCAAATTATTTTAACTTCTCTAAATCTGTAGGAGTGAACATTAATCCAATTACTACTTTGGCTGAAAATGGATTCCACTTACCTAATAAAGATGAAATAGTGTCAAAAATTAATGATAAAACTAAGGCTATACTATTCTCAAACCCAGGAAACCCAACAGGTGTAGTTTATACAAGAAAAGAATTAGAAATGATTGCAGATATAGCACTTGAACATAATTTATGGATAATAGCTGACGAGGTTTACAGGGAGTTTGTTTATGATGGTGAGTATACTAGTATAGGTACTATTGAAAGAGCAAAGGACAGAGTAATAATTGTAGACTCTGTATCAAAACGTTATAGTGCTTGTGGAGCAAGAATAGGCTCATTAGCTTCTAAAAATAAGCCTTTTATGGGAGGTATACTTAAGTTATGTCAAGCTAGATTATCTGTGCCTACTTTAGAACAATTAGGAGCAATAGAACTTTACAAAACAGATAATTCTTATTTAACAGAAGTTAATGAAGAATATAGAAAAAGAAGAGATGTACTTTATAATGAACTTATAAAAGTACCAGGTGTTATTTGCAAAAAGCCTAGTGGTGCTTTTTATATAGTTGCAAAGCTACCAGTAAAAAACGCAGATGACTTTACTAAATGGTTACTAAGTGATTTCGATAAAGATGGAGAAACTGTAATGCCTTGTCCAGCTGAAGGATTTTATCAAACATCTGGTCTTGGAGTTGATGAAATAAGACTGGCCTATATTCTAAATACTAAAGATTTATCTAAGGCAGCCATACTTTTAAAAGAAGGTTTAGAGACTTATCTGAAGTTAAATAAAGAATAAAAAAGTTTGTTTTAACAAAAAACAGAGTTCAACATAGGACTCTGTTTTTTAATTCAAGAACTTCGTTGCATGAAGTATTTACAAAAATATTTAGATTATACATAAAGAGAGTGAATCTTACATAATATTGAAATTTGGTAACAATCTGTAATTACCTATGTTACCATTTTGTAATACAAAGTAACAAGTATGTAACTGTAATTTTTCAAGGGGTAATGATATTATAATAATATAAATAAAAGATAAAATTTAAGAAATCTTAAAATATATTATGAGGAAGTGTTGAAAAATGAAAAAAGGAATTATAGCAATAACATTATTATTAACTGGAGCATTATTAATAACTCCAATTGCAAACGCAATCTCACAAAGCAACAAACAAGAAAATGTAAAACCAGTAAAAGTTGAACAAGCTACAAATACTGTAAAAACAGAAGTTGTAAAAAACAATGAAGACAAAACAACACAAAAGGAAGAAACTAATACACCAGTAAAAACTGAAACTACAGTTGTAAAAAATAAAAAGCCTGTAAAAGTGAAAGTAGAAACTAAAAAAGAAGAAACTAAAAAAGTTGAGACTAAGAAAGAAGAATCTACTAAGCCAGTTAACAATACAGCTGTAAAAGGTGATAAAGATAAAGAAGAAGTTAAAACAGGAATGACAAAATCACAGTCTGAAGCAGTTTTAAATAAATATTTAAAAGAAGTTGAAAAAGTTGACTTTACTTACACATACCAAGGTAATGAAAATACTTTTAAAGCAATGCAGAAAAAAGGAATAAGAGGATATGTATTTTTACCAAATATAGAAACTGACTTAGCTTACTTAGTAGACAAAGATAATGGATCAATATATTTCTTCCATCCATCAGGATACTTTGAATTATTACAATAAAATATAGTTAATATAAAAAAACTTAGCACTAAAATGTGCTAAGTTTTTTATTCTTACTAGCTATTAAAATAAAATTTGAGTTAAAAATTATAAAAAAATAGTTGACAATACAAAAAAATAAAACTACTATTAAATCAAACTAAAAAACAAAAGCGATGATAAGAAGAAGTAGTAATTAAAAGAAAGATATACAGAAAGTTACCGGTTGATGAGAGGTGCATACTTATTTAATTATGAATACATCTTTGAGCTTCACACTGAAGAGCTAAGCTTGGTAGGATGTGACGTATTCACACGTTATAGTGACAGAGTATTCTAAGGAGTACTTGTAGAGGTAAGTAATGTGAATTACTTATAAACTAAGGTGGTAACGCGAGATAAGCTCTCGTCCTTTTAAGGACGAGGGCTTTTTTTAATTCTTGGATAAGCCGCTATGGCAAATTTTAAGCTTAAAATACAGAATATTTTGAAAAAATAGCATTGAAATTATAGTAAGTATATTTTAATAAAGTAGTTGCAACCTTTATTAAAATACAATATACAAAAAACATTTAAAAATTATTTTATTAAAAGGAGGAAATTATAATGAATATACCATTAATAATTGTTATTTTATACGTGATAATGTTACTTGGAATTAGTGTTGTTATATCTATAAAATCTAAAAAAGATGGAGGAGAAGATTTCTTATTATATAAAAATAAAAATAGTACAATGATTACAGCTGTCACAATAGCAGGTGTAGCAATAGGTGGAGCATCTACTATAGGTATAGCAGAAAATGCATTTTCTGTTGGTTTATCAGCAG
The DNA here is from genome assembly GCF_020748465.1 of Terrisporobacter mayombei. Classification (GTDB taxonomy): domain Bacteria; phylum Bacillota; class Clostridia; order Peptostreptococcales; family Peptostreptococcaceae; genus Terrisporobacter; species Terrisporobacter mayombei. The sequence continues at coordinate 61,962 of NZ_JAHZMP010000007.1, forward strand.
GTTGGTACAATGTGGCGTGGGCATTTGGTGCAATTATAGCAAGTTTTACCATAGTAAAAAAACTAAGAAAATCAGGTTTTAGCACAGTTACAAAATTAATTCAATCTATATATGATGAAAAAGCAGGAGTAATGATGACCATAGCAATGATAATAATTCAATGTACAATTATAGCACTTCAATATATAGCAGGTGGGTCAATATTATCTAGTTTATTACCAGATGTATTTGATTTGAAAACTGCAACATTCTTTTCTTTCTTAATATTTATGTTAGTAGGATTTGTGGGAGGAATGGGATCTGCAAGCGTAAGTAATATATTAAATATCTCTTTAATTTATATAGGTATAATAACATCAGCAGTATTAGTTTTATTTAATCAAGGTGGGTGGGAAGCAGCTAAGATTATGGCTGAATCAACACCAAATGTACCGTATATGAGTTTAACCTCAGGAATGGGGATTCCAGCAATTATATCATGGATGATAGTAATGTGTGGCAATACAAACTCAGTACAAGGAGCTGTACAGATAGGTTTAACATCTAAAGATGATAAAAGTGCAGTAAATGGTTTTAGAATAGGAGCACTTTTAATGATACCAATAGGGTTTATATGTGCCATGCTTGGTATAGCATCTAAAGCATTAATTCCTAATGTGGCAGCAGCTAAGGCTCTTCCAATGATAATAATGAGTCTACCGCCAGTTATGGCAGGACTTACATTATCAGGATTATGGGCTGCAGATATGTCAACAGCATGTTCTATGTTAATAGGATGCTCTACTACAGTTAGTCATGATGTATTTTTTAGAACTAAAGCAGGAAATAAATTTAAAGATAAATCATTTATGATAAATAAAATAATAATATTAGTAGTTGGAATTTTAACTTATATATTATCATCACAACTTGGTACTATATTAAGTGCAATGAAAGTATGCTTATCTATGGCGATAGGAACTTCCATAATAGTAGTGGCAGGTCTTTGGTGTCCTAAGTTTTCAAGTAAAAATGCAGGTTTTTTTACCATATTATCTTCAGTATTCGCTGTAGTAGCATGGCTAGAATTCTCAGAACTTCATGATATGTTCAAAGATATAGGATACTGGATGATAGTAGTTAGTGGAATTACTTTTGTAGTAATAAGTTTATTGGAAAAAAATAAAGTAATTGCAAGTGATGAAGAAAATAAAATAGATAACTTAAATTTAGCAAGACATAAATAGATAAATAAAATTCAAAAAATGTGTTGATAAAGGTGAAGGACATAGCTTGGTAGGATGTGACGTGATAACACACGTAGGGTATTCCAAGGATACTTATTAAGATAAGCAATGTGAGTTGTTTATAAACTAAGGTGGTAGCGCGAGAAAAGCTCTCGTCCTTTTGAGGACGAGAGCTTTTTTATTGTTCTTACAATAAAAAGGTAAAGTAATCTAAAAAATAAACTACAGAATATTCTGTTACTAATATAATGCACAAAATACAAATATTTGGAGGTAAAATATGAATACAGTAGAAATGAAATATGGAAAAGAAAAAATAAGCATTAATTTAGAAGGAGCAAAATCAGTAAGTATTTTAAATGAAAGACCTATGGATGAAATAAAAGATTTAAAAAAAGCTTTTAAAAAAGGAATAACTACAGAAGTTATAAACTCAAAACCTTTAAATGAAATTATAAATGAAGATGACAAAGTAACCATAGTGATTAGCGACTTAACGCGATTTTGGCAAAGACAAGATTTAATATGTGAGCAATTAGTAAATTATTTAATAGGAGAATTAAAAGTCAAGCATGAAAATATCGTAGTAGTTGTGGCCCTTGGAAGTCATAGAAAGCAAAGTGAAGAAGAACTTTGTAAACTAGCTTCAAAATCAGTTTATGATAAAGTTAAAATTGTAAATCATGACTGTGATGCAGATGATTTAGTAAATGTTGGAACTACTCCTTCAGGTACTGAAGTTTATGTGAATCCTTTAGTTGTAGGAAGAAAAGTAATAATGATAACAGGCACAGTTCATCATATAATGGCAGGATTTGGTGGAGGAAGAAAAAGTATAATACCTGGTGTTGCTGGAAGACAAACAATAAGACAAAATCATATTCAAAGTTTAAGTAAAACAGAAAAAAGATCAGATCCATTAGTTGGAGCTAGACTTTTAACTCATAATCCAATAAACGAAGATATGAATGAAGCTGCAAAATTTATAGATGTAGCTTTTGGAATAAATATAGTTGTAAATTCATCATCTAAGCATAGTAAATTAATATGTGGTGATTTCCATGATGCATGGTTAAAAAGCTGTAAATATGTGGATGATGCATATGGATTGCGTATAAAAAAAGAAGCAGATATAGTAATAGCTAGTTGTGGAGGATATCCAAAGGATATTAACTTATATCAGTCAACAAAATCCTTATTTAACGCCACTAGAGCTGTAAAAAAAGGAGGCGCATTAATTTTACTAGCTGAATGTAGTGAAGGTGGAGGAGCACCGGATTTCTTTAACTGGATTGATCCATTAAAAAGAGGAGTTTTAGATGAAGAACTTAGAGCAAGCTTTACAATAGGAGGGTATATATTCTATGCAGCTTGCGAATCCATATCAAAATGCAATGTTTATATGCTAAGTTCTATAGATCCAGATATGGTAAAAGACATGAAAATAACAGCTTCAAGTAATATTGAAGACTTATTAAACAAAATTAATTGCAAAAATAAAGATATATATGTAATTCCATATGGAGGAAATGTAGTTCCTTTATTGGAGGAAGATTAAATAAATTAAGAGGAATATACTATGAATATATCGTTAATTATTGACCTAATAAACAATTAAATAAAGAATAATTAGATATAGTTAATAAAGTAGTAACTATGTAAATATAAATAATGTTAAAAATTAATTTAAATTAAAAGATGGCATTTGCCATCTTTTGATTGTATTTATAATAGATAAAAATTATATGAAAAAAAATAATGATAAAATAACTAGTTAAGGGTAGATTTTTATTAAAATGTTAGCTACAATTGATATGTAGTTAAATATTTAGGGCTCATTAGCTTAGTTGGTAGAGCACCTGACTCTTAATCAGGGGGTCCTGGGTTCGAGTCCCAGATGGGTCACTTTGAAATCTCATTGATATAATGTCAGTGGGATTTTTTATTGAGAATTATTGTATTGATGAATTATAAAAAAAGAAGGTATAATTAAACTTAATAAAAGGGGTATAACTAGTGATTATAAGATTAAATTACACTGATAGAAGTTTTTCTTACATATATTCACCAGACAAGTTAATTATAAAAAAGAAAGATTTAGTTCAAACGTTTAATAAGTGGTGGAATGATAATCTGGTTGGTTTAGTAGCTGGATAATTTGATTAAAAGACAAGTAAAAAGATTTATCATGGTAAAGAGTAACCATTGCTTTATTGGATAAATGAGTATTGTTTGGTTAATGAATATGGAGAAAGAGCTTACTTAATGGAAACCTCAAGAAATGAATTAAAAAAATATGATTTAACAATAAGAGAATTAGATTAGACAATAGAAGTTTAAATTTAACAAAACAACAAGGATGGAAACATGATTTCAATAATAATTCCAATTTATAATGAAGAAAAAAATATAATAAAACTTCAAGATAATTTAGCTAAATTAAAAGGAAATTTTGAAGTTATATTTTGTGATGGAGGAAGTACTGATAAAACGAAGGATTTAATAGATAGTATTTTTACTGTGATTAATTGCCATAAGGGAAGAGCAAATCAGATGAATTATGGAAGCAAAGTTTCAAATGGTAATGTACTATTTTTCCTTCACTGCGACAGTGAGATTGAAGCTGATGTAATTATTAAAATTCAAGATGAAATAAATAAAGGTAATAAATTAGGTTGTTTAAAATTAAAATTTGATAATGACATAATATGGATGAAAATTTGTGGTTATATGTCTAACTTAAGAGTTAAACTAAGAAAAATAGCATTTGGAGATCAAGGAATATTTATAACAAAAGAACTATTTGAAGAAATTGGTGGAATGCCTAATTTACCTATAATGGAAGACTTAGAATTTTCTTTAAGGCTAAAAAGAAAGAAGTGTTATTTTAAACAAATAGATAGCCAAATAACAACTTCAGCTAGAAGATTTTTGGACAAAGGTATATTTAAAACTATGACTCAAATGCAAAAACTACAACTTCAATATTTGTGTGGAAGAGATATAAATGAAATTAACAAAGAATATAGAGACATTAGGTGATTAAATGAGAGAGGCAATTATTATTTTTACAAGAGTTCCCATACCAGGGAAGACAAAAACAAGGCTACAGAGTTTTCTTACAAAAGATCAGTGTGCAGAGATTCACAAAAACTTTTTAAAAGATATTAAATACACTTGTGAAAAATTGAAAAGAGGTATTTTTATATTCTATACACCTGAAGATAAGAACAATGTGATGAAAAGTATATTTGGACATAAGTTTAAGTATAAAATACAAGAAGGAAATGACTTAGGAGAAAAGATGTATAATGCTATAGAGTATGTTTTAGGGAAAAAATATAACTCGTGTATATTAATAGGAAGTGATATACCTTTTTTAAAAGAAGATGATTTAAAAAAGGCTTTTAAAATTTTGAGAAAAAAGGATATTGTTTTAGGACCAACAGTGGATAAGGGATATTATTTAGTAGGGATGAAAAATCCTACTAAAGCAGTATTTGAAAATGTGCAATATGGTTATGGAAATGTATTAGATGATACTATAGCATCAATAAAAAATTCAAATTTAACTTATGATTTAACTAATAAAAATGTTGATATAGATGAGAAAGAAGATGTAGTTTACTTTTACAATGAAATAAAAAAAGAAAATGTAAGTAAAGATATGCACACATCAAAATATATTATTAAGGTTATTGAGGAGTATGAAAGAGAATGTTTACGATTAACGGTTTAGAAGAGTATGTAAAAAGACAAGAATTTTTAGAAGAATTAAACATTCCTAAAGAACATAAAATTGATTTTCAGTTATTGGCACAAGGTGAATATAATATAAATTACTTATTCACTCATCCAGTAACAAAAGATAATTTAATTCTTAGGGTAAATACAGCCAGTCAAATGGACTTAAGCGATCAAATTGAATATGAGTACAAATCATTATTACAACTAAAAGAAAGTAAAAGAACGCCAATACCAATATATGTGGATGGAAGAAAGAAACACCTTGATTATGGTGTTTTAGTTATGAATTTTTTACAAGGAGTTCCTTTAGATTATAGAAAAGATTTGTATATAGCGGCCAATTGTTTAGGAGATATTCATAGTGTAGTATTAGAAGAAAATTTACATTTATTATGTCCTAAAAACCCATTACAATCAATAATTGATGAATGCGAAACTATGATACAAACTTATTATGATAGTCATTTAGGAGATGAAGAAAAGAAAAAACAAATAAAAAGAATGTTAAATTTAGGGCAAGAAATGATAAAAAGTACAGGAGAGTACAAGGGACGAAGATGTATTATTAATACGGAGTTAAATTCAAGCAATTTCTTAATAAATGGAGAAAACAATAATAACTATATAATAGATTGGGAAAAACCAATATTAGGAGAGCCGGCACAAGATTTAGGTCATTTTCTAGCACCAACAACTACATTCTGGAAAACAGATGTTATTTTATCACAAGATGAAATTGAAAAATTTACTGAAGAATATATAAAAGTTGTTGGAGATAGATTTAATACAAATGACATAGAAGATAGATTAAGGCTATATCTTCCTATAACATGTTTGAGAGGAATTACTTGGTGTGCTATGGCTTGGGTTCAATATAAAGATTCTAATAAATTAATAAGAAATGAGTTTACAGCTAAGAAGTTAGATGATTATTTATCAAAAGAATTCTTAGATATGATAGAAAATAGATATTTTAAGAAGTGTTAAATATATACTTATAGAAAAAATCTATACAAGTTAACTTATATAGAAAAATACTATTAGAATTAAAAATACAGCCATGATAAAATAAATTTACGAAATTATATGAAATTTAGGGAGAGGAGAGGTCATGGAAGAAGTAAAAAGTAGAAAGAATAATGTCTATGTAAAATTAGCAATTATGAGTTTAATAATAATTAGTATAGGAAGCTACTTTGTAATTCCAAGTGTAAAAACAACTTTTGATAATATAGTTTTCATGTTCAAAAGTGGTGATTTTACAGTAGTTGGAGAATTTATTAAATCTTATGGACCTTATGCTATGGCAATATCTTTTATGTTAATGATATTACAGTCTATAGCAGCTCCATTACCTGCTTTTCTTATTACATTTGCCAATGCAAACTTATTTGGATGGTGGCAAGGTGCAATATTATCATGGACTAGTGCCATGGCAGGAGCAGTAGTTTGCTTCTTTATTGCGAGAATTTTAGGTCGTGACATTGCTGTAAAGATGACAAGTAGAAAAGGTATAGAGCAAGTAGATCAGTTTTTTACTAAGTATGGTAAACAAAGTATATTAATAGCTAGACTTCTGCCATTTATGTCTTTTGATCTTATAAGTTATGCAGCAGGATTAACAGGTATGGGCTTTATGGGGTTTTTTATAGCAACAGGAATTGGTCAATTACCAGCTACAATAGTTTACTCTTATGTAGGAGGAATGTTAACTGGTGGAGCTAAATTACTTGTTACAGGTCTATTGATTTTATTTGCTTTAACAACGTTAATATTTTTAATGAAGCAGGTTTATAATGATAGGCAAAAAAAGAAATTATTTAATGAAAAATAAACAATTGTATTAACTATCTCAAGGAGATTTACAAATTTACCTTGAGATATTATTTTGTAATTATAGAAGGATGAAAAAATGAAGAAAAAGAATGTTTTAAAAGTAAGTATTTTTGGAGTTATAATTTTAGCTATAATTATTTTAAATAATCATTATGGATGGTCTGATTATATTAGTGATGCTAAAAATTTAGATTATATAAAGCAAATGGTGAAGGATAATATATTACTTGCCATAAGTATTTATATAATTTTAACAATTGTAGGGTGTGTTGTACTTGCCATTCCAGGAGTAACTTTTGCAGTTTTTGCAGGAATTTTATTTGGACCAGTTCTAGGTATATTTGCTTGCTTAATTGCTACAACTTTAGGTGCATCTATGGCATTTATAGTAGGTAGATTTTTCCTAAAAGATATGATAAAACCTATGCTTGAAAAAAATAAAACATTGAAGAAGCTTCTTTTTAGTGATAATGATAAAAGTGATTTAATAATCCTAATGATTACTAGAATGGTTCCTATATTTCCATATAACTTGCAAAACTTTGCCTATGGAATAACAGATATAGGATTTTGGAAATATACAATCTATACATTTATTTTTATGTTTCCAGGAGTATCATTTTTTACTATAGGTTCTGCAGGATTTACAGCAGGTAATAACAAATGGAGATATTTTATAATAGCAGGAGTATTAGCTATAATTGTAACACTTGCAGGAATACTTATTCAAAGAAAATATCTAGGAAATAGTAAAGAGGTAATAGAAAATGAAGAATAAAGCACAAAACTGTATTCATTGTAACTTATGTACTAAAAATTGTGATTTTCTAAAAAAATATAATATGGACCTGGAAGGCTTTTCAAAAATAGAAGATTTAGCTTATCATTGCTTCCTTTGTGGGAAGTGCAAAGCCGTTTGTCCTAAAGATATTGATGGAAAAGAAATTGCTTTAAGTATGAGAAAAGAAAAGGTTAAAAATAACAGTAATGTTATAATGGATAAGGATTATAATATGCTTTTAAAAGAAAAAAATCCTTATATTTTTGCCAACTATAAAAATTCAAATAAAAAATCAGTATTATTTCCAGGATGCAATTTTGTATCATTATTCCCAAAAACAGGAAAAGTATTAATAGATCAACTTAAAAAGTATGATATTGGAGTTATTTTTGATTGCTGCCAAAAACCGATAGAAGAATTAGGCTTAGAAGATGATGCAAATAAAAACTTACAATCCTTAAGAAATAAAATAAAAGAAGAGAGTATTGAAGAAATTATAGTAGTGTGTCCAAATTGTTATTATTTTTTAAATGAGAAGTTAGATATAAAGATAATAACTATTTATGAAAAATTAAAAGAACTTAATTTAGGGCAAAGTATAAAGGAAGAAACTCTTCCTATTTACTATCCTTGTCCAGACAGAGAAGAAAAATTATTTTTTAATACTATAAAACCTTTTTTAGAAGGAAAAATAGAAAATTCATTTAAAGATACTCAGTGTTGTGGATTGGGAGGATGCGCTAGCTCTAAAGAAAGTGAAATATCAACGAAATTTGCAAAATCAGTATCCTTAGCAGGAGAGGATAGGTTATTTACTTATTGTGCTTCCTGTGTTGGAAACTTTAAAAGAAAGGGATTTTCAAATTCTTATCATATACTTCCATTAGTGTTAAATGTGAAAGAAGAAGTACCTTTAGGCATGAAATCTTTGATTAATAGGGCTATGTTTAAATTTAGAAAATAAAAAATATATTATTTAATTATAAGATAAAGGAGTGAGGGTATGAAAAAAATTATATCAATTTTAATGAGTTCAATTATAATGTTATCCATGGTTGCTTGTGGAAAAAGCAATGATACTGCCACAAATGTAGATAATATGAAATGGGAAGAAGTATTAGAAAAAGCAAAAGGTAGTACAGTTACATTTTATGGATGGGGTGGAGACGAAGAGCTAAATGCTTGGTTAGATGATGTTTTTGAACCAAAAATGAAAGAAAAATACGATATAAAAATGGAAAGAGTTCCAATGGATATAGACCAAGTACTTAGCCAGTTATCAGGTGAAATACAAGCTGGCGAAGAAGATGGAAGTATAGACATGATATGGATAAATGGTGAAAATTTTAAATCAGCTAAAGAAAATAACATGCTTTACGGACCATTTTTAGAAAAGCTTCCAAATGCAGAGAAATATCTTGATCTAAATGCAGATGAAAATAAATATGATTTTGGTTTTCCAACTGAAGGATACGAAGCACCTTATGGAAAAGCTCAGTTAGTATTTATGCATGATAGTGCGGTTACAAAGGATGTTCCAAGTAGTACAAAAGAATTATTAGAGTTTGCTAAAGCAAATAAAGGTAAGATTACATATCCAGCATTACCTGATTTTACAGGAAGTGCTTTTGTTCGTAATGTAATATATGACATCTGTGGATATGAGCAGTTCCAAGATATGAAAGAAGACAAAGAAACTGTTAAAAAAGCAATTGAGCCGGCTCTTGATTATTTAGTTGAATTAAATAAGTATTTATGGAATGAAGGTAAATCTTTCCCAGCAGACTCAACTCAATTAGATAATATGTTTAAAGACAATGAAGTAGTAATGAATATGACTTATACAGCGTATGCAGTTGCTAGAGGAATAGAAAATGGAAGTTACACTGATTCTACAAAAACTTTCTTATTCGATAAGGGAACTATAGGTAATACTAATTATATGGCAATAGCTAAAAATAGTGGAAATAAAGCTGGAGCAATGGTGGCTATAAATGAGATGATAAGTGCAGGAATGCAAGCATCAAGACTTGAAAAGTTAAAAACTATACCTGTAGTTGACAATCATAAATTAAGCAAGGAAGAAAAAGCAGAATTTGATAAAGTAGATATAGGAAAAGGTACAATACCTCAAGATGAATTATTATCAAAAAGACTTCCTGAAATGCCAGCTGGTTTAGTTCCAATAATTGAAGAAATATGGTTAGAAGAGGTTGTAGGAAAATAATGAAAAAGAAATATACGCCTTATATATTGTTAATACCACAAATATTACTTCTGATAATATTTTTAATAGGGCTTATTAATGGAATCACCCAAAGTTTTGGGGTGATTCCTACTTTTGGTTTAGAGAAGCCCACGCTAAAATACTATGCAGAAGTACTTTCGTCACCACAGATGAAATCTTCAATTATGTTTAGCTTATATATAGCTTTTGCATCATCAATGTTCTCTGTTGCGGTTGGCACATTAATTTGTATCGTAATAGTAATGAACAAAAAAACTAAATGGTTTTATGAAAAGTTAATTGAGATACCTATTGTAGTTCCACATATAGTTGTAGCTATCTTTATATTAAACATTTTTTCGAAAAGTGGACTTATGGCTAGAATTTTAGCATCTATTGGTCTTATTTCTTCGCCAGATCAATTTTTAAATTTGATTTATGACAAATATGGAATAGGAATAATGTTAGCTTATTTGTGGAAGGAAATACCTTTTATAATTTATTTTGTACTATCTATTATGTCAAATATAAATGATAGTTTGGGAGAAGCGGCCATAAACTTGGGTGCTAGTAAGTATGAAACATTTAAAAAGGTAACGCTACCTTTATGTAAAAATACTATATTAAGCGGATTCTTGATAATATTTGTATTTTCACTGGGAGCTTATGAAATACCTCAATTGCTAGGACCTACATTACCTAAAGCTTTGCCTGTCCTTTCTTATATTCAATATATACATCCAAATTTACAGAACAGACCATATGCTATGGCACTAAATGGAATAATAATTATGATTTCCTTAATAGCTGCAATTATTTACTACAATTTAATAAAAAATAATATACCATCAATGAAAGAAAAGTAGGTGATAAGATGAAAAATAATAAAATTAATAAGATTATATTAATTATAATGAGTATTTGTATAATACTACCTATATTAAATTTAATAATATGGTCATTTACAGAAAGATGGGCTTGGCCTGATTTATTACCACAGACTTATTCTTTAAGAGCAATAAATGAGATTTTTTCACGAAAAAGTGAAATGATTCAACTTTTCATATCGAGTATATTACTTTCTTTTGTAGTTGCCATATTATCGGTGATAATTGGACTAATGACTGCAAGAGCTTTTGTTTTTTATGATTTTAAATTTAAAAAACAACTTTATTTTTCAACTTTATTGCCATTTTTAATACCATCAACAGTATTTGCAATGGGAATACATGTAATGTTTATAAAGTGGGGACTGAGTAATAGTATATTGGGAGTGATTATTGTTCACTTAATTTATTCTCTACCTTATGCAACAAGATTGTTGATGGATGGAACTATGGCTATAGGCAATAAACTTGAAGAGCAAGCTCAAGTTCTTGGAGCCACACAACTTCAAGCTTTTACTAAAACAACGCTGCCTATTTTGTCACCAGTGATTTTATCATCACTTAGTATGTCATATATAATATCTTTTAGTCAGTATTTTTTAACATTGCTAATAGGTGGTGGCAAAGTTAAAACCTTTGCTATTGTAATGTTTCCATACTTATCTGGAGGAGATAGAAATATGGCATCCACATACTCTTTAGTATTTTTAGGCATAACAATAATAATATTTAGTATTTTCCAAGTAGCAGTTTCTAAAATTAATAAAAATATAAGCAGGGACTTTTATGGTGTATAGGAAATAGGTGAAATAAATGAGTTTGAAATTAGAAAATTTAAAAGTGAATATGGGAGGAAATGAGATCCTTCATGATATAAATTTAGATATGAATAGTGGAGAGTTTATATCTCTTTTAGGTCCTTCAGGCTGTGGTAAAAGTACTTTACTGAAAACTATAGCAGGATTAAATGATTTACAAGAAGGAAAAGTAATTCTATTTGATAAAGAAATTCAAGATATATCTCCTGAGAAAAGAGGAGCAGTAATAGTTTTTCAAGATTTAAGGTTATTTCCTCACTTATCAGTAGAAAAAAATATTGCTTTTGCTATGAATTTAAAGAAAATAAATAAAAATGAGCAAAAAAAAGTAGTAAAAAAGCTACTTAGAGAAGTTCATTTAGAAGGATTCGAAAATAGAAAAATAAAAGAACTGTCAGGAGGCCAAATGCAAAGAGTTGCCCTTGCTAGAGCTCTTGCATCAAATCCAAAAATCTTACTTCTTGATGAGCCATTCTCAGGCTTAGATGAAAAATTAAGAATTGAAATGGGACAATTAGTAAAAAAACTTCAAAGGGAAAATAAGATTACGATGATACTGGTTACTCATGACAAGAATGAAGCCTTACAACTTTCTGATAAAATCGCTCTTATTATGCATGGAGATATAATTCAGTATGATAATCCTTACAAGATTTATACTTCACCATATTCAAAAGAAGTTGCTAATTATTTTGGGAAAAATAATTATTTTATTGGCAAAGTTGATAATAAAATATTTAAAACAGAGCACTTTGAAATCAAATGTAATAAGAAAGATGGAAATTATGAAGCTATGATAAGACCAGCTAATGTTATAATAGATAATAATAAAAATGATTTTCAAATTAAAGAAATTACTTACTTAGGTGATTTTGTGGAAATTACATTAAAGAAAGATAAAAAAGAAGTTCTAGCTAAAGCAAGTGCAGATCTATTAAGCAAAGATTGCTTTAAAGAAGGAAATAAGGTAGGAATAATAATAAAAGAAGAAGAGATTACTTATTTTGAAGTGTAGATTTTAATTTTGAATATAAATTAATTGAATAAATATTAAGATTGAAAGAGGACAAAAAATGAAAAATGTAATATTTGACTGTGATAATACTTATGGAGTAGCGGACTGTGATGTGGATGATGGCCTTACATTAATATATTTAATTGGAAATAAAGATGTAAATTTATTAGGGGTTACAACTACTTATGGAAATAACAAGGTAGAAGTAGTTTATCCTAATACTTTAAAAATGGTTAAAGAACTAAAAGTAGAAAAATTACCAGTTCTAGAAGGCGGAAAAAATCCACAGGATTTAGATAATAAAGCAAGTGAATATTTAGCTGAAATGGCAAATAAATATAAAGGAAAATTATCCATATTAGCAACAGGATCTTTAACGAATCTTTATGGAGCCTATTTAAAAGACAACACTTTTTTTGATAAGATTAAGGAAATAGTATTAATGGGAGGAATAACTGAACCTTTGATATTTGCCAAAAGACAAATGGATGAGCTAAACTTTTCTTGTGACCCTATAGCAACATATACAGTTTTAACTAAGGGGAAAAATGTTTCAGTAATCACAGGAAACAACTGTCTTAAAGTTCTTGTGACTAGAGAAGACTATGAAAGGGAGCTAAATGACTATTCTAATCCTATTGTTCCTTATATAAAGGAAAAAGTAGATTATTGGTTTGATTATAATTTAGATAAGTTTGGAATTGATGGTACTTATAATTGGGACGTTACGGCGGCATCTTATTTAATGAGACCGGAGTTTTTCAAAGATAATAAATATAAAATGAAGTTAAGTGTAGAAGATTTAAGAAGAGGTTTTTTAAATGTTGATGAGGATAATAACTGTGTGTTGAATCTTCCTACAATAGATAATGAGGAACTTTATAATAAAGATATTTATGATACATGGAAGAATGTGGAAATATAAAAAATTAAGGGGAATATATTAAAAATGCAAGTTTTTAATGGAAGTTCTTACAGGTGAAATTGTAGATATGAAAGATAGAAATAGGATGAATAGATATCTTAGTGTCGGTTTTATACTATTATTTATTACACCTTATATACTAGCCTATTTTTCATTAGATACTAATAATATACTATACTATATTGTTCAAATTAGTATAGGAATTGTAACTGTGGGATTGATTTATAAAAATATTAAAAAAATGAAGTTTGACTTAGTATTTGAAAAAAAAGAAGATTAACTAATAATTAATAAAATTAACCTGTAGTTAAATTGTTTTGATTTTTATTTAACTACGTCTCCATTGTTTGAGTTTTTGTATAAAGTTATAATGAAAATATAAGATCTTATTAATAAATTATAAAACAGGCAGACAAATATGAAGCTAGAAATAGGTCAAGTTATATATAAATTAAGAAAAGAAAAGAATATAACACAGGAAGCTTTAGCTAAAACTGTAGGAGTATCAGTTGCAGCTGTATCAAAATGGGAAAGTAATAATTCTTACCCAGATATTGCTTTACTACCATCTATAGCTAGATTTTTTAATACTTCAATAGATAAACTTTTAAATTATTAAAAAGATATAAGTAATGAAGATGTAATTGAAATAGTAAAAAAAGTGCTTCATTATTTGAAAAAGATACAGTTGAAAATGCTATAAAAACATGTGAAGCTTATTTGAAAGAATACCCTAACAATATATTTTTAAAATTTAGAATGGCATCTTTATATATAGTGTCAATTCCAAGTGCAAAAGATGAAGAAGAAGCTAAAGTTATTTTAAATAAATCTATAGATTTATTTGAAGAATCTGCAAAAAGTAGCAAAATAGAAATAAGTGAAGTTTCCAAGTATAGCTTAAGTTCTTTATATTCAATGAATGAAGATTTTAAAAAGGCAGAAGATGTTTTACTAAGCCTACCAAAAATAACAGTAGATAGAGATGATATGTTAGTAGGATTATATATTAATCAAAATAAAAAAGATGAAGCAATTGAACTTTTAAGAACTTTAACTTATAAAAAATTAAGTAGTCTAAAAATGTCCTTAGATAGTTATATAAGCTTATTTGCTCAAGATAAAGATTATGATATAGCAAAAGAGGTGCTTAAACTTCAAGATAAGCTCGTAGATATTTTTCAGGTTAGCAGTATCTATGGAGTAAGTAATAATCTTATGTATGGAGAACTATATGCTAAGGAGAAAAATATTAAAAAAACATTAGATTATATTGAAAAGTTACTTGAATGCTATGAGATGGATTTTAATTTTGAAAAATATTTATTATTTAACAAAATAGAGCTAAATTCAGGTGTTCACTCTAAAGCATATATTCTTGTAAGTTTGAAGAAATTATTATTAGATGATAAATATTCTTTTTTAAGAGAAGACAAAAGATTTGACGAAATATTGAATAAATTGTATAGAATGTGTAATCAACATATATAAGAATTACACAATGCTTATATAATTTAAGTTTATAGAATTTTCTTTACATTAAATATAAATTCTGCTATCATTTAAATCAAATAAAAAATTAAATACTTCTTATCCAGAGAGGTGGAGGGAAAGGCCCTGTGAAACCCAGCAACCAGTATATATTTATATACAATGGTGCTAAGTCCTGCAGCAATTATGCTGAAAGATAAGTATAAATTATAGTCTACAAAGCCTGAGTTTATACTCAGGCTTTTTTATATTTGTGGGGATAAAGAAGTTAATATGTTATCAAGGAGGATTTAAACATGAAAATAGCAATACTTGGATATGGAACGGTAGGAAAAGGTCTGGTAGATATGATAGACAGTAATAAAGAAAAAAGAAATATAAAAATAGTAAGTATATTAGTAAATAATAAAAGTAAGCATAAAGATTCAAAATATGCAAATTTAATTACAGAAGATGTGGAGGAAGTATTTAATAAAGAATTTGATATATTAGTAGAGCTAATAGGAGGATTAAATCCTGCATATGAATATATAAAAAGAGCTTTAGAAAGTAAAATAAATGTTGTTACTGCTAATAAAGATATGCTTGCAGAATATGGTGACAAACTAGTGACAATAGCTAAAGAAAACAATGTTAGCTTAAGATTTGAGGCATCAGTAGGTGGAGGAATTCCTGTTCTTAAACCACTTATAGAATCGCTGGAAGGAAATCTGATAAAAAGTATGTATGCAATTCTAAATGGAACTACAAATTATATACTTAGTAAAATGTATGATGAAAATTTATCTTATGAAGAAGTTTTAAAAGAAGCTCAAGAATTGGGGTTTGCAGAAGCTAATCCAGAATCAGATGTAGAGGGATATGATGCAGCAAGAAAATTATCTATTTTATCAACATTAGCTTATGACAGAAGAGTTTATTGGAGAGATTTCTATTTAGAAGGCATTTCAAGAATAGATATGAAAGATATTTACTATGCAAAGAAATTGGGATGCAAAATAAAGTTAGTAGGTAAAAGTGAGATAAGTGACGAAAAAATTAGTGGGTATGTTAGGCCAGTACTTGTAGACAATGATAGTTTGCTTTCAAGGGTGGATAATGAATACAATATAGTTGTTTTAAATGGCAATTCTGTAGGAGAGGTTTCTTTTGTGGGAAAAGGTGCAGGGAAAGAACCTACAGGAAGTGCGGCTTATGCTGATGTAATTGATATACTTGATAAAAGAGTATGTAATATTGATTCATTTACTAAAGAAAAAATAGAAGTAGAAAAAACTATAAATCATAATTGTGAAGCACTATTAATATTTAAATCACCTAAAAAGGATGAAATTATAGATCTTATTAATGACTGTGTATATGATCATAGAATAATAGATTCAACTAAAGAGGAATTGGCAATAATGATCTCCGTAGATTCTGAATATGAGATTAACAATATTTTATGTTTTATTAATAACAAGGGATATTGTAAAGAGTACAGAAGATTATTAAAAATAATTTAATAATATTATATAATCCATATTTGTGATATTATAATAAGGTATAAAGTTTAAAGAAACTAAAAATAGAAAATTAAAGAAGATTTATAATTATTATAAAGTGTTTTGACATGGAGGGAGAACTTACAAATGATAAAAGCGCAAATAAGGGATCAACTTATAAAAGGATTAATCGATGATAATGTTATAGATTTATTTCAACGTAACATGATGCCTCTTAACCAGCTTA
This sequence comes from Terrisporobacter mayombei, assembly GCF_020748465.1. GTDB lineage: Bacteria > Bacillota > Clostridia > Peptostreptococcales > Peptostreptococcaceae > Terrisporobacter > Terrisporobacter mayombei. The sequence continues at coordinate 78,646 of NZ_JAHZMP010000007.1, forward strand.
TGTCTTATTATCGTTGTGCAATTATGGAAGTGGAAACAAAATTTAAAGTTTTAAATGAACAGTTTTCCCTTCAATATGATAGAAATCCAATAGAAACAATAAAATCTAGACTAAAGTCGCCAGAAGGTATAGTTAAAAAATTAAAGCGTAAAGGATATCCATTTTCTCTTGAATCAATAGAAGAAAATATAAATGATATTGCAGGTATAAGAGTAATTTGCTCTTTTCCAGAAGATATATATTTACTTGCAGAATGCTTATTACAACAAGACGATGTAACTTTAATAGAAGTTAAGGATTATATAAAAAATCCAAAAGAAAGTGGATATAGAAGTTTACATTTAATTATAGAGGTGCCAATTTTCTTAGAAAATGAAAAGAAAAACATGAAGGTAGAGGTTCAACTAAGAACTATAGCTATGGACTTTTGGGCAAGTTTGGAGCATAAGTTACGTTATAAAAAAGATATACCTCAAGAAGAAGCAGATATGCTGGCTAAGAACTTAGTAGAATGTGCTGAAATTAGCGCTGATCTTGATAATCGTATGGAGGAAATAAGAAATAGAATATTGAAAAATAGTTAGTAATTTAAGTCATACGGGTATATATCCATATGACTTTTTATTTTGAAAATTTTAATTATATTTTGAAATATTATTTATATATAAACTGAAATGAATAATACTAATTATAATAGAGTACATAAAACTTAGGAGGAAAAATTATGGATTTAAAAGAAATAATGCAATATAATACTTTTGCAGTGTTAGGAGATACATTAAATGAAGAAAAATATGCGTATAAGATAAAAAATGAGCTGATTAATAGTAATTATAAAGTATATTCTGTTGGAAAAGAATTAAAGTCTATCAATGATATTGATGAAGAAATTGATATAATTGATTTATGCATTAATCCTCCTGCAGGATTAAAACTATTAAAAGAAAATAAGAAGAAATTTAAATGTGTTGTTATACAACCAGGAGCAGGTAGTGATGAAATTATTAAATTTTTAGATGAAAATAATTATGATTATATAGATGGATGTTTATTGGTTGGAATTAGACTTTATTCTAAATAAGATAAACATTAATAATCTTTTAATAAATTTAATAAAAAATAGTGTAAAGAGCCTAATTCATATTAGGCTCTTTTATGTTTTGAAAGAAAATTTATAACAAAAACTTATTCAGTATTTGTCATAAAAAAGTTATACTTATATTATTGATTAAAAAAATGTAAAATAATGTAGAAATGATAAGGAGAGACAGATGAAATTATTTAAGACAAACAAATTTAAATCATTATTATTAGCGGGAGCACTGTCTTTATCATTATTCTTTGGAGGATGTTCTAGTAGTACAACAATTTTAAGTACAATAACTGGTTCTAACACCACTCAAGATAAAAATGATAATTACAGCACGTCTAATAATGGTTCAGTACCAAAGGGCTCAGCTGAAGCTTCTGTAGAACGAGTTGTTGATGGTGATACAATGAAGGTGAAATTGAAAGATTCTGGGAAAATAGTTACATTAAGATTATTATTAATAGATACACCAGAGTCTGTAAAACCTGGTGTAGACCCACAACCATATTCAATAGATGCATCAAATTTTGCCAAAGGATTACTTCAAGTAGGAGATAAAGTATATATTGAATATGATCATGGAGATAAAACTGATAAATATGATAGACATTTATGCTATTTATGGTTTTACAACAAAGAAGATAAAAGTTGGAAAATGTTTAATGAAAAAATTGTAGAAGAAGGCCTAGCAAGAGTTGGATATGTTTATTCCCAAAGAAGACACCTAGATACTTTATATAAAGCTCAAGATAAAGCTAAGGCAAGCAAGCTAAATATATGGTCAGTTAATGGATATGTTACAGACAAAGGTTTTGATGTAGATACATATAATAATGGAGGTGCTATATCAAGTAATAGTAGCTCTAGTAATAATACAAGTCAAAGTAATTTAAATGAAACTGTATATGCAAATGGAGGCAATTCAAGCTCAAATAAATATCATTCTTCTGAACATGCACACGGAATGAAGGGAGCTATTAAAATTACTGAATTACAAGCTAAGTCAAAGGGATATAAAGCATGTGGATTATGTTATTAATAATTTAAGCAAATTTTATAAACGTTATTAGATTTTATATGCAAATAGTAGATTTAAAATATATTAAGTATAAAAAGATTTAAATAATTATCTATTATATAAAACTTATAAAAAATGAGGTGAACATCGTGAGTTATTTTTTAATATTGGCATTTATATTTTTTATTGGAAGTATTGTAGGGTGGGTAATAGAATTAATTTTTAGAAGGTTTTTCTCTGGAGCAAACCCAGAAAGAAGATGGATAAATCCAGGATTTTTAATAGGACCATATTTGCCCCTTTATGGATTTAGTTTATGTGTATTATTTTTATTAGCTCAAATAAATATTAATTTTATACACAATAAATTTATAGAGGAATTAGTTTTATTTACTATTATGGCCTTAGTTGTTACTTTTATTGAATATTTAGCTGGCCTTATTTTTATTAAAGGAATGAATATAAAGTTATGGGACTATACAGATGAATATGGAAATATACAAGGTATTATTTGTCCTAAGTTTTCAATTTTTTGGGCAATATTAAGTGCCATATATTACTTTTTAATTCATCCTGATATACTAGAATCTCTTTATTGGCTATCAAACCATTTATCATTTTCTTTTGTAATGGGCTTTTTCTACGGTGTATTTGTTATAGATGTATGTTATTCTTTAAAAATTATGGTTCATATAAGAAAATTTGCCAATGACAATGAAATAATTGTTAAATATGAATTATTAAAAGAAAACATTAGGAAAAGAAATGAAGAAATAATTGGAAAGAAAAAATTTATTTTTGCAATGCACTCTGGAAGAGAGGAATTTCTGAAACATTTAAAACATTATAAGGAAGAGTTGAATAAGAAGATATAATTAAAAAATTAAATTGAATTCTTATGAATTTGTGATAGGTTCCTAAAAGTTATTAATGTATAAAGAAAAAGTTAAGGTATGGTTTATTTGATCCATACCTTAACTAAAACTACTATATAAAGTTACTTTCAGAAAAAATCTAAGAGATTATTTTTATTTAATAATATTAAAAAGCAAATTGTATTTCAAACTATATAATTAGATTTGTTCAATTAAACCATAGCCATCATGTCTTTTATAAACAATGTTTATATCTTCAGAGTCTAAATTTCTGAATACGAAAAAGTTATGTCCTAGTAAATCCATTTGCATAATAGCATCTTCAGTTGTTATAGGCTTATCAAGGTTAAATTTCTTAACTTTTTTTATTGTATTTTCACTTTCAATATTTATGTCATTATATTCATTTATGTTATTGAATCTAATACTATCATTAGATCTATTTTTATTTATAAGTTGAGTTTTTAATTTTCTTATCTGCTTATATAACTTGTCGTAGACTTCATCAATAGCATTATATAAATCATTTTTAGAATCTTCTGCTCTAATTATTGTCCCATTTTTAGTAAATATAGTCACTTCAATTTTTTGACTTCTCTTAGTAACATCTAATTTTACATGTACATCTGTATCACTACTTAAATACTTTTCTAAGTTATAGAAAGTATTTTCTATTTTTTCTTTAATAGAATTTGTTAATTCAATTTTTTTTGTGACGATATTAATTTTCATAATATGTACCTCCAATATTAAATGTTTATTTTACTAATTTCATACAGATAAAAATAGTAAATTTTGGTGAATTGTTGATCTCTTTAGAATAGATAGCTACCTTTATTGTTGCAAGTATTTATCTACTTTTAAAATGATTTATACTATTATAGTAGTATGAAAATGTTTTCATGAAAAGTCTATATTTTTACAAATTTTTCTGGTAAAATATAGATTATACGGAGTGTTTTTAATAAGAAAGGATATAATTAAATATTAATATTTTTTGTAATCATAGATATTTAATTAAATCATTACCTGGATAAACAATGTGATTTACCAACTCACCACAAACTGAAAAGACATCTAAAATTCCCATACGAAAAGTTCTTTTCCAGCTTTCTTTAATTTGCTTTTCTTCTTCTAGAAACATTATTCTAAACTTTCCAATCATAAATTGATAGTTATCAACTAAACTTAATATCTATTCAACAGTTCCCTCAATAGCTTTCAAATAAATTTTCTCGCTAATAGAGCACCAAATGACTAACTCCACATCAGTGGATTTATGAAGTGATTTACAAGCTTCACTTATATACCAAATGTAATTTTCTAAAAAAATATGTAATATTTGCAAAATAAAATTTAACAGATACTTTCTAATATTTATTTAAGAATATTGAAAAGATAATTATTGATGTTTTATACAGAAATGATATTTATTATATTATTTTAAGTTGAAATTTTCATTTATCATGTAGATATATATGATTTAGGAATATTAAAAGAGTTTTATTCATTAAAATAATAAAATTACTTTTAAATTTTAAAAAATTAAAACGATTTATTATAAATTTATGTCTAATAGTTGAAAACAAAAATGAAAGGAGTAATCATGGAAGATATACTTTTAGTGAAAAAAGCTATTAAAGGTGATAGAGAAGCCTTTGAAGATTTGATAAATATGTATTTTGATAGATTATACAAAGAGGCATATTTAAGATGTAAACATGAGGAAGATGCGAAAGAAATAGTACAGGAAACAATTTATAAAGCTTATAGAAACATAAAAAGTTTAAAAGAACCAAAATATTTTAAAACTTGGTTAAGCAAAATTCTTATAAATGTATCAAATGATTATATGAGAAAAAATGGAATGATAGAGTTGGAACATGATGAAAATGATTATGTAAAAAAAGTACATAATGATGACCAAGTAGAAATTAAAATAGATTTATACAATGCAATAGATGAGTTAGAAGATAAATATAAGGATGTAATTATTTTTAGATATATAGAGGATTTGAAAATTGAAGATATATCCAAAATTTTGGAGCATCCAGTAAATACTATAAAGACGCATATTAGAAAGGCAATAAAAGACATGAAAAATCTGTTAAAGGAGGATTACATTAATGATTAAAAAGAAAAAAGATATTAATTTGAATAATGAAAATATGGATGATATGACAATGGAAGAAATTGATAAAGAAATGAATGATTTTTATATAGATAAAGAGAAAATAGATGATATAAAATATAGCTTTGATAAAGATAGCATCATAAAGGAAGCTATAGATAAAGCAGAAGTAGATATATGTAAGAGTAAAAATAAGAAAAGATATGTTAAAATAGCAGATAGAATAGTTATTTTATTATCTATCGGAGTATATAGTCCAGCATTAGCTTATTATGTAAAGCCAGTAATGGCAGTTTTGGAAAAAATAAATGATGTTTTAAAAGTAGATGAAATAAGCGCCGCATTAGAGTTGGACACAATAATTCCAAAGGCTGTAGTAGAGGATAATAAAATTCACTTTGTAAAAATAACGAGATACAAGGTAGATAAAACGAAAGAAAGCAATGACAGTAATAATAAAAATACAGTTTATGATGAGTATGGAGTAGTTAATTTTATACATAAAATGTCTAATCAAATTATCAATCCAGCCGATGGCAAAAAGTTTGGAGTGATAAAGATAACTCCTAAAAATATTGAAATAGCACTAAATTCAATAAATAATATAAAAAACAAAGAAGCTAAAGAATATTTAGAAAAAGAACTTACAAAATGGAAAAATGGAGATTTTAATAATGCAGTGGAAGTACATAATTATGTATGGCATATGCTAGATGGACAAATTGGAATAGCATCAACTCTCGATGAGAAAGAAATAAATAAAATTAAAGAAAAATATTTTAAGTAAAATAAAAGTGTAGGAATTTTTATTTATGAAAAGTAATATATAAGGATGAGGGTGAATCTCATCCTTTTTTTATGAAAAATTGATAAGTAATAATTATTATGGCAAAATAAATAATATGATGAAGGAGGAATTTTCATGAATATATTAATAACTAACGACGATGGAATATTTGCAGATGGAATTATAGAATTAGCAAAAGAAATATCTAAAATAGCAAATGTTTATGTAGTTGCGCCAGAAAGTCAAAAAAGTGCAACAGGACATTCTATAACAATACATAGTCCCATAATGGTGCAAGAAGCTTATATTGCAGATAATATAAAGGCCTATTCCATATCAGGAACACCAGCAGATTGTGTAAAAGTGGGAATAGATGCTATATTTAAGGATATAGATTTTGATTTAGTTTTAAGTGGAATAAATAATGGTCCTAATTTGGGAACGGACGTTATATATTCAGGAACGGTGTCAGCAGCAATAGAAGGGCTTATTTTAAATAAACCATCAATTGCAGTGTCATATAATGAATTTAAAGTTAAAAGTGAAGTTTATAAAGAATCAGCTAAATATGTAGTTATGCTTGTAGAAAATATCAAAGATAAATTGAATTTACTTAATGACTGTATATTAAATGTAAATATACCTAATACAACAATAAAAGGAAGTAAGATAACTAAGTTGGGAGAAAGAAAATACGATAATGTAATGGAAGAAAGAATAAGTCCTTTTGGTCAACGATATTTTTGGATAGGAGGAAATATTAGGGAACTAGATCAAGATGAATATAGTGATATTACTTGTGTGACTGATGGTTATATTTCCATAACACCTGTTAATATTGAAATGACTAATTTGAAAAAATTTGAAATACTAAAAAATATAGAAATTTTATAGTAGATTTTATTAAATTTAATTATGTTTAGTAATATATAATGAAAATAGAATAAGAATAATGAAAAGCTAGAGTATATTGAAAAATATATAGAGTATATAAATTTATAAAAAGTCAGCAAGTGTTTGCTGGCTTTTATTTTTGTAAAATATTAAGCTATACAAATATTAAAGATGTAATTTTGAAATAGTGAAAATCAATGTAATTCCTTGACAAGTAATCTTTATATAATTAAAATTGATAATAATTATCAACTGTGGGTATAAATAAAATGATATAGTTATTATAAAAATGAAAAAATCTACACAAATATTATAAAATAATGAACCAGAATTATTTTCTCAAAATGTATCAATCTTAAGCATGGATTTTTAGGAAATTATTTTATTTTTAAAAATGTCATAAGTATTTAAATTATACGAAGAATGGGGGGAGATAGAATAATGAATACAATGATTGGAGTTTTAATACCTCTTGTAGGTACTACATTAGGAGCTGCTTGTGTTTTTATAATGAAAAAAGAGATTAATGCATTAGTTAATAAAGGTTTACTTGGTTTTGCTTCAGGTGTAATGATTGCTGCCTCTGTATGGTCATTAATAATACCAGCTATTAATATGAGCAGTAATATGGGCAAATTAGCTTTTGCTCCGGCAGCAATAGGAATTCTTGTAGGTATAGGATTTATGCTTATATTAGATATGATTATTCCTCACTTGCATTATAATAATGATAAACCAGAAGGACTAAAAAGTGAAAAAATAAGAAAAACAACTATGCTCGTATTAGCAGTTGCTCTTCATAACATACCAGAGGGAATGGCAGTTGGAGTAGTGTTTGCAGGAGTTATAAGTCAAGAAAGTACAATAACTATGGCTGGAGCATTCATACTTTCAATAGGAATAGCAATTCAGAATTTTCCAGAAGGAGCCATAATTTCCATGCCGTTAAGAAGTGAAGGTGTGAGTAAATCAAAATCATTCTTTTATGGATTTTTATCTGGTGTAGTGGAGCCTATTGGTGCAGTATTAACTATTTTATTTTCAACAACTATTCAACCTTTAATGCCATATCTTTTATCTTTTGCTGCTGGAGCTATGATTTATGTGGTTGTAGAAGAATTAATACCAGAAGCATCTGTGGGAGAACATTCCAATATAGGAACTATTGGATTTGCATTAGGTTTTGTAATAATGATGATTTTAGATGTAGCCTTAGGATAACAGAGATATTATAAAGTATAGTTAAAAAATGTAAAAAAACTTACTTGATTTAAACATGTGCTTACAAATAACATAGTTATGTTATTTGTAAGCACAACATAACTATGTTATGTATAGATAATATACTTTTATATACTATTAATTTAAATATTATTTATTTTTAAAATATGATTTTTAAATTCATTTATGACTTTTGAATTTAAATTATTTTTATTCCATACCATGTAAATAGATTTATAACCAATATCTTCTTTTATATTTAATATGGAAATTTCATTCGTATTTATCATAGGTGTGTTTGGAACTATAGTGATTCCTGCGCCAGCAGCTACTAATCCAACTAAAATACCTGCCTCACTAGGTTGTACAGATATTTTTGGCGTATAATCAATAAATTTAGTATAAGAAATCCCTTTATTGCTGAAGCCCTTATTATAAACTACAAATAATTCATCTTTTAACTCTGAGAGTGAGACTTCAGTTTTATTTGAAAGATGATGTGATTTTGATGTTACTAAAACATACTTTTGTTTACTAACCAATACAGTTTTAATCTCAGGATAATTATTAATACAACTAATATCATCAAAAAATCCTAAGTCAGTTTTTCTAGTGCTAAGATTATTTAAGATTTTTTCCACAGAAGTATTGTTAAATTTAAATTTAATATCTGAATGTACTTCAAGAAAACTACTAATTATAAAAGGAATAAAACTAGTTCCAATACACTCAGTATATGAAAGAGATATATTTTTTTCTTCGTCTTTTTTCATATATTTTAACTCTTCAATACCTTTTTCAATATCATTTAATGCTAGTTTAGCATAATTTAAAAATACTTCTCCAAATCTGGTGATCTCAATATTTCTACCATTTTTTTCGAAAAGTGGGACATCTAACTCCTCTTCTAGTTTAGAAATAGCTTTACTAAGTGCAGGTTGTGTTACTGATAATATATTAGAAGCAGTTGTAAAGCTTTTATTTTGTGCAATAGTTATAAAGTATTCCAAATGTTGCAAGTTCATAATTATTCTCCTTAAAAATAAAAAATCAATTTCGATATATAACTAAAAGTTATTATTATATGAATAATAGCCATTAGACCTTTTTAAAATTATAGTGATATAATAACAATATATTGATTAAAAATCTAGATGAATTAGTAATTAATTATAAATTATTTTTATATATTTTATAATGAAATTATTAACTTATTAAGATAGTAAAAATGGTGGAGGTTAAAAATGTTTAATGTAGATAAAGAAAAATGTATAGGATGTACTAAGTGTATGAAAGACTGTCCAGTAAATGATATTTTTATAGAGAATAAAAAAGCTAATATAAAAAATCAAGCTTGTATGAAATGTGGTCATTGTGTAGCAGTCTGTTCAACTATGGCAATTTCAACAGATGATTATAATATGGATGATGTTGTTGAATATGAAAAGGAAAGTTTTGAAGTAGAATCTGAAAATCTATTAAATTTTATAAAATTTAGAAGAAGTGTGAGAAGCTTTAAAGATAAAGAAATTGAAAAAGAAAAAATAGAAAAAATAATAGAAGCAGGTAGATTCACACAAACAGCAACTAATAGTCAAGATGTATCTTATACTGTAGTTACTAATAAAATAGAACCATTAAAAGAATTAGCTTTTGAAAGTTTAAATAAAAAAGGTGAATATATTCTTAATAATTTAACTCCTGAAACAGAATATTTAAAAAGATATGCTACTTTATGGACTAATTTTTATAAAGCATATAAAGAAGATCCAATTAAAAATGATAGATTATTTTTTAATGCACCAGTAGTAATAATTGTGACTGCTAATAATGAGTTTAATGGAGCAATAGCTTCTTCAAATATGAATCTTATGGTAGATGCTTTAGGTCTTGGAACTTTTTATAGTGGATTTTTAAAAATAGCATCTGAGAATAATAAAGAAATATTAGATTTAATAGAAATAAAAGATAATCAAAAGATTGCTGCATGCATGGTCGTAGGATACCCAAATGTTAAATATAAAAGAACAGCTCCAAGAAAAGAAGCAGAAATAAATTGGATATAAAATATTAATTTTATCATTTTATATTTAGTATAAATATTATGTTTCATATTATATAATAAGATATAAGTAAAGATATAAAGGAGAATAATATGAAATATACTAAAGAAGAAATGGATATAATAAGTGAAAAAATAATAGAAATGCTAAAAGAAAAAGAAGAAATGAGAATAGGTAAGATAGCGAAGGTGCTTATACACTCAGGTTTAGTTAATTCTAGTTATGAAGTTGATAAAGTACTTAAATATAGAAAAGATTTATTTGTAAGTCCAAAGATGGGAATTTGGAGACTTGTAGAAAGTGAATAAAATTTATAAAGATGAGTAAGAGCTGTAAATAATTTATTTACAGCTCTTATTTATATTTATACAATAAAAGTATAAGACAAAATATGGTAAGAGGTGAAATTATGATGGAGAGCAAAAGAAAAAGGGTTAGAAAACCGGATTGGTTTAAAGTTGCTTATGACAGTGAAGTAGGTAGTATAGGAAAAATGATGGAAGATGATTCACTGCATACAGTGTGCAAAGAAGCAAATTGTCCTAATAGGGGTGAATGTTATAAAAAAAGAACAGTAACGTTTATGATAATGGGGAACCAATGCTCTAGAAATTGTAAATTTTGTAATGTAACTAATGGTGAACCCACACATTTAGATCCACTGGAGCCTTTACATGTTGCTGAGTCTGCTAAAAAATTAGACTTAAAGCATGTTGTTATAACAAGTGTTACTAGAGACGATTTAGAAGATGGTGGGGCAAATCATTTTGCAAAAACTATTGAAGAGGTTAAAAAATTAAATCCAGGGGTAACAATAGAAGTTCTTATTCCTGATTTAAAAGGGGAAGATAAAAATTTAGATATAATAATAAATGCAAAGCCCGATGTTATTAATCATAATATGGAAACCATAGAGAGACTATATGAAAAAGTTAGACCGGAGGCTATATATGAGAGATCTTTATATGTATTAAAATATGTAAAAGAAAATACACCAGAAATTCTTACCAAAACTGGGATTATGGTAGGTCTTGGAGAAAAAGATGAAGAGATATATAAGCTTATGGATGATGTTTTACAAGTAGGGTGTGATATTTTTACCATAGGTCAATATTTACAACCAAGTAGAAAACATGTGGATGTGGAAGAATATGTTTCACTTGAGAAATTCGAAGAATATAGAAAGGTTGGAGTGAAAAAAGGATTTAGATTTATAGCAAGTAGCCCATTAGTTAGAAGTTCTTATAAAGCTGCAGAGGCATTAGAAGCAAAAGCAGTAGAGAGGGGATAAAACATGATTTATATAAATAGTAACTCGACTAGTCCATATTTTAACTTTGCATTGGAAGAATACTTGATGACTGAAAAGGATTTGGGAGACGATGAAATATTTTTATTTTGGAGAACAAATCCTACAGTAATGATTGGAAGATACCAAAATACATACTGTGAAATTAATGAAAAATATATAAAAGAAAACAATATAAACGTAGTAAGACGTAATTCAGGTGGAGGTACTATTTACACTGATGTGGGGGCTTGGCAATTCACATTTATAGAAAAAAATCACAAAGAAAATGGCATTTCTTTTGGCAAATTTACAGAACCAATTGTTCAGGCTCTTAGACAAGAAAAGATTGATGCACATTTCAATAGCAGAAATGATTTATTAATAGGAAATAAAAAGTTTTCTGGAAATGCACAATATAGGAAAGATGATGCTATGTTACACCATGGTTCTATTTTATTTAATACAGATATTAAAGCAATGGTTGAGAGCATAACTGTGGCAGAAGATAAAATTATAGCAAAAGGTATAAAGTCTGTTAGAGAAAGAGTAATAAATATTAGTGAAGTAATGGATAAAAATATTACTAGTGAAGACTTTAGGGATATTATGTTAAAAAGTTTGTTAAAAGATAGCAAAGTCTATACTCTTACCGATGAAGATATTGAAGCTACAAATAAAATCAAAGAAGAAAAATTTGAATCATGGGATTGGAATTATGGTAAAAATCCAGTATTTAATATTAATAGATGGAAAAGATTTGATGGTGGAAGAGTAGATTTTAAACTTGATATTAAAAAGGGAATAATTAAAGGCTGTGTTATAGAAGGTGATTTTTTTCTAAGTGGTGATATTTCTATGGTAGAAAAATCTTTTATTAATTGTAAATATGTTAAAGATGATATATCTAAAATTTTAGATACATTGTATATAGACAAATTTTTTTATAAAATTACTAAGGATGATTTACTTGAATGTATAATTGATTAGAATTAGTTAAAAATGATAAATTAATTAGAGAAAAGAAAGGGACTTAAGCAATATGAGTGAAATTCAAAAAATATTAAATAATGGATTAAAAATACCTTCAATAGGTTTTGGAACTTACCAATCAGGAAGTAATAAAGAAACTGAAAAAATTGTTAAGTATGCTTTAGAAGTTGGATATAGACAAATTGATACAGCATCATTTTATGGAAATGAAGTAGGTATAGGTAATGGAATAAAAGCTAGTAAAATAAACAGAGAAGATATATTCTTAGTTACTAAACTTTGGAATGATGATCATGGATATAAAAAGACTATAGAAGCTTTTAATAAATCATTAGAAAATTTACAAGTTGAATACATAGATTTATATCTTATTCATTGGCCAAACAAATTAAATAATGAAACATGGAAGGCTTTTGAATATCTTTATGAAAGTAAAAAAGTAAAGTCCATAGGTGTTTGTAACTTTAAACAAAGCCATTTGGAAGAATTAATAGAAAATGCAAAGATAAAACCAATGGTAAATCAAGTTGAAATGCATCCCACAAATCAAAAAAATGAATTAGTAAAGTACTGTAATAAATATGAAATTCAACTAATTGCTTGGAGCCCAATAATGAGAGGCAAAATATTCGATAATGAACTTATGATTAGTTTATCTCAAAAATATGAAAAATCAATTGCTCAAATTGTATTAAGATGGCATTTGCAAAGGGCAATTATTCCTATACCAAAATCATCAAATGAAAATAGAATAAAAGAAAATTTAGATATTTTTGATTTTGAAATTTCTAAAGACGATATGATGCAAATTAATTTATTAGATGAAGGATATGATGCCTCTGTAACAGGAGTTCCAGCAAATACAACTTACCTTGATTTTAAATAAAAATTAAAAAGGATAATAGGATGAAAATAATTAAAGTATTAAGCAACAAAAAAGAATATATGGATTTACTGTTACTTGCCGATGAGCAAGAAAGTATGATAAATAAGTACCTTGAAAAAGGAGACATGTTCCTATTAATAGACGAGGGCGTAAAAGCAGAATGTGTTGTTACAAATGAAGGTAGTGGAGTATATGAATTAAAAAATATAGCTACTATTACAAAATTTCAAAATAAAGGCTATGGTAAAATACTTATAAATTATATTCTTAATTATTATAAGGATTGTAATATAATGTATGTGGGAACAGGAGATAGTACTTTAACAATTCCATTTTATCAAAAGTGTGGATTTGAAGAATCTCATAGAGTAAAAAACTTTTTCTTGGACAATTATGATCATCCCATATTTGAAAATGGAAAACAATTAATAGACATGGTTTATTTGAAGTGGAGTAGGTAAATTAATGTTATAAAGGGGCATATCAAATATGCCCCTTAAAATTTACTCAACTCTCTCTATATAATTACAATTAATCTCAATATGATTTAGAAACATTAACAATCTTTCATAAAGAGGATGACAATCCTTGCCATAAATACTTTCTAGATTTTTGCCTATTTCCTCAACAGTTTTTTCACCGTCTATCTGTAAAAAAACAAAACTACAATATTCATCAAGTTTAATCTTCTTATAAAGAGGTATTCTAAATTTTAACTTTCTAAAAAACTTTTGTATAGGATGATTTTGATTTTCTAAAACAGTTACAATTTTATTATCAACTTCGTAATCTATATTATTTGAAATTTTAAATATTAACTTTAAAGCATCCTCGTTATTCATTATTCATCATCCTTAACTTTCGATTTTAGGATAGGCATAATTGTAAGTACTATTAAGACAACTAATAATAGGGCAGCCATACCATTTCCAGCAGCAAATCCAGTAGGGGCATTTCCGCCAACTACACCAGTTACTTGACATATTATACCAATAAGTCCAAGTATAGAACCACCAGCAACTAAACCAGAAGATAAACTTATACCATTACTAACTTTAACTTCTTTATCTTTTTCGCCTTTAGATGTTTTTTCAACAAATACACGGATTAAAGCTCCAACTAAGATTATAGAAGTAGTTGCAACCGGTAAGTAGAATCCTATAGCAACTGTCATTATAGGTAAATCTAATAGGTATAGAACTATTGCCATAAATACACCAACTACAATCATAACCCATGGTAATTGACCAGACATTATACCTGAAGTAAGTGTAGACATTAAGTTAGCTTGAGGTAGAGCAAATGGAGGGTTATCACCAGTTATTTTTAATTGATCTGTTAGTAAAACTATAACAGCAACAACAACTATAACACCAACAATACTTGCTATTGTAAAATAACGTTGCATCTCGTTTTTGTTACCACCTATAACATAAGTTACTTTTTGAGATTGAAAGTATCCACCAGCAATAGCTATTGAAACAACTATAAATGATCCAAATAAAAGTAAAGATTTATTATCAACTGTAGAAGTCCATCCCATAATTACAAATATTAAAGTAACTATAACTAAAGAAGCTATTGTCATACCAGACACAGGAAGGTTAGATGTTCCTATAGTTCCTGTTAATCTACCAGCAACTATAACGAATAATAAAGATAAGATAAATGATAATATAGCTCCTATAATAGCCATTAAAATATTCCCGGAAATAATAAATGAAGCAATAAACCCAATAATAACTCCACCTATTAAAATTAATAATTGAGTAGAAGAACCATCACCTTTAGTAGCAGTAGCTCTTGCTTTAGCAGTTTCTTTTACTGAAGCAATTATAGTTGGTATAAGTTTTATAGCCCCAATTATACCACCACATAACATCATACCTGCACCTATGTATTTAACATAAGCACTAGAAATATCTGCAACAGCCATTTGATTTACTGCTAATGAGGCATTATTCCATACCATGATACCGTCACCGGCCATTTCGGTGAAGTAACCAAGTAATGGAGTAATACCAAATACTGATAATATGGAACCAGCAAACATTGTTAAAGAAACATCAAGACCTACTATGAATCCAATACCTAATAATAGTGGATTAACTTCCAAATCGAATTTCCACTTATACCAAGATTTACCCGAAAAAGACATTACGTTGTTTGCTATATTTAGAAAAGCACTTGTAAGTGTATTTAAAGCACCACCTATAACAAATCCAACACCCATGTATTTTATAGAATCTCCACCACTGTCTGAAGCTACCAAAGTTTCAGATATAGCCATAGACTCAGGGTAAACAAGTTGGCCATGTTGATCAATAATTAAGTAATTATAAACAAGTGAAGCTATACCTATACCAAATAACACACCACCAACACCAACAGAAAGACCTTCTAAGAAGGAAACTTCACTACCTATTAATATAACAGACGGTAATACAAATATAAGACCACTGGCAACAGATTCACCACCACTTGACATACCTTGAATTAAGTTTTTGCCAAGTATGCCTTTTTGTTTTGCAAAAATAGCAACAAAGGCTGAACCTATGATTGCACCAGGAATTCCGGCAGCAACAGTAAGACCTGCTTTCATACCGGAGTATGCGGTAGAAGCTGAAAATATGGCAGCAAAAACAATACCAATAATAAGTACAGCAGCATTTCCACCAGTTCTTGACTTATCAGTAATATATGGAACGTAGTCCTTTCCAGCTACACCTCCATAAGCCTCCTTTGGTAATTTTTTGTTCAAATTACACACCCCCTTATTTTGTTAAATAAATTGTAGCACAGGAAAATTAATATCTTTGTTAAATTAATATACATATAACGACAAAAATACATAAAATTTTTTTTGTAAATAATATAAAAAATAATTAGCTTGTCATAATCAATGTTATTGTGTAGATATATGCAAGAAAAAAATTAACACACAAATAAATATAAAGAATTTACTTTATTATTTAAGATAATTTAAGAAATCAGTTTTAGGCAAATATTTAAGTATAATAAAAGAAAAAGGATACGCATTAAAAGCATACCCTCTTATTTCTAATCTATGATTAAATCATTAATAATAATCTTAGGAACATGATGAGTTTTATTATCTTCCATCCAATATTTTATATCCTCATCTTTATTAATATCTTCTACAATAACTGTCTGTGCAGGTTTTCCAATAGCAAGAGCTATATGTATTATATAATCCTCAGATAAGTTTAATATTTGGGCTATTCTTTTTCTATTTAAAGCTCTTATCATACAACCACCAAGGTTTTTTCAACAGCACCCAACATTATAGTTTGGCTTGCTATTCCAATGTCACAAGATAAAATAGGATCTATTAAAGTACCTTCCTTAGAGACTATTAAAATAATACCAGTTGGTCTTTCACCCTCCGTTGGACCAGTCCAATCTTTTAAATATGCAGCCCATGTAAGATAAGGATAAATTTCCTTCAAAATGTCTTCTTTATATATGGGAATGAATCTTAAATATTGACCATTTTTGCCACAAGGAGAAAACCTAGCCAGCTCTATTAGATCTACTAAATCATTTCTTTTCAATTTATAACTTTCATCGAAAACTCTGTAACTTCTGCTTTTTTCAACTAAATCTCTTATCACAATATCACCCCTAATTTTATATGATAATTATAGTTTATCACACTAGGATTATTTAAGGAGATATATAAAGTATTATGTGATAGATTTCGTTGAACCTATGAACAAAGTGAATTTTATGGTAAAATTATTAGTTATAAAGATAAAGATATATATAACATATTATTTTAAAATGTATTTAAAATAAGAAAGGATTAAAATGAAAAAAATATTAGTGTTAGCAGAAAAACCTTCAGTTGGAAGAGATATTGCTAGAGTATTAAATTGTAATAAAGATAAAAATGGATATATAGAAGGAGATAAATATATAGTAACTTGGGCATTAGGACATCTCGTAACACTTGCAGATCCTGAAAGTTATGGGGAAAAATACAAGTCTTGGAAAATGGAAGATTTGCCAATAATACCCACAAAACTAAAAACTGTAGTTATTAAAAAAACATCTAAACAGTTTAACACAGTTAAATCTCAGTTAAATAGAGATGATGTTTGTGAAATAGTTATAGCAACAGATGCAGGAAGAGAAGGAGAGCTTGTTGCCAGATGGGTAATAGAAAAAGCTCATGTGAAAAAGCCAATTAAACGTCTTTGGATTTCATCAAGTACAGATAAAGCAATTAAAGAAGGTTTTGAAAAATTAAAAGATGGAAGACAGTATAATAATTTATATTATTCAGCAATAGCAAGAGCAGAAGCTGACTGGATTGTAGGAATAAATGGGACTCGTGCTCTTACTACAAAATATAATGCTCAACTTTCTTGTGGTAGAGTTCAAACTCCAACTCTTGGAATGATTTTAAAAAGAGAAGATGAAATAAGAAAATTTGTGGCAAAGGAGTATTATTCTATAGATATTTCTACTAAAAAAGGTAGCTCTAATTTTAAGATGAATTGGATAGATAAAAAAAATAATACAACTTCTTTTAATGAAGAAAAAATAGAAAAGATAGCAAAAAAATTAAACAATAAAGAAATAAAAATTATAGATGTTAAAAAAGTAGATAAGAAAAGATACTCTAAACCGCTATATGACTTGACAGAATTACAAAGAGATGCAAATAAAAAATTTGGTTTCTCAGCAAAAGAAACATTATCAATAATGCAAAAGCTATACGAACATCACAAAGTTCTTACTTATCCAAGAACAGATTCTAGATATTTGACTACAGATATAGTTGAAACATTAAAAGATAGAATAAAAGCAGTTAATGTAAGTGATTATTCAAAAGTTTGTAATAAATTATTAAAAACTAATATTAAAGGAAATAAGTCTTTTGTAGATAATTCTAAAGTCACTGATCACCATGCAATAATACCAACAGAAGAAAGAGTATTTCTTGGTGATTTGAGTGATAAAGAAAGAAAAATTTATGACTTAGTAGTAAAAAGGTTTTTAAGCATACTTTGCCCTCCATTTGAATATGTGGAAACGACTATTACTGGTAGTTGTGAAGGAGAAAACTTTAGAGCTAAAGGTAATAAAGTGATTAACCTTGGATTTACAGAAGGATATGGAGATGACGAAGAAGAAAAACTAGATAGTATTCCAGCAATCTTAGTAAATGATATATTAAAGATTGAAGAAGTAAAAGTTAAAACTGGAAAAACTAATCCACCTCCATACTTAAACGAAGGAACTTTACTTACAGAAATGGAGAAAAGTAATTTGGGAACAGTTGCTACTAGAGCAGATATAATCGAAAAATTATTTAATTCTTTTTCAGTAGAAAAGAAAAATAACAAAGAAATACACATTACTTCAAAAGGTAGACAGTTATTAGATTTAGCTCCTGAAAAATTAAAAACACCAGACTTAACAGCTCAGTGGGAGAAAAAGCTTACAGATATATCAAATGGAAAAGCAAATAAAGAGACTTTTATTGAAGATATTAAAACTTATACAAAAGAAATAGTAAAAGATATAAATAAAAGTGATAGCAAGTTCAAACATGATAATTTAACGAAAAATAAATGTCCTAACTGTGGTAAATTTATGCTTGAGGTTAATGGTAAAAAAGGAAAGATGTTAGTTTGTGAAGATAGAGAGTGTAACACGAGAAAAACAGTATCACAAGTAACAAATTCTAGATGTCCTAATTGTCATAAAAAATTAGAACTTAGAGGCGAAGGAGAAAATAAAATATTTGCATGTGCTTGTGGATATAGAGAAAAATTATCTGCGTTTAATAAAAGAAAGCAAGAAGAAAAGCAAAAAGGATCTAAAAAAGATATACAAAAATACTTAAAGAATCAAAACAAAAAAGAAGAAAGTTTCAATAATCCATTTGCTGAAGCTTTAGCAAAACTAAAAAAATAAAACATTAAAGATAAAAAATGGGTAAATAATATTTGGGAAATTTTATTAAAATCTATGGAATATATGAGCAAAAGAGGTGTGAGTATGAATAATTTAAGTACAAGGGCCTTAGCTATAATAGAAATATTGAAAGAGTTAAATCATCCTGTAAGTAGTTTAGCTTTAAGTGAAGAGATTGGATGTTCAACAAAAACAATTCAAAGTGAAATTAAAGATATTAATAAACAACTAAAGGATACTAAAATAATTTCTATTAGGGGAGTAGGTTATAAATTAGAAGGAAAAATTGATGTATCTGAATGTAATAATAATACTTTAGGAAACATAGATAGAATTGAATTTATAATTAAAACAATGCTCAACTTAAATTTACAAGAAGAAAAAAGTATTAAGTTGGAAGAGTTGTCAGATGCTATGTTTATTAGTGTTTCTTCTGTAAAGAATGATTTAAAAGAAGTAAAAGAAATTCTAAGCAAATATAATATAAATATTGTGTCTAGGCATAAGCATGGAATCGGTGTTGAAGCCGATGAATCAGAAGTTATAAGATGCATAATAGACTTATGCTCTAGAAAACATAATGAATTAACATTACAAGATTTTTTAACTGAAGATGTAAGCAATAAAGTATTTAACTTGAAAAATGAAATATTAAAATACTTAAATAATGAAAATTTAATTTTAAGTGATATAGAATTCAAAAATCTATGTAGTACAATTTTTATTAAACTAAGCCGAAATAATTACAAGGATTATGATAAATTTATTAAAAATTATATAAAAGAATATAAAGTTAAACGTGAAGCAATAATGAATGATAATGTAAATAAAGAAAAAATAACTAAAGCAATTGCTTTATTTTGTAAAAATTTAAAATTAGCTACAGCCATAGATATTAGTAAAGATGAGTTCTTTATGGAGTGTTTATATAACCATATAAATAATTTGATTAAAAAAGATAAGTTGGGAATTTGTAACTATAATGTGGTAAATAATGATGTGAAAATTAAATATCCTTATGCTTATGAGCTTGCTAAAATAGCTAAAAAAGCCATAGAAAATGAGCTGGATTTGAAAATTGGTGAAGATGAAGTATCTAATATTGCTGTTCATGTGGGAGGAGCAGTGGAGAGATATTCAAGTAATAAAAAAAGAAAAATATTTAAGGTTATTATTGTTTGTGCATCTGGAGCTGGTACATCTATGTTAATAAATACTAAGCTACAGCAATTATTTAAAGACAGGATAGAAATAGTAAAAATTATTCCTTCTTATTTAATTGAGTATATAGACCCTGCTGTGGTAGATTTTTTAATATCAACAATGCCTTTAGAGTACAACAAAATACCAGTTATTAATGTATCACCATTTTTAACTGAAAAAGAAATTAAAATAATAGAAAAATTCATGGACACAGGATATGTTTATGAAGATGTGAATGTGAAAGACTTCTTTGATAGAGCATTATATTTTACAGATTTGGATTGTAAAAATAAAGAAGAAGTTCTAGACTTTATGAGTGATGCATTATTAAAAAAAGACATCATTGATGAAGAAATGAAAAAATCCTATTTTGAAAGGGAGCAAATTGCCACAACAGAAATAGGAAATATGGTGTCAATGCCTCATGGCTCTAAAGGTAATATAAAAGAAAATAAAATAGTAGTTGGTATTCTAAACGAACCTATAGATTGGGAGTATGGAAAAGTTAGGCTTGTAATAATGCTAGCATTAAATAACGAAAAGATACTTGACTATGAACAAGTATTTTCAAGTATCTATAATAAATTAGATACAACATCAAAAGTGGTTAATATTTGTGAAAACAAATCTTATGAAAAGTTTATAAAACTGTTTTAAGCAACGTACCTAAAGCAGACAAAGTTAAATTTCTCTTTTAATTAAGAGAAATTTTTTGTCTTTTTGGAGAAAGCCTTTTCATATATCATAGTCATAGGATACAAAAGTAATTTAAAGAGCAAAATAATATATACGAAAAATAAAGGAGGAAATAAAGTGATATACACTGTAACCTTAAATCCATCTATAGATTATGTTATTAATCTTGAACATTTAAATACAGGACATGTAAACAGAGCAAATAGTGAACACGTATATCCAGGAGGAAAAGGAATAAATGTTTCAAGGATATTAAAAACTTTAGGACATGATAATGTGGCTACTGGATTTGTAAGTAATTTTACAGGTGACTTTATAACTAACTCTTTATCTGATTTAAATGTTAAATCAGATTTTATAAAATTAGATAATGGATTTACTAGAATCAATGTAAAAATAAAGAGTGATGAAGAAACTGAAATAAATGGTGGTGGACCACATATAAGCGATGAAAAGCTTAAAGAATTATTTAATAAATTAAGTGGATTAAAAGAAGGAGATGTTTTAGTTCTTTCTGGAAGTATTCCATCAACTTTAAAAGAAGACTTATACGAAAAAATCATGAAGCATGTAAAAGCAAATAATGTGAAAGTTGTGGTTGATGCAACTAAAAATTTACTTTTAAATGTATTGAAATATAATCCATTTTTAATAAAGCCAAATAATCATGAATTGGAAGAAATGTTTAATGCAAAACTAGAAAGCATAGATGATATAGTAACTTATGGTAAAAAGCTTCAAGAAATGGGAGCAAGAAATGTGCTAGTTTCAAGAGGAAAAGATGGTGCTCTTCTTATAACAGAAAATAAAGAAGTGTTCATAAGTAATGTACCAAAAGGAAGTGTTGTAAACTCTGTTGGTGCTGGAGATTCTATGGTAGCTGGATTTATATCTGGATACATAAATAGCAATTCTTATGAAGAAGCTTTAAAACTAGGAGCGGCAAGTGGAAGTGCAACTGCATTTTCATCAGATTTAGCAAAGAAAGAGTTTATTGATAAATTAATAAAAAAAATAAATGTTGAGAGGAGATAAAAAATGAGAATAATTGACCTTATTAATAAAAAGTCAGTGAAACTAAACTTAGTTTCAAAAGATAAATCAAGTGTAGTAGATGAACTAGTTGATTTAGTTAACAATAGTGGAAATTTAAATAATAAAAAAGAATATAAAGAAGCAATACTTGCTCGTGAAGAATTAAGTACTACTGCCATCGGGGAAGGGGTAGCAATTCCACATGCAAAAAACAAATCAGTAAGTAAAGCTTGTTTAGCTGCTGGTATATCAAAAGAAGGGATAGATTACGAAGCATTTGATGATAGTTTATCTCATTTATTCTTTATGATAGCTGCACCAGACGGAGCAAACGATACCCACCTTGAAGTGCTATCAAGACTATCAACAATACTAATGGATGAAAGTTTTAGAAATGATTTAATAAATGCATCTTCAGTAGATGAATTCTTAAATTTGATAAATGTGAAAGAAAAAGAAAAATTTCCAGAGGAAGAAGAAAAAGAAGTAGTTGTAAAAGAAAAAAAATCTAATTTACCTACAATTCTCGCAGTTACAGCTTGTCCAACAGGAATAGCTCATACTTTTATGGCAGCAGAAAATTTAAGTCAAAAAGCTGTAAATAAAGGAATAAGCATAAAAGTTGAAACTAATGGTTCAGCAGGTATTAAAAATGCTTTAACAAAAGAAGAAATAGAAAATGCAACATGTATAATAGTAGCAGCTGATAAAAATGTTGAAATGGACAGATTTAATGGAAAGAAAGTTATAATAACAAAAGTTGCTGATGGTATACATAAGGCAGATGAACTTATAGACAGAGCTGTTAAAGGTGATGCACCAATTTTTCATGGCTCTAGAGGAAATGATATAGAAGAAGCATCAAATGAAAAAGAAAGCATAGGAAGACAATTTTACAAACATCTAATGAATGGTGTATCTCACATGTTGCCATTTGTTGTTGGTGGAGGAATACTTATAGCTTTAGCTTTCTTATTTGATGACTACACAATTAATCCAGCTAACTTTGGTATGAATACTCCTCTTGCAGCATTCTTTAAAACAATAGGTGGTCAAGCATTCGGATTTATGTTGCCAGTCCTAGCTGGGTATATAGCAATGAGTATAGCAGATAGACCAGGTCTTGCAGTTGGTTTTGTTGGTGGTATTATAGCAAGTGCAGGATATACTTTTAGTAATCTTATGCATTATGATGCAAAAACTGCTATAAGTGCAGGATTTTTAGGTGCACTGCTTGCTGGTTTTGTTGGTGGATATTTAGTATTATTACTTAAAAAATTATTCTCATATTTACCAGATTCTTTAGAAGGAATTAAACCAGTTTTATTATTCCCTGTATTTGGAATACTTTTAATGGGCTTAATAATGATAAGTATTAATCCAATAGTTGGTTCTGTAAATACAGCACTTAACAGCTTCTTAGCTTCTATGAGTGGAACTAGTAAAATATTACTTGGAACAGTTCTTGGAGCGATGATGGCAATAGACATGGGAGGTCCTTTCAATAAAGCAGCTTATGTATTTGGTACAGCTCAACTTACAGTAGTAAATGCGGGTCCAGAACAATTTGCCATAATGGCAGCAGTTATGATAGGTGGTATGGTACCTCCTTTAGCAATAGCTCTTGCTACAACTTTCTTTAAAAATAGATTTAGTGAAAGTGAAAGAAAGTCAGGAATAGTAAATTATATAATGGGATTATCATTCATAACAGAAGGTGCAATTCCATTTGCAGCAGCAGATCCACTTCATGTTATACCTGCTTGTGTAATAGGTTCAGGTCTTGCTGGTGCATTATCCATGGCATTTGGATGTGGACTTAGAGCTCCTCATGGAGGAATATTTGTACTTCCAACAATAATAAATCCTTTAATGTATCTTGTGGCATTATTAGCAGGTTCAGTAGTAGGAGCAATTTTACTAGCAATTCTTAAAAACCCACTGGACAAAGTAAAATAAGTTTACAATTTTAAACAAAATAAAATCATGTGATTGTAAATATAAAATAATTTATAATTAAAATAAGAGGCACCTTTTAAAAGGTGTTTTTTATTGCAAAAAATTACAAGTATTTGCTTGATTTAAAATGTAGCTTAAGATAATGTATATGTATATATATTTATTTTGATTGTATATAATTAAGGATAATTATATTAGAAGTGTAGGCTATTCATTATAAACACAATTATCAAAGGAGTGTAAAATATGGGGCAACCAATGTACAAAATAATTGAAGAGTATGTAAAAAATTTAATTGACTCAGGTAAGTTAAGCCAAGGAGACTTAATACCTTCTGAAAATCAATTATGTGAAGAGTTTAATGTAACTAGAATGACCGTAAGATCAGCTCTTAGTAATCTAGTGAAGGAAGGATATATTACGAGAAGAAGAGGTATTGGAAGTATTGTACTAGGTGGAAATATTTATGATAATATATCTTCTGTAAGTGGATTTACAAAGGAGATGAAAAGCAAAAATAAAGAAGTATCTAATATACTAATAGATATAAAGGTGCTTGAGGCAGACGAAGAATTATCAAAGAATCTGAGCTTAAATTTAGGTGAAAATGTATGGGAAATATGTAGAGTTAGATTGGCAGATAAAAAGAAAGTATCTTACATGGTTACTTATATGCCTGTAAAGCTTTTTCCAAATTTAACAAAGAAAGATTGTGAAGATTCATTATATAAATATATAGAAGAAGATTGCGGATATAAAATAGCCATTGCAGAAAGAGAAGTTGAAGCTATAATATCAACAAAGAAATTGGAAGAACAACTGGATTTAAATAAGAAAGAGCCAATATTATATATAAAACAAGTAAGTAGATTTGATAATGGTGATGTATTTGAATATTCTCATACCTATCATTATGGATATACTTTAACTTTGAGTGCTGTAACAAAACAATAGAAAAATAAAAAATAAAAATTTTATAATAAAAATGAAAATGTTTTCTTGAAATGTCTATACATTTGTTATACAATTAGATTAACAAAATAAATGTATAGACATTTTATGTATTTATATACTCTATTTGAAATCATCAACAAAAGACTGGATATATAAATATAAATACACAAAAATAAATAAAAACTAATATTTTATGGAGGTATTATAAAATGATAAAAATAATGTTAGCCTGTTCAGCAGGAATGTCAACAAGTTTATTAGTAACAAAAATGGAAGCAGCAGCAAAAGAATCAGGTATTGAAGCAAAAATATGGGCAATATCTGAGGCTAATATTGATAAGGAGGTTCAAGATGCAGATGTAATATTACTTGGACCGCAAGTAAGATTTATGCTAAACAAAGCTACAGAAATAGCTAAGCCTTATAATGTTCCAGTTGAAGTAATCAATATGATGCACTATGGAACATGTAATGGGAAAGCAGTATTAGACAGAGCAATAGAGCTAGCAAATTTAAAATAAAAATTGAGGGGGAAATTTTATGGAAAAATTTATGTCTTTCATGGAACGTTATTTAGTTCCTGTTGCAGCAAAGTTTGGATCGCAGAGGCACTTGGTGGCAATAAGAGATGGTTTTGTTGGAATGATATCAATAGCTATGATAGGCGCATTTGGTAATCTTGCAAAAAACTTGCCTTTTGAACCGTATCAAAATTTCATAACAGGTACTACAATAGGTGGACACATTGGAGCAGTAGGTGGGAACTTATGGTGGGGATCTATAGCACTAATGTCTTTATTTTTAGCAGTATCAGTTGGGTATTCTCTTGCAAAATCTTATGACGGAAATGGTTTGCAAGCAGGTCTTATATCTTTATGTGCATTCTTGGTATTAAGTCCACAAACAGCTTCCATAGTACCAGAAGGTGCAACTGAAGCAATAGTTGGATGGGGATTTATTCCTTGGACTTATGTTTCTACAAATGGATTATTTACAGCTATGATAGTTGCTTTAGTAACTACTGAAATATATATTAAATTATCAAATGTATCTTGGTTAACTATTAAAATGCCAGATAGTGTACCACCAGCAGTTTCAAGATCATTTGCAAAGTTATTACCTAGTTTAATTGCATTAACTATAATGGGAATAGTTGGAGTTATAATATCTACTCTTTCTGATGGTCAATTCATAAATGACTTATTACAAACTTATCTAGCTAAACCTTTAACAGGTGTTGCAGACTCTTTAGGTGGAGCAATATTTGTTGCAATATTCGTTCATGTATTATGGATATTTGGATTACATGGTGCAAATATAGCATTACCAGTTGTTGAACCTATATTAATGGAACTTGGTGGAAAAAATGCTGAATTAATGGCGGCTGGAGCTACAGAAGGATATCATGTATTTGCAGGAGCTTTTCTTGATGCATTTGTATATTTAGGTGGATCAGGAATGGTTATAGGTTTAGTAATAGCTTTATTAATAGCAGGTAAAAGACGTAAAGATATGATAGCTTTAGGTGGACCACCAGCATTATTTAATATAAATGAACCTATGATATTTGGTATGCCAATAGTGTTAAATCCAGTATATATGATACCTTTTGTATTAGCACCAATTATATGCACTATAACAGCATATTTTGCAATATCTAGTGGACTTGTACCACCAGTAATAATGCCTAAAATACCATGGATAACACCTCCAATATTTAGTGCAGTAATGGCAACAGGTAGTTTAAAGGGAGGTATATTAGCCTTTGTTAATATAGTATTATCTGTTCTAATATACTTACCATTTGTAGGGGCGGATGAAAGAATGGCAAAGAAAAAATTAGCAAAAGATTCAGGACAAATAGGGTAAAAAATCTTGCTTAAATATAGATATATACAGATTGGATGGTGTATGACATGAAAAACTGTTTAAAGGTAGTGACAATTGGAGGAGGATCAAGTTATACTCCCGAGCTAATAGAAGGTTTTATTAAAAGACATAAAGAATTGCCAGTAAAAGAATTATGGCTAGTTGATATAGAAGAGGGAAAAGAAAAATTAGAAATAGTGGGTAGTTTAGCCAAAAGGATGGTTAAAAAAGCAGGAATAGATATGGAAATTCATCTTACGCTAGATAGAAGAGAAGCCCTAAAAGATGCTAACTTTGTGACAACACAGCTTAGAGTGGGGCTTTTAGAGGCTAGAATAAAAGATGAAAGAATACCACTATCTCACGGATTAATAGGACAAGAAACCAATGGTGCAGGAGGGCTATTTAAAGCCCTTCGTACAGTACCAGTAGTATTTGACATAATAAAAGATATAGAAGAATTATGTCCAAATGCGTGGCTAATTAACTTTACAAATCCAACGGGAATAATAAGTGAAGCAGTATTTAAATATACAAACTTTAAAAAATATATAGGCCTTTGTAATGTACCAATACATTTAAAGAATGATGTAGCTAAATTATTTCAAGTAGAACCAGATAGAATCTATATGGAGTTTGGCGGACTAAATCATATGGTGTATGGATTGAAGGTATGCTTAGATGGAAAAGACGTAACAAAAGAGGCTATTGAAAGATTCATTACAACGAAAATAAGTATGGAAAATATAAAAGCTATTGATTTTAATCCAGAATTTGTAAGAGCTTTAGGAGCCATACCTTGTCCATATCATAGATACTATTATAAGACTAAAGAAATGTTAGTAGAAGAATTAGATGAATTTAAAAAAGGAAAAGCTAGAGGTCAAGTAGTTAAAGAGCTGGAAGATCAGTTATTTGAACTTTATAAAGATGAGAGCCTAGATATTAAACCACCGCAATTAGAAAAAAGAGGTGGAGCATATTATAGTGATGCAGCGTGTAATTTAATAAGTTCAATATATAATAATAAACAAGATATTCAAGTGGTAAATACATTGAATAATGGTGCCATAAGGAATTTCAAAGATGATCATGCTATAGAAGTAAGTAGCATAATAACTTCACAAGGTCCTAAACCACTTTCCATTGGATATCTTCCAGAATGTACTGATGGATTAGTAAGTCAAATTAAGAGTTTTGAATCATTGGCAGCAAAAGCTGCAGTTACTGGGGACTACGAGACGGCACTACTTGCTCTTTGTATAAACCCACTAGTACCATCAGACGATATTGCTAAAGTAGTATTAGATGAAATGATGGAAGCTCATAAAGAATATCTACCACAATTTAATAAGTAGGTGATAAAATGACTAAGCTAATAATAAATGCAGATGATTTTGGTTTATCTGAAGCAGTGAACTATGGTATAATTTCAGCATATAAATCTGGTGTAGTTACATCTACTAGTACCATGGCAAATATGCCAGGATTTGAGCATGCTATGGAGCTTTTAAAAGTAAATGAAAATTTAGGTTGTGGTGTTCATTTGACCTTAAGCTGTTATAAACCACTACTTTCAAACTTAAAAACTATAGTAGATGAAAATGGTTATTTTATAAAAAGAATAACCAATGAAGTAATTGAAAATATGGATTTAGATGAAATATACAATGAATTGTGTGCTCAAATTGAAAAGGTGAAATCTAAAACAGTTATAACACATTTAGACAGTCATCATCATGTTCATACTTTAGAAAAGCTAAGACCAGTTATAGAAAAAATTTTAAAAAAATATAATTTACCAATAAGAGGTGGATTTGAGTATGATTTTAGTTATTCTAAAGTTATACCTTTAGTAGATACCTTTTATGGTGACAATGTAAGTGAAGATTATTTCGCGAAAAAGTTAGACTATCTTAAAGAATATGAAATAGCTGATATAATGTGCCATCCTGCTTATATTGATGATTTTTTAATGAAAACAACATCATATTCTATGGCCAGACTTAAGGAGCATAAAATATTAACTTCTAAGGATACGAAAGTTTTCATACAAGATAATTTTTTATTAACAAATTATAAAGACTTATAGGGGGAAGACAATATGGATGAAAAAATGATAGAAATAACTTTTGGGATCATAGGATTTGCTGGTGATGCAAAAGCTTTAGCTTTTGAAGCTATAGATGAGGCTAAAAAAGGAAATATAGATATAGCAAGGGAAAAACTTGAAGAATCTAAGGCAGTTATGGTTAAAGCTCATAAATTTCAAACAGAATTAATACAAAAAGAAGCTAGTGGTGAAAAAACTGATATGAGTGTAATGTTAGTTCACTCTCAAGATCACTTAATGACAAGTATGACATTTCAACAATTAGCAGGAGAATTTGTTGATTTATATGAAAGATTAAATACAAAGTAATTTATTAAATATAATAAAAAAGGAATCTATTATACAGAGTAGATTCCTTTTTTTATTGCAAGAAAATGCATTTATTTATATGAAAATAATATAAATAGGTCTAAAAATATGAAATCCATGAAAGTACTTTCTAAAAAATAATTTGTATTAAAAATATTTTCTTTAAATTATATACTGTATTATTATGGGGTGTATGGCTAAAGCGGCTAAAGAAGGTTGTGTAGTTGGGATTCGTGCTAACACAAAGGAAGATATAGAAGAAATATAAGTTTATGTTTGACTACTGGAATAGGTATAGGTGGAGCAATTATTATAAACAATGAAATATATCACTGAGCTTTAGGGAGTGGTGGAGAAGTAGGCTATATGAATATGATGGGGTCTACTTTTCAAGAGCTAGGATCATGTAGTGTGTTAGTTAAGAAAGTTGCTGAAATGAAAAATATAAGTGAAAAAGACATAAATGGTAAATATATTTTTAACAAAGCTAAAGAGGGAGAGTATTAATTAAGGAATATCAAAAGAGTATAGTACCGCATATAGAATCTTTATATGATAGCTTTACACCTTCAGAAAAAACCATTGCAGATTTCTTCATTCATAATACGGAAGAAATTGACATATCATCGAAAAATTTATCTAAAACACTATTTGTTTCAGAGGCATCTATATCCAGGTTTGCTAAAAAATGTGGGTTTGATGGTTATAGACAATTTGCTTACGTGTACAAACAAAGTTTTGAAAAAAGTACTCCTAATATAACAGCTAGTTATACAAAACAAGTTTTAGATACTTATCAAGAGCTTTTAAATAAAAGTTATACATTGATAGATGAAAAGCAAATGCAAAGAGTTGTAGAACTTATATCAAATAAAAAAAGAATATATATTTATGGAAGAGGAAGTTCTGGTCTTGTAGCTCAGGAAATGAAGTTAAGACTTATGAGACTAGGGGTTAATGTGGAAGCAATATTAGATAGTCATATAATGAAGATGAATTCTGTTTTAATGGATGAGGAATGTTTGGTAATTGGAATAAGTGTTAGTGGTAACACAAAAGAAGTAATTAACTCATTAAAAGAAGCTTCAAATAGGGGGTCAAGTATAGTTTTAATAACATCCAAACAAGATGAAGAAATGAAAACCTATTGTGATGAAATTTTATTTATTGCTGTTAAAGAACATTTAGAAAATGGAAAAGCTATTTCACCACAGTTCCCTGTTTTAGTTATAGTTGATATTTTCTATTCCCATTTCCTTCAAAGTGATAGACTTAGAAAAGAAGAACTACACAGTAATACAATTAATGCTCTTTACAATGAATAACTATAAAAAATCAGTAGCTATATTGCTACTGATTTTTATTATTAAAAAGTTTATTTTATTTTTGTATATTCTTTCATTAACTCATAGTCATTTTCATTTAAACGGCTAGCAGCTTCTTTATCAACAATTATAATCACATCTTTGTGTAATTGTAATATAGATGAAGGTACTTCTGGTGTGATTTTTCCATAAACTGTATTATAAATTGCCTCAGCTTTATTTTGACCACTTGCTAAAAGTAATATTTTTTTACTTTTGAATATTGAACCTGTTCCCATAGTTATTGCTTTTGTTGGAACTTCATCTAAGCTATTGAAAAATCTTGCATTAGCTTGTCTTGTAGATTCATCTAAAGTAACTACATGAGTTCCCTTCTTAAAGTTTATAGTAGGTTCATTGAATCCTATATGAGCATTATTTCCTATACCAAGAACTTGTATATCGATGCCTCCATTATTGTCAATTAACTGGTCATATGAAACACATTCAACTTCTATGTCATCAGACATACCATTAGGTATATATATGTTTTCTCTATTTATATTTATATAATTAAATAAATTTTCGTCCATAAAATAATGATAGCTTTGATCATTATCTATAGGAAGTTTATAATATTCATCCAAGTTAAAAGTTTTAATCTTTGAGAAGTCGATTAATCCTTCTTCATACATCTTTATTAAGTTTTTATACATTCCTATAGGAGTACCTCCGGTAGCAAGACCAAGAACTGATTTTGGTTCTAAAATCATTTGACTTCCTACTATTTGTGCTGCTTTTTTGCTTAATGATTCGTAGTTTTCACAAACTATTATTCTCATAATGTATCCCTCCAAAATTTTATAATATATTTAGTAATTTATTAATATAGTTACTTGTTTAAATTGTTAAAAATAATTTCTCCATGAGAAATAGTCATGTAGCAATTTAATTCTTCGTCAAATAATGCTATATCAGCATCTTTATTTATGTCTAAGCTCCCCTTTGTCTTATGCATATTTATTGATTTTGCAGGGTTTAGTGAAGCCAGATTTATTGCATCGTTTATTGATAAGTTTGTGCTTTTTTTATAATTATAGACTGCTTTATTTAATCTTAAAACACTACCTGCTAGGGTACCTGAAGTAAGTCTTGCGACACCATCTTTTACGAAAACATCTTGCCCACCTAAATCATATTTACCATCTGCCATACAACCAGCTCTCATACAATCAGTTATCAATATTACTTTATCCTTACCTTTGTTATTCAATACAAATTGGAATAGCTCTGGATTTACGTGAATATTATCGCAAATCATTTCACAGAAAACATCACTAGTAAGAGCGGCTCCAACTACACCAGGCTCTCGATGGTTTAAAGGTTTCATCGCATTAAACAAATGAGTTACATTTGATGCACCTAATTTTATTGCAAGCTTAGCTTCTTCATAAGTTGCATTAGTATGAGCTATGGATAATGTTATATCAGTTTTATTTTTTACTTCCTTTGTAAAATTTAAACTATCATCAACTTCAGGAGCATAAGATATTATTTTAATAACATCTACATAATCTTTTATAAAAGGAAAGTTAGGAACTTGAATAAACTTATCCCTTTGAGCGCCTTTGTATTTACTATTTATAAAAGGACCTTCTAAATGAGCACCTAGAATTTGAGCTCCATCATATTTTATATTCATGGCCTCTCTTACAACATCAAGGGCGCCATATACATCTTCTTTTGACATTGACATTGTAGTTGGCAAGAAAGAAGTAACACCATTTTCTTTGATTCCATTACCTATAGTTTTTATGGATTGTAAAGATTTATCCATTACATCGCAATTACAACTACCATGAACATGTATATCAACTAGACCAGGAGAGACGTAAAGACCTTTAGCATCAATTATCTCTACGTTTTTATCTACCTGGTCACAAAATTCTATTATTTTGTCATTAAATAAAAGAATTTTATCTTCAATTACTTTATTTTCGGTAACTATTTTACCATTAATAATAGCCTTCATAATCCCCTCCTAAATTGTTAATCTTCGTTAAGTATTATTTCATACTGATGTTTATCTGTAATAAATAAAGAACTAGTATACTCTAAAACATCTTCCTTATCAGTAAATACAACTCTATCAATTTTTAAGGCTAAAGAGCTTAAGTCTACATTTAATAATTTTGATTGAGTTTTATCTAATGTAATAGGATTAATAATTTGTTTAGCCCTTTGAGTTTTGTGCATATATTTTTCTCTATATAATTTATATAAAGAATTCTTATTTATAAGATCTTCATTTAAATTTGGACACATATATTCAGGAATATATATTTTTTCTAGTATTGTAGGTTCTTCATCAATAAATCTGATTCTTTCTATATGAAAAACAAGGAAAGAATCGTATTTTATCTGCAAGTATTTCTTAACTATATCACTAGGTTTATCTAATTTAAATTTTAATATCTCATTTTTTACTTTTAGTTTTTTTTCTTTTGCTATTTCTGTAAAGCCTTGCATTTTTTCATACGTTAATTTTTGTTTTTTATATGAAACAAAAGTACCTTTTCCTTGTCGTCTTTCTAAGATTCCTTCATTGACTAAGTTAATAATAGCTTTATTAACTGTCATTCTGCTTACATTTTGGATCTTACACATATCTCTTTCTGACATTAAATAATGCCCTTCTTGTAATTCATTGTTATTAATCATATATTTTATTATTTCTATAAGTTGAATATAAAGAGGTATTTGTGAATTTTTATCTACTAATCTCATCCCTTTTCTCCTCTATGGTATATACCTATTGGTATATACCAATTTTATAATTTAATTATAGATAAAATATTTATAAAAAGCAAGTTTATAAAAAAAATATATGAATAAAATAATTTATACAAAGATGGAAAATATTTTAGCAAATAATAGTTAATAATAAATATTATTTACTATTATTAACTATGAAAGGATGAAAAAATGAAGAATTCATATTGGATTTTATCATCAGAGGAAAAGAAAAATTATGAAAGTTTAAACAGGGATATAAACGCAGACTATTTAATAGTAGGTGGTGG
This sequence comes from Terrisporobacter mayombei, assembly GCF_020748465.1. Classification (GTDB taxonomy): domain Bacteria; phylum Bacillota; class Clostridia; order Peptostreptococcales; family Peptostreptococcaceae; genus Terrisporobacter; species Terrisporobacter mayombei. The sequence goes on from NZ_JAHZMP010000007.1 coordinate 112,366, forward strand.
TATAGCTGGGCTTACTACAGCTTATTTATTAGCTAAAGAAAATAAAAAAGTTATTATTGTAGAAGCTGATGAAGTTGGATTTGGAACATCAGGACGAAACACGGGAAAAGTAACCAGCCAGCATGGGCTTATATATTCTACAATACAAAAAGAGTACTCTAGTGAAAAAGCTAGACTTTATTATGATGCAAATGAGGAAGGATTAAAACTTATTGAAAACATAATAAAAGAAAATAATATAGATTGTAATTTTAAAACAGTCCCAAGTTTTGTTTATACAGAAGAAGACAGGTATATTAAAGATATAAAGAAAGAATATGAAATTTGTAAAGAATTAAACATACCTTGTGAGTATATGAACTATATTGAAGGAATTCCAATGAGTATAAAAGGAGCTTTATGTTTTAAAAACCAAGGTCAATTTAACCCTAAAAAATATGTGGACGCCTTAGGAAAAATAAATCAAAAAATGGGTGTAAAAATTTACGAAAATACTCCTGTAGTAGATGTAAATATTGATGAAGAATGTTTGATCAAATGTGGGAATAACAATGTTATTAGAGCAAAAAATTTAATAATAGCATCATGTAATGCATGGTATGATGGCTTAAGATTTTTCTTTGCAAAAGAGGAAGCATCAAGATCTTATTTATTATGCGGAGAATTAAAAGATGAAATATCAGAAGGAAATTATATTAGTGTAGAAATGCCAACTAGAACATTTAGAACTTGTAAAGATGATAAGGAAAGGAATCTTTTAATCGCTGGAGGATATGATCATAAAACAGGAAAATGTGATAACGAATGTGATAACTTTAGAGCCATAGAAGCCTTTGCCAAGGAAAATTTTCATTTGAAAGAGATTATAGCTGATTGGTCTTCCCAGGACTATATTTCATCAGATAATATACCGTATATTGGAAGGATAAATAATGAAAAAAATAATGTGTATATTATAACAGGAACTAGCAAATGGGGACTTAGTAATAGTAGTGTGGGTGCTATTTTAATTAAAGATTTAATTACTAAAAACAAATCTAAATATGAGGATTTGTATAATCCAAGTAGGTTAAAAAGCTATTTAAATGTTAAGTTTTTAGAAAATAATGTGGAAGTTGCGATTGATTATATAAAAGGGAAATTTATATCAGGAAGTAGTGAACTACCTAATAAAGATGAAGGAAAAAGAGTAAGTATAAATGGAAAGAGATATGGAGCATATAGAGATAAGAATAACCATTTATATATAGTAGATATTACTTGTACTCATTTAGGTTGTGAACTTCGTTTTAATAGTGGTGAAAAAACTTGGGATTGTCCATGCCATGGAAGTAGGTTTTCTTATAAAGGCGAGGTTCTAAATGGACCAGCATTAAGACCTCTAAAGGCCTATGATGAAGGCAAAAATAAAATTGATCCTAAAATATTATAATTTGTAAGGGATAATAGTATGAAAAAAATAAACATTTTAAAATGCTTAAATATGCTACTCTGCCTGTTTTATGGTTTATCTGTAGTTTATTTAATATTTATTAAAAAATATAATTACGCAGCTATTTGCGCAGGGTGTATTATATTAACTTATATACTTAGACTAGCAAATAAAAAATTTGATTACCTATTTAATGATATGCTGATAATAATGCTTGATTTATTTATACTATTTTCTCTTGTTCTTGGAACTTCTTATGGATTATACAAAATAAATTATTATGATGATATATTACATATATGGTCTGGAGCCATTGGAAGTGTGGTTGCATATACAATCATAAATGTATGTACAAAAAAAGAAGATAGGAAAAATATAAAAAAAGTTTTTTTCTTCATTTTTATTTTTATGTTTAGCTTGGGAATAGCAAATTTATGGGAAATTTTAGAGTTTACTTTAGATTTATTATTTAAAATAAATTGTCAAGCTGGTGGCCTAAAAGACACAATGATAGATATGGTAGATGGTTTAATTGGAACATTAATAATTACTCCTTTCTTATTGCGAAGATTATAAAATATTATAAAATTCATAAAAATTTCATATTACTTTCCATTTCTATTCACACAAAAAATATTATATGTTGTAATATATAAATAAGAAATAAATTTAGGAGGATCCAAATGTCTCAAGATAAACCGAATAAAGAAAATGAAATCATTGATAATGTAGAAACTACAGAAGAGACTGTAGATCATTCACATAAAGAGGATAGTGGAGAAAAGAAAAGTAAACTAAAAAAGTACATAGGAGGTAAAAGAGGTAAGACAATTGTATCCATGTTAATTGTAGCAATTATAGGAATGGGCGCAGGTATTTATATAGGAATAGATATGGGAAGAATCTTACCAGCTACTCATAAATCTTATAATAAATCACAAGTATTGGCAACTGTTGGAGATGTTAAAATAACAGGAGCAGATTTTGCAAAAAGAATGGAACCATACTTCTACTACCAAGGATTAAAAAAATTATCAAATGAAGAAATTGAATCTCAAGAAGCTAGCACAATAAATTATATGACAAATCTAGAAGCATTATATAAAGCTGGAAAAGAAGCAAAAATTACAGTAACTGATGCTGAAGTGGAGAGCAACTACTCTAAAACTATGTCATCAATTGAGTCATCATTTAATTTAACTGAGGATGCATATTTAAGTAAATTTAATCTTACTAAGGACTATATGAAAGAAAGTCTAAAAAAAGAAATGATAGCAACAACGTATTTACAAGAAAATTCTAAAGTAAGTGAAAAAGAAGCCAAGAATTATTATAACAATAATAAAAAAGACTTCTTCCAAATAAGAGCATCTCATATCTTAATTAGTAATTATGATGAAAATGGAAAAGAATTAAGTGATGATAAAAAGAAGGAAAATAAAGAAGTAGCGGAAAAACTACTTAAAAGAGCGCTAAATGGAGAAGATTTTGATGATTTAGCACTTGAATATTCTAATGACTCTTATAACGCTAGTAAGGGTGGTGATTTAGGGTATTTCAGTAAAGGACAAATGGATGAAAACTTTGAAGAAGCAGCATTTTCTTTAAAGACAAATGAAATTTATCCTAAGGTAGTGGAAACTAATTATGGATATCATATTATTAAAAATACTGGAGAGAAATATAGTGACTTTGATGATGTAAAAGAATCTCTTATAGAGACTTTAAGTAATGATAAGCAAAGTACGCTACTAGAAGATGCTTTAGAAAAATATGATGTTAAAGTAAATATGTGATATTAAAAATATTTAATTTAATATAATCCCAAATAGACACAATAACTAAAGGCTCCTTTTCATGAAGGGGCTTTTATTGATAAAACTTAATAATTTTGATATTATTAGTTGTGTATTATAAAGAAAGGGGCTTTTTATATGATAATAAGAAAATCACAAATCAGAACAAATGAGTCTAATTTAAGAGATGGCAAGGGATTAGTTAAAAGAGAATTTATTGTTGAAGGTGACGATTTAAGGGGAAAGGCAAAATTATTTTCAAAAATAACGATACCAGTAGGAAATTCTATAGGAATGCATGACCACGTAGATGACTTTGAAATTTATTACATAACAAAGGGTAAAGGAAAAGTTTTAGACAATGATGAGTTTGTAGAAGTAAATGAAGGTGATGCAATATATACTGCTGATGGAAACAAACACTGTATAGAAAATATAGGTAATGAAGATTTAGAATTTATAGCTGTTGTAATAAATGAGTAATAAAAAAACTCTAGGATATTCCTAGAGTTTTTTATTCTAAATTAAAAATTTCCTTATATATAGTAAAATTTTATTATCATATATTAAACATTTCTAAAGTTTAAATATACATTTTTGAAAAAAATGTTATAATAGTAAATAGTGTTATTTTAATGTAATATGGAGGATTTAAATGAGCAATACGAAATCACAAATAAAAAATATAATAATGGATTTCTCAAATGAAAACTTAAATAGAGATTTTACACAAAAGAGTACGGAAATCCTAGACATACTAGAAGATGCAAATGCAGAAATATTAGAAACTTCAAGAACTGATATATGGGCTGCTTCTATATTAAACATAGTGTTAGATATGAACGGAGTATTTAACAAAAAACATTCAATGTACATGACAAAGAAAGATTTCTCTCAAAAAATAGGGGTATCAGCAGGAACGATAAAAAATAAAGCTGAAACTATTAAAGAAATTTTAAACTTACAAGAAGATGACGTAAGAGTAATAATATCTTCTACAAATGATGCGACTGAAAATATAGAAGAAAAAGAAATAGTAGATAAAAAAGAAGTTGCTGTAACTACTGAATCACAAGTTGAAGAAGTAAAAGACGAAAAACAAAGAATGTATCAACATTTCATGCAGTTAGCTCATGAATCTAATGAGTTCAAAGAAAAAGTTGAAAATTTTGAAAATGCTATAAAAGTTGCAGTAGAAATGATAGAAAATAATGGTGAAGTTGTATACTGGGAAGATGAAATAACAAAACCATATATGATAGCTTTACAAGACTTAGGAAATTTATTTAATAATAATAAAGACTATGGTTCGGCTAAGAGAGTATATGAATTATTATTAAATTTAAATCCACAAGACCATCAAGGTATAAGATATAAGTTAATAAATATACTTATAGAAAAAAATGATAGAAAAGAAATAAATGACTTATTTGCAAGATATAAAGATGATAAAACTGCAATATGGTTATACAGTAAAACTTTATACTATTATAAAAATAACAATATGTTTATGGCAAAAGATGCATTAAAAGATGCAGTAAATACAAATAAATATATAGCATTAAAGTTAATAAAATGGACTGCTTTCATGCAAATGTCAGGAGTATACATAAATCCTGTATTATTTAACGAAGCAAACTTCTACTGTGAAGAGTCAATAAATTTATGGAAAAATAGTAAAGGTTCTATAGATTGGTTATTAAAAAATGTATTAAAAAAATAAGGCTGTGAATATACAGCCTTATTTTTTTATGAGTTTTAAGCAACGGAGTTGTTTGAAGCGGTAGCTAAGATACCTCGTTGGAGATATGAGCGATACGAATTTTATATATCAAGTTTTAAATCTCCAGGTTTTATTAAATTTTTACTTCTCATAAACTTGGCTATAATAAGAGTTATGATAGCTGGTAAAATAAAATGAAGAAGTAAAATACCCATCCACATCATAGAACCGCCTTTTCCTGCAGCTTCCATAGCTGTAACTGTACCAAATTGCCCAACTAAGCCACAAGTACCCATACCAGAACCTATTGGAATATTCTCCATTTTAAATATTGTAGTAGATAAAGGACCAATAATAGCTGATGCTAATGTTGGAGGTATCCAAATTTTCCAGTTCTTTATTATATTTGACATTTGCAACATAGAAGTTCCTATTCCTTGTGCAAATAAGCCACCCATGCCATTTTCTTTATAACTCATTACTGCAAATCCAACCATTTGGCAACAGCAACCAACTGTTGCTGCTCCACCAGCCAGTCCACTAAGTTCTAACATTATACAAATGGCCGCACTACTTATTGGCAAGGTTAGCGCTATTCCAACTAACACAGCAACTAGAGCACCCATAAATATAGGTTGCATTTCTGTTGCTTTCATAATTAAATTTCCAAATGTGGTCATAAATGCAGATACGGCAGGACCAGTAAGCTGTGCAACCAAAACTCCAACAATAATAGTTACTGCAGGAGTTACTAGTATATCAATTTTTGTTTCTTTAGAAATAATTTTACCAAACTCAACTGCAAATATAGTTGCTACAAAAGCACCAACAGGACCACCTAACTCATTTCCACAAGCTCCAACTAACGCGCAAGAAAACATAACTAAAGGAGGTGCTTGAAGTCCATAAGCAATAGCAACAGCGATTGCAGGACCTGTAACTTGTTTAGCTAGTGGATTTATTACATCTGTAAATAAACTTATTCCAAACTTATCTCCTAAAGTATTAAAAATAGTACCTATTAATAATGAAGCAAAAAGTCCAAGAGCCATATAGCTTAAGGCATCAATTAAATATCTTTGTACAGATATTTCTATATTTTTATCTTTAGCGAATTGTTTTAGGTTTCGCCTATTTCTATCTTTCCCCATTATAAAACTCCTTTCAACAATAATCACCTTTATAAATATTATAATTAGTTTTATTTTTATATACAAATATTATTAATAATTTAACATAAAAATATTTAGTTTTAAAAATTACAATAATGATAATAATTGAACTATAGAAGAAAAAGAAGATAATTGTTATAATTTATAATAAAATATAAAAGAGAAATAGTGAGATTTAATAAGATAATTTGAATTATTTTGAAATAATGTTTATTAAAGATATTACAAGGATTTATGTATATTATAAATAATTATAATAGTAAATAAAAATTTTACTTTAGGATATATTAGTATGATTAAACAATATTAATTTTAAGGAGGGTGGAGATGAAAAAAGTTGATAAAGATAAAAAAATTATATTTATAGTTGTACTTTTTCCTCTATTATTTTTTGTTCAATATTATCTTTTTAAGTCTGGAGCTATACCTCCTATGATTAAAGGTGTAGATATTAAGATAATAGAAGGAGAGTATATACAAGATATAGATAAATATGTGGTTAAACTTGGTGACAACGTAGTATTATCAGCAGGAGACTATATTAAAATTCCTGGATATGCAAAAGACCCAAATATAAAATTTACTATTTTAGACAATACAAAAACAATAAAACTTAAAGATAATAGTAATAAAGAAAAAAATACAGTTATATTAAATGCCCTAAAAACTGGTTATACTTCTGTAGCAATTATGCAAAACTCTCGAGTGTTGCAAAAGGTAACTATTAGAGTAGTAGATCCATCTATAGAGGATTTAAATGTATCTGTAGATGGTACATTAAAGTATGTGGGTGATGAAGCAGAAATCAGTAGCTCTGTGGAAGTAGATTACAAAGAATTTAATAACTCATATAGTGTAACTTATGAAAGCTCCAATGAAAATGTATTACAAGTGATTAATAATAAGATTAAAGCTGTTGGAGTAGGAAAAGCAACTATATATGCAAAATCAAAGGATAAGGTGGAAGCAATAAGATATAATATTGTAGCTAGAGTTAAAGGAATTGAAATAGATAGTAGCTTTGATATAACAGTAGGAGAAGCAATAAAATTAAAACCTAGAATAATAACAGATCCTAAAAATTTAACTCCACCAAGGGTTTCATATAAATTTTCTCAATCTAAGCTACCTGTGGAAAGGGCAATAACTTTTGAAAATGATGGAACTATAGTTGGTATAAGACAAGGTAGTGAAAAAATAACTATAAGTTGTGGAGAAGGAGAAAATAAGAGGATTGAAGTAGTAACTATAAATGTAAAAGAAGGAACTTTAGAGAATAGTATGATAAGAAACTTATTTTCCAAGTATATTATTGAAGATAATAAGCTTAAAATTGCTTTAAGTTGGGATATTCTAAATGGTGCTACAAATTATGATATTTACGTTAAAGATGATACAAAAGGTGGTTCAGAATTTGAATTATATAGATCTATAACTCAAGAGTCTTTTTTAAAAAATCCAAATATCATAATAAGCATAGATTTAGATAAAGACATTAATGAGATAGCATATGAAATTTATGTAGTTGGAAGAAATGAAGAAGGTACATCTAAGCCAAGTAATATTGAGAGTATAAAAGATACTATTATAAAAGATGAAGAAGATGAGGAAGAAAGTAAGGATGAAGAAGGAGAAGCACCACAAGATCAAACTTAATTTGTTCATAATATATAGATATTCTAATATATATTAGTAAAAAGAATGATTAGGGGAGAGATATAACATTGGAAAGAAGAGCTAAGAGAATTAATGAAATATCTAAAAATCTTGCAGAAGAAGCTTATAAGGCTTATGCTGGTAAAAAAGATTATAAAAGAGCTTTAGAGATATATTGCTTATTAGCTGAGTCAAAATGTGTTCCAAAAGAAATCTCAAATTTTTCTAAAAATATGATGGGTAGGCTAAGCAAAAAAATTGAAGATACCCATCAGTAAGAAACTTTAAGCCCCATTTTATATGGGGCTTTTTTTTATGAGTTAAAACCTTCAATCATCATAAACGTCCATAATAGCTAATATAATTAATATAGAATTGTATTTGCTTATAATGGAGGTGATTAATATAGATTATGAAGTAGTTGTTAAATATAATGGTGATATATTAAAACTAGAAAATGAATTAGGTGTAGATGTTGAAATATTAAGTCCTACTTATGCAATAATAATAGCAGATAATCCTAATAAATTTGACGAACTATTAAATTATAGTGAGATAGAATATGTGGAGAAACCATTTGTATTAGTAACTCAAGATGAACAAAGTTTTTCTAGTACAGGTATAACAAGTTTTAAAAATAGAACAGGGTTAACTGGAAATGGTACGATTTTAGGTCTTATCGACTCAGGTATAGACTACACTCTTCCTATTTTCAAGGATGCTAGTGGAAAATCAAAAATATTATATTTATGGGATCAATCTATTAAAGGCACACCGCCGGAAGGATTTAAGTCAGGATCTCTTTATACAAATGAAGATATAAATCAAGCTATAAATGGTGAGAAATATATTCCCATATCAATAACAGCAACTCATGGCACTCATGTATCAGGAATAGCTGCTAGTATTGCAAATGATGCGGATATAATTTTTGTTAGGGTAGGAAATAGACAGACAGACTATTATTCTAAAAGTACAGAATTTATGAGAGCAATTAAATTTATTTTAGACAAATCACTTGAATTAAAGAGACCAGTGGCAATAAATATTAGTTACGGGAGTAATGAAGGATCACATAGAGGTTTATCTTTGTTCGAACAATATATTGATGATCAGTGCTTATTCTGGAAAAATAATATAGTAGTAGCGGCAGGTAACAATGCTAATAAAGGAGGACATAAAAGAATTCAGCTTACAGAAAATTCGGACCAAGATGTGGAAGTAGTTATTGGTGAAAATGAAATGATTATTAATATAAATATTTGGCCAAATTTTATAGATGAATTTTCAATAATAGTTACAAATCCATCGAACCAATCATCTCAAGCTTTATCATTGGATAATCCTAATATAAATAATACATTGGGAAATACAAGGGTTACAGGGGTTTTTTATCCAATAGAACCATATTCTCTTGCTAGAAGAGTTACAATAAGATTAACATCAACATCAATTGAACAAGGTATGAATTCGGGAATATGGAGATTAAAATTTAGACCGATAAAAATAGTAAATGGACAAATTGACTTATATTTGCCAACATCAGAAGGTATAAGCGCAAATACAAGATTTCTTTCGCCAAGCAATATATTAACTGTAACAGTTCCAGGAACAGCAACTAGAGTTATAACTGTAGGGAGTTTTGACTCTAGAACAGATACAGTATCAATTTTTTCAGGAAGAGGAGATGTAAGCTTAGGAGTTTATAAACCAGATATATTGGCTCCTGGAGAAAATATTTTATCATTTTTACCAGGGGGAACAACAGGAGCTCTTACAGGAACAAGTATGGCAACACCCCATGTAACAGGAGTTTGCGCACTATTAATGGAGTGGGGAATAGTAAAAAGAAATGATTTGTATTTATACTCTCAGCGTTCCAAAGCACTTTTACTAGATAATGCAAGAAGATTAGAAGGGCAGTCTTATCCATCGAATGAATCAGGTTTTGGATTTTTATATATGAGAAATATTATTTTAAGATCTTATGGAGGTAATGAAATAGATGGTTTATTTAGAACCAGTAAAAATACAGATGGTGCTAATGCTAGAGAGGAGGACACCACTGAAAGTGCTTTTCTTACTATAAGAGAAGGATTTTTAGATGAATTAAAAAGTATAGGATTAGAAAATAAATTTACAAGATTATCGGAAAATACAGGTATTTTGAATGCTGTAAAAGGTTATGAAGATGCACTATCAAAATTAGTTGAATCTGAAGTTACTGTTAGAGCAACAAGTGTGATAAGTATGGAATTATTAGGAAAACCGACTCCTGGAGTAAGTGGAGGAATAAATGCAAATGAAGAAATAGGTGTTAATTTTATAAAAAACAATCCTAATATGGATATAACGGGAAGAGGAGTACTTATTTGTGTAGCTGATTCTGGTATAGATTATTTACATGAGGATTTTATATATGAAGATGGAACGAGTAAAATAGCTTATATATGGGATCAGACAAAAGAAGGTAATCCTCCTAAGGGATTTTATATAGGAACAGAATATACAAAAGAAGATATTAATAAAGCTATAGCTGCCAAGGATGATAGCTTAACAAAAGATGAAACAGGTAGTGGAACATTGATTAGTGGAATATGCGCAGGACTTGGTAGAGTAAAAAAAGAATACGAAGGTGTGGCACCACAGTCAGAATTAGTAATAGTAAAATTAAAAACAGTAGAAGGTTTTACAAATAATGCATATTTTTATATAGCAAGACAATATGCATTATTTAAATCACAAGAACTTAAAAAACCTATAATAATGACTGATTCTGTAGGGAATATTTTACAGGCTGGTTATATAAGCGGAATTGTGGAAAATGAGCTAAATTTATTAAAAGGATACTGTGAAGTGGGAGCAGTTGGAAATGAAGCTAATACTCAAACTCATACTACTGGAAGAATTAATAGAGCGGGAGAAAGTAAGGATGTGGAGTTTGAAGTGACGAAAACGGAACCTATTTTGCAAGTTTATGTATGGGTGGATAGACCAGATCAAATAAATGTAAAACTTATATCTCCTAGTGGAGAAGAAAGCAAAGATATTTCCGTAGGATATTATATAACAGTAGATGGACAATTTGATTTTGAAAATACGAAATATTTCATCAGTTACATATATCCAACAATTTTTTCTGGTCAACAATTAGTGCAAATTATTTTTCATAATATAACTAGGGGTACATGGAAGATAAGATTAACAGGACTATTTATAATAAGTGGCAAATACAATATTTATATGAATAATAAGGCTTTTTTAAATGAGGGAACAAATTTTTCTAATCCAGATCCATTTTATACAGTTAATTTTCCAGCTATACAAGACTATCTTATATCAGTAGGAGCTTATGATTTACAAAATAATAATATATGGCCACCATCATCTAGAGGACCCAATATACAAAATGATTTAAATCCGAATATTATAGCCCCTGGAGTAAATATTATTGGGCCATATCCAAATAATACTTATGGTAGATTGACAGGAACGGCAGCATCAGCAGCTTATGTAAGTGGCGCTTGTGCCTTGTTTTATCAACATACAATAGTAGACAATAAATATCCAAAACAAGGATTCATACCTAATATTAAAGCATTTTTACAATTAGGAGCAAGAAGAAATGAAGGTACAGTATATCCAAATGATATAGCAGGATATGGACTACTAAATGTTAGAGGTACATTTGAACAATTTAGATAGGAGGGGAATGAAAAATTAGAATAAATGAAAATTCATATATTATATTATACAAATTGCCAATAGAAGAAGTTAAAAATAGTTTACAGGATAATGGTATCTATAATTTTATACCTTTAAATAATCAATCTGGAGTTATTTATACACCTGAAGATTATGATGAAAAAAAACTTAATAATATAGATGTCATAGATTGGTGGGAAGAATCTACATCCACGAGTACACTTATTAATATTACAGATAATTTGAAAGAAGGAGTAGATATTTTAACTGCTTCTGGTATAAGTGCTTTTAACAATCCTTATGTAAATTTAACTGGAGAAGGTATTTTAGTTGCCATAATAGATTCTGGAATAGACTACTTACACCCAGACTTTATAAAAGAAGATGGTACCAGTAAGATAGTATCCATATGGAATCAAGAAAGTGATAAGTCAAAACCACCAAATGGTATGATTTTTGGTTCAGAATACTCAAATGAAGAAATAAACGAGGCAATAAAAAATAACAATGGAGATTTATGTATAGATGAAATTGGAACAGGAACTATTGCAGCTGGAATTATTGCTTCTGGAGGAAAAATAAAAGAATCTTATAAAGGAATTGCTCCAAAGGCTGAGTTAATAGTAGTTAAATTGAAACAATATGAAAACACATATAGAAAAGATAGAATAAATTATAAAAATTCAGATTTTTTTGCAGCCATATCTTATGTGATTTCTGTATCAAAAAAGCTAAATAAGCCTCTAATAATTAATTTTTCTGTAGGTGCAACATCAGCATCATTATATAATTTATCAACTCTTAATACTTTTACAGAGTTATCTCAATCAGGAACAGTAATAGTAAGTGGTGCAGGAAATGAGGGAAATACAGATATACATTATTCTGGTCAATTTAGTAAAGGTACAACTTTTGATAAAGGGGTTTATAAAGATGTGATATTGCAAGAAGGAGATGATACTAATATTGATATTACTATAAACTTTCTTGGAGCAGATAAAGTTAAGGTAGCCATAATATCCCCATCAGGTGAAATTAGCCAATTGTCTGAATATGTTCCTGATAATTATAAAATTAATGGTAGTTTCAATTTAGAAAACACAGATTATTCCATAGAATATATTTTGCCTTGGTTATTATCAGGTGGTACTGTTATAAAAATTAAATTAAGAGATATTAAACCGGGTATTTGGACAATTAGGATTATTCCAGAGTACATTATAAATGGTAATTATAATTTATATATACCAAATAGAAATATCATATCTCCAACAACAAGATTTTTAGATGGAGATTCATCCTATACTATTACAGCACTTGGTCTTTTGAGATATGTAATAACTGTAGGAACTTATAATGAAAAAACAAATTCCATGTGGCTTGGATCATCTAAAGGCCCTCATGGTGAAAATCAAATAAAACCTGATATTGTAGCTTCTGGAGTAAATGTTATTTCTGCTTTTCCAAATAATACTTACAATACAGGAACTGGAAGTGGAATAAGTTCTTCCATAGTTTGTGGAATTTTGGCATTAATAATGGAATATATTCTAAAACAAACTCATTTACCAAGGTACTCTCTTTATAATGAGCCGCTAAAAACATATTTAATGATTGGAGCAACTCAAAATAGCTTATATAATTACCCAAATATATCACAAGGTTATGGACTTTTAAACTATCAAAACACTCTAATAAAAATTGCTAAAAATATCGATTAAATTTATTATAAAAATAAAATTAAACATGAATTATTATAGAGATTTGGTGAAAAATAATAAAAAGGTTGATAAAAGGAGGCACAATTTGAATACAAAAAAAGACAACGTAAATCATGGGGTTAGTAAACAACTTAGTGGAAAAGACAATGAAAGATTATGCTCAGCTACTCCAGTTAATAGTGGTTATACAGCAGCTATACTAGATAAAAATGAGGAGTATCCAGATAGTAAGGTTCCCATTCCTTCTTTAGAAAATGTAATAGAAGCAAAAGATTGGGTAGATAATGGTAGTAGAACTTAAAATAATAATAAAAAAATAGGGAGTGCAACTCCCTATTTTAATTTATTGAAATAAAGCATAAATTTGGACGTAATTTTATACATAAAATGTAATAATATTTAGAAAATACGTATTGACATTACCTATTAATTGATATATTATTTAAATTACCAAAATTAATAAACAGAAATAAATGCTGTGAAGGGAAGAGTAATTATATTTTGAAGTTAAAGCGAGCTGGTTATGGTGGGAGTCCAGTACAGATTTTATAATGAAAAACATCCTCGAGCTACTAAGAGAAATCTTTTAAGAGAGTAGATTTAGTCGGAACCAAACCGTTATCATATTGGTGATGTATGATAGTACATCAATAGAGTTGAACTTGATGAAAGTTAAATTAGGTGGTACCGCGGAAGTATAGTCTTTCGTCCTAAGTATTTAGGATGGAAGGCTTTTTTTAATTTTAATTATTACATACTGTCTTAAATTAAAACTGTATAAATAGGTAAAGTTAAGGCAATAAAAATAAAAAATTAGTTTTTATTAAACAATATTTTTCTTATTTCAATTGATATATAATATTAATAAAGAATATTTTTAAAATAAAATAGATAAAATACTTAAATAGGAGGTAAAATTATGCAAAAAAATTTTATAGAAATAAAAAATCTTTATAGAGATAAAGAACAATACATAGACAAAGATGTAAAAGTTGCTGGGTGGATAAGAACATCTAGAGTATCAAAAAACTTTGGATTTATAGAACTAAATGATGGTTCATTTTTCAAGAATATGCAAGTTGTTTTAGATGATAAATTAGAAAATTTTAAAGAAATAGGGAAGTTACCAATAAGCTCTTCTATATTAGTAGAAGGAAAATTAGTAGCTACAGAAGGAGCTAAGCAACCAGTTGAGATACATGCTACGAAGGTTGTATTAGAAGGTGAATCAGATAATTCATACCCTCTACAAAAGAAAAGACATACAGTAGAATATTTAAGAACTATTGCTCACTTAAGACCAAGAAGTAATATGTTCTCAGCAGTATTTAGAGTAAGAAGTGTGGCAGCTTATGCTGTACATAAATTCTTCCAAGAAAGAAACTTCGTATATTCACATTCACCAATAATAACAGGTAGTGACTGTGAAGGTGCAGGAGAAATGTTTAGAATAACAACTCTAGACTTAGATGATGTTCCTAAAACTGAAGAAGGAAAAATAGATTATTCTGAAGATTTCTTTGGAAAAGAAGCTAACTTAACAGTTTCAGGACAATTAAACGCAGAAATAATGGCACTTGCATTTAGAAATGTTTATACATTTGGACCAACTTTCAGAGCTGAAAACTCTTACACTGGAAGACATGCTTCTGAGTTCTGGATGATAGAACCAGAAATAGCTTTTGCTGACTTAGAAGATAACATGGAACTTGCTGAAGATATGGTAAAATACATAATAAACTATGTATTAGAGCATTGTCCAGAAGAAATGGAATTCTTCAATGCATTTGTAGACAAAGGATTATTAGAAAGATTAAACAGTATAGTAAGTTCTGATTTTGTAAGAATAACTTATACTAAAGCGGTAGAGTTATTATTAGAATCAGGTGTAGAGTTCGAATACCCAGTAGAGTGGGGAATAGATTTACAAACTGAGCATGAAAGATATATAACAGAAAACATATTTAATGCTCCAGTATTCGTAACTGACTATCCAAAAGATATAAAAGCATTCTACATGAGATTAAACGAAGATGGGAAAACAGTTAGAGCTATGGACTTATTAGTTCCAGGTGTTGGAGAAATCATCGGAGGATCTCAAAGAGAAGAAAGACATGATGTATTATTAGAAAGAATCGACGAATTCGAATTAAATAGAGAAGACTATTGGTGGTACTTAGAACTTAGAAAATTCGGTACTGCTACTCACTCAGGATTTGGTTTAGGATTTGAAAGAATGATAATGTACTTAACAGGTGTATCAAACATAAGAGACGTTATACCATTCCCTAGAACTCCTAAAAACTGTGAATTCTAAATTAAATAATAAAATATGAGGACTTATTATAATTTAATTATAATAAGTTCTTTTTTTGTATATATATATTAATATAGCCTTTTGCAGGAGGTGATTAATATAAAAAAGATAAGTATTAATTTTGATGATGATTCAAATAAAGTTATTTCTTTTCAAATTTCACAGGAAGAAAGGCAAGTTGATATTCACATTTATGTAGATTTTAATGATTATTTTCAAGTATGCGTTATAAACCCAAATAATAAAAGATCTAAATTTATTTCACAAGATATGCCAATTATAAAAAATAAAATAGATAATGTTAAAATAAAGGGAGAGACATATATATTTAATGAAAATAGTTATCACAAAAAAATAAGAATTACATTATTAGCAAATGATGAAAAAGAAAATATATGTGAAGGTAGATGGAAACTTTTATTTACACCTAAGGATAAAGTAAGAGGAACCATTAATGTTTATATTAACTCTTCTAGTTCTTTTTATGATTTAAAAAAACTTATGAAGTTAAATAGACAATTGCCATCGTATTTTAATACTAGGCCTAACTATGTTATTTTATATAAACCAGGTTTCGAAGAAAATTTAAAAAAAATAGCTCCTAATTATGATTTTTTAAAAATAAGTGATGACTTAGGTGTGTTATCTGCATATGTTAATTATGAAGATATAAACTCAGTAGAAAGGTTAAGAAAGGTATTATCTATTAATAGTATAGATAGAATTTTAAGCCTTGTAATCCCAAACTCCCTTTCAATTATTACACAAGGAACTACGAATGGTGTTAATGCAAATGAAGAGATAGGAGTAAATTTTTTGAAAAATAATCCAAACCTATCTTTAAGTGGAAGAGGAGTACTAATTGGTTTAATTGATACAGGAATAGATTATTTACATCCAGATTTTATATATGATGACAATACAACAAAGATTTTATCACTATGGGATCAAAGTAAAGATGGGAAACCTCCACCAGGATTCTACATTGGTAGTGAATATACTAAAGAAGATATAAATAATGCAATACTAAATAATGACAATTCATTATCAATTGATGAAGAGGGTAGTGGGACAATGTTAGCGGGAATATGCGCTGGAATGGGAAAAGTAAATAAAAACTATGCAGGTGTGGCTGAAGATGCAGAATTAATAATAGTAAAAATGGGTAAAATTGATGGAGATTATAATAATGCAATGGTGACTGCAGGGTTTGATTATATTAAGCAAAAAGCTAGAGAACTTCAAAGGCCAGTTGTAGTTAATTTTGGATTCGGAAATAATAGCCTTGTGGGAATATCAGACAGAGATTTAACAGAGTTAACTTTTTATGAAAAAGGAGTTTCTTTAGTAAATGCAGCAGGAAATGAAGGAAATACGGATACACATAATAGTGGAAGGTTATTACACAATAATGATGAAAAAGTTATAGAATTAGAAGTTAATGATTTTGAAGAAAGTATTAGTATTCAAATATGGTTTAATAAACCAGATATAGCAAGAGCAGCTGTATTATCGCCTAGCGGTGAATTAACTAGAGATGTAGATGTAACTATATATAATACAGTAGTTGGAATCTTAGATTTAGAAGCTACAATTTATTCAATCACATATATATTTCCTACATTATTTTCTGGACAGCTACAAATTATAATTAATTTAACTAATGTGCCAAAGGGAATTTGGAAGATAATATTAACTGGAAAATATATAATAGATGGTGAATATAATGCTTATTTACCAAATCGAGTGCGATTAAAACCAGGTACAAAATTTACAGAGTCTGATCCAAATAAAACAATAAATTTTCCTGCAACATACAGTGATAATATTACTGTAGGTGCCTATAATACTCTTAACAATAATATATGGTCATCATCTTCTAGAGGAAACACTATAAATAATATTTTTAAGCCAGATATTGTAGCACCTGGAGTAAATATAATTGCCCCATATCCAGGAGGTGGATATGCAACTGTAACGGGAACTGCACCGGCGGCAGCTTATACATCAGGATGTATAACGTATTTATTACAACACAATTTTGTAAACGAAAATTATCCTAGATTGGCATTTGTTCAAGAAATAAGAACATATTTAAGAGCGGGGGCTACAAGACTTGATAATATATCATATCCTAATAATAATTTAGGTTATGGTCTTCTAAATATAAGAGGAGCATTTTACCAATTGAGGTAGGTAAAAAATTATATGATTAAATCTTATGATATTATATATTCGGAAGAATATAGCTACTGTGCTAATTAAAAGTAATATAAACTTAATTTATAGTGTGAAGCAATAGATTAACAGTAGTACATGAGTATGAAAATGCAATGGATACTATATCAGAGACTTCACAAATAAACTATTCCAATAAAAAATATAAGGACCTATTATAATTTAATTATAATAAGTTCTTTTTTTGTATATATATTAATATAGCCTTTTACAGGAGGTGATTAATATTAAAAAGATAAGTATTAGTTTTGATGATGATTCAAATAAAACTATTTCCTTTCAAGTTCCACAAGAAGAAAGGAAAGTTTATATTCACATTTATGCAGATTTCAATGAAGACTTACAAGTATGTATTATAAATCCAAATAATAAAAGATCTAAATTTATTTCAAATGATATTCCCATTGTGAAAAATAAAATAGATAATGTGAAAATAAAGGCAGAGACTTATATATTTAAGAAAAATAGTTATCATAAGAAAATAAAAATTACATTATCAGTAAACGATGAAAAAGAAAATATATGTGAAGGTAAATGGAAACTTTTATTTGAATCTAAGGAAAAAGTAAGAGGAATGATTAGTGTGTATATTAATTACTCCAGTTCATTTTATGATTTAGAAAAACTTATGAAATTAAATAGACAATTGCCTATGAAATTAAATAGACAATTGCCATCGTATTTTAATACTAAATCTGACTTTGTTATTTTATATAAACCAGGTTTTGAAGAAGATTTAAAAGAAATAGCTCCTAATTATGAGTTTTTTAAAATAAGTGATAGGCTAGGTGTATTATTTGCATACGTTAATCATCAAGATATCAACTCCGTAGAAACGTTTAAAAAAGCATTATCTATTAGTAGTATAGATACAAGATTAAATCTTGTAATATACAATTCCCTTTCAATTATTTCACAAGGAACTGCAGATGGAGTTAACGCAAATGAAGAAATAGGAGCAAATTTTTTTAAAAATAATCCAAACTTACCTTTAAGTGGGAAAGGAGTATTAATTGGCTTAATTGATACAGGAATAGATTATTTACATCCAGATTTTATATATGATGACAATACAACAAAGATTGAATCATTATGGGATCAAAGTAAAGATGGAAAACATCCACAAGGATTCTATATTGGTAGTGAATATACTAAAGAAGATATAAACAATGCAATAATAAATAATGACAAGTCATTATCAGTCGATGATGAAGGTAGTGGAACAATGTTGGCAGGAATATGTGCTGGAATGGGAAAAGTAAATAAAAATTATGTAGGTGTGGCTGAAGATGCAGAGTTAATAATAGTAAAAATGGGAAAAATTGATGGAAGTTATAATAATGCAATGGTGACTGCAGGATTTGATTATATTAAGCAAAAAGCTAGAGAGCTTCAAAAGCCAGTTGTAGTTAATTTTGGATTTGGAAGTAATAGTCTTGTGGGAATATCACAAAGAGATTTAACAGATTTAACTTTTTATGAAAAAGGAGTTGCTTTAGTAAATGCAGCAGGAAACGAAGGAAATACGGATACTCATAATAGTGGAAGGTTATTATACAAAAATGATGTAAAATCTATAGAATTAGAAGTAAATGATTTTGAAGAAAGTATTAATATTGAAATATGGCTTAACAGACCAGACATAGCAAGAGCGGCTGTATTATCACCTAGCGGCGAATTAACTAGAGATGTAAATGTATCTATTGTTAATACAGTAGTTGGAATATTGGATTTTGAATCTACAATTTATTCAATCACATATGTATTTCCTACATTATTTTCTGGACAGCTACAAATTATAATTAATTTAACTAATGTACCAAAGGGTATTTGGAAAATAATATTAACAGGAACATATATAATAGATGGAGAATATAATGCTTACTTATCAAACCGTGCACTTTTGAAATCAGGTACAAAGTTTACTAACTCAGATCCAAATAAGACTATAAATTATCCTGCAACATATAATGATAATGTTACTGTGGGTGCCTATAATATTCTTAACAATAGTATATGGCCCTCATCTTCTAGAGGTAATACTATAAATAATCAATTTAAGCCAGATATTGTAGCACCTGGAGTAAATATAATTGCCCCATATCCAGGAGGTGGATATGCAACTGTAACAGGAACTGCACCAGCGGCAGCTTATACATCAGGTTGTGTAGCGTATTTATTACAAAACAATTTTGTAAACGGAAATTATCCTAGATTATCATATGTCCAAAAGATAAGAACATATTTAAGAGCTGGAGCTACAAGACTTGATAATATATCATATCCTAATAATAATTTAGGTTATGGTTTTTTAAATATAAGAGGGGCATTTTACCAGTTGAGGTAGGTGAAAAATATATGAGTAAATCTTATGCTATTATATATTCTGGAGATATAGCTGATGGGCTAACTAGAAATAATATAACTAACTTTATGATATTAAATAATAGGTTGGCAGTAGTATATGAAGATGATTTATTTGACGAAAATATACTAGCTACTATTCCACAAGTTTCTTATTATACAAGAGAAGAAGAAATGAGTTCACTTATAAATATAACGAATAGATTAGATATTGGAGAAACAGTAGCAGAAGCTTCAGGAATAAGTTACATCAATAAAAATCCTTATATTACATCTAGCGGAAAAGGTATACTAATAGCCATAATAGATTCTGGTATAGAATATCTTCATCCTGATTTTATAAATAATGACAATACTAGCAAGATATTATCTATATGGGATCAAAGTAGTAATAAAAAACCACCCCCAAAGGGAGCAATATTTGGAAGCGAATTTACAAGAGAAGACATAAATAATGCGATTAAAGAAAATAATGGTATTTTGACAAAAGATGAAGCAGGTACTGGAACTATTGCAGCAGGAATATGCAGTGGAAGGGGAAATTTAAATCCTAATTATTCAGGAGTGGCAGTTGATAGTGAACTAGTAATTGTAAAGCTTAGAGAATATGAGGATAGATTTAAAGTAGGTATAAAAAATTATATTGATACTGATTTTTTAGCTGCAATAAATTATGTTTTAAATGCAGCAGAAGAAGAAAATAAAAGTATAATCATAAATTTAACATTAGGTGCCAAAACTTCATCAGGAAATTTGACTACTTACTTAGATACTTTTACTAATTTAAGTAGGTCAAATGTTATACTTGTATCAGGTGCAGGAAATGAAGGAAATACGGATATCCATTATAAAGGAAATTTTATTAATGAACCTTATCTTGATACAAAAATACAAGTCGGAGAACAAAAATCCTTAGATATAACTGTATCTGGAGTAGGCCCAGATAAAATTGGATCCATGATTATATCTCCATCAGGAGAGTTAAGTTTTAGATTAACTTATGCTCCAGACAGTTATATTTACTATGGCAAATTTAATTTAGAAAATACAACCTATACTATGAGAATAGTATATCCTTATTTTTTTACTGGAAATCAGTTTTTAAGAATAACTTTAGATGATATTAAACCAGGTATTTGGACTTTAAGATTATATCCTGAATTTATTATAAGTAAAGAGTTTCATATTTATCTTCCTAATAAAAATTTAATTTCAAAGGATACAAGATTTATAGATCCAAACTCATTTTTTACAATAACTAAGTTTGGATTTGGGGAAAATGTAATCACAGTAGGAGCTTATGACAACAAAACTTCTAGTCTATGGGTAGGTTCTTCTAAAGGTTCTACAGGAGAGCAAAGGCAAATAAAACCAGATATAGTAGCTCCTGGTGTAGATTTAATATCTACATTTATAAATAAATCTTATACTACATCTACAGGAACGGGTGTTAGTAGCTCTTTAGTTTGTGGTGCACTAGCTGTAATTATGGAATATGTAGGATCACAAGGTGAATTTGCGAAAAGTCGTATGACTACAAAAGTTTTAAAAACTTTTTTAATGTTAGGTGCAGATAAACAAGATATATACATCTATCCAAACGAATCCTATGGTTATGGAAATTTAGATTTAAAGAGTACAATAGAAGCTATTGCAAATCTTTTATAATTTAATTACTTCATTTAGCATAAAATATAAATGATTTTTAATTTTGGAATTCAAATTATTTGACTATATTAATATAAAGAATTATATTTAACTATAGAAGAAAATTTAAGGAGTGAATGAAGTAGATGATTAATAGTGGACTTGTAATTGAAGGTGGAGGGATGAGAGGTGTATATACTGCTGGAGTATTAGACTTTTTTATGGAAAAAGACTTATATTTTGAAGATTGCTATGCAGTATCAGCAGGTGCTTGTCATGCAGCTAGTTATTACTCAAAACAAATAGGTAGATCATTAGAAGTAATCTTAGATTATATTCATGATAAAAGATATTGTAGTGTTAATAGTTTAATAAAAACAGGTGATATGTTTGGAGCCGAAATGCTTTATGATATAATTCCAAATGAATTAGTATTATATGACTATGACACTTTTAATAAATTTAAAGGTAATTTTTATTCAGTTGTTACAAATTGCAAAACTGGAGAAGCTGAATATGTAAAAATAAAGGATATGAAAAAGGATATAGTTGCTGTTAGGGCGTCTAGCTCTTTACCTTTACTTTCTAGAATTGTAGAAATAAATGGGGAAAAATACTTAGACGGAGGTATTAGTGATTCTATTCCAATAAAAAAATCCATAGAAGATAATCATAAAAAAAATGTAGTAGTATTAACGAGAGATAATACTTATAGAAAAACTAAGGCAAGTTTTTTACATTTATTTAAAATAAAATATAAAAAATATCCAAACTTAGTAAAATCTATTGAAAATAGATATAAAATGTATAATGAAACCATAGATTTTATCGAAGAAAAAAGAAAAAGTGGTGAAATTTTTGTAATACAACCAAAAGGTCCAGTTAGTATTAGTAGAGTGGAAAAAGATAAGACAAAGCTAAGAGCTCTTTATAATGAAGGTTATAATGATGCAAAAAAATGTTATGAAGATTTAATAAAATTTATAAATGAAAAATAAAAAGCACTTAATTAGTGCTTTTTATTTTTTTATTCAATAGTTTTCCAAATTAATTTGTTATCTATAAACTCAATATCAATTTTTCCTTCGTCATGTAGATATGATAAAAAGGAACGTACAGTACTACCTATTAAAACATACTGATTAAAATCCATTTTTAAATTATAGAATGAAAATATTCTTTGTAAAATTTCTTCAAAGATTAAATTATCTTCACAAAATTCACAAATTTTACAACAGATATCTTCTACTTTATTAATATTTATATCCGCTAAATAAGTAATATCTTCATAGGTGTCTGCATGGGATGGAATAAATAACTTGCCTTTAAGGTTTTTTACTTTGTCTAATGTGTTTAAGTATTCTTTTACATCATAAATAAAAGATAGATGGTACTTATTTATTATATTCTCACCAAATAAACAATCACCAAGAAAATATATATTATCATCAGTTCTAATTCCAATCATTTGAAAAAAATGGCCAGGAAGGTTTATATATTCTAAGCCCTTTGGAAGATTATTATCCACATCACCAGTGGTATTACTTGCAGTTGCCATTAAAAATTTATTTCTAAGTTCTTTGCAAGGATATCCTCCATATAAAAACGACGGCTCTAAAATTGGGTAAGAAGTAAAAGTATTTTCTATTGGTGTGGATATTATTTCACAGTTCCATTTTTTTTGTAAAAAATTATTACCACCAATATGATCTCCGTTGGAATGAGTATTAATTATAAGTTTCAAACTCCATTCATTTTCATTTAGAAGTTTATTTATTTTTCTGCCAGCATCTTTGTCATTACCGCTGTCGATTAAGCACACATCCTTATCGTTTATTTTATAAATTCCTATTTTTGCAGGACAATTTATATAATAGGTCTTTTCACCTACTTGAACTAATTCGTACATGTTAACATCTCCTTTTATATTGCAAGTATATACAAAGATTGTATAGAAAATTCATTATTAAAACAATATAAATTAAAAGTATACAAATTTTAAGCATTAAAGCAAGAAATTAATGAAATATTAATAATGAATTAAGGTATAATTAAGAAAAATACAATCCTGTCAATAACATAAACGAAGAATATCGTTGAAATTTCAATATGTTTAGATAATATGAATTTAGTTACTACACTGTAATTTTACTGACATTTTTAAGTT
>NZ_JAHZMP010000080.1 GCF_020748465.1 Terrisporobacter mayombei
TCTGATGTTCTTTAAAGATTCGGTACGCGGTCTGCAACCGGGAGCTCCGGTAGAGTTCCGGGGTATTCGCCTGGGTACCGTAAGCAAAGTGCCATTCTTTGCGCCGAATATGCGTCAGACATTTAACGATGATTACCGTATTCCGGTACTGATTCGTATCGAGCCAGAGCGGCTGAAAATGCAGCTTGGCGAAAATGCGGATGTTGTTGAGCACCTTGGCGAATTGTTGAAACGTGGTTTACGCGGATCGCTGAAAACCGGAAACCTGGTCACTGGTGCACTGTATGTTGATCTCGATTTCTTTCCAAATACGCCTGCAATAACCCGGATGAAAAATATCTGCCATGACACGCTATTATTTGATCTGTGCGTGCATTTCCTGCACCGAAATTACTTTTTCAGTCGCATCGGCATTCAGCGCCATCGCGGTGGCAAAGCCGCCGTTCAGGGTGGTGTCGTAATGCACTTTATATTGCAGCGCACTGCGACGAATCACGCGGGAGTCTTCAATCGCACGACGGCCTGAGGTGGTGTTGATGATGTA
>NZ_JAHZMP010000081.1 GCF_020748465.1 Terrisporobacter mayombei
ATTTTCACGAGCCTTTTCTTCAGCTTCCTTCTGTTTATTCACATCACCAATTTTACTTTGCAATGTATTTTTATAAGAATTAAGTTTGCTAATATCTGCATCAAGCTGATTTGATTTTTTTTGCAACTCATCAACATCCCTCTCAAGATCAGTGATACCATGATAAGAATGATGCTTGAATACTTTTTTCATCTCCTCGATTTTCTTCTGTTTTTCACTAATCTGTGTAGCAATTTTATTCTTCTGCTTTTGTTTTTCATTAATTACATTACCCACCACCTTCGAACTCTTATCCATATCACTGACCTGAGCATTCGTTTGTGCAGTATTAACTGAAGCAGTGTTATTGTTGTTATTTCCTGAGCTTTCTGCAAAAAGTGATGGCATATCACTAATTAAAGAATTAAGAACTCTGGAGACCCCTCCAAATGGATTATCAACCAGAGTTGAATTCTCTTCTGTCATAACAATACCATTCATCACCGGAAGGCCATCATTATTAATGACAACATCACCCCACGGAGTCAGATATGACTCACCGG
>NZ_JAHZMP010000082.1 GCF_020748465.1 Terrisporobacter mayombei
GAGGGCACAGCCCGGAAACAAGTCGCGCAGTAGGCTCTCACGGGCAGCTACCGGGATACTCGCGTTGCGTAGCCCGTGTTTGAGGACAACCCAGGTATCGCTCACCCCTTTCGCCCTCGCGGTACGCATATAAGCTTCGCTTAACACATCGACAAACGACGTGCGGGTAAAGCGCGCCATCACGGCGGCCACTGCCGCGCCGAGCGTCAGGGAGGGTAAAATGTAGTGCTGCCAACTGTCTGCTCCCACGGTAGGCAGCCAGCCCAGTTCAACGGAGAATACCTGAATTAAAAGCATCCCCAGAGCAAATGCCGGAAACGAGATCCCCGACACCGCAATGGTCATACTCAATCGAGCCGGCCAACGGTTACGCCAGACGGCGGCGATAATTCCCGCCGCCATACCAAATATAACCGCCCAGACCATACTGGTTATGGTCAGCCACAGCGTTGGCATAAAGCGGCTGGCAATCTCATCGGCAACCGGACGACGCGACACCATCGACAGGCCAAAATCCCGCTGCACAGCATTGCTGATATAGT
>NZ_JAHZMP010000083.1 GCF_020748465.1 Terrisporobacter mayombei
AGTATCTACATCAGTACAGCATAATGATACATAATATCTACCACTTGGTTCTTTAGATATAGTAGCATTAAGTATTCTCCCTTTAGGTACTTGTTTATCCCTTATCTTAACCATACCAAGTTTAGGTAGTTTTATATGTTGACCACAATACATAATGTTTCCATTTGTAAAGTTAGTTTTATATGAAAATCTATTAGTTTTCTTTGATTTAAATTTAGGAAATCCTGTCTTTTCTTTAAAGAATTTTTCATATGCGTTTTCTAAATCTTTTAAGGCGTTTTGTAGTGAAAATTTGTCAGGTTCTTTGAGCCACTTTAATTCTTTTTTTAAGTTGGTCAAATCAGAACTACACTGTTTATAAGTAAAAGTTTCTTTATCATTTTTATAAACATCTATTCTTTTAGCAAGATATTTATTATATACAAATCTACAACATCCAAAAGTTTTGTTAATTAACTCTTGTTGTTTTTTATTTGGATACATTCTAAACTTATAAGCTTTTTCCACTGCTATCACCTCACTTCAATTGTTTTTTGATA
>NZ_JAHZMP010000084.1 GCF_020748465.1 Terrisporobacter mayombei
ACTAAGGTCCTTTTTTAAAGAGATGGTAATCTTTGCCTAATTTAAGAAATTTTAGGCAAGTTATAAACATTCTCTGGTTGTATACTTCTTTTGTTCCTTTATATTTTTCTGACTTTTTAAGTATCCATTCTCCTTTTTCAATAATTATATCTTTTATTATTGTTTTAGATATTTTGGGAGGACTCATTACAATTATTTTGCCAAATGGATCTATTTTTATAGAAATATTTTTTATATTTTTATATACTAAAGCTGCTTTTATTTCAATCCCTCTAAAATTAACATTTAAAGTATCAATATCTTTACTCCCTGTGTTCATTAGTTTATTTTTCCTTATTAGCTCTGCAATTTATAAGTTCAGCAGCTATACATACAGCTATTTCAGCTGGTGTTTGAGCATTCAATTTTATGTCTATTGGTGCATGTACTTTTGATAATTCTTCCTTCTTAAAACCTTTTTTTATGAGTTTTTCGTACGTCAATCCAATTTTTGTTCTACTTCCAATCATACCTATATAACCAGTCTCTCTTCTAAGAGC
>NZ_JAHZMP010000085.1 GCF_020748465.1 Terrisporobacter mayombei
GGAAATCCAGCCCCAGCGCATCCGCTTTTTGCCCGTTCTCGAAATCAGTCAGAATTAATGGATGCACTAACGCTCCACCAATCACCATGGCAGTAAATGGATTACCGCCGAAGCGTTTCCCCGCGGTGTATCCCAGGATTATCGGGAAGAACCAAAACAAGGCATCACTGGCGCTGAATAAAATTAAATAAGTACCACTTTGTTCGGTCGTCCACTGATAAGTGAGCGCCAGAGCCAGCATACCTTTCAAGATCCCGGTTGCCGCCATCAAACCGATCAGAGGCGTAAAAATACCTGAAATAACATAAACAAAGCGGTTTAGCAGATTACCTTTATCATCATTTTCCGGTGCCTGTTGCGCTTTTTCGTCAAGGCCTGCCACACTGTTAACCGCCAGGAAGACATCGGCCACATGGTTACCTATGACCACCTGAAACTGGCCACCGCTTTCCACCACCATAATAATACCGGGGGTCTTTTTCAGTACCTCTGCTTGCGCTTTGCTTTCATCCTTTAATTTAAAACGTAATCGCGTTGCG
>NZ_JAHZMP010000086.1 GCF_020748465.1 Terrisporobacter mayombei
CTTCAACGTAAAACCGTGGCAGGAGGTCCGGACTGAAAAAACTGGTCAGGACATCATCGGCAGGGAACGCACTGCTAGTCTGTAAACTGAACCGACTGGGGCGCAGTATGTGGCATCTTGTCGTGCTGTTGGAGGAGCTGTGCGAACGTGGTATTAACTTTCGTGCTCTGGCCCAATCTATATTTGCCCAACAATGGGGGGACGAATGCTGTAAAAGTAAAACAATCTGCGATCTCAAAGTTATTGTGTGATTTTTATGTGAGCAGAAGATATTCATCAGCAACGATTATGGAAACCCTTTTATTTTGCCAACGGCCTCATTGTCGAAAGAAAAGAATACGCCCGTATTTCCTGAATGGATTGACGTTTTTATCCAACCACACTTCAGCGCACTGCGTTTAAAAAATGCCTCATTCTTATGCGGAATATCATCATTTCATCATGATGTCTTTGATGAGCAGTGAACACAATACACTTGCGCTGTCTCTTCAGGATGAATCCCCTGGTCTGGTGCCTGTGGGCTGATGTTGCAGCAAAGC
>NZ_JAHZMP010000087.1 GCF_020748465.1 Terrisporobacter mayombei
GTTGAAGGTGTATAATCATATTCTGTATTTGATCATATAGAGTTAGAATTTCATTTTCTTCAACATTATCAACAAGAATGCCCATTTCGTCTCCATCAAGTTTATAAAGTTCAGCATTATCTGGTAAAATAGATTGTATAGACTGTGCTAGTGTTTTTATTATATTATCTCCAAAATCCCTATCATACATCTCATTAACTTTTTTAAAATCGTCAATATTTAATAATACTATGCATAAGTTTTCAATCATAGGATTTGAAATTTTATCTTCAAATACACTCATAAATTCATGATAATTCAGTAACTGTGTCAATGAATCAATCTTATTTTGTTTACCTAATTGCGTCATTATTCCTGCAAAAATACTTGATTCTCCAAATTCATCACGCATTAGTTGCCCTCTACATCTTAACCATATATATTCTCCACTACGATTTTTAGCCCTAAATTCCACTGTATGATAATCCATCTGGTTTTTACCTATTTCAGTGTTTGACTTATAAAAACGATTCCAGTCTTCTGGATGTACAATTTTTTC
>NZ_JAHZMP010000088.1 GCF_020748465.1 Terrisporobacter mayombei
ACTACATGGTTGATAGGTCAGAGGTGGAAGTGTGGTAACATATGTAGCTTACTGATACTAATAGGTCGAGGACTTGACCAATAAATATAATGGAAACATTAAATGTTAGCAGTTTTGAAAGTACTAACAAAAGTTAATACTTTTAGCAACGGATTTACCTGAAGCGATAGTGGAGGTATATCGTTGGCGATATGTGATTTTTAATAAAGATTATGTGGTTATTATAGCAAAGAGGATACACCTGTTCCCATTCCGAACACAGAAGTTAAGCTCTTGAGCGGCGATGGTATTTGGGGGGTGACCCCCTGGGAGAGTAGCACGTAGCCACGTAATGTTCCAAGGTAGCTCAACGGTGGAGCACTCGGCTGTTAACCGATAGGCTGAGGGTTCGAGTCCCTCCCTTGGAGCCAAAAGTGCCGAAGTGGCGGAACTGGCAGACGCACAGGACTTAAAATCCTGCGAAACTTATACTTTCGTACCGGTTCGATTCCGGTCTTCGGCACCAAATTAATATCGCGGAGTGGAGCAGTTGGCAGC
>NZ_JAHZMP010000089.1 GCF_020748465.1 Terrisporobacter mayombei
CTCCTTCAACCTAAATCCAAACCCCCATACAGTTTCTATTATAATATTTATATCTAAAATTTTTTTACTTAATCTCTTCACTGTATCATCAGCAGCCCTTGTCTCAACTTCTATATCGTATCCCCATACTTTGTTTAATAATTCATCTCTTGAAACTGCTCTATCTATATTTTCAAACAAATAAGTCTATAGGTTATATTCATTTGGTGTAAGGTCTATATTTACATTTTTACTTGTAACGATTTTATTCTTTTTATTTATTATTACATCCCCAAATTTTAATTCCATATTTACCAAGTTACTATATTTATCATAATTTTGTTTTTTTTCAAACTCTATCCTTCTAAATATAGATTTTACTCTCATAACCAAAGACATTGGGCTAAATGGTTTTGTAAAATAATCATCACTACCTAAGGTTATCCCTGTAATATAATCTATATCTGTATCTCTTGCAGTAAGCATGATTATTGGGACTGTACTTTTCTCACGAAGTTTTGTACATACTTCAAAACCACTTGAACCAGGCATCATTAT
>NZ_JAHZMP010000008.1 GCF_020748465.1 Terrisporobacter mayombei
AAAAAAGTTGTCCATCGCTCAGACTAATCATTATCTGAATATCTGGCTTGGTTTGTTTGTTGTTTCAGTTTAATTCTTAAAGAATTAATTTATTGTTAACCTACTGTTTAATTTTCAAAGTTCTTTGTGGTGGACCATCAGGGACTCGAACCCCAGACCTACCGGTTATGAGCCGGGCGCTCTAACCAACTGAGCTAATGGTCCACTTTATTTGGTGCCGAAGACCGGAATCGAACCGGTACGAAAGTATAAGTTTCGCAGGATTTTAAGTCCTGTGCGTCTGCCAGTTCCGCCACTTCGGCATGCACCAAATTTGGCTACGTCCTACTCTCCCAGGAGGTCACCCCCCAAGTACCATCAGCGCTCAAGAGCTTAACTTCTGTGTTCGGAATGGGAACAGGTGTATCCTCTTTGCTATAATAACCAAATTTCATTTTGTTTTTAGTACGAGTATTATATTAACATTTTTCAAAGCTTTTGTCAAATGTTTTTTACTCTTTTTAATTTTCTTTTTTAAGAAAAAATTAACCTACCACCTAAGTGATAGTTTGTTATTGCTCCATTTCTCTAGCGCAATAAATAATATACACTATATTAGATGATAGGTCAATAGTTTTTATATATTTTTTTCATATTCTTTTTTTAGCTTTTCTATTATCTTTCTTTCAAGTCTAGAAATGGTCATTTGAGATATATTCAATTCCTTTGCTAGAGCTGATTGTGTTTTTTCTAAATAGAACCTGCCTTTAAAAATCTGAACTTCTAATTCATTCAATGTTGCTATAAACTTTTCCAAGAAATCCTTATATTCTATATCATTAAAACTTTCTTCTTTATCTGCTATCTTATCCATTAAGGATATATTTTCTTCTGAATCACTGTTACTTGATGCATCTAATGATACTGGTTGGTAGCCATAAGATGCCTCCATAGACTCTAATACTTCTTCTTCTGTGCATCCTAAATATTCAGCAATTTCTTTTACTTTAGGATGTTTTTTATTTTGTTGTTCTAATACAACTTTAGCTTCACTTACCTTTTTACTTAGTTCTTGAACCCTTCTGGGAACTCTTAGGGTCCACACTTTGTCTCTAAAGTACTTTTTTATTTCACCCACTATTGTAGGTGTAGCAAAACTTGAAAATTCAAATCCTTTTTCTATATCATATCTATCTATAGCATATATTAATGCTAAAGAAGCAACTTGGTATATATCATCAAATTCTACTCCTTTATTAATATACTTTTTTGCTAAGATATTAACTAGATATAGATGTCTTTCAATTAGTATATCTCTTACTTCTCTATTTTTTTCTTTGCTATAAAGTTTAAAAAGTTCTTTAGTTTCCATATTTAGGTAATCTGTAGCATTAGCTACCCTCTTCATTACATATCAACTCCTAAATACTTTGTCATTTTTATACTAGTTCCCTTTCCTTCTTGTGATTCAACAATTACTTCATCCATAAGAGATTCTATTATAAATAGTCCCATTCCACTCTCTTTAAGATTATCTATATCTGGCTCACTTACAGAACTTCTATCATATCCTTTGCCATTATCTATTATTTCTATAGTTAATCCATTTTCTATCATTGAGTATATAATTGTAAATCGGTCTTCTGAGCTATGTTTTATAGCATTTGTACAAGCTTCGGATATAGCTACTTTTAAATCTTCTATATCATCAATACAAAAACCTACTTTATTTGCAATACCAGAAGTAGTTAATCTTATTATACTTACATATTCTGGATTTGCTGTAATCTCCATTTTTATTGTTTCGCAAGTCAAAACTATCCCTCCAATTTAAAAATCTTATCTAAACCTGTTATATTGAATATTTTTCTTACGTTATTCTTAGGTTTTTCTATATAGACTTCTTTATTCTCTATCTTTAATCTTTTTAGAATTCCTATCATTACGCCAAGTCCAGTTGAATCTATATACTCTAAATCTTCAAGATCTAATCTCATATCTATATTCTTCTCATCAACTAATTTATGTAAGCATTTTTTTAATTCATCTGCTGTAGATAGATCTAGTTCTCCTTCAAGTGAAACTTTCCAGAAATCATTTGTTGTATCTAGTATTGAATTTATTTTTATTGACATTATTCTACCTCCTGTTTAATGTACTATTTTTTGAAAAACTTGAATACTCTAAATAAGCTACTAATTTTAGTTACGATATCCATAATTTCTCTTACACTTTTTGTTATATGTGCAGCATTATCTATTATATCGGTTATATGTCTTTCATTAACATCTATTAATCTATTTGTTCTTTCAACAACTTTGTTGGCGCTATTTAATATTTTTGCTAAGTATATAGCTACTATAAAAAAGCTAGCACCAAATAAAACTGCCCCTATTTGCCAGCCCAATGCATTCATTACTTATCTCCCTCTTCAAAACTCTTACTTATTAATATATCTTCTTCTGATATTTCTATATTATTATCTTCTATTATTTCATCTTTTATAGATATAATTTTTTCTTTAACACTATCAAATGTTTCATGTAGAACATCTTTTGGATTTTCTTTTACTTCTATTAATTTTTCTTTAGCTTCTTTTCTTATTTCAGAACCCTCTTTAGGTGCTAAACATAATCCTGTTACAAATCCAGCTACTGCTCCTAATACTAAGTATAATCCCTTTTTTGAACTCATAGTAATTTCTCCTTTTTATATTTATTAATTATATATTACAGATTTATATGGAAAAAGAATAGGATAAAATCCTATTCTTCATCTATATTTATTTTTGCAATCGAAACTACATTTACTTCGTCTTCTGTCTTCATCAATTTAACCCCACTTGTTACTCTACCATAAATTGAAATTCCTTCAACTTCCAGTCTTATAAGTATTCCATTAGAGTTAATCATCATTATTTGATCTATCTCTGCAACCATTTCAGCTCCAACGATTTTTCCTGTCTTTTCAAATATATTATATGTTTTTATTCCTTTTCCAGCTCTACTTTGAACTCTATATTCATTAATATCTGTTCTTTTACCGAATCCTTTTTCACTTACTACTAATAATTCCTGACCTTCGTCTGTTAAGTTCGTAGAAACTACTCTATCATCTCCTGATAAAGTTATACCTTTTACACCCATTGCTGTTCTACCCATAGGTCTTATATCTGTTTCATTAAATCTTATAGACATTCCATTTTCAGTAACTAAAAGGACATCTTTTTGACCGTTTGTAATTTTAACGTCTATTAATTCATCATCATCTCTAAGTCCAATTGCTATTAGTCCTGATTTATTAATATTTTTAAATTCTTCACGTTTAGTTTTCTTTACGATACCTTTTTTAGTAGCTAATAGTAAGTATAGCTCATCATTATTTGAATTATCTACTGGAATTAGAGTAGTTATTTTTTCGTTTGGTGCTAATTGTAATAAGTTTACTATAGCAGTCCCTTTTGCTTTTCTCTTTCCTTCTGGAATTTCAAAAGCATCTAATCTAAATACTCTACCTTTATTTGTAAAGAATAATAATCTACTATGTGTAGTTGTAGTAACTAAATGTTTTACAAAGTCTTCTTCTCTCGTAGACATTGCTGATATTCCTTTGCCACCTCTATTTTGACTCTTATATGTATCTAGAGGTACTCTCTTTATGTAACCAAAATGAGTTAGAGTAATTGCTATTTCTTCATCATCAATTAAATCTCTCATGTTGATTTCACCTTCAGCATGTCTTATTTCTGTTCTTCTCTCATCTGCATATTTTTCTCTTATAGCTGTAATTTCTTCTTTTATAACACCTAAAAGTAATTGCTCATCTGCTAATATAGATCTTAAATATTCAATTTTTTTCATTAACTCACTGTATTCATCTTCTATCTTTTCTCTTTCTAATCCAGTAAGTCTTTGCAATTTCATATCTAAGATAGCTTGAGCTTGTACATCTGTTAAACCAAATTTTTCTATTAGTCCATTTTTAGCCTCTTGAGTTGTCTTAGAGGCTCTTATTAAACTTATTACAGCATCTATATTGTCTAGTGCTATTCTTAATCCTTCTAATATATGTGCTCTTGCTTCTGCTTTATTTAATTCAAATTTCGTTCTACGTGTAACAACATCTTTTTGATGTTCAACATAGTAATATAGCATTTCTTTTAAATTTAATACTTTAGGAACGCCGTTAACAAGTGCAAGCATTATTATACTGAAAGTATCTTCCATTTGAGAATGTTTATACAGATTATTAAGAACTATGTTAGCATTAGCATCTCTTTTTAGCTCTATAACGATTCTCATACCATTTCTGTTACTTTCATCTCTTAAATCAGAAATACCTTCTAATTTTTTATCTTTAACTAGTTCAGCTATTCTTTCAACTAATCTAGCTTTATTTACTTGGTAAGGAATTTCTGTAACAACGACTTGTTGTCTTCCTTTTGGTAATTCTTCTATTATAGCTCTAGATCTAACTTTTACTTTACCTCTACCAGTTCTATAAGCTTCTGCTATATTTTCTTTTCCCATTATTATTGCTGATGTTGGGAAGTCTGGTCCTTGTACGTAATTCATTAATTCTTCTATGCTACAATCTGGATTGTCAATTAAATGTACTGTTGCATCAATTGTTTCACCTAAGTTATGTGGTGGAATAGATGTAGCCATACCAACTGCTATACCATTAGATCCATTAACTAATAAGTTTGGATATCTTGATGGTAATACTGATGGCTCTTTTAAAGACTCATCAAAGTTTGCTACATAGTCCACTGTTTCTTTATCTATATCTCTAAGTAATTCTATAGCTAATTTACTCATTCTTGCTTCTGTATAACGCATTGCTGCTGGTGAGTCACCATCTACAGAACCAAAGTTACCATGACCATCAACTAAAAGTCCTCTAGTTGAGAAGTCTTGAGCCATTCTTACCATTGCAAAGTATACTGCTGTATCTCCATGTGGATGGTACTTTCCTAGAACGTCCCCAACAATACGTGCCGATTTTCTATAAGGTTTATCTGGCGTCAAATTTAGTTCATTCATAGAGTAAAGTATTCTTCTATGAACAGGCTTTAATCCATCTCTTACATCAGGTAATGCACGACCAACTATAACACTCATGGCATAATCAATATAAGATTTCTTCATTTCACTTGCTATTTCTATAGGGAGTATCTTATTATTTTCTTCCATTTTTACTCATCTCCTTTCTTATATATCTAAGTTTGTAACATATGTTGCATTTTCTTCTATAAATTCTTTTCTAGGTCCAACCTTATCTCCCATTAACATAGAGAATACTTGATCTGCCATTACAGCATCTTCAATTGTAACTTGTAATAATGTTCTCGTTTCTGGGTTCATTGTTGTATCCCATAGTTGCTCAGCATTCATCTCTCCAAGACCTTTGTATCTTTGAAGTTCAACACCTGTTCTTCCTATTTCTTCTAATAAATCTTCTAATTCTTTATCTGAATAAACGTAGTGTTCTTTCTTTTGTTTTTTAACCTTATATAGAGGTGGTCGAGCTGCATAAACATATCCATTTTCTATAAGAGGTCTCATATATCTAAAGAAGAATGTTAATAATAGTGTTCTAATGTGAGCACCATCCACATCGGCATCGGTCATGATTATGATTTTGTGGTATCTAGCTTTTTCTAAATCGAAGTCATTTCCTACACCACAACCGTAAGCAGTTATCATGTTTTTTATTTCGTCAGAAGATAATATTTTATCTAATCTTGATTTTTCTACGTTTAATATTTTACCTCTAAGTGGTAGTATTGCTTGTGTGTGTCTATCTCTACCTTGTTTTGCAGAACCACCGGCAGAATCCCCTTCGACTAAGAATATTTCACTTTTTGCAGGATCTTTCTCTGCACAGTCTGCTAATTTCCCAGGTAATGATGTACTTTCAAGGACACTTTTTCTTCTTGTTAATTCTCTAGCTCTTTTTGCAGCCTCTCTAGCTCTTTGAGCTCTTAAACCTTTATCAACTATAATTCTAGCTGTTGTTGGATTTTCTTCTAAAAATGCTCCTAGTTCTTCTACTGTTACGCTATCTACACTACCTCTCATATATGTATTACCTAATTTAGTCTTTGTTTGACCTTCAAATTGAGGTTCTGGTAGTTTAACTGATACGACAGCTGTAAGACCTTCTCTTATATCTTCGCCTGTTAAATTTACCTCATTTTCTTTTATTAACTTATTACGCTTAGCATAGTCATTTACAGTTTTAGTTAATGCTGTTTTAAATCCTGCTAAGTGAGTTCCACCTTCGTGTGTGTCAATGTTATTTGCAAATGAGAATATATTTTCTGTATATCCATCAGTATATTGCATTGCTATTTCAACGATAGAATCGCCTATTTTTTTATCTATGTGAACTATATCTTCATGTATAGCTGTTTTTGTTTTGTTTAGGTATTTAACAAACTCTACTAAACCACCATCGTAATGAAATTCTTTTTTACGCTCGCTGTCTACTCTCTTATCTTCAAATACAATTCTTACTCCCTTATTTAAGAAAGCAAGCTCTCTAAGTCTGTGTTCTAATGTTTCATATTTGAATTCAACTTCATCGAATATAGTTTCATCTGGCATGAAGCTTATTATTGTTCCTGTATGGTGAGACTCTCCAACTACTTCTAATGCTAAAGTTGCCATCCCCTTTTCATACCTTTGTCTATATATCTTTCCATCTCTATATATATCTGCAACTAACCATTTTGATAATGCATTAACTACAGATATACCAACTCCGTGAAGTCCACCAGATACCTTGTATCCTCCTCCACCAAATTTACCACCAGCGTGTAAAACTGTTAAAACTGTTTCTAAGGTAGATTTCCCAGTCTTAGGATGAGTTTCAACAGGTATTCCTCTACCATCATCCTTTACAGTTACACTACCATCATCATTTAGACTAACATATATTCTGTCGCAATAACCTTGTAATGCTTCATCTATACTATTATCAACAATTTCATAAACTAGATGGTGTAATCCTCTTGGTCCAGTAGATCCAATATACATACCAGGTCTTTTTCTAACTGCTTCTAGACCTTCTAGCACCTGAATCTGACTTGCGCCATACTCTTGTTGTTTCATTTAGTTACCTCCATTCTGTATACTAATTACTTTACCTTTTTCTATATTAAAAATAGTAGTATTATCTTTATTAAATATACTTTTATGAGCTATTTCTGCTGTAGTTATAAACATTTGTACATCTTCTAAATTCTCTACTAGTAGTTTTTGTCTTGTTTCATCTAATTCACTAAATACATCATCTAGTATTAATATAGGATTTTCTCCAACCTCATTTTTAATTAGCTCTATTTCTGATAATTTCAATGAAATAGAAGCTGTCCTTTGTTGCCCTTGTGAACCATATAATCTCACATCTAATTTATTAACAAATATATTTAAGTCATCCTTATGAATACCATATCTTGTAGTTCTCACTTCCATATCATGTTCTCTACTTTCAATTAACTTATTATAAAATCTTTCTTTTAATTCTATAACAGTATCTTCATCACTTATATTCATTTGATTCTTATAAGTAATTTGTAAGTCTTCTATATTGTTAGTTAATTTAGTATGCATAGCATTTGCTATATTAGAAATTTTCTTGATAAAATCTCTTCTAATAATATATATATAGCTACCATATTGAGACAAACTTTCATCATAAACATCTAATAAGTTGGTATCTATATTTCTATTTTTAAGAACTCTATTTTTTTGACTTAATATTTTATTGTAATTTATTAAATAATTATAATATTTGGGCATTATTTGACTTATTTCTTTATCTATAAATGATCTGCGTTCTCTTGGGCCATCTTTGACTAACCTTAAATCTTCTGGAGAAAAAATTACTACATTTAAATTTCCAAGTAATTCTTGAATTTTTTGGATGTGTATCTTATTTACTTTAATTCCCTTTTTATTTTTTCCAATTGCAACTTCTATTAAACCATTTGTATCGTATTTAGTGTAATTTCCTCCAACATACAAACTTTCCGTATCAAATTTAATAATTTCTTTATCTTTACTCGTCCTGAAAGATTTGCCAAAAGATAGCATATAAATAGATTCCACTATATTTGTTTTCCCCTGTCCATTTTTACCAACTAAGAGATTAACATTTTTATTAAAATCTATATACAGATTGTCATAATTTCTAAAATTCATTAATTTTAAGCTATTAAGCTGCATTAAAGGGACTCCTTTTTACACTACCATTATTGAGTTTCCTTCAACTTCAATAAGATCTCCTGGTCTGATTTTTTTACCTCTTCGTGTCTCAACTTCGCCATTTACTTTTACTACGCCTTCTTGTATTAAAAATTTAGCATGTCCGCCAGTTGAAGCAATATCAGCAAGTTTTAAGAATTGATCTAACTTAATATACTCTGAATCTATGGCTATTTCTATCATATCGACTCCTCCTATTTCTTATTAGTTAAGTATTTATTATACCATAAAAATAATAAAAACCCAACTAAATGCAGTTGGGTTCCAAGTCTTATATATTTGAAGCTATCCTTACAGGAAGTAATAAATATATATATTTAATACCATCAACTGGCTTAATTATACATGGATTAACATTAGTAGTAAATTCGATGAATATTTCTTCACTTTCTATATTTTTTAATCCTTCTAATAAATATCTTGAGTTAAAAGCAATATCTAAGTAATCTCCCTCTAATTCCAAATCTACTTCTTCGTAAACATTACCTTTTTCAGTATTAGATGTTATTGCCAGTGTATTATCTCTTATTGATAATTTTATTAGATTATTTCTTTCTGATTGTGATAATAAAGATGCTCTTTCTATACTATTAAGTAAGCTTCTAGTATTTAATTTAATCCTAGTATTATGTTCTCTTGGAAGTAATTTTTTATACTCAATAAATTCGCCATCTAATAATCTTGTTATTATTTTTGTTTCATTTATCATGAAAATTGCATTTTTATCGTCAAATCCAATTTGAACTTGTTCTTCTGTGGATAAAAGACTATTTACATCATTTAAAGTTTTTCCTGGGATTATAACTTTTGCATTTGAATTTAGGTTTTCCACAGAACAACTTTTTACTGCAAGTCGATAGCCATCTATAGCAACTAAACTGACTTCTCCATTAACTATTTCTAGTAATTCTCCCATTAAAACTGGTTTCGTTTGATCTTGAGATATGGCAAATACAGTTTGTTTAATCATATTTTTTAGGATATCTTGTGGCACGTTGTATAAGTTATCTTTACTTACGTTAGGTAACACAGGGTACTCATCAGGGCTATCTCCCTTAATTTTGAATTTTGAGTTTAAACAATTTATGTAAACGTTGTTGTCATCATCTGTTTCAATCTCAACAAATGAATCAGGTAGTTTTCTTATTATATCGCCAAAAAGTCTAGCATCTATAACAATGCTTCCTTCCTCTGCTATTTCTGCTTGTACATAAGTTTCTATACCGATTTCTAAATCATATCCAGTTAAAACTATTTGATCTCCTTTAGCTACTATTAAAATTCCTTTTAATAAATCAAAGTTCGTTTTTCCATTAATAGCTTTTTGTACAATACTTATTTTATGAGCTAATAGTTTCTGATTACAAATTATTTTCAATGTGGATAACCTCCTTGTAGCATTTTAATAAAAATATATATAAAAACAATAGTAGTTGTAGTAGTAGGTGTTGTGGATAAAGTGGATAAGCATATCAACCCAAATAAAGCAAAAGATATTAACCTGTATACAAAATGTTAATATCTTATAAAAAACCTCTTAATTACATTGTGAACAAAATCTTAACAAAAAAATTATTAACATTACAGCAATAGTTATTAACAGGCAAAATGTGAATAAATTATCCCTTTAAATCTGAGATTATTTTATCTATTTTGTCCTTTATTTGTTGATTCTCTTCGATATCCCTAGTTACTTTATCATGAGCATGAATTACTGTTGTATGATCTCTTCCACCAAATTCACTTCCTATCTTAGGTAATGATAAATCAGTAAGTTCACGACAGATATACATTGCTATTTGTCTAGGATATGCTATTGTTCTTGTTCTTTTTTTAGAATTAAAATCGTCCATTTTTATGTTAAAAACTTCTGAAACTTTTTCTTTTATTCTGTTTACTGTTATTTCTTCACTTTTTGGATTTGATATTATATCCTTTAAAGCTTCAGTTGCAAGCTCAAGTGAAATATTTTTATTTGTAAGAGATGAATATGCAACAACTCTAGTTAGAGCACCTTCCAATTCTCTTATATTTGATTTAATGTACTTAGCTATGTAAGTCATTACTTCGTTTGGAACATTTATGTTTTCTAATTGTGCTTTTTTTCTAAGTATAGCGATTCTCGTTTCGAAATCCGGTGGCTGAATATCAGTTATAAGACCCATTTCGAATCTTGATCTTAATCTGTCTTCTAATGTAGGGATTTCTTTTGGTGGTCTATCACTAGATATGATTATTTGTTTATTTGCTTCATGTAATGCATTAAATGTATGGAAAAACTCCTCTTGAGTTCCTTCTTTTCCAGCAATAAACTGTATATCATCTATTAATAGAACATCGACATTTCTATATTTATTTCTGAATTCTTCATTTTTATCATTTTTTATTGAGTTTATAAGCTCATTTGTAAATTTTTCAGAAGAAACATAAACAACCTTAGGGTCTTCTTGTTGACACATTATATGATGTCCGATAGCATGCATTAAATGCGTCTTTCCAAGACCAACTCCTCCGTACAAAAACAAAGGATTATATGCTTTAGCTGGAGATTCAGCTACTGCTACACAAGCTGCATGGGCAAATCTATTACTATTACCTATTACAAAGGTATCAAAAGTATATTTAGGATTTAAATTGGGATAACTTTTTTTGATAGTAGTAGATTTATCTTCTTCATTAGTATCTTGTATTTCTTTTTCGTCTAAAATAAATTTGATCTGATATTTTTTCAGGGATAATTGGCTTATACAACTTTCAATTAAGTTTAAGTATCTATTTTCAAGTATGTTTTGTATAAATTCGTTTGGAGCCAAAAAAATAAGCTCATTAGATATTTGTTTTAAAGGTTTTATTTCCTTAAAAAAAGCATTAAAGCTGGCTGTAGATACCTCACCTTTTATTAGTTGCAAAGTTTTTTCCCATAAAGAAACTATATCCATAAGTATAAACCTCCGAACTAAATAATTAACATTTTCCACAAAGTTATTAACAAAAATTGACGAAAGATAAGTGAATAAAAAATATAAATTCTAACTTTGGGATAAAATGTGGATAATATTTTAATAAATAAAATTATCAAAAAATAATTTAAAAGATATAAACAGGGTGTATATAAACTTATAAATAGTAAAATATATAGTAAAAACTCTTCATTTACTCAATTATTGTCTAAGATATGAAAACTTATTCACAATTTAATCCACAGATTGTGCATAAGTTTAATATGTTATTATTTATTATTAACATTATCAACAAGTATATTTATAATATCAGAATATATGTCAAACTTCAATATGTTCTGAATAAATTATCCACAATTATGTCGCACTGTGAATAATTTAATCAACAATGAAAAGAATAAAGAGATTACATTAATATATAGGAATAATATATATTTTTTTGGAAATTATGAATTTTAAGATTAAAAATAGAATAAAAAACTAAGATTTAATGGCTATAAAACACGTTGACAACAAATATAAAAGGATTTATAATAATATGTGTTATGTTTACTTTGACAGTAAAGTTATTATTTTTATAAACGGAAAAAAATTGTGAAAGGCGGTGCAATATAATGAAAAGAACTTATCAGCCAAAAAAGAGACAAAGAAAAAAAGAGCATGGATTCAGAAAAAGAATGAAAACTTCTAACGGAAGAAATGTTTTAAAAAGAAGAAGATCTAAAGGAAGAAATAGATTAACTCATTAATAATTAAAAAGGCCGCTTTAATAGTGGCCTTTTTATGTAATTTATTACATAGCTGTGTTTACGGAGGATATTAATATGAACTTTAAAGAAACACAAGGCTTAAAAAAAGATTCAGATTTTAGGAAAGTTTATAAATATGGAAAATCTATAGCGAATAGA
Organism: Terrisporobacter mayombei; assembly: GCF_020748465.1. Lineage (GTDB taxonomy): Bacteria > Bacillota > Clostridia > Peptostreptococcales > Peptostreptococcaceae > Terrisporobacter > Terrisporobacter mayombei. Next base: position 12,121 of record NZ_JAHZMP010000008.1, read on the forward strand.
TTATTAGTTATGTATACGCTTCCAAACAAGTCGGATAATAATCGTGTTGGTATATCCGTTTCAAAAAAAGTAGGTAAGGCCAATGTGCGAAATAAAGCTAGAAGAAGAATAAAAGAATCATATAGGTTAAATATAGATGGTAATATAAAATCTGGTTATGACATAGTATTTATAGCTAGAGTTGCCATAAAGGATGCTGAATATATTGAGGTTGAAAAAGCAATGAAGCATTTGATTAAAAAGGTAAATTTATTTTAAAACTGTACATATTTAATAACGTCTGTTTTATGGAGGTTAAAATTGTTGAATAAAATAGCATATATATGGAAGGAAATAAATACATACTTATCGAAATTATGTATTTACTTAATAAGATTTTACCAAAAATATATATCTCCTTTGAAGGGACCTACATGTAGGTTTTATCCTACTTGTTCTCAATACGCAATAGAAGCTTTCAAAAAATATGGATTGTTTAAAGGTATGTATTTGTCAATAAAAAGGGTTTTAAAGTGTCATCCATTTCATCCAGGAGGATACGATCCTCTAAAATAAGCGTACTAATAGGAGGTATACAATTGAGTATTATAAGTAATGTATTAGGTCATATACTTAAAGTTATTTTTGAGTTTGTGAATAATTATGGATTGTCTATAGTTGTATTTACGCTATTTGTAAGATTATTATTAGTCCCTTTAATGGTAAAACAAATAAGATCTCAAAAAGCAATGCAAGACATCCAACCTAAAATAAAGGAAATTCAAGAAAAATATAAAAATAAGCCAGAAAAACAGCAAGAAGAGCTAATGAAGATTTATAAAGAAGCAAAGATTAATCCACTAGCTGGTTGTTTGCCATTATTAATACAAATGCCTATCTTAATAGGACTATTTAATGTATTAAGAGAACCTGTACTTTATGGTGTATTTCCAAATGCAGATGTGGCAGCACAAGCAGCGCAAGCAGGTTTCTTATGGATAAAAGATATTTCTGCAACAGGAAGTATCAGTCTAGCATTACTTTCAGGTATAAGTGCTTACTTCATGCAAAAAATGATGTCTACTGGGGATGCGCAAACTGAAAATATGATGAAAAGTATGACTTATGTAATGTCAGCAATGTCATTATTCTGGGGATATACTTTCCAAGCAGGTCTTGCAATATATTGGATAACAAGTAACTTGTTCTCTATAGCTCAATATCAATTAATAACAAGTCCTTTAAAAGCTAAACTGGCTGATTCTAAGGAGGCAGTAGTTAAAGATGAAAAATCAGGAAAACCTAACAGCAATGCAAAGTCAGACAAAAAAGATAGAAATAAAAAGTAAGACTAAAGAAGAAGCGATTCAATCAGCATTACTGGAATTAGGCGTTGAAGAAAAAGACATCGAAGTAAATGTTATTCAAAATCCTTCTAAGGGGTTTCTAGGATTCCTAGGTGCTAAAGAGGGAATATACGAAGTAACGGTAATAAAAAAAGAAGAAATAGAAATTGCTAGAGAATTTATAGAAAGCATTCTATTAAAATCCAAGATAAATGCTAAAGTTAATGCCACTCAAGAGGATAACTTAATTAAAATTAGCATTGAAGGAAAAGAAGCTACTTGTTTAATTGGAAGAAGAGGAGAAACTCTTGATGCAGTACAATTTTTAACTGGACTAGCTTTAAATAAAATCAATAAAGATTCTCATATGAGAGTATTAGTTGATATAGAAAATTATAGAAATAAAAGAGAAGAATCATTAGTTAGATATGCTAGAAAAGTTGCTCGTGAAGTAGCAAAGACTAGAAGAATAAAAAAATTGGACTATATGAATCCTTATGAAAGAAGAATAGTTCATTCAGCTTTACAAAACGATAGGTATGTAATTACTTATAGTGAAGGAACAGATCCATATAGAAGACTAGTGATTGAATATAAAAGATAAAATTCAAACCTCCTAACTATTTAGGGGGTTTAATTTTTGTAATTTATTTAATATAATGATAAAATTAAGGTTATAATTTTAAATAATAGTTAAGAATTTAAAATAGATTAAATATAGAGGTGATATCATGTTTATAGATGATACTATAGCAGCAATTGCAACAGCGCCAGGAGAAGGTGGAATAGGCATAATAAGAATTAGTGGAAGTAAATCACTTTCAGTAGCTGAGGAGATATTTAAATCTGTTTCAGGAAAAAATATAACAGATTACAACACTCGTACTTTAATATATGGCCATATATTAGATGGTGATAAAAAAATAGATGAAGTGTTGCTTGCTTTTATGAAAGGACCTAATTCTTATACAGCAGAAGATGTAATTGAAATAAATTGCCACGGTGGATTTATTTCAGTAAAAAAAATATTAGAATTAATATTAAGTAAAGACGTAAGACTTGCTGATGAAGGTGAGTTTACAAAGAGAGCATTCTTGAATGGAAGAATAGATTTATCTCAAGCAGAAGCTGTAATTGATGTAATTAAAGCAAAAACAGATAAGGCCCAAGAGGTGGCTCAAAGTCATTTAAGTGGTGTTTTAGCTAATAAAATAAAAGAGTTAAGATTTAAGGTAACGGAAGTTTTAGCTCATTTAACAGTTTCAATAGATTTTAGTGAAGAAGATGTTGAGGAAATAACTTATGCAATGCTTATTGAGAGTGCACAAGGATTAAGAAGTGAAATAAAATCACTGTATGACTCAGCTGAAAGCGGAAAAGTTTTAAGAGACGGCCTAAAAACAGTTATAGTTGGTAAACCAAATGTAGGAAAATCATCATTACTAAACTATATTTTAGGAGAAAACAGAGCCATAGTTACTGAAATAGCTGGAACAACAAGAGATGTAATAGAAGAGTTCGTTAATATAAAGGGAATTCCTTTAAAAATTGTTGATACAGCAGGTATAAGAGAAACAGAAGATATAGTTGAAAAAATAGGTGTAGAAAAGTCTAGAGAATCATTTAACTCAGCAGACTTAGTAATAATCGTAATAGATGGTTCAAAAGAATTGTCACAAGAAGACAAAGAAATATTAGAACAAGCAGTAGATAAAAAGACTATTGTTTTGTTAAATAAAAATGACCTTGACCAAGTTGTATCAGAGGAAGAAATAGCTAAATATGTTGACAAGGATAGTATAATAAAAATATCAGCATTAAAAAATGAAGGTATCGAACAGGTTCACAATAAAATAGAATCTATGGTATTTAAAGGGGATATAAGAAATAACTCAAGTGTAGTTGTTACAAACTCTAGACATAAAGATGCCCTACTAAAAGCGTACAATGCTATAAATGATGCTATAGATGGAATAGATCAAAGACTACCTTATGATTTCATAGAAGTTGATTTTAAGAATATATGGGATTATTTAGGGTATATAAATGGAGATACTGTACAGGAAGATTTACTAGATACTATATTTGCAAACTTCTGTATTGGGAAATAAATAAAATAAACTTAAATAAAGTTACTTTATAAATGAAACGATTAATAAGATATTAACGTTTAACGTGAAACATTATTTAAGAAAGGAGAAAACATGCAAACATATAATGCAGGAAGTTATGATGTAATTGTTGTTGGAGCAGGACATGCTGGATGTGAAGCGGCATTAGCTACAGCGAGAATGGGTCATAAAACACTAATAATAACACTAACACTAGATTCGATTGGAATGATGCCATGTAACCCATCTATAGGTGGAACTGGTAAAGGACAATTAGTAAGAGAAATAGATGCTCTTGGTGGAGAAATGGGTATAAATGTAGACAAGACATTTATACAAAGTAGAATGTTAAATACAGCAAAAGGACCAGCTGTACATTCTTTAAGAGCACAAGCAGACAAGTTTAAATATCACACAGAAATGAAAAAAACTCTTGAAAACGAGCCAAACCTTGATATAGCTATGGATGAAGTTGTAGATATACTTCATGATGGACAAGTGGTAACAGGAGTAGTAACTAAATTAGGATGTGCTTATAATGCTAAAGCAGTTATACTTGCAACTGGAGTTTACTTAAATTCATTAATTTATATAGGAGAAGGAACATTTAAAGAAGGCCCTAATGGATTAGGATATGCGACTTATTTAACAGATAAATTAGTTGATTTAGGTTTAAATATGAGAAGATTCAAAACAGGTACTCCTGCTAGAATTCATAAGGATAGTATAGATTTCTCTCAAATGGAAATCCAAGAGGGAGATGAGAGAATAACTCCATTCTCTTTTATGAGTGAAAATTTACAGATAGATCAAGTGCCTTGTTATTTAGCAAGAACAAATACAGATACACATAAAGTTATTATGAATAACATTGGAAGATCTGCTATGTATAGTGGAAAAGTTAATGCTACAGGGGCGAGATATTGTCCATCAATAGAAGATAAAGTTGTGAGATTCAATGATAAAGAATCACATCAAACATTTATTGAGCCAGAAGGACTAGATACAAAAGAAATGTATATTCAAGGTATATCAACAAGCTTACCTTTTGAAGTACAAGTTCAAATATACAAATCAATGAAAGGTCTTGAAAATGCTAAAATAATGAGACCTGCTTATGCAATTGAATATGACTGCATAGATCCAACTCAATTAAAAGCTACTTTGGAAATAAAAGTAACTGAAAATTTATACAGTGCAGGTCAATTTAATGGTACTTCAGGATATGAAGAAGCAGCAGCTCAAGGTCTTATAGCAGGTATAAATGCTGCTCTAAAAATAGAAGGTAAAGAACCTTTTATACTAGATAGATCAGAGGGATATATAGGAGTTCTTATAGATGACTTAGTTACTAAAGGAACTAATGAACCTTATAGAATGATGACTTCTAGAGCAGAATATAGATTATACTTAAGACAAGATAATGCAGATATGAGACTCACAGAAAAAGGTCATGATATAGGTCTTGTTAAAGAAGACAGATACGAAAGATATATTGCTAAAAAAGCAGAAGTTGAAAAAGAATTAGAAAGACTAAAAACAGAAAGAGTAACACCAAAAGAGGTTAACCATATATTAGCTGAAGTTGGTGGTTCAGAAATAAAAGTCGGTTTATCTTTATATGAATTCCTGAAGCGTCCGGAAGTTACCTATAGCATTTTAGAACAAATAGGAAAAGATGCTGGAGAAGAAGTATCTGATGATGTTAAAGAGCAATGTGTAATTATGTCTAAATACGAAGGATATATAGATAAACAATTAAAGCAAATAGATCAATTCAAAAAATTAGAAAATAGAAAGCTTCCTGAAGATATAAACTATTCTTCAATAGATGGTTTAAGATTAGAAGCTAGACAAAAGCTAGATGCTATAAAACCAGTATCTATAGGACAAGCTTCTCGTATTTCTGGGGTATCTCCTGCAGATATATCAGTTTTACTTATTTATTTAGAACAAATGAGAAAAACTAGAGGAGGAAGTAATGAATAACCTAGAAGTATTAAAAGCAGGTATAGAAGATTTTGGCCTAGAAGCTACTGATGAAAAACTTCAAAGCTTAAAGAAATACAGAGAAATATTAGTTGAATGGAACAAAGTAATGAATTTAACAGGTATAGAGGAAGAGAGAGAAGTATATATTAAGCACTTTCTAGACTCTATATCAGCTGTAACTAATAATTATATAAGTGATGGTATATCATTGATAGACGTGGGTACTGGGGCAGGTTTTCCTGGTATGCCACTAAAAATTTGCTTAGATAACTTAAATCTAACCTTATTAGATTCGCTAAATAAAAGAATAAGTTTTTTACAAGAAGTGGCTAGTGAATTAAATTTAAAAGGGATAGAATTTATTCATGGCAGAGCTGAAGATTTTGGTAAAAGTGAGGAATACAGAGAACAGTATGATGTAGCTACAGCAAGAGCTGTCGCCGGATTACCAATATTAATGGAGTTTTGTGTTCCGTTTGTAAAAGTTGGGGGATATTTTATATGTCTAAAAGGACCAAATGCTAACTTAGAACTAGAAGAGTCAAAAGCAGCTATGGAAACTTTGGGGATAGAATTTGTTGAAAAAATAGATATTAAGTTACCTGATTTAGAATTAAATCATAATATATTAGTATTCAAAAAAATTAAGAGTACCCCATCAAAATATCCAAGAAAAGCAGGCAAACCATCTAAAAATCCTATAAAATAAATAATATAGAGAAATATAGAAGGAAAATAATATTAAATGAAGAAATAAATACTCATAAAGGGAAGTAACTTTCCTTTATGAGTAGAAAATCAAAATAAATTTACATAAATTGCAGTAAAAATATATTTATCAATAAGAGAGGGATGTTATGGAAGAAAAAATAGTTAAAGAGATACCAGTTGATAAAATAATTCCTAATCCATATCAACCAAGAAAAGTATTTTCAATCAATGCATTAGAAGAATTAAGTAAATCTATAAAAGAGTACGGAATACTTCAACCAATTACTGTTAGACAAAAAGAAGATGGATATGAGTTAGTTGCGGGGGAAAGAAGACTAAGGGCAGCAAAGTTGGCTGAGCTAAAAACTATACCAGCGATAATAAATAATATGTCAGATCAATATTCTGCAGTTCTAGCTTTATTAGAAAATTTACAAAGAGAAGATTTGAACTTTATAGAGGAATCTCTAGGATATGAGAATTTAATAAAAGAGCATAATTTTACGCAACAACAGTTGGCTGAAAAATTAGGTAAAAATCAATCAACTATAGCTAATAAACTTAGAATATTAAAACTTCCTGATACTGTAAAGCAATATCTTGTTGAGAATGGTTTAACTGAAAGACATGCAAGAGCATTGCTTAAGTTACCTAATGAAGAACTAATGATGGAAATTATTCAAAAAGTAGTTAAACAAGAACTTACAGTTAAGAAAACGGAAAAATTAATTAATGATACATTGGAAGCTTTAAAAGCAGAGAGTGAACCTGAAAAGAAACAGAATATAAAATGTTCAGTAGGTATTAGAATATATCTTAATACATTAAAACAAGCATATGATGCCATAAAGAATACAGGAATTGAAGCAAAGTATAATGAAATAGATAAGGGAGATTACATGGAAGTTGTAGTCAAAATTCCTAAAAAATAAGGGGTTACTGCTTAGCAGTAATCTTTTTTTAAAAGAAGAAAAAGGGGGAAATCTTTATGGGAAAATCTGTAGCAATTTTTAACCAAAAAGGTGGAGTAGGAAAGACGACAACTAATGTTAACTTAAGTGCAAGTTTAGGACAATTAGGGAAAAAAGTATTAGTTTTAGACATGGATCCCCAAGGGAATACCACTAGTGGTTATGGAATTGATAAAAATACTGTAGAAAATACTATATATGAAGTTATAATAGATGGTTTAGATATAAGAGAAGCTATTATTTACACAGAATTTGATAATATACATATTGTAGCATCAGCTAGTGAGTTGGCTGGAGCAGAAATAGAGTTGGCAAATGAAAGCGATAGAGAGTATAAGTTAAAAGATAGTATAGACAAAATCAAAGATGAATATGACTATATTTTTATAGACTGTCCTCCTTCTTTAGGCATGCTTACTATAAACTCATTGACTGCAGTTGATAGTGTTTTAATACCTATACAATGTGAGTACTATGCATTAGAAGGTGTAAGTCAACTGATGTCAACCTATAAATTAGTAAAAAAGAGATTGAATCCTAAGATTGAAATACAGGGTGTAGTTCTTAGTATGTTTGATGGAAGAGCAAATTTATCTATTCAAGTTGTTGAAGAAGTAAAAAAATACTTCAAAGGGAGTGTATACACTACATTAATTCCTAGAAATGTAAGACTTGCTGAGGCACCAAGCTATGGAAAACCGGTGATTTATTATGATTCAAAATGTAGGGGAACATTAGCATATAAAGAGTTAGCGGAAGAATTTATCGAATTAGAGGAGGATGTAATATAGTATGGATAATACACCTAGAAGAAGTAAAAGATTAGGAAAAGGTCTTAGCGCTTTAATCCCTGAAATAAATGAAGAGGTTGATAAAAAAGAGATTGTACAAGTAAAATTAAGCAATATACGACCCAACAAAAACCAACCAAGAAAAGAATTTGATGAAGACAGAATAAAAGCCTTGTCTGATTCCATAAAAAATGTGGGGGTGCTACAACCAATAGTTTTAAAGCCTACAGATGAGAATAATTATATGATTATAGCAGGTGAAAGAAGATACAGAGCATCTATTATGGCAGGAAAAGAAGAAATACCAGCAGTAATTAAGGATATACCAGTTAAAGATATAATGGAAATTGCACTTATAGAAAATTTACAAAGGGAAGATTTAAATGCTATAGAAGAAGCTTTAGCCTATAAAAGTTTAATTGACAATTATAGGGTCACTCAAGAAGGGTTATCAGAAGCAGTTGGAAAAAGTCGCCCTCACATTACCAATACTTTAAGATTACTAAATTTACAAAAAAAAGTAATTAAGATGATTGAAAATGGAGAAATAACACCAGGTCATGGAAAAGCATTGCTCAGAATAGAAAATCATAATCAGCAATTAGAAATAGCTAATAGAATAGTTAAAGAGGATTTATCTGTTAGAGTAGTAGAAGAAATAGCTAAAAAAATTATTTCTAACAAAGAGGTTAAGAAATCCCAAAAGAAACAAAAAGATATTTATATAGTTGATGCGGAAGAAAAACTTTCTAACATATTTGGAACACAGGTAAATATATCAAAGGGTAAGAAAAAAGGTAAAATAGAAATAGTATACAATAATGAAGAAGACTTGAATGACATCTTGTCCATGATGATGGATGAAGATTAATAAATATAAAGAAGGTATTAATTAAATTTATACCTTCTTTTTGTATGCTAAAAAATTATAAGTTTTATGAAAAAACTTATAGTGAAATTTTAATATTTAATGTGTTTTTTTATAATATTAAATATTTATACACAAAAAATATAATTAGAAAAAGGAATATTTTAATGATGTTTTTAATGTAAATATAAGTTATAATTATATTATAAAATGATAATAACTTAAAAAAGGAGGGGAGTAAATAATAAATGAATATATTAAGTTTAGGGGAAAAAATTAAAAAGCTTAGAAAAGAACAAAATATGACATTAAAAGAATTGGCTGGAGACAGAATCACAGCGGCTCAAATAAGCCATATTGAAAGAGACAAATCACATACAAGTTATGAGTTGTTGGAATATTTGTCGAATAAATTAGGAGTAAGTGTAGATTATTTGCTAGAAACAAAAGAGATGCAATCTAAAAAAATAACAGATAATCTTGTACTAAAAAGTGAAATTTATATTAAATGTGATGAACTAGAAAAAGCAGAAGAGCAAATAAAAGAAATTATAGATATATGTAAAGAGTACAAGTTGAATGAAAATTACGGTAAATGTAATAACCTATTAGCGGAGATTAATTGCAAAAAAGGAGATTACACTTGTGCAGTATATTATTACGAAAAAGCACTATATTATTTTATAAAAAATGAAGATAAAGATGATATATACAATTGTTATGTTAATATAGGAAATATATATATGATAGATGAATTCTATAAGGGAGCTTTAACTCATTTTATGTTTGCAAAAGAGGTTCTAGACGAAAGTAACATAGAAGATGCAGACATATACAAGGAGTTATACAGTAAAATTTCTGAGTGTTATATGAAATTGAATCAACCACAGAAATCATTAGAGTTTATGGAAAAAATAGATAGAATAGATAATGAAGATTGCATAAAAGAAGAGGTCAATATTTTAGTATTAAAAGCTAAAAACTTACTAAAGATTGGTAAATTTTCAGAATCTAAAGAATGCTTTAACAAGGCATTAGAAATAATAGAAAAAGAAGAAAATAAAAATAGGTTGGCTAAAATATACCTGTCTATGAGTAAAATTTATTCAGAAATGGGAGATATAGATAAGCACTTAGAATACTCTCAAAAAGTATACGATATTACAAAGAGAGATGAAAACCAATATATGATGGAAAGTTTGTTTAATATGATTGATTCTTATGTAAAAAGAGGCGAATATGATATGGCTCAAAGATATTGTAAATTAGCTCTAGTTTCATCTATTAAAAATAAAGATAAGTACTATGAGTATAAATCATTAAAATTCTATTCTGATATGTATAAGAATAAGGATGAAATAGAAACATCAATAGATTATTTAAACAAGTGTATAGATATTGCAAAAGGCTTAGAAAGTAAGAAAATACTAGCTAGCTTATATATTGAATTAGGTAAGTTATATTCTAGTATATCAAAAGAAAGAGAATTAGAATATTACCAAAAAGGCGTTATTATGTATAAAGAACTAGATATTATATAACATTTAATATATTAAATATTGCTATGGAAAAGCTTTTTATTGTTGTGATTATTTAAAATATGATAATAACAAATTTACATTTGTATTCTCAATTGGTATAATTATGATATCGAAGTAATTTCTCACTATAATTATATCTATATAGAATAAATAAAAGATTTTTTATTTAAAGACTGAAGCAATAAAGTTAAATAATTTTATTAAAATAAATAGTATTATCAGTCTTAATTCATTTCAATCGACTAAAATAATTAAGACAAAGTAATTATTAAGGCTCATATTAATACTACTTCTTAAAATATTTATTATAAAAAGTGGTGTTGTATCTATTGATTTTCAACTGAAAATATAAAACAAAGAATGGTGTTTAATGTGTTTGGGGACTTATTAAATATCATAAAAAGTAATGCAACAAAAGCAAAATCTAAATTAGTTAGGAGGTTGATTGTTTATGCCAATGGATCTTAATTTAGGTGACATAGTAGAATTAAAAAAACAACATGCTTGTGGATGTAAACAATTTGAAATAGTTAGAGTAGGAATGGATATAAAGATTAAATGTACTAACTGTAAAAGATTGATTATGTTAGATAGACAAACTCTAGAAAAAAGAGTAAAGAAAATTGTAAATAAATAGGAAGGCTTTAGTTAAACAGTTGTAGTAACCTAATAAAATTTATATAGATCATTAGGTAATATATAGGGGGTGCTTTAACATGGCAGTTAGATTTGCAGACAGAATGAGCAAAATTGAAGGGTCAGCTATACGTGAGTTATTAAAACTTACAGCTAGACCAGAGGTAATATCTTTTGCAGGTGGAATGCCTGCTCCAGAATTATTTCCAGTGGAAGAAATGAAAAAGGTATCAGTTGCAGTATTAGAAGAGCAAGGAAGAACAGCATTACAATATACATCAACTGAAGGTTATCTTCCATTAAGACAAAAAATTGCAGCAAGAATGAACAACACACTAAAAACTAATGTAGGTCCAGATGATATATTAATAACTAGTGGATCTCAACAAGGTCTTGATTTTTCTGGAAAGACATTTATAGACAAAGGTGATGTAATTTTATGCGAAAGTCCATCTTATATGGGTGCACTAAATGCAATGAAAGCATATGAGCCAGAGTTTATTGAAATTGACACTGATAATGATGGTATGATGATGGAAGACTTAGAAAAAGTTTTAGCTTCAAATGACAAAGTTAAAATGATTTATGTAATACCAGATTTCCAAAATCCATCAGGTAGAACATGGCCATTAGAAAGACGTCTTAAATTTATGGAAATAGTAAATAAATATGAAATACCTGTAATAGAAGACAATCCATATGGGGAGTTAAGATTTGATGGAGAAAGTTTACCATCTCTAAAATCATTAGATACTAAGGGATTAGTACTTTATCTAGGAACTTTCTCAAAAATATTCTGTCCAGGATATAGACTAGGATGGACTTGTGCTGCTCCAGAAATACTAGCTAAATTTAATATTTGTAAGCAAGGAGCTGACTTACAAGCATCTACAATAAGTCAAATGGAAGTAAGTAAATTTATGGATATTTATGACTTAGACGAGCATGTTGAAAAAATAAAAGCATGTTATGTTAAGCGTAGAGATATAATGTTACAAACTATGAAAGAAGAATTCCCAGATAGTGTTGAGTTTACACACCCACAAGGAGGACTATTCACTTGGGTTACATTCCCTAAGGGAATTAATGCTGGAGAAATGGCTAAAAAATGCTTAGAGAAAAATGTAGCATACGTTCCAGGTGAGTCATTCTATCCAAATGGTGGAGTATACAATACTTGTAGACTTAACTATTCAAATATGCCTGAAGAAAAAATAGTAGAAGGTATAAAGAGAATGGGAGAAGTATTAAGAGAAGAATTAGCTAAGAATGATGAAAAAGAGTTAGCTACTAACAAATAATTTGTATAAAACTTATAAAATAGGTGAATACTAAAAAACGGGCAAAGGTTTTCTTTGTCCGTTTTCAATTTAAAATGGATAGCTATTAAGCTATCCATTTGGGAGATTGGGATGAAATATATTTAAGTTATGGGGGCTATATATACTTTTATTATTTATCAGAAGTAATAAAAATATACATAGATTGAATAAATTCAATAAAATTCTCAAATAATATAAAAATTATTATAAAATATACAAAGTAAAATTAGGTATAAATAGTTTGACATAGCTTATTATAAGTGATAAAATACATAAGTATGAGAATTTATTCTCATTTCTCTGCTCTGCAAAAGTGGAGCCGTTAAGTCCAAAGGGAGGTGAAATTTAATGAAAAATTATGAATTAGTTTACGTTGTAAGACCAAACGCTGAAGATGAAGTTAGAGAAGCTGTAATGAACAAAATACAAGAAGTAATCTCAGTTAATGGTGAAGTTGAAAAAGTTGACACTTGGGGAAACAAGAAATTAGCTTACCCAATAGCTAAGTTCACAGAAGGTTTCTATGTGTTAGTAAACTTCAAAGCTTCTGCTGATCTTCCAAAAGAATTAGACAGAAACTTAAAAATAAACGAAAACGTAATAAGACATATGATAGTTTGTGCTTAATTAGCATTTAACTAGTTTTATTATGAATAGGATGGTGCTTTTATGAACCATGTAGTATTAGTTGGTAGATTAACTAAGGATCCAGAATTAAGATATATACCTGGAAGTGGAACACCTGTTGCTAACTTTACAATAGCTATAGATAGAAACTATACTAAAAAAGATGGAACTAAAGAAACAGACTTTATTCCTGTTGAAGTGATGGGAAAAGCAGCTGACTTTTGTGCAAATTATATCTCAAAAGGTAGATTAGTTGCAGTTCAAGGAACTTTAAGAGTTGATAGATATCAAACACAATCTGGAGAAAATAGAACTTTTACTAAAGTAAGTGCTAATTCAGTACAAGCTTTAGAGAGCAATAAAAATAGATCTGAAAACCCATACGGAGAAGGTCATCAAGGTTCGCAACCGACTTTCGAACCAAATTTCGAGGCACCACAAGGATTAGATCCAAATGGTTTCCAAGCAATAGATGATGACGAAATACCATTTTAGAAAAGGAGGGGACTCTAAATGATAAACAAAAAAAGACGTAAGAAAAGAAAAGTTTGTCAATTCTGTGCTTCTAAAGACGCTAGAATAGACTACAAAAACACTCAAAGATTACAAAAATATGTAACTGAAAGAGGTAAAATATTACCAAGAAGAATATCAGGAACATGTGCTAAACATCAAAGAGAATTAACAGTAGCAATAAAGAGAGCTAGAAATATAGCACTTTTACCATATACATTAGACTAATAAAAATGCCTTCCATTGATTCATCAATGGTGGGCTTTTTTATTAGTCTTAAGGAAACAAGAAAAATAGCTTTCAATATTTTGGAAACATGATAGAAATAAAATATTAAATTATTACTTGGGAAATTATAAATATAAATAATTTAATAATATTATTATGAAAAGGAAGGTAGAAGCCCTCCTTTTTTCATTGTATGTTACCTTGCAAATTATGATATAATGTTTATATATTGAGGAGGGGGAAGATTGTGCGAATAGAAAAAGGTTCTGATATTACAAAAAATGTGAAAATAATAGAATGGATAAAAAATGAAATACTAATGAGTATAAGTAGCCTGTTCAATCTAATATTCAAGGGCGTAAAACCTATTGACGATGGACTTCAAAATGCAATAGCTAATATAATTATGTTGTTATATCTTTTAGGAAAAAGATTAGGCATTAGTTTTGATGAAATAGATCATAAAATAAAAGAAAAAGCGAAAGAAGGAATAAAGGAAGAACACAGTATAGAAACCTGGTTTGGAGATTTGTCAAAATTGGAAAAATACATGGACAATAGGGAGTGATATAAATTGAATAAATATTTAAGACTATCAAGGGTATTACCGATAGTCATTTTAGCTATAATATTAATATTGATAAGCTTAAATGTTCCTCAATTAAGTTTACTATTATTATTAATACCGATACCTTTTGCATTAATCGGAACATTATCAAATATTAAAAATAATATAATATCACTAATAATTACATTTTTGGCTTTAATATTTTTAAATAAACCTATAAATGCAGTTGATATATTTATAAACAGTATTGTACCGGGGACAATTATAGGTATTATAGCTAAAAAAGTTTTAAGTAAACAAGATAGCAATAAATATGAACCAATTTTTGTAGGTTCTATAGTATTTATACTTTCTATAGTAGTACATTACATTATATCAAAATATGCTTTTGGAGTTGATATATTGGATGAGATGATTCAAGTATTCAATAAAAGTATAGAAGCACAAAAAAGTTTGTTACAATCTATAAGTAACAATGAATTGTTAAATACAGAAAATATTATAGATACATTTAGAAATATAATACCGACCATATTATTTTTTAGAGGGATGATTTTATCAATAATTGTATATTTTGTTGAAATATATGTTCTTAAAAAAATGAAATATGGAGATTTAGTAGAAATAAAATTTAGAAATTTTTATTTACCGGGAAATGCTATAGTTATTTCGTTTGTATTATATCTATTAATGTTAGGCCTGTCTTATATAGAAACACCATTATATACAGATGCAATATTCTTAAATCTGCAAATGGTATTTAATTTTATGTTTATAATACAAGGAATATCTGTATCTATCTATTTCATAAAAAAATGGCTAAAAAATGGTATAGATAAAAAAGTATTTATTAGTGCAATGTGTGTAGGTATACTTGGAATGACCGGAATTTCTTTTATAGGTATGATAGATAGCATATTAGACTTTAGAAATGTGAGAGCTTATAAATCTATATAGGAGGATAGAAATGAGGAGTAAATCAAGTTTTAAAATAAATATGCCAGAAATAAATATATATATATTAATTATTGGAATAACAAGTTTAATCCTAATTTTCTATAATTTGTATATAGGATGTTTGTTTTTCTTTGGTTTTATTTATATAGTATTTCATAATTGGAGAATTGCTAATTTTAGAAAAAAAGAGTGGAATAGATATATTGAAACTTTATCTTTAGATATTGATGAAACAACCAAAAAGGCTATAATGAATCTACCTATACCTCTTTGTATTCTCGAATTTGATGGAAATATATCATGGTATAATAAGAAGTTTTATGATATGACACAGTCGCCAGATTTGCTTGGCGAAAATATTGATAATATAGTTAAAAATCTTAATTTAAGAAAAGTATTAAATGAAAATAAAGAAATGTATACTGAGGTAAGCTACAAAGATAGAGAGTATACAGTTGTTTATAATGTTATAAAAAATGAACAAGATGATCAAGTGAAATATTTAATGATGCTTTATTGGATAGATAAAACAGCATATTTAGCTCTTTCTCAAAAATATGAGGAAGAAAAAAATATCATAATGTTAATTCAGGTAGATGGATACGATGAAGTATTAAAGAGCGCTGATGAGGATAAGAGATCTTTAATTTCTGTAGAACTAGAGAGAATACTATCTGGCTTGGAAACATCTTTACAAGCAGCGGTAAAAAGAACATCGAAGGATAAATACATAATTATAACTAATCAAAAAGGTTTATCTAAACTTCAAGAAAATAAATTTACCATATTAGATACAATAAGAGATATTGATTATGGAAATACACTTCCTGTAACCATAAGTATAGGTGTTGGAAGAAGTGGAGACTCCATTTATGAAAATATTAAGCTTGCAACAGGAGCTTTGGACTTAGCATTAGGTAGAGGTGGAGATCAAGCTATTGTAAAAACAAAAGATAAGTTTGAGTTTTATGGTGGAAAATCTAAGGCAGTTGAAAAGACAACAAAAGTTAAATCTAGGCTAATAGGTCATGCATTAAAAGAAATAGTATCTCAAAGTAAAACTATTTATATAATGGGTCACAAATATCCTGATTTAGATGCTATGGGAGCAGCAGTTGGGATATATGACATATGTAAATCTTTGAAAAAAGAAACATATATAGTACTGGACACTGTTAATGAATCTATAGATGAATTTGTAAGTAGATTGAACAAATGCGAGTATTATAAGGATTTATTTATAAGTAAAGAAGAGGCGATAAAAAATTGTACTAGAGATACATTGGTAGTTGTAGTTGATACTCATAGACCTAGTTATACAGAATGCGAAGAATTATTGGGAATAAGTAAAAAAATAGCTGTAATAGATCACCATAGAAAAGGTGTTGAGTCTATTCAGGATACTGTTTTATCATTCCATGAAATCTATGTATCGTCTACTTGTGAAATGGTAACAGAAGTTGTCCAATATTTAGAGGATGATGTTAAAATAAATAAACTTACAGCAGAAGGACTTCTTGCAGGAATAAGTTTAGATACAAAATTCTTTGCATTTAAAACAGGAGTAAGAACTTTTGAGGCAGCTTCTTATTTAAAGAAGGCAGGAGCAGACACTACAGAAGTTAAGAAACTATTTAGATCAAATGTGGAAGATTTTAAAGCAAAGGCAGAAATTATAAGTAATACTCGTATTATTGATAATAGAATATGTATATCTTATTCAAAAATACAGTCTGAAAATATTAATGTGGTTATTGCTCAGGCTGCAGATGAATTATTGACAGTAAAAAAAATAGAGGCATCATTTGTACTTGGTGAAAAGGATGGAACTGTATTCATAAGTGCAAGGTCATTAGGAAAGATAAATGTACATGTTTTAATGGAAAAGCTAGGTGGAGGCGGACACATGGATATAGCCGGTGCTCAACTGGAGGGAGTATCTATTAAGGAAGCTTACATGAAAGTACATGAAATAATTGAACAATACTTAAGGGAGGAAGACTAAATGAAAGTAATATTATTAAAAGATGTTAAAGGAACAGGTAAAAAAGGAGAAGTTAAAGAAGTAAGTGATGGATATGCAAAAAACTTTTTATTACCTAAAAAAATGGCAGTAGTTGCTGACAACACAAATGTAAAAGAGTTAAATGAAAAGAATAAATCAAAAGAATTAAAAGCTCAAAAAGAATACGAAGAAGCTGTTGAATTAGGAAAGAAAATGGAAGACATGGCTGTAACTATATATTCTAAAGCTGGTGATGCTGGAAGATTATTTGGATCAATAACTTCTAAAGATGTAGCAGAACAATTAAAGAAACAACATAATGTAGAAGTGGATAAGAGAAAAATTTCGCTTGATGAGCCAATTAGAGTATTAGGTTCAAGATTTGTTGAAATAAAAATACATCAAAAAGTTACTACAAAGATAAGAGTAGATGTTAAAGAAAAACAATAAGCACTAGGTTGAGGTGATAATAATGGAGGATATAAGTAGAATTCCTCCACATAGTGTGGAATCAGAGCAATCAATATTAGGTTCTATTATCCTTGATAAAGACGCGATTATAACTGTGGCAGAAACCATAAATCCTGGTGATTTTTATAAAGAAGCTCACAAAATAATATATGAGTCTATGTTAAAGTTAAATAGCAATAATGAACCAATAGATTTGATAACATTAATAGAGGAATTAAGAAAAGAAGGTCATTTAGATAATGTTGGAGGTATTAGTTATCTAACAAGCCTTTCAACAATAGTCCCAACGACATCAAATGTAAAGTATTACGCCAACATAGTGAAAGAAAAATCTGTTATGAGACAGCTTATAAAGGCGTCTAATGAGATTATAAACTTAGGATATGATGCTTCTACAGATGTTCAGGAAATATTAGATCAGGCAGAAAAAAGTATATTTGATATATCTCAAGAAAAATCTGGTGATGATATTCAACCAATAAACTTAGTTCTACAAGATACCTTTGATATGATTGAAAGGTTGTGTACGCAAAAAAGTGATGTTACAGGAATAACTACTGGATTTACAGATTTAAATAAAAAAATAAATGGACTTCAAAGAACAGATTTAATTCTGCTAGCAGCAAGACCTGCCATGGGAAAAACAGCATTCTCACTAAACCTTGTTCAAAATGCTGCATTAAAAGGTGATGCATCTGTGGCAGTATTTAGTTTAGAGATGTCTAAGGAACAGCTAGTTCAACGTATGTTATCTGCACAATCTAATGTGGAGTTAAGTAAAATAAAAACTGGTTCCCTTGGAGAATCAGATTGGCCAAGAATAATAGATGCTATGGCAGTATTATCAGAAGCTAATATTTTCATAGATGATACTCCTGGTATAAAAATATCAGAAATAAGATCAAAATGTAGAAGATTAAAAATAGAAAAGGGATTAGATTTAATCCTAATAGATTACCTTCAATTGATGGAGGGAGAGGGCAAAAATGAAAACAGACAACAAGAAATAGCTAAGATTTCTAGATCTTTAAAGATATTAGCTAAGGAACTAGATTGTCCTGTGGTTGCTCTTTCACAGCTATCTCGTTCTCCAGAACTTAGAAAAGACCATAGGCCTATATTATCAGATTTAAGAGAGTCTGGGTCTATAGAGCAGGATGCAGATATAGTTATGTTTTTATACAGAGATGAATACTATCATGACGATTCTGAAAAGAAAAATATAGGTGAAGTTATAATTGCAAAAAATAGACATGGTGAAACGGGTAATGTAGAATTAGTATGGTTTGGCCAAGTACAAAAATTTGCCGACAAAGTTAGAGAAATATAAACATATATCCACAGAACAACCTTTCTATATTTGAGAAAAATGTGGATAAATATGAAAAGATAGTATTAAATGTAGTCTATACAATGAAATGTTATACACAGTATCCACAAATAGTATGTGGATAAATGTGAATAACTAAATAAATATGTGTAAAACTTAATGAAAGGGTTGTTTATAAGATAGGAGTATCTTTTAAACAACTCATATTTATGCCCAAAAATAAGTCGATATGGAGAATAATAAAATGAAAATAGAAATGTTTTTTGTATATCCAGATATGGGAATTGTTAATAAAGAAAGTAATTTGTTTAGGATAGTGGATAATGAATTAAAAGAAACAATAGTAATTTATTTAATGGAAGAAAAGAATCAATATAACATATATATGATAAATACAATGACAGGATCTATAGAAAAAGTCTTTACGGGTAAGGATTTAGATGAAGTTGAGAAATTTAATGATATATTTATTGAAAAAAGGGATAATATTATTAATGGAAAAAGCTTAGAAGAAATAGAAAGATACATATTAAAAGTAATTAAAAATTAAAAAAGTTGAAACCAAAACGAATATTTGTTAAAATATATAACGTAAGTGTTCGATAATAAGTTGAAAATAAATTATATATTAGATTTTATGAAATTTAATATATAGATAATAGAGGTGAAATAAATGAAAACAGTAGCAGTTGTTGGTTCTCAATGGGGCGATGAGGGAAAAGGAAAAGTGATTGATTTTCTTGCTACTCAAGCTGATGTAGTAATAAGAGGACAAGGTGGAAATAATGCAGGTCATACATTAGTAGTAGATGGAAAGAAATTTGCATTAAGATTAATACCATCAGGAATATTAAACCCAAACACTATAAACGTAATAGGAAATGGTATAGTATTTGATCCAAAAGGTTTCTTTGAAGAAATAGAAATGCTTGAAAGTAATGGAATAAGTACTAAAAATATCAAAATAAGTGATAGAGCTCACATAGTATTTCCTTACCATAAAGAATTAGATGGATTAGCAGAAGAAGCAAGAGGAGATAACAAAATAGGAACAACTAAAAAAGGTATCGGTCCTTGCTATATGGATAAAACAGAAAGATCAGGAATAAGAGTTTGTGACTTAATGAATAAAGAAGTTTTTGCTAAAAAATTAAAACTTCAAATAGAAGCAAAGAACAAGATAGTTACAGGTGTATATGAAAAAGAAGCTATGTTTGATTTTGATGAAGTATACAATGAATTTATTGTATATGCAGAAAAAATGAGACCATTTGTGGATGATACAACTGTAATAGTTTATGATGCAATAAAAGCTAATAAAAAAGTATTATTTGAAGGTGCTCAAGGTACATTACTTGATTTAGATCTTGGAACATACCCATTTGTAACATCTTCACATCCTATATCGGGTGGATTTGCAGTAGGTGCTGGTGTAGGTCCAAATATGATAAAAGACGTTGTCGGGATAGTAAAAGCTTATACAACAAGAGTTGGAGAAGGTCCTTTTGTAACTGAGTTACATGATGAAACTGGAGATAAAATAAGAACTCAAGGTCATGAATTTGGAACAGTTACAGGAAGAGCTAGAAGATGTGGTTGGTTCGATGCTGTTATAGTAAAATACGCAGCTAGGGTAAATGGATTAACTAGTATATCATTCATGTTATTAGACGTATTAACAGGATTTGATAAAATTAAAATATGTACTGCTTACAAAATGGGAGATGAAATAATAAATAACTTCCCAGCTTCATTAGAAGATTTAGCAAAATGTGAGCCAGTGTACGAAGAATTAGATGGATGGCATGAAGATATAACGAAGGTTGAAAACTTTGATGACCTTCCAGAGAATGCTAAGAAATATGTAGCTAGAATAGAAGAATTAATAGATGTTAACATAGATTTAGTATCTGTTGGACCAAACAGAACTCAAACAATAATAAGGAAAAATATATTTGCATAAAGTTTCACATGAAACAAAAAGGAGAAAACTGTCAGAAGTTTTCTCTTTTTATTTATTTAAATTAGATATTTTATTTTGCCATCTTAAATCAGCACCAATAAATTTAATCATTTTGAATTTATCAAAAATACGTGAAAAAATTCTTTGAGAATAAAGTTCTCCAAGTTGTGCAGGATTAAGATTAGTAGAAATAATAGTTTTTTTACCATTTAATAAACGAGTATTTAGAATTATAAACAATTCACTAATAGTAAATGAGTTAGTAAGTTCTGTACCTAAATCGTCTATTATTAGAAGATCACACTCAAATAAATTTTCGTAATCATCCCTTGATAAATGATGATCAGAATTTCTAAATTTATATTCTTCTATGATTTCAAACATTTTAAAGGCAGTTTGGTATATTACTAAATATCCTTTATCAAGAAGTTCCTTGGCAATATAGCTAGACATAAATGTTTTGCCAAGTCCAGTATCTCCATAAAACAATAAGTTTTTGTCATTATCCTTGTCGAAATCATAGATAAACTCATCACAATCAGATAAAATTAGTTGCATGTTTTGTCTAGGAGAAATACCAGTGCTTGAATCGACTTCTTCTGAAAAAATGCTGTCGTCATATGTACACTGATTTTGTTTCTCTAACATTCTAGATAAATTGGACATTTTATAAGACTCATTAATAATTGCTTGTTTTAAACAATTGCATTTTTTGCCGTTTGAAAGAAATCCTCTATCTTTACACATACTACATTCATATTGAATATCAAGATACCCATTAGGAACATTCCAACTATCTAATAAAGCTTGTTTTTCGCTAGTTAAAGCTTGGATTCTTTCCTTGGCTTCTAATGTGAGAGCTTCCTTATTTGATGGATTTTTAAGAACGAGTTTCATCATTTCTAATCCAACTTTGCTAATTTCATCTTCTATTTCTTTTACTTTAGGAATTTGTTTATAAACATCATTTTTCCGTTGTTCTAGTAGCCTATCTGCTTTATCTCTTTTTCTCTCGTAACTAGTAAGAATATCTCTTAATTTTGATTCCTGCATTTAACCACCTACCTACTAAAATTTACCCTTTTGACTTTCTTTTAGAATTTTCTCTAATTCCTCAGGGCTGTAGTTTCTAAATGTTTCGTTGATATTATGGAATCTTGTTTTAACTTTAGGAATAGAGTTATTATTTGAAGTTGTATTTTTTCGATGTTGTTTTTTTTGATTAAATTCTTCTTCTAATTTTTCTATATCATCTAAAGTTTTAACATTATTCTTTTTATATCTTTCAATTATACCATTTATATAAGATATAGAAGGGTTAGATGTATTTTTGGACTTGCTACAAGCTTCTAATATAACCTCTATATCCATATTGTACTTATCAATCCATGTATCCATAATTCTTTTTTCTTCTGATCCAGGATTTCTATTAAACCCAAGAGATTTAAAAATAAGCTTATGAATGTCATAGCGCTTTTTATCTTCAATTACATTATTTTCAATATCTTCAATAGTATAAAGTCCTAAGTCATACCAGTTTCTAAGTATACCTTCAATATAATTAAGATTTTTAGGCGTACCATTATTATTCTGCTTTGAAGTTTCATAAGCATAAACAATAACATCAGGATTAACATTAAATTTTTCTCTAATGTCTAGTATTCTTAATTTTTCTGAAGGATCAAGAAATCTTCCTATTATACGATTTATACTATTAAACATTTTAGTTATGCTTGGATTATGTCCAGCAGAAACTATTCTATCACTATTAGATTTAATAGAAGGTGTATTAATTTGTAGATTTTCAACATAGAGTCTTTTTAAATCTAAAAATTCAATTGAATAATCAAAAGCATCCGGGCTATCATTTTTGTGCATTTTTACTATGTTTTGCTTCTCCCAGAATTTCCATGCATTAATAACATCTGACAACGGAACTTCTAAAATTCTAGCAATAGAACTATTATCAAATTTAGAATCTGGAATAGAAGAACATATTTGCCTATATGCTAAAAGATATACCTTTGTGTATAATCCATCACCCATAGGCATATATATATCTATGAAGATATTTGGGATGGTTGTTTCCCCAAAATCTATATCATTTTCTTCTTTATAAAAAAACATACAATCACCTCAGCTTCAATTATAACATAAAAGCTATTACAAATTTATATTGGAAGTTTTAAAAAAAAATATTCACTAAAAAGGAGGTATAAATTGGTTATTAAATTCGATAAAAAGAGAAGGAGATTATTTGTTATAATCTTAGCTCTTCTAATCATTATAGGGGGAAGTATACGCACATTTATACTTACTAATCAAAGAGAAACTTTTACACTTAAAGATGAAAAAAACAAAAGCGAATATACTATAGATGTAATATATGATGATGAAACTAATCGTATTTTATGCAACGAAAGTTTAGTTTATATAAATAATACGAAAACTACATTAGATAAAATTTACCTACATATTTATCCAAATGCTTTTTGCCAAGAAAAATCAGTTCCTTTTGAAGACTCAGAAATGAGCAGAGCTTATCCAAATGGCTTTAATGAAGGATATATAGATCTTAAAAATGTATTAAGTGATAAGGAAAAATTAAAGTATGAAGTAAAAGGAGATAAAAACGATATTCTAGAGATTAAATTAAACAAATTATTAAAAGCCAGTGAAGTAGTAAAAATAGACTTAAAATATAATGTAAAATTACCTAATTGCCTTGGAAGATTTGGTTATGGCGATAATACAGTAAATGTAACAAATTGGTTCCCTATAGCATGTGTTTATGATGATAAAGGATGGAATCTAAAAAGTTATGAAACTGTAGGAGATCCATTTTATAGTGATACTAGCAACTTTAAAGTTCAAATATTAGCCCCATCAAAATATAAGTTAGCAACTACAGGAAAAGTAACAGAGAAGAAAACAGACAATGAGAAGATATTATATACTATAGATGGTAAGATGGTTAGAGATTTTGCTTTTATTTTAAGTGACAAATTTATAGTAAATAAGGCTAATTATAAGGATATTGTGATAAATACATATAATTTAAATGAGGATATGAGTAAAGAAGCTTTGGATATATCTAAGTCGTCCATAGAAATTTTTAGTAATTTATTTGGTGACTATCCATATGATACATATTCAGTAGTAGCCAGTGACTTCTTTATTGGAGGAATGGAATATCCCATGTTATCTATGATAGATGAAGGTTTATATAATAAGGAAAATAAATTTTTATTGGAGTATGTAATAGCTCATGAAACTGCCCATCAATGGTGGTACAGTGTTATAGGAAATGATGAAATTAATGAACCTTGGCTAGATGAAGCATTGACGGAATATTCAACCATACTTTATTTTGAACAAAAGTATGGAAAAGAAACAGGAGATAAATTAATAAAAACTATGGAAGTTCAAACAAGAAACTATAAAACAACTGATATATTCAAGGCTACAACAGATTATAAAGATTCATCAGAATATAGTCTAAGTGTTTATACAAAAGGAGCAGTAGTTTTTAATGAAATAAGAAAAGAAGTTGGAGATGAAGTATTTTTTAATACTTTAAAAGAATACTATAGTACATATAAATTTAAAAATGTAAATGGACCTCAATTTGTTGATCTTTGGAAGAGTAAAGGTGTGGATATTGAAAAAATTATAAAGGAATGTAAATAAAATTTTTGCCAGAGCATTGAAAAATAATTTAATGCTCTGTTTTTTTGGTATAATATAATTCATGAGAAAAAGAGAAAAGAGGTGCACCATGTTGAAGTATTGTTCTATAGGAAGTGGAAGTAGCGGAAATTGTCACTTTGTTAGTTATAAGGATACTAATATATTAATAGATGCAGGCCTTAGTGGGAAAAGAATAATGACAGGCTTAAATGATATAAATGCTGATATAGAAAAAATAAAGGGCATATTTATAACACATGAACATTCTGACCATATAAAAGGAGCGGGAATATTATCGAGAAAATTGGACATACCTATTTTTGCAAATGTAAAAACATGGTGTGCTATGAAAGATAAATTAGGAAACATAAAAGAAGGCAATATGAAAGTATTTGAAAATCATAAAACATACAGTATAGGAGATTTAGGAATTAAGCCTTTTTCCATACCACACGACTCAAGTGATGCTGTAGGATATAATTTATTTTCAGAACAGGAAAAAATGTCAATTGCTACGGATATAGGATGTGTAACAGATAACATTAGACAAAATTTATACGGCTCAAAACTTGTAGTATTAGAGTCTAATTATGACCCAAACATGCTAATGATGGGAAGCTATACGTATAGTTTAAAAAGAAGGGTAATGTCTGATTGTGGACATTTATCAAACGAAGAAGCAGCTAAGTTCTGTGTAGATTTAATTAATAATAATGCACAATCTATATTATTAGCTCATTTAAGCAAGGAAAATAATTTTCCAGACTTGGCATTTGCTACGTCTAAGAATGTGCTAGCCAATAATGACATGATAATAGGACAAGATTTAAATTTAGAAGTTTTATCAAGAGATAAAGTTTCAAAGGTTTTTGAACTGTAAAATTGTGAACTTTGAGCCACTATGTGAGCAAATTAGTTCATATAACTGAAGACATATCTTATAGCAACGTATTGATAAGTCATTTTGATATGACTTTAGACACACCTATCGCTCAAAAGATAAAGTTAATAAGAGGAGAAAAATATGCGTATCAGTATAGTTTGTGTAGGAAAAATAAAAGAAAAATATTTAAAATTAGGAATAGATGAATTTTCAAAAAGATTATCTAAATATTGCAAGCTAGAAGTAATAGAATTAGATGATGAAAAAGCTCCTGAAAATTTAAGCGATAAAGAAATGCTTATGATTAAGGATAAAGAAGGAAAGAAGATACTAAGTAAAATCAAAGATAACTCTCATGTTATAGCTCTTGCTATAGATGGAAAGAATTTATCATCCGAAGAATTGGCAGATACAATTGATAGTTTAGGTGTTAGAGGAACTAGTCATATAGTATTTGTTATAGGCGGATCTTTAGGTCTTTCTGATGAGGTTTTAAGAAGAGCTAATTATAAGTTGTCTTTTTCTAAGATGACCTTCCCTCATCAGCTTATGAGACTAATATTATTAGAACAAATTTATAGATCTTATAGAATAAATAACGGTGAACCGTATCATAAGTAGTCGCAAACTTTTTATTTATTTTTTGAGCCTGTATATCTACAGGCTCAAAATGTAACTTGATTTTATTAATAGTTCTTTCTTTTGGTGATTTACCTTTGTTAATACTTATAGAATCTATTATTGAGTGTAATAAAGATTTCTTTTGCTCAATGGTAGATGATATAAAAGTTAAATTAAAATTGGTTAATATTGCAGTGATTTTTTTTGAATCTATGTCAGTATAAGAGGATAATTGAGCAATAGAATTTTCTATATTATTTATTTCTAATAATATTTTATTTTCCTCACTTGTTAAGAAACTTATATAGTCATTTAGGGCTTTAAAGTCAATATTATTTAATCTCTTTTCTTTAAATGCATCTAATTTATTTAATTCAATTTCTTTTAAACTATTTTTTAATGAGTGAAGAGTTTTACTTAGAGGTTCAATATCAACTGAATTTTTTTTATTTAGTTTACCTATTAAGGAATTAATTATTTCATCAGATTTAATAAGTTCAGAAATTTTATCTAAAACATATTTTTCAGCAATATCTGCATTTATTAAATTGGATTTACATACTGTAGCACCTTTGTTGAAAAAATTAGAGCATTGATAATAACGATAAAATTCATTGACTTTATTTTTCTTTTTAGTTCTATGAGAAATCATAGAAGCACCACAGTCAGGACATTTAAGTAATCCTGTTAAAATAAAATCACCTTCATATACTTTTGGAAATTTATCTTTATTTACTTTGCGTAAAGCTTGAGTTTTTTTCCAAGTATTATCATCAATGATAGGAAGATGCATACCTCTTGTTAATTGGTAATTATCATTCTTGCCATTTCTATTTGTTTTTCTCCAATTAATATATTGTCCCCAACGTATATATCCAATATAAATAGGATTATCAAGAATTTGCTTGATTGATTGAATAGACCAATCACCATCCTTGAGTGTTTTATGATTACAAGAGTTAAGATAACAAGCTATTTTTTTATATCCCCAGTTTTCATTTGAGTATAAATTGAATATTTGTTGAATAATTTTAGCTTGTTCAGGTACAATTTCTAATTCTTTTTTTGAATTAGACTTATATCCAAAAACACGACCCCCATTCCAAAGCCCTTCCTTTGAACGTTGCATCATGCCAGAACGACAAGTTGATACAATATTATTTCTATCTAATTCTGCAAAAGTTCCAAGTATGTAAACTATAGTTCTACCAAACATATCGCTTGTGTTAATATTATCTTCTGTACTTATTAGATTCACATTATAATGGTCTAATAATTGTATTGTATTAACGGTATCAGCTAAACTTCTTGAAATTCTACTAATTCTATATATAAGTACGGCAGAA
Organism: Terrisporobacter mayombei; assembly: GCF_020748465.1. GTDB lineage: Bacteria > Bacillota > Clostridia > Peptostreptococcales > Peptostreptococcaceae > Terrisporobacter > Terrisporobacter mayombei. The sequence continues at coordinate 39,591 of NZ_JAHZMP010000008.1, forward strand.
ATAGTAGAATTATTTTTTATATCATTAAGCATTTTATTAAAGTCAGTTCTGTTATTAGTGGATGTTCCACTTTTACATTCATCAATATATTCACCTACTAAGTTATAATTATGTTTATTACAATATTCTTTAATAGCATTCTTTTGCATTGCTATTGAAAAATTATCAGCTTGTAATTCTGAACTTGTCCTACAATACATTACTACATTTTTAATTTCTTTGTTATTATTTATCATTATTAAAAACCTCCTTCAAGTGATGTTTCATAATTATTTATATTTTGAGATACTATATCAAATAATACATTAATAAATTCAGTTGATTTTATGTATTTAGTATTTGGATGTTCTAATCCTAATTTATTGAATAAATCAATTTCAGTATTTAGTTTATCTATATCATTAGTAGTCATGTTATAATCCTCCTTATTGTTTACGTTAAAGTAAATGTGAATTTCCTTATAGGTAAATAGTAAAGCAAAAAATAAAGTTTGTCAACAGGTAAAAATAAAGTTGCACACAGGAATGTGAAGTGTTAATATTAGGATATAAGTTTTAAGGAGGCAGAAAGAATGGAATTTTCAGATTTAATAAAAACAAGTAGAAAAAATTGTGGACTTAAATTAACTGAACTTGAAAATTTAACAGGAATAAGTGCATCATATATAAGTCGTATAGAGAATGGAGTAAATAAATCTCCATCAGCAGAACATGCAATTTCATTGGCAGAAGCACTAAATATACCATATGAAGAGTTAGCAAAAAGTTTTTTAAAAGATAAGGAGTCTAAAATAAGTACGAACCAAAAAGATATGGTATTAATAAAAAAAGGAACAAATATATTAATAGATATATCAAAAAATAAATTATCAATTAAAGAAGCTTTAGAAAATTTAGTTGGTATATGTACAGAACTTGAAAAGCAACATATCTTTATAGTGGCTGAAAGTAAAAAAAATAAATACAGAGTAAGGTTACCAATTTACGATGACTTACTTGTTAGAAAGATAAAAGAATTAATGAAAGTACAATTTCAAACAGAAAATATAACGGTCTTAGAGGGGAGGATATTAGAAATGGATAGCTGTAAGGAATTTGAGTTAGAAATATTTTTAAAAGGAGCAAATGAGTATTTTATGACAATAGATGATGAAGAATATTTAGAAATAAAAGGATATTTAAACTCTATAGGATATTGATAGGAACACTTGATTTATTGCGAATATGCAATAAGTTAAGTGTTTTTTTCTTATAGAAAAATGATAGTGCATAAAAATTATATAAATTTTTTATTAAAGACTATATTATTATGACAAGCATTAGAAGATTAGTTGATTAAGAGAGATATAAATATGATTGACTTGGGAAAAAAATCAATGAAAAATATACTCAAAGTTATTGAAATAACAGGGGAGACAGTATTCCCGTATATAGAAAAGGAGAAATAATAATTATGATACATACAGCACAATTTTATATAAATATAGAAACTGAAGAAAAAGAATTTTTAAAAGATAAATATACTGAAGATATAAGTAGAGCTATAGTAAAAATCAATAATATATATGAAAGTAAGGGGATTACTATAAATTATATAGCACAAGAGTATGGTAATTGTAGAATCCACTTTGTGATAGATTTTATTAAGTTATTGGAAAAGACAGATATAACAGCAGATGATTTAGAAAATATAAATTCTGAAATATATAAATTTATATCCGATATTACAGGTAGTTATAATGAACCAGTTATGATAAGACTTGATTATAGGTTAGATGTTTCAGTTAATTTAAAAGAAAGAGAAGTGTTAATGTACCTTTACAATAAAACTATAGATAAATATGGGTTTAAGAAAAAATATAATAAATTTGAAACAACAATTTATTATAATAGTAAAAGCATACAATCAAAAATTTATGATAAAGAGGAAGAAAGAAAAAGTAAAAAAGAAGGTATATGTAGTTATGAAAAAAATGTACTTAGGTTTGAGGTTTCCTTATGCAATAGCCATTTAAATTATAATAAAAGAATATATAAGATGGATAAATGTTTAGATGTATATTTACAAGAAAGTTTGTATGTCAGCTATTTAAAAAATCATTTAGAGATATTTATTCATAGTGGCGATTATTACACGATATATGGAGCAAGAAAGAAAATTAATAGTAGTAATATAAAGGAAAGTGATAAGGAGAAATTAATAGAATTTCTAAAGTGTATATCACAAAATGGAGTTACAAAAACAATACAGCGATATAGTAAATATTCTTTCAAGAAATACAAATGGTATTTAAATGAGCTTGAAATAAATCCTATATTAATACCTAAAAATTTGAAGAAATCACCTACATATATAAAAAATCCTTTCAATATATGTGCTTAAAATAAAAGGAAGTAGCATAATATAAAATAATATTTTATTTAATGAAAGTTTATGAAATAAGTTTTTATTTTATAAAATCTATTTTGGAAAAAGTTGATATTTTAGCATATATTTTTAGTTATAATTATTATATTATGATACAGTGCAGATAATTTAGAATTTGTTTAAATAGAATTTTAGGAGGAGCTCGAATGAAAATTATGACTTGGAATATACAAGATGGTGGTATAATTAATAGAGATAAGCCCAAGTTAAGTAACATAAAAAAAATTTAAATGTCATAGAAGTGGAAAATTCTGATATATTAATTATTCAAGAATTTCAATATCTTTATAAGAAAGATTTAATTGAAGAAGGATTAAAACAATTAGGATATTCTTTTTTTTACTATGATAAAATATTGGAAGAACGTACCTTGAGATATGGTGTGCTGATTGCATCTAAGCTGAAGTGTTTACCTATTGAAAAACCTCAAAATATATTAAAATATAGTTGGAGAAATTGGAACGAAATTTTAATTCCAGATTATAATTTAAAAATTTTGGGTATTGACGTTCCTCTTGCAGAAACAACTGATATGAACGGGAATAGAAAAAATAATAGGAGAGAGAAAAAATTATTCTTAGAGGAGCTTAATAAAAAATTTATAGAGTATAAGCATAGTAATACCCCATCGCTTATATTAGGAGATTTTAACCTTCATGAACAAGCAGTATTTAAAGAATATCTTGAAGAGTTTAAAGTCTATTTAACAGAAATTACAACTAAAGAAGCTACCCATCGTAATCGTAAGTTTGATTATATATTTGGAAATAGTCAACTTGTTAATAAGATACAAAAAAAATCTAAATCTATGTGGACTGAATATTCAGACCATGCATATCTTTTTGTAAAAGTAAATATATGATTAAATTATTGATAATTCATTTTATAAAGCATATTAAATGAATACTATTAATATATTATTAACTAAAAGTAAAGGAGCGTGTGCTCCTTTTTTTGTTGAAAAATAGATAAATTCAAAAGCGAAAGTTATAAATTTATGAGGAACAAACTACAATTATAGAAACTATAAAACGTAGTTTAAATAATAGATATATCAAGTAGTGGAGCGATAGACGAGGGATAAGGGGCTTCACTTTTGGGTATCAATCCACACATTCTTAGCGAGTTTGCACTCACTAAATCATTTAGTGGCTTCTACCACAAAGCTCATTTTTATTAACGGTTGCTACATTGCATTTCGACAACCTAAAAAATGGCTTTCAAAAGTTCAGCCCCTTTTGGGGAATGTTGCTCCAAGTGGAGCAATTGAGCTATCGCTCAAACAATAAAATTTACAAGTAAATTTATGAAAGGAGAAATTCTAAATGGCAAAAGCTAAAATTAAAAATTTTTATAATAGAGATAGACTTGCATTAACCAGTATTAGTAAGTGTGGTCATGTTAAAGAAGCTCAGCTAAAAAACTTCATTGCAGATAAAAGGATAAGTAATTATGTAAAAGATAACTTGATAACAAAAGAAGTTTTTAATAAAAATAATGGAGAACAATTAGTTGCGTATAAATTAACTAAATATGGAAAGCAATTATTAGAAAGAGAGTGGGGAGTAAAAAATCATTATAATGCACAATCAATAAATCACGATTTAGGTATATCTAATAAATACTTTTCTTTAAGTGAGGAGAAAAGAGGAAATTGGAAAACTGAAACAGAGTTAAGACAAGAACTTGAAGAAAAATTACAGGAAATAAAAATAATTGATTATAAGAGATATGAAGAGATAAATAAAATGTTAGAAGAAAAATTAATTTCAACACCAGATGGAGCTTATGTGGATAAAGAAACAGGAATAGAAACATATTTTGAAGTAATAACAAACTCATATGGACAAGAAGAAATTCAAGCTAAGGAAAGGTTTGTTGAAATTATGAACATAAAATCATATCAAACAGAAAGGGTGTAAAATGGTATCAAATGAAAGAAAACAATTAATATGTGAAAAGTATGAAGAAGTATTAAAGATAATAGATATAATTGGGGATAAAATGATGTTACAAAAGCAATTTATAGAGATATCAATTGCTTTAGGGGCAGTAAAAGATAAGTTTCAAGCAATAAAAGAAATCCAAGAATTAGAGAGAGCTGAAATAATAAAAAAAATAAAGTTTAGTGGGACAAGTAATAAATTTATATTGTTTAAAAAATACGCAATAAGATACTTAGCGAAAGCTAATAAAAGTTCACAAGTAGCTGGTATAAGTGTAGTAAATTCTAATAAAAGATACATACAAAATATTATGAAAGTACAGTTTATACTAACAACCATTATTCCTACAGCTAAAAAGAATAATATAGAATTAACTTTAGATAATCTATTAGTATTTATAGGTCAATTAAATTGTAATATCTTATATAAGGATAATTGTATGTATAGCTTTTATAAGGGACTATTAAATAAAACAAACCTATATTTTGATAAGAAAGAAATAGAAGAAGATTTTAAATTATTAAAAAATGAGCATAATAAAAGGCTAAGTAACTTAAAAGGTATTTCAAAAAAAAGTGAAGAGAAATATAGGAAAAATAAAGAGGATTATTTATTTAATAGTAATATAGCTACTTTAAGTAGAAAGAATATATATTTAGCTAATATAAAATATAATAAAAAATCTGATACAACTAAAATTATTGCTTATTATTTTAATATGTTTACAAATAAAAATTCTTATACAATAGCTTTAAATTATAGCATTTTATACAATACCACGAAACGGCTATTTGGCAATAATATTAATATAGAATTTAGAGTGGTATGCTTAAATGAATTAATACAACATAGAATTATCCAAGATTTAAATAAGAAGGGAATAAATCCTCGAACTAAAGAAAAAAGAATAGATACTTATCTTATTGAAATGCTTAGAGCTAATAGGTTATCAGAAGTTGATTTTGAAAGAATGAATATCAAAATATTAACTTATAACATAGATATTTAAAATAGAAAAAACAAGTAGAAAATTAATTTTCTACTTGTTTTTTCTTCTAATTATTAACCTGTTAAGCTATTAACCCTAAAGAGGATTAAACCTTTTTATATTGCATATTTTAATAAAGTTTACACAAAGTCTGATAAACAAACTTTAAATAGAAGTGAATATTATCATATATCAAAATATATGAAATGTTAATGTTAAATTTTCCCCTTAACTAAAATCTTTACCTCATATAAAATCATAACCTTTTTAAATTTAATCATTTGATTAACCTATTAATATATTATAGATAGAAAGAATAAAAATATAACTGTAAAAATATAAAAAATGATAAATTTTTTATAGTATTTAATTAAGTATGAAAATTTATTATAATGTAGAGGAGATAAAAAATATAACGGATTTTATAGGATATATAGGATATATAGGATATATAGGAGAGGATATACAATAATGGCTAAAAAAGAGGCTAAAACAGATTTATGGGTCTATAATATTTTAAAAGAAGCAGATATTGAATTAGAGCCACAAGGAAGTTCAATAGTTGAAGTTAATAATGCGTTAAAAAGTGCTTCAAAGAATGGTACTGGAAAAGTTGGTTTTCCAGAATATGTAGGAGTAGTGAAAGATTTTTTAATTGTTATAGAAGATAAAGCTGATTTATCAAAGCACATAAAATTAGATGATAGAGAGCTTATTAGTTGTGAACAAAGTGATATTAAGAATTATGCTGTTAATGGTGCAGTATTCTATGGTAGGCATTTAGTGAAGAATACTTCATATAAAAAGATAATTGCTTTTGGTATTTCGGGAAATGAAAAAAAGCATAAGATTAGTCCAGTTTATATTGATGAAACAGAATATTATAGAGAGTTACCAGATGTGGAATCATTTATATCATTTAACCAACGTAATATTGAAGAATATTATATAAGAGAAATTTTAAAAGAGGCTACAGACAAAGAAAAAGAAACATCTGAAATTTTGAAAGATGCTTCAAAGTTACATGAAGATTTAAGAAATTACGGAAATCTTAAAGATATTGATAAACCATTAATTGTATCAGGAATTTTACTTGCATTAAGAGAGTCTGAATTTAAAAATTTCACAATCAATGATTTGACAGGAGATAGTATTAAAACTGATGGGCAAAAAATATATGATGCTATTTCATCTAATTTAATAAGGAGTAATGTTTCTCCAGATGTTAAAAAGGATAAAATACTTAGTCAGTTTTCAATAATTAAAGACACTAAGATATTAAATGAAATTAATGATAAGTTGGAAAAAACTCCATTAAGGCATTATACAGAGTTTTTATATGATAGGATTTATAAAACTATAAAGTATACAAAATCTTCAGAGGATTATTTAGGTAGATTCTATGGGGAATTCATGTCTTATTCTGGAGGAGATGGACAAACGTTAGGAATTGTTCTTACGCCAAAACATATAACAGATTTATTTTGTGATTTAGTAGAAATAAAGGTTAATGATGTTGTTTTAGACCCTTGTTGTGGAACCGGGGGATTTCTTGTAGCGTCTATGCATCATATGTTAGAGAAAACAGATGATAAAATAGAAAGGAAAAATATTAAACAAAAACAACTTCATGGATTTGAATTACAGCCATATATGTTTACTATTGCAACTACAAATATGATTTTGAGGGGAGACGGAAAAAGTAATCTAATTAATGATGATTTCTTAAAACAAAATCCAAGCAAATTACAATTAAAACAAGCTACAGTTGGTATGATGAATCCACCATATTCACAAGGTTCAAAAGAAAATAGTGATTTGTATGAGATATCATTTACTGAACATCTGCTTGATTCATTAACGGTAGGTGCGAGGGGAATTGTTATAGTGCCTCAATCATCTATGACTGGAAAAACGAAAGAAGAACAAAGCATAAAAGAAAATATTTTAAAGAAACATACTTTAGAGGGAGTTATAACTTTAAATAAGGATACTTTCTATGGGGTTGGAACAATGCCTTGTATAGCTATATTTACAGCTGGAGAGTCACATCCTAAAAATAAAGAGTGTAAGTTTATAGATTTTAAAGATGATGGATTTAAAGTTAGTCCTCATATAGGATTAATAGAAACAGAACAAGCAAAAGATAGAAAACAACATTTATTAGATGTTTGGTTCAATAGAATTGAGTCAGAAACTAAGTTTTGTGTAAAAACTACAGTAGAGGCAACTGATGAATGGCTTCATAGTTTTTATTATTTTAATGATGAAATTCCAACGGATGAAGAGTTTGATAAAACTATTGGTGATTATTTGTCTTTTGAGTTTTCTATGATAATGCAAAATAGAGGATATTTATTCAAAATTCCTGATAAGCGAAAGAAAGAGGATGAAAATGAAGTTGAGTGATAGGGAATGGAAAAAGTTTAAGATATGTGATATTTTTAATATTGACTCAGGTAAAGATATTAATGAAGGTGAAATAATTGAAGGAAATATACCATATATTACAGCTACTTCCTTTGATAATGGAGTCAAACATTTTGTTTCAAATATAAATAAAACCCTTGAAAGAAATGTAATTTCTGTCAATCGTACTGGTTCGGTTGGTTATGCATTTTATCATAAATATGAAGCGTTGTATTCTAATAATTGTAGAAAACTTAAATTTAAAAAACAAGTTAATCAATTTGTTGCATTATTTTTGACTAATCAGATAATGCAACAGAAAATTAAGTATAATTATGGGTATATAATGGGTACTGAAAGGTTGAATAAACAGTATATAACTTTGCCAGTTAATGAAAAAAATGAACCAGATTATGCTTTTATGGAAGATTATATTAAACAAAAATATGAAATTAGAGAGAAGAAATATAATAAGTATGTAAAAGAATCAATTAAAGAATTAAAATGCAAGAAAATAATCCCTTTAAGTGAGAAAAAATGGGAGGGGTTTTCTATCGATGATTTATTCTATATCAAATCAGGTAAAAGACTTACTAAAAAAAATATGATTGAAGGAAATATGCCATTTATAGGTTCTATTGACTCTAATAATGGTATAACTAACTTCATTTCTAATATAAACAACTCTTTAGATAGTAATGTTTTAGGTGTAAATTACAATGGAAGTGTTTGTGAAGTATTTTACCATCCGTATGAATGTATTTTTTCAGATGATGTAAAACACATCTCCTTAAAAAATATTCAAGGTAATAAATATATTTATTTATTTTTCAAATCAATTATTTATAAACAAAAAATAAAATATACTTACGGGTATAAATTTAATGAAAATAGAATGAAAAGACAGATAATAATGGTTCCTGTAAATGATAAAAATGAACCTGATTATGAATATATGGAACAATATATAAAGAATACTATGAAACAAAAATATAATAAATATATTAATATAAACCAAGAGACATGTTAAGGTCTCTTGGTTATACTTCTATATATATTTTTTTGCGAGTAGATTGTTGACGGTGAACCGTATCATAAGTAAGAAATAATAATTTAATAAATGAAATTAACTATATTAATACTCCATAACATTTTTAGTTAAGGAGTATTTTTTGTTAAAAATAACATCAAGATTAAGAAAAAAGACAAAACAATTATCTTATAGAAGAAGAGCTAAATAGAACCATATGAAACGTATGCAATATATAGTCAATCAGGCTATAAATGAATAAAAATCACCGCCATTTTTTAGGTTTATTTACTTAATTGTGCTTGCTACAAAAGTATAATATAATAAGTAGATAGTTGTTAAATTTAATGATATTTTTTATTATTAAAAACTCAAAACTTATTAACATAATATTAAAGATATATAAGATAAAATATTAAAGATATTAAGTTAAATTGTAAATAATATGTAAGGATGTGTTGAAATGAATATGCAAAAATACGATAAAGATAATCCAAAACTAGTTAACTCTATGGTATGTGCTATAGATATATTAGGATTTTCACAAATGATATCAGATTCTTGTAGAGATAGATATGGAGATCAGTTATTAAAGGATATCAACTACCTTATAAATAAGAACAAGCAATGTGTAGTTCCTAATAAATATAGTCAAGGAAATATAAAGATATATACGGATAATATGATTATTGGATATCCTATAAAAGATGATGGAGAAGCTGAATTAAATGAAATACTAGATAATGTATCAGAATATCAATTTAATCTGTCTCTAGAAGGCCTTTTTGTTAGAGGTGGTGTAAGTGTAGGTGATTTTTATATAAATGAGGACATTGTATTTGGACCAGCTCTTTTAGATGCTCATAATACAGAAAGTAAACTGGCATGTTATCCAAGAATTATACTAGATGATAAAACTGTAAAAAGGTTAAAAAAATACATAAATTATTATGATGTAGCACCGCAATATAATAAAATACTTATAGACAGTGATGGACAATGGTTTTTAAATTATTTAAATACTATATTTAAATATTATAGAGAGTGTAACAATGAATATGAATTTGAAAGAATACAACTAGAATTACTACTTAGACATAAGGTTAAAATTGAAGAAATGCTTGAGATTAATAAAAAGAATATAAGAGTATGGGATAAATATGTTTGGACAGCAAATTATCACAATTATTTTTGTGACTTAAATTTCCCCAATGAAAAACAGTTAAAAATATCAAGAAAAAGTCTACTTTCATGGCCAAGCCAGGTTTTAAGTGATGATCTATAAAATTATAAACTTTAATAATAAATATTTAAAAAGTAACCTCCTATGAAGGTGCAACGAAGAACCGTATTACAAATAAAGGATAAAATAACCGTACTAATACTGATTAGGTACGGTTATTTTATATTATGTTAATAAAATATCAAAGTATCCTTTATGACCAAAATTTATTTTAAATTTTCATAATATTTTAATGTATTAAACTTACTGATATTATTAAGCCATAGTAAATAATTATTAAAGAGGAAGGGTGACATAAATGAACTATTTTGAAGAGAGTTTAAAACTACATGAGGGAAAAGTTGGAAAGATTGAATTAATAAGTAAGGTAAAAGTTGAAACAAGGGATGATTTAAGCTTAGCTTATACACCGGGAGTTGCAGAGCCTTGTAGAAAAATTCATGAAAATGAGGAAAACGTATACAAATATACTTCGAAAGGAAACTTAGTTGCTGTAGTAACAGACGGTTCAGCAGTTCTTGGATTAGGAGATATAGGGCCAAAGGCAGGACTTCCTGTTATGGAAGGTAAGGCAATATTATTTAAAGAGTTTGCAGGGGTAGACGCATTCCCAATTTGTTTAGATACAAAGGATGTAGATGAAATAGTAAAAACTGTTAAGCTTATAGCGCCTGGATTTGGAGGAATCAATTTAGAAGATATTGGAGCACCAAGATGTTTTGAAGTTGAAGAAAGATTAAAGAAAGAACTTGATATACCAGTGTTTCATGATGACCAACATGGGACTGCAATAGTTGTTTTAGCTGGACTTATAAATGCTTTAAAGGTAGTTGGAAAGAATATAGAGGATATCAAGGTAGTAGTAAATGGTGCTGGAGCAGCGGGAACTGCGATAACAAAATTATTATTATCTTCTGGAGTTAAGAATTTAATTGCTTGTGATAGGGTAGGTATTCTTTACAGAGGTATGAAAAACGTCGACAAAGCTAAGGTTGAATTAGCAAATATCACTAATCCAGATAATATTCAAGGAAATTTAGCTGATGCATTAGTAGGAGCTGATGTATTTATCGGGGTGTCTGCTCCAGGGATTGTATCAAAGGATATGGTAAAATCTATGAATAAAGATTCAATATTCTTTGCAATGGCAAATCCAACTCCAGAAATTATGCCAGATGAAGCAAAAGAAGCAGGTGCAAGAGTAATAGGAACAGGTCGTTCAGATTTTCCAAATCAAGTTAACAACGTGTTAGCTTTCCCAGGAATATTTAGAGGTGCTCTAGATGTTAGGGCAAAAGAAATAAATGAGGAAATGAAAATAGCTGCAGCTTATGCTATAGCTTCTATGATAAAAGAGGAAGATTTAAATGAAGATAATGTAATTCCATATGCATTAGATAGAACTGTTGCAGAGAACGTAGCTGAAGCAATAAAAAAAGCGGCGATAGAAAGCGGCGCAGCAAGAAATCAAGAATAGGAGGGAATCAATATGCAAATCCCAATTAAGAAAACGATTGATAAAATCCCAGGTGGTATGATGGTTGTTCCACTTTTTCTAGGGGTATTAGTTAATACATTTTTACCACAATTTTTAAAAATTGGTGGTTTTACAACGGCATTATTTGGACCAAAAGCATCATCAACAATTTTAGCTTGTTTTATGTTTTTAATTGGTTCACAAATTAACTTCAAATTAGCCCCAAAGGCATTAAAAAAAGGCGCAATATTAATAACAGGAAAGTTTATAGTAGGTGCGGGAATTGGTATACTTGTAGGAAAAGTTTTTGGTCCTGCTGGGGTATTAGGTTTATCACCATTAGCGATTCTTGCAGCATTAACAAATTGTAATGGTGGATTATATGCATCTCTTGCTTCACAGTATGGTGATGAAACTGATGTGGGTGCTTATGCTATATTATCTTTAAAAGATGGTCCATTCTTTACATTAGTTGCATTAGGTGCATCAGGACTTGCTCAAGTTCCTATTTCGGCACTTGTAGCAGTAATGATTCCAATAGTAATAGGAATGGTTTTAGGAAATCTTGATTCTGATATGAGAGCTTTCCTTGGAAGCAGTAAATTATTATTAATACCATTCTTTTCGTTCCCATTAGGTGCAGGAATGGATCTTACAACTATTGTACAAGCTGGGATTCCTGGTATAATATTAGGAGTAATAGCTTCTTTAACTGGAATAGGGGCCTATATATTATTGAAATTATTTAAAGAAGAGCCTATAATTGGTTTAGCGACAGGATCAACAGCAGGAAATGCTGTAGCGACTCCAGCTGCTGTTGCAGCAATAGATCCAACAGTGGCTTCTATAGCAGCAGTAGCTACTGCACAAGTTGCAGCATCATGTGTAGTATCTGCTATCGTTTGTCCATTTATTGTATCTTATACATTTAAAGTTCTTAGAAATAATAAAATGAAAAAGTTAGATAATGAAGCTGCCTCATGATAAAAGGTTAAATAAATATATTAAAGAAATGTTAAACCAAACACGGAAAAAATGGAAGACAATAATGAAAGAAGTGCTATATAATAGGATTGAAATATATATTCCTATATTAATCCTTCTATCTGCATTTATAGTCTTTTATGATTCCGTGTTTTTTAAGTTTTTTATTTATAAAACTTAGATTTGCACATATTAAAGTTGAGGTGATGAATATGAAAAAAAAGATGAAGCTGCAAACAAAGCTTACTATATTGATTATTATAGTAGTGTTTATTTCTATATGTATAATCACTTTTTTTGTTGCCTCATGGATGACTAGAAATATTGAAAGCACAGCAAAAACTAATGTTATGAATGTAGCTGATATGGTGGCAAATTCTAGAGAAGTAATAGATGCACTTGAGGAGAAGGATCCTAAGAAAGAAATTGGACCTTATATTGATAAGCAGCTAAAAAATCTAGATGAAATTGAGTATATAATAGTAGTGGACAATGATGGAGTTAGATATTCTCATCCTAATTCACAGATGATAGGTCAAAAGTTTGTGGGTGGAGATGAAGGTAGAGTAGTTAAAGAAGGAGATGCATACATTTCTGAGGCTATTGGAACATTGGGAAAATCATTAAGAGCTTTTACTCCGATATATAATACAGAAAATGAGAGAGAGATAGGCTTTGTTTGTGTAGGCACACTTATAAAAAGCATTGAAGAAGCTGAGAATATGGCTATATTATATATAATATTAATTTCTTTTGCTAGTTTGACAGTAGGTATAGTAGGAGCGTTTATATTAGCCAATAATATAAAGAATACTTTATTAGGACTTGAGCCTGATGAAATAACAAGACTTTATAATGAAAAAATGGTAATAATTGATTCAATTTATGAGGGATTAATAGCTATTGATAATAAAGGAAAGGTTACTCTTATAAATGATTCAGCACTAAATATATTACACTATGAAAACAGTATTGATAAAAAAGAGATTATAGGTAGAGATATAGAAGATGTTTTTCCAACAACGCATTTGACTGCAGTATTGGAAACAGGAAATTGTGAATTTGAAAGAGATCAGAGGATAAATAATACTGTAATAATGACAAATAGAATCCCTATAAATGATAGAGGAAAGATTGTAGGGGCTATTGCTACATTTAGAGACAAAACAGAGGTGACAAGGCTAGCAGAAGAGCTTACTGGGGCAAAAAAGATGGCATGGTCATTGAGAGCTCAAAACCATGAATTTATGAACAAACTTCATACTATTGCTGGGTTAATACAGCTTGAGGAGTATGATGAAGCGCTACAATTTATATCGAATGTGGCTAAAAACAGAAACAAAATAAATAGTATTTTGACAAAAAAAATAAAAGACCCGTCTTTATCGGCAATACTGTTTTCAAAATATAACAAGGCTGAAGAGAATCGAGTTAAGTTTAAAATAGATGAAGAATCTAATATTACGAAGTTGCCTCAATATATGACTTCAGAGGAGATTGTATCAATACTAGGTAACTTAATTGAAAATTCTTTAGATGCAGTTAGTAATGATGGAGATGGAGAGATTTATATAAAAATAGTACAACAGAAGGATTTCCTTAAAATAAAAGTTAAAGATAATGGTCATGGTATTAAAGAGGAATATAGGGATAAAATTTATGAGCAAGGATTTACTACTAAAGAAGGTCAAAGGGGTCATGGCATGTATATTGTAAAAGAAATAATAGATGATGCTAATGGAGAAATTGAACTTAAGGTAGATAAAGGTGTTATTTGGGATATTACTATACCTATGGTAAGGAGTGAATAGTTTGATTGAAGTAATGATTGTTGAAGACGATCCAATGGTACGAGATATAAATTCGAGGTTTTTAAAAAGAGTGGAAGGTTTCAATTTATATAAAGCAGTAGGAAATCTTACTGAAGCTAAAAAATTTATTATGGTAAAAAAACCTGATTTAATATTGTTAGATGTTTTTTTACCAAATGAAAATGGCATAGATTTTTTAAAATGGTTGAGAAGTGAAGAAATTAGTATAGATGTAATATTAATTACTGCAGATAAGACTATAGAAAGAGTCCAGGAAGCATTTAGATATGGAGCGATAGACTATTTGATAAAGCCATTTGATTTTGAGCGATTTAAAGAGGCCCTTATTCAGTTTAAGGAAAGATATTATGAATTCAAAAAAGTAGATGAAATTGAACAAAGTGAATTGGACAAATTAATTTTAAATGCTACTGTAGTTCAGAGGGATGAAGGACTTGCAAAAGGATTTAATAAGTATACTTATAAATCTATATGGAAAGAAATCGAGCGGGGAGATAATGAATATTTTACAGCTGAAGAACTATCAGAAAAAATAAAGGTAGCTAGAGTTACTGTTAGAAGGTATTTGGAATATATGGAGAAAGAAGGACAACTAGAAAAATTAGTAGAGTATGGAAAGGTAGGAAGACCACAGCATAAATTTAGAAGATTATAAAATATAATAGGATTGACGTTAACTATATTTAATTATTATAAAGGGTAAGAACATATGCTTATTTACAAATGTGTCTAGAATTAGGGGAGAAAAGTATGGATAATAATGTTTCTTGGTATATTGAAAAGAAAATAGAGAGAACCATTAAAAATTTAAATAATCGAAATATGGAAGGTTATTATGTTAATGATGAACAAGAATTAATAGAACTATTAAAGGAGTTAATATCTGAAAATTCTTTAGTAGGGGTAGGAGATTCTATGACTCTGTTTCAAACAGGAGTTATAGATTTTCTTAGAAAAGAAAATCTCAATTTTTTGGACAAATATAAATGCGGAATTACAAGTGAGGAAAAAAGAGAAATTTATATTAAAAATTTTTCTGCTGATACGTTTCTCTGTAGTACAAATGCATTAACAGAAGAGGGCGAATTATATAATATTGATGGAAATGGAAGTAGAGTTGCACCAATGTTATATGGACCTAAACAAGTTATTTTAGTGACTGGAATAAATAAAATTGTTAGAGATATAGAAGAAGCAGAAAAAAGGGTAAGAAATTATGCTGCACCTATAGATGCTAAGAGATTAGGCAAAAAAACTCCATGTGTTGAATTAGGATACTGTGTGGATTGTAAAAATACAAATCGAATTTGTAATGATTTTGTGATCGTTAGAGGACAATTTGTTAAAGGAAGAATAAAGGTAATTATTGTTGGGGAACAGTTAGGATATTAGAATGGTGAATTTAAAAAGTAAATTATAAGTAAGTAAAAAATAGCATTAACCGTAAAAATGGTTAATGCTATTTTCATATATATAAAAGTTATTATTTTTTAAATATACCAAATGGTTTGCCAACTGGTAAGAAAGTTCTTCCAAAGTGAGTGTTTAAAACAGCTGCACCACAGCCATAGAATGATACTATTGCTATTAATAATTCAGAATAAGCAGCTAACATATGAGTAGCATGTTCCATTATTCCAAATGAGCTTAAAGATAATCCTATAAATAAGAAATCTATAAGAACAAATATAGTAAATAATACTTTATGAGTTTCCATAGCACCTATAGTCATAAATAATGTGAATATTAAATATCCTAAGTAAGCAAATCCTAATTGTTTTGTATCACAAACAGATGCTAATTCAGGACCAAATACTCCGTTTTGTATTAACCAAGTAAACCCAACTGCATACCAGAAGAATGCATAAGCACCGAATGCAGTAGCACCAAATGTATTGTTATGTTTGAAATCATTTATACATGCAAATAACTGAGCTGTAGCTCCTAAGAATATAGCCCATGGTAAAACTAAAGATACTCCTGAAGTTAATCCTAGTTTTTGAGATGAAGCTACTAATGTTATAATTGCTAATCCAAAAAGTCCTAATGCTGAAGGGTCAGCAGTTACAACTTTAACTTTTGTTTCGTTTGTCATTGTTAAACCTCCTAATAAAAATTCATATTAATGCATTTTGTATACACATACTAATCTATAATACCAAAAATTTTGTCTCAGGTATACAAAAAAATTTAAATAGTTAATAATTGGTGTAACTTAGATATACCAATGCTTGGGATATCGTATTCATAGCATGAAAATGATAAAAATATTAAAAAATGTTTAAGATAAAAAAGAAAGGGAATATATAATAATATAGAAAGTGATAATTATTATCAATTAACTTTTGATTTTTCTGATAAATAAAAATTAAAATATTATAGGTGGTGACAGTTATGGATTTAATAACTAAAATAAGAAGAAATACAGGTGCTTTACATAGTGCTGCAGAACATTCAGGAATTTTAAAAAGAATAGTAGATGGAGAGGCATCAATAGATAGTTATGTAGAATATCTATTCAACCTTAGTGGTATGTATAAAGCAATAGAAGAGACTATAGAAAATAATAAAGATAATGAGGTTGTTAAAGAGTTTGCAACACCAGAATTATATAGATATAAATTAATAGAAAAAGATTTAGAATATTTTTTAGGTGAAAACTCAAACAAATATGAATTATTAGCCTCAACAGTTGCTTTTGTAGAAAAAATAAAAGAAATAGGCAATACAAATCCGGAGCTAATAATAGCTTATGCATATACTAGATTTATAGCAGACTTATTTGGTGGAAGAACATTTGTATCTTTATTAGGTGTAAATTATAAAGTTCCATCAGAGGGATTAAATTATTATAATTGTGATGGAATAAAAAATATAAGATCTTATGTTATGAACTATGCTGCAAAAATAAATGATATAAAATTATCTTCTGAATTAGAAGATAAATTAATAGTAGAAGTGAGTAATGCTTATATATATAATTTAGCAATATCTCAAGAGTTAGAAGCTAAGTTATACATGAACTAGGTAATAGACATTTTAAAGTGTTTTTATATACACCCCCAAACCCTTAAAAAGGCTGTATCAAAAATGATATAGCCTTTTTTATTTGCAACTATTTAATTTTTTCTTTATCCCAGATAAAGAAGTTATCTGCATTATTTAGAGCACCAAAAAGATTTTTTTTAGAACCAGGCATATCATCATTTAACTTAGACACAAGTTCTTTTATATTTTGTCTATTAGTTTTTCCATCAACTGGACAAGGATTTTCTATAATTGGATAATTATAATCCTTAGCTGCTTTTTTAGTCATATATTCTTCAACATAAATCATAGGTCTGATTATAGTCAAGTCTTGTCTATCCATATGTGTTCTAGGAGAGAAACAACTTACTCTGCCTTCGTAAAGAATAGACATTAAGAAAGTCTCTATGGCATCATCTCGGTGATGACCTAATGCAACCTTGTTACAACCTAATTTTTTTGCAGTATCATTAAGGGCACCACGTCTTAAGTTTGCACATAATGAGCAAGGATTTTTCTCTTTTCTAATATCAAATACAATTTCTTTTATATCTGTTTGAATTTCATGATAAGGTATTGATAAATCTTTGCATAATTTATGTAAAGGAGAATTATCTACTCCTCCTGGATTCAATGTTATGGCTATTAACTCAAATTTTTCAGGTGAAAATCTTTGATAGCTTTTCAATATATGAAGTAGTGCTAGGCTATCTTTTCCTCCAGATAAACCAACTGCTATTTTATCATTTTCTTCTATCATGTTAAAATCTTTAATTGCTTGGCGAGTTTTGCTAAGTAATTTTTGCATGTATCTATTCCTCCCAACTATATAAAATAAAAAATTTTTAACTTTTATTAAAGCAACCTAAATATTATAACAAATATGGAAAGCTGTAACAATTATAATAAATTGGATACATTTATATAAAAACCATAAACAATTATAATATATAGATAAAATGTCTAGGATAGATATGATATATAGATTAAAATAGAGTTATGTATTTAAGTGAAAATAAGGAGTTGAGATTTTGAAGGACCAAATAATAAGAAAAATTTTCAATGGGTTTATATATATTCATATACTGCATCATGGCCAAGAAGACTGGTTTTATGGAAGTTGGATGATTGAAGAATTAAAAGAACACGGATACAATGTAAGTCCAGGAACCTTGTATCCAATATTAAAATCTATGGTAGATGAAGATTATTTAATTAAGGAAGAAAAGAATGTTAATGGTAAAATAAGAAAATACTATAGAAGTACTGATAAAGGTAGAGATCTACTAAAAGAATTAAAACATAATTTAAAAGAATTAGTAGATGAAGTTTTATAAGAAGAACTAAGGTGTTGGTAATACAATATCTTAGTTCTTTTCCTTGAAAAAATAAATTAAATATGATAATATCGAACTACGATATCGATATATGATAGAGAAGGAGAATGAGGTTTTGAAAATAATAGAATTGAAAAATTTATATTATAAAGACAAAGAAAATATTATTTTGGACGGAGTTACAATAGATATAAACAAAGGTGATTGCATATCTATTGTAGGCGAATCAGGAAGTGGAAAAAGTACATTATTAAAAATATGTGCAGACTTAATAGAAGTAAAAGAAGGAAATATTAAATTTAAAGGAAATGACTATTCTTTTTATGAAGCAACTGATTTAAGGAAAAAAATTAGTTATTCTATCCAAACACCATATTTATTTGGTAAGACAGTTTATGATAATTTAGAGTTTCCTTTTAAAATAAGAAATAAACAAGTAGATAGTGAAGAAATTATAAATTTGTTGAAGAGATTTAATTTGGAAGAAAACATATTGAATAAAAATATAAACTTATTATCAGGAGGAGAGAAGCAAAGAATATCTTTTATAAGAAATATAATTTTCACTCCAGAAGTATTATTATTAGATGAAATAACATCTGCCTTAGATGCTGACAATACAAATCTTATACAAGGTTATGTAGAAGAATTAAATAAGCAAGGAATAACTATATTATGGGTTACTCATAGTAAGAAACAAAGTGAAACAATATTTAATAAAAGAGTAACCATATCAAAAGGTAAAATTGAAAAAGTGGAGGAGTTTAACTAATGAAAACAGAAGCATTAATTTTATCGTCAGTATTAGTAATGGTTCCTATTATAATTTCATATAAAGAAAAGTTAGAATTAAATAGAGACATTATAGTCAGCATGCTAAGAGCAGTAGTTCAATTATTAGCAGTTGGATATGTATTAGACTTTATATTTGGATTAGATAAATTAATTTATACAGTTATATTAGTTTTAGTAATGATTATTAATGCGGCAATTAATACAAAGAAAAAAGGATTTACTATAGAAAGTCAAGTTTTTATATCATTTGTATCTATTAGTGTGGGCACAATTATAACCTTAGGTATTTTAATTAGTTCAAAAGCTATAGGTTATACGCCAAATGAAGTAATACCAGTAGCTGGAATGATAATAAGTAATTCTATGGTTGCAATAGGATTAAGCTATAGAAATTTGATCAATAATTTCAAAAATAATTCAATAGCAGTTGAAGTTAAGTTATCTTTAGGGGCAAGCATAAAAGAAGCATCTGATGAAATAATTAGAGAGAGTATTAAAATATCAATAATGCCTACAATTGATTCAGCTAAAACTTTAGGTATAGTATCATTACCAGGAATGATGACAGGATTAATCTTAGCAGGATCTTCTCCATTAGTTGCAGTTAAGTTTCAAATTATGGTTACATTTATGATTTTATCATCGTCATCAATAGCTACTATTATGGCAACATACTTAAGTTATAAAAAGTTCTTTAACAAAAGAAAGCAACTAAAGCCAATAG
This sequence comes from Terrisporobacter mayombei, assembly GCF_020748465.1. GTDB lineage: Bacteria > Bacillota > Clostridia > Peptostreptococcales > Peptostreptococcaceae > Terrisporobacter > Terrisporobacter mayombei. Next base: position 59,810 of record NZ_JAHZMP010000008.1, read on the forward strand.
TAGCCTAAATAGATTAGAAAATAATTGATATAATATTAAGTAAGTAGAATGAAACAAATTTAATTATATATTTAGGAGATAAGATGAAAAAAACACTATATGATTATAAAACGGAAATAGAAAAGCTTCCCATTAAAGATAAATATACAAAAGAAGAATTACTAACAGAAAGCTTTCTAATAGATAAAGAAAATAATATAGAGATATATTATTCTCCACATAATGAGTACATAAATCCGAATGCAAAAATACTAATAGTAGGAATAACTCCAGGGTTTATACAAATGAATACAGCTATAGCTACTGCAAGAAAAGAATTAGAAAGCAACAATAACATAAAAGATATACAGTATAAATGCAAAGTAGCAGGTAGATTTAGTGGAAGTTTAAGAAAAAATATTATATCAATGCTAGATGAAATAAAATTAAATGAAGCGCTAAACTTAAAAAGTTGCAGTGAATTATTTGATAAAAAAGATTATTTAATGCATACCGTGTCATTAATACCTTATCCTGTTTTTGTAAAAAAACAAAATTATACAGGACACACACCAAAGTTATTGAAAAGTGATTTTTTAATGAAATATATCTATGAAAATTTTATAAATGAAATACATGAACTAGATGATTTTGAAGATATATTATTAATACCACTAGGAAAGGCTGTTGAAGAGGTATTATGCAAATTAAAAGATGAAAAATTTATTAAAGAAAATCAAATTCTTATGGGGTTTCCTCATCCATCAGGAGCCAATGTTAATAGATTAGTTCAATTGGAAGAAAATAAACAAAGTATGATAGATTTCATAAAAAAAACCGTATCTTAAGCTGATACGGTTTTGCTATTTATTTTATCAATATATAAATTATAAGTTAAGCCTAATACTACTAAAGCCCCACCAATTACTTGATAAAAAGAAATTTTACCTGTAGATAAAGCATCTATAATTATTCCTGTGAAAAGCTGACCAACAAATAATAATAAAGTTAAATAAAAAGATGAAACCTTTGAAGATAAAAAAGATAGCATTGTAACTACAACAACGCCTAAAAGCCCACCAGCATAAACAAACCATGGAGCACCATAAGATGAAGATGCAAGTAATTTAAAAGTCTCACCACTAATTAATAGTAGTAAAAAAGAGCCAGAAAGACCAAATATATAATTGAATAATGTACTTTGATACATTCCTATTTTTTTTGATAAAACAAAGTTTACAGATCTAGATAATACGTTTGAAATCCCGCATAAAATTGCAAATAATATATATATCATAAATTACCTCCTTATGATAACGTCATCACATAAATACCAGCAACAATGATGACTAATCCTAAAATTTTCTTTTTATCAAATTCAACTACAGGCATATTAAAATATCCAAAATGATCGATAACAAGAGACGTTACTAATTGACCTAACAAAGAAAGAGAAACAGTTAATGAAACACCAAGACCCACAAAACTAGCATTAGTAAATAAAACTGTTAAAATACCAATAAGACCACCTGTAAACATATAAAAAGGTATACCTTTTAAATTACCTATTTTTGATTTTGTAAAAATAAGAACAAGTATAATTCCGATTAACCCCACAAAATGAATGATAACACTGGAAGCATAATTTCCAGCAATATTACTTACTTGGCCATTTAAAGAAATCATTATTGAAAGTATAATTCCCATAAAAATTGAAATAAAATAATTCATTATAAATCCCTCCTTTTGAATAATATATAGAATAACACAAAAAAATAATAAAAATAATGACATATGTCACCTGTAAATGTAGAATTTTAATTAAGTAAAAAATAAAGGTGGAGTTTAGGTGAAGAAAATAGAAGATTTATTTATAATAGAAAATTACTATAATGAGTTAAATATGCAAAAAATTTTCATAGATGATATGAAAAGTGATATGAGATTATTAAAATTTGAGAAACATGAATATTTGATAAGAGAGGATGAAGATTTAGAGTATTTGCTGTTTTTTATACAAGGTAAAGCGAAGGTATTTAAAACATTGCCAAATGGTAGAAGTTTGCTTCTTGCTTTTTATAAGCCTTTCAGAGTAATAGGAGATATAGAAATTATAAAAAATCAAAGTGCAACAGGCACAGTTCTAGCTTTGAGTACTTGTTACTGCTTGGCAATACCAATGGAAAAAGCAAGGTTAAAATTAATTAAAGATAATAAATTCTTAAAATTTACTTGTGAGAGTTTAGCAGAAAAGTTAGCTGCTGTTAGTATGAATAGTTCTATTAATTTACTTTATCCATTGGAAAATAGATTGGCTAGTTATATTAATGAATCATTAACTTATGGAGATGATCTATATATAGATTTTGATGAAAATTTAAATAATATAGCTGAGCTTTTGGGAAGTAGTTATAGACACTTACTTAGAACATTTAATACATTATGTAAGAAAGGTGTATTAAAAAGAGAAGATGGAAAATATAAGATAATTAACAAAGCTTTATTAAAAGATTTAGCTGGGGACTTATATCAAGATGCTAAATTTTTATAAATATACTAGGAAACCTATATGATAATAAATATAGAAATATAATTAAAAATATTAAATATTTTTGCGTAAAAAAAAAGAAGATATATATATAAATATCTTCTTTTTTTGTTAATATAAAATAGTAAATTATAAAAATTGCCACAATAAATGAAATGAATTGGTATAGTTAAAAAATATAAAACTTTATAGAATATAGTTGTAAGGTAATTCAGGAGGGGACAAATTGATAGTACTTAATAAAAGACAAATTAATATAATTGATTTTTTACAAAATAGTTCAGAATGGATAACAATTGAAAATATAGCTAAGGTTTTTGACGTTAGTGTAAGAACTATTAGAAATGATTTAGATTGTATAAAAACATTATTAAAAGATTGTGATGCAAAACTTGAAAGAAAACCAAAGGTTGGAGTTAAGTTGATCATCAAAAAAGGAGAAAGTATAGATCATATTCTTAAGGGATATAAAAATAAATTATATTCACCAGAAGAAAGAGCCTTAATGATAGCATTAATCCTGATGATAAAGGGAAATGCTACCATAGAAGAATTATCAGAGTATATAGAAGTAAGTAAAAACACTTTAGTTAATGATTTGAAATTAACTGAAGTAAAATTAAGAGAATTTGATATTAGTATCTCAAAAAAATCTTATCATGGAACTTTTATAGAAGAAAATAATGATGAAAAGTTAGGAGATGCCTTCTTAAAATTATATAGTAGGTTATCTGAAGGACAGGGTAAAGAAATTTATAAATGGCTATATAAATACAGCAATATAAATGAGGAATATATTAAAACAATTATAGAAGCTGTAGAAGAAGAAAAAAGCATTCAATATACTGAAGAATCATTAGAAGAATTAGAAATAATAATATTATTCACTTTATCAAGAGTATTAAATAATCAAGAAGTTAAACTAGATATGAATGCTGATAATGAAAGTAGTGAATTTAAAATATTAAGAAATATCATAGAAAAAGAAATTGATGAAAAGATCCATAATGATAAGATAGAATATTTACTAAAAATATTTAAAGGTGCAAAAATAGCAAAGGATTTTAATTTAAATAAAGAAGAAAAAATAAATAAAATAACATCAGAAGTTTTATCTGAGTTGTGCATAATGTTAAACATCGAAGTAGATTCAGATGCTGAATTTATTAGACAGATGCAACTTCATTTGGAAATTGCTATTTATAGAGTGGAAAATAATTTAGTAATTAATAATCCTCTCTTAGAAGAAATTAAGTACAAAATGTCCTTTATATATGGAATTACTGAAGAAATACTAAGTAAAAAGAAAGATGTTATAGGAGTAGAGTTTCCAGAGGCAGAAATAGCTTATATGGCTATGTATTTCGGAACAATTTTCGAAAAGTACGCAAAAGGAAACTTTGGTGCTAATGTATTAGTTGTTTGTAACGGCGGTTTAGCAACATCAAGCTTATTAAAATCAAGAATGAATCTGATGATTCCTGAAATACAGATACAATCAATTTGTAGATTGAAAGATGTGGATGATTACTTAAATGAAGAAATTGACTTTATAGTTTCAACTGTCCCTTTACAAATCGAAGACTATAAAGTTATACAAGTAAATCCGCTACTAGAATCAGGAGATTCACAAAAAATAAAATCTGAAATCTATAGTATATGGTATGAAAAAAACTGTAAATACTTAGCAGACAAAGTTAAAAATGAGAATGAAAGTGATTTAACTAAGATAATACTAGAAAAGTATGCACAGTTTGAGCAATCTATAGAAGACTGGAGGGAAGCAATAGAAATAGCAGCGAAGCCTTTAATTAGAGATAAAAAAATAGAAAAGGCCTATGTAAATGATTCCATAAGAGTTATAGAAACCTTAGGAAACTACATGATGTTTATACCAGAGATAGCATTTGTACATGCTACTCCAGAAAACGTAATAGAAAATGCTGTTAGTATATTGAATTTAAAAAGTCCAATAGATTTTGGAAGTAAAAACAGATCAACAGTAAAGACCATAGTTGTCCTTGCAAATAAAGAAGAAAATAAGAACTTAATTAACTTAACTAATATATTGATTAAGGATGATAATATAAAGAAATTTAAAAATGCTAAATCATATGAGGATTTAAAATCTATAGTTTAGCTAAGGGAGAAACGGGAATGTTAGTAAAAATATTAGATAAAGTAGATAACTACATGGATGCTATAAAAATGTCATGCGATATGTTAGAAGCAGAGGGAGTAGTTGAAAATAGATATTATGATGCAATACTAAATAAAATAGAAGAATTTGGACCATATTTTTGTATAGCAGATGATATATGCATGCCTCATGCTAGGCCAGAAGATGGAGCAATAGAAGAAGGACTTTGCATTATAAAATTAAATGAACCAGTAGATTTTATGGGAAAAACAGTTAGAGTATTCTTCACATTATCAGCAAAAGATAATGAGTCACATTTAGGACTTATGAGAAAAATTGCAGATGTATGTATGAATAAAGATAAATTTAATAATTTACTAAAGGTAGAAACAGAACAACAATTAATGGAGGTATTTTAATATGAAAAAAATAATGGCAGTTTGTGGATCAGGATTAGGATCAAGTTTTATGGTAGAAATGAATATAACAGATGTATTAAATGAGTTAGGTGTAGCTGATCAATATGAAGCTAGTCATACTTCATTAGCAGATGTAACAGCATCAGATGCAGATATATTCGTAACGGGTGCAGATTTAGCAGATAGTGCAAGTCACTTACCAGAATTAATAGTGTTAGATTCTTTATTAGATAGAGATGAATTAAAAGCTAAGATACAAGAAAAAATAGGAGTTTAATTAATATCCTCTTTTTATAATAAAAGGGGAAAAAATAATAGTCATAAAAACGTTTTACTAAAAATCAGAATGAGGGGAAGTTAAAATGACAGGATTTTTAAAAGTGTTAGTAGATTTTATATCTGAACCAGCGGTATTAGTAGGTATTATAGTTTTGATAGGTTTGTTACTTCAAAAGAAACCTGTAGATGTAATAATAAAATCAACTTTAAAAGCAATGGTTGGATTTGTTGTAATTAGTGCAGCAGCAGGAGTTATAGTTGGGTCATTAGAACCATTTGGAGTAATGTTTGAAAAAGGATTTAACATATCAGGTGTTATACCAAATAACGAAGCAATAGTTGCAATGGCCATAGATGAATTTGGTACGGCAACAGCTTTAATAATGGCATTTGGTATGGTAGCAAACATAATAATAGCAAGATTCACAAAATTTAAATATATATTCTTAACAGGACATCATACTTTATTTATGTCTTGTATGATAGCTGTTATATTAGCATCAGGTGGAATGAGCGGAGTGCAATTAATATTCACAGGTTCACTAGCTTTAGGTTTAATAATGGTATTATCACCAGCAATGTTACAACCTTTTATGAAAAAAATAACTAAAAATGATTCAGTAGCAATGGGGCATTTTTCAGGAACAGGATATGCATTATCAGCATTAATAGGAAAAGTTGTTGGTAAAAATTCTAAATCAACTGAAGAAATGAAAGTTCCAAAATCATTAAGTTTCTTAAGAGACTCAGTAGTATCAGTTTCAATAACAATGTTAATTCTTTATGTTATAGTTGCAATAGCAGCAGGACCAGAATTTGTTGAAACAAAATTATCAGGTGGAGACAACTTTTTAGTATTTGCACTAATTCAAGCATTAACATTTGCAGCAGGATTCATATTAATACAAAATGGTGTTAGATTAGTTCTTAACGAAATAGTACCAGCATTTAAGGGTATATCTAGCAAATTAGTTCCAAATTCAAAACCAGCGCTAGATTGTCCAATAGTATTTCCATATGCACAAAACGCAGTTTTAATAGGGTTTATATGCTCATTCTTAGGAGGAGTAGTTTCTATGGCAATCATGGGAACTTTAGGATTAGTAATGATAATACCAGGTGTTGTACCTCATTTCTTCTGTGGAGCAACTGCAGCAGTATTTGGTAACTCAACTGGAGGTAGAAGAGGAGCTATAATAGGATCATTTGCAAATGGCATATTAATATCATTCTTACCAATAGCATTATTACCTGTACTTGGTAACTTAGGATTTGCAAACTCTACATTCTCAGATGCAGACTTTGGTGTTGCAGGTATATTCTTAGGAAAAATTCAAGAATTTATAGGTGGAAATGGCTTGACAGCAGTCTTAGTAGGAATATTTGCATTACTAGTTGCTATAAGTGTATTATCTAAAAATAAAGAAGACAAAGATACTAAAGAAGCAGCTTAATATATAAAAAAATTGAGGAATAATTAATTCCTCAATTTTTATACCCAAAATCAGAATAATTGAGGAGAAAAGATTAAATGAACAAGGAAAATTTAGTAGAAATATCAAAAGAATTAAGACAAGATATTATTCAAATGATAAATAAAGCAGGTTCAGGACATCCAGGAGGATCTCTTTCTGTTATAGATATATTAACATATCTTTATTTTGAAAAAATGAATGTGGATGTGAAAAATCCAAAGGCAGATGATAGGGATAGATTCGTATTAAGTAAAGGTCATGCAGCGCCAGCCCTTTATACAACACTTGCAAAAAAAGGATTTTTTGATAAAGAAGAGTTAAATAATTTAAGAGAATTAGGCTCAATACTTCAAGGTCATCCAGATGCAAAAAAATGCCCAGGTGTAGATATATCAACAGGATCTTTAGGACAAGGTATGTCAAATGCATGTGGAATAGCTTTAGGATATAAAATGAATAAATCAACTGGAAGAGTATATGTTGCTCTTGGAGATGGTGAGATCCAAGAAGGAATAGTATGGGAAGCTATGATGGCAGCTAACAAATACAAGTTAGATAATTTAGTGGCTATCATAGATAATAACAAAATTCAATTAGATGGTAGAACAAGTGAAATAATGCCAAACGATAACTTAAAAGAAAGAATAGTTAATTTTGGATGGAATGTGGTTGAATGTAATGGTCACGATTTTGAAGAGTTAGAAAAAGCATTTAATAATGCAGAGTCTACAAAAAATAAACCTACTTGTATAATAGCGAATACTGTAAAAGGTAAAGGCATCTCTTTTATGGAAGACAATGTAGCTTGGCATGGTGCAGCACCAAATGCAGAACAAACTAAACAAGCTATAGAAGAAATTGTAGGATAGGGGGAGTTTAGATGAAAAGGGCAACTAGAGAATCATATGGAGCTACATTAGTAGAGTTAGGAAAAGAGAGAGAAGATATAGTAGTTTTAGAAGCGGATTTATCAAAAGCTACTAAATCAGAAATGTTTGATAAAGCATTTCCAGAAAGATTTGTTAATGTGGGAATAGCAGAACAAAATATGGTTGGTATGGCAGCGGGACTTGCGAGTACAGGAAAAGTTCCATTTGCTACAACATTTGCAGTATTTGCAGCAGGCAGAGCTTTTGAAGTAATAAGAAACTCAGTATGCTATCCCAAAGCTAATGTAAAAATAGCAGCAACTCATGCAGGTATAACTGTAGGACCTGATGGAGGGTCTCATCAAGCAATAGAAGATATGGCACTTATGTGCTCACTTCCTAATATGGTTGTATTATCTCCAGCAGATGATATAGAAGCTTGTAAGTGTGTTAAGGCAGCCGCTGAAATAGATGGACCAGTTTATTTAAGATTTGGAAGAATAGCTTTAGATGATATATACACTGATGAATATGATTTCCAAATAGGAAAAGGAAATGAACTTATGGCTGGTGATGATGTTGCTATAATATCAACTGGAATAATGGTTCATAAATCATTAAAAGCAGCGAAAGAACTTAAAGAAGAAGGTATAAATGTAAGAGTTATTAATATGGCTACAATCAAACCTATAGATGAAGAAATAATAATAAAAGCAGCAAAAGAAACAAAAGGAATAGTTACAGTTGAAGAGCACTCAATTATAGGTGGTTTAGGAGATAGAGTATCTGCTGTGGTTTGTGAAAATGCACCAACAGTGGTTAAAAAAATCGGTGTAAAAGATGTATTTGGAGAATCAGGAAGTCCTGATGCTTTATTAGAAAAACATGGATTAACAGTAGAAAATATAAAAGAGACAGTAAAAAATATAGTTAGATAATTTGGGGAGAGACAGAAAATGAAATTATTTATAGATACAGCGAATATAGAAGAAATAAGAGAAATTGCAGAATTAGGAGTTATATGTGGCGTTACAACTAACCCTTCACTAATTGCAAAAGAAGGTAGAGATATAGTTGCTGCAATGAAAGAAATAACAGAAATAGTTGATGGACCAATAAGTGCAGAAGTAATTGCTCTAAAATGTGATGAAATGGTTAAAGAAGCTGAAGAATTAGTTAAAATACATAAGAACATAGTAATAAAATTACCAATGTGCAAGGAAGGATTAAAAGCAGTAAAAATATTATCTCAAAAAGGAATAAAAACTAATGTAACATTAATATTCTCAGCAGTTCAAGCTTTAATGGCTGCAAGAGCTGGTGCAACTTATGTAAGCCCATTTGTAGGAAGATTAGATGACATAGGAACAGTAGGAATAAATTTAATTTCACAAGTAAGTGAAATATTCCAAATACACAATATACAAACAGAAATAATATCAGCAAGTATAAGACATCCAATGCATGTACATGAAAGTGCTTTAGCTGGTGCTCATATAGCAACAATACCATATAAATTATATAATCAAATGTTTAATCATCCATTAACTACAAGCGGAATAGAAAAATTCGTTAAAGATTATGAAGCAGCATTTGGAAAATAGAGTGAAACAATTCCTCTCTTTTTTATTTAATGTAGAATATCATATAAAAAACTATAAAATAGATAAACTAATTATGTATAGGTATATTGTTAAGTCATAAAAATATGATACAATATGAAAGGCTATAAAGCTGTTATATAATGAAAATTCTATTTTAAGAATTGGACATAAGGACATAAGAAAGAGAGGAAATAATATCGTGGAAAATTATCCAAATTGCCCTAAATGTAATTCAGAATATACTTATGAAGATGGAACTTTATATGTTTGCCCAGAATGTGCTCATGAATGGTCACAAACAGAAGAAGCCACAGAAGAAAATGTAATAAAAGATGCAAATGGAAACATATTAAATGATGGAGATGCTGTAACAGTAATAAAAGACCTTAAAGTAAAAGGATCTTCATCTTCTATAAAAATAGGAACAAAAGTTAAAAGTATACGTTTAGTTCCTGATGCTACTGATGGACATGATATAGAATGTAAAATAGATGGTTTCGGAGCTATGAAACTAAAATCAAGCGTTGTAAAAAAAGCATAGTATAAAATAAGAACTAGACTTAGATCTAGTTCTTATTTTACTTCTTAAACTTATAATTTTTGTCCGCACTTAGGGCAATATTGAAAATCTTCGTTACCTATGTATCCACAATTTGAGCATCTATTTATATTAGGTTGATTATAGTTTGCTAATTGTAAGTCATTTTCTGAAATTATTATGTTTTCTCGCCTACTTATTTTTATTCCCAACTCATCACTTAAAATATAAATATTATTACAACAAGTATTTTTAACATAGTATTTTTTATTCCATTTAAAAATGGGAATAAAGAAAAGACTGAAGCACATATAAGTCATATAAACTTCCATTCTGCCAAAGGCGCCACACATGGGGCAAACCATAGTTTGAATATAATCTAGTTTCTTTTCTCCATTGGAAATACCACCAATAAAAAACATAATATCAACTCCCATATTAATTATATCACAGGACAAAAGCATTAATATAAGTATATTAAAGAGAAAAAATAATTAAGAAAACGATTAATTACCACTAAAAACTAATATATTTTTTTCAATATTATATAATATAATATATACTTAAGCTGTAAAAATATATAACTTTTTTAATATGGAAAGGAAAATTCAGCATGGGGAAAACTAATAATTTTATATCAATTATAAGAGACTACGTTATTGTAACAATAGGAGTAATATTAGTAGCATTTGGAATACAATATTTTTATGCACCAAATCAAATAGCAGGTGGCGGTTTAAGTGGACTATCATTGGTTATTAGTAACTATGTTCCTGCATTATCTGTAGGTACTATTGTATTTTTTGGAAAAAGTAATGAACTCTTATGCGTTAACAAATAATTTACTATTGGCAGTTATGTTTGGGACTTTAATAATAGCAGCAGGAATAGGAATAACATTTGCAATAAATGCTTCAACAGGAGGTACTGACATATTAGCAAAAATACTTAATAAGTATTCTACAATAAATTTATGAATATCTTTATTAATAGTAGATTTAGCTGTTGTTGTATGTGGAACTTTAACGTTTGGATTAGACAAAGGATTTTATTCTTTATTAGCTGTAATAATGAATGGATTAGTAGTTGATAGAGTAATTATAATGATAGAGAAGAATCAAAAATCTAATTTAAAATTAAAAGAAGAAAGCGTAGCTGCTTAACAAAAAAACGTATTAATTATATTGATACGTTTTTTTATGATTATAATAAATATTTTTCATGATAAAACATATGGAAAATAAATCTTAAGAGGATTATAATATTGATGAAATATTGATAAATTTGAAGGGTTCAGTAAACATTAAATTTGACAATAATTTAAGGAGGAGTAGTTTTGAAAGATATTGTAATTATAGGTGCTGGTGTAGTAGGCTGTTCTATAGCCAGAGAGTTATCTAAATATAATTTAGAGGTGGTAGTAATAGATAAGAATCAAGATATATCAGAAGGAATATCCAAGGCTAATAGCGGGATTATTCACGGTGGATATAATGAAAAAAAAGAAACATTAAAAGCTAAATTAAATTTAGAGGCAAACAAAATAATAGAATCTTTATCTGAAGAGTTAGAGTTTTCTTTCAAAAGAAATGGCTCCTTAGTATTAGCTCTCAACGAAGATGAATTTAAAAAATTAGAACAACTAAAATCCAATGGAGAAAAATTAGGAATAAATGAATTAGAAATCTTAGTTAAAAATGAGGTTTTAGATTTAGAAGAAAATATAAATGATGATGTAGTAGGAGCTTTACATGTAAAAAATTTTGGTATAGTAAGTCCTTATGAAATGACATTAGCATTTGCAGAAAATGCTTGTGAAAATGGCGTAGATTTTTTACTAGGGCATGAAGTAACTGATATAAAAAAAAATGAAGATTCTTACACACTTATTATAAAAGATAAAGAATCTATAGAAGCTAAAATAATTATAAATGCAGCGGGCCTATATGGTGCATTTTTAAATAACCTAGTAAGTGAAACTAAATATGAGATAGAAGGGGTAAAGGGAGAGTATTGTTTACTTGATAAAATAGCAGGTGAGCTTTGTAAAAAAACTTTGTTTCAAGTACCAAGTGACTTAAGTAAAGGAGTTTTAGTTACTCCAACAGTAGACGGAAATTTATTAATTGGACCAAATGCTACTCAGAGTGAAGTTGAGGATATAAAAACTACAAGAAAAGGAATAGATGAAATAATAGAAAAAAGCAAAAAAACCATGGAAAAAATACCTTTTGCTAGAGTTTTAAATACTTTTAGTGGAATAAGACCCAAAGTTAAAACTAAAGATTTTATTATTGAAGAAGCAAAAGATGCTAAAAACTTTATCAATGTAATAGCAATAGATTCTCCTGGCCTAACTTGTGCTCCAGCCATATCAAATTATGTAATAGATCTAATAAAAGGTAATATTAAATTAGAACAGAAAACAAACTTTAAACCTCATAGAACAAAAATGATAAGAATGAGTGATCTTAGCATAGAAGAGAAAAATAAATTAATAGCTGAAAATCCTGCTTATGGTAAAATGATATGTAAGTGTGAATTTGTTACAGAAGGTGAAATAATAGATTCTATAAAAAGACCTTTAGGAGCAAGAACTTTAGATGGAGTAAAAAGAAGAACAAGAGCTATGATGGGAGGATGTCAAGGAATTGGCTGTATGATACCGATAAGCGATATCTTAAGTAGAGAATTAGATATAGACATAAGCGAGGTTAATAAAGATATTGAAAATTCTTCAGTAGTAGGATTTAAGGAGGACTAATCCATGGAAGCATATGAGTTAATAATTGTAGGCGGTGGTGCAGCAGGGATGCTTTGTGCCATAGAAGCAAAAAAGTCAGGGATAAAAAGTGTATTATTAATAGAAAAAGATAATATCCTTGGAGGAGCTTTATGCTTAGGAAATTATAATATAAGTAATGAATTAAAAATCACAGGAAAATTTTACAGAACTTATTTAATAGAAGAATATGAAAGATATAACATCGAGACAAAATTAAATACAATGGTATTAAAAATTGAAGAAAATAATGAAGTCTTATGTACAAGTCCAGCTAATGGTATTGAGAAAATAAAAGGGGAAAAAGTTATATTAGCTAATGGAGCAAAAGAAGGATCTAGAAAAGCTGTGGCCATGGTAGGAAACAGATGTGCAGGTATATATACTGTAGGAATGGCAAAGAAAATTTTTGCTATGGATAATATGATACCAGGCAGAAAAATCCTTATAGATGGTTGGAATACATTATATATGATTGAAAAGGAACTAAAAAGAAGTAATATTGAAGTGGTTGGAATTATTTCTGATAAAGAAGAAATAAATACTTATGGATTAACAAAAAATATATACTACAATTATGAAATATTAAATATAGAAGGAAAAGGTCGTGTAGAAAAAGTACTTTTAAGTAATGATGATGATGAAATTGAAGTAGAATGTGATTCAATATTATTTGCAAAACAACAACTTTCTGATGGATTAGTTGCAATGAGAAGTGGAATTAAACTAAATCCAGAAACTACTGGACCAGAAATAAATGATGAATATATGACCTCAAAGGAAAAAGTATACGCTTGTGGAAATGGAATTTATATTCATGATTATATTGAAGAAATAGAAATAGAAAGTGTATTGTTAATAGAAGAAATTATTAATAATTGATAAAAAAGAAATGAAATGTAATTACTTTATATTTCATTTCTTTTTTATATACAGAAGTTATTTTGGCTCTCAATTTATGCAAAATTTATAAATAAAAAAATGTAAAAATAACAGAATAAAATTAAAAAAATAACAAAGTTTGAAATATGGAAAATTATGCTACTATATATAAGGGACTATTATTGTATAAAAGGAGGATGTATTATAAATGTGTTCAATTTTAATTATGGGAGGTAGTGATCTTATTAGTTCATCGCTAGCTAAGTACTTAATTAAAAATAAATATAATGTGGACATAATGATCAAAGGAATTAGAAAGATTAACTATGACGGCGTAAACAAGCATTTAATTTGTGATAGGAAGAATGTAGATGAAGTAAAAAATATTTTAAAAGATAAGAAGTATGACTATGTCTATGATATAAGCATAAAAGATAAAGAAGATGCAAAAATACTTATCGAGAATTTAAACAATGAATCATTAAAAAAATATATAGTAGTATCATCTCAGGATAATAATATTAAAGAGGAAGAATTGAAGATAAAGGACTTTATTCAAAACACATCAATTCCTTATATTATAATTAAACCATCTCATATATATGGTGATAAAAGCAAAATATGCAAAGAAGCATATTTTTTTCATAAAATAGAAAAATCAATTGAAATAGTAATCCCTAAAAACAGTAATTTAAAAGCGCAATTTATTTATATAGATGATTTTGTAAAGGTATTATTTAGTTTATTAAAAACTACTTATATTAGAGAAATATATAATGTTACAAACCCTCAAATAATATCATTGGAAGAATGTATAAAGACATGTAGTGAAATTATAGGAAAAGAAGCTAATATTAAGTATACTGATTCAAATATTGTTGATAAAGAGATAAAACAAATATTTGGAGGAAATTATTTAGATATAGATAAAATAATACAACATGGATTATATATTCCAAATGTATTATTAAATAATGGAATAGAAATTTTATATAGTTGGTATAAACAAACTTACCAAGAAAAGATAAGTATAAAAAATAAAATAGAAAAAGTATTACAAATAGGATAAAATAAAGAGATTCTTAGCCTTTATCATGGAAAAATGGTAAAGGCTTTTTTGTCTAAAAATTAGAAATATTTGTGAAAAAAGTAAAAAAGAATACTATAATAATATTAATGTTATTTTAGGATAATATATTAACAATTTGATATAAGGAGTTTGGAATATGGAAAAAGTAGAAAGTTTTAAGTTAGATCATAATAAAGTAAAAGCACCTTATGTAAGAAAATGTTGTGTTTTAGACGGAAAAATGGGAGATAAGGTTAGTAAATTTGATTTAAGATTTTTACAACCTAATATAGAAGCTTTTGGAACAGCAGCTATACATGGTTTAGAACATTTATTAGCTACATATTTGAGAGAAGAATTAGAGGATATAATAGATTTATCACCAATGGGCTGTAGAACAGGTTTCTATTTAATAATGTGGGGTGATATAGAACCTAGCTTAGTTAAATCAGGACTAGAAAGAGCTTTACAAAAGGTAATAGACTCTAAGGAGATGGTAGCAGCTTCTGCAGTAGAATGTGGAAATTATAGAGACTTATCTTTATTCGGAACACAAGAATATGCAAAAAAAGCATTAAAAGAAGGGTTCTCTTTGAGCATTTATGGAAAATAATATGATAGATAATATTAAAAACTTAATTGAAATAGATGAGAGAGAAGTTTTAAGATATTTACAATATAAGGATCAAGATATAGGGGATAGTTTATCAGATGAAATTAAACAATGTATTAATAAAACAAGAGAGATTATAAATCCAAGATTTATATTTAGAAAATATAAAATAAAAAAGTTGAAATTATCTGAAGAAAAGAGCAAAGTTTATTTAGAAGGTTCTAATCTAACTTTACAAAGTGATGACGTATATAATTTATTATTAGAATGTGATGAATGTATATTAATGAGTGCTACTTTAGGATTAGAGATAGAAAGAGAGATTAGAAAATTAACTTATACAGACCTAACAAAGGGGATAATTATAGATGCTTGTGCCACAACAGCTATAGAGGAAGTTTGTGACATAGTGCAAGATGATATATCAAAAAAATCATTAAAAGAAGATAAATATATAACTTATAGATATAGTCCTGGATATGGAGATTTAGCCATAGAAAAAAATGTTGATATTAATAATTTATTAAATAGCCAAAAAGAAATAGGATTAACTGTGACAAATAGTGGAATAATGATTCCAAGAAAATCCGTAGTAGCTTTAATTGGGATTTCTCACAAAGGAATTACTAATACTAAAAAATCTTGTGAGAATTGTAGTAATAGACATAATTGTGATTATAAAAAGGAGACCAATGGTTGTGAAAATTAAAGAATATTCAAAAGATAACTTACTAATATTTGATGGTGCAATGGGGACAATGCTTCAAAGAGAAGGCCTTCCTATTGGAGATAATCCAGAAATATTTGGACTGAAAAATCCTGATAAACTATTAAAGATACATAAAAAGTATTTAGAAGCGGGTTGTAATGTATTAACTACAAATACATTTGGATGTAATGAATTAAAAGTTACTAAATTAGGATACACAGTAGAAAAAATAATTAATGATGCCATTACAATAGCAAGACAAGCCATAAATGAAAGCGATAAAAGCAAACCTAGATTTGTTGCGTTAGATATTGGGCCAATAGGAGAAATGTTAGAACCTATGGGAACTTTATCTTTTGATAGAGCTTATGAAATATTTAAAAGACAAGCTGTACAAGGCGAAAAAAGTGGTGCAGATTTAATTATAATAGAAACAATGATGGACCTTTATGAGGCAAAAGTTGCAGTGCTTGCTGCAAAAGAGAATACAAATTTACCTGTTATATGTACTATGACATTTGATGAAAATGGAAGAAGTTTCACAGGATGCTTACCTGAGGCTATGGTTGCCACTATAGAGGGGTTAGGAGTAGATGCACTTGGAGTAAATTGCTCTCTTGGACCTAAACAGCTTCTACCAATAGTAAAAATAATTACAGAGTTAGCAAATGTTCCTGTGATAGTTCAGGCTAATGCAGGTTTACCTGTAATTGAAAATAACCAAACTGTATATAAAATGACTGCAAAAGAATTTTTCCAAGGAGTAAAAAAATTTGTTGATTTAGGAGTATCTATTATAGGTGGGTGCTGTGGAACTAATGAAACTTTTATTAAGGAAATTTGTGATAATATAGATAAGTTACAAAAGAAAGAACCAAAAAGAAAAGAATCAACTATTGTTTGTTCTGCTGCAAAATATGTAGATATACAAGGGCCAGCCATAGTAGGAGAAAGGCTAAACCCAACAGGAAGACAGCCCTTAATAGATGCATACACTAGTGGAAATAATGATTATGTAATAAATTTAGCCCTAGAGCAAAGCAAAGAAGGATCAGAAATTCTAAATGTTAATGTTGGAGTACCAGAATTAGATGAAGAAAAAGCCATGAAAAGAGTAATAAAAGGTATACAGGAAGTCGTAGATATTCCTTTACAGATTGATTCTTCTAATATAGAGGCTTTAGAGGCAGGCCTTAGATATTACAATGGAAGAACAATAGTAAACTCTGTTAATGGTAAAGAAAAGTCCCTAGAAGCTATATTACCTCTTGTGAAAAAATATGGAGCATGTGTAGTAGGATTAACTTTAGACAAAGATGGAATTCCAAGTACGGCCGAAGGTAGATTTAATGTGGCTAAAAAAATAGTTGAGAGAGCAGAGCAATATGGAATAAAAAGAAAAGATATTTTCATAGATTGTCTATCCCTTACTGTATCTGCTCAACAAGATGAAGCAATGGAAACCATTAAAGCAATAAAGATGGTAAAAGAGAAGTTAGGCTGCAAAACAATATTAGGTGTTTCAAATATATCTTTTGGTATACCTAATAGACAAGGATTAAATAATACTTATTTAAACCTAGCATTAGGTTCAGGTTTAGATTTACCTATAATAAATACAGAAGACAGAGTAATGGTGGAATCTGTATATGCTTATAAAGTAATAAGCGATATGGATAAAGGTTGTTTGCAATATATTGAAAAATTTAGAGATGTTTCTAAAGAGAGTAAACAAAAAGAAAGTAAAAAACATGATAATTTAACTTTAGAAGATGCTATAGAAAGAGGTTTAAAAGAAGAAGCAAAAGATTTGACTCTAAAAATTTTAGACTCAAAAGATGAACATTATGTTTTAGACCAAGTGTTAATTCCAGCATTAGATATTGTAGGAGCTAAGTATGATAAAGGAGAGTTATTTTTACCACAGATGATACAATCAGCAGAAACGGTAAAAGTTGCTTTAAATATTATAAAAGAGAGATTAAGCAAAAGTAATAATACATCTTCAAAAGGAAAAATAATAGTTGCCACTGTTCAAGGAGATATTCATGACATAGGAAAAAATATAGTTAAAATAATGCTTGAGAACTATGGATATGAAGTTATTGACTTAGGAAAAGATGTTCTTATAGAAGAGGTTGTAAAAAGAGCTAAAGAGGAAAATATTGAACTTATAGGACTTAGTGCTTTAATGACTACTACTGTAGAAAATATGAAAAAAACAATATCAGCATTAAGAGAAAATCAAATTAATGCAAAAGTATTCGTAGGTGGTGCAGTAGTTACTGAAGAATATGCACAAAAGATAAATGCAGATTATTATTCTAAAGATGCAAAATCTGCAGTAGAGATTGCTAAAATAAATTTTAACAACAAAATATAATTGAAAAAAAATATGATAATATGTTAAAATATAAATGTAGTTTATAATTTTATATACTTAAAATAAGAAAAATATATATTATAAATTGTGTTAATATGTTAATATTAAATAATAATTAATCTGTATTAGATTAAACAAAATTAGAAATTTCTCGTCAACATAAAAAGAGGCTATTTTATAGCCTCTTTTTGTTTTGAGCAAATTTTAAAGAATAATTTGATTATAATTAAAATGCCCAATTCCCGTTTTTGAAAATTTGTATAGTTTGACCATCATGAGTTTCTCCAACTATATCTAAGTCAGCAGAACCAATCATAAAATCAACATGAGTTAAACTATCATTTATACCATATTTGTCGTACTCTTCTTTTGGTAAATCAGCACCACCTTTTATACAAGTAGCATAAGCTGAACCAAGAGCTAAGTGACAAGATGCATTTTCATCATATAATGTGTTGTAAAACACTACGTTAGTATCTGATATAGGTGATGAATAAGGAACTAAAGCAACTTCACCTAGATAGTGAGAACCTTCGTCTGTCGCAATAAGATTTTTTAATGTTTCCTCTCCTTTAGCAGCAGAGCACTCTATAATCTTTCCATCTTTAAGTGTTAAAGAAAAATCATCTATAACATTTCCACCATAAACTAAAGGTTTAGAACTATGTACAACACCGTTAACTTCATATTTATGAGGAAGGGTGAAAATTTCCTCTGTTGGCATATTTGGATTAAAGTTAACACCAGTAGGATCTACAGAAGCTCCACTTTCCCAAGTATGGTTTTCTGGTAAACAAATAGTTAAATCTGTTTTAGCTGATTTATATTTTAACGTTTTAAAATTTTTTTCATTTAAAAAATCAGTTTTTTCTTTTAAGTTTTTATTATGATCATGCCAAGCAGCAATAGGATCTTCATTATCTACTCTTGTGCATTTGAATATTAAATCCCAAAGTTTATCTACAGCTTCCTGCTCAGATATGTCTGGGAAGATTTTATGAGCCCAAGCTTTAGTTGGAACAGAAACTATACTCCACTTACACTTGTCAGTTAATGTATAAGATCTCCATTCTTTTAATGCTATTCCAGAGGCCTTTTGATAGTTTGCTATTTTTTCAGGATCTACATCTTTAAGCAGATCAGGATTTGCAGCATGAATACTTAAAAAAGCTCCTCCTTCTTTAGCTATATCAACGTATTGATCTGATACCCATCTAGGAAACTCATTGAATACCTCATCTGGTGCATATAAGTATCTTGATAAAGAACATTCTTCATCTGACCACTCAACAAATACATTTTTTGCACCATTTTTATAAGCACATTTTACAGCAAGTCTCACAAAGTCTGCACACTCAATTGGAGTTCTAATAAGTAGAGTTTGGTTTGGTTGAATGTTTACACCAACTTTAATTGCTAATTCAGCGTATTTTTCTAAATTTGTATTAAAATCCATTTTAATCCTCCAAATATAAAATATAGTAATAATCATATTATAGCATTATATTATAGTTTTAATCATATTAATAATAATCATGCAAAAACTTATTATTATTGAGGTTTTATAAAATAAATATTAAAAAATTGTACAAAAATCAAAATATTATATTTTAAAAATAGTATAAAAATCTTATAATAAAGTAGTGATAATAAATTAAGAAATAGATAACATCTAAATTAAATATATTTGTGATAGAGGATGGGAATACATTTCAGTTAGGAGGTTATAGATGGAGTTATATGATGCTGTTTTTTATAGAAAAACCGTAAAAAGCTATTCAAGCAAAACAATAAAAAAACCACTATTAGAAGAAATAAAAAAATTATGTGGAAATATAACTTATCTAAATAACGATTTAAATATTAAAGCCCATTTAATTGAGAGAGGACACTTAATACATTTTTTAATAGGTAAAGAATCAGGGGTAAAGGCTCCTCATTATATACTTATAACTTCGAACAAAGGTGAAGATTATCTACAAAATGTAGGTTTTGCCATGGAAAAGTTGATTTTAGAATTAACTTGTTTAGGAGTGGGGACTAGTTGGCTAAAATGCCAATTAAAAAGAGAAGATGTAAAAGAATTTGTACAATTAGATGAATTAGATAGTGAGTATGATGAAGATGAAGACATGGTTATAGATGAAAATGAAGTCGAATATCCAGTTTCCTTATTAGCTATAGGCTATCCCGATGAATATGAAAGTTTATTTAGAAAAAGTAAAAAAAGTTATGATAGGAAAAAAATAAAAGAAATTTGTAAAGAATTTGATCCGAAATGGAAAGAGGTATTAGAGGGGGTAAGAGTATCACCTTCTATCATGAATAAGCAACCTTGGGAATTTAAGACAAAAGATGACGGATTTGACCTATACGAATGTACTCAAAAACAAAAGCTAAATATTGATGATGAAAATAAAATCAGTATGGGGATTGCGTTAAGACATTTTGATATATGTTGCAAAGAAAGACATTTAGAAGTAGAATACCTTAAAAAAAGTATAAAAGACAGAAGAAAAAGAGAATATTTTATAAGTATTATAGATAAAAATCAAGAACGAAATTTAAATTCTTCTCCAAAGAACAGTTGACACAAAATAGAATAAATGTAATAATTATATAAACTTAACATTAATAAAAAGAAAATAATTTGTATCAAAGTCCAGAGAGGCTTGTACAGTTATTTGATTTATTTATTAAATAAATTTTAGTAAAACAAAAATAGAATAAAGTCTTTTAAAATAGTCCAGAGAGGCTGATAAAGATAACACATAACTAATACTAATTATATTGTTTAGATTATGCATACAGAATCCTTATACCTCTTTTGGTGTAGGGATTTTTTTAATGGGCTTTATTAAGAGGGAGTGAAGAAAAATGAAAAATGGAAAAGACAGATTAATTGTTGCTATTGACACAGATGATTTTGATAAAGCTAAGGAACTAATAGACCAGCTAGAAGATAGTGTAGACATATTTAAAGTAGGATTAGAGCAATATGTTGCTACTAAAGGTAAAACAGTAGATTATCTTAAGGAAAAAGGAAAGAAAATATTCTTAGACCTTAAATTCCACGATATACCTAATACAATGAAAAGTGCGGTTAGAGCTGCTGTAAGAGACAATGTTTGGCTAATGACAATTCACGTTTCTGATTTAGAAGGAATGAGACAATGTGCATTAGTAGCAAAGGAAGAAGCTGAAAGATTAAATATAGAAAAACCTATAATTGTAGGAGTTACAGTTTTAACATCGCTAAGCAATGAAGATTTGCAAGATATAGGATGCAATATGACAACAGAAGAATTAGCTATAAAGAGAGCAAAACTTGCAAAAGAATCAGGAATAGATGGAGTAGTATGTTCTGCTAAAGAAGTAGATAAAATAGTAGAAGCATGTGGCAAAGATTTTGCAACTGTATGTCCTGGAATAAGACCATCATCATCTAGTGTAGGAGATCAAAAGAGAGTAGTAACACCAGCTCAGGCTATAAAAAATGGTGCTCAATATTTAGTTGTTGGGAGACCTATAACTCAAAGTGAAAATCCAAAACAATCAGCGATTGATATTGCAAGAGAAATAGAAAATGCTTAGGAGGCAAGAGATATGAAAGCAAAATTAATTTTAGAAGATGGAACGATTTTTGAAGGAAAAGCCTTTGGTTATTTAGAGGATTCTGTTGGGGAAGTTGTGTTTAACACTTCAATGACAGGTTATGGAGAAGTTTTAACAGATACTTCTTACTACGGACAAATAGTAACAATGACTTACCCTTTAATAGGTAATTATGGAATAAACTTAGAAGATGTGCAATCTAAAATGGTAGCAGTGAAAGGATTTATAGTAAGAGAAAAAAGTGATGCACCAAATAACTTTAGATGTGAAATGAGTTTAGATGTATATCTTAAACAAAATAAAATAATAGGACTTGAAGGAATAGACACAAGAGCCTTAACAAAAATACTAAGAAATAATGGTACTATGAAAGGTATCATAACTATAGATAGAAATTCTGAATTAGATAATGTAAAACATAAACTAGAATCTTTTGATAATAGATCTGCTGTTATGACAGTTTCTAGAAAGCAAGTAGAATATGTAAAAGGAAATGGACCTAAAGTTGCAATAATGGACTACGGTGTAAAACAAAACATAATAGACAATTTTGCTGAAAGAGGATGCGACATAACTATATTCCCAGCTTTAACTTCAGCAGAAGAAGTCTTAGCTACAAATCCAGATTTAATATTTTTATCGAATGGACCTGGAGATCCAGATGATTTAGAAGAAATCGTAAATAATGCAAAACAAATGATAGGTAAAAAACCTGTTGTAGGAATTTGTTTAGGTCATCAAATTTTAGGAAAGGTATTCGGAGGAAAAACTTCAAAACTTAAATTTGGTCACAGAGGTGGAAATCATCCAGTAAAAGATTTAGAAGAAGATAGGGTATTTATAACTGCTCAAAACCACGGATATTATGTAAGTGAAGTGCCAGAGTGCATGAACGTTACTCAAATCAATTTAAATGATAATACAGTAGAAGGAATGAGACATAAAGAATTACCAGTATATAGTGTTCAATATCATCCAGAAGCTTGTCCGGGACCAAAAGACAGCACATATGTATTTGATAAATTTTTAGAATTATTATAATTGTTTAGAGGGAGAAAAAAATTATGCCTAAAATAGATAGTATTAAAAAAACATTAGTATTAGGTTCAGGACCTATAATTATAGGCCAAGCAGCTGAGTTTGATTATTCAGGAACTCAAGCTTGTGGAGCTTTAAAAGAAGAAGGAATCGAAGTTGTACTTATAAATAGTAACCCAGCAACAATCATGACGGACAAAGAAGTTGCGGATAAAATATATATAGAACCATTAACAATAGAAGCAATAGAAAAAGTAATAGAAAAAGAAAGACCAGACAGTTTACTTGCAGGTATGGGTGGTCAAACAGGATTAAACTTAGCTGTTGAATTAAGTGATGCTGGTATATTAGATAAATACAATGTAAAAGTAATAGGAACATCAATAGAGTCAATAAAAAAAGGTGAAGACAGAGATACTTTCAGAGAAACAATGAGAGAAATCGACCAACCAGTAATAGAAAGTGATATAGTTACTAACTTAGAAGATGGTCTTATATATGCAGATAAAATAGGATATCCAGTAATAGTTAGACCAGCTTATACACTAGGAGGAACTGGTGGAGGTATAGCTGAAAATAGAGAAGAATTAACGGAAATATTAAACCATGGTTTACAATTAAGTCCAGTTACTCAAGTTCTTTTAGAAAAAAGTATAAAAGGATGGAAAGAAATTGAATACGAGGTAATGAGAGATAGTAAAGGCAACTGTATAACTGTATGTAATATGGAAAATGTAGATCCAGTTGGAGTTCACACAGGAGATAGTATAGTTGTGGCACCTAGCCAAACTTTAAGTGATGTGGAATATCAATTACTTAGAACAGCTTCTATAGACATAATAAATGCCATAGAAGTACAAGGTGGATGTAATGTGCAGATAGCTCTTCATCCAGATAGATTAGAATATGCAATAATAGAAATAAATCCTCGTGTTAGTAGATCGTCAGCACTTGCATCTAAAGCTACTGGTTATCCAATAGCAAAAGTTGCAGCTAAAATAGCATTAGGATATACATTAGATGAAATAGAAAATGCAGTAACTAAGAAAACTAAAGCTTGTTTCGAACCAACATTAGACTATGTTGTAGTAAAAATACCAAAATGGCCTTTTGATAAGTTTAAGCAAGCTAACAGAGTGTTAGGAACAAAGATGATGGCTACAGGAGAAATAATGAGTATAGGAAGCAACTTTGAGGCTGCTTTACTAAAAGGAATAAGATCTCTTGAAATAGGAAAATACTCATTAATTCATAAACCATCTCAAGAAAGAACAATAGAAGAGTTAAAAGAAAGAGTTGTAATGCCAGATGATGAAAGATTATTTGACTTATGTGAAATGATCAGAAGAGGCTATAGCTTAGATATGATAGAAAAAATAACTGGTGTGGATAAGTGGTTCTTATATAGATTCAAATGGATAGTTGAACAAGAAGACAAACTTAAAAATATGAGAATAGAAGATTTAAACAAAGACTATTTACAAAAACTAAAGAAAAAAGGATTCTCAGATAAAGGTATAGCGGACTTAATGAAAATAAGCCCAGAAAAAGTATATGAACTTAGATCTTTATACAATATAAGTGCAGCTTATAAAATGGTTGATACTTGTGGTGGAGAATTTGATGCACTATCTCCATATTACTACTCAACTTATGAGCAATATGATGAAGTAGTAGTTAGCGATAAGAAGAAAGTAATAGTTCTTGGATCTGGGCCAATAAGAATAGGTCAAGGTATAGAGTTTGATTACTGCTCAGTACACTGTATAAAATCATTAAGAAATATGGGAATAGAAACAATAATAATAAACAACAATCCAGAAACAGTAAGTACAGACTTCGATATATCTGACAAGTTATACTTCGAGCCGTTAACAGAAGAAGAAGTATTAAATATAATAGAAAAAGAAAATCCAGAAGGTGTTATTCTCCAATTCGGAGGACAAACAGCTATAAAATTAGCTAAGTTCTTAAACGAAAAAAATATACCAATACTA
Source organism: Terrisporobacter mayombei (assembly GCF_020748465.1). GTDB lineage: Bacteria > Bacillota > Clostridia > Peptostreptococcales > Peptostreptococcaceae > Terrisporobacter > Terrisporobacter mayombei. The sequence goes on from NZ_JAHZMP010000008.1 coordinate 84,749, forward strand.
GGAACTGACTTTGCAGATATAGATGCAGCAGAAGATAGAGAAAAATTTGATGAACTTCTTGAGAAACTTGATATAAATAGACCAAATGGAATAGCTGTGTGGTCTGTTGAAGAAGGAATAAATCATGCAAAAGAAATAGGATATCCAGTGCTTGTTAGACCTTCTTACGTACTTGGTGGGCAAGGTATGGAAATAACTTATGAAGAGCACAAATTAGAAGCCTACTTAAAAAGTGCATTTGAAAGAGACAGCAAAAATCCAGTACTTATAGATAAATATCTAGTAGGTAGAGAAATAGAAGTAGATGCTATATGTGATGGAGAAGATATATTAATACCAGGTATAATGGAACATTTAGAAAGAGCAGGAGTTCACTCAGGAGACTCTATAACAATGTACCCAAGCCAAAATGTATCTGAGAAAATAAAAGAAAAGATATTAGATTATACTAAGAAAATAGCTTTAGAACTTAATGTCTTAGGAATGGTAAACATTCAGTTTATAGAATTCAAGGGCGAATTATATATAATAGAGGTTAACCCAAGAGCAAGTAGAACAGTTCCATACATCAGTAAAGTGAGTAAGGTGCCAATAATTGACTTAGCTACAAAATGTATGTTAGGAGAAAAATTAAAAGATTTAGGATATGGTACAGGAATATACAAAACTCCAGAATTAATATCTGTAAAAGTTCCAGTATTCTCCATGTCAAAACTTGCTAGAGTAGACGTAAGTCTAGGGCCGGAAATGAAATCTACAGGAGAAGTTTTAGGTGTAGGTGAAACATTAGAAGAAGCTTTATATAAAGGATTTATGGCAGCAGGAAGAACTATATCAGATGATAGAGGAATGGTTCTTGCAACTATAAACGATCATGATAAAGAAGAGTTTATGGAAATAGCAAAAGACATGAAGGAATTAGGATATACTTTCTTAGCAACTGAAGGAACAGCTAAAACTTTAAGAAATAATGATATAGATGCAATAACAGTTAATAAAATAGGAGAAGGAAAACCAAATATACTAGATGCAATAATGAATAATCAAGTAGATATGGTTATCAACACTCCTACAAAAGGTAATGATGCAACAAGAGATGGGTTTAAAATAAGAAGAACAGCTACAGAGTACAATGTGGATGTAATGACATCTTTAGATACACTAAAAGCATTAGTTAAAGTAAATAAAAAACATATCAACAACAATGAATTAAAAGTTTATAATATAGCAGAATAGTTATCAACAAAAAGGCTGATTAATGTGGATTAATCAGCCTTTTTGTTATTAATGATTTTAATAATACATTCTATTATGTTGTGGTCTTATATTTTTTCTATTATAATTCATATTTTTTGCATTGCAGTAGAAACGAGGATTTATATATGATTCAAAATTTGTAAATTCCATTAAAAACTTTTGTATACCGTTTGTTGCAGGTGATACTTCATCTAAACCAAAGTAGATTACGATACCTTGATCTGTTAAATAGAAAGATTGAGCTTCTGGAATGTCTACAACAATATTTGGGTAATAATAACTTGGATTTTGACTAATTTTAAAATTTATAAAATCAGAAACGAGTTTTAAATAATCCACACCAGGTCTAAAAATATCTTTAAGTAAAAGTTGGTTTCCTGTTAATAAATCTATGTTATAGCTGTATAATTCATTATATTGTAGATTATCGTTATCCATAGCTGTTAGATGTAAAGTGAAGCTAATTACATGATTTTTATTAAATGTAATATCGTAATTAGAATAAACGCTATAATTTATTTTTGTTTTACTACCATCAGGATTAGCTGCATTGATTTGTTGCTCTTCTTCCAAAATACCTTCTTTAAATGTATAAACAGAAGAGTTTATAGTTTCATTTAAATTTTTTAATATATCCTCATTCACTTGAAAATAACCATTTTTAACATTATAAAAGACAGGATATTTCAAATCATAATAAAAATACTTGTTTTGTCCTATGTCTTCAACATACTGAATATATAAAGTATTAAAAAGACATGAATTATTAGCTTGAGTGTTATTCATATTTAATTCCTCCTAGATAAATAATTTACATTAGTAATTTATATGCAAATCAAAATCAAATAATAATAGTAGATAGATATAAAAGGCTATAAATATTGGAATCATCAAATCAAATAAAGTATATAAACTGATTAAAATACCTAAAATAAAATTAATTAGTGTGATATAATACATAAGATTAGTAAGATATTTAGGAGGATACATATGTTATTATTAGCAGATAAATGGAAAGATTATGAACTTATAGATATGGGTAACGGAGAAAAATTAGAACGTTGGGGAGATGTAGTACTTAGAAGACCAGATCCTCAAGTAATGTGGCCTATAAGAAATGAAAGTGGTTTATGGAAAAATCCTCACGGTCATTATCATAGAAGTGCAAAAGGTGGAGGACACTGGGAAACTAAAAAGAAATATCCACAAAAATGGACTGTAAATTATAAAGGTCTAAAATTTAATATAAGTCCTACTGGATTCAAACATACAGGTTTATTCCCAGAACAAGCGGCAAATTGGGATTGGCAAATGGAAATGATAAAAAATGCCCAAAAACCTATAAAAGTACTTAACTTATTTGCATATACTGGAGGAGCTACAGTAGCATGTGCAGCAGCAGGAGCGGAAGTTTGCCACGTAGATGCATCTAAAGGTATGGTAACTTGGGCAAAAGAAAACTTACAAACATCAGGACTTGGAGATAGAAAAGTAAGGTTTATAGTTGATGATGTTGTTAAATTTGTTGAAAGAGAAATAAGAAGAGGAAATAAATACGATGCCATAATAATGGATCCACCTTCATACGGAAGAGGACCAAAGGGAGAAGTATGGCAAATAGAAGAAAAACTATACGGTTTAGTTGATTTATGCACAAAGGTATTATCAGATGAGCCTTTATTCTTCTTAATAAACTCTTATACAACTGGCTTATCTCCAATAATCCTTGAACATATATTGGATGCTACAGTTGCTAGAAAATCCAAAGGCGGAAATATATATGCAGGAGAAATAGGAATACCAACATCAAGAGATGGTAAAGTTCTTCCATGTGGTATATTTGGAAGATGGGAGTGTAAATAATAATGATTAAGGTTATATATGAAGATAATCATTTATTAGTAGTTGAAAAGCCTGTTAATATACTATCTCAAGGAGATAATACTAATGATGATGATATGGTAAATCTTCTAAAGAAATGCCTTAAGGAAAAATACAATAAGCCAGGAAATGTGTTTGTGGGGCTTGTACATAGATTAGATAGGCCTGTAGGAGGTTGTATGGTCTTTGCAAAGACTTCTAAGGCTGCTTCTAGACTATCAGAGCAAGTAAGAAATAAATCTTTTAAAAAAACATATAGAGCTGTTATTCATGGAAATATGAATAACAAGTCAGACAATCTTCTAGACTACCTATACAAAAATAAAAAAACTAATATGGTTAGTGTAGTTAGTAAAAATACAAAAGAAGCTAAAGATGCTAGGCTTTCATATGAAACGCTAGATTCTCAAAAAGGATTTAGCCTTGTTCAAATAGATTTACAAACAGGAAGACCACATCAAATAAGAGTGCAGTTTGCAAGTAGAAAGCATCCTTTATTTGGAGATCAAAGATACGGTCAACATTTAAATAAAGTTGGACAGCAAATTGCTTTATGGTCCTATAAAATAGAAGTACAACATCCAACAACAAAAGAAAAAATGGAATTTGTATGTGATGTCCCAAAAGAATATCCATGGAATATATTTGCATACTAATGAATTATAAATTTTTAATTGTAAGGAAATTATGTGCAAGTAATAAGGAGATACAATGGAAAGATATAAAGGGTTTTATATTGATAAACCTTATGGAAATAATGTTTTTTCTTATGAAGAAAGAAAAAATAAAAAAATTTTTGTACCAAAACTAATTGAAGGTGACTTGGAAGATGTACAGGTTGGGGATGATATAGTTTTTAATGAAATTGATGAAGACAATGAAATAAAAGCTAAAGGTCTTAAGAACTTAGTTAAATATAAATTTGAAGATAAAATTATATATATTTTTGACAATCACAATCACGCCTTTTATTTTTGGATGAAAAGTTTAAAAAATAAAGAATTCAATAAAGGTTGCAAATTAGTTCATGTTGATCAGCACAAAGACATGAGAGAGCCTAATCATTATAATGTGGATGTAGACAGTTTGAATGATGTATTTACGTATACAAATGAAGTTTTAAACGTAGGGAACTTTATTCAACCAGCATTGAAAAAAGAAATTTTCTCAAAAGTTATAATAATTGATAGTTCTTATGGTTTTGATGTTAAAATTGACGGAGAGTATGTGCTAGACATAGACTTAGATATATTTTCAAAAGATATGGACTATATACCTTATGATTTTAGATTAAATAAAATTAAAGAATTAATAAGAGGTGCAAAAGTTATAACTGTAGCTACTAGCCCATACTTTATAGAGCAAGACCATGCCATAAAGGTATTAAAAGAACTATTTAATTGTGATATAATAGTATAGTTAAACAAGGATAATTTTAAATTAATTTTAGGAGGAGCATTAGTATGAGTTTACTAACTGAATGGAGAGCTTTAAGCGAAAATCTTGAAACTCAAGAAGCGGAAATAAAATTCTGGGAAGAATACTTAAAAGTAGAAGCTGGAATATACAATGAATTATTAAATAAAAAAATAGAAGTTATAGAAGGGAAAGTTGCTGATTTAGCTGCATCTCACGACACTTCTGTTGAATACTTCATGGGATTCATAGATGGAATAAGTGAAAGTTTAAAAGAGGAGATAGTGTTAGAAGAGATAGAAGCTGATTCTGAAATATCTTTAAAAATAGATTTCGAAAAATTATACTTCAATATGTTAAATGTAGAAGCTGAATGGTTATATACTTTACCAGGTTGGGAAGAAATATTATCAGCAGAAAAAAGAAAAGAAATAGAAAAAGCATACAAAAAAACTAAGACTGTTGTTAAAGAAAACAGAGTTGGAAGAAATGATCCATGCCCATGTGGAAGTGGAAAGAAATACAAAAAATGTTGTGGAAAATAGATAATTTAGGCTACCTTTTAATGAGGTAGTCTTTTTTTGTTACAAAATAAAGAAACTATATTTATTCAAAAATATGGGAAAAACTCTTGCAAAATGGTTACAAAAATGTAACAATATATATATAGTTATTACAAAAAGATTACAATTAGAATTGTATCAGATTAGGGGGTTGAATGAGTATAGTTTAAATACTATATAAATAGAATAATATGAAGAATTTTAAAAGAAAATTAATAGCTTTATTATTACTTGTTACAATGATTACGCCAGTGTTAGCAACACCGACTCAAATAGATGCAGCTTCAAAAAGTAGTAAGTCAACGAAGGTTGTAAGTTTTGCGAAAAAACAATTAGGAAAAAAATACGTTTGGGGAAATTCAGGTCCATCTACATTTGATTGTTCTGGATTTACATACTATGTTATAAAAAAGACTACAGGTAAAAGTATCTCAAGAACTTCAACTACACAAAGTAAACAAGGAAAATATGTAAGTAGAAAAAATTTAAAAAAAGGTGATTTAGTATTTTTTGCTACAACAGGAAATGGACGAGTATCTCATGCAGGCATCTATATAGGTAACAAAAAATTCATCCATGCATCATCAACTAAAGGCAAGGTTGTAATATCAAGTATGGCTAGTGGTCATTACTATAATACTTTTGTAAATGGAAGAAGAGTAATATAAATTTTAAATATATAAATGAAAGAGCTATAAATAGCTGATTTAAGTCAACTATTTATATTATAGCTCTTTTTATAACATCAATTATTTTATTTTTAAAATTATTAATATCTGTTTTTTGCGTTTCTATAGGTACTTGAATTTTTTCAAATAAATCAAATATCATATCATCTGTAAATTCACATACACCTGTATCACCGACGATAACATTATCATACTGACCATACTGTTGCCTAATATCATAAATATCAACTGCGTTCATAAATTTGTTTAACTCATCAAATTTAAGAACCCACCCTGGTGTTATATATAAATTAGCATCATTATTTTTTATTTCATCTCCAATTATTAACTCAATACAATTAGAATCTTTAAAAGTAATTAAATTGTCGTAGTCTTTTAGAAACTCATGAAACATATAATGGCACTTACTTCCATAAAGCAGAATTATCTTATCTGACTGTATACTATCTAAATTACCAGTAATTACACTTTTTAACTTATCCAAGCTTGTATGCAGTCCAAATGGTAGATATTTCACATTAATATTTTCTTTAAATAGCTTTTCTTTTTTTATATCTTCTAAAACTTTATTTAGTTCTGGTTCGAATACCCCACAGGATAAAATAAATATATTCATATGTAATATAAACCCCCTTTTTTATGAACACAAAAAATACTTTCTTAAATACATTATATATTAGAAATTATTATATATATATGAGAACATATTAATCTAGTACATTGATTATATTTAACAAAATATGTTTTTTATCAACATATGAACAAAATATCCTCTAAAACATACTATAAATTAAAACCATATGTTAAGGAGGACAACTATGAAAGAGGGAGATATAGTAGTTAGAAAATCTTATAACAGAGATATTATATTTAAAATAGTAGGATTTTCTAAGGACGAAAAAAATAAAAAAGTTGCCATATTAAAAGGTGTGGCTTTTAGATTAATGGCAGATGCATATTTAGATGATTTAGAATTGTTGGAAGAAAGTGACACTAGGGGGATTTTAATAGATAAAAATGTTCAAAGTTTATTATATAGATCAGTAGTTAATGCAAGAGAAAGACAAAATTTGTATAGAGGAGCTCCTAAACTTCAGGCCAGTAGTAATGTATATGGGATTCCAGGAAAGGTGCTCCAAATAGACGGGGACAAAGAATATTTAAAAATATGTTTAGATGTTTATACTGAATTGGGAATACCAGCTGTTGGAGTAGCCATACCAGAAGCAAATCAGTATAAAGAAGTGAGAGCACTTTTAGAAAAGCACAAACCAGATATTTTGGTTATAACAGGACATGATGCTATCACGTCTAAAAAGGGAAATTTAAAAGATATAAATAATTATAGAAATTCTTATAACTTTATAAAGTGTGTTAGAGAAGCTAGAAAATGGCAACCTGATTTTGATGGCTTAGTTATTTTTGCAGGTGCATGTCAATCCAATTATGAGCAAATAATAAGATCGGGGGCAAACTACGCTAGTTCTCCAGGAAGAATAATGATACATGCTCTTGATCCTGTATTTATTGTTGAAAAAATTGCTTGTTCAAGAATTGATATGGTAGTACCAATAGAAGAAGTAATAGAACAAACAATAACAGGATATAAAGGTATAGGGGGTTCTGAAACTAGGGGAAAATTTAGATGGGCAATGCCTAGATTGATATAATTTTATATTAAAAATATATTTTTATTAAAATTATACTGTATTCTTTGAAAATACTATTGACAATTGCTTTGAAAATATATAAAATAATTAGTTAAAACATTTGACAAAGTCTTCTTTTTGTGATATTATGTAAACATAGAAACTAAAAGAGGGTGATATTATGGCTACTGTTCAAACTTTAGATAACATCAGACTAAATTTGGAAAAACATCTAGGTAAAAAAATAATATTGAAGGCAAATAAGGGAAGAAAACAGATTACAACCAAAAGGGGAATACTAGAAAATGTTTATCCTAGTGTCTTTATAGTGAAGCTAGAAGCAAGTGGAAGTGGATATCAAAGAGTATCTTATAGTTACTCTGATTTGTTAACAGAAAATGTAAAATTACAAGTTTTTAAAGATAGCAAAACAGAAGAAGATAAATTGAGCGTAAGTTAAAATTATACCTATTAAATTAGGTGTAATTTTTTTTTGTTCTCTTAAATATAAATATAGTGTGATAGTTTATTTATATTTAGGAGGGACAAATATGGAATTAATTAAAGATATAATCAAAATAGATAGCAGAGTTGATTTTGGGAAGTATCAAACATTTATTGAATCGGAAGCGGTAGTGCCAGATGTTAAGTCAGACGTTTATGAAATAGTTGATACTCAAGGGTACATAGCATTGAGTAAAATTGATGTATCAGATGGAAAACTTGTATGTAGAGGAAGTTTTAATTACAATGTTATGTATATAGCAGATGATAAAAGTACTTTATCCAATGTTTGTGGAAAAATAGACATAAATGAGGTTGTAGAAAAAGATAATATAGTTCAAGATATGGAGTACATGCTATATCCAGAGGTAGAACATGTTGATTGTACGATTTTGAATGAAAGAAAAATAAGAGTAGGAGCTCTTATGAATATTAAAGGTAGTTTGTTTGAAAAACAAAGATTAGATATTGTAAAAGATGTTTCTCAAGTTGAATGCATTCAAAAACATAGAAAAGAAATAGTATATCAAGACATTATTGGAATAGAAAAAACAGAAAGTGTAATAAGAGACACTATAGCTATAAGTTCAGAAGAGGTGTCTGCAATAATAAATATTACACCTGTAGTAAAAGTTAAGGAAAGTAGAATAGCAGACAATAAAGTTATAATTGGTGGGGTTTTAGAAATTAGCCCTCTATCATGCACTTCTGAGGGAGATATTGTAGAGTTAGATAAAGTAGGTATTGATTTTACACAATTTATTGAAGTTCCAGGAGCTTTTGATGGAATGAAAGAAGAAACCCTATTAAGTATAGGTGATTTTAATTATAACTTTAAAGAAAATAGTGAAAGTAACACAGCTATGTTAGAGATAGAGTGTACAGTATGTTGTAAGGTAAAAGTTACTGATGAAGTAACTAGAGAAGTATTGCAAGATGCATATTCGCCACAAAAAATAGTAAAATTTGATCATAGACTAATAAATTTAAATAAAGCACTGTGTTCTATGTCAGAAATATTTACAGTTAGAGAGACTTTAAGTGTAGGTGATGAGAGCATACAAGTAAAAGATATAGTAAGTGTGTGTCCATCAATATCAATAGAAAACGCTTATGTAGAAGGAAATAAAAGCATAATTCAAGGAATAATAAAGGTGGTAATATTATTTGTTCCTGTTGAAGGAGAGAAAATGATTTATAAATTATCAGAAGAAATTCCTTTTGAGAATGATGTTGTTATCGAAAATTTAAGTGATACTTGTTCAATATTTAATACAGTGTGTATAGATAAAGTTGAGGCAGATTTAAACAGAGATGAAATAGATTTAGTAATAAAAGTGAAAAGATTTACAGAAGCTATAGATAAGAAATCAGAAAGTTTTATTATAAAAGGTGAAGACCAAGGTGATTACGATCTTTCAACAGCTCCTAGTATAATAGTATATATTTGCAAGGAAGGTGACAATCTTTGGGATATAGCTAAAAAATATAATACAACAGAAGAAGAAATAGCAGATGTAAATGAAATTAAGGTAGAAGAACCAATTAAGCCAGGAAAATGCTTAATTTTACAAAAAAAAGTTACAACTATAGATTAGTAAACTAACAAAAGTAACAAAATAATAGGGGATAAAACCCCTATTATTTTGTTTTTGTAGTATAATAATTATAATTCGAGAATCCATTATACTAAATGCAACCACATACAAGGAGGATGAAATGAATTCTATAGAACTGAAAAGTAGAGCGAAGATCAATTTATCTATAGATGTATTAGGAAAAAGACAAGATGGATATCATTTAGTTGAAATGATAATGCAAACTATTGATTTATTTGATATTATAAAGATTTTTTCACTGGATGAAGATACAATAATAATAAACAGTAATAGTAAAGATATCCCTATTGACAGTAGCAATATAGTGTATAAAGCTGCTAGTTTAATAAAACAAGAATTCAATATAAAAAGAGGTATAAAAATTTACATAGAGAAAAATATACCTGTTGCTGCTGGTATGGCAGGTGGAAGTAGTAATGCAGCGGCAGTTTTAGTTGGATTAAATAAGCTATGGGATCTTAACTTAAGTAAAAATAAACTTAAGGGAATAGGCTTACAACTAGGGGCTGATGTGCCTTTTTGTATTGAAGGAGAAGCATCATTGGCTGAAAATATTGGAGAAAAGTTAACAAATATAGATGGTTTATCTCAGGATGCATTTATTTTGGTGTGTAAACCAGAATTATTTGTGTCTACAAAAGAAGTATATGAAGCTATAGATTCTAAAATCATTAAAAAAAGGCCTGATAATAAATTATTAATAAGGCTATTGAAAGAAAATAACATAGAGCTATTATCAAAGAACATGTACAATGTCTTAGAATCCGTTACTAAGGAAAAATTTCCTGTTATTAATGAGATAGAAGAAATTATGATGAACAATAAGGCACTAGGAGCTATGATGAGTGGAAGTGGGCCAACAGTTTTTGGATTATATAATAGCGAAGACGACGCAGAACAATGTAAAAAAATTTTACTAGAAAACTTTAGACAAGTATATCTAGTTAAAAGCCATAAAAAGGGGGTTGAAATAAATGGATAGTTTAACAAAATTAAACCTAGATAATTATAAGCCATTAAGAGATGTAGTATTTGAAAACTTAAGAACAGCTATCTTAGAAGGTAATTTAAAAGCAGGTCAAAGACTTATGGAAGTACAACTTGCAGAACAGTTAGGAGTAAGTAGAACTCCAATAAGAGAAGCTATTAGAAAATTAGAACTTGAAGGTCTAGTAGTAATGTTACCAAGAAAGGGAGCTTACGTAGCTAATATGTCATTTAAAGACTTAATAGATGTATTAGAAATAAGAGCAAGCTTAGAAGGGTTAGCAGCATCTTTAGCATCAGAGAGACTAAGAGATGAGGATATTGTTGAGTTAGAAAGAGTTGCAAAAGAATTTGAAAAAAGTGTAAGAGAAACTGACATAGACAATGTATTAAAAAAAGATGTAGAATTTCATGAAAAGATATTTTTAATGGCAAATAATAAGAAACTATATCACTTAATAACTTCTTTATGGGAACAAGTGCATAGGTTCAGAGTGACGTATGTATCAAATTATGAGGCATCATTAAGCCTGGTAGATGAACATAATAGAATACTAGAAGCAATCAAAGCAGGTAATTCTGAATTAGCCCAAAAATATGCAACAGAGCATATAGAATTGGCAGAACAATTTTTTATGGAGAACACAGTAAATAGTTAAATAAAAATGGGAATTATATTTGAAAGAAGGCTAAGCCTTCTTTTTTATTTCCAACTTATTAACTTAAGTAAGGTCGTTGCATGAAAATGTAGCGAAGATATATCATTGTAGACATAAAGTATTCCTCAGATATGCTAATCAAGATAAGTAAATTTTTATTTTTTAATGAATACTAAAACCCTTTATATTCATATGTTGCAAATCAAATTTCTGTATAAAAAAATAATAAATGGATACACTCAAAATATGAATTAATTTTTGGGGGGGATTATTATGAAAGTGAAAAATATAAAAAAAAGAATATATATACTGCTTGGTATTTTGATTACTATATTATCAGTAACTACTTTAGTAATATCAAAAGAAATAAATAAAATAGAAGCTTGTACATATGATTATAAAGAAAAACTAATAAGATTTCATGTCATAGCTAATAGCGACACAGACGAAGATCAAGAATTAAAGTTAAAAGTTAGGGATGCAGTTATAGCTTATTTACAACCGAAACTTGAAAATTCTAAATCGATAGAAGAAAGTGAAGCAATTATAAAAGATGAATATAATAACTTAGAAAAAATAAGTAAGGATATTATATCTAAGAACGGATATGATTATAATGTTGATATTGGGTTACAGTATAGTGATTTTCCAGCAAAACAATACTCAAGTGTAGTATTACCAGCAGGCAAATATAAGGCTTTAAAAATCATAATAGGACAGGGGAAAGGTAAAAATTGGTGGTGTGTAATGTTTCCTCCTCTTTGTTTTGTAGATGAACAAAATGGAGTAATAGATGAGAAAACTGATGAAAAACTAAAAGAAATACTAACGCCACAAGAATATGACTTAATTATGGCAAAAAATAAGACTGAAGTAGGTAATTTGAAATTTAAATTTAAAATAGCAGAAGTATTTCAAAATTTGTTTTAAACCAAGAATAAAATAAAAAAGGAGTGACTTTAACTATGGATAGGTGCTATAAAACACTTATAGTATCACTATTAGTTTTAGGCAATGTATTTGTATCTATAAAACAAATATATGCACTAGAATATTACTATTTAGACAATAAAACAGAAAATTGTTTTATGCAAGTACAAGAACAAGATGAAAAAAAGGAAGCAGTTATAAATCTTAACGATGAACAAATAATGTTATTATCAAAATTAATAGCAGGAGAAGCTAGAGGAGAAAGTTATGAAGGACAAGTTGCTGTAGCAGCAGTTGTAATTAATAGAGTAAAAGATTCTAGATTCCCCGATTCCTTAGAAGGAGTTATATATCAAAAAAATGCATTTTCTGTAGTAAAAAATGGGACCATATATGCAGAACCAACAAGTTCTACATATAGAGCTGCTCAGGAAGCACTATATGGAAGTGATCCAACTAATAATGCAATATATTTTTGGAATCCAGATATATCCACATGTAGTTGGATAAACACACTGACTCCTTACTTAAGAATAGGAAATCATGTTTTTGCTAAATAATATAAAATTTTAAATAAAAAAAGTAAAGGAGTTTTACTCCTTTATTTTTTTTGTAAAATAAATTATAATTATCATTTAGATAGCAAAATTTAAAACTAAATGCTTTACTTAAAAAAGCCATATTTAGAAGGAGGTAATGTATTGGAAGTTAAAATTAATATCCATACTATTCAATATAATGAATATGGAGAGCGAAATGACATAAAAGTAAAAGCTACGGGTACCTTATATGAAAAAAGGGATAATACCTATGTAGTTTATAAGGAAAAAGAAGATGGCAAAGAGACGACAACATCTATTAAAATTGAAAATGATAAGGTAACAATAAAAAGATTTGGTGAAATAAATTCAACTATGGCTTTTAAAGCAGATCAGACAATTAACTCTAATTATGCAACGCCACAGGGTATGTTTATTGTAGAAACAAAAACCACAAATTTAAATATAAAAAACGAAAAAAATATTATTATTGATATAGATTATAATATAGAAATAATAGATATGTTCAAAGGCCGTAATAAAATAAAAATAAATATTTATCAATAAATAAAGTTAAAAAAATAAATATTTTTAATGGAATAAAATTAAAGGTAGTTAAAATACTACCTTTTGTTTCATTTATTTGTTATCATTATAACTATAGTGTTTAAAAAATATTCTTAAAAAATAGGATAAATATAAACAAGGATTTGAAGTTTTTTTATAGAAAATAGTACTAGTAGTTAAGAATTTCATTAATTAAAAATTTGATGCAAATAAGTAAGACAATTAAATTAATTATTGATAAAATTAATTGTAATAGAGGTATAAAATATGATATTTGAGAAAACGCTAAGTACGATAAAAAAATACAGCTTAATCGAAAATGGGGATAAAATTGTGTTAGGCCTTTCTGGAGGACCTGATTCGGTTTGTTTATTACATATATTGAATAGATTGAGGGATGTTCTAGATATAGAAGTTTATGCAGCACATTTGAATCATCAGATTAGAGGCATGGAAGCCCAAAAAGATGCTCTATATGTTTCTCAATTGTGTGAAAGCTTAGGAGTAACTTTTTTTGTTAAATCTATAAATGTACCACAATATTGTAAGCAAAATAAGCTGTCTTTAGAAGAGGGAGCAAGAAAATTAAGATATGAGATGTTCTTTGAAATAAAAGAAAAGCTAAATGCAAATAAAATAGCTATAGCTCATAATATGAATGATCAAGCTGAAACCGTTTTAATGCGTATGATGAGGGGGACAGGTTTACAAGGATTAAAAGGGATAGATTACATAAGAGATGATGATATAATTAGACCTATTTTAGAAATTGAAAGGTATGAAATAGAAGCTTACTGTGAAGAGTATAAATTGAACCCAAGAATAGACGCTACAAACCTAGAAAACATATATACAAGGAATAAAATTAGACTAGATCTTATACCATATATGAAGGATAATTTTAATTCTAACATAATAGAATCCATAGTAAGAATGAGTAATAGCTTGAGAATTGATAATGATTTTATAGAAAAAGAGGCTTTTAAAAAGTTTAAAGAAGTAGCCTTTATAAATGGATACAATTTAGAAATTAAGCTAAATAAATATATAAATTTACATAAGTCATTAAAAAGTAGAATTATTAGATTAGGAATAAAATATGTTTTGGGAGATACAAATTTTATAGACCAAAAGCATGTTGAGGAAGTTCTAGACTTAGAAGGTGAAAATAAAATTGATAAAAAAATAGTTCTTCCAAGAGGATTATTTGTTTATAGACAAAAGAGTAAACTGGTATTTACAACAAAAGAAATTATATTTGAAGAAATAGAATTCTCTTATAAAGTACCGAAAAATGGGTTTGTCAAAATAAATGAAGCTAATATCATTATTGAAACTGAAACAATGCCTATAAATAGGTATAAGGCTTTGAAAAGAGATAAATCATTAAAATGGTTTGATTGTAATAAAATTAAAGGGGGGATAATTGTAAGAAGTAGAAAGTCAGGGGATAAAATAAAACTTTCTATGGGAAGCAAAAAATTGAAAGAATTATTCATAGATTTAAAAATTCCAAAAGAAGAAAGAGGTAAAGTTCCGGTGCTACAGGATGATAATGGAATTTTATGTGTTGGAAATTTTAGAAATAGTGAAGCATATAAGGTTGATGAAACCACAAAAGAAGTCTTAAAGATTTGCTTTAAGAAAATTTAGAATTAAAACAACTTATGAAAGGAGGGCTTCTTTTGAACAAATTTTTAAAAGGAGCAGGTTTTTATCTGTTACTATTTATGATAATAATTGGAATAGTCCAATTTTCAGGTACTAAAACAACTAAGATTGAAGAGTTAAAGTTTTCTGAAGTTTATAAAAATTTAATGGAAGAAAATATATCGAGTATACATTTTGTTGAAGGAACTTCTGTAAAAGGAAAAATAAAAGACTCAAATAAGGAATTCACGTCATATATACCAAATGAAGTATTAGGAGATAAACTAGCTAATGAGATATTAGATCAATCAGTAGAAAATAAGTTAGTAATTGATGGGGAAGCACAACCACAAACACCTTGGTTTGTAAGTATGCTGCCAACTGTTCTTCTAATTGGATTTATGATTATAATATGGTTTGTTTTTATGAATCAGTCTCAAGGTGGAGGCGGAAAGGTTATGAGTTTTGGAAAATCTAAAGCCAGGGTTCATAAAGATGATGAAAAGACAAGGGTCACATTCAAAGATGTGGCGGGACTGTCGGAGGAAAAAGAAGATTTGCAGGAAGTTGTTGATTTCCTGAAGAACCCCAAGAGGTATATTAATCTAGGTGCTAGAATTCCAAAAGGTATACTAATGGTTGGTCCTCCAGGTACAGGAAAAACATATTTATCAAGAGCTGTTGCAGGAGAAGCTGGGGTACCATTTTTCAGCATAAGTGGTTCTGACTTTGTTGAAATGTTCGTAGGTGTTGGAGCATCAAGAGTAAGAGATTTATTTGAACAAGCGAAGAAAAGTGCACCTGCAATAATATTCATAGATGAAATAGACGCTGTTGGTAGGAAAAGAGGTGCTGGTCTTGGTGGAGGACATGATGAAAGAGAGCAAACTCTAAACCAACTTCTAGTAGAGATGGATGGTTTCGGAGTTAATCAAGGAATAATAATCATGGCTGCAACAAATAGACCAGACATTTTAGACCCTGCATTACTTAGACCAGGTAGATTTGACAGAGAAGTAGTAGTTGGAGTACCAGATGTTAGAGGTAGAGAAGCTATATTTGAGGTTCATTCAAAAAATAAACCTTTAGCACATGATGTAAATAAAGAAGTGTTAGCTAAGAGAACTCCAGGATTTACGCCAGCAGATATTGAAAACATAATGAATGAGGCTGCTATATTAACAGCTAGAAAAAGAGAAAAAGAAATTCATATGGATACTATAGAAGAAGCTATAACAAAAGTTATGGTTGGTGTAGCTAAAAAATCTAGAGTTATCAGTGAAAAAGATAGAAAGCTTACAGCTTATCATGAGGCAGGTCATGCTATTTGTATGCATATACTTCCAAATGTAAATCCAGTTCACCAAGTAACTATAATACCAAGGGGTAGAGCTGGTGGATTTACTGAACCTCTTCCACAAGAAGACCAAATGTATGGTACTAAGAATGAAATGTTAGAAACTATAGTAATGGCTCTTGGTGGTAGGGTTGCAGAAGAATTAATCATGGAGGACATTTCAACAGGAGCATCTAATGACCTAGAAAGAGTTACAGCAATAGCAAGAGCTATGGTAACAAAATATGGTATGAGTGAAAAAATGGGACCTATGGTATACGGAGACAGTGATGATGAAGTATTCTTAGGAAACAGCATAACTACTAAGAAAAATTACTCAGAAGAGATAGCTTTTGAGATAGATAAAGAAGTTAGAGCTATAGTTGAAAATGCTTATAAAGAGTGTAAACAGATATTAAATAAAAATATGGATAAATTACACTATGTTGCAAAAGGATTACTGCTATATGAAACATTAGATTCAGATCAATTTATGCAAGCATTTAATGAAGAGTTGTCATTAGATGAAAAAGATGTATTTGCAAAAAAAGAAGAATCAAAAGTTATTATTGATGAGGAAGAAGATACACAAGAAGAATCTAATGAAGAAGTGAAGGTTAATTTAAGTAAATCAAAATTAGAAGATTTCAAATTACCAGAAGATGATAATAAATAATTTAAATAGAAAAACAGGGCTTGCATTAAAGCTCTGTTTTTATTTATATATAATATAATTAGTGTATAATTAATTTTATAAAAAAGTCGAAATAGTAGAGGTGAAGTATGAGAGATAAAATAATAGAAGTTATTTTAGATAGTGGAACAGATTTTGTATCGGGAGAAGAATTATCAAAAAAATTAGGTATATCTAGAACAGCCATATGGAAACATATTAATATTTTACGAGAAGAAGGTTACGATATAGAATCTGTTAATAGAAAAGGTTATAGATTAATTGGATCACCAAAGGATTTATTAAACCCACAAAATATTTATCATAATTTAAAAACAGAGTTTATAGGAAAAAATGTAATTCATCTTGAAAGTGTAGACTCAACTAATGATTACTTAAAGAAGGTAGGTGATGATGTTCAAGAAGGCACTGTAGTTATAAGTGAAGAACAAACAAAAGGCAAAGGAAGATTGGGGAGAAATTGGCAATCAAAATCCAAAGAAGGTATATGGATGAGCATAATACTTAAACCTGAGATTATACCATATAAAGCTCCTTTTATAACTTTAATAGCAGGGGCAGCTATAGTAAAAGCATTAAATAACTTACAAGTATCTGCAAATATTAAATGGCCAAATGATATTATTATAAATAATAAAAAAGTAAGTGGAATATTAACTGAGTTATCTGCCGAAATTGAAAGAATTAATTATGTGGTAGTTGGAATAGGCATGAATGTGAAGAACTTAGATTTTGATAAAGAGTTAGAAGAAAAGGCAACATCATTGTATAAAGAGGATTATCATTTATCAAGAGTAGAAATAGTATCACAAGTACTTTATGAATTTGAAAAGCTATATAATGATTATATAAAAAATGACTACAAAGAAGAAACTTTAAAAATTTGTAAAGAATACTCAGCAATACTAAATAAAGATGTATATATAATTAAAGGTGATGAAAAAGAACTAGTCAAATGTATTGATATTAGTGATGACGGAAATTTAATAGTAAGGGCTGGTAATAATAACGTACAAGAAATTTTATCTGGAGAAGTTTCAATAAGAGGAGTTAAAGGATATGTATAATAATATTTTGGATGTAAAAGGATTGAAAGTTGGTCAAGTAGAAGATACAGACGCTTTAACTGGCTGTACTGTTGTAATATGCGAAGAAGGTGCAACCTGTGGAGTGGATGTTAGAGGATCTGCCCCAGGAACGAGAGAAACAGATTTACTAGATCCAATAAACTCAGTTCAAAAAGTACATGCAGTAGTATTATCTGGGGGATCTGCATTTGGGTTGGAGTCTACATGTGGCGTAAGTAAATATTTAGAAGAAAAGAATATAGGGTTTGATGTTGGGGTTTGTAAAGTACCTATTGTAACAGGAGCGGTATTATTTGACTTAGGTGTAGGAAATTATAAAGTAAGACCAGATAAAGAAATGGGATACAAAGCTTGTTTAAATGCCAGTGAGACTGAATTAAAACAAGGAAACTATGGGGCAGGATGTGGAGCAACTGTAGGAAAAGTAAAAGGGCTAGACTATGTAACAAAAGGTGGAATAGGAAGTTACTCAATTAAACTTGATAATGGAGTGGTAGTATCAGCATTAATAGCTGTTAATGCTTTTGGAGATATATATGAAGATGGAAGAGTAATAGCTGGAGTATTAAATGATGACAAAACAAAATTATTAAATACTTATGAAATAATGAAGCCAGGATTTATGAAGGGCGGATTTAAAATAGATAATACAACTATAGGTATAGTTGCCACTAATGCAAAATTAACAAAAGCCCAATGTAAAAAAATATCTCAAATGGCTCATGATGGATATGCAAAAGCGATATTTCCTATACATACACCTCATGATGGAGATGCAATATTTACTATGTCAACGGGAAAAATAGAAGTTGATTCAGATATTACCCTATTAGGATGTTTAACAGTTGAGGTAGTAGAAAAAAGTATTATAAATGCCATAAAAAACGCTAAAAACGTAAAAAATATTATTTCTTATAATGAATTAGAAAATGACAAATAATAATATCATATAAAAAAGTTGCACTATATATGTTTATATAATATTGTTGACAATGCAAAAAGTCACTGTTAAAATTGTCTTGTTATATAGCTGACATCTTCTTAACGAAGAGTCTGACTTAGTTGACACTTAAGAGTCGCAAAAGTCAAAACTAAATAAAACTAAAATAGTCCGGCATCTTTTAAGAGCTGGAACGGGGGTGTATTTTTATTATGATTAACACACGAGCATCAGCACAAAGAAGGTTGAATGTAAGGAGAATGACTATAATAGGAGTTTTATCTGCAATTTCTATTATGATGTCAATGTTACCATTTATAGGTTATATACCTATAGGACCTATAAAAGCAACTATAATGCATATACCAGTTATTATAGGCGCGATTATAGAAGGTCCAGTAGTAGGCGCAACAATAGGGTTAATTTTTGGATTAACAAGCTTATGGAACGCAATAACACAACCAGTATTATTGTCGCCATTATTTATAAATCCGCTAGTATCTGTACTTCCTAGAATACTAATAGGAATAGTAGCTTATTATGTATATCAAGGTGTATACAAAGTAAGTAAAAAAGTGTATGCTTCAGGATTTGTAGCAGGTATAATGGGATCTCTTGCTAATACAGCTGGCGTTTTAGGTATGATTTATATACTATATGCAGATAAATACCTAGCACTTATGGAACAACAAGGATCAAGCGCGGGCAAATTATTATTTGGCGTTGTTTTAACAAGTGGAGTACCAGAAGCATTAATCGCAGGATTAATAGTATCTGCAGTTTCAGTGGCACTAATAAGAAAAGGCAAAAAATAGAAGGAAGGTTTAAACATATGCTATTAGTATTTGATATAGGAAATACAAATATGGTTATAGGTATATATGAAGGAAAGACTTTAGTAAAAGACTGGAGGATTTGTACAGATATACACAAAACATCTGATGAATATGGAATGTTAATAAGTAATTTATTAACTTATGATAAAATGGACTTAAAATCAATTGATGATGTAATAATATCTTCAGTTGTTCCAAATGTAATGCATGCTTTAGAAAACTTTTGTATAAAGTATTGTGAGAAAAAGCCTATGATAGTAGGTCCTGGAATAAGAACAGGGCTAAATATAAAATATGATAATCCTAAACAAGTAGGAGCAGATAGAATAGTAAATGCTGTGGCAGCAATTGAAAAATACGGAAGTCCGCTTATAATAGTAGATTTTGGAACAGCTACAACATTTTGTGCAATATCTGAAAGAGCAGAGTATCTAGGTGGAACAATATGTCCAGGGCTTAAGATATCAAGTGAAGCATTATTTAATGGTGCTGCAAAACTTCCTAGAGTTGAACTTCTTAAACCAGGTAAGACTATTTGTAAAACTACAGTAGAAGCAATGCAATCAGGAATAATATACGGATACGTTGGACAGGTAGAAAAAATAATATCAATGATGAAAAAAGAATTACGTAGTGAAAATATAAAAGTTATAGCTACAGGAGGATTATCTTCTCTTATTCATTCAGAAACTGATAGCATAGATTATGTAGATAGATTTTTAACTTTAGAAGGATTAAGATTAATACACGAAAAAAACAAATAAAAATCATGTAGGAATTGGTGTAATCCAATTCCTTTTTAATATGTAAAAATAATACAATACAAAATAATAATAGTATATTTTCAGAATTTGTAATAATATATTTAGAGTAGTTAATTAAAATTTGGAAAAATGTTAATCATTATAAATAATTCATAATTAAAAGGAGACAGAAGATGAAAATAGGCAATGTCCAATTAAATAATAAAGTTTTTTTATCTCCTATGGCAGGTGTAACAGACTTACCTTTTAGATTAATTTGTAAAGAAAAAGGATGTGGTATGCTTTACACGGAGATGATAAATGCTAAGGCTCTTTGCTATGATGATGAAAATACTAAGAAGATGTTGAAAATAGAAGATGAAGAACATCCTATTGCAGTTCAAATATTTGGATCGGAACCAGAATTTATGGGAAAAGCAGCAGCTATAATGAATGAGTATCCAAATGAAGTTTTAGATATAAATATGGGATGTCCAGCACCAAAAGTTATAAAAAACGGTGATGGATCTGCTTTAATGAGAAACCCTAAGCTAGCAGCAGAAGTTTTAAGTTCAGTAGTTAAGAACTCAAAAAAACCAGTTACATTAAAAATAAGAAAAGGCTGGGACGACGATAGTGTAAATGCTGTTGAGATAGCTAAAATAGCAGAAGAATGCGGAATAAGTGCTTTAGCTATACATGGTAGAACAAGAGAGCAATTTTATTCTGGTAAAGCAGATTGGGATATAATTGCACAAATAAAGCAAACTATAAATATACCTGTAATAGGTAATGGTGATGTATTTGAAGTTGAAGATGCAGTAAATATGTTAGAAAAAACTAAATGTGATGCTATAATGATTGGTAGGGGTTCGCAAGGAAACCCTTGGATATTCAAAAGAATAAATCATTATATGGAGACTGGACAAATATTACCAGAGCCAACATTAGAAGAAAAAATAACTACAGCAATAAAGCACATGAATTTAGCAGTAGCGGAACATGGAGAGTATGTTGCTGTAAGGGAAATGAGAAAACATATAGGTTGGTACTTAAAAGGTTTAAAAAATTCCGCTAAATATAAAGATCAAATTAATAAAATAACGGATTACAAAGAAGTAATTGCTATGTTAGAAGAGTATATGGAACACTCCTTGACACAAATAAGATAGTGACTTATAATATAGCGCATAATAAATCAATAGGAATAAATGTAAAATATGTTGAATAAGCATATTTTAAAAATATATAGAAGGAGTTGTAGGGGTTATGGTAGAAAAACAAGAGATACTTACACAAGAAGGTTACAACAAAATAGAAGAAGAAGTAGAGTACTTAAAAACAGTTAAGAGAAAAGAAGTTGCAGAAAGAATAAAAGTAGCTATTTCATTTGGAGACTTATCGGAAAATGCTGAATACGATGAAGCTAAAAATGAGCAAGCTCAAGTAGAAGAAAGAATCGTAAAATTAGAAAATATTTTAAGAAAGGCTGTTATAATAGATGAGAGTCAAATAGACAGCAATATAGTAACAATTGGATCGACAGTTAAAGTATATGATACTGATTTTGAAGAAGAAGTAGAATATACAATAGTAGGTTCTGCGGAAGCTGATCCATACAATGGGAAAATATCAAATGAATCACCAGTAGGTAGCACATTTATAGGAAAACACAAAGGCGATGATGTTGAAGTTCAAGTACCAAACGGTGTTGTAATATATAAAATATTAGACATAAGAAGATAGTTTAATTAAAATTTAATAAGAACATAACTTGGAGGAAAAAAATGAGTAAAGATCAACAAAATGTGATTGATAACCAAGAAGACCTTACAGAAGTACTGAAAGTAAGAAGAGAAAAATTAAGCAAGTTACAAGAAATGGGAAAAAATCCATTTGAACAAAGCAGATATGATAGAACTAACTGTTCTAAAGACATAAAAGATAACTTTGATGAAATGGAAGGAAAAGTTGTTAGAATAGCTGGACGTATAATGAGCAAAAGACTTCAAGGTAAAGCTGGATTTATAGATATCCAAGATCAAGACGGTAGAATACAATGCTACGTAAGAAAAGATAAAATAGGCGAAGAAGAATATGATCTTTTCAAAACTTACGATATAGGTGATATCATAGGTTTAGAAGGTGAAGTGTTTAAAACTAAAAAAGAAGAAATATCAGTAAAAGCTACTTCTGTAGTTTTATTATCTAAATCGCTACAAATATTACCAGAAAAATATCACGGATTAAAAGATCAAGATATAAGATATAGACAAAGATATGTTGACTTAATAGTTAACCCAGAAGTTAAAGATGCTTTCCTAACAAGAACAAAAGCATTAAAAGCACTAAGATTATTCTTAGATGAAAGAGGATTCTTAGAAGTTGAAACACCTATATTAAATACTATTGCTGGTGGAGCTAATGCTAGACCATTTGTTACTCACCATAATACACTAGATATACCAATGTACTTAAGAATAGCAAATGAATTATACTTAAAAAGACTTATAGTAGGTGGGTTTGATAAAGTATATGAAATGGGTAGAATGTTCAGAAATGAAGGTATGTCTATAAAGCATAATCCAGAATATACTGCTATGGAATTATATCAAGCATATGCTGATTATGAAGATATGATGAGAATAACTGAAAATCTTATATCTCATATGGCGGAAGTAGCTACAGGAAGTACAGTTGTAAACTACCAAGGAACTGAAATAGATTTCAAACCACCTTGGAGAAGAATGACTATGATAGAATGTGTTAAAGAATATACTGGTGTTGACTTTGATACAATAAATACAGATGAAGAAGCTTTAGAAATAGCTAGAGAAAAAGGTATAGAAATAATGCCTGGAATGAGAAGAGGAGAAGTTATTAATGCATTCTTCGAAGAATTTGGTGAAGATAAATTAATCCAACCAACATTTATAACACATCATCCAGTTGAAGTATCACCTCTTGCTAAGAGAAATGTTGAAGACCCAAGAAAAACTGATAGATTCGAAGCTTTCGCAAATAAATGGGAATTAGCTAATGCATTCTCTGAACTTAATGATCCAATCGACCAAAAAGGAAGATTTATGGATCAAATGAGAAAGAAAGAACTAGGTGATGATGAAGCTTGTGATATGGATGAAGACTTCATAAATGCGCTAGAAGTAGGTTTACCTCCAACAGGTGGACTAGGAATAGGTATAGATAGAGTTATGATGTTACTTACTAACTCTGCATCAATAAGAGATGTAATACTATTCCCAACGATGAAACCTATTGACCAAAATAAAAATCAAATAGAAGAATAGTTTTAATATAAAAAACTCGTGTTTACTAACTTTTATAGTTATATAGGCACGAGTTTTTTATTACATAAAATATAACTATTTTTATTACAAAAATTAATTAACATATCAACAGTAAAATATAAAAAACATGAACAAAAAATGTTGTTACCTAATTTAAAATGATAAAAAAGAAAAAATGGTATTTTATTATGAGAATAATGAAAGAAAAATTATTAAAGGAAAAAGGAATAAATACTTAGAAATGAATATAAAAATTAATGTTATACGGAAGGGGCAATGAAAATGAATCAAATTATGTCATGGATATGTCTTATAAGTATATGCTTTTTATCTTTACAGGTTATGATTTTTCTATGTGAGGACACATTAAAAGTATTTAATAAAGTAAGTTGTAATAATAAAAAGAATAACAAAAAACCAGCTACTGCAAATGTTACGTATGATTATAAAAATAAAATAGCAAAATAAATAAAAAAGTGTTGACCTACTGTATTATAAATGATATAGTATTACTTGTCCTTGAGATAAGGGCAAACAGCTAAAAACTTCTTAGAAAAGTTGTTGACAAAGAAAAACAACTTTGGTAAGATAAAGAAGTTGAAACAAGCAAAGAACTTTGAAAATTAAACAGTAGGTTAACAATAAATTAATTCTTTAAGAATTAAACTGAAACAACAAACAAACCAAGCCAGATATTCAGATAATGATTAGTCTGAGCGATGGACAA
>NZ_JAHZMP010000090.1 GCF_020748465.1 Terrisporobacter mayombei
TGAATTCCGCACCGCCGCGGGCCATCCTGTCGAAGGAGGACGGCCGTTGGTAATTAAAGGTGCTTACCATGAGATCCTTTTTGAAAAGGACGCAATGCGCTCAGTCGCGCTCCACGCCATCGTTGATTTTTTCAACAGGCATAACTCACCCAGCGGAAACCGCTCTACAGAGGTTTAAATTTCTTATGTACCAGGTTGTTGCGTCTGATTTAGATGGCACGTTACTTTCTCCCGACCATACGTTATCCCCTTACGCCAAAGAAACTCTGAAGCTGCTCACCGCGCGCGGCATCAACTTTGTGTTTGCGACCGGTCGTCACCACGTTGATGTGGGGCAAATTCGCGATAATCTGGAGATTAAGTCTTACATGATTACCTCCAATGGTGCGCGCGTTCACGATCTGGATGGTAATCTGATTTTTGCTCATAACCTGGATCGCGACATTGCCAGCGATCTGTTTGGCGTAGTCAACGACAATCCGGACATCATTACTAACGTTTATCGCGACGACGAATGGTTTATGAATCGCCATCGC
>NZ_JAHZMP010000091.1 GCF_020748465.1 Terrisporobacter mayombei
TGCTTTTTCACAAGCGGATAAAATATCAGGCCGAAATTGTTTAAGTTCCTCTATATACCGATTTGCACTAAACAAAAACATACCGCTATTCCAATAATACTCACCGGAAGCAAGATATTTAGTGGCTGTCTCATGATTTGGCTTTTCAACAAATGATGACACTATAAATGCATCCGAATCTTCCTGATTAATATATTGTCCTCGATGTATATAACCATAACCAGTTTCTGCTTTGTCTGGAATTATACCAAATGTTACCAATTTCCCATCATCAGCGTATGGAATTGCCGATCTAACAGCGTTACAAAATTTTTCTTCATCTAATATAACGTGATCTGCAACCAGTACGAGCATAAGATCATCTGCACTTTTATCAGACTTAGACATCAGCAACGCCGCTAATGCAATTGCAGGGGCAGTGTTACGCCCAACAGGCTCAAGGATGTTATTCTTTGAAGTCAATCTATCGATTTTTCTAAGCTGTTCAGCAACTATAAAGCGGTGTTGTTCATTACAAATGACATAAGGGTTGGTAC
>NZ_JAHZMP010000092.1 GCF_020748465.1 Terrisporobacter mayombei
GAAAATAATCTAAAACTAACAAAAGATAAGAATTCTTTAAATAAGAAAGCTATCTCAATTACCTTACTTTCAAATACAAAAAACTTATTAGTAAAATAGGCAAATAAGACAGCAAGAATCCATGCTAAAATATTCGCAATTATAAAATTAAGTGATACAACTCTAGTAAAAAATAAATATGAAATTATATTTACAAAAGTAGTAAGTGTTCCAAAAAATAAATATAATATGGTCTCTTAATGTTTTTTAAAAATCAAATATAACCCTCCTAAAATAATCAAATATAACTATCTTTAAAAACACTAATACACTTTAGTATAGCATATCAGTTAACAAATAGACATATTGTAAAATATCATAAAAAATAAAATTATAATATTTTACAATTAATATTTACTTACAATTTTTATTTTATCAAAATAAAATATGACCTAGATTTAGAAATCTGATATAATAAAAATTAAATACATACAAGGGGGTAAACATGAGAAAGTACAAATCAAAAAAATTGTCAAAGCTACTAGCATTGTTGACAG
>NZ_JAHZMP010000093.1 GCF_020748465.1 Terrisporobacter mayombei
AAAAAAAGACTATATTCAATTAATATTACTTGAATATAGCCTTTTTTAGTTATGTTAAGCTATTTCTTTTATTTGTTTAAATGAGTTTTCATTTCCATTTCCACCAATTTGTGTTATAGATTTAAATCTCATAGTTTTAAATAGTTCTTTTTGGTTATAATCTAGTGAGTTTCCTACTAGTATTACAGGAGATTTAGTTTTTCCAGCCAAAACTCCAACAGATAATCCATCTATTAAATCATCTTGTTTATTCATTCCATTTTTAGCAACATATACGTTATCTATCTTAGAATCCTTGTAAAATTCTTTTATTACTTTTGCATTAGTTTCATTTCTAGTGCTACCTGATATTCTCTGTGGATTTTGAAGTTTGCTTTCTATATTTTTAGAAACTGTATATTCTCCACCGATTACATAAGATTTATCAATTTTTTTGTTTTTAAATAAGTTATTTATTTCAGTTATATTACTATTTTCATTAGTAAGTATTATAGGCATGTCATTTTGGGCTGATACAGCTCCAATGCTTACTG
>NZ_JAHZMP010000094.1 GCF_020748465.1 Terrisporobacter mayombei
ATTTAAATGTTTCATTGAGCGTAGCGCCGCAATATTGCTTCACTAGCCAGAAAAGCGAGTCCGTAACGATAGTGCAGCCAATTGCACCTGAACCGATAGCAATCGCAATAATTTCCGGGCTGATGTCGGGATACAGCGGCAGCATGGGTGCAACAATTGCCGTTGCCCCCATCATTGCCACGGTAGCGGAGCCCACTGCCGCATGCAGAATAAGAGCCACTAACCAGGCCAGAAGAATCGGGTGCATATGCATATTGGAGAGAATAACTGCCAGCGTATCAGCGAGACTGCTGCTTTTTAAAATGGCGTTGAATGCGCCTCCGGCCCCGATAATCAGCAAAATATTAGCAATAGAACCGAAGCCATTTTCCGTATGTGTGAGCATCGTCCCCATGCTCATATGCTGGCGTATACCCAACACATAATAGGCGACAAACACGGCGATAAACATGGCAGTGATAGGGTTGCCAATAAACTCAACCAAGATATACAAACCACTCTCACGCGCCATATTCAATTCGGCAATCGTTTT
>NZ_JAHZMP010000095.1 GCF_020748465.1 Terrisporobacter mayombei
CGAAACCGCGCTTAACGTCCGCGCCTTTCTCGGAAAGCTCAATCATGCATTCGCCAATCACGGCAATCTTTTTGGACATAGTCGTGAACCTGATCTGTAAAAAATTAGCGTTAGTTTGCGCTGTGGTGGTTTGCTGGTCAACCATATTAAAACAGTGTTCCATTATTTTTTTGAGCCAGAACGTATTCCTGAAAGATTCCGTTGTGGAGTGAGGAAATTTACCCCGGCCAGGCGGTAAAGTTCTGCCCTTACGCGCCGATAATCTTTGTCGAGTCCGGGCAGCATCACTTTTAAACACAGGACATCTTTGATGATAAGGCAGGTTATCCAGCGAATAAGCAACCCTGAAGCAAGCATCGAGAGCTTGCAGGAACGGCGTTTTTGGTTGCAGTGTGAGCGTGCTTACACCTGGCAGCCGATCTATCAAACATGCGGGCGGTTAATGGCCGTGGAGCTATTAACGGTGGTCACGCATCCCTTGAACCCTTCGCAACGCCTGCCGCCGGATCGCTATTTTACTGAAATCACCGTC
>NZ_JAHZMP010000096.1 GCF_020748465.1 Terrisporobacter mayombei
GAAGATGTGCGTGGAGCACTGAAACAGAAAGTCCGCCAGACATTTGAAGCGCAGATAGAAGCGGAGGTGGATGCGATTCTGGATACGCTACTGGGCGAGCAGCCAGGCGAACAGCCAGAGCCGGAACCGCAACCGGAAGATATCACCTCAGAAAACGGCGATATTCAGCCGGAATCACCGGTGGTTGATGCGACTGAAGCACAACCCGAACCTGGCACAATGCTGTAAAGGTGAGTCAGGGCCATCAGTAAAGTACTGCTGGCCTTTTTCATGTTGTGAGCTTCCGGATTGCGGGAGACGGGGTATGTACCAGATGGAAAAAATCACAACAGGTGTGTCATACACCACGTCAGCGGTGGGGACGGGCTACTGGTTCCTGCAGCTGCTGGACAGGGTTTCCCCGTCTCAGTGGGCGGCAATAGGCGTGCTGGGGAGTCTGCTGTTTGGTCTGCTGACGTACCTGACGAACCTGTATTTCAAAATCAGAGAGGACCGTCGTAAGGCGGCACGGGGAGAGTAGGTGATGAACCA
>NZ_JAHZMP010000097.1 GCF_020748465.1 Terrisporobacter mayombei
TAAAAGTTCACTTTTAGTTGGAAATGAGTCGACAGCAGCAGGGGCTGATGTTGAAAAATTAAAACCTCATAGTAAAGTTTCAATACCTTCAATTAAGGGTGTTACAGAAGCAAAAGACTGGGTTGATAATGGAAGTAAATTATAAAAGTTTTGAAACTGAAGTAGTAAAGATAAGTGTTTATTGTCATTTTGCAAGGTAGAGTTATTATAATTTAAATAGCAATCAGTATCAATTATATAAATTTATTGACTAAAAATTTATAAATTGGTATAATTTTGTTAATTAGCAGAAATAATAAAAGATAAATACTAAGAAGAAAAGAGTAGATATAAAATGTAGTTCTAGCGAGTTGAGGATGGTGAAAGCTCAATACGAGGTTTATATTGAAGAACATCTTGGAGTTTCTAATCGAAAGCTTATTTAGTAAGTAGACTTAGACGGAAGGCACCGTTATAGGCTTTAAGCATTGCTTAACTAAGAGGTCATTATGACAACTAGGGTGGTACCGCGAGAGTAATAGTCTTTCGTCC
>NZ_JAHZMP010000098.1 GCF_020748465.1 Terrisporobacter mayombei
ATATTCAGAACATTCAAATCCTCCAATATTACTATTGTTTATACTTTCATCAAAAGGTATAAAATATGTAATTATAGTTTTTCCATTTTTCAGAAAATCTTTTGGCATAGCATGAGATGTTCCAACAACACTTTTTAACTTCTGAAACATATCATCCTCGGCAGATACATAAGCAAACAAAAGCTCTTGCCACTTTGTAGTTATACTATTAAATTTATGATAATCTTTTACAAAGTTGTTCATTGATGTTTCAATCTTGTTTTTCACAGTAGCCCCCCTAGATAATTCTCGATTTCTAATTTAACGTTTTTATTTTATATTATATAACAATACTCTATATTACGCTCACTAATTAATATTAAATATATGTTTAACAAGCAGTCTTAAAAAGCCTCTAATATCAATAAGATACTAGAAGCCTTTTAATTATTTAAACTAATTTATTGAAATTCCTGCACTTGCATATCCTTCTACAGTATTAACTAATGAAAGACCTGAAGCTGTTGCAGTAAATACTAGTAAGAATCGAG
>NZ_JAHZMP010000099.1 GCF_020748465.1 Terrisporobacter mayombei
GCAACGTCATTAACGTCGCTGTATTGCCATGCGATATTGGTTGTGACTACAGCATCCGGGCTGATTGGATCAAATGAATACTGTTCGCCGTTCAGTGTGTAGTTAAAGACCTTTTTATCACCAAAAGAAACTGCCCACTCGCGTTTGAAGCTGTTCGGGCTAATGTGCTGTTTAACTGTTCCGTCGCTTTCCTGCCACTGTAGTTTGATGTTTGTTGAACCGTCCTCAATGAATTCTCACATTTACAATACTCCTTATGGTGTTTTTTTTGGTGTTTTTTTGGGTTTGTTTTGGGTTTTAAGTGGGTTTATTTGTCAAGTTTTCCCCATTTTAACTATCAATCAATGATTATTTGTCTTGTTTTGGTGTTTTATTGGGTTTGGCGTGGGTTGTTTTTGGGTTTTGTTTGGCGGATAACAAAAGATGTCGCCGGGCTCCTCTTTTTACTGCGCCGGCTGACGCGGCGCGGCAGGAACGCTGCCTGTGGTCAGTGTCCCTCTTCCACCCTTTCCCGGGAAGGGCGCTTTTAC
>NZ_JAHZMP010000009.1 GCF_020748465.1 Terrisporobacter mayombei
GTCCATCGCTCAGACTAATCATTATCTGAATATCTGGCTTGGTTTGTTTGTTGTTTCAGTTTAATTCTTAAAGAATTAATTTATTGTTAACCTACTGTTTAATTTTCAAAGTTCTTTGCTTGTTTCAGCTTCTTTATTCTATCAAAGCTATTTTTCCTTGTCAACAACTTTTTTCCAAAAGTTTTTGTTGACGTTTTGTCCCTGTCTCAAGGACAAGTAATACTATATCACCATAGTAAAATATCGTCAATATCTTTTTAAAAGTTTTTTTATATTTTTTCTAAAATTATTGACGTTTTATGACTTATTATTAAACTAAATTTATCATTGTATTTGAATTTTCATTGAAATTTCAAGCTTTTACACATTCAGTTTTATATTAACCTTTATCCTATATTTTATAATAAATATTTAATTCTAATGAAATTCTATAACTAGCGTGCTTTGTTATATTAAATAAAAAAGTACCACTATAATATACGTAAATTTACCTATTTACAATATAATAAAGTAGTACTTTAATATTTTATTTCATTATTCTCATTGCATTTAATACTGCGATTAAAGCAACACCTACATCAGCAAATACTGCTTCCCACATACTTGCCATACCTAAAGCTCCAAATATCATAACTATAACTTTAATACCTAATGCAAATATAATGTTTTGCCATACTATCTTATAAGTCTTTTTAGATATTTTTATTCCCTCAGCTATTTTACTTGGTTCGTCTGTCATTATAACTATATCTGCCGCTTCTATGGCTGCATCTGATCCTAAACCACCCATAGCTATCCCTACATCTACACGGGCAAGAACTGGAGCATCATTTATTCCATCTCCTACGAAGGCAATTTTTTCTTTCTCATTTCTACCTTCATATATAGATTCTATCTTTTCTACTTTTTCATTTGGTAATAAATTTGAGTATACTTTATCTACCTTTAACTGTCTTGCTACTGAGTCAGCCACTTCTTTATTATCTCCAGTTAGCATAACAGTTTCCTTTATTCCTTGATCTTTTATTTCCTTAATAGCTTTTTCACTATCTGATTTTATTTTATCAGAAATAACTATAGATCCTTTAAACTGATTATTTACCGCTACATAAACAACTGTTCCTATTTGTTCATTTTTATTTACTTTTATATTATTAGCTGTCATTAATTTTTCATTTCCAGCTAATATTTCTTCATTTTCATATTTTACTTTTATTCCATAGGCAGCTATTTCTTCATAACTTTCTATTTTATTTAAATTAATTTCTTTATTATAGTAATTTAAAATAGACTTAGCAATTGGATGATTTGAATTAGCTTCTGCAATAGATGCATATTTAATTAATTCTTCTTCTGATATTCCAACAGCATTAACTTTTACAACATCAAATACACCTTCTGTTAATGTTCCAGTTTTGTCAAACACAACTGTATCAACATATCTTAAAGCTTCTAGATAGTTACTTCCTTTTATTAATATACCATTTCTAGAAGCAACACCTATTCCACTGAAATAACTTAGTGGTATGGATAAAACTAGAGCACATGGGCATGATACAACTAAAAATACTAATCCTCTGTGTAACCAATCACTAAACATTGCTCCTGGAACAAATATTGGTGGAACTACTGCTATCAATGTAGCTAATATAACTACTATCGGTGTATAGTATTTTGAAAATACAGATATAAAGTTTTCTGTTTTAGACTTTTTACTACTTGCATTTTCTACTAAGTCTAGTATTTTTGATACAGTAGACTCAGAGAAACTTTTAGTTACTTTTACTGTTAATAAAGAGTTTTTATTAATAAATCCTGATAATAATTCATCTCCTGACTTAACAGTTCTTAAAACAGACTCTCCAGTTAATGCAGATGTATCTACCATAGAATTTCCATCTACTACTACACCATCTAGAGGTACTTTTTCACCCGGCTTAACTATTATAAAATCACCAATTTCTACTTCTTCTGGATCTACAACTTTAATAGAGTTACCTACTTTTAAGTTTGCCACATCTGGTTTTATTTGCATTAAATCAGAAATAGATTTTCTTGATTTACCTACTGCAAGCTCTTGTAAGTATTCTCCAACCTTATAAAATAACATTACTCCAACAGCTTCTGATGCATCTCCTATTGCAATTGCTCCAACCGTTGCTAGAGTCATCAAGAAGTTTTCATCAAATATTCTACCTTTTGCCATATTTCGTAAAGCTTTATATACAACATCTCCACCTACTAATATATAAGACACTAAGAATATTAATATTGAATATTTACTTTCTACTCCCATCATTTCTTCATAAAATGCAAATATAAATACAAATGTCCCTAATAATATCTTTAGAAGTTCTAATTTATTATTATCTCTTATTACTTTACTTTCTTTTTTAGCTTTTTTGTTTTCTTTTGTTCCTTCAACTTGTATGTCAAGTCCTGGTTCTGTATCATTTATTATGTTTATTATATTTTTTATTGTAATATTTTCATTTGTATTATATATTTCTACAGATAGTTTTTTATTTACAAAATTCATATTAGAGCTTTTAACTCCATCTAGTAAAGATACTTTATTACCTATTACTTCTGCACAGTGAGCACAATTAAGACCTCCTAAAATAATATCTTTCTTCATATATGACTTATTTTTATTTCCAACCACTTGAATATCAAGACCTGGTTCTATTGAATCAATTAAACCAATAACATCTTCTATTATTTTGTCTTCATTTTTTCGAGAATTTAGTTCTAGTGTTAATTTTTTATTTACAAAATTCAAGTTACTGCTTTGAATTCCTTCTAAATATTTTACTTTATCACCTATCACTTCTGCACAATGGGCACATGTTAATCCATTTAACATTAACTCTTTTTTATTACCTGTGCTTACTTTTTTATCAAGTACTTGAATATCAAGTCCTGGTTCTATTGAATCAATAAGAGACATCACTTCACTTATTACTGTTTCTTCATCACAAGAAGAATCAATTTCTAAAGTTAGTTTTTTACTGATAAAATTCATATTACTACTTTCAATTCCATTAATATTTTTTACAGCTTCTCCTATAGTTTCAGCACAGTGAGCACATGTTAATCCATTTATCATTAGCTCTTTTTTTGTCAATACTGCCGCCAACATTATTATACCCCCTATCTATTATAAGTTTCCTCTATATGGCATAAGCCACAGTTAAATATTTGATTTATATGATTATCATCCAATGAATAATAAACAATCTTGCCTTCTTTTCTAAATTTAACTAATCTAGCTTGTTTTAAAACCCTTAGCTGATGAGATATTGCCGATTGAGTCATATTTAAAAGATCTGCTATATCACATACACACATTTCTTCTTCAAATAAAGCATATAAAATTTTTATTCTTGTAGTATCGCCAAAGACTTTAAATAACTCTGCTAAATCATAAAGTTTTTCATCTTCAGGCATTTTATCTTTAACCTTACATATTACCTCTTCATGTACACAGGTACATTCGCATCTATTTATAATATCTTTCATTTGTATTCCTCCGACTAATATTAATATATGAACAACTGTTCATATATTAATATTATGATATTTGTTCTATTTGTGCAACCTTTTTATATATTTTTTAGATTTGTAACTATTTTTAAAATACTCATATCTAGATTTTTTTTTAATATATATATTAGTAGTATTAGTAAATTTATTATATGAAAAATTGAAAGGAGAGTTCATATTAAAATGAATTATAATAATATGTATCCTAATAGAATGAGCGATAACATAGATCCAAACTATATATACCCTCAACCATATATAGATCCTTTAATGTACATGAATCCTTATGTTATGAATAACAACCAAGGCGGAAATTTCAATCAAAATATAAACCCTGAATACTCAACATATTCTAATCAATATGTAGATAATCAACAATTTAATCCTTATGAAAATATGCCTAGCAACAACATGAAGGAGGAATTTGAAAACAACAATAATATGCATGACATGAATAATCAGATGAATAATCAAATGAGTAATATACCTATGATTCCTATGATGCCTCCTAATATGATGTTTCCTGGCATGTTTCCCCCTAATATGATGTTTCCTGGAGCGATGCCACCTAACATGATGTATCCTGGAACGATGCCACCTAACATGATGTACCCTGGTGTAATGCAAAATATACCTACCGTTAATATGGATGAGTTTGATGAGGAAGAAATGTAGATTAAACAATATTAAAATATCAGTATAGCCCCTATATATTAGGGGTTTTTTAATTTTTTTTAAAAAGGTGTTATAAAATTTTAAAATTTGTCTACACTATTTAATGTATTCCTCATAATATTCCCCCAATATTATAAATACAAAAAAGGGCATTCTAGTTATACTAGCATTGCCCTTCTTTTTTTATTCCAATATTGACATTTATTTTTAATATAAAAAAGCTTCTCTAGATTGACTCTAGAAAAGCATATTTTATATTATTTATTAAATTTATTATAAATCTCATATTTAGCGACAATTATTTAATGATGATAGTTTTTTATTAAAACTTACACCAAATATAACCTCAATTATAACTTCTATTACTGCTATTAAATTAAATATTATTCCTTTGTTTTTTATAGATATATTTTTCATATTTATAACCCCTTTCATATTTATGAAATATTTTGTCTTAACAAGTTATGTTTTTATTCTACAATACTCTATAAAAAACACATATGGATTTACCTTACAACTATATTACGTTTATGTAATTTTAATCTAAAAAATCCTCAAAATCATCTGATCCAGATTCTACAAAGTCATAAAGAACATTTTCTTCAAAGAAATAACTTTCATCAACTTTTAAATACTCTTTATATTTAGTCATTAGTAACTTATTAATGTATTTTCGATCTCCTTCAGAGTAAGTTCCTACAAAAAATTCATCACCTAACTGATAATATATTGATTTTATATCATTATTTATTACATAAATATCTTTTTTTACATGATTATTATTAAAATTAAATCTAGTAAAGAATACCCCTTCCTCCATTTCGCTTTTTAACATAAATGGATTGTCGTTATAGAATTCCATTAGAAATTCATCCTTATTTTTAACTTTGTAAACATCTATAAATTCAGATTTTGATATTTCATCAAAAACTTCAAAATCATATATAGGTTCTTTATCTGTAACTAATAAAGATTTAATTCTAAAATTATCTTTTTCTTTAAATATATTAAAAGCTATCTTACAAGTATAATATCCATCTTCGTCCTCATATAAAGCTTCACTAATATATACTTCTTCATTTCTTTTAGTTACTTTATTCTTTAAAAGAGCTCCATTAATTTTTGTTATATGATTATTTGATATTTCTTCACTACCAGAAAAATATTTTAAACTTTCTCTATCTCTAGCTATAAATCTCATTGTCATATAATTTATAAATTCAACTTCATCATCAACCTTTTTATTTATAATAGGATAAACTTCATCTAGAGTTAAATTACTTTTATAATTTGTTATTATATCTATGTACTCTTCTGTGTCTCCCGGTAATTCTTTACCATACTCTAAATTTTTACTACCAAAATGATTTATTAAGAATAAAGCTACTTCTTCTTTAACTAGTATCCTGTTCTCTCCTAAGCCACCCATTAATCGATCTTCCTCGTTACAAGCTTCTTTTGATGTAGGATTTTTTAAACTAACATAATCAGCAATTCCTAGTCCTTCTCCATCTAATAAAAAATACTGGTATATATTATTGTCATTATTCTCATATTTAATAGTAAGACCCATACTTCCCATAAGTCTAGATTTTGTTACTTTGGCATAATCAAATGTCATCAAATCACGTCCTTAATACTTTTATAATTACTAAATAGTTAAAACTCATATTTTATTTTCTATTTATAATTATAGTTTACAACAAAATTGAATTTTATAATATAATAAAGTAAATACTTAGATGAGGTGATTCAATGAAAAATATAGGAGCTTTTTTTGATATTGACGGAACAATCTACAGAGACTCCCTGATGGTAGAGCATTTCAAAAAGCTTATTAAATACGAAATAGTTGATCAAAAAGCTTGGGTTACTCATGCTAGAGACACTTTTTTAGACTGGGATAAAAGACAAGCAAATTATGATGATTATCTACTAGAAATATGTGACTTATATGTTAAATCACTACAAAATGTAGATAAGTCTTGTATAGATTTTACTAGCGACCAGGTTATTGCGTTAAAAGCAGAGCGTGTTTATAAATATACTCGCTTAAGAATTAAATGGCATTTAGACAATGGGCACAAAGTTATATTCATATCCGGTAGCCCAAATTTCTTAGTTGAAAAAATGGCTAAAAAATACGGTGCCTCAGATTATGTTGGTAGTAACTATATATTTGAAGATGGAAAATTTAACGGAACAGTAATTCCCATGTGGGATGCAGAAAGTAAAAATGTAGCTATAGATAGTTTTGTTGAAAAGTATGATATAGATTTAAGCCAGTCTTATGCCTATGGAGATACTAACGGAGATATTAATATGCTTAAACGTGTTGGTAATCCAATTGCTATAAATCCAACTAATGAATTATTAAATCATATGATAGAGGATGAGACTTTACATGACAAGGCCCAAATAATCGTAGAAAGAAAAGATATTGTATATTCTTTGGATTGCAATGTAGAAAGATTTGATATAGGCTTATAGTATATTATTTGTACGGAGGATGATAGTTTGAAAATCAACGAAAAAATACTAAGCTTTAGCGATATATATAATGATTTAGATGAAATAAGCAAAAAACTATACTTGGAATCTCCTGAAATCTGGATTGATTTTTCAGATAAAGTAGGAGAGCAAAAACTAGATGAAATGGTACTTTTTTATGCTGCTAAATTTAACTACTTATCTATCTTAAAGTATGTAATAGATAATAATGTTATAGACTTAAATATTCCATCTAAAAACAAAAGTTATTTATCTATTAAAGAACATCTTTTAGCTGTATCAAAGGATTATAAAAGTTATGATGTTTACAATTACTTAGATGGTGACTACAAATTAAGTGAGGATAATACAGAAACAGAAATAAATAAATCATCAGAAGTAAATGAAGAAAAAAATCATAATGATTACTTCCCTGTTTTCCTTTGCCCTCACTGTAATACAAACATACTTAAATCAGGTTATAAGGTATATGAAGAAATAAGTTTTTCTTTTTCTCAAGATAAAAGTAAGTCCCAGGAATTAAATAGAAAAAGAGACAATAAA
The DNA here is from genome assembly GCF_020748465.1 of Terrisporobacter mayombei. Taxonomy (GTDB): domain Bacteria; phylum Bacillota; class Clostridia; order Peptostreptococcales; family Peptostreptococcaceae; genus Terrisporobacter; species Terrisporobacter mayombei. The sequence goes on from NZ_JAHZMP010000009.1 coordinate 7,276, forward strand.
GTTTTCTGTAATAATTGTAATAGTAATATTGATAATGTTACGACAGAATTGTTAGAGAATATGTGCTCTATTAATAATTGCAAAAAATGCGGAAAAGATTTAACTAAAATAGGAATTACTGAAAAGATAAAGATGAAATTTAAGGAAGAAGACAGCAAATTTATAGGTGATGAAAAAACTTATAATTGTCCTTCTTGTGATGAAGAATTAAATGAATCTCAAAAAAAATATTTTAATTTATAATATAAAAGGAGACTATAAAGCTATAAAAATACTTAATAGTCTCCTTTATTTATCTTTTTACAAATCTTTTAAGTTTATCATTATAAAAATCTATAAATTGAGAATATACAAAATCATAAACTATAAAAGCTATTTCAAATATTAATACGGTAAATATATTAATGGGAATATACACAAATTGTTTTAAGATTATATATGCAAATATTATAAGTATATTTGCAGCTAAAAATTTTAATATATATTCTTGAACAAAGCTTCTATCTTTTTCTATTATATATTTTACTAAACCATAAATACCGAATGTAAAAATATATAATATCCATTGAGCTTTGTTTGCCATAATCATAAAACTCAATAGAACAGATCCTATATAAAATATAATCCCTGCCTTAGGTCCATATTCAATAATTACAATAGCTATTGGCAAAGATGCCAGACCCAAAAGAAATAAAGTATTTATGGGTATTATATTAACCAACAGTAATAAGATAATATTTAAGGACAATAATATACCACTATAGGCAATTTTTCTACTCATGATTATTCATCATCTCCTAGAAGCAAGTACATAAATCTCCTCCACAGCATTCACAGCATGAATCACATACATATAAAGTACATAAATTGCTACAACAGTCATCATCACAGCAACAACAACAGCAACCAGGTGAGTCATAACGTCTATTTCTATTGTAGTTATAAGAACGTCTGTCATAATCATTTCTATAATTATTATATCTATTATAAGAATAAACATATTCTTTATTATTAGGATCCATAAACTTAGCTCTTTTTAGAAAGTCTTCTCCTTCTTCATAGTATCCAATATTCATAGCAGATAATCCTGTTAAGTAATACCACTCACTACATTTTTCATTTATACTTTGTAAAAAATTATATGCTCTTTTAAAATCTTTATTTTCAATCATTCTCCTTGCTTTCATAAAACAGTCATTTTCATAAACATTACTGTACATTATTCCCACATCCTTTTTCTAATATATTTTTATACCTTAAATATACACCAGAATAAACTATATTTTCTATAATTCCTCTGTTTAATTGTAAATTTAAGTTATCAATTGACGCTGCTAATAAGCCTAGAGATATACTAATTAATCTATCAACTTTCAATTTTAATTCTTCTTTATTGTCTATACATTCTATAAAAGGATTATACCTCCCCTTTTTATAGTCAGCCTCTAAATCTTCGTAAGCATCTAATATATAAATATATTTCCCTATATTAAAGCCTACCCTTCTTAAATCTTCTTCATACTTATCATTTTTATAAGAAAAAATTTCTCCCATTAGCTCTCCGAAAGTATTTGATACCTTATCTATGTTGCAATTTTCTTCTTTTTCCAATTGATTAAGTAAATTCATTTGTTCTTTAATAACTTTTGATTTATTAGGATACTTTTCATGAGCTAATTTTAATTTCCCCTTATAAATATTATAAGCTAAAATATCCTTTATTCCTTTATCATCTAATAAATTATCTTCTAATTTATAATACGTTAATAGTGTATTCATACTAGCTGCATATTCTGTTATTTCATTTATAATTTTTTTCTTCTTTTTAAAGGGGCTAACTATACAGACTTCTTCTACAATATTAGTTTTAGGTTTATAAATAGCTGTAAGAATCACGATTAAAAAAGTAATATCATAATTTAAGCCTAATCTAGATATTTCCCCATGATTCTCTTTTAAGTATTTACACAATCCACAGTAATACCCTTTATAATCTTCAAACTCTCTAAAAGTTAAGTCCTTTTTATTTATTCTAACATATCCAAACATATTTATTTCCTTCCTACATTATAGCTATCAATTAATTATATAATACTACAACATTTTTTATTATTATACAGTTATAAAGTTAAATTATAATTTTATTTATTGATAAGTGCATATTTTATCTAAAATAAAATGTGTCAGTATACAGAAATTTTTATGTATAAAAACGCTTCCTTATTGACAGAAAAATTATATTGCAATTATTAGAAGGGGGACTAAAATGATTACATTTTTGGCATGTGTATCTATCCTTGTTATAGGTTACTTCACATATGGAACATATGTAAGTAAAACTTTAGGATACGATGATTCTATTCAAACTCCAGCTATAAGGCTTGAAGATGGTGTAGACTACATGCCGATGCCTTGGCATAAGGTTTTCTTAATTCAATTCCTTAACATAGCTGGTACTGGACCAATATTCAGAGCTATCTCAGGTGCTTTATTTGGACCAGTTGCATTCTTATGGATAACTTTTGGTTGTATATTTGCAGGAGCTGTTCATGACTTATTATCAGGTGTTATATCTATGAAACATGATGGTACTTCTATACCAGAAATAGTTGAAATATACTTAGGTAAAAATATGAAGATTATAATGGTTGCATTCTCAATAGTACTTCTTGTTTTAGTTGGTACTGTTTTTATAACTTCGCCTGCTGGTTTATTAACTTCTATGACTGGTATAAACAAAAATATATGGTTAGTGTTAATAATAATTTATTATATAGTTGCTACTGTATTACCAGTTGATAAGGTTATAGGAAAATTATATACAATATTCGGATCTGCATTATTATTAATGGCAGCTGGTTTATTTGGTGCTATGATAATAGGCCCTTACAAATATGCATCCAGGCGGATTGTCTATATTCCCATTCTTATTCACTACAATAGCTTGTGGTGCAATATCAGGGTTCCATGCTACTCAATCACCTATGATGGCTAGATGTATAAATAGAGAATCTGAAACTAGAAGAGTATTCTTCGGATCAATAATAGTTGAAGGTATTGTTGCTTTAATCTGGTGCGCTGTTACTATAGCATTCTTTGGTGATAGCTTAGATATACAAGCTGCTGGTACTCCTTCTGAAATTGTCAACACAATATCTAAAGCATTACTTAGACCTGCTGGTACTATTCTTGCTGTTCTTGGCGTTGTTGCTTGCCCAATAACTTCAGGAGATACTGCTTTCATAAGTGCTCGACTTACAATAGCTGATGCTTTCAAAATAAAGCAAGATGGATTAAAAAATAGGTTTATGTTAGCTTTACCTTTATTTGCAGTTGGTGTTGCATTAACTCAAATAAACTTCGATATAATCTGGAGATATTTTGCTTGGTCTAACCAAACATTAGCAATGATATTCTTATGGACAGGTGCTGCTTACTTATTAGTTAATAAGAAAAACTACTGGATAGCTGTAATACCTGCAATATTCATGAGTTATGTATCTGTAGCTTATATATTACAAGCTCCAGAAGGATTTAAATTAAATGCTACATTCTCTAATGCAACTGATGTTGTTGTTGCTATAGCATTCTTCATCGCATTTATGATGAGAGTTAAGAAAGAAAAAAACGAAGTTGAAAAATTTGAAAAAGCTAGTTAATTATCATTAACATAAAGAAAAAGGAAATGATGTTTTATATCATTTCCTTTTTTATATTGAAACAAATTTATTCTTTTAACTATATGTTTATAAAATAAACCTTATGAATTTATTATCACTATCTTCTATTGCTAAAACTTCCAGATCTTTATAATTCTTAAATAACCATTTTATATCTGTCATTATTTGACTCACTTGCTTCTTATCCAATTTCCCAATACAATACTCCTCTCTTGTTTCTGCAAACTCCTTTGATGCTAAAAAATTTTTAATAGCTGCATAGGCTATTGTATTTGGAATAGGATTACCCGTTTCTTTTGAACGTTTACTCCCTTTCATATACATTTTCATATAATATCCTCCTGAAGGTTTCTTAATTTATTACATATCTATATATATGAGGTCATACCTTCTTTAAATGCTTATTAAGTATAAATGATATAAGTTATAAATATCTCTCTTAAAGATAAGGTAAAATAAATTTTTGATTTAAATTTTCCATTTTATTGAAATTAATATTCAACATGATTACAATTAAAAATATCTGACTGACTAGTCAGTTCTAAAATTAAGAAAGAGGTGAAATATTTGCTACCAAAATTCAGTGTAAGAAAACCTTTAACTGTCTTTGTTTCTGTAATTATGGTACTAATGCTAGGATTTGTGTCCTTCACAAAAATGACCCCAGACTTATTACCTAGTATAGATTTACCTTATGTAATCGCTATGACTACATATCCTGGTTCTAGCCCAGAAAAAATTGAAACAACAGTAACAAAGCCAATTGAGCAAGCTGTTTCAACTACAAGCGGAATTAAGAACGTAACTTCCGTTTCAAACGAGAACTACAGTGTAGTAATTCTAGAGTTTAATCAAGATACAAATATGGACACTGCCATGTTGGATCTAAACGGCAAAATAGACCTAATTAAAGATTCTCTAGAAGATGGTGTTGGAGCAACTACTTTAATGCAACTTAATCCAGATATGATGCCTGTTATGACATTAAGTATGGATGTAGACAATATGAATATTGAAGAAGTCTCTACTTATGTTAACAATGAAATAATCCCTAAGTTTGAGCGTATAAATGGTGTCGCATCTGTAACAGGTGTTGGTTTAGTAGAAAAACAGTTAGAAATATCTTTAAACAAAGATAAAATTGACGAATTAAATAACAAATTAAAATCAAGTGTTACTTCTAAATTAGATAAACAACAAAGTCAACTTAATAGCGCCAAATCAGAAATACAAAATGGAAAAGCCGCCCTAGAAAAACAAAGTAATACTCAAATGAAAAAACTTCTTGAAGCTAGTAGTCAACTTCAATCTGGTATAAACCAATTAGAAAGTATGGCTGGTATTTTAAATTCAACAGGTTCTAGCAAAGAAGATTTAGAAAAGTATATTGAAAGTGCAACTACCACCCTTAATGATACTAAGTTAAAATTAAAAGAATTAAAAAAACAACTGAATAGTTTGCCAGAAGATTCTACTATTGATAAAGAAAAATTGCAAGAAGATATAGAAAGCTTAGAAGGTGTCATAGCATCTTTAGAAAAGGCCATATCAAATGCAGGTCAAGGAATAAGTGCAGTAGATTCATTGGAAACGCTAAAAAAGCAACAAAAAGAATTGGAAAGTGCTAAGCTTACTCTGTCTCAAGAATTAACAAAAGCTACTGTACAACTTTCCGTAAGTGAATCACAAATAAAATCTGCTGAAACTCAGTTAAATGAAGCTAGAAAACAAGCTTTAGAATCAGCAGATATAACAGATAAAATTACTCCAGAAACAATAAATCAAATTCTAACAGCAGAGAACTTTTCCATGCCTGCTGGATATATATCTGATGACGAAACTGAGTACTCTGTAAAAGTAGGAGATAAGTTCACTTCTATAAATGAAGTTAAAAATTTAATATTATTTTCTATGGATGGCATTGGTGATGTACACCTCAAAGATATAGCCAATGTAAAAATGTCAGACAACTCATCAGATAGTTATACAAACATAAATGGAAATGCTGGTGTTATACTATCCTTCCAAAAAACTAGTACTGCCTCAACTACTAAAGTGTGTAACGAAATAAATAAAGTAATTAAGGATTTAAATAATAGTAATAATAAATTACATATTCTTTCTTTAATGGATCAAGGCGTTTATATAGATTTTATTATATCGAGTGTGCTTGATAACCTAATTTATGGTGGTATACTAGCAATTTTTGTTTTACTAATATTCTTAAAAAGTATAAAACCAACTATTGTGATTGCATTTAGTATTCCTATAAGTTTATTATTTTCCATTGTTTTGATGTACTTTAGTGGCGTTACATTAAATATTATTTCTTTATCAGGTTTAGCCCTTGGAGTTGGGATGCTAGTCGATAATAGTATAGTTGTTATTGAGAATATCTATAGACTAAGAAATAAAGGAATGGGCAAATTTAAAGCTGCTGTATATGGAGCTAGACAAGTATCTGGAGCAATCTTTGCTTCCACACTTACTACTATTTGTGTATTCTTACCTATTGTTTTTACTGAAGGTATAACTAGACAATTATTTACAGATATGGGGCTTACAATAGCCTACTCCTTAATTGCCAGTTTAATCGTTGCCTTAACTTTAGTACCGTGTATGGCATCAAATTTACTATCTAATGTAGATGAAAAGTCTCATCCTTTATTTGATAAAATGGTTGATGGCTATGAAAAATTATTAAGACTATGCTTAAAATTTAAACCTGTTGTTTTATGTTTTTCTGTAGTACTATTAATAGTTGCTGCTTTTGCAACAACTAAAATAGGAACATCATTTATGCCAAAAATGGATTCACCACAAATGATGGCAACTATCAATATAGATAGTGATCTTCCAAAAGAGGAAGCTCGACATATTACAGATCAAGTTGTACAACAAGTTTTAACAATTGATGATGTGGAAGGTATCGGAGCTATGGATTCATCAGGTCCCATGTCATTTGGTTCATCTTCAAATAACCCTAATAATATGGCCGCTTACGTTATTTTAAAAGATGATAAAAAGAAAACAAATGATGAAATTTCAGAAGAGATAAAAGAAAAAACAAAGTCTCTTAATTGTGAAGTTACAGTCTCGTCTTCATCTATGGATACTTCTTCTTTAGGAGGATCTGGATTACAAATAATTGTTAAAGGTGATGATTTAGATGAACTTAAGAAAATTTCTGATGACTTGGTAATCATGCTATCCAGTATAGAAGGTACTACCGATATCAATGGTGGTATGGGTATAACTGCTAAGGAAGAAAGAATTGTAATCAACAAAAATAAAGCTATGAAGTATGGATTAACAGTGGCTCAAGTATTCCAACAAGTTTCTGCAAAATTATCAACAGAAACTACTTCAACTACTTTGACAATAAATTCTGAAGACTATCCAGTAATTATTGTTAATCATGATACTTCAAGTCTAGATAAATTAAAAAATGTTGAAATCACTGGAACAAAAGGAACTGCGTCTGTTTCAGTAAAATTAAAAGATATTTCATCTATAGAAATGACTGATACTCCTACTTCTATAAATCACGATAACCAAACTAGATATATATCTGTAACAGCTGGTATTGATTCTAAGCACAATATAGGTTTAGTAAGTAAGGAAGTTCAATCAAAATTAGATAATTATAAAACTCCTATTGGATATGAAATAAAAATGGGCGGCGAAACTGAATCTATTAATCAAGCTATTAGTGATTTAATTAAAATGATTGCTCTTGCCATAGCATTTATTTATTTAATAATGGTTGCACAATTCCAATCATTATTGTCGCCATTTATAGTAATGTTCACTATACCTCTTGCATTTACTGGTGGTTTACTAGCATTAATTATAACTGGCCAAGAATTAAGCGTTATATCTATGCTAGGATTTTTAGTTCTTGCTGGTGTAGTTGTTAATAACGGTATAGTTTTTGTGGATTATGTGAATCAATTGCGTATAAGTGGATTAAATAAAAAAGAAGCTCTTATAGAGGCTGGACGTACTCGTATAAGACCTATACTAATGACTGCTTTAACAACAATACTAGCCATGTCTACAATGGCCCTTGGTGTTGGCATGGGTGCTGAAATATCTCAAGCTTTAGCTATAGTAACTATAGGCGGTTTAACTTACGCTACCCTATTAACTTTATTTGTTGTTCCTACTTTATACGATATATTCCATCGTCGCAAAGAATTAAGACAGATAATCATCGATGAGGAGGACTAAACATGAACAGAAAATACGCAGAAAAAGAATTGCTAATATTTGATGGATTTAAGAAAATAATAACTGATAATAGTAATATTGAAAATATTAAAGTGTCTGATATTGCAAAAGCTGCTGGAATTGGAAAAGGTACAATTTATGAATATTTTAAAAGCAAAGATGAAATTATAGCAAGGTCAATAATTTATAATTTTAAAATAGATATTATAAATACTATCGAAGCTATAAAAAAAGTTTCTACTTTTAAAGAACAGTGTAACCATTTATTTCATTACAGCATTAACAGTGGAAAATTCATCTTTCCCTCTTTAAGAATATTATATAATCAAGTTATACCAAAAGAATTAAATAATATTCTACTTGAAGATTTTGAGGAAATTTTAGAATTAAAAACTCAACTTTATAATTTGTTGGATTATGTAATTAATACTGGAATAGATGAAAATATTATTAATAAAGATTTAAGCAGAGATTATCAAAGATATGTGCTTATAAGTTCTTCTATGGGTATTATTAATAAAATTAATGCTAACCACTTTAGACAAATCAGCTTAAGTGATGACCAATCTATTAATACTCAAAAGAGTTTTGCTTATACCATGATATTAAAATCGTTAGCTTAATAAAAAACTCCCTCTTAAACACTAAGAGGGAGTTTTTTTTATTACATTTTATATTAATAATGATTTATAAAGCTATCACCTTACTCATTAAAGAATTACTTCTTTTTATAAATAAATCTAATTCTTCTGCATTTAATTCTTTATTAGCAAGTAGAGCTAAATCTACTATTTGATTACAAATCACATCTATTTCTTCTTTTTTATCTTCATTGTCTTTTAGTGACACTAATTTTTTTACTAATGGGTTATTCTTATTTATAACTAAAGTTTTTTCTTCTTTTAAGTCCATTCCAAAATTCATTCCAGCAAACCTAGATTGCATTTCCATCATTCTTCTAGATTCTTCTGATACTAAAATCATAGCTGGTGTTTCTTCATTTTTAAGACTTTCCACTGAATATTCTTCTACTCTTTCATTTATAACAGACTTGAATAATGAAGTTATTTTTTCATCTTCTTCTTTATTTTCTTCACTATCTTTGTCTTTTAGTACGTCTGATAAATCTGAGTCTATTCTATTAAACTTAGTTCCCATTTCTTTGTATTCTATAAATGAAATAAAGTTGTTGTCTATTGTACTATCTAGTACAACTGCATTTAATCCATAATCTTTAAATAGTTTAACATATTGAGATTGTTGATCCAGATTATTTACATAGAAAACTTTATTTTCATGTTTTTCTTTTGCTACCTCTAGGTAATCTGTTAATGTAATATATTTTCCATCTATATCTTTATATAAGATATAATCTTTTACCTTGTCATAGAAACCTTCATCTTTTAAGCAACCAAACTTGATGAATATTTGTATATCATCCCAGAATTTTTCATACTCTTGCCTATTATTTTTGCATAAAGATTTAAGTTTATCAGCAACCTTCTTAACTATATGCTTAGATATTTTGCTTACATCTCTGTCATTTTGTAAGAAACTTCTAGACACATTTAGTGGTAAGTCTGGACAGTCTATTACACCTTTAAGTAATAATAAGAATTCTGGTATAACTTCTTTTATATTATCTGCTACGAATACTTGATTGTTATAAAGTTTTACCTTACCTTCTACTAGTTCAAACTCATTGTTTAATTTAGGGAAGTAAAGAATTCCTTTTAAGTTAAACGGATAATCCACATTTAAATGAATCCAGAATAATGGTTCATCAAATACATTAAATACTTTTCTGTAGAATTCTTTATATTCTTCATCTGTACAATCTTTAGGTGATTTTAACCATAATGGATTAGTATCATTTAATGGTGCTGGTTCAACTTTTTCTTCATCTTCTTTAACTTCTGCATCTTCGCCTTCTACATATATTTCAACAGGTAAGAAAGAGCAGTATTTATTTATTATGCTTCTTACTTCATATTCGTTTAAGAATTCTTCACTATCTTCAGCTAAAAATAGTGTTATTGTAGTTCCTCTTGTAGTTCTTGTTCCTGATGGACTTATTTCAAATTCAGTTCCACCTTCTGATATCCATCTTACAGGCTCTGCTCCCTCTTGGAAAGATAATGTATCTATTTCAACCTTTGTAGATACCATAAATGATGAATAGAATCCTAATCCAAAATGACCTATAATATCAGTTTCTTCCATTCTATCTTTATATTTATTGAAGAAATCTTCTGCACCAGAAAAAGCAACTTGATTTATGTATTTATCTACTTCTTCGGCTGTCATTCCTATACCATTGTCGTTGAATTTTATAGTTTTATTATTCTTACTTACCGATACTGTAATTTTATACTCTTCATCTTGAGAATTTTTAACTTCGCCGAGAGAAACAAGTCTTTTATATTTGCTTACAGCATCGCAACCATTACTTATTAATTCTCTTATAAAAATGTCTTTGTCTGAGTATAACCATTTCTTAATTATTGGAAAAATATTTTCTGTATCAATTGAAATACTACCTTTTGTTACTTCCATGTTTATCCTCCTTAAACTTATATCTTTATAAAATTTAATTATTTTCAAATCACAAAATGCAAGGTGGGGGAATAAATAACCTTGCATTTTAAGGGCTTTAATTTAATTTTAACACATTTACTATTTACTCCCATTTTAATTATAGAATTTTTTTGTTAGCACTGTCAAGTGTCGAGTGCTAAAAATGTTAAATTTTTTATTACTAATCAATAGTAATATATTTTATCTCTTTTTCTTTTTTTCCTACCTCTTTAGGGAATGTAAGCTCCAATATTCCGTTTTTAAAACTTGCTTTTATATCTTCTTCTTTTAAATTTTCTCCTACATAGAAACTTCTTGAACACTTTCCACAATATCTTTCTCTTCTTATATAGTTTCCTTTTTCATCTTTATCTTCTTTTGAACTATTCTTTTGTGCTGTTATTGTTAAATATCCATCTTTAAGTTGTGCTTTTATATCAGATTTATCATATCCTGGTAAATCCATGTCAAGGATATAGTTATTATCTTTTTCTTGTATATCTGTTTTCATAAGTTTTGTTGTTGACCCACTATTTGTAAAAAATGGACCTCTGAACATATCATCAAACATATTGTCAAATAAACTAAATCCTAAATTGTTATTCATTGGTACTAATTTCATAATTAATTCCTCCTTACATTTATCCTATTACTTTGGTTAAGTAAAAAGATAAGTTTAAATTTTAATATTATTTTTTGTTTATGCACTATGATTTGTTCTTTGTTTGTTTTCTTACTTATTATTATAATCATTTTGTTAGCACTGTCAAGCAATGAGTGCTAAATTTTTAAATTTTTTTCTACAATAGCTATCATATTAATTACTATCTAGAAATATACACAAAAAGCCTACATATGAGCAGGCTTTTACTAATAAATTATAAATTAAAATTCATCGTTCATGAAAATTCACAGGGAACATTCGATGACACTTATGCTATGATCCTTCGCATTTGCTTATTTTCAATCTATATATACTAATATTTCTCTGTGTATTAGTTAATATTTTTTATTATTTTTTAATATATAAATTCTTAGGTATTACTATACCATTTTTGTTGGCATAATTACAAAGATGATTAATCTCCTCGTTATTTATTTTATATCTATCATAAATAGTACGTTTAGTTATTTCTTTTCCATTCTTATCAATGCAAATCTCTTCTACTATTATATATGCTGTATTTTTACCTATTTTAAATTTATAATCATTATTCTTGTGTACAATATCTTTTGTGTTTATAACTGTATCATTACTACTAATTTCTTTTATTTTTATACTTTTTAACTCATCGACAGGCTCAACACTTACTGTATAGGTAAATTTTTCAGTCTTACTTTTTGAATTGTCATTAGTTGTACTATTACTGCTTGCTGAAGTCGATGATATTCCTTCCTTTTCTCCATCAACATGAATACTACTTCCGTCCCTTACAGTATAATATTTTTTACCCTCTTTAATTATAGGATTAAATTGAATGATTCCCTTAAACTTGCTTGTAACATATATTGTAGCTTCAATTTTATTTTCTTCAGAAGTTGCATTTATATCAGGTTCTGGTACTGTTTCTGTATCTTCTGTAGTAATAATTTCTTTACTATTTTCCTCTGTAATTAACATTTAAACTAAAATGTATATTTTGAAATACATTATCACCAACTGCACTTTTTAATTTGTTTTCACCTTTTCCTTCTTTATGCAGAAAAAGTGCATATCCTTTTAAATTTCCAAATTTATATTTTTCTATATCTTTATCAAATATTTTTTCTCCAAAAGTACCATAATATTTTTTATATTCATCATCAAAAGTAGAATCTTTACCATCTAATTCATAAGTAATAAATGTTCCACATAAGTTTTCCACTTCTTTATACTGGCTATCCTCTTTTGCTAATTGGCAACCAGATAAATTAATTACACTTCCTATTACTAATACCAAACTTAATATTTTCTTATTGGTTTGAATCCTCATCCTCATTATCCCCCAATTTACCATCAAATTTTAATATGTCCCCTATTTCACAATCTAAATAAAAACAAATTTTGTTTATAGTTTCAAATCTTACACCTTTGGCCTTTCCACTTCTAAGTATGGAAAGGTTAGCTTCTGTAATGCCTATTATTTTGGCAAGTTCCTTAGATGTCATTTGTTTTTTCTTCAATACATCTTCTAAGTGTACTTCTATGCCCATTTCTTGCCTCCTTATTTTAGCTAAATAATTGTATTATTATCATCGTATAAATCCTTACTTTCTTGAAAATATTTACATAATATTATTCCCACAAAAGCAACTATTAAAGGTATAAATGGCACACTTAAAAACATATTAATATCTCTTATAGTAGAAGATAAAAATAACTGCATACCGTTTATTAATAGAGAATATATAACTGATAAATATACGGTTATTTTGCTATATTCATATATTTTCTTAATGCTTTCTACTACAGTTTCTCCGTATTGATTTTGTCTAAAATCATTAATAAGTTTTATCCCCACAAAAATAACTATCATTGACATTATCATAGGAGCAACTGATAAAATATATTTTATTATATAAAATATAAATCCAGATTTATATAACTTGCTTAAAAGATCAAATATTCCAAAATAAAATATTACTATTATATCCGATATTAAAAATAAAACTAAAATTATTTGAAGGCCTTTTAAAGCATTTTTATTATTAGTTTTTTCTTGTAATGATAAAGAAGTTAGTGAAATTAGTACAAAATAGCTAATTATTATAATATAAAACATCATAGATACACATAGTTTTCCTGCACTTATAAATCCTTCACTACCATATAGATCATTGGGTAATAAGGAGTAAAGTTCCATGGGATTTATAAACTGGTATATTGCGTAAAATAAATATGTACTTGCACCTATTAATATACAATCTATCTCTTTGTTACTCCCTTTCTTATATTTGTATAGATAAATTAATGAAGGTATTAAACAAGTTAATATATAGATAAACAAAGCTATAATATTTCCAATTATTGATGAAAGTGATAATTTTCTAAGTCCATACCCTATTAAGTCAAATGGATAATACATAATATAAAGGCTACTTTCTGATTTTAAAATAAATATCATTATGAAGCTTAATACCAATGATACTATTGATGTTATCACTAGTATTTTTTTCGTTTTCAACATGTTCATAAGTATTTCCCCTTCCCCTAATTATTATTGTAAAACAATAATTATAATATAATAGTATCAGTACAATTATTGTTTACCAATAATTTATTATGTAATTTTAAAAATAATACAAAAATGCACATAGAAGATTTTCTCCCATGTGCATCAATTGTATTTTATTTTAAATAATTTGATATAAATTCTAAATTTATAATTCGTTAGCTATATAGTCTGTTTTTTTCCAAAATATCTTATTAAATATATTACAATTGGTATAAATACAACTACTAGACTTATTAATAAAGTTGAATATAATACGGGTGTTCCCAGAATATTATAAGTACTAGGATTTACAAACATACCTTCTATTTTAATAGCTTCTGCTAAGTTTATTTCCCTAAATACCCTTCCTACTGAATCCATTGGGATGAAATTTCCGAAAAATGCTGGAATATAGTACAAACCTAAACTTAATAATAAAGCTATCATATTATTTTTTACTAATAATGACATCAACATCGTTACTAAAGAATATAATATTGCACCTATAAAGCTTATACCTAATCCTGTTATATAAAAGTCAATAACTCTCATATCGAAAGGTGTATTTCCATAGTATTTAAATAACTCTAAAGGCGTACTCCACCCTCTAAAATCATATAGTAAGGCTCCAATCATATATACAACATTTATTATAATAAATATTGTTGCTGTAAATATTAAACCAGTTATCATCTTAGATAAAACTATCTTATTCTTTCCATATTTACAACTTAACATTATTTGTGCGCTATTGCTTTGATATTCATCACTAAATATTGCTGCTAATCCTACTGCTATTAGAGTTGTTATCAATGTTGCTATTGCTTTAAAGTCCACAGTTGACAGCCACCCATGAGAAAAATAAAATTTTGATTCTTGTACATTTTTCACTTTTTCATATATAAAATTAAGATTCTTATATTCATATGTATCTGTTTTATTTTCATTTTTTAATTTATTTATTTCATCTTTCATTTCATCTATTGTATAGTATTTGTTATTTATTATATATGTGGGATATGGTGATCTCATTGTATCGTACAAATAATTCATATAAATAATTTCTTTTTTAGTAAGTTTTTCTCCCCTGCTTTTCTTTTCTTTTAAATCATTTATAGTATTTTCTGCCTTAATTGCACTTTCTTCTGTAATAGCCTTTCCATCGTACTCTTTCATAATACTATATACATCATCTATATGATCTACACCTTGATATTTAACATATACACTTTCAGCAACTACATTAAAAATTCCAAATAATATAGTTAATAACAAAACTATACGTACTGATTTTTTAGAAAATATTTTATATAACTCAAATTTTATCAAATCTAACATTTCAAAATCCCCCTATATACTGACACTTTCATTAAAATAATATAAAAATACATCTTCTAAATTTGGCTCTTCTTCTATGTATTTAAATTTATTTATATTAGGTTTCTTATCTCCAACTACTCTTACGTTAATTCCACTATTATTTCTTATCATACTAGATATTTTAAACTTATTTTCAACCTCTTCTAAATCACATTCATTAACACTTATTGTGTACACCTTACCTCTAACAGTATCTAAAATATCCTCTAATGATGATTTTTCAACTAATTTCCCATCTTTCATAACAAGTACTTCATTTGCTATAAACTCTATATCAGAAACTATATGTGTTGATAGTATTACTATTTTTCCTTTAGATAATTGTGATATTAAGTTTTTAAATCTTATCCTTTCATTTGGATCAAGACCTGCCGTAGGTTCATCTAATATAAGTATTTTAGGGTCATTTAAAAGAGCTTGTGCAATTCCTAGTCTTTGCTTCATACCTCCTGAAAACTTTCCTATTCTTCTTTTTCTATCTTGTTCTAAGTTAACAAATTTTAGAAGTTCATCGACTTTACTTTTTTCAATATTTTTATCAACACCTTTTAATGCTGCTACATAATATAAAAATTTTTCTGCTGTAAAATTTTTATAAAATCCTATATGTTGAGGAACATAACCTATTAAATCTCTATACTCAGCACCTAGCTCACTTTTACTTTCTCCATTAACTAAAATATCTCCACTACTGGCACTAGAAACGTCTGCAAGTATTCTCATAAGAGTTGTTTTTCCTGAACCATTTGGTCCAAGTAGACCATATATTCCACTATTTAAAGTTACGCTAAATTTATCAACAGCTATTTTATCTTTAAATTCTTTGCTTATATTCTTTATAATAAGTTCCATAAAATCCCCCTAAAAATCAAATGTTCTAGTATCTATACTATTAATACTTTTCTTATAAAATAATTTCATTGATACTAATGTAAATATTACTGATATACCCAAAGTCATAAATGTATTAATATGAGTTATATCAGCTATTGTTTCATACACGCTAATGCTCATTGCACCTAAAATCCATATTGATATACATAAGGCAATGCTATTTATACCTCTGTAGAAAGAAGTGATAATCAAAGATAATGATCCTACTAAGAATATAGGAATTAGCCATATACTAATCATTTTTAGTAAATTTATTTGCGAGTAAGCATTATTTAAAATAAGACTCATCATGATGCTTATTAATACTGAAACTACATTTATAATTACTAACCTTGAGAAGACAATTTCTCTTAAAGAATATTTATAGCTAAGCTCCAACTCCCAAACATTTTCTTCTCTTCCTTTTATTATTTCAAATATACCAATCAAGATTGGTATAGGTGCAATTATAGTTGCACTTAAATATATACTTAAATTTAATTTTATCGTAGTTATAGTTCCTACAAGAATTAGTAATAAGGATGCTATAAAATATACTTTACTGATTAAGCTAAACTGAAATTTTAATAAGCTTATATTTTCTTTTATTCTATCTACAAGGTGATCCTGTACTTTAACATGTTGCAATTCTTCTTTTGGCATATATGATTTTAATATATCAATTGTTGAATCTATTTTTTCTTCATCAACCTTACTTACTACATAACTATCCAGAAAATCTTCTATATCTATTAAATCTGCTTCCAATAATTCTTCAAATTGTTCATCTTCTATATTTTCACATCTTAGGCTGTGAATATTTAGATTTTTCTTCACATATATCACCTCCAAGTAATTTTTTAAGGTTTTTGATTCCATTGTAAAGCCTTGATTTTATTGTGTTTTCATTGTCTCCAGTTATAGTGCTTATCTCTTTTATTTTTAAATCATTATAGTACTTTAATAAAATAGCTTCTCTCTGAAGTTTTGGTAAATTTTCAACAGCTTCCTTTATTTTTATTGCTTCTTCTCTTTTATAAATTATATCGATTACATTGGATTTATCTTCTATTTGATGATTTTCTATATCACAAATTTCACTTCTTTGTATATATGTTTTACTTTTAAAATAATCTTTTGTCGTGTTTACTGCTATTTTTAATAACCAGTTTTTAAATTTACCACTATCTAAATTATATTTATCTATGTTTTTCATCATTTTTATAAATACTTCTTGAGTTATATCATAGGATGTATTGTAATCATTTGTGGTCCTGTATATATAGCTATGTACAAGGTCATAATTTCTCTTAACTAGTATTTCCATAGCACTTTCATTGCCTTTTAATATCTCTTTTATTAATTTTTCATCTGTCTGAGCCAAATCATCATCCTCCTTTCACTTATATAACGAGTTGTATTTATAAAAAGTTTTATTTTTTCTAAAATATATTTAAATTTCTATTTATTATTTTACTATAACAATATTAGAAAAATGTAATATTAAACTTGTATAAAACAAAATAGGAGTTAACCATTATAGGCTAAATACTATTTGTACTTATTCTATAATAGTTAACTTCTTTTTAATAAAATGTTGATTATAATACAACTGTATTATGTATAATTTTTAATTATTCCTGTATATTTTTAGGTAGTAACAATTTTGTGCCCCCCTTGTATATTTTAATATTAACATTTAAACACGGTACAGTCGCTTACTCTTAATACATTTTTTCTTCTAAACAACCTACCCGTACTCATTTTTAATTTATCACCTTTTTTTAAGTTAAATAAATAATCAAAATCTTCTTCAAATGCAAAATAACATTCAATGATATAATTTCTGCTATTCGTTTTTAAATAAACTAATACTTTACTTTTATGTACTATATTAATACTATCTACTTCTCCATTTATCAATATTGGCTTGCGTCTATATAATTTATCTGCAAATAAAAAATCTTCCTCATAAGCATTAATTAACTCCTCTACTGTTACTTCTATACGTGGTAATTCACATCTATATAGAGTTAATTCATTTCCGATCCTCTCCAGTTGCCCATCCTTAGCTACTATTAAACCACCTTGATGTAGATTTGATAAGTAGTAATAATTATCTTGTTCAAAATGACAATAAATTGAGTATTTACTATTGTAAGAATAAAATTTAACCGAAGCATACATATCTTTTAGTTTCATAACTTCTTCAATATAACCAGTAAGGTTGATACCTTAATTCGTTAAATTATCATGATTCATACTTTCATCTTCTATAATATAATCATCCAAGGGATATAATAAATTTCTATCAGAGTTTTTTTGATCTTTTTCATACATATCTATAAGTCTCTTAGCTGTTAAATTAATACTTTTATCTTCATATAGCTCAAAATCTATGTTTTGTACAGTTTTTATAACCCTTGATTTCTTACAGTTATTTTCTAATTCCTTTCCTAGCAATCCACTTTTAGCAAAAATATATAAATCATTTTTAACTTCTTTGGTTATGTCTTCCTGATTTGAATCATTGCATTGAAATACTAGTCTATTTTTTCCATCAATATTTTCTATTTTCACATTCTCACTAAATATTCGACTATAATTTCTTATTGCTTTTAAATGATTTTCTATTTTATAACATTTTCTTGAAATATAGTTTATATTTGTTATATACTCATTGTCCAATGATTCTAAGATAATATAGATTCTATAATTTTCTACATAATTATAAGGAATGTCTCTAGACTCTACCCAAATTCCATTCCTTAAAAATCTTTCATTTTGAACCTTTTCAAAATCACTCATTTTCACACCAGGTTTACCATTATGAGTGTACTGACCATATTTATACTCTGTTTCATTATATATATCTATCTCATTTAGTTCATCTTCTTTTTCTCTCCAGTCATCCCAATATTGACCGCCATAGTACCATGATTGATATATTTCTTCACTATCTTCATCGTCTTCATAGTCCCAATCAATCTCTTCATCTTCATCATAATAACAAGCTTCTTTTAACTTTTGATATTTATACTCTTTATATTCAACTTTTAAAAATTGTTCTTTTTCTTTACATGTTAATAGCTCATCTAAAATATCTACATCATCTACTACAAGATTTTTATAAGTATTTTCTTCTTTTGTATATTTAAATCCTAAATCAAATATATTATCATCTTCTACTTGATTAACTTTACAGACTTCTCTAGCCTTAAACCTCTCCTTAAAATACTTTAAAACATCCTCTTTTTTAGCTGGTATATCTTCTTTTTTATCTAAATATATTTTATAATTGTAATCATTCTTATTTATCAGCTTTTCATATAAGTAAATTTTATCCATAATTGCTCCTTATTTACCTAATCACTTTATGTTATATCTTATAATTACATATTCTAGTATTATATAATTACACTAGAAATTATTTATTACTTCATAAAATCTATGATTAAATCTTCTGCGTGCACCTTTATCACAGTATATTCCTCTACTCCTACTAATAATTGAAACTCTATGGAATTATCAAAATCTATTTTTATACAACAAGAATGAATAGAACCCGTATAATTAGCTTCCAATTCTCTTACTCCTATAAATCTAATTTGTAGTAATTCAACTTCTGGATCATCCTCATTAAATTCAAAATAACTAGGACCGCTTTCTATCCTAATATAAAAATCACCTCTATATGTCTTTCCAAAATCATTTACTGTACATTCTCTAAAATCAAAATTTTCAACAAAATATTGAATATCCTTCGATACTTTTAAGTTTTTAGTTCTCTTTAATCTATCATATTGATCTGTTATTACTTTGCTCATTGATATTAATTCATTAAACCTATAATAATAACCTATATCATCATTATTTTGCCACTGCTGTAAAATTTTTAATTTGAATTCTTCACCTTTTTGTTCACTTAAATGCTTATAATATTCATTTACATAATTTTTATCAGATATATTTTCTATTTCCTCAATTACTAACTCTTTAGCTTCAATTTGTGGTATAAATGTTTCTTCTTCCTCTATTTCATGTAAATCTTCAATATATATTAAAATTGCAGCTTTGAACCCACCTTGCGTTTTGTACAATACAGTTTTATCAATTTTTTGATCTATTAATCTGTATAGATCATAATATAAACCTTTAAATGTTAATCTTAAATAATTAAATTCTAATTTTGTGTTTCTACAATCTAACTCCACTATGTGATTATTTTGAAAATCATATTGTTCATATTTAACTATTGCGCCATTTAACAAATTATTTTCAAAT
Source organism: Terrisporobacter mayombei (assembly GCF_020748465.1). Lineage (GTDB taxonomy): Bacteria > Bacillota > Clostridia > Peptostreptococcales > Peptostreptococcaceae > Terrisporobacter > Terrisporobacter mayombei. The sequence continues at coordinate 27,497 of NZ_JAHZMP010000009.1, forward strand.
ATATACTTATACTTTACATCGCTCATAAAACTCACATTTTTTTCTGAGTAATTCCAATCTATATTTTCTGTTATATCGTTACAAAATATTTCATACATACTTTTTTTATGCATAAATTAACCTCTCCCCACATTCTGAAATATTGTTATTCCCCTCAAATAGTTTTATGAATATATTAGCATATTATAATAAACATTAAAATATAGTTTCCATACTCAACATAAAATGCACATAGAAGGCATTCTCCTATGTGCATTAATTACATCCTATTTAAAATAATTTACTCCAGACTCAAATATCTTTTGATCCTTTTCGCCTATTATGTTTTTCATTACATGTTTACCAATTCTTTCAGAATGACCCATCTTACCAAATATTCTACCATCAACACTAGTTATACCTTCTACTGCAAAGTATGAACCATTTGGATTGTATTCTATATCATAAGTTGCCTCACCATTTAAGTCAACATATTGAGCTGCTATTTGACCGTTTTCAAGTAGTTGCTTGAATACTTCTTCATTAGCAACGAATTTACCTTCTCCGTGAGATACTGCTACGTTGTGTATATCTCCAACTTCTGTCCCTGCTAGCCAAGGAGATTTATTAGAAGATATTCTTGTTCTTATAATTTTAGCTTGATGTCTTCCTATATTGTTATAAGTTAATGTAGGAGCATCTACAACAGTTTCTCTTATTTCTCCATAAGGTACAAGTCCTAACTTTATTAATGCTTGGAATCCATTACATACACCTAACATTAAACCATCTTGCTTAGTTAAGAATTCATTTAAAGCCTCTGCTATTTTAGGGTTTCTAAATACAGTTGCTATAAATTTACCTGATCCATCTGGCTCATCACCAGCACTGAATCCTCCTGGTAACATTATTATTTGAGAAGTTTTTATTTCATTTACTATAGTTTCTATAGACTGCTCTATATCTTTGTAAGTTAAGTTTTTGAACACTTTTATACTACTTTTAGCTCCTGCTCTTTCGAAAGCTCTTGCTGAATCGTACTCACAGTTTGTACCAGGGAATGCTGGTATAAATACTTTTGGAGTAGCTATTGAAGAAGCAGGTTTTGATCTTTCATTAGTTGTTACAAAGCTTATAGTTTCTATTTTGTCTTTAATTTCTTTAGCTTTTGTTGGGAATATTGGCTCTAAAGTACTTTCGAAAGCTTTGTATAATTCATTTAAAGATATTCTTTCATCTTTAACTAATATACTTGGCCCTTCTAAAGTTTTTCCTACTACTTTATAGTTATATCCATCTAATAAAGCTAAATCTTCTTCATTTATTTCTAGTAACATATTTCCATAAGCAGCGTTGAATATATTACTAGGACATATACCTTCATTAACTTTAAATCCTATTTTATTACCAAATGCCATTTTAGCTATAGCTTCACCTAATCCACCATAACCTAAAGCATAAGATGCTAAAACTTTTTTATCTTGAATTAAAGTTCTCACTTTGTCTAAGTTTCTTTTTAACTCATCAAAGTCTAGTACATCATTTTCTAATTTATTAGTTATTAACTCAACTACTGTTGAATTAGCTTTTTTAAATTCAGGAGATACTACATAATCAGCATCTACTGTATCAACTGCAAATGAAACTAATGTTGGAGGTACGTCTATATCTTTGAAAGTACCAGACATACTGTCTTTTCCACCTATTGCAGGTATTTCTAATTTATTTTGAACATAATATGCTCCAAGTAAAGCAGCAAATGGTTTACCCCATCTAGTAGCATCTTCTCCTAGTTTTTCGAAGTACTCTTGTAAAGTAAGTCTAGTTGTTTTGTAGTTACCACCTATTGCAACTAATTTACAAATAGATTCTACTACTGCATATAAAGCTCCGTGGAATGGACTCCATTTTCCTATTTTAGGATTATATCCAAATGTCATTATAGTTGAAGTAGTTGTTTCTCCACCTAGTACTGGTATTTTTGCAACCATACCTTGTGATGGAGTTGCTTGATGTTTTCCACCAAAAGGCATTAATACTGTATTTCCACCTATTGTATTGTCAAATTTTTCAACTAAACCTTTGTGTGAACATATATTTAAATCAGCTAAAGCTTTTTCAAATTTTTGTTTCATAGAGTTTGATTCACATGAAACATTACCTTTTGTAAAGAATGTTTCTTCTTCATTTACTTTGTTAACATGAATATCCGTTGTTTGTTTTATTCCGTTTGTATCTAAGAACTCTCTTTTTAAATTAACTATTGTTTGGTCTTTCCAAGTTAATCTTAAATATCCAGTGTCAGTTACTGTCGCAACATGAGTTGCTTCTAAGTTTTCTTCTCCAGCTAGTGCTATGAACTTTTCTTTGTTTGCTGGATCTATAGCAACTGCCATTCTTTCTTGTGACTCAGATATGGCAAGTTCTGTTCCATCTAATCCATCGTATTTTTTAGGAACTAAATCTAAGTTTATATCTAAACTTTCAGCTATTTCTCCTATAGCAACACTTACTCCACCTGCACCAAAGTCATTACATCTTTTTATCATCCTAGCAACTTCTTTATTTCTAAAGAATCTTTGAATTTTTCTTTCGTTAGGAGCATCACCTTTTTGTACTTCTGCTGAACAAGTTTTTATTGATTCTTCACTGTGTTCTTTTGATGAACCAGTAGCTCCTCCACAACCATCTCTTCCTGTTTTTCCTCCAAGAAGAACAATTATATCTCCAGCTTCTGGTCTAACTCTTACTACGTTTTCTTTCGGTGCTGCAGCTATTACTGCTCCAACTTCCATTCTTTTAGCTACGAAATCTTCATCATACACTTCTGCAACTTGACCAGTAGTTAAACCTATTTGGTTACCATAAGAGCAATATCCATTAGCTGCTTCTGTAGTTATTTTCTTTTGCATTAACTTACCTGGTAATGTATCTTCTAAAGATGATCTAGGGTCTGCACTACCTGTAACACGCATTGCTTGATATACGTAGCTTCTTCCTGAAAGTGGATCTCTTATAGCTCCCCCTAAACAAGTAGCAGCTCCACCAAATGGTTCTATTTCAGTTGGATGGTTATGAGTTTCATTTTTGAACATTACTAAGTATTTTTCAATCTTTCCATCAACATTAACATCAACATTTATAGAACAAGCATTTATTTCTTCACTTTCATCTAAATCTTCTAGCTTTCCTTCTTTTCTTAGTTGTTTCATAGCTATAGTTGCTATATCCATTAAGCAAACATCTTTGTCTCTATCAACATAGACCTTGCTTCTTGATTGTAAATACATATCATAAGCTTCTTTTATTATGTCATTGTATTTACCCTCTTCTATTTTAACGTCTTCTATTTTAGTCATAAATGTAGTGTGTCTACAGTGATCTGACCAATAAGTATCAAGAACTTTTATTTCTGTTATAGTAGGGTTTCTTCTTTCTTCATTTTTGAAATAGTTTTGAACGTGTTGTAAGTCAGCTAAAGTCATAGCTAACCCTTGATTATTTAAGAAGTTTTCTAATTCTTCACTTGAATAATCCACAAAACCATCTAAGATCTCCACAGCTGTTGGTACTTCAACTTCCATTTCTAAAGTGTTTGGTATTGATAAATCAGCTTCTCTACTGTCTACTGGATTTATGCAGTATGATTTTATTCTTGCGAAATCTTCATCACTTATATCTCCACTTAATATATATACTATAGCTGTACTTATGTTAGGTCTTTTACCATCGTTAACTATTTGTATACATTGAGCTGCCCAATCTCCCCTTTGGTCGTATTGACCTGGCAAGTATTCTATGGCAAATATTCTATCATTTTCATTTATCTCTTGTACTTCATCATAAGAAACTATGTCTAAGTTAGTTTCTGAGAATATAGTTTTAGCTGCATTTTCAAAAACTTCTTCATTTAGATCTTCTACGTCATATCTATTTAAAACTCTTATGTTTTCTATTGTATCTATGTGTAAACTTTCTATTAAATCCTTTTTTAAACTTTGAGCTTCTAAGTCAAATCCTGCTCTTTTCTCAACTAAAACTCTTCTTACAGTTCTTTGTAAATCCATAGTGTTCATTAACATTCCTCCAAATTTGAAAATTTATTTCCATATATCTTTTCTATAATGCATTCCTTCAAAGTTTATTTTTTTAATATTTTCATAAACTTTATCAGACGCTTCTTTAACGGAACTTCCCTTTGCAGTTATTCCTATTACTCTTCCACCGTTTGTTACTATATTTTCTTTATCAAACTTAGTTCCACTGTGGAATACAACTATATCTGAATCTAAATTTTCAAGCCCTGTTATTACTTTCCCTTTTTCATAGGCTTCAGGATATCCTCCTGAAGTAAGCATTACACATATTGCTTCTTCTTTCGAGTAATTTATTTCTATATTTTTAAGATTGTTATCTATGATTGCTGTCATTATTTTATTTAAATCAGTATTTAGTCTAAATAATACTGACTGAGTTTCTGGGTCCCCAAATCTTACATTGTATTCTAGAACTTTAGGTCCTTTTTCAGTTATCATAAGACCAACAAATAGAATTCCCTTGTATTCTAAATTATCTTTTTTAAATCCGTCTAAAGTTTTATCTAAGATTTTTTCTTGTATTTCTTTAGCTAATTCATCTGTATATATTTCACTTGGTGAGAATGTTCCCATTCCACCTGTATTTAATCCAGTTTCATTTTCAAAAACTTTCTTGTGATCTTTTGCACTTACCATAGGAACTATAGTGTCGTTGTCTACAAAAGCAAGAATTGAAGTTTCTATACCAGTTAAAAACTCCTCTATTACTATTTTGTCTCCTGCGTGACCAAATTTATGATCAGCCATCATTTCTTTTAAAGTTTCTATTGCATCTTCTCTGTTTTCTGGAATAACAACACCTTTACCAGCTGCTAAACCATCTGCTTTTATAACTACTGGATATCCAAACTCATCTATTTCATCTATAGCTTTATCTAAGTCTGTATATTCTTTGTATTTTGCAGTAGGAAGATTGTGTCTTATCATAAAGTCTTTAGAGAAAGCTTTACTTCCCTCTAACTGAGCACATTTCTTATTTGGCCCAAATACTTTTAAATTTTCTTTTTCAAACTCATCTACAATACCTGCAACAAGAGGTACTTCTGGTCCTACTATAGTTAAGTCTATTTCATTTTCTTTAGCAAATTGTAGTAAAGCTTCTATATCACTATCCCCAATGTTTACACACTGAGCTACATTAGATATTCCCGCATTACCTGGTGCACAGTATATTTTTTCTACATTAGATTCATTACTTAACTTCCAGCAAATAGCGTGTTCTCTTCCGCCACCACCAACAACTAAAATTTTCATTATTCATACCTCCTAGTGTTTGAAGTGTCTTATTCCTGTAAACACCATTGTCATCTCAAATTTATTACAAGCATCTATAGAATCTTGATCTTTCATTGATCCTCCTGGTTGAACTATTGCTTTTATTCCTACTTCATTTGCAAGAGTTACACAGTCATCAAATGGGAAGAATGCATCTGAAGCAAGTACTGCACCTTCAAAGTTTTTATCTTGGTTGTTCTCTATTGCATTTTTTAATGCCCATATTCTTGACGTTTGACCACATCCTAAAGCTAAAGTTTCTCCATCTTTTACTATAGCTATAGCATTTGATTTCATATTTTTAACTACTTTCATTCCAAATTCCATATCAGCTAATTGCTCTTTAGTTGGTTCAACAGTTGTTACTGTTTCATACTTTGATGCTAAAGTAGTATTTTTATCTTGAATTAATAATTTTCCATCTAAGTATTTCATATCATGAGGTTGTAAGCTATCTTCTAATTTAGCTAATTTTAAAACTCTTAAGTTTTTCTTTCCTCTTAAGATTTCTAAAGCTTCTTCTGTAAAATCATAGGCTACAACTATTTCTAAGAATATTTCATTTAGTTTCTTAGCAGTTTCAGCATCTATAGTTGATGTTATTCCTAGGATTCCTCCAAATATAGAAACTTTATCTGCTTCGTAGCATTTTGTGTAAGCTTCGTAAGCATCTTTTCCAAGACCAACACCACATGGATTAGTGTGTTTAATTGCTACTGAAACTACTTCTTCGCTATCTTTAAATTCTCTCATTAATTCTAAACAACCATGTAAATCATTTATATTATTGAAAGATAATTCTTTTCCGTTTAATTGTTCAAATTTTAATATTGGGTTTTTAGCGTTAGGTTGGCTATATAAAACACCATTTTGATGTGGATTTTCCCCATATCTTAATGTTTGTTCTTTTTGGAAAGCTAAATTTAATATTTCTGGATATTCATCTTTAACTTCTCCTGCAAAGTAACTTGATATAAGAGCATCATATCTACCTGTTGTAGAGAATGCTTTGTAGGCTAATTTTTTTCTATCTTCTAAAGTTAAAGAATCATTTTTTAATTTTTCTATTATCATAGGGTAGTCATTTACATCTACTATTACTGCCACGTCTTTATAATTTTTAGCAGCAGAACGTATCATAGATGGTCCACCTATATCTATATTTTCTATCATTTCTTCATGAGATTTTCCTGCTTTTAAAGTTCCTTCAAAATCATATAGATTTACAACTACTAAATCTATTGGGTTTATGTTGTGTTCATTTACAGTTGCCACATGATTTTCATTATCTCTTTTATATAAAATTCCACCATGTATATATGGATTTAAAGTTTTTACTCTTCCATCTAATATTTCGGGGAATTTAGTTACTTCATCTATTTGTATAGCTTTTACATCTTGTTCTTTTAACATTTTAAAAGTATTTCCTGTAGATATTACTTCATATCCTAATTTGTTTAATTCTGTACAAAACTCTACTACTCCAGTTTTATCAGTTACGCTTACTAATGCTCTTTTAATCATTTATATAAACCCTCCTACCTTGAACAGTTAGCTTATTTTCACAGAACATTGCTATACTTTTCGTAAGTATTTCATGTTCTACGTCTAGTACCCTTGCTGCTAATTTTTTTGCATCATCATCTTGTTTAACTTCTACTATTTTTTGCATGATTATTGGACCTGTGTCTGCTCCTTCATCAACAAAGTGAACTGTTGCTCCAGTGACTTTTGCTCCATAATCAATTACACCTTGGTGTACTTTTTCTCCATAATATCCCTTACCACAAAAAGCTGGGATTAATGACGGATGAATATTTATTATTCTATTTTTATACTCATTTACCAGTTTTGGACTGATTATTTTTAAATAACCAGCCAAAACTACTAAATCTACTTTATTTTCTTTTAATATTTCAATTATTTTATCTTCTTCATTTTCAAAAACAGCTTTTATATTATGATTTTTAGCTCTTTGAAGTCCGAAAGCTTCTAATTTGTTGGATATTACTACTTTTACTTCACCATTTATAGTTTTATTTTCACAGTTATCTATAACAGCTTGTAAATTAGTTCCTCCACCTGAAATTAAAACACCTATCTTTACCATAGTTCAACACCTTCATGATTATCTACAACTTCACCTATTATATAAGCTTTGTCTTTCATTAATTCAGTGTATTTTTCCTCTATTTCAACTTCATTTTGTAAATTGTTATTATTGATGTAGTTAACAACATCTTGTGCTTCGTCTTTATCAACTACTAAGACTAACCCTACACCCATGTTGAAAGATTTATGAAGTTCTCTTTTATCAACCATATCAAGTTTTTCTATCATTTCAAATATAGGTGGCTTTTCCCAAGAATCAGTTTTTATATTTAATCCTAATCCTTCTGGTATAACTCTAGTTATATTTTCTATTACTCCCCCACCAGTTATGTGAGATATAGCTTTTATATTTTGTTTTTCAAGTAAATCTAAAACTAATTTAACATATATTTTTGTTGGAGTTAAAAGTGCTTCACCTAAAGTCATTCCTAACTCTTCTTTATAGTCATTCAAGTCCCATTTTAAAGTATCTAAGAATATTTTTCTTACAAATGAGAATCCATTACTATGTACCCCACTTGATGATATTCCTATTAATACATCACCTTTTTTAACATCTTTTCCACATACTATTTTTTCTTTGTCTGCTATACCAACAGCAAATCCTGCTAAATCATATTCATCTTCAGTGTACATTCCTGGCATTTCGGCAGTTTCTCCACCTATTAATGCACATCCTGACATTTTACATCCGTTGGCAACACCTTCAACTATTTTATCTATATGTTCAGGAACTAACTTTCCTATTGCTATATAATCTAAGAATAACAATGGCTTAGCACCTTGGCAAATTAAATCGTTTACACTCATAGCAACTAAATCTATACCTACTGTGTTATGCTTATCCATCATTTGAGCTAATTTAAGTTTTGTCCCAACACCGTCTGTCGCAGCAAGTAAAACTGGTTCTTTCATAGTTAAAAAGTCTTTTAAGCTATATAATCCACTGAAATTCCCAAGATCACCTATTACATTTTTATCATAAGTTCCTTTAATTTTATTTTTTATTAAGCTTACAGCTCTATTTCCTTCATCTATATTTACACCTGATTGTTCATAAGTTAGCATGATATTGCTTCCCCCTTGTCTATTTTCTTAACTGGATAATCTCCATCAAAACAAGCTTTGCAGAAGTTAAATGGTTCATCAACTGCGTCTAGCATTCCTTCTATATCTAAGAATCTTAAAGAGTCGCATCCTATATACTCTATCATTTCTTCCACAGTTTTATTTGATGCTATCAGTTTAGATCTGTTTGGTGTATCTATTCCGTAATAGCAAGAATATTTAACTGGGGGTGATGTTATTCTTAAGTGTATTTCTTTCGCTCCAGCTTCTCTAAGTGATTTCACTAATAGTCTAGATGTTGTACCTCTAACTATTGAATCATCTACTAGAACTATTGATTTTCCTTTTATAACTCTTGATAAAGGGTTAAGTTTTATCTTAACACCTAATTCTCTTTCTTCTTGAGTAGGTTTTATAAATGTTCTTCCAACATATCTATTTTTTACTAAAGCTTCAGCCACTGGAATTTTACTAGCATTTGCATATCCTATTGCACCTGGCCATCCTGAGTCTGGTACTGGAACTACCATGTCTGCATTTATAGCATCATCTTGTGCTAGTATTCCTCCTGACTTAACTCTAAATTCATAAGCATTTACATCGTCTATAGTTGCATCATTTCTAGCAAAGTAAATATGTTCAAATATGCAACTTTTTTTCATTGATTTATAATTTTCACTGAAATTATATGATTTTAATTCTCCGTCCTTTATTACTACTATTTCACCTGGTTCCACATCTCTGATTACTTCCCCACCTAATATATCTATGGCACAGTTTTCTGATGCAAGAATATATTGGTCATCTTTTTTACCTAAAATTAAAGGCCTGAATCCAAAGGGATCTCTAACTCCTATTAATTCATCATCACTCATAATTACAAGCGAATATGCACCTTTTATATAGTCCATTGTAAGTTTCAAACTTTCTACTATATTACCCTTATAGTACCTAGCAAGGATATAAAGGATTACTTCTGTATCAGTGTTGCTTGTGAACATATATCCATCTTCTTCAAGCATATCTTTTAATGTTTGAGCATTTACTAAGTTTCCATTATGAGCTAATGCAAGGCTTCTTTTTCTTACACTTCCTACTAATGGTTGACAGTTAGCAAAAGCGCTCCCACCTGCTGTGGAGTATCTAACATGAGCTATACCCATATTACCTTGTAATTGCTCTAACTTTTTAGGTGTAAATACATCACCTACAAGCCCCATATCCTTGTAATAGCTTATTTCGTCTCCATTAGATACTGCCATTCCACAACTTTCTTGTCCTCTATGTTGTATAGAATATAATGAATAATATAACTGCTTTGATATGTCTTTGTCTTTAGAGTAAATCCCTACAACTCCGCACATGTGAAATCCTCCTAAATTATTTATTTAACCTTGCTAATACTTCTTCATAACCTTGAACTAAATCTCCAAGATCCCTTCTAAATCTATCTTTGTCTAATTTCTCATTAGTGTTTACATCCCAAAGTCTGCAAGTATCAGGTGAGATTTCATCTGCTAATATTACATTTCCATTTACATCTTCTCCAAACTCAAGTTTGAAATCAACTAGTTTTAAATCCATTTTTAAGAAGAATTTCTTCATTATTTCATTTATTTTTAAAGTTTGAGTTCTTAAAAAATCTATTTCTTCTCTATTTGCTAATTTTAATGCAACTGCATGATCATCATTTAATAGTGGGTCTCCAAAGTCGTCGTTTTTATATGACATTTCAAATATAGGTGTGTCTAATACTATTCCTTCTTCTACTCCATATCTCTTGCAGAATGAACCTGCTGTAATATTTCTTACTATTACTTCTAATGGTAGTATTTCAACTTTTTTTACAAGCATTTCTCTGTCAGATAGGCTTTTTATGAAGTGTGATTCTATTCCTTCTTTTGCTAACTCTTCAAACATAATAGTCGAGATTTTATTATTTAATATTCCTTTTGATGCTATTTCTGCTTTTTTCTCTCCATTAAATGCTGTAGCATCATCTTTGTAGTAAACTACAAACTCATTTTCATTTTCTGTACTATATATTTTTTTCGCTTTTCCTTCGTATAATAACATGTTAATTACCCCCTTAAACTTTCATCATCATTTAAAACTATTTCTGCCATTTCTTTTCTATATGATTTTAAATCCTCTTTTAACTTAGGATATTTTATACTCATTATTTGCATTGCCATTAAAACTGCATTTAAGCCAGAGTCAATTGTAACAGTGGCTACTGGTATTCCACTTGGCATTTGTACCATTGATAAAAGTGAATCTAATCCATCCATTGTAGAAGATTTTATTGGTAATCCTACTACTGGAATTAATGTATTTGCTGCTATTACACCTGGTAGATGCGCTGCTTTTCCTGCTGCTGCTATTATTACGTCAACTTCATTGTCTATTCTTTGTATAAACTCTTCTAACTCTCTTGGTGTTCTATGAGCTGATAAAACACGAACAATAACTTCAACATTATATTTCTTTAAGAAGTTTATCCCCTCTTCTAATTTAGGATAATCTGACTTAGATCCCATAACTACTGCTATTTTCATTATATTCCTCCTTAATTTATGATTGTGAATGCTCTTCACTATCTCTTATTAGATACGAACTATTATATGTTAATAGTATAATAATATTAATATTTTATCAATAGAATTTCATATTTTTATTTTTATTTTTTCCAAAAATATATGTTATATATCGAATTATTAAGTTATATTTATGACAAACGTACATAAATGCTTTATTTTATCGTCTTAATTGACACATATGCTATAATAAATAAAGATATATCCACAATAAAAAGGGAGATTCTTAATCATGATAACTATAGAGAATTATAATATTAATTTTTCAAATGAATTAATAAAAGAATATTTTTAGAAATACTCTAATAACATTTTTCATTTCATATAAAGCTTTAATAAACAATACTCTAAAATACTATTTGATGGGCATGAAAATGGAGATATGCTTAAATGTATAAGTTTATTAGAAGAAGGTTTGGAAACTGAAGATGAATTTTTAGAATTAAATAAAGTCAAAAATTACTTAAATAACTCTAGAAAAAATCAAGCCTAGAAGAATATATCTAGGCTTAATTTTTATAATATTAAATTTTTATCCTAAAAGTACGAATTTTATAATGAATAAGATTGATAAAATTATCATAGATAAGTTTACTTCTTCTTTTCTATTTGTAGCTAATTTTAATAATGTATAAGATAATATACCAAATATTATCCCGTCTCCAATACTATTTGTAAGTGGCATAAATGAGAAAGTTATAAATGCTGGTATAGCATTTGTAAAATCAGAAAAATCAATTTTATTAAGAGATCCAGCCATCATTACTCCAACTATTATTAATACAGCTGAAGTAGCTTGTGTTGGTATTGCAACAAATAATGGAGAAAATAATAGAGACAAAATAAATAACAATCCTGTTGTTATAGCAGTCAAACCAGTTCTTCCACCTTCTCCTATTCCTGATGCACTTTCTATAAATGAAGTTACCGTTGATGTTCCAAGTAAAGCTCCTGTAGTTGTTCCTATAGCATCAGCTAAAAGAGCCTCTCTAGCTTTTGGTATATTTCCATTTTCATCTAAAAGATTTCCTTTTTCAGCAACACCTACCAAACACCCTACTGTATCAAATAAATCAACAAATAATAATGTAAATACTATTATTACCATATTTAGACTAAATATTTCATTAGGATCTACTGAGAATGCTTGTAAAAATACTGGTTTTAGTGAAGGTATGTTAAGTGACATTATACCTTCTGGTAGACTTACTAATTTAAGTGCCATTCCTATAACAGATATTAATACTATAGAAATTAATAATGCACCTTTTTTATTTTTAGCAACTAATACTCCTGTTACTAATAATCCAAATAATGTTAATATAACTAATGGATCATGCATATTTCCTAAACTTCCATCTACTATTATACTTGCATTTTTTAATCCTATATAAGCTATAAATAAACCAACACCTGCTGTTACTGCATATTTTAAGTTTGTTGGTATACATTCAATTATTTTTTCTCTTAAATCTGTTACTGTAAGTAAAATAAATATAAGTCCTTCTATAAATACTGCCATAAGAGCAAATTGCCATGAATATCCCATTTGTAAAACTATGGTATTAGCAAAGAATACATTTAATCCCATACCCGGAGCTAATGCTATTGGATAATTTGCTAAAAATCCCATAAAGAAAGTTGCTATTGCTGCTGATAGAGCTGTTGCAACAAATACTGCTCCTTGATCCATTCCTGTTTGAGAAAGTATCGATGGGTTAACAACTAATATATATGCCATAGTCATAAATGTAGTTATTCCTGCCATTACTTCTGTTTTTGTGTCTGTATTATTTTCTTCTAATTTAAAAATTTTCTGTAGTAAATTTTCTTTTTTTGATTTTGATGTCATTTCCATAATTATCATCACCCTATTTCATATATTATATTTGATTAATGTTCCATACATATCTTATCTTCGACTAAAAATAAGTATTTTTGTTCGTGTTTTATAAGTACAATAATAGAATAACATCTCACATATTTACTGTCAATATACATTTTCGCTTTTTTACGAACTTTTTTTTACTTCTTATAATATTTTATAGTTATTTATATAATAAATACGAACTTTTTATTATGTAATTTACCATTTTACACAAAAAAGAGAAAGCTTGATACTTTCTCTTTAAATTAATCTATAATTTTATTATGCATACTAATTTCTTCAATTTGTCTTCATTTATACCTTTGAAAGGATTATTATCTACTCTTACTGCTGTTCCAAAGTGAAAATCTGTAGCTTTTGTGAATTTTTTTATTTTATCAATATTATCAAAGTTTAATCCTCCACCTAAGAGTATATTTATTCTTTTTTCTTCGTTTATAGTGTCTTTTATTTCATTAATATTTTCAGTTATTGTTTTCTTACCTCCTGATGTTAATATATTTGTTATTTTTTCATATTTTTTAAGTATCTTCATACTTTCATTTAAGTCTGTATCATCTATTGCTCTATGAAAAGTTACATCTAATCCATCACATTCATTCAAAAGTTCAATTAAATGTTTTTCATTAATATTATTTTTCTCATCTAAAACTCCTAAAACCACACCATTAGCACCTGAATCTTTTACTATTTGTATATCTTTTTTCATTATTTTCAAATCTTCTTCACTATATACGAATCCATTTGCATGATGTCTTATCATTACATTTACAGGTATATCTACGCTGTTTACTACACTTTCTATAAGCCCATAACTTGGTGTCAAACCACCTTCAGTTAATGCACTTACAAGTTCTATTCTATCTGCGCCACACTTTTCTATCGACTTAGCATCTTCTACGGTCATTCCTATTATCTCTAGCATTCTCCACCTCTTAGTAAAATATATATTGTTCCTGTGATTGTATTATTTATATAAAAATATTTCAATATATTTCATTATAAAATATTTACTTTACATAAAAATAGAGATAAGAAGTTTTAGCTTCTTATCTCTATTTTTTAGTCTAATTTATCAAGTTCTTTTTCTGTATCTGGAACTTTTATTTCTCCATTTTTAACTTTATCTGCCATAGTATTTACATAGTCTATTATATCTTGAGGAACTAAATTTTTAGTAGATTCAGGTATGCCAACACCGTCCTCTTTTAATCCATATACTTTGGCTTCTCCACCAGTTAATTTTCCATCTTTAAATTCTTTAACTGTATCATATACACCAACATTAACTTTTTTCAAAGCTGATGTTAAAACATTATTTGGTGCTAAGTCACTTTGATCTTTATCTACACCAATTGCGTATTTATTTTGTTCTTTAGCTGACTCTATAGCTCCTACACCTGTGCCACCAGCTGCTGAAAGAATTACATCTACACCTTTTGAATACATTTGATTTGCTATAGATTTACCTTTTGCTGCATCTGCAAAAGTTCCAGCAAATTGGACTTGTACATCTGCCTTATCATTAGATTGATCTATACCATATTCATATCCATATAAAAATCTATATATAATTGGATTTTCCATACCACCTATAAAACCAACTTTATTAGTTTTTGTCATTTTTCCTGCTATCAGTCCAGCTAAAAAAGTAGCTTCATTTTCTTTAAATAATATAGTTGTTATATTTTCAGGTATTTTATTATAAGTTTCATCTATTATAGCAAAACTTAAATCCGGATAATTCTCTGCTTGAGTTTTAATATCTTCTACCATAGTGTTACCAACACCTATAATTAAATCCATTCCATCGTCAGCTAAAGTTTCTATATTCCCAATATATTCAGAGGCCTGCTTTGATTCTATTACTTTTACTTCTACTCCTAATTCTTTCTGTGCTTTTTGTAAGCCTTCCCATGCACTTTGATTAAAAGACTCATCATTTATACCACCTACATCGGCAACCATTCCTACTTTTATAGCTTTAGTATCTTTCGTTTTTGTGTTGTCTTTTTTGCTTGTGCATCCCACTAAACTCATTGAACCTATTAATATTGCTGAACTTAATGCCACAATTTTTTTATAATTCATATTATGCCTCCTGTCATTTTAATAATTATGTATGTATCTATGTTTTATAAAGCTTTGGCATTTATAATCTTATTATTTCAATAAGTCTATAAATTAATTACAAAAAACAAAAAATAAAAAAGACAAATAACAATATGTTATTTATCTTTTTTATTTATATTATTCCCACTCTATAGTTCCTGGTGGTTTTGAAGTTATATCGTAAACTACTCTGTTTGCTCCATCAACTTCATTTACTATTCTATTTGATATTTTTTCTAATACATCATATGGCATTTTGTACCAGTCAGAAGTCATTCCGTCAGAAGATGTTACTGCTCTTAAACCTACTAAGTAAGCATAAGTTCTTTCATCTCCCATAACTCCTACAGTTTTTACATCTGGTAATGTAGCAAATGCTTGCCATATTTCTTTGTATAAACCTGCCTTTTTAAGTTCTTCCATATATATAGCATCAGCTTCTCTTAATATGTCACATCTCTCTTTTGTAACTTCACCGATAACTCTTATTCCAAGTCCTGGTCCTGGGAATGGATGTCTGAATATTAATCCTTCTTCTATTCCAAGTTCTAAACCTATTTTTCTAACTTCATCCTTGAATAATTCTCTTAATGGTTCAACTATTTGGAATTCTATATCTTCAGGTATTCCACCAACATTGTGATGAGATTTTATTGTAGCAGCTTCTCCATGTCCACTTTCTACAACGTCTGGATATATAGTTCCTTGAGCTAAGAAGTCCATTTTTCCAAGTTTATTTGATTCTTCTTCAAATACTCTTATGAACTCTTCACCTATTATTTTTCTCTTAGATTCTGGCTCTGTTACACCTTTTAATTTACCTAAGAATCTATCTTCACAGTTAACTCTTATTAAGTTCATATCAAACTTATCTCTGAATATTCTTTCTACATCGTTACCTTCATTTTTTCTAAGTAATCCATGGTCAACGAATACACAAGTTAAGTTATCTCCTATAGCTTTATGAACAAGTACTGCTGCAACTGATGAGTCAACCCCACCACTTAAAGCGCATAATACTTTTTTATCGCCTATTATTTCTTTTAATTCTTTTATCTTATCGTTTATGAATGAATCTGTAGTCCAATCTCCACTTACTTCACAAACATTATATAAGAAGTTTTTAAGTATTTTATCTCCTTCTAAACAATGTTCAACTTCTGGATGGAACTGTACTCCATAAAGATTTTTTTCTTTGTTTTCTACTGCTGCAACTGGACAATCAGCTGTATAAGCTATTACTTCAAATCCTTCTGCTACAGTATCAACTAAATCTGTGTGACTCATCCAAACTGTGTTTGTAGTCATTCCTTCTAATAATCTTGATTCTTTATATGTTATAGCTGTTTTTCCATACTCTTTTTCAGCTGTATTACCTTTTCTAACAACACCACCTAAAACATGTGACATTATCTGATGTCCGTAACATATTCCAAGTATTGGAACTCCTATTTCAAATATTTCTTTTGATATTGTTGGAGAATCTGCTAAATATGCACTATTAGGTCCTCCTGTAAATATTATCCCTTTTGGATTTTTAGCTTTTATAGTTTCTATATCTGTAGTATATGGTATTATCTCACAATATACATTATTTTCTCTTACTCTTCTTGCTATTAACTGATTGTATTGACCCCCAAAGTCAACAACTAATACTAATTCATGTTTCATTACATCATATCTCCTTGTGTACTATAGTTTGGTGCTTCTTTTGTTATTGTTATATCATGTGGATGACTTTCTTTTAAAGAAGCTGCTGTTATTTTTACAAATTGAGCTGTCTCTTGTAAGTCTTTTATTGTAGGTGCTCCACAGTAACCCATTCCAGATCTTAAGCCACCTATCATTTGGTATGTTATATCTTCTGCTTTACCTTTGTAAGCAACCATACCTTCAACACCTTCTGGAACTAATTTCTTAGCACCATCTTGGAAATATCTATCTTTTGAACCATCTTCCATAGCTGCTATAGATCCCATTCCTCTATAAGTTTTATATGATCGACCTCTGTAAAGAACTGTTTCTCCTGGACTCTCGTCAGTTCCTGCAAATAAAGAACCCATCATACAAACATTTGCTCCAGCAGCTAAAGCTTTAACCACATCGCCAGAATATTTAATACCACCATCCGCTATTACTGGTATACCATATTTAGCAGCAGCTTTTGCACAATCCATAACTGCTGTTACTTGTGGAACTCCTATACCAGCAACTACTCTTGTAGTACATATTGATCCTGGTCCCATACCTATTTTCACACAATCAGCTCCAGCTTTTATTAAGTCTTCACAACCTTGAGCTGTAGCTACGTTTCCTGCTATTACTTGTAAGTCTGGATATACTGATTTTATTTTTTGTACCGCTTCTATAACACCCTTTGAGTGTCCATGTGCACTATCTAAAACTATAGCATCTACTTTTGCTTCATATAATGCTTTTACTCTATCTAATACATCTCCAGTTATACCAACTGCTGCACCACATAAAAGTCTTCCTTTTTTATCTTTTGCAGAGTTTGGATATTGAATTTTCTTTTCTATATCTTTTATTGTTATTAAACCTTTTAAATGATTATCTTCATCTACTATTGGTAATTTTTCGATTTTATGTTGTTTAAGAATTTGTTCAGCTTCTCCTAAAGTAACCCCTTCTCTAGCCGTTACTAGATTATCTTTAGTCATAGCATCTTCTATTTTTTTAGACATATCTTTTTCAAACTTAATATCTCTGTTTGTTATTATTCCAATAAGTTTTTTATCTTCGTCTATTATTGGAACTCCTGATATTCTAAATTTTCCCATTATATTGTCAGCATCTTGAATTGTATGGTCTTTTGTTAAGTAAAATGGATCCACAATTACTCCACTTTCGCTTCTCTTTACTCTATCTACTTCTGAAGCTTGCTCTGCAATAGACATATTTTTATGAATTATACCCATACCACCTTGTCTTGCCATAGATATTGCCATTTTTGACTCTGTAACAGTATCCATTCCAGCACTCATTAAAGGTATATTTAATTGTATCGTCTTAGTTAAGTACGTTTGTGTATTTATCTCTTTTGGTAATATTTCAGATCTTTGAGGTATTAATAAAACATCATCAAAAGTTAATCCTTCTTTTATTATTGTAGCCATACTAATCTCCTTTCAATTTAACCCATTTTATATTTGAACATTTAATTTTTTATAAAAAAAAACCTGTATAGCTTCCATCTTTTTACTAAAAAGTGAAATCACTATACAGGTTTGAATATATGACTTAAAACTGCCTATTATTAAGCAGCTAATATATCCAAATATATATAATAATTTCACCCATAGCCAAGATTTTTACGGTTTCTCGGTAGAAACTCTCAGACCATATTTCTGAGTATATACGAGTGATTTTGTTTTAAAAATTTTCGTTATTCGCTTTATGTTTGAATAATAATTTACCAAAATAATTCGCTTGTGTCAACAAATTTTTACGATTTTCTTTATTAACCATTATATTTATTCTCATATAAGCTTCTTTAGTTAACATATTGGAATTAATTACTATAATTCTTTATATGAGAAATTATATTTTCACTTTATTTAATTTACTATTATAATATTATTACTTAATTTTTATATTAACAAAAACATATTTTTTGGATTAGAACTTTTATATAAAATTTGTTTTTCCATATATATTTTTTACTTATTTAAGTAATAACAATTATTATTTTAATTTATTAATAGTAGATGCCAAATAACCAGCCCCGAATCCGTTATCTATATTTACTACAGATATACCTGAAGCACAACTATTTAGCATAGCTAAAAGTGGAGCTAGTCCATCAAAATTCGCACCATACCCAACTGATGTAGGCACTGCAATAACTGGTACATCTACTAAACCTCCTATTACACTAGGAAGAGCACCTTCCATACCTGCTACTGCCACAATTACCCTAGCATTTTCAATCATATGTCTATTAGCTAATAACCTATGAATTCCAGCAACTCCTACATCATATAATCTTTCAACTTTATTTCCACAGAATAAGGCTGTATAGTATGCTTCATTTGCCACAGGTATGTCAGATGTACCTCCTGTAACAATTAAAATAGTTCCCTTACCTTGATCTTTTATTTCTTCATTTTTTATTCTTAATATTTTTGATAATTCATCATATTCTGCATTAGGATATAGTTTAAGAATTTTATCATAAGTAGTTTTTTCACATCTTGTTCCAAGAATGTTACTACCTTTCTCGTTCATCCTCTCTATAATCCCTAAAATATGATCATCACTTTTCCCCTTACAATATATTACTTCTGGATATCCATTTCTTATACTCCTATGATGATCAATATGAGCATATCCTATATCTTCAAAAGGCAAATCTTTTAATTTCTCTAAAGCATCTTCTATTTCTATGTTGCTATTTTTAACATCATTTAATAATTTTTCTAAGTCCATAATTCCCCTCTTTTGCTCTTATTTTATTTATATATAATTATACCTTAATATTTTATTTAAAACACAACTATTTATTAATTACCTAGAGCTTTTCCATCTCTCCTAGAATCTGCTCCACCTATTAGCTT
The DNA here is from genome assembly GCF_020748465.1 of Terrisporobacter mayombei. Lineage (GTDB taxonomy): Bacteria > Bacillota > Clostridia > Peptostreptococcales > Peptostreptococcaceae > Terrisporobacter > Terrisporobacter mayombei. The sequence goes on from NZ_JAHZMP010000009.1 coordinate 47,202, forward strand.
TCCATCTTTGTATTGTACTCCTTGCACCCCACCAAAGTGTTTATCGTAACCTTCTTCATATTTTTCAGTCTTATGACCCATGGATTTAAGTTTATTTATAGTTTTACCACTTATTCCACCTTCATAAATAATTTTGTCATTAGTATTATCATACATTCTATAAGTATCTATAGCCTCTTGTATATCCATATCATAGTCTATAACATTACTAATAACTTCGGTTACAGTAGGAATAATTCTAGATCCTCCAGGGGAGCCAATAACCATAAAAGGTGTATTATCTTCATTTAATAATATTGTTGGACTCATAGAGCTTAAAGGTCTCTTTCCACTATCAACACAGTTTGGCGAGTCTGACTCTGGAGAAAAATCACTTATCTCATTATTTAATACAAAACCATAGTCATTTACTGCTAATCCAGATCCGAATGTCCAATTTATAGTCTGAGTTACAGCAACCATATTGCCTTCTTTGTCTGCTACCGAATAATGCGTTGTATCTTCATGTTCATAAATCCATGGATCATCAGCTGTATATTCTTGTGAATAGTTTATATCAATTTTATTAGCTAAAACTTTAGCATAGTCTTTATTTAATAAACCAATAATAGGTATATCAACATACTTTGGATCTCCAGCATATTTCGTTCTATCTTCATAGACCAATTTAAATACTTCCGACAATAAATGATATCTTTCTGGTGAATATACTCCATACTTAGAAATATCAAAATTCTCTAGTATATTTAAAGATTGAATAACATGAGTTCCACCAGATGATGGTAGAGGTGATGAAATAATAGTTTTTCCTCTATAACTACCTTGTATAGGCTCCATTTCTTCTACCTCATAGTTTTCTAGGTCTTCTAGTGTAATTATTCCACCATATTCTTTTGCTGTATCAACTATAGATTTAGCTATATCTCCTTCATAAAATGCCTTCTTCCCATCTTTAGATATTCTTTTTAAAGTATTAGCTAAATCTTCATTTTTATATAAATCGCCAACATTATAATAAGCTCCTTTTTTATTAAGAATTAAAGTTTTTAACCTTGGATATTTATTAATCATCTCCTGTACACTTTTCATATCTTTTAGAAGTGTTGGAGTTACATAGAATCCATTTTGAGCTAAATTAATGGCCGGTGTCATAACTTCTTCTAATGTAAGATTTCCAGATCCATATTTTTCAAAAGCATATATTAATCCAGCTACCTGTCCTGGTACTGCTACGGACTTTCCTCCACTTTCATTTTCATCATTAATTACTTTTCCTTTAGAATCAAGGTTCCACATATCTGGATTTGCTGCTGATGGTGCAGTCTCTCTAAAATCTATGTATACATTTTTTCCCTCTTTATTTCTTATAAGCATACATCCACCACCTGCTATCCCTGTAGCATTTGGCTCTACAACGCATAAAGCAAATCCTGTGGCAATGGCAGCATCAACTGCATTCCCTCCTGATTTAATAACTTCTAATCCAGCTTGAGATGCCTCATATTTTCCTGATGAAACTACAGCATTTTCTCCTGTATCACTTCTTCCCTCTTTAGTTAAATGATTTTCATCATCCCACAGCTCCCATCCCTTATTATCCGATACTTTACCTGTAGATGGTTTTTCTATTTTTTCTATTTGTATTTCATTAGTATTAATTTTATTTTTTTTAATTTCATTATTATTGCAACCTGTAACAAATGTTACAACAGTAATTATACATAACATTATCACAAAAATTTTTTTATGTTTTATCATAATTTCCTCCTATATGTAATTCTACGAAAAACTGCTTGATAATTTTTGTATAAAAACATATTTTATCATATTATTTGAGAAATTTAAAATAATCATTCTATAAACGCAAAAAAGAGAGAACCCTATGAGTTCCCTCCTTTTATTTTAAAATTTTTATTATATTACATCATCCCTGGCATTCCTGCTCCCATAGGTGCAGCTTTGTCTTCTTTTTCTGGAATATCTGCAACAGCGGCTTCTGTTGTTAAGAATACCCCTGCTATAGATGCTGCATTTTGAAGAGCACTTCTAGTAACCTTAGTTGGGTCAACTATACCAGCTTCTATCATGTTTACATATTTTTCGTTTAATGCATCAAATCCTATTTCTGGATCTTCTGCTATTACATTTTGAACTATTACTGCACCTTCAAGACCTGCATTTATAGCTATTTGTCTTAATGGTTCTTCCAATGCTTTTCTTACTATCTTGGCTCCTAGTTTTTCTTCTCCTTCAAGAGTTTCAACTAATTTATCTAAAACTGGTATTGTACTAACTAATGCAGCACCACCACCAGCAACTATACCTTCCTCAACAGCAGCTCTAGTTGCATTTAAAGCATCTTCTATTCTTAATTTCTTTTCTTTCATTTCTACTTCTGTAGCTGCACCAACTTTAACTACTGCTACTCCACCAGATAACTTAGCTAATCTTTCTAATAATTTTTCTTTATCAAAATCAGAAGTTGTAACTTCTACTAAATGTTTTATTTGATTAACTCTATTTTGTATATCTTCTTTTTCTCCATGACCACCAACTATAGTAGTGCTATCTTTTACCACTTTAACTGAAGAAGCTCTACCTAACATTCCTAAATCAGCTTCTTTTAAGTCATATCCTACTTCCTCTGATATTACAACACCACCAGTAAGAACTGCTATATCTTGAAGCATTTCTTTTCTTCTATCACCAAATCCTGGAGCCTTTACAGCAACTATTTCACAAACTCCTCTTAGTTTGTTAAGAACTAAAGTTGATAAAGCTTCACCTTCAACATCTTCTGCTATTATTAATAATCTCTTACCTTGCTCAACTATTTGATTTAATATTGGCAATAATTCTTGTATGTTAGATATCTTTTTATCAGTTATTAATATATAAGGATCATTTAAGACTGCTTCCATTTTATCAACATCTGTAACCATGTAAGCAGAAACAAATCCTCTGTCAAATTGCATACCTTCAACAGTTTCTAATTCTGTATTCATAGTCTTAGATTCTTCTACAGTTATAACTCCTTCTTTTCCTACTACTTTCATAGCCTCAGCTATTAATTTACCTATTTCATCATCTCCTGAAGATACTGCACCAACTTGAGCTATTTCTTCTTGAGTTTCTATTATTCTTGATTGTTTCTTTAATTCCTCAACTGAAATTTCTACTGCTTTTTGTATACCTTTTCTAAGTATTATTGGATTAGTTCCAGCAGTAACATTTTTTAAACCTTCTCTTATTATCGCTTGTGCTAAAACTGTAGCAGTAGTTGTACCGTCTCCTGCCACATCATTAGTCTTAGTTGCAACTTGCTTAACAAGTTGTGCACCCATATTTTCAAATCTATCTTCTAATTCTATTTCTTTTGCTATAGTAACACCATCATTAGTTATTAGAGGTACTCCAAACATTTTGTCTAATATAACATTTCTTCCTTTTGGTCCAAGAGTCACCTTAACTGTATCAGCTAATTTGTTTACACCAGTTTCTAATGCTTTTCTTGTATCTTGCGCAAATCTAATATCCTTTGCCATTTTCATACCCTCCTAATTTTTACTCAATAACAGCTAATATATCGCTTTGTCTTAAGATTATGTATTCTTCTGAGTCTATTTTAACTTCATTTCCTGCATATTTTGAGTATATTACTTTATCTCCAACTTCAACTTCCATTTTAACTTCGCTTCCATCTACGAAACCTCCTGGCCCAACTTCTATAACTTGTGCCATTTGTGGTTGTTCTTTTGCTGAACCTGGTAAGATAATACCACTTGCAGTTTTCTCTTCGGCTTCAACTTTTTTGATTACTACTCTGTCTGCTAAAGGTCTTATTTTCATAATTTATCCCTCCTAAAATAGAATTATATTATTAAATTTAATTATTATTAATTTTTTTATCACTCTATATCTTAGAGTGCTAACAAGATAATAATAAACCATTTTCATAAAATTTTCAACTTATTTTTGAACCTTTGTTTCTATATAAATATTTATCATTACACTTTGTTTTTATACCACATTATTGAAAATTTAAAATATTTTATAGTATAAAAAAAGCTTACACTTTCTATATTAGAAAGGGTAAACTTAATTACTTCATAAATTCTGTATACTGGTCAAGAACCTCCTTAGGTTCTCCCATCATTTTAATTACACCATCGTGCATCCACATTACAGTATCACAAAGTTCATTTAAGGTAGAAATATTATGAGAAACTATAACTACTGTTCTCTTTCTATCAGAAATAAGATTTTTCATTTTTGCATAACTTTTCTTTTTAAATTTTTGATCTCCTACACTTAGTACTTCATCAATAAGCATTATATCTGTTTCTAATATAGCTGTGATGGAAAAAGCTAACTTTGAAAACATACCACTCGAATATGTTTTTACAGGCATATCTATGAATTTACCAAGCTCTGCAAATTCTATTATTTCATCCATTTTACTTCTTATTTCTTCTTCTGAGAATCCAAGAAGCATTCCTGATAAAAGAATATTTTCTCTACCTGTCAAACTTTTATTAAATCCAACACCTATAGATAATAAAGATACTGATTTATTATGTAAATCTATAAACCCTTCATCTGGAGAAAATATTCCAGCTAAAGCTTTTAGCATCGTAGATTTTCCACTTCCATTTTTACCTATTATACCTAGAATTTTACCTTCTTCTAAATCAAAAGATACATTTTGTACTGCCTTAAATTCTTTAACTTTTGCTTTTTTTAATTTCAATAAATTCTTTTTTATTGAATAAGCTTTCATACTTTTATAAGTTATACTCAAATTACTTACTTTTATAGCTAATTTTCTATCCTCCATTATATCACCTTCACATAACTATTTTCATTTTTATAGATTGTTTTTACACCTATTATTGATATAATTAATCCCACTACTGTCCATATTAAAAGAACTTTTAAAGAAGGTCGTTCTCCATATAATAAGCAATTTCTAAAAGAAGATAGAGAAAATGCAATAGGATTACATTTTAATAAAATATCTGAGTAAGGTGATGCTATACGACTTTCTATAGAATAAAAAATTCCCGTCATATAAAATACTGCTCTTAGTGCTATATTTACTATATTTGCTAAATCTTCTATAAAAACGCCAAAATGAAGTAAAATTGTCATAAACCCAAAATTTACAATCCAAAGAGTTATCATTATAGGTATTACATATAGTATATTCCACGTTATTGAAACGCTGTAAACAATCATCATAAGAACTACTATTGCAAAACAAATCATCATTTTGAATCCATTAACTAACATTTTAGAGAAAATCAACACAAATTTAGGTATATAAACTTTAGATACAATAGCTTTATTAGTTTTTACCATCTTAACACTATTTTTCATATTTCTATTAAAAAAATCCCAAGCCATTATACCTATAAAAATAAAAATGGGAAAATTCTCTTCACTTGCATTAAAAACCACGCCAAATATAAAAGAATATATTAGCATAAAACACAATGGTTCCAATATCCACCATACCCAGTTTAAATAAGAGCTAGCTACTTCTGCTTTTAGTTCTGATTTAGCTGAATATATGGCATACTTATAATATTTTTTAAAATCATTAATAAATCTGTCCATAATATTCTCCCTTGATTCATAATACTCCTACATTTTTTACCTTTTTATTCCAAAAGTTTACTAATTCTATGTTAGCAGATTAAATAATTTCTTTCAATTATAAACTCTATTTTCTAGCAAAGATTATTTATAGTAATTTTTTCATAAAGATAAGTTGTAAGAAATTAAAAAGTATGCTATTTAATGTAAAATAACATACTTTTTATAATAAAGGAGAAAAAAGTCTTGCTATAGACTCTTTAATTTTCATAGCCGTGTTTCTATTCTCAAATTTATTTCTTTCTAATTCCTCACTATTCTCCAAATCGTCCATAAAATCTTTTTTAATTTCATTAATAATATTATCGTCATATATAAAGGCATTAACTTCAAAATTCAATTTAAAGCTTCTAAGGTCCATATTGGCAGATCCTGTAGATGCCATAAAATTGTCAATAATTATAACTTTTGAATGCAAAAATCCTTTGTTGTATAAATATACCTTTCCACCAGACTCTAATATTTCTTGGAAGTAAGAATATGATGCGATATTTACAATTTTATGGTCTGCAATTTTAGGAAATAAAATAATAAGTTCAACTCCACTTAAAGCTGCGCATTTTAAAGCTTTTAGCAAACTTTCATCTGGTATAAAGTATGGTGTTTCTATATAGATACTTTTTTTTGCCTGGCATATAGCATAAAAATAAGCATAATGCATAGACTCCCAATCTGAATCCGGACCACTAGCCACAATTTGCATCATACAGCTACCTTTATCATTTAACTTAGGAAATAAATTTTCTTTTAATAATACTTTTTTCGTATTGTAATACCAATCTGTTAAAAAAATCATCTGTAACATATAAACTGAAGTTCCTTCTATTCTTATATGAGTGTCTCTCCAGTATCCAAATTTTTTATTTTTACCTATATATTCATCACCTATATTTATTCCACCAGTGTATCCTATTTTTCCATCTATAACTACAATCTTCCTATGATTTCTATAATTAAGTTGTCCACCTATGGGTATTGTAATCTTACCTTTTAAATATGGAATTATTTCTATTCCATAAATTCGCATTTCATTGAAAAATTTTCTATGAAACCAAAACCTCCAACATCCTACATCATCATAAATTATTCTTATTTTTACACCAGCTTTAGCTTTATCTATTAGCTCTTTTTTTATTTTTTCTCCAATTTCACTGTCTTTAATTATAAAGTATTCTAAATGAATATGGTCTTTTGCATCTCGTATATCTTTTATTAAATTTTTAAATTTTTCATTTCCATCCACATAAATTTCTACATTATTATTAATAGTAAACGGAAAAATCCCTGTATTAAGCAATAAACTAACGACTCTTAAAACTCTAAAGTCTATATTTTTACTATAGGGTAGCTTTCCTTCTTTTATCATTGTACTTTGGCATTGTGCTAATTCTTTCATTTCATCCAAGTTAAATAAAAGATTTTCTTTTTTCATATTATTTGCCATTTTATAGGCTTTGTTCATTTTTATTTTTCTAATATTTCTTCCTAATGCAGCATAGGCTAATATTCCTATGACTGGAAATAACATAAAAATCAAAATCCATATTAATGTTTTTGAAGGATCTCTATTTTCTAATATAAGTTTTATAGAAATAATCACACTTAATATATAAAAGAGTACTAAAATGATTTTTAAAACCATATCATTATTTTCATCTCCTTATGTTCTATCTACCTATTCCTAATTCTCTTGCATAGTAGAATAAATATTGTTGCGAAAATCCTGCGAGATCACCAAACTTTTCTAATGCAAATTTTCTTATTTTAGGTAGACTTAAATTTTCTTCCACATAAAATTCTTCCATAACTCTTTTTACCCAAACATCCACTGGGAATGTATCGTATTTTTGCATTCCAAATAAAGCAATACAATCTGCTACCTTTGGCCCTACACCATTAAATCTAACTAATTCATTTATACATTCATCTGTATTCAATTCTCTATAAGATAAAACATCCTCATTATTTTCACTAACATAATCGACCACACTTTTTATATATTTATCTCTAAAGCCTGTTTGACATGCTCTTATATCTTCTACAGATGCTTGACTTAATTCCTCAGGTGTTGGAAAAGCATAATGTTTCTTACCTCTGTATTCTCCTACAAACTTACCATATCTTTCTGATAAGTTATTTATGGCCCTTTGAATCATCGGTATTCTATTATTTGCAGATATTATGAAAGATATAAGCATTTCCCATCCATCTTGTTGTAAAATTCTTATACCTTGTCCAAATTCTGTTGCTTTTTCTAAATATTCATCCATAATTTTTAATTCATTTTTTATTTCACTATAGTCTCTTCCTAAATCAAAATAATCAAACCATATGTTATCAAAGTCTTCTTTATTAGTATTATCAAAAATGATTAAATCATTTTCTTTTTTTACATTTATAACTCTTCCCTGTACTACACCTGTATATGAACTATCTTCTTCTTTTAACCATCTAAAACATTGGCCACAATCAAACACATGTTGTGGATCAAAATCGTCACTTATTCCTTCTAATATAATTTTATTATCTTTCTCTATAATATTCATAGTTACTTTCCTTTCCATTTGAATCTATTTATTATTATTTTTTATTTTTATCTAATCTATCCTTTAATTTTTACAATTAAGTAATTTACAATTATACCCTTTATAATATATACCTTATTTTTGTTAATTTACACATATATGAACATAAAAAATACCTAGATAATAACTTATCTAGGTATTTTTTATGAATTACATTCCTAACTCTTTAAATTCTCTACTTCCTGGCTTAACTAACTCTTCTTTTCCTTCTTTACAAAGAGGACACTCATCAGTTTCATAAACTTTTATATCTAATTTTATAGCACTGTATATTGGCATTCCTATATCTTCGCTAGTTCTGTTTGCTATACAAGCAACACCTATTACTTCTCCACCTAAAGCTTCTAAACATTTTTTTGCTTCTATTGTTGATTTACCTGTTGTAACAACATCTTCTGCTATTATTATTTTAGAACCTGGCTTAACTTCGAATCCTCTTCTAAGTTGTACTACTCCGTCTTTTCTCTCTGTAAATACTGATTCTTTTTTAAGTTGTCTTCCAAGTTCATAAGAAACTATTACTCCACCCATAGCTGGCCCAACTACTAAATCTATATCTAAATCTTTTATTTGATCAACAACTGTACTTAATACTTGTTCAGCATACTCTGGGAATCTTAGCACCTTTGCACATTGTACATATTTGTTACTATGTTTTCCTGATGATAATAAGAAATGTCCTTCTAATAATGCATCACTTTTCTTTAATATTTCAACTACATCTACTTTACTCATTTTAATACTCCTCCAATTTACCTCATTTATATTATTTCACTTTTAATCAATTTTCTATATTAAATAATTCCTCTTATTTCATCAAGAGTCTTAATTCCTTCTTGTTTCATGAATTTTTCTATTCCATCTATTATTTCAAGTCCTATTCTTGGATTTATAAAGTTTGCTGTTCCAACTTGAATACAAGAAGAGCCTGCCATTATAAATTCTATAGCATCATTTGCATTTGTTATTCCACCCATTCCCCATACTGGTATTTCTATATTTTTAGAAACTTCATTAACCATTCTAAGGGCTATTGGCTTTATCGCCGGTCCTGATAATCCTGCATATACATTTTCAAATACAGGTTGTCTTTTATTTATATCTATTGCTAAAGCTTTAAAAGTATTTACTAAAGAAACTCCATCAGCTCCTTCTTCTTCACATACCCTAGCCATACCTACTATATCTTCAGCATTTGGAGATAATTTTATTACAAGAGGTTTATCTGCAACTTTTCTAACTTCTCTAACAACTTTTCTTGCAACTTCGTTTTTTATTCCAAAAGCCATTCCTCCAGCTTTTACATTAGGACAAGATATATTTAATTCTATTACATCTATATCCTTTCCTTTTAATAATTCAGCACCTTTTATATAGTCATCTAGTGTTCCTCCACCAAGGTTAACTATTCTCACTAAATCTAAATCCGAGAAGAAAGGTAATTCTTTATCTATAAATCCTTGTACTCCTGGATTTTCTAATCCTACACTATTCATCATTCCTGATGGAGTTTCAAAAACTCTCATTCCATTATTTCCATCTTTTTGATTTAATGTAAGTCCCTTACTGCTTATTCCACCTAATTTTTCTATATCATAAATTTCATTGTATTCTTTCCCAAATCCAAAAGTTCCAGATGCCATTATTACTGGATTTTTAAAATTAAGATCCTTAAACTTTACATTTAAATTAGCCATTAAAAATCACATCCTCTCCTCTAAATACTGGGCCATCTTTACAAGTTTTCTTATTTCCAAATTTAGTTTTACATGTACATACTAAACATGCACCCACACCACATGCCATGTGATTTTCTAAAGAAACAAATAGTTTTGTATTTGTTCCTTCCACCATCTTAACTAGTTTTTCCATCATCGGTGTCGGTCCACAAGTTAATATATAATCGTATTTTTCTACATCTATTATGTCTGTTACAAATGTATTTCCTACTGCAACATTTACTTCATCGCAAACTTCATTATATTTATCTATTAATATAGGCTCATTTCTAAATCCTAAGTAGGCATCACAATTTGGAATATTTTTTGCAACTAAATAAAGTGGTGCAACTCCTATTCCGCCTCCTACTAAAGCTACTTTTCCTTCTACTTTTCCGTAGCCATTACCATAAGGTCCTTCTAATTTTATTGTCTCTTCTGGCTTTAATTTACTAAGTATTTTTGTTCCTTCTCCTACAACTTTATATAAGAAACTTATACTATTTTCATTTATATCATGAATGCTTATAGGTCTTGATAATAAAGGATAATTATCCCAAGCTCTTAACATATAAAATTGACCCATTTCACCTTTAAAATTTCCTTCTACTTCCATTAAGTACATTTCTTCCCCAATATACCCATTTCTAATTACTTTGTACATTTTTCATCCTCCATAAAATTAACTTCGCTTAAGCCACTGCGTGGGCGCTACACTTTATGTCGCCAACGCGATGCCTTCGCTACCGCTTCAGGCAACGACCTTGTTCAAAATTCACTTTTACTAAAAACTAAAATAATTAATTATTTATATCTACTCCTAGAAGCTTCATAATTAAAGCCATTCTTACATACATACCATAAGTAGCTTGATTAAAATAAACTGCTCTTTCATCATCATCCACATCTGTAGATATTTCATTTATTCTTGGTAGAGGATGTAGCACAAACATATCTTCTTTTGCATGTTCCATCTTTTCTTTATCAAGTATATAAGTATCCTTTAATCTTTCGTATTCATCACTATCAACAAATCTTTCTCTTTGAATTCTAGTCATATAAAGTAAATCTAGATTTTTTAAAGATTCTTCTAAATGTGATGTTTCGCAATATGAATTACTTTGGATTTTTTCTTTTATATATTCTGGCATTTTTAGTTCATCTGGCGATATAAAAACAAATTTATTACCTTCATATCTAGTCATTGCTTTTACTAATGAGTGAACTGTTCTTCCATATTTTAAATCACCACATAGTCCTATTGTGTGATTACTTAAAGTTCCTTTTAGGGATTTTATTGTGAGCAAATCAGTAAGGGTTTGAGTTGGGTGTTGATTTCCACCGTCTCCTGCGTTAATGAATGGTACACTCGTGTATTTAATAGCTTCTTCTGCCGCTCCTGCAACAGGATGTCTCATAACTATAAGGTCCACATATCCAGATACAACTCTCATTGTATCTCCCAATGATTCTCCTTTAGATACTGATGAAGAATTTGGTTCAGAGAAACCTATTATCTCCCCACCTAAACGTTTCATAGCAGCTTCAAAGCTTAATCTTGTTCTTGTTGATGGCTCATAAAATAAAGTAGCCATTAATTTTCCTTCACATACACGAGAATAGGCTGATGGATTTTTCATAATATCCTCAGCTAAGTTTAATATTTCATCTATTTCTTTAATAGAAAAGTCTCCTGGTTGGATTAAATTCCTTGATTTTAACATATTTTCCTCCTTTTTTAGCCTCTCTGGACTAAATTTAAAAGTATTTCATATCTCTAGTAGATTATCACTTTTACATTTTCATGTCAATATTTTTAGCAATTAAAAAACAGAAGATATTTCTATCTTCTGTTTTTCTCTTTATATTAAACTTTATACTTTTCCTAAGAAAACGTTTGTGATATTTTTATACTAAACCTTGAGCCATCATAGCATCAGCTACTTTTAGGAATCCAGCTACATTTGCACCAGCAACTAAGTTATATCCGAATCCATAAGTTTGAGAAGCATTAGCACAAGCATCATGTATTCCAACCATTATGTTTTCTAATTGAGCATATACTTGTTCTGGAGTAAATACAGTTTTACCAGAGTTTTGACCCATTTCTATACAAGAACAAGCAACTCCACCAGCATTAGCAGCTTTAGAAGGTCCTACTATAATTCCATTGTCTTGTAAGTATTTTATTGCTTCGTTAGTTGAAGACATGTTTGATCCTTCACATACGAATTTGCATCCATGAGCAACTATAGTTTTAGCATCATCTATTAATATTTCATTTTGAGTAGCACATGGTATATATAAATCAGCTTTTACTTCCCATGGTTTTTTACCAGCTACGAAAGTAGATCCTGGGAATTTATCAGCATATGGAGCACATACATTTTTACCTGAATTTCTTAATTCAAGCATATATGCAACTTTTTCTCCACTTATTCCATTTGGATCATGTATATATCCGTCTGGTCCAGATATTGTAACTAATTTAGCTCCTAATTCATTTAATTTTTGAGCAGTACCCCAAGCAACGTTACCAAATCCTGATATAGCAACTTCTTTACCTGCTAATTTTTCTCCGTTTGCTTCTAACATTGCATTTGCAAAGAATACTATTCCGTATCCAGTAGCTTCAGTTCTTCCTTGTAATCCACCGTAAGAAAGTCCTTTACCAGTTAAAACACCTTCAAACCTATTTACTAATCTTTTATATTGTCCAAACATATATCCTACTTCTCTAGCACCAACACCTAAATCCCCTGCCGGTACATCTGTTTCTGGTCCTATATGTCTATATAATTCAGTCATGTATGCTTGACAGAATCTCATTATTTCTGCATCAGATTTTCCATTTGGATCGAAGTCAGCTCCACCTTTACCTCCACCTATTGGAAGACCAGTTAAACTGTTTTTGAATATTTGCTCGAATCCTAAGAATTTTATTATTCCTGGGTAAACGTTTGGCGCAAATCTTAAACCACCTTTGTATGGTCCTATTGCACTATTGAATTGGTATCTGTATCCCTTATTTACTTGTACATTACCATTATCATCTGTCCAAACAACTCTAAATGTTATTCCTCTTTCTGGTTCTGTTAATCTTTCTAATATAGCAGCTTTTTCATACTCTGGATGTTTTTCCATTACTGGTGCTAATGAAGATAAAACTTCTTCAACTGTTTGGTGAAATTCTACTTCACCTGGATTATTTTTCTTACAAAGTTCGATACACTCTTGTACGTAATTAGACATTTTATAAAGCCCCCTTAATTAATAAGTAAATTTATTTATCATTCATGTTTGTTATTTAATTGGTAAGATTTTATACTTTCCTTACTCTCAATTGAATTGTAGCATAGTAAAATCCCTATGCGCAATTGAATTTTTGTTTAATTTATAATTTAATTTTTGTTTAATTGATGTTATATTTAACACTATTGTTTTTACTATTTTAAAGTTAAAAACTATAACTACTATTATTTTAAATATATTTATTTGTTAGATTTTTAATAAGAAGATTGTTAATTCTTACTCATTCATATGAAAATTTTAATATTGTAAAACGGCTTTATTTATGAGATATTCATAGTTTTAGGAAAACCTTATCCATATAATTTTTGCATTTCACTTTAAATACCATACCTTTCCTTAATTTTCACTAAAATAATTAAACTTACTTATCATATTCAAACTAATTATTACTTAGTTAAATTTTATTCAATATTCATATATTTAACCCGCAGGTTATTTTTCAATATTCAGACTATTTAAATTATATAATATAATAAAATTCATAATGTACATTTTTTATTTTTTGTCGAATATGTGTATAAACTATATACGTTTTTTATATTAATTATATTATTTACCCATAATTCGCTACAAATTACCTTTCATTTTATATTTTTACAGGACAAAAAATTTTAAAAAATTTTTAATTAAATTATAAAATAGTAAGTTTTAATTACAATTTAATTTAATTTTTATATAATATATGGTTTTTTAATGAGCTTTTCTTAAGATTTCCGACTTATTTATTATCCATTTAGCTCACTTATATAAACTCTTAAAAGCCCATTTTACAAGCCCAAGTTTCTGTTGTTATATTTGGTAAATTTTGCTATAATGAACTTAATTATATAAGACAAAGGAGGGGTACTAAAATGGCTTATAAAATAACTGACGATTGTATAGCTTGTGGATCTTGTACTGATGAGTGTCCAAGCGATGCTATAATATCTGGGGACGATAAATACGAAATAAATGCAGACGAATGTTTAGATTGTGGTTCTTGTGCTGATGCATGTCCAAACGATGCTATAGTATCTGAATAACATCTACATAAAAACTATTCAAGATAATAAATTATCTTGAATAGTTTTTTTTATATAGTTTTCTCATTGTACTTTTTTATCAAATTTTGTTATAATAATATTGCATTATAATTATACATAACAAGGAGGACCTATAAATGGCTTACAAAATAGGTGATGCTTGCATAAGCTGTGGCGCTTGTGCAGATGAATGTCCAGTAGAATGCATATCAGCTGGAGATGATATATACGTAATAAATCCAGATGAGTGTATCGAGTGCGGTGCATGCAATAGTGTTTGTCCAGTGGAAGCTCCACAACAAGACTAATTAAAAAAGCTATTCAAATTATATAATATAATTTGAATAGCTTTTTTTAATTTATTATCATCCTTATAAAAGATCCTCTTTCATTAAATATGATAATGTAAATAAACTTTCAGTTAAGTTAACGTTTTCTACTATTACATCCTTAGAAACATTTAAATCAAGTGGGGCAAAATTCCAAATACCTTTTACTCCTGCATTAACTAGTCTATCTGCTAACTGCTGAGCTCCGTTCTTTGGCACACACAGAATTCCGATATCTATATTGTTTTCTTTTATATATTCTTCTATAAAATCCGAATCTAATATTTCAAATTCTCTTATTTTTAATCCTATTACTTTAGGATTAGCATCAAATAGTGCCTTTATCTCGAATCCAGCATTTCTAAATCCTGCATAGTTTGCTATTGCTTGACCTAAATTTCCCGCACCTATAAGTACAGCGCTATATGACTTATCTAAACCTAAAATCTTTCCTATTTCAGTGTGTAAGTCTTCAATGTTGTACCCATATCCTTGTTGGCCAAATCCTCCAAAGTTGTTCAAATCTTGTCTAATTTGCGAAGCAGTGAATCCAATTATATCACTTAACTCTTTAGAAGAGATTCTTTGTATATCCTTTCTTAACAAATCACCCAAATATCTATAATATTTAGGCAGTCTTCTTATAACGGCCATTGAAATATTTTTATTAGCCATTAGTTCACCCCCAGTATAATTGTTTTGTTATTATTATTTTTGTGAATAGTATAACACTCTTGATTATATTATACCAAAACATTATAATTTTAGATAGTTCAAGGAGGTATAAATTTATGATTGTTTTATCGTGTAACAATTTGTATAAAAGTTTCGGAATAGATTCCATTTTAGAAAATATATGCTTTACAGTAAATGAAGGAGATAAAATTGGTATTATCGGTATAAACGGTACTGGTAAAACTACATTAATGAAAATAATATCTGGGGAATATGGATACGATGATGGAGATATATATACTTCTAAGGATTGTGAAATAGGATATTTACAACAAAATACTAATTTCCTTTCTAATAACACTATATTAGAAGAAGTTTTAGAGGTTTTCAAACCATTAATAGATATGGAAAATTATTTAAGGGAGTTGGAGCATAAAATTGCTGAAGAGGGTAGCAAAAGTAACTCTCCTATTTTAGAAAAACTTATGAATGATTATTCTCATGCTTTAGAAGATTTTGCTTCTAAAAATGGTTATGGATATAAGTCTGAAGCAAAAGGTGTTCTTAAAGGGCTAGGTTTTAAAGATGAAGATATGGACAAACCTATAAATATTTTGTCTGGTGGAGAAAAAACTAGAGTCCTTTTAGGAAAATTACTTCTTAAAAAACCTACTCTATTATTACTAGATGAACCTACAAACCACTTAGACTCTGAAGCAATAGAATGGCTAGAGTTCTTCCTTAAGCAATATAAAGGAACGGTTATGCTAATATCTCATGATAGATATTTCTTAGACCAGGTTGTTGATAGAGTGTTTGAAATTCATAACAAAAAATTAAAAACTTATAATGGTAATTACTCTAAATTTATAGAGTTATATAAAGTTGAAAAAGAACTTGAATTAAAGAAATATGAAGATCAACAAAAAGATTTAAAGAAACAAGAAGAGTCTATTGATAGATTAAAAGCCTATGGAAGAGAAAAGCATTTAAAAAGAGCACGCAGTAAAGAGAAAGCTTTAGATAAAATAGATGTTTTACATAAACCTGAAGCATATAGAAAAAAAGCTAAAATTCAATTTAATCCTTCTATATCAAGTGGAAATGATGTTCTTCATGTTGATGATTTATCCATGAGTTATGATGAAAGAGTTTTATTTAAAGGTGTAAATTTCGATATATATAGAGGAGAAAAAGTTGCGCTTATAGGTCCTAACGGTATTGGTAAATCCACATTATTTAAAATAATAATGAAAGAACTTACTCCTATTTGTGGTGATTTCAAACTTGGAACTAATGTTAATGTTTCTTACTTCCATCAGGAACAAAAAACTTTAAACTTAGATAATACTATTATTGATGAAATCTGGGATAGTAATGAGAAGCTAACTCAAACAGAAATAAGAAATATGTTGGGCTCTCTATTATTTGAAGATGAAGAAGTGTTCAAAAAAATCTCTACCTTAAGCGGTGGTGAAAGAGCCAGAATAGCTATTCTTAAATTAATATTATCTAAAGCAAATTTCTTACTACTAGATGAACCTACTAACCACTTAGATATAGATTCTAAAGAAGTTTTAGAAGAATCCCTAGAAAGTTATACAGGTACTATATTCACTATTTCTCATGACAGATACTTCTTAAATACTGTTGTGGATAAAATATTAGTCTTAGGTGAAAGTGGCATAACTGAGTATCTTGGAAATTATGATTATTATATTAATAAAAAGAGAGAATCTGAAGAAATGTCTGCCATAGTTGAAGTTGAGGAGAAAACTAAAACTCAATTAAAAGAAGAAAAAAGAAAAGAAAAAGAACAACGCGAAAAAGAAAAAAAGAATAAATATAAAATAAAAAATATTGAGCAAGAAATAGAAGATTTAGAAACTAAAATAGAAGAACTAGATAATCTTCTATGCCAAGAAGAAGTTTATTCTAATCCAGATAAATCTAAAGATGTAAGCCAGGAAAAAATCACTTTTGAAGACAAACTTTCTTCACTGTATGAAGCTTGGGAGGAATTAGTTTAAAAAAGCATGACTTCCTAACTCAAAAAAAGTCCCGAAAGGGACTTTTTTTCTATTTTACAGCTGCAACAACTGACATTTCTACTAATAATTGTTCTCTAGCCATTTTTGCTTCTACACAAGCTCTAGCTGGCTCATGTCCATCTACTATCCACTCATCGTAAACTGAGTTCATGTCAGCGAAATCTTTCATATCTTTTACATATACAGTTATAGATAATATATTTTTTTTATCTGATCCATATTGATTTAATAACTCTTCAACTTTTGCTAAAACACCAGCTGTTTGTTCTTTTATATCTCCTTCTCCACAAGTTTGTCCACATAAGTAAATTGTATTGTTAAATACAACTGCCTTACTCATTCTTCCATTTCCTTCAAACCTTTGTATACTCATATTAAGTTCCTCCTGTAAATTAAATTGTGTCTATTTTTAAATTTGGTACTGCATTTAGAGACATATCATCTCTTTTACAATTTATAAAATTATAATATCCTGCACAGCCTATCATAGCTGCATTATCTGTACATAATGATAATGCTGGATATTTAATTTCTATATCATGCTTTTTCCCCATTTGAGAAATTTTTTCTCTAAGAGCAGAGTTAGCTGCAACGCCTCCTGATAAAGCAATTGTTTTATAATTCTTTTCTAAAGCCGCTTTTATTGCTTTTGTAGCAAGAACCTCCACAACAGCTTCTTGGAAAGATGCTGCCACATCTTCCACTACAATTTCCTTATTTTTCATTTTCTGACCATTTAAGTAGTTTAGCACTGCTGATTTTAACCCGCTAAAACTAAAATCATATGAATCGTCTATATAAGCCCTAGGGAAATCTATAGCTTTTTTATTTCCTAATTTAGCAAGTTTATCAATTATTGGTCCACCTGGGTATCCTAAATTCATAGCTCTTGCTATTTTATCAAAAGCTTCTCCTGAAGCATCGTCTCTTGTTCTTCCTAGTATTTCATAACTATTATAATCTTTTACTTCTACTAAGTGAGTATGACCTCCAGATACAACTAAAGTTATAAATGGTGGCTTTAAATCTTTGTGTTCAATATAATTTGCACATATATGACCTTGCATATGATTAACACCTACAAGTGGTTTGTTTAAAGAAAATGCCAATGCTTTTGCATAAGAAAGTCCCACAAGTAAAGCTCCAACAAGTCCTGGTCCATATGTAACAGATATATGGTCTATATCTTCTAGTTCAATATTAGCTGTATCTATTGCTTCTTGGAATACAGCATCAATATTTTCTATATGTTTTCTAGAGGCTACCTCTGGTACAACTCCTCCAAATTTTTTATGTAATTCAATTTGAGTAGATACTATATTTGCTAATATTTCTCTACCATTTTTTAAGATAGCAACTGCTGTTTCATCGCAGCTACTTTCCATAGATAATGTTATTATATCCTTCATTTTTACACCTCTTTTAACTGGTTCCACATAATGATGGCATCTTCTTTGTTATCACTATAATATTCTTTTCTTATACCGCCCATTTTAAATCCATACTTTCTGTATAAATTTTGTGCTACTGTATTAGATGATCTTACCTCTAAAGTCATGGCTACTATATTATTTTCCTTACATAACTCAACCATTTCTTTTACAAGTTTATCTCCAATTTTTTTGCCTCTATAATCACTGTGAACTGCCACATTTGTAATATGACCTTCATCAACTACAAACCAAACACCTACATATCCTACTATTTTATCATCTAACTGTGCAACTAAATATCTAGCTAAATTATTTTTTAATTCCTTTTTTATTGAGTCTTTTGACCAAGGATCTATGAAACAGTCTTCTTCTACTATATAAACTGCATCCACGTCATCCATTGTCATTGATCTTATTATCATATTATTCTCCATCTCTTAACCTCTTTTGCTTTTCCTCATATTGTTCTTCTGCTTGAGATTTTCTGATATACATTGGATTTATGTCATAACAATTATGCACGTCTATATTTTGTTCGAATTTATATTTTGCTACAGTGCATAAACTGCTTGATTTAGTTATGTTATTTGATGGAGATGATATAGTAATATTTGATATGGCCTCTATTTTTTCTTTATATTTATAAACAGCTTCACCAACCATTACCCATTCTTCACCTGTAGCTGATAATTCTTCTAATAAATCATCAATTGGCACTATACTTATTTCTTCTAACGCTTTATTTTTCTCTTCTTCAACTATGTATTTACAAGTATAAACTTGATTTCTCTGTGCATCTAGTATAGAACATATTTTTTTGCTACAGAAATCCATATTAGCACCTAGTATTTCTAGAGAATTTATACCTATTAAAGGAATATTATTTACATGTGCCATAGCTTTTGCTGTAGCCATTCCTATTCTAAGTCCTGTGAAAGAACCCGGACCTACACAAATACCTATGGCATCTATATCCTTAATTTCTATATCACTAAGCTTTAACATATTTTCTATCATAGGCATTAGTTTTTGTGAATGAGTTTTTTTTGTGTTTATAGTATATTCACAAATTAACTTATCATTTTCTAATACTGCCACATTTGCAGCCATGGTAGAAGTATCTATTCCTAGTATCTTCATTATTTAGTCAACTCCTCAACTATCTCTTCATATTTTTGTCCAAATGGTGTTAGTACCATTTCTCTTCCATTTTCTTTATAATTTATTTCTATCTTTAAATAATCTTCTGGTAGTATGTCTTCAATTATATTTGCCCATTCAATTATACAAACACCTTCCGAATCTATATATTCATCAAATCCAATATCGTACATTTCTTCACTACATCCAATTCTGTACACATCAAAATGATATAAAGGTAGTCGACCGTCATATTCATTTACTATAGTGAATGTTGGACTTGTAATATAATCGTCTACGTCTAAAGATTTAGCTAAACTTTGTGTCATCGTAGTTTTTCCCGCTCCTAAATCTCCAATTAAACAAATCACACTACCTGGAAAAAGTAACTTACCTAGTTTTTTTCCAATCTCTCTTGTTTTCTCTTCTTTGTCTAAAAAAATTGTTTTCATCTATATCACCATAAAATCCTTTATTTCTTATAATTAACCTTCATATTATTAATTATTATTGTCAAATTAATCCGTATTTTAGTCATTTCTTTCTTGTACAACTAGATATTATTATATAATAACCTTCATTTATAATAAAGGGGTTATATTTATATACTTAAGTTCTAAGTTTAATAAATACAAAAAAAGAGCTAAAATAGCTCTTTTTTTATTTTAAAACTTATTTACTAAGTATTTTTTCCATCTTTTTGAATAATGGTAATGTAACTACTGTCATTATACCTGCTTTTAATATATTAAAAGGAGCAATCATCCATATTACGAAAGTCATTAAATCCGTAACTCTTGGATTTATTATAGTTCCCATTTGTATTATTTGTTCTAATGGCATACCATATACTGTCACATATAATGGTATCATTATAAAGTAATTCATTATACATCCCATAATAGTCATAGCTATTATTCCTACTAGTCCTCCAGCTAACACTCCTTTTGTAGTTTTTAGCTTTTTATAAAATAAACATATAATCAATACATAAGACCCGCCTATTACTACATTGGCAAACTCTCCAACTCCTCCAGTAGTACTTGCTGTTATTCCTTGAAGTAAGTTTTTAACTATAACTATAGCAAGACCTGCCATTGGTCCTAAAGACATTCCACCAAATATTGCCGGTATATCAGATAGATCTATTTTTAGAAATGATGGAAAAATTGGTAGTGGCACTGATATAAACATAAGAATATAAGCTATTGCTGATAATACTCCCACCTTTGCTATAGTTTTTGCAGATGATACTCTTGGTTTTCTAACTGCATTTTGCATAATATAACCTCCAAATTTTAAATATTTTTCTGAAATTAAAAAAACTCGAAGAATTGTAACCTTCGAGTCTTATGAATATTCAAAATGGATTATGGTATATATCATAATTCTCTTCTCTCATCCAGACTGTACTGTCGGCTTTGGAATCTCACCAAATCATGCTACAAATGTAGCTCGCGGGCTATAACCGCCGGTAGGGAATTTCACCCTGCCCCGAAGATCTTCTGTTTTTTTAATTTCTTATTATATTATTATAATAATTAAATGGATACATTATGTCAACATAATATTTTAGACAACAAAACTCAAGGCATGACTTCAGTTTATTTATTTTTCTTGTAAACTATTTTTCCATCTATTATTGTATATAAAACATGACTATTTATCTCAAAAGGATTATTGTCCCAAATAACTATATCTGCGTCTTTTCCAACTTCAATAGATCCAACTTTATTGTCTATTCCTAATACTTTTGCTGGATTTATTGTTATGGCTTCCAATGCTTTTTCTGATTCCATTCCATGTTTTATTGCTATTCCTGCACATATAGAAAGGTATTGAATAGGAACTACTGGATGATCTGTCATTAGACAAACATCTAATCCTGCATTTGAAAGAATTCCCGCTGTTTCAAAAGTTAAGTTACGTAGTTCTATTTTAGATCTTTCCGAAAGAGAAGGCCCTACGATTACTGGATATCCTTCTTCCACCAATTCATCTACAACTAAATGACCTTCTGTGCAATGATCTAGAGT
The DNA here is from genome assembly GCF_020748465.1 of Terrisporobacter mayombei. Classification (GTDB taxonomy): domain Bacteria; phylum Bacillota; class Clostridia; order Peptostreptococcales; family Peptostreptococcaceae; genus Terrisporobacter; species Terrisporobacter mayombei. The sequence goes on from NZ_JAHZMP010000009.1 coordinate 69,161, forward strand.
TAATCTTAAATTAAACTCTTTCGCAATTCTTATGGCAGTAAACATATCATCTGCTCTATGAGCATGAGCTTTAAGAGGAATTTGTCTTTTTAATACCGGCATTAAACTTTCGTATTTAATATCATACTCTGGTTTACTATCATCATCTTCTTCTAATTCACATCTTTCAACTTCTTCTAAATATTCTTCTGCCTTTTTTAAGTTTTCTCTAATTAAAGCTGCTATAGCCATTCTCGTTTGTGGGGTTTTATCATCACTACCATAAACACTTTTGGGATTTTCACCAAAGGCAATTTTAGCTGCAACAGGATTTTTTATTACCATTTTGTCTATAATTCTACCGAATGTTTTTATAGCTATACACTGACCACCCATTACATTAGCACTTCCAGGCGTAGTACAAACTGCTGTTATCCCACCTTGAACTGCTTCTGTAAAGTTTCTATCCATTGGGTTTATTCCATCAATGGGGTTTAAATGAGGAGTTACAGGATCTGTTTCTTCGTTACCATCAGCTCCCTCAACTCCCATTCCATCTTCCCAAAGACCTAAATGTGTATGTGCATCTATAAAACCTGGTAATACTACGCATCCCTTTGCATCTATTACTTGTGCATCCAAAGGTGCTACTATTTCATCGCCAATTTCTATTATTTTCTTGTTATCTATAAGAATATTGCTATTTATTATTCCTTTAGTTACTGTATTTATTGTTCCATTTTTTATGAATATCACTTATTTACCTCCATTATTAAAGCTTCATAGATAAGGCAACTCTTTGTTTATCCAAATCTATTCCTATTACTTTAACATCTATTATATCCCCAACAGAGCAAATTTCCATTGGATCTTTTACAAATTTATTACTCATTTGTGATTTATGAACTAAACCATCATTTTTTATCCCTATATCAACGAATACTCCGAAGTCTACAACATTTCTAACAGTTCCTTTTAAGATCATTCCTTCTTTTATATCTTCTATTTTCAATACGTCAGTTCTAAGTATAGGCTTCATTCCATCTTCTTCTCTAGGGTCTCTACCTGGTTTTTTAATCTCTAAAATAATATCTTTTAAAGTTACTTCTCCCACACCTAAATCTTCACTTAATTGTTTTAAACCTATTTTTTCTACTCTCTCTTCTATATCAGATATATTTTTATTTTTTATATCATCTAAAGAGCATCCTAAAATTTCTAACATTTTCTTACAAGTGTCATAGCTTTCTGGATGGACTCCTGTATTATCTAATGGATTTTTACCATCTTCAATTCTCATAAATCCAGCACATTGAACAAAAGCTGAAGGTCCTAGTCTTTTTACCTTCTTAAGCTCTGTTCTTGATTTAAATGATCCATTTTCTTCTCTATAAGTAATTATATTTTTACCTACAGCTTTACTTATTCCAGCTATATGCTCTAAAAGCGAGTATGAAGCTGTATTTAAGTCTAATCCAACTTTATTTACCGAATCTTCTACTACTCCATCTAAAACTTCTTTTAGTCTCTTTTTATTTAAATCATGTTGATACTGTCCAACACCAATACTTTCTGGATCTATTTTTACAAGTTCTGCAAGAGGATCTTGAAGCCTTCTTCCTATTGATATAGCTCCTCTTATAGAAACATTTATATCTGGATGTTCTTCTGCTGCTAATTCAGATGCGGAATAAATTGATGCCCCTGCCTCATTTACTATTATATATTGAGTATCTACACCTAATTCTTTTATTAAATCAGATATAAGGCTTTCTGATTCCCTTGAAGCTGTGCCATTTCCTATAGCTATAACATCTATTTTATGAGTTTCTATTAATCTTTTTAATATTTTCTTTGTTTGTTCCACTTTTCCTTGTGGTTTGTGTGGATATACTATAGCTTCATCTAAGAATTTTCCACTTGCATCAACTACTGCTATTTTACATCCATTAACGTATCCTGGATCAAATCCCATAGCTACTTTTCCCTTTAGTGGCGGTTGTAATAAAAGATTTTTTATATTTTCACCAAATACACTTATAGCTCTTTCTTGAGCTAAATCAGTTAGATGATTTCTAACTTCTCTTTCTATTGCTGGAAAGATTAATCTTTTGTAAGCATCTTCTATTGCAGCAACTAATATTTCTTTATTTTTGAAGTTATTTTTATTTACATATTGGTTTTCTATGTATTTTAAGATTCTATCATTATCTATCTCTAGTTTAACTTTTAAGAATTCTTCTTTTTCTCCTCTGTTTACGGCCAGAACTCTATGAGAAGCCATATTACTTACTCTCTCACTAAAATCATAGTACATATCATAAACAGATTTTTCATCCTTAGTATTTTTAGTTACTATAACTCCATATTTCAAAGCATTCTCTCTTATATGCTTTCTTATTTCTGCATTATCAGAAACTATTTCTGCTATTATGTCATTTGCACCTTTAAGCGCATCTTCTATAGATAAGACTTTTTTCTCTTCATCTATAAATTTTTCTGCTTCTGAACTTATATCAACTATACTTTTTTCTAAAATTAATAAAGCTAAATCTTCTAAACCTTTTTCTTTCGCTATTGTTGCCCTTGTTCTTTTCTTCTGTTTGAAAGGAGCGTATATATCTTCAACTTCTTGTAAAGTATTAGCTTTAACTAAACTTTTTTCTATTTCTTCTGTAAGTTTTCCTTGCTCCTCTATTATTCTTTTTACGTCTTCTTTTCTAGATTGTAAATTTCTTAAATAAGTTAATCTATCATTAAACTGTCTTAATATAACGTCACTCATTTCTCCTGTCATTTCTTTTCTGTATCTAGCAATGAAAGGTATTGTATTTCCTTCGTCTATAAGTTTAATAACATTGTCAATTTGTTCATCCCTTAGATTAAACTCTGATTTTAAAATTTCATTAATATTCAATTTGAACCTTCTTTCTAAAAATAAGGCTTAAGAATATTATTATTCTCAAGCCCTACGTTTTAATTATTTATTAATTTTGTTCATTTTTAAATACTCATTTATAAATAAATCTATATTTCCATCTAGTACACTATCCACATTGCCTACTTCGCAGTTTGTTCTGTGATCTTTTACTAATTTATAGGGTTGAAAAACATAGGATCTTATTTGGCTTCCCCAGGTAATCTGAGAATACTTACCTTGTATATCTTCTATTCTTTCTTTTTGTTCTAATTCTTTAAGGTGAATTAATTTCCCTTTTAGCATTTTCATAGCGGTCTCTCTGTTCATTAACTGAGATCTTTCATTTTGACACTGAACTATTACTCCTGTAGGTAAATGGGTTATTCTCACTGCAGAGTCTGTGGTGTTTACATGCTGTCCTCCAGCGCCAGAAGCTCTATAAGTATCTATCTTTAAATCTGATGGATTTAATTCAATGTCGATATCATCATCTAATTCTGGAGTAATATCCACTGAAACAAATGATGTATGTCTTTTCCCTGATGTATCATAAGGTGATATCCTTACAATTCTGTGAACACCTTTTTCACTTTTTAAATATCCATAAGCATTTAAACCTTCAATTAATAAGGTCACACTCTTTATTCCCGCCTCAGTATCTGGTAAATAATCTAAAGTTTTAATTTTAAATCCTTTATTATTTGCATATCTTGTGTACATTCTAAGGAGAATTTGTGCACAATCTTGAGCATCTAATCCACCAGTACCTGCATTAATAGATAGTATGGCATTATTTTTGTCATATTCTCCATTTAAAAGAGTTTTTATTCTTACCTTATCTAATTCATTTTGGACACTTTGGATAGATGATTCTATTTCTTTTTCAATAGAATCATCATCCTCTTCCACTGCCATTTCTAGCAATATTTCTATTTCTTCTAATCCATTTTGTAAACTTTCATATTCTTCTATAGTGTCTTTTAATGATTTATTTTTTTGTAATATTTTTTGAGCTCTCTCATTATCATTCCAGAACTCTTGCTTGGCGATTTCTTCTTCCAATGACTGGACTTCTTTATTTAGGCCATCTATGTCAAAGAGAAACCCTCAAATCTTTTAAATTTGCAGACATTTGTTGTAATTCTTGTCTGTATTCTTGTTCATTTAGCATCGGAACCCTCCAAACTATTTTCCGCAACAATGTTTGAACTTCTTACCACTTCCACAAGGGCAAGGTTCATTTCTTCCTACAGTTTTTTCTTTAACCACAGGAGATTTATCAGCTAAATCACTTGGTGATGCTAAAGTATCAACATCTACTACTGATTTTCTTTCTTTTGGTTGTTGCTCTATAGTTATATTAAATAAATATCTTACTGTATCTTCTTGAATGTGTTTAACCATTTCGTCAAACATATCAAAACCTTCCATTTTATATGCAATAACTGGATCTTGTTGTCCTAATGCACGAAGACCTATACCTTGACGTAATTGATCCATTGCATCTATGTGATCTATCCAGTGATTATCAACACATTGAAGAAGTATAATTCTTTCTACTTCTCTCATTCTTTCAGAACCTATTAGTTCTTCTTTTTCTCTATATATATCATGAGCTATTTCATAAATTTTATCACTTAATTCTTGTGTTTTTAATCCTTCTAGTCCTTCTATATCTAAGCTACCTTTTGGCATAAATAATCCATATAAATATGATTTTAAGTTTTCTAATTCTACACCTTTATCTCCTACATAAGCAGAAACTGCAGAACTAATTATATCTTTTATCATACCTTGGATTTGCTCATTTATATCTTCGCCTTCTAACACTCTTCCTCTTTCATCGTATATAACTTGTCTTTGTTTGTTCATAACATCGTCATATTGAAGCACGTGTTTTCTTATACCGAAGTTTCTTCCTTCAACTTTCTTCTGAGCATTTTCTATAGATTTAGTTAACATTCTATGTTCAACTGGCATATCATCTTCTAAACCTATTTTTTCTACTACACCTTGGATTCTCTCGCTTCCGAATAATCTCATAAGTTCGTCATCTAATCCAATGTAGAATCTTGAACTTCCTGGGTCACCTTGACGTCCAGAACGTCCTCTTAACTGGTTATCAATTCTTCTAGATTCATGTCTTTCTGTACCTATAATTGCTAAACCACCAGCTTTTCTAACTTCTTCTTGTTCTTGTTTAGCTTGTTCTTTATATTTTTCATATAAATCATCAAATGTACGCTTAGCTTTTGCTAATTCTTCATTTTCTGCTAATTCAGTTTCTTCTATATGAGTGTCTACTCTTTTTATTGCTGATTCAGTAAATCCTTGTCTCTTTAATTCTTTTTTAGTTAAGAATAGTGGGTTACCACCAAGCATTATGTCCGTACCACGACCAGCCATGTTAGTTGCTATAGTAACAGCACCTAATCTACCAGCTTGAGCAACTATTTCTGCCTCTTTTTCATGGTTTTTAGCATTTAATACTTCGTGTTTTATTCCTCTTTTCTTAAGAATTTGAGCTAGTTTTTCTGATTTATCTATTGATACTGTACCAACTAATATTGGTTGTTGCTTTTTATTTCTTTCTAATATCTCATCAGCTATTGCGTTAAATTTACCATTTTCATTTTTGTAAACAACATCTGCTAAGTCTTCTCTTTGAACTGGTTTATTTGTTGGAATTAAAACAACGTCCATTTTGTAGATTGATTTAAATTCTTCTTCTTCAGTTTTAGCTGTACCAGTCATACCTGCAAGTTTCTTGTACATTCTAAAGAAGTTTTGGAATGTTATTGTTGCAAGAGTCTTAGATTCTCTTTGTACATGCAAGCCTTCTTTAGCTTCTATAGCTTGGTGTAAACCTTCTGAGTATCTTCTACCAAACATTAAACGTCCAGTAAACTCATCAACTATTATTATTTCTCCATCTTTAGCTACGTAATCTACGTCTTTTTTCATTATTGCATGGGCTTTTAACGCTTGAGTTATATGATGATATAATTCCGTATGGTCTATATCAGTTATATTTTCAACATTAAAGTAAACTTCAGCTTTCTTTATACCTGATTCAGTTAAAGATGCAGCTTTTTGTTTTTCATCTATATCATAATCTCCGTCTGAGAAATGTGCTTCTTTTTCTTCTTTAGTTTTTTCTTGCTCTGTTTTACTTGGAGCTTTTAATGTTAATACAAATGTATTTGCATCTGTATATAAATGTGTAGATTTGTCTCCAGGTCCTGATATTATAAGAGGAGTTCTAGCCTCATCTATTAATATAGAGTCGACCTCATCTACTATTGCATAGTTTAACTCTCTTTGAACCATTTGTTCTTTATGAATAACCATGTTATCTTTTAGGTAATCGAATCCGTACTCATTATTAGTTCCGTATGTAATATCACAATTGTATTGTTCTCTTCTTACTTCTGGAGTTTGTCCATGAACTATAACACCTACACTAAGTCCTAAAAATTCATAAACTTTACCCATATCCTCTTTATCACGTTTTGCTAAGTAATCATTTACTGTAACAACATGTACACCTTTACCTTCAAGGGCATTTAAATACACTGGCGCTGAAGCAACTAAAGTTTTACCTTCACCAGTTTTCATTTCAGCTATTCTACCTTGATGAAGCACCATTCCACCTATAAGCTGAACATCATATTGTCTAAGTCCTAAAACTCTTTTTGACGCTTCTCTTACTACTGCAAAAGCTTCTGGTAATATATCATCTAATGTTTCGCCCTTTGATAATCTTTCTTTAAATTCGTTTGTCATATTTTTAAGCTCTTTGTCTCTCATAGACTCGAACCTTGGTTCCATCTCATTGATTTTTTCAGCAATCTTTTGGAAATTTTTTAATTCTTTTTTATCTGCCATATTAAATAAATTATCTAAAAAACCCATTATATGCATCTCTCCTCATCGTATTATTATACTATTATACATTTTAACATAAAAATTCATGATTTAATATTAAATATTAACTTAATCATGTATAATCATACTTCTTTAGTATAGTTTTAACCACTCTTTAATATTTATTTAAAATTCATCATCTTTTGATGATGCTATGTATTCATAAGCCTGATCGTGACTTAATTTTTCAACACTTTCTAGCTTTCTATTAATTTGTCTTGTTCTAGTTCCTACTAATTTATCTATTTCTGAACTAGCTTGATTTAATTTACTTTGAGCAGCATTTAATACTGTTTCAAATTTAGAGAATTCTGTTTTAACTGCGCCAAGTACTTTCCATACTTCACTAGAGTGTCTTTCTATAGCTAAAGTCTTGAATCCCATCTGTAAACTATTTAAAAGTGCTATTAATGTTGTTGGCCCTGTTATGTTAATTTTAAAATCTCTTTGTAAATCCTCTACTAACTGCTGACGTTTAATAACTTCTGCATATAAACCTTCTGTTGGTAAAAATAAAATACCAAACTCTGTAGTATTAGGTGGATCTATATACTTATCTCTAATATCTTTAGCTGATTTTTTAATAAACTTTTCTAATTCCTTAGAAGCACCATCTATTGATTTTTGATTTCCTTCTTCATAAGCATCTATTAGTTTATTGTAGATATCTAAAGGAAATTTTGCATCTAGAGGTAAATATAATGTATCTTTTATTTCGTCTTTTCCAGGAAGCTTTATTGCAAATTCCACTGTTTCTCTAGAACCTTTTTTGGTAATAACATTTTTAGCATACTGTTCTGGTGCTAAAAACTGCTCTAATATACGCTCTAGCTGAATTTCTCCCAATACACCTCTTGTTTTAACATTGGAAAGCACTTTTTTTAAGTCTCCCACTCCAGTTGCTAAAGTCTGCATTTCCCCTAGGCCTCTATAAACTTGCTCTAACCTATCATTAACCATTTTAAATGATTCGCCTAATCTTTTTTCTAGGGTATTTTGTAACTTCTCATCTACTGTTACTCTCATTTTTTCTAGATTATCTTCTGTTGACTTAGTTAGTCTTGTGAATTTATCTTCAGTAACCTGCGTTAATTGATTTAACTTTTCATTTTGTAACTGAGCAAGATTGTCTAAACTTTTCATCATATTTTCATTAAAAGAATTCAATGTATTCTCTAAACTTTTTGAATTTATATCAAATTGATTTTGTTGAAGCGTAGATAGATTCATAATATGTCTTGATATAGATGATGTTAAACTATCTATAGAAACTTTCATTTCTTGTCTATTTTCTTGTTCGTTTCTTCTTGATTCTTCTCTATTTGTATAAAATTCTTGTCTAGATAGTTTTTCCATACTATCAAATTTCTTTTCCATACCCTCACTAAATTTTTCTAAGTTTACATCCTTAGGTCTTGTACATATGAAGATATTTATGATTAAAAGCACTATTACTATAATAAGTAATATTTCTGTCAAAATATCAGCTCCTTTTCTCCCCCTTATATTATAGTCTTCTGTATTTGTTAAATTTTTCATGTCATATTTTATATGATAACAAAATATAGTTTTTTACTCAATAATCTACATATTAATAGTATAAGCCTTTATTTATTTTTCAAAACTTAAAGTTAATTTACTTATACTTTTTAATAACATTCATATTATATTTTAATTTATTAAAATAAATATTTAACTCAATATAAAAAGGCTATCGATAAAATTATCGATAGCCTTAAATATTTTTAATAATTAATTATGTTATTCATGCTCTATTAAACCATAACCACCATCTTCACGTTTATATACTATAGATATTTCATCACTATCTATATTTCTAAACATATAGAATCCATGCTCTATTAATTCCATTTGCAATACTGCTTCCTCTGGACTCATTGGTTTCATATCGAATTTTTTACGTCTTTCTATTACTATATCTAAACTTTCATCATCTTCTTCTATTCCTTCATCAATTTGGAATCTAATACTTTCTTCCTTAGATTGATGTTTATCTTGTAGTTTATTTTTATATCTTCTTATTTGTTTTTTAAGCTTGTCATAAACAACATCAATTGCAGCATATAAATTTTCTTCACTATCTTCTGCTCTAATGATTGGTCCACTTATAGGGATAATTGTTACTTCTATTTTTTGGGCTGCTTTTTTTGCACTTACAGTTACTTTTACTTCAGTTTCTGGATTAAGATAACGTTCTAACTTCCCTATCTTATCTTCTATTGCATTTTTGATTCCATCTGTAAGCTCTAATCTTTTTCCTGATATTATTATTTTCATAAGAACATCTCCCTTCACTTATGTAAAGCACATGTAATTTTATACTTTACCTTGTGTATTAGTATTTATGCTTTAATAATATATTCTATATTAATTGTTTTTCTCCTTTTTTTTTATTGTTTACTTTTTATTTTTTTATATACTGTCGTAAAAAATAGTTTTATGTATTTTTTTATTTACTTTTATAGTAATGTGGATTATTAATCAACATATGTTGTGGATAATGTTAATAACTTTGTTGATAACTTTTATAACTGTGTATATTATCTAATTTTAGTACTTAATATTTATCCACATATAATAATTATACATTGTTAGTTATTTTATTCATTAATCACAATTATAATTTAATCTTATTTTCACTATATTGATAGACTTTATTTAATATAGATATATATTTTTATATTATGCAATTTCATTAATATCTATAAACATTTTTTAAAAATCATTTTCTTTTTTTGTAAAAAAAAAAGTACCTCATAGGTACTTATTGTTTCAGCTGACCTGGTCTTTGACCCCACACTCGCCTACTGCAGCTTTCGCTCGGGTTTGCCTCACTACTAACCATCTCGATTTTAATACCGGTAGGTCTTACATCTAAGACGCACCATGATCATTAACCCCATTTTTAGTGTTAACTTACGTGGATCCTTTCGCCTGCGTCTGGCTTGGACTTGCAACCACAGACCTGAAACATATTACTATTTTAACGGCTTAAAACAATTCTGTCAATAGAATTTTATTCATTTACGTATACATCTACGCAGGTTGTAAGCAATGTAAATATACATATATTGTTTGCAGAGTTTATTTTCAATACTTTTGATATTTCATTTGCAGTTGATCCTGTAGTAAAGATATCATCTATTAATATTACATTTTTATTTTTAATAAGATTAATATTCTCTTTTACCTTAAAGCCATTTTTTAATTCTTTTTCTCTATCTTCTTTATTCAATTTATATAACTTTTTTGTATTTTTTTCTCTACTAATACAATCTAGCACAGGTATATTAATCAAGTCACTTAATTTATTAGCTATTTTTTCTGCTTGATTAAACCCTCTTTTATTTAATCTTTTTTTGTGCAAAGGCACAAATAATATATAGTCTGCTTTTACACCTTCTAGTAGATATTTTTCTTCCATCAAATGGGCTACATATCTACACAAATAAGTTTTACTTTTGTATTTGAAATCTAAAATTAATTTCTTACTTACATCATCATATTCTATACATGCGATTGCCTTATCAAAGTAGAAAGTTTTATTATAACAATAGTTACAGTCAATTAAACTTTCCCTTTCCAAATTTCTATTTACTATAGGTTTTCCACATTTACTACACCCATCTAAAATAAACTTCAACTCCTTAAAGCAACTCCTACAAAGAGAATAAGGATTCTTTAGTTTTATAGGATTATCACAAATTATACAAGTTATATTTCTAGGATAAATATAACTCATTAGAATTTTAACAGTTTCTTTTATATTATTTGGAATTAACTTTGATATAAGTTTCATTATTATTTACTTAACAGCCCTTCTTTTATAAATTTATTTAATTTATATGATAAATTAGAGTATCTGTCATTTATTCTATTATTTTTAATCATTTGTTCTAAATATTTAACATCACCAACTAATACAACAAGCTTTTTAGCTCTAGTAACTGCTGTATAAAGTAGATTACGGCTTAACAGCATGGGTGGTGCCCAAACTATAGGTATAACTACTACAGGAAATTCACTTCCTTGGCTTTTATGAATTGTTGTGCAAAAACTGTGGTCAAGTTCATCTAGTTCATCATATTTATAAGAAGCAATTTTTATCTTATCAAAAAGTGCAAAAACCGTCTTCTTATCTTTGTCTATATGAAATATATATCCAATATCTCCATTATATATACCTTCACCACTATCACTTTTATCCTCTGTTTCCCATTTTTTTGTGTAGTTATTTCTAATTTGCATTACCTTGTCTCCTACCCTAAAAATTCTTTTCGCAAACTGTTCTTCTTGTTTATACTTATTAGGTGGATTTAGATATTTTTGTAATTCTATATTTAGATTAGTTACTCCCACGTCGCCTTTTCTCATGGATGTTAGTACTTGTATATCTTTTAATTTATCAAATTTATAAAACTTAGGAAGCCTTTCGCTTACAAGCCCTATTATTTCATTTAAGATTTCTTCATTGGTGTTTTTTCTTAGAAAGAAGAAATCTTTGTTTTTTACATTTAAAAATAGTGGCTCTCCATTGTTTATTTTATGAGCATTAACTACTATCATACTTTCTCTAGCTTGTCTAAATATTTCATTTAATCGTACAGTTCTTATTACATTGGAATCAATAATATCTTTTAGAACATTTCCTGCACCTACTGAAGGTAATTGATCACTGTCTCCAACTAAAAGTAATCTTGTTCCTAGTTTTACAGCTTTTAAAAGGTTATACATTAATATAATATCAACCATTGATGCTTCGTCTAATATTATTACATCAGCATCTATTGGATCTTCTTCATCTTTAAAGAAGACTAATTCATCACTGTCTGTAGCAAATCCCATTTCTAGCAATCTATGAATAGTTTTAGCTTCTTTATTTGAAGTTTCACTCATTCTCTTAGCTGCCCTACCTGTTGGAGCACATATCACTACTTTTTGATCATTATTTTCAAATATTTTTATTATAGTATTTATAGTTGTAGTTTTTCCTGTACCGGGTCCACCTGTAATAATTGTTACTCCATTATTTATAGCTTCTTTTACTGCTAAAATCTGATTATTAGCCAAGCTTATTTCATCTTCTTTTTCAACTATTCTTATTTCTTCTTCTATATTAATATGTAAATCCTTTGTTTCATGTTGAGATAGCTTTACTATTTCTTTGCATACACCATTTTCACATATATAATACATCATTAAATATATAAGTATTTCTCCGCTCATATTTTCTAAATGTATTTTTTGATCACATGCTAAATCCATAATTCCATTTTCCACATATTTAGGTTCTACACCTAAGATTTTAACTGATTGCTCAATTAATATTTTTTTTGGTAAATATGTATGACCACTTCCTAAGCTTTGGTTTAAGGTAAATAAAATGCCTTGCATAATTCTATCTGGAGAATATTTATCTATACCTATTTTACTGGCAATGTCATCGGCAATTCTAAATCCTATTCCTCTCACTTCTTCTGCTAATCTGTATGGATTTTTATTTATTACTTCCAAGGATTTATCTTTATATTTTTTATATATTCTTAAACAATAATTAGGAGTTATTCCATAAGGAGATAGTTGTATTATTATATTTCTAAGCTCTCTATTTTCTTCATAGCTTTCTTGGATTTGTTTAACTTTTTTCATACCTATTCCTTCTACTTCAGTTAATCTTTCTGGAGTATTTTGAATAATATCCAAAGTATCAACACCAAATTTATCCACTATTCTTTTAGCCATTTTTTCGCCTATTCCATGGATCATACCAGAAGATAAATAAACATAGATACCCTCAAGAGAAGATGGTGTAACCGGTATAAAACTTTGTACCTCAAATTGAGATCCATAAATTTTATGATTTACCCATTTTCCTTCTATTTCTATGCTTTCTCCTACAGATAAAGTTGGCATACAGCCTACAATAGTTATTTCATCATTTTCATTGGCAAAAGAGGCTATGGTATAACCATTTTCTTCATTTTTAAAGACTATATCACTAACCATTCCTTGTAATTTCTCCATTTCAATTCTCCTAAAATCATTTATTAACTCATACTTATAATTATTGGTATTATAAGTATATTTTATGTTATCACTTAATGTAAAAAAAATAAAGAGCCGTATTTTATACAACTCTTTATGATTTATATTAATTATTAAAATTATTTTATCGAAGATTGTGCTCTTAATGCTTCAGCTTTATCAGTTCTTTCCCATGGTAAATCCACGTCAGTTCTTCCAAAGTGACCATAAGCAGCTGTTTGTCTGTATATTGGTTTTCTTAAGTCTAAATCTCTTATTATAGCACCTGGTCTTAAATCAAAGTTTTTATCGATTAATTCAACTAATTCAGCTTCAGAAACTTTTCCAGTTCCAAAAGTATCTACAAATATAGATAAAGGTCTGGCAACACCTATAGCATAAGCTAATTCTATTTCACACTTTTCTGCAAGCCCAGCAGCTACTATGTTTTTAGCAACGTATCTTGCAGCATATGCAGCAGATCTATCAACTTTAGTTGCATCTTTTCCTGAGAATGCTCCACCTCCGTGTCTAGCATACCCACCATAAGTATCTATTATTATTTTTCTTCCTGTTAGACCAGTATCTCCTTGTGGTCCACCTATAACGAATCTTCCTGTCGGATTTATATAAATTTTAGTTTCATCATCTAATAAATCTGCTGGTATAACTTCTTTTATTACTAACTCTGTTAAATCTTTTCTTATAGTGTCATTGTCTACATGTTCACTATGTTGAGTAGATATTAATATAGTATGTACTCTTACTGGTTTATTTCCATCGTACTCTACCGTAACTTGAGTTTTACCGTCTGGTCTTAAATAATCTACTGTTTCATTTTTTCTTATTTCTGTTAATCTTCTAGATAACTTGTGTGCTAAAGATATAGGTAATGGCATTAATTCTGGAGTTTCATTACATGCAAATCCGAACATTATACCTTGATCTCCCGCTCCTATAGCTTCTATTTCTTCTTCTGTTTGTTCTCCACTTCTACTTTCTAAAGCTTCATCAACACCCATAGCTATATCTGATGATTGCTCATCTATAGCAGTTATAACAGCACAAGTTTGGCTATCAAATCCATATTTAGCTCTTGTATATCCTATTTCTTTTACTGTCTGTCTAACTATTTTTTGTATATCTACATAAGCATTTGTAGATATTTCTCCTGCTACTAATACTAATCCTGTAGTAGTTGTTGTTTCACATGCTACTCTTGATAAAGGGTCCTTTTCTAATAAAGCATCTAATATTGCATCTGAAATTTGGTCACACATTTTATCTGGATGACCTTCAGTTACTGACTCCGATGTGAATAAATGTCTTGACATTGTATTTCCTCCTTTTATTATCTATTTTTGTCAATTTGGGTAAAAATAAAACCTCTTCTTTAACAGAAGAGGTTAATTATCACATAAAAATTATAATTAACTAACCTCATCTCTCTAACGTTTCCGTTAAGTAGGATTTAGCACCGTCCCCCAATATGGGAGTGGTTGCTGGGCTTCACAGGGCCTGTCCCTCTGCCTCTCTTGATAAGGTGTAATCACGATTACACATATTTTATTATTACTTTTAACAAGTATATGATAACCTTTTTTTTATATAGTGTCAAGAATTTATTTATTTTAAGAACGCTATTTAAGCTTTCATCATATGATTATGTATAAGTGACTTTATGTTGATTAAAGTTATGTATTTTTTTATTATGTAGTTCATATATTTTTGAAGGGAGGTAAGTTCCTATGTATTTAGCCAAAGTGCATTACAAAAAAGAAAATGTTATAGAAATATTAAGCTTAATACTCAAAGATATAATTAATGAAAATACCGTTGTTATTTGTATAGGAACAGATCGTGCTATAGGAGATGCTTTAGGTCCTTTAGTCGGTACTATGCTTAAAAATAGCGACTTTAAATACCCAGTTTACGGTACCCTAGATAATCCTATTCATGCCTTGAACATATATGAATCTTTTGATCAAATAAAAGAAAAGCATCCTAACAGTGAATTCTTAGCTATTGATGCCTGTTTAGGTTCTATAAATAATATAGGAAACATCCAAATTAGAAAAGGACCAATTCTACCAGGTAAAGGCGTAGGTAAAAAACTCCCGCAAATTGGATCTCATTCAATTGTAGGTATTGTAGATAAAGTAGATGAAAATAATAGATTTTCATTTAATAATGTTCGACTTCATTTTATTTTAGAATTGGCTGAAACTATTGCTCTATCAATCTTACTCTCAACCTAAATAGAATCATCTCTGTACTTATATTAAAAAGGGCTGTACATACTAATTAAAATTATTATGCCAGCCCTTTTATACTATTTTTTATTTCTTCTTTTAAATGTCCCACCAGTTTCTAGTAAATCTAAAGTACTTAATGATGAGCCTGTTCCTCTTGCAACACAAGATAAAGGTTCATCAGCAACGATTACATTAATCCCTGTAGCTTCTTCAATTCTCTTATCTAGATTTCTTAATAAAGCTCCTCCACCAGTCATTACTATACCAGACGTACTTATATCTGCTGCCAATTCAGGTGGTATTTTTTCTAATACGACTCTAGTTGTAGCTACGATTTGCTTTATACATTCTTCTAAAGCTTCTGCTATTTCTTGTGAACTTACTTCTATAGTTTCTGGTAAACCTTTTATTATGTTTCTACCACTTATTTTCATAAATTGTTCTTCACTATCTTTCATAGCTGTTCCAATTTCTACTTTTAGTTTTTCTGCACTTCTCTCTCCTATAAGAAGATTATGCTTTTTCTTAATATAAGCTACTATAGCAGTGTCAAACTTATCTCCACCTATTTTTATTGAATCACTAACTACTGCTCCTCCAAGAGATATAACAGCTATGTCTGTAGTTCCTCCACCTATATCTATTACCATATTTCCATTTGGTAAAGATATATCCATACCTGCACCTATTGCTGCTGCGATTGGTTCTTCTATTATATATACTTCTCTTGCTCCCGCTTCTCTAGTTGCTTCTTCTACTGCCCTCTTCTCAACTTCTGTTACACCTGTTGGCACACATACCATTATTCTTGGCATTACCAGTCTTCTAAACCCTTTTTTCTCAACTATCTTTTCTGTAAAGTATTTTAACATTTTTTCAGTTGCTTCATAATCAGAAATAACACCATCTTTTAACGGTCTTATTGCCACTATATTGGCAGGTGTTCTCCCTATCATTTTTCTTGCTTCATTTCCAACTGCTAAAACTGTATTTGTATTTTTTTCAATTGCAACTACCGACGGCTCTTCTAGTACTATGCCCTTACCATCCACATATACTAAGACATTTGCCGTACCTAAATCTATTCCTATATCTGCTCCAGCCATACTTTCACTCCTTTTATTATTCATATATATTAAACTTTATTTGATTTCTCTTAAAGACCTCTATGTTACAAGATATACAAAAAAATAATATAAGTCAAGAAAAAAATGCAGGTTTTATCATACATTTTTTACTTCTATTATTTTTATTTTTGTTTTATATTTTTATTTATTTTTATAATTTAATTTTTTTAATTTTTATGTCGTTTTTTAGCATAAAATCTGAAATAATATCATTGGGTTAAAAGCGAAAAAAGTGCAGGATATACCTACACTTTTTTTTCGCTTTCATATTTAAGTTTCGTTGCCATGCCACCTCTAATATGTCTTTCTGATTTGTTCTTTTCTAAAACTCTCTTAACTTCTAAAGCTAGAGAAGGATTGATTTCTTCTAATCGTTCCGTTACATCCTTATGAATAGTACTTTTACTTACACCAAAAGTTTTAGCGGTTTGTCTTACTGTAGTATTTTTTTCTAATATATATTTTGCTACAATAACTGCTCTTTCTTCTATATAGGATCTCACTCCCTTCCCCCCTAACATCATATCCTTATTGATATATATGAGAGAAAGTCAAAAAATATAACAGGCCCAATCAAATATGATTGAACCTGTTAAGCTTTATTCTAATAAACTCATTGGATTAATAGCTTTGTTATTTTTGTATGCTTCTAAGTGAACATGTACCCCACTTAAGCATTCTACATCACTAGTGTTACCTGCATATCCTATACATTGGCCTTCTTTTATTTTATCGCCTTTTTTTACTGCGATTTTTTTACCTAAGCTAGAATATGAAAATACAGTATCTTTGTCAGATTGAATTTTTACAGACATTCCATATTCATCATCATCATATACATCTAATACTGTACCAGTAGTTAGTGATTTAACCTCTTGATTTTCATTCGCTTCTATGTCTATTGCTTTATGTATTTCCCAAACTTCTAGAGTTTCTGAATAGCTTGGCTCTTTTTCTGAATAATTTCTTATTACTTGATTTCCTAAGTAGTTTATTTTATTATGTTCAGCTTCTTTTGCTTTTGCTAAGTTTTGATCAGAATCTGTAGCAGTTGGAAGAACATCATTTTTTTCATCTTCAGTTAAATGTATTTCATCTTCACTTTTTGTTGGAGTATTCTTAGATAATAAATCATCTACATTTTTATTGGTAAACCAAATTCCTCCAATAGCTAAAATACAGATACATATAAATAAGGATAAATAAAAAGCATCCTTTTCTAATAATTTCTTTTTCATGTTGTACCTCCAAATATATTAATACATATTTAGATTATTAACTAATAATTAATATTTATACAACATTTTTACATTTTTGGTATATTAATACATATCTTTTATATCACTACCTTTAAAATAGTGAAATAATATATCATAATACTTGTATCCTTTTTTCGCCATTCCTTCTGCTCCCCATTGGCTCATTCCTACACCATGGCCATAACCTTTTACAGTAAAGTTCATTTCATCATTATTATAATTTATAGTAAAGTTAGCAGAGTTTAAATTTAATATTTTTCTCATATCAGTTCCACTTATTTTAACATTTCCCACTTCAACTGTTTTTACACATCCACCTTCCGTCCTATTTACTACACTTACTTGTTTATCTAATTCATCCAAAGATATGTTTATATGTGGATATATATTTTTTATGTATTTAATAAACTTACTTTTTTTTATTGAATAAGTAGTTGAGTATTTAGGTGATTGTTCTTCATATGGGCTATTAACAGATACTAAATATGGGTATTGAGTAGAGAAAACATCTTTACTATTTTCAGTTTTACCTGAAGAGGTTGAAAAATATAAAGGTAAAATTGCCTTATTATCATAGGTTATAATTTGGCCCTTAGTATCATCTACTGCTTTTTTTACCTTAACATAATCACTTTTTGTCCAACCTTCACCCTTTACTTTTTTTAAACCTTCATATGATGTGTAAGCTTGGCAATGAGCTGAGTTTGTGCAAACTGTTGCATTTTTATGCCCAGATCTAATGTTATTCTCCATTTTATACATAACATAAGTTCTGGCAGATATAGCTTGAGCTTTTAAAGCTTCTACATCAAAGGTTGATGGCATTTCGCTAGATAATACCCCATAAAGGTATTCTTCTATATCCATTTTCTCTATTTTATTTTCACTTACCTTATAAACATTAATAGTTGGTGATTCTTCATCTACTTTTTCATAAGTAGTATCTTTAGTAATTTTTTTAGTAATTTTATTCTTTACAGTTGTGGTTCCCGAGTCGCCATAAAATACTAAACTTCCTATTACTGATACTATAACCAATGAAAGAGATAGTAATAAAATAAAAATAAAAGGCTTTTTCATATATCTTCCTCCTAAGATTTAAGCTTCTTAAATATATGAAAAAACCCATTTTTTTATTACTAATTCTTATTCAACTATCTCTATATTACCGCCTAATGCAGTTATTTTTTTATCAATATCTACATATCCTCTTTGAATATGATAAATTTCTCCTATTTCAGTTTCACCTTCTGCTATAAGACCACAAAGTATCAATGCAGCTCCAGCTCTTAAATCAGTAGCATTTACTTTAGCTCCATTTAATTCTTCTACACCTTCTACAACAGCAGTTCTACCTTCTATTTTAATGTTTGCTCCCATTCTGTTGAACTCAGCAACATGCATAAATCTATTCTCGAATACTGTTTCTATAACTACCCCAGTTCCTTTTGCAACAGTAAGCATAGCCATAAATTGCGCTTGAACATCTGTTGGGAAACCTGGATGTGGTAAAGTTTTTATATCTATAGATTTTAATTTTTCTGGACCTATTACTCTTATAGAATTATCCATCTCTATAATTTCACAACCAGCTTCTCTTAATTTAGCTGTCACAGGCTTTAAGTGTTCAAGAATTATATTTTCAATAGTTATATCACCTTTTGTCATAGCTGCAGCTACCATAAAAGTAGCAGCTTCTATTCTATCAGGTATTACATCATGTTCTGTAGCCTTTAATTCTTTTACACCTTTTATTCTTATTGTATTTGTTCCTGCACCTCTAACATCTGCTCCCATTTCATTTAAGAAGTTAGCTAAATCAACTATTTCTGGCTCTTCTGCAGCATTTTCTACTATAGTAGTTCCTTCTGCTAATACTGCTGCCATCATTATATTTTCAGTAGCCCCTACTGATGGAAAATCTAGATATAGTTTACTACCTTTTAATCTATCTGTTTTAGCTTCTACAAATCCATGATCCATAACTACATTAGCACCTAAGGCTTTAAATCCTTTTAAGTGTAAATCTATTGGTCTAGTACCTATAGCACATCCCCCTGGCATAGATATTTTAGTTTGATTAAATCTTGATAGCAATGGTCCCATTACTAAGAAAGAAGCTCTCATCTTTCTAACTAGTTCATATGGAGCATCATAAGTTGTTAAGTTAGTCGCATCAACAGTTAATGTAGTCCCTTTATATTCAACTTCAGCACCTAAATGTCTTAATAAATCAGATATAACATGTACATCTTTTAAATTTGGCACTTCTCTAAGTACTGATTTTCCTTTCGCTAATAAAGTCGCTGCTATTATTGGTAATACAGCATTTTTTGCACCATCTATTCTAACACTACCTTTAAGTGGATTACTCTTTTTTACTATTATTTTAGCCATTATTTGTCTCTCCTCATTAAACTTAATAATCTAATTTTATTATGGGTGTAGCCATGTAGATTAAAGTCTTATCTTCATTCTCGCTATACCTAATTCCTATATTTAAATTGATCTTATTTTCTAAATAATCTAAATCGTTTTCTGTTAACAAATTACTATATGCTGTAACAGAAACCAAGTTATTTTCTCTTACTCTGTCTATTTCCTTTGCATTCATATTATACAATATATTCTCTAAAATATCATTAGATTTATATAATTGTAATTTTTTTGTATATTCTCCAGCCATACAAAGGTAAATCTCTACATCATTTGAACGTTTATGAAGTACATCATTTAAATTTCGATAAACATCTCCTATATTTTTATATACCTTATTGCATAATATGTCAATAATTATATAGTATTCTTTATTATTTTTTTTGATTGCTGTAAATGATACGTTATAAGATCCATCTTGAATTTGAGCATAAATTTTAACTCCATTGTCATTTTCTTCTCTCAATTTAATTTTATCCGAATTCAAATTTAAAGAATTTACAATATCTGCGCACATACTTTCTATTTGTTTTTTACTGCTTATATTCGATACTACACAATTAATTTTTATATTGTAAAATTTAAAATTTGCCTCTGTTTGTTCAAATGTGTTTATAAAATTATCAGTCCATTTATTATATTTTACACCTGCATAAGATGTAAATATTCCTATGATGAATAATAGTAAGAAAGTTGTAACAAATTTTATAACTTTCATAGTAAATCCCCCTTAATAAGTTGTTTGTGTTAGCTTTTATTTAAATTATTGACATTATCAAAAAGGATATACGGTTTAGTATCATTAAAATTAACATTTTTAGTATATTAAATAATTCATTAAGAACAAAAAGGTTATATACTTTTAGTATATAACCTTCTATATTATTTATTATCCAATTGTTTTCTATTATTCGACTGTAACTGACTTAGCTAGGTTTCTAGGCTTATCTATGTCGCACCCTCTCATCTCAGCTACGTGATAAGAAAGTAGTTGCATTGGTACAACAGCTGTTATACTTGCAAACATATCATCAACTTCTGGTATATATATTACTCTATCAGCTGATTTTTCTACTTCTTTGTTGTGCTCTTTAGCTATTGCTATAACTTTTGCTCCTCTAGCTTTAACTTCTTGCATATTTGAAAGCATCTTCT